>NZ_BMRN01000034.1 GCF_014648655.1 Streptomyces atratus
TCCGCGATCTGCAGCGCCTGCTCCACCGCGTACTCGTCGAGCTCCGACAGCAGACCGTCGACATCCTCACGGTCCAGCGTCAGGTCATCGGCGAAGTGCCGGTCGCCGGTGGCGTCGGGCACGTACTTCACACAGACAACGATCCTCAAGCTCACGCCGGCTCTCCTACTGCATCGTCATTTCTGGGCTGCCTTGTTGCACGCAGCATAGGCGCCTGATGGGGCGGTTTCCGGTCGGGGCGACCGACGCTCCGAAGGAAATATTACTAGTCAGTACACCCAGTGCTTCCCCCGTGAGCAAGCGCTTGGAACTGTGATCTGGCCAACGTGCGGCACCCTTGTGCCGCTTGGGAGTTCTCAGCCCCTCAGAGAGGTGAAACGGCCCTGGTGATACAGCAGCGGGCGACCGCCTCCGGCCGGGTCGCCGACCACGGCCTCCGCGATCACGATCCGGTGGTCCCCCGCCGGAACCCGGGCCACGACGCGGCAGACCAGCCACGCCAGCACCCCGTCGAGCACCGGCACGCCTTCGGGCCCACTGCGCCAATAGGTGGACGGGCCGAACCGGTCGGCTCCGCTGCGGGCGAAGGTGGCGGCCAGCTCCTGCTGGTGCTCACCGAGTATGTGGACGCCGACGTGTCCGGCCTCGGCCACGACCGGCCAACTGGAGGACGAGGTCCCCACACCGAAGGAGATCAGCGGCGGCTCGGCAGCGACGGAGTTGAGGGAGGTTGCGGTGAATCCGACCGGCCGGTCACCTGCGGCAGTGATCACTGCCACACCGGCGGCGTGCTGCCGGAAGACCGAGCGGAGGAGTTCGGGGGATGCCGTGCGGGAGGTGCCGAGCTCGGGCGAAGCCGTCATGGAGGTGTCCTTCTGCGGAGGATGCTTACGGGGCCGTGGTTGCTCAGGCACCCGGACAACGCGCACTCGCATTGCGGGCGAGATCCACATGGACCCGGCCGTAGAGAAGGAGTTCTGGCGGCATAGCGTCAGACTGACGATGCCCGGTGGGGGCAGTCAAGAGCGTTCCGCAATGTGGGAGATGCATCACCCTCCGTCACATCGCGCGTCCCAATGCGGCGACGACGTCGACGGTGCGCGGCTGCCCGACGGCCCGGCGGACGATCCGGCCGGTGGCGTCGAGAACCAGTACGGTCGGCGTCCGGCTGATCTCCAGCTCGCGCACGAGAGTGAGATGCGCCTCGGCGTCGATCTCGACATGGGCGACGCCGTCCACCATTCGCGCCACCTGGACGAGGGTGCGGCGGGTGGCCCGGCAGGGCTGACAGAACGCGCTGGAGAACTGCACAAGGGTTGCCCGCTCCCCCAATTCCGCGCCGAGTTGGGCCGCGTCCAGCGTTCCCTCGTGTGTGTGCCCGTCCACCTTCGGCCTCCTGTCAGAGCTCTTCGCAAGGGGTCAGCACCACCGGGTACCAAGACATTCCCGGCGGTTCCACGTGACGAGAATCTCGCGGCCCACGCCCTCGGAGACTGGCCACCGCGTCGCGCATGGGGCACGATCGGCGCAATGCCGAAAACCTACGGCTGCGTAACTTCCGCCGGGAGAACCCTCCTCAGGCGCTGAAGAAGGGTCTTCTCCAGATGGCAGAACTCGTCTATCGGCCGGTCATCGGCGCCGCTCTCACGTTTTTCAAGGCGCTGGACCTGAAGATCGACACTCAGGGTTCCGAGCACATCCCGAAGACCGGTGGCGCGGTTCTGGTCAGCAACCACATCAGCTATCTGGACTTCATCTTCACCGGGCTCGCAGCGCTGCCGCAGAAGCGTCTTGTCCGCTTCATGGCGAAGGAATCGGTCTTCCGGCACAAGGTCTCGGGCCCGCTGATGCGCGGCATGAAGCACATCCCCGTCGACCGCAAGCAGGGCGAGGACGCATATGCGCACGCCCTTGCCTCGCTGCGTTCCGGCGAGATCGTCGGCGTGTTCCCCGAGGCCACGATCTCGGAGTCGTTCACGCTGAAGAGCTTCAAGTCGGGCGCTGCCCGGCTGGCCCAAGAGGCCGGCGTGCCGCTGATCCCGATGGCGCTGTGGGGGACGCAGCGATTGTGGACCAAGGGCCGGCCGCGCAATTTCAAGCGCAACCACATTCCGGTGACGATCCGGGTCGGCGAGCCGGTGGAGGCACCCACCGACCAGTACGCGGGCGCGATCACCCGGCGACTGCGGGAGCGAGCCCAGGAGCTCCTCGAAGCGGCTCAGCGCGCCTATCCCGTGCGTCCGAAGGACGCGAGCGACACCTGGTGGGTGCCCTCACACCTCGGCGGTACGGCTCCGACGCCCGCCGAGGTGCGCGAGAAGAGCTGACGCGGCCGGCTCACGGCCACGACCGGAACATCACTCCGGGGTGCCGACGGTGATCCGCGCCCCGGGGCTCAGCTTCTCCAGCCATTCGACGAGTTCGGCGCCTGCGGCTTCGAGTTCGCCGATCGTCATGGGCGCGAGGCGCTCCAGCAGGAATACCGCGTTCACGGACTCCTCGGTGAGCCGGGTGCGCACGCCCTGTCGCCAGTTCCAGCGACGGCAGGTGACGCCCTCGTCGTCGTACCGGACGACTTCGCCGGGCTCGGGGTGCTCCACGGTCTCCTCGCTGCCCGCGACGGTGGCGAAAGGCTCCTGGCCGGTGGAACGTACGAGCTGCATGGTGCCGTTGATGCGGTCGGTGTCCTCGCCGCCGACCGGAATCGGATGGGCGACGCCGATGGCGTTGTAGAGGTCGACCAGGAGATTGATGCGCGGCAGCCCGGCGTCGGTGAGCACACGCCGGACCAGGGCTTCGGCGGAGTTGCGGGTGCGGGAGGGCTTGGCGCCGAAGGCGGTGCAGGTGTCGCGCCGGGCGGCGAGGTGGGGGGCCTCGTGCGGGGCCCGGCCGTCGAGCCGCCTCGTCCAGCAGGGCCCGGCTGTCGTCGTCGCTGGCCCGTTGACCAGGCTGCGCGCTTCGACGGCGAGGTGGCTGAGGGCGGGGGCGAGGGTGCTTTCGCCGTCGGCGAGGGTGAACGCCAGGGCCATCGGCTGCCTTGCCTCGGGACAGGATCTCAGAGCGCTGTGGGGAGCGTGCGCCACAGCTGCGGGCGGTCCTCGGCGGACCGGAGGCCGCGCAGTACCGCCGGATGCGGTGCCGCATAGAGTACTGGATAGTCCACTTCATTGAACTCCGGGCGGACGGGCCATGCCAGCCGCTCCTCGTCGAGCGAGAAGTGGGCGTCGACGCCCGGCTTATTGCCCCGGGGGGCCTGACGGTCCCAGCGGTCGCGGCCGGGCAGCCGAACCGCGATCAGCCCGTGCACGGGACCGGATCCCCGTCCTCATCGCCGAGCCTCTGATAGCAGAGGGCCGTCGGGATGCCGGCCGCGCGGAGGAGGGCGGCCAGAGCGTGGGACTTGGAGTGGCAGATGCCATTGCGCGTCGCGAGGACGTCGGAGGCGCACCGGGCGACCCGCATGTCGCCCGAGTCGACGGAGTGCGGAATGGCGTCATGCACGAAAGCGTACGCGGCGGCCGCGTATGCCTATACATCGGTGGTATTGCTGCGGAGATCGGCGACCGCATCCCGCACCAGCGGATGCTCGTGGTCGATGACCTCATCAGCGGCGAGATAGGCGGAAAGTCCCGGGACTTGCTGGATCAGCTCCATGGCCGCCGAGCGTAGGTAAGCGGCCGACCGGGTGTCAATGATTTTCCGGTCGACCGCATACTTATTCAGCTAGGGTTACTTCGCCATCTCTTCCTTCAATGCAAGGACGAATGCGTCGACATCGTCCTCCGTGGTGTCGAAGGAGCACATCCAACGCACATCACCGGCGGCCTCGTCCCAGAAGTAGAAGCGGAAGCGCTTCTGCAGCCGCTCGCTCACCTCGTGCGGCAACCGGGCGAAGACGGCATTGGCCTGGACGGGGTGGAGGATCTCCACGCCGTCCACCGCGCGCACGCCCTCCGCGAGCCGCTGGGCCATGGCGTTGGCGTGCCGGGCGTTGCGCAGCCAGAGGTCTCCGGCGAGCAGCGCCTCCAGCTGTACGGAGACGAAGCGCATCTTCGAGGCGAGCTGCATCGACAGCTTGCGCAGGTGCTTCATGGCACGGACGGCGTCCGGGTTCAGGACGACCACGGCCTCGCCGAAGATCGCCCCGTTCTTCGTGCCGCCGAAGGACAGGACGTCGACGCCGACGGTGTTGGTGAACGTACGCATCGGTACGTCCAGCGACGCCGCGGCGTTGGCTATCCGGGCCCCGTCCAGGTGGACCTTCATTCCGTGGCCGTGGGCGTGGTCGCAGATGGCGCGGATCTCGTCGGGGGTGTAGACCGTGCCCAGTTCGGTGTTCTGGGCGATCGACACGACCTGCGGCATGGCACGGTGCTCGTCGTCCCAGCCGTACGCCTGCCGGTCGATGAGCTCGGGCGTGAGCTTGCCGTCCGGGGTGGGCACGGTGAGCAGCTTGAGGCCGCCCACCCGCTCCGGGGCACCGCCCTCGTCGACGTTGATGTGGGCGGACTCGGCGCAAATCACCGCGCCCCAGCGGTCGGTCATCGCCTGGAGGGAGACGACGTTGGCGCCGGTTCCGTTGAAGACCGGAAAGGCTTCGGCGGCCGAGCCGAAGTGACTGTGCATGACACGCTGGAGATGCTCGGTGTAGTCGTCCTCGCCGTAGGCGATCTGGTGACCGCCGTTGGCAAGGGCGATGGCCGCGAGGATCTCCGGGTGCGTGCCCGCGTAGTTGTCACTGGCGAAGCCGCGTACCTGCGGGTCGTGGTGGCGTCGCGCGTCGGTCCTTACGGTTGTGGGGTCAGCCACAGGCGCTTTCCGTTCACTTCCGGGGCGGGCCGGTCCCAGACGCCGGCGATGGCATCGGCCAGCTCCTTGACGTCGGTGAAGCCCGCGAATTTCGCATTGGGGCGCTCGGCGCGCATCGCGTCGTGCACCAGTGCCTTGACGATCAGGATCGCAGCCGCGGTCCTGGGCCCTTCGTCGCCCCCCGCTTTGCGGAAGGAGTCCGCGAGCGCGAGCGTCCAGGCCTCGGCCGCCGCCTTCGACGCGGCGTAAGCTGCGTTTCCCGCGGTGGGCTGGCTCGCCCCGGCCGCGCTGATCAGTACATAGCGACCCCGGTCGCTGCGCTGCAGACCCTCCTGGAAGGCCAGCGAGGTGTGCTGGACCGTGCGGATCAGCAGCTTCTCCAGCAGGTTCCAGTCGGCAAGGTCGGTCTCGGCGAAGGTGGCGCTGCCGCGCCAGCCGCCTACGAGGTGGACCAGGCCGTCGATCCGGCCGAATTCCTTCTCCGTCTTGTCCGCCCATTCGCGGGCGGCAGCGAGGTCCAGCAGATCGACGGTGTCACCCGTGACCGTGGCGCCGCCGTGGGCGTAGCGGGCGGCGTCGACCGCCTCGGCCAGGCGGGTGGCATCGGCGTCGGAGGCGACGACGGTCGCACCGGCCTCGGCGAGCCTCAGCAGGGTCGCCCGGCCGGCCGGGCCCGCGGCCCCGGCGACCGCGACCACGGCGCCTTCGAGAGCACCGCTCCCGTTGCCCTTGCCGTTTCCGTTCATGGCCACCGCCTCCTTGTGCCCGGCGCTCACGCGGCTGCCCGCTCGGCATCCGCGGCGGTGATCCCCTTGGTCGAGGCAATCACGTTCTTCAGCTTCTTGGAAAGTGCCTCATAGAACATGCTCAGGGGAAATTCGTCCGGAAGCACGTCGTCCACGAGCTTCCGCGGCGGCTGGGAGAGATCCAGCGCGTCCGGGCCCTTGGCCCAGCGGGAGCCCGGGTGCGGGGCGAGGTAGGTCGAGACCAGGTCGTACGCGGCGAACCAGTGGACGAGCTTGGGGCGGTCGATGCCGTCGCGGTAGAGCTTCTCGATCTCGGTGCAGAGCTGGTTGGTGACCTGCGGGGCACGGTCCCAGTCGATCCTCAGCGTGTTGTCGGTCCAGCGGATCACGTCGTGCTTGTGGAGGTACGCGAAGAGCAGCTGGCCACCGAGGCCGTCGTAGTTGCGGACGCGCTCGCCGGTGACGGGGAAGCGGAACATCCGGTCGAACAGCACGGCGTACTGCACATCGCGGCCCTGCGGGAAGCCGTCGGCCTCCAGCTTCACGGCCTCCTTGAAGGCGGTGAGGTCGCAGCGCAGCTCTTCGAGCCCGTACATCCAGAACGGCTGGCGCTGCTTGATCATGAAGGGGTCGAACGGCAGGTCGCCGTGGCTGTGCGTCCGGTCGTGGATCATGTCCCAGAGAACGAAGGCCTGCTCGCAACGCTGCTGGTCACCGACCATCTCGCGGATGTCGTCGGGCAGCTCGACGCCGAGCAGATCGACCGACGCCTCGGTGACCCGGCGGAAGCGGGCGGCCTCACGGTCGCAGAAGATTCCGCCCCAGCTGAAGCGCTCGGGGGCCTCGCGCACGGCGACGGTCTCCGGGAAGAGCACAGCGGAGTTGGTGTCGTATCCCGGGGTGAAGCCCTCGAAGGTGATGCCGCAGAACAACGGGTTGTCGTAGCGGGTGGCTTCGATCTCGGCCAGCCACTCGGGCCAGACCATCCGCAGCACAACCGCTTCGAGGTTGCGGTCCGGGTTGCCGTTCTGTGTGTACATCGCGAAGACGACCAGGTGCTGGAGTCCGTCGGTGCGGTCCTTGGCCGGCTGGAAGGCGAGCAGCGAGTCGAGGAAGTCCGGCACACCGAAGCCGTCCGTGGCCCAGCGACCCAGGTCCATGACAAGGGCACGGTGGTAGGCGTCGTCGTGCGGAAGCAGCGGGGAGAGCTCCTCGACCGCGGCGATCACGCGATCCAGCGTCGCCCGGGCAGCCGCCCGGGACGGCGCGCCCTCGGCGTCGAAGTCGATGGAACCGTCCTTCGACTGCCAGGGGCGGATCTCCTCCACGGCATTCTTGAGCGCGGGCCAGGCGGGATGATCGACCACCCGCTGATCCGTAGGTATGTCGCCTGCGGCGACGTCGTGCACAAGAATTTCCGTCATAACACTTCCTCCACAGGAGAACCTCGCGTCAAGCAACCGTATCCATCCACGGTTCCTTCGGACAAGTGGGCCCCAGAAAATTATCCTGCCGACCCCCCATGGCCACCGCGATTCTTCCTGCGCAGAACCTTCCCTGCGAACGCTTCCATCGGCCGGACCCATTGTGGAAGGTGCCGCCGCCTCCGGCCTCGCACACATGAGCGGTCAGGTCATGGAGGGCGCGCCCACGCACGAGTGACACAGCTCGCCCGGCACGGCCGCCCGCCGGTAGGACGGACGGCATCCACCCTTCGCACCACCTCTGGAGATCCGCCGCGTGAGTATCCGTGCCGTTCTTGTCGCAGCCGTCATCACCGGGTTCCTGCTCGGTGCCGCCGACGTCCAGGGGACACGGCGCCACTCCCCCTCGTCCGAGCGCCTCTCTCTCGGGGGTGGGCCATTAGGCTGCCGAATTGCCGTAATGCCGTAGTGCCTCGTGGGTAGGAGACGCACGCGGGAAGACGCCGTCGACGGAAGCGAGTTGCCTTGTCTTTTCTCACCATCGGTCATCGCGGAGTGATGGGTGTCGAGCCGGAGAACACCCTGCGGTCGTTCGTCCATGCGGAGCAGGCCGGGATGGACGCCATCGAACTGGACCTTCATCTGAGCAAGGACGGCGCGCTGGCCGTCATGCACGACGCCGATGTGGACCGTACGACGGACGGCAGCGGTCCGATCGCCGAGAAGACCCTGTCGGAGCTGCGCGAACTCGATGCCGGGCAGGGCGAGCGCGTGCCGGTCTTCGAGGAGGTGCTCGACGCCGTACGGTCCCCCGTTCAGGCTGAGATCAAGGATGTGGCCGCGGCCCGCGCCCTGTCGGAAGTGATGCTGCGACGCGGTCTCGTCGACCGGGTCGAGGTGTCGTCGTTCCACGACGAGGCGGTCGCCGAGATCGCCCGACTGGTGCCGGGGGTTCGGACCGTACTCATCGCGAGCCGCTGGCGCAGCGATGTGGTGGACCGGGCGAAGGCGGTGAGTGCGGCGACACTGGCGCTGAACATCCGCCGCCTCACCCTGGAGGTGGTCGAGCAGGCGCACGCCGAAGGGCTGAAGGTCATCGGCTGGGTGGTGAACACCCAGGACCATCTGCGGCTGGTACGCGCCCTGCGACTGGACGGCGCGACCACCGACTACCCGGAGATCCGCCGCGCCGGCCGCTTCACCGCCTGATTGCCGGCCCGGTCAGACCAGGTCCTTGATCAGCAGCTCGAACGTGAGATCGTCGCGCTGCGGGATGCCGAAGCGATCGTCGCCGTACGGGAACGGGCTGAGCTTTCCCGTACGGCGGTAGCCGCGGCGCTCGTACCAGGCGATCAGCTCCTCGCGCACCGAGATCACGGTCATGTGCATCTCGGTCACCCCCCAGCTCTTGCGGACGGTGCGCTCGGCCTCGGCGATGATCACCTTGCCGAGACCGGCTCCCTGCAGCTCGGGACGGACCGCGAACATCCCGAAGTAGGCGGCGTCACCGCGGTGTTCGAGCTGGCAGCAGGCGATGAGCGCACCGTCGCGCTCCACCACGAGCAGTCGGCTGCCGGGCGCTTCGACGACCTCGCGGACGCCGTCCGGGTCGGTCCGCTGCCCCTGCAGGATGTCCGCCTCGGTGGTCCATCCGGCCCGGCTGGAGTCCCCGCGGTACGCCGACTCGATCAGCGTCACGAGTGCGGGCACATCGGCGTCGGCCGCGTCGCGGAAGGTCAGCTGTCCCGAGTCCTCGGCAGGGGCTATGTCCATGGTGGTGGCTCTCCGTTTCTCTGCTGTGGCCGTGCCGGAGCAGCGTAACCCGCGTGTTCCGGACCTAGAGTTTGGCGCATGGTTCATGTGCTGAGCAGCCGGATCCTGTTGCGTCCGGCCGATCCCGAGCGGTCACGGATCTTCTACGGCCAGACCCTCGGCCTGCCCGTCTACCGGGAGTTCGGCACCGGCCCCGAGCGGGGGACGGTCTATTTCCTCGGCGGCGGCTTCCTGGAGGTCTCCGGGCGCGCCACCGCACCCCCGGCGCCCGGCCTCGAACTGTGGCTGCAGGTCGCGGACGTCCGGGCAGCTCACGAAGAGGTGTCGGCCCGTGGCGTCGAGGTGCTGCGGCCGCCGGTGCGCGAGCCGTGGGGGCTCGTCGAGATGTGGATCCGCGATCCGGACGGGCACAGGATCGTCGTGGTGGAGGTACCGGAGGACCATCCACTGCGCTACCGCCCGTAGAAGTGCCGGTGCGCAGTCCGTGCGCGGCGCGTCTTCTCTCCGCGCAGTCTTGGGCAGGGTGCCGATGACGGCGGCGGGCGGCAGTTGAGCGACGAGGGAGCCGGTGCGGCGTCGTGGTGCGGGGACAGTTCCGCGCAGGCGGTGTCCGCCACGGCGTACAGGCCCTGTTCGGCCAGTACGGCGGCCCAGGCACGGCGGGTGTGCTCGTCCACGCTGCGTCCGGTGGGGTTGCGGACGGAGGGCTGCGGAAGGGCGAGGCGTGTGCGGATGCGGCCGGCCGGCCGTGCCGGTGCGGCATTGCCGCCATGGGCGGTGCCCGCAGGCAGCAGGAACGGCTCCCCGCCGAGCGCGCCATCACCGACCGGTCACGCACCTTCAAGTCCTTCACGATCGGCTGACCAAGCCGGCGGGAGCACACGGCGCGGCAGTAAACACCCCCTCCGCGCGCTCCCCGTGTACCTCAGTGCGCCGCGTACGACGGTCCGGGCCCGGGCATCGACTAGGAGGGACCGACGTCGTACGTCCAGGGGGGAGGGGCGCAGTGCACGGACCGGCGATGTCCGGCTGGCTGCTGATGGCGTTGTGCGGAGTGACGGGCGCGTACTGCCTGCTGCGCACGCGCAGAGAGACCGGGGAGGGGCGCAGGACGGCGCGCGCGGAGGCGTTGATGGGCTTCGGCATGGCCGCAATGGCCGTGCCGGCCGCCGTCGTGTCACCACCTGCGTGGGGGTGGGCAGTGTACGCGGTGCTGTTCGGCGCGGCCTCGTTGCGCGCGCTGTGGTTCTCCCGGCGCAGCACGCACCATCTGCACCATCTGGTCGGGTCGTCGGCGATGGTCTACATGGCGCTGACGATGGCACCGAGCGGTGGAGGGGCGCACCGCGAGCACGGTGGACACACGGGCCATGATGTCGCGGTGACGGCCGGGGGCATACCTCTGCTGACCGGACTGCTGCTGGCTTACTACGCGGTGTATGTGCTGCGTTCGGGAGCCCGGTTGATACCGGTGGCCAGTGCGGCGGGGAGCGCTGGTGGGCCGGTCGGGGGTGGCCCGGGCGCATGGCCCGAGCTGGCTCTCGCCTGTCGGCTGACGATGGGGATAGCCATGTTCGCCATGCTGCTCACTCTGTGAGACAGAAGGCAGGCCAAACCGTGGTGTGCATCACTTGCCGTGCACAGCCATACCCGTGGCTACCGCACCGCTCATAGGCTGACGCCATGTTGGTCTCCCTCGCGCTGCTGCTGCTCGGTGCACTGGCCGCCGTCGTGACCCCACGTCTGATGGCGCGGGCGGATTGGCCGGAGCGTGAGCCCGTCGTTGCGCTGTGGGTCTGGCAGTGCGTGGTGGCCGCGGTACTGCTCTCCTTCGCGCTCTCCATGACGTTCAGTGCGGCTGCGGCCTGGCAGGCGGTGCGCGGACATGTGTTCGCACCGGCGCCGCGTGCCGTGGTGGAGGCGTATGCGCTGGGCGGGCACGGGCGGTGGTCTGCGGCCATGGCCGTGCTGCTGGCGCTCGGAGGGGTGTGGACCGCGGCGATGCTGACCCGGGAGATCCACCGAGCCCAGGTGCGTCGCAGGCGACGGCGCACCGAATTGCTGGTGCGTTCCCCGCTGATGCCCGGCGAGGAGCCCGGCAGCGGTCGGCTCGTCGTGCTGGAGGGAGAGCGTCCGGATGTCTGGTGGCTGCCGGGGGCCGCGCCTCAACTGGTCATCACCACGGCGGCACTTGGTCGCCTGAAAGGCCGTCAGCTGGATGCGGTGCTGGCCCATGAGCAGGGACACGCGAGGGCCCGGCACGACTGGCTGCTGCACTGTTCCGGCGCACTCGCGATCGGGTTCCCGCAGGTGCCGGTGTTCGCGGCCTTCCGCGACGAGATGCACCGGCTGGTCGAACTGGCCGCGGACGATGTGGCGTCCAGGCGCTTCGGACGGCTGACGATCGCTCTGGCCCTGGTGGAACTCAACGAGGACCGTGGCGTGTTCGGCCCGTGCCCGGCGCCGGACGCTCAGCTGCCGCTGCGGGTGAACCGGCTGCTGACCCCGGTGGAGCGGCTCACGGCGGGCCGTCGGCTCCGGCTGACCGCGGCGGCCGCTCTGGTGCCGGTGGTTCCGCTCATGGTGGCATTCATTCCGGGACTCAGCGCACTGGGATAGCCGGGTGTGCGGACCGTCCGCGAAGATCGCCTCATGCCCTCCCCGCCGCTCGCCCCACCGGCCCGCACCCGTTCCGGCGTCACACCTTTCGGCACAGCCGTGGTCTGCGCGTCTGCTGCCCTGGTCCTGCTGATCCTGGTCGCCGTGCGCTGGTCGCCGCTCATGACACTGGACCGTACGGTCGCGGACGCCCTGCACCGAAGGGCGGTCACCGAACCCGGACTCGTCCACGCGAACCGGATCCTGACCGACTGGGTGTGGGATCCATGGACCATGCGCGCCCTGATCGCGGTGGCCGTGGTGGTGCTGTGGTGGCGCGGGGCGCGGGCGCTCGCGGTGTGGGTGGCAGCGACGAGCGCACTGGCGACTCTCCTGCAGCAGGGACTGAAGTCCGCGGTCGGCCGGGAGCGGCCGCACTGGCCGGACCCGGTGGATTCCGCCCACTACGCGGCGTTCCCCTCCGGTCACGCCATGACGGTGACGGTGACCTGCGGTCTGCTGCTCTGGCTGCTGCGACGGCACGGTACGGAACCCCGGATGTGGCGGACGGCGCTGGTGGTGGCATGGGTGTCGGTGGTCGGGGTGGGCGTCACCCGGCTCTACCTGGGGGTGCACTGGATGAGCGATGTCCTGGGCGGCTGGCTGCTGGGGGCGGCCCTGGTCGGGTTCTCCGTCGCCGGGTTCGCCAGGTACGAGGGGCGCAGCAGGCGGGCCTTGCCGCGGCGCTCCTGAACCGGGAAGGATCGCGTCCATGCAGATCAAGGGTGTGCTCTTCGACTTCTCCGGGACCCTCTTCCGTATCGAATCGGTCCGGTCCTGGTTGCGTGCGGTCCTCGCCGAGCGGGAGGTGACGGTGGCAGCGGCCGACTTCGAGCGGTACGCGCGGGCGCTCGAGGCCGCCGGGGCGTTGCCGGGCGGCCCGCCTCCCCAGCACGTTCCTGCCCGCCTCGCCTCCGTGTGGGCCACCCGCGACGAGAGCGCGGAACTCCACCGGGAGGCGTACACGGGACTGGCCCGCCAGGTGGCCCTGCCGGATCCGGGGCTGTACGACGCGCTGTACGAGCGACACAGATCACCTGCCGCCTGGCAGCCCTATCCGGACGCGGCGGAAGTGCTCGGTGCGCTGCGCGAGAGCGGCACCCGTATCGGTGTGGTCAGCAACATCGGCTGGGACCTGCGGCCGGTCTTCCGGGCACACGGCCTGGACGCCCTGATCGACGCCTACGTTCTGTCGTACGAGCACGGCGTCCAGAAGCCGGACACACGGATCTTCCACACGGCCTGCACACTCATAGGGCAGGATCCGACGGATGTGGTGATGGTCGGCGACGAGCGGCGCGCGGACGGCGGGGCGGCGGCACTGGGCTGTGACGTGCGCTTTGTGCAGCATCTTCCGGTGGAGGAGCGGCCCGATGGGCTGCGGATGCTGGGACTGGCGCCGGGGGTTGCCTGAGAGACATGTGAGAGATGTCCCTGACGCCCAATGGGTCGGATTGTCACATCGGGGCCTTAGCCTGTATGCATGTCCCGTTCTCCGTACTCCTCCGATTCCGTGCGTACCGCCGCCGTGGTGAACAAAGAGATTCGTGACCTGTGGCAGCGCTCCGGTGGCTGCCTGTCCCCGGAGGACGAGGAGCAGTACCAGCGGCTGCTCGTGGAGTGGGCCGCGGCGACCGGCGGGAGCGCCAGGACGGCCGCCTGAAGCAGGCATCGATTGCGGCGTCCCGCCGGGCGGGGGATCCGCCCGGCGGGACGCGCGGTGCACGGTGGAGCAGGATGGTGTCGGCCGATCGGATGAACCGGCCGGATCAGCGGTCGAAGTAGTCCGGCTGCGTCTGAACATTGAGCTCGTCCAGCCGCACCCGCTTCGCCGCGTCGGTCCGCCGGTCGTCGAGCTTCAGGACGTCGAAGCCCTTGGCGATGTCGTTGGAGTAGATGTAGCCGTTGTAGTAGTACGCCGACCAGGGGCCGGCCGTGGTGACCGCGTCCGTGCTGACGGGGCCGCGCTCGAAGTAGCCGATCTCCTTCGGCTTCGAGGAGTCGGTGAAGTCCCACACCGAGACTCCGCCCTGGTACCAGGCCTGAACCATCAGGTCGCGGCCCTTGACCGGGATGATCGAACCGTTGTGGGCGACACAGACCTCCGTGTCGGCCTGCGGACGGTCGATCTTGAAGTAGCTGCGGAAGACCAGCTTGCGGTGGTCTCCCCTGCCGACGATGTCGTAGATGCCGTCGGCGCCGCGCTTCGGGCCGATCTCCTCGTTGCAGGTGGCTGCGCCACCACCGCCGAGTTCATCGGTGAAGACGACCTTGTCGGCCTTCTGGTTGAACGTCGCGGAGTGCCAGAACGCGAAGTTCACGTTGTCCTGCACCCGGTCGATGATCCTCGGGTTCTCCGGGTCCTTGATGGAGAACAGCAGACCGTCGCCCATGCAGGCACCGGCAGCCAGGTCCTTCGAGGGAAGCACCGTGATGTCGTGGCAGCCGGTCGTCTTGGAGACGCCCGGGTTGGTCGGGGCGCCCGGGTTGCCGCCGTCCGGGAAGAGCACCGGGAAGTTCACGACCGCGGCCTTCTCGGGTGCGTTGCGCGGCACCTTGATGACGGAGATCCCGTCGTGCGGCGGCTGGCAGTCCGGGAACGTGTCGCGCGGCGAGTACGAGGAGACGTACACGTATACGTTCTTGCGTTCGGGGACCAGCGTGTGGGTGTGCGATCCACAGGCGGTCTCGACAGCGGCGACATACTTCGGGTTGCGCTTGTCGCTGATGTCGAAGACCTTCATGCCCTCCCAGGAGGACTTCTCCGTGGCGGGCTGGGTGGTGCTGGTGCAGGAGTTGTCGCTGCGCGAGGAGTCGGTGGACAGGAAGAGCAGGTTTCCAGAGACCGAGACGTCGTTCTGCGATCCGGGGCAGAGGACCTGAGCGACCGTCTTCGGGGACTTCGGATTGCTGATGTCGTAGATCCGGAAGCCGTCGTAGTTTCCTGCGAAGGCGTACTTCCCCTGGAAGGCCAGGTCCGTGTTCAGCCCCTTGAGTGCGTCCTTCGGGACGTTGGCCAGATGGGTGATGTTGCTGCTGTGGACGATCTCGTCCACGCCGGGTATCTCGCCGCTGCTGATGGCGGCCGTGGCTTCGGCCTCCTGGGCGGCGGAGACATCGGTACGGGCGGTGGCCGTATCGCCGGGGTCGGGCATCGCGGCCGCGGGTCCGGCCGTCAGCAGCGTGGCCAGCAGCCCGGCGGCTGCCACGGCCACACCCAGACGTCTGCGCCGCGCCGCGCTCGTGTGCAACGAAATCACTGCGTCCTCCCATGCATCCGTACGTAGTTGAACGGTTCACGGACACCGGCAGTATCGTCCTCCCCACAGGTATCCCAACAGATGGCAACAGAGACGTAATGAAAGTTTCTGATCGCTGTCGCGCGGAAGCGTGTTAGGACGGTTCGCAACCGCCCCATATGGCAATGGAGGTCCATTTGTTGATCCGCCGTCGGACCATGTGTGTACGCAGATCTGTTCTCGCCGTGGCCGTCATGTCCGCCGTTCTCACCCTGGGCGCATGCGATGAGGGGGACGGTGACAACCGCACGAAGGCGCAGGCGGGCGGGGGGCCTTCGGTTGTGGCGCCCGGGAAACCGGGAGAGCCCGCGCGGACCCTGTCCGCCGAGGAGGCCGCGAAGGCCGCCGGGGACGACACCCCCAACTCCGCCGACTTCCGATATGTACAGATGATGATCCAACACCACGCCCAGGCGCTGGAGTTGACCGGCCTCGTCCCCGCCCGCTCCGAATCCACCGCGATCAAGCGGCTCGCCGAGCGCATCACCGCTGGCCAGAAGCCGGAGATCGGTGCCATGGAGGGATGGCTCAAACACAATCGCGGAGAGAAGCGCAAGAGCGGCCACGATCACTCGGCGATGCCCGGAATGGCGACCCCGGCGCAGCTGGATCAGCTGCGGACGGCGGACGGCGCGGCCTTCGACACGCTCTTCCTGAAGTTGATGATCACCCACCATCAGGGAGCGATCACGATGGCGACGGAGGTGCTCTCGCAGGGGAACAATGTGCAGGTCGAGGAGATGGCCGGGGACGTCGTCGCCCAGCAGACGGTGGAGATCGACAGAATGCGCGCGATGTCGTCCTGACCGCACCCCGGGCGCGCCTCTCCCCTGCCCCGCCCACCGGTGCCATGCTGGAGGCATCCTGCGGGAAGAGGTGCGCCGTGCTCCGTGTCGCCGTCGTCGGCTCCGGTCCCAGCGGGGTCTACACCGCCCAGGCTCTGGTCGAGCAGGACCGGGTGCCCGATGTCCACGTCCATGTGCTGGACCGTCTCCCCTGCCCGTACGGCCTGGTGCGCTACGGCGTCGCCCCCGACCACGAGAAGATCAAATCGCTGCAGAACAGTCTGCGGACCGTCCTGGAGCACGAGCGGATCACCTTCCTCGGCAATGTCGAGGTGGGCGGCGACGGGATCCCGTCCGAACGGATCGGCGAGCTCTACCAGGCGGTCGTGTACTGCGTCGGGGCGGCGACCGACCGCGGCCTCGCCATCCCCGGCGAGGACCTGCCCGGCAGTTGCTCCGCGACCGAGTTCGTCTCCTGGTACAGCGCGCACCCCGACGCCGCCGCCAACAGCTTTGCGCTGCAGGCCCGTTCGGTCGTGGTGATCGGGGTCGGCAATGTGGCGGTGGACGTGGCGCGGATTCTCGCCCGGAGCGCGGAGGAGCTGCGCCCCACCGACGTACCGCACCGGGCGCTCGGCGCGCTGGCCGGAAGCCGGGTGCGCGAGGTCCACATGGCGGGCAGGCGCGGACCCTCCCAGGCCCGGTTCACCACCAAGGAGCTGCGGGAGCTGGGCGCGCTGCCGCGGGCGCGGGTGGTGGTGGACAAGGCGGAGCTGGCCCTCGACCCGGCGTACATCGATCCGTCCCCCCGGTCGGCGCCGGCCCTGTCCTCACCACCGAACGCGCTGCCCCTGACGGCGGCGGCGCGGCGCAATGTCGAGGTGCTGCGCGGATGGGCCGCGGCCGGCGCCACAGGTGCGGGCGCGGAGGGAGACCCGCTGCGCACGATCCACCTGCGGTTCTTTCTGCGCCCCGTCGAACTGCTGGAGCGGGACGGGCGGGTGGCCGGGGTGCGGTTCGCCCGTACCGTGCCGGACGGCAGCGGGGGCGTGCGCGACGCCGGTACGTACGAGGACATCGATGCCCAGCTCGTGCTGCGGGCCGTCGGCTACCGCGGGCTGCCGCTGCCCGGCCTGCCGTTCGACCCGGCACGCGGGACGGTGCCGCATCTGGCGGGGCGGGTGCTGCGGGACGGGGTGCCGTCGCCCGGGGAGTACGTCGCCGGATGGATCAAGCGGGGGCCGACCGGAGTGATCGGTTCCAACCGGTCGTGCGCGAAGGAGACGGTGACATCGTTGCTCGATGACGCCACGCTGCTCGCCGGGCGCCCGTCGGCACCCGATCCCGTGGCCGCGCTGCGGGCGTGGGGGCTGCGCCCGGTGGAGTGGGACGGCTGGCTGTCCATCGAGCAGGCGGAGGCGGTGCTGGGCCGGTCGCTGGGCCGGGGGCCGGTGAAGATCCCGGACTGGGCGGGGCTGCTGAGCGCCGCGGATGGCGGTGACCGGGGCGGACCGTGAGGCTATCGGTCCTCGCCGATGCGCTGCACCTGCCGGTTCGCGGCATCGAGGATGCTGTCCAGAAGCCCGGGGAACAGCGCCTCCAGATCGTCGCGGCGCAGCCCGTTCATCTTGGCCGTGCCGCGGTAGACCTGCTGGACGATCCCGCTCTCGCGCAACACCCGGAAGTGGTGCGTGGTCGTCGACTTGGACACCGGCAGGTCGAAGCGGGAGCAGGTGAGCTCGGCATCGGCGGCGGCCAGCTCGCGGACCACGCGCAGCCTCATCGGGTCGGAGAGTGCGTGGAGCACTGTCTCGATGCGGATCTCGTCCCGCGTGGGGTGGTCGAGCGAGCGGCCGCCGACCGCAGCGGCGCTTGTGGCTGGGGCGCTGGCTGAGGTCACGATGGCTCCACTTCCTGGCTTGGTCCGGTCTCCCATAATACGAGACTCACCGTAGTTTGAGATTCTTCGTAGTTTGAGATTCACCGTACGACGGGTCCGGCCGCGCATCACCCGGCGCGATCGGAGCGTGATGCCGCTTCACGGGCCTCGATGACCTCTTCCATGTGGAGTTCCGCCCAGGCGTGCACGCTGTCCAGCAGCTCAAGGAGACTCCGGCCGAGCGAGGTCAGTTCGTACTGGACGTACCGTGCCGGTCCGGCCCGGACCGTGCGGACGACAAAACCGTCACGCTCCAGCGACCGGAGTGACTGGGTGAGGACCTTGGGCGTGACCGTACGCAGCGGGATCCGTAGCTCGGAGAAACGTCGCGGGCCGCCTTCAAGGCACTGGACGATCATCCCGGCCCATTTGTCCCCCACGCGGATCGGCATCAGTCCGGTCGGACAGACCGGGTCGAACATCTCCGGGTCCAGCGGCTTGGTCACAGAGCCACATTAGCGAGGTATCCAGGAGGTAACCACGGGTCCGGCTACCTTGCCCGAGCACGTCGGCACAGAGATTCCAGGACGCGAGGCGAGGTAGGCACATGAGCAGGATCATCATCTTCGGCGCAGGTGGCAGCGCGGGACGGGCAGCCGTCGGCGAGGCCCTTCGCCGCGGACATCATGTCACCGCGGTCGTACGGGAACCGGCCAAGTACCGAGAGCTTCAAGGTCCGGGCGTCCGGCTCGTGGCCGGCGATGTCACCGAAGTCGGGGCTGTTGCCGACCTCGCGACCGGGCACGATGCCGCGATCTCCGCCGTCCACGACGGTGGCGCCCTGCCCGATGTCTTCTTCACGGCCGCCGCCCGCGCTCTCAGCGACGGGCTGACGCGGGCCGGTGTGCCCCGGCTGATCTCCGTCGGCCTGTCGGCAACCATGGAGACCGCCGACGGAACCCCGTTGATGGACACTCCCGGTTTCCCTCAGGAGTACCGTCCCTTCAGCCACGGCCACGCAGCCGGAACGGCGGTGCTGCGTACCGCGGCCACCGCACTGGACTGGCTGGTCGTCAGTCCGGCCGGGGACTTCGATTACGGGAGGACGCGCTCCGGCCGCTACACCACGGCCGCTGTCGACGCTGCCGCCCGTATTTCCTGCAGCGACTTCGCCATCGCCCTGCTCGACGAGATCGACGCCCCTGGTCACCACCGCACGCACATTGGTGTCAAGGAGGCGTGACCGAACCGGCCGGCCGGCCGCAGCAGACCGGTCGGCCGAGACCGTCAGCCCGCCAGCCCGCCAGCCCGCCAGCCCGCCAGCCCGCCAGCCGGGCAACGGCCAGTGCGTGGGCGCGGTCGAGGGCATCGGCGGCGAGGCACAGGACGTCCGGCTGCACACCGGTGCCCTCCCAGTTGGTGCCGGAGACAGGGTTGACCGGGCGACCGACCGGGATGGTGGCCTCCCGGTGCGGATGCGCCGTCCAGAGTTGGACACTTCAGGGATGCGTGATCAGCCGCCCTTTCCGCCACCCCCTGACGACATCCAGGAGATCGGTACGCCCGAGCAGTTCGCGGCGCTCGCCCACCCGCTGCGCCAGCGGCTTCTCTTCGCCCTGGGTCACGGACCCGCCACCATCAGCGGGCTCGCCGTGCAACTCGACACGAAGAAGGGCAATGTGGCCCACCACCTCAAGGTGCTGCGCAAAGCCGGGCTGGTCCACATCACCGAGACGCGCCAGGTCTGCGGCGGCACCGAGCAGCACTACCGGCGCACGGCCCGCCGCATCGTCGCCGCCGAATCCCAAGAAGCAAGCACCGCAGCGATGTTCGCCGCGGTCGCCCAGGAGCTAAACCACTCCCCCGCCCAGACGCACCTGACACTGCGCCACCTGCGGCTCAGCCCCGCGAAGGCACAACAACTCGGCGAGACCCTCGCCAGACTGGTCGACGAAGCCGAGGAGGACGCCGGAGATCAACCCGTGCACGGTGTGGTGGTGACGCTGTATCAGCAGGCCGGCCCGACCACCGGCACCACATAGCCGCGGGGCGGCCGGTCAGCCGCTGAGCAGGTCCGGGTTCTCGGCGAGTGAGGCGAGATGTCCGGCCGGATCGGCGATCAGCTTGCGGGCCGTCAGGTCGAGCATCCCCGCCACGCCCGTGATCTGCGCCGCGACTGTGCCATCTTCCTTGAGAATCTTCTGCGCGACCTCGAACGTCTTTCCCTCGCCGTACACGAACTGACAGGTCACCCGCACCCGGTCGCCGCCGCGGAGCTCCCGCAGGAACTTCACCGTCGTCTCGAGGGCCACCGGCCCGACGCCGCTGGCCAGCAGCTTCTCCTGTGACAGGCCGGCAGCCCGCAGCAGTTCCCATCGCGCGTGCTCGGCGTACTGCAAATAGACCGCCTGGTTCAGATGCCCCTGCGTGTCGAGTTCGTAGCCCCGGACGGTCACGTCCACAAAAAATGTCATGGACGTCCCAACATCACGACTCATTCCGGCATTCCCCCGCACCCGCACAACTGCCGACGCCGTAGCTCTTTGCGTACCTGTCATGCCCAGGCAACTCCCTGACCGCAAAAGAATGCAGCAAAATTCCGACAGCTCTTGCTGTTCGGGAATGCACTGCTCACCCGAACCCCGAGGCGCGTCAGGGTTCTCCGGCGGGACCTCGCAGGTGGTCCATGAGTGCCTGCGCTGTCGGCTGCCGACGCCGCTCGGCCGCGGCGCTCCCCTGGAGACACGAATGAGATGCACCTTCCGCCAGCTGCCGAGACGCCCCCCTGGCAGCAGCCGTGGCAACTGCCGGGCTGCTCGGACTCCCTTGCCGCGATACCGGAGACCGGCCCACCGTCCACCGTTCCCGCTCCGGCAACGGAGAGCACGGCGACGGTCTTCTACTACATGAAGGCCAAGAACTGGTCGGCGTACAACCTGCATTACGCGCCGGACGGCGGTACCCGGACGACCGCGCCCGGTGTGCAGATGGAGGCCGCCTGCACCGACTGGGTGAAGAAGACCGTCAGCCTGGGCGGCGCTTCCGGGCCGGCCACTACGTCCAACAACGGCTCGGGGGTCTGGGACAACAACGCCGGGAAGAACTACGCGCCGGGCACCGGCGACATCACCGCCAAGGACGGAGTCGTGGCGCACAGCGACCCGTGCGCTACCGATGCCTTCTGGCCCGCCAGGAAGACATCCTCCGCACCGACCTCACCGTCAACGACCCGTCCGTACTCGTCGGCATGGCAGCCCGGGCCGGTTTTATCAGCCTCTGGTGCTCTTTCTCCGCAGCCACCTTGGCGAGGTAGTCCTTCATGGACATGCCCTCCCCATCGGCCAGGGCCTTGAGCCTGTCCCTGGTGATGTCGTCGATCTGGACGCCGGGTCTGCCATGGTTCGAGCACGCCGCCGAAGGCACACCGGTCTGGCCGATCGGCCCTTGATCCGCTGGGCGGCTCCGCCGGCCGACTCCCGGCACATTCGCGGCCGCGCCGCTGTCCGTGCGCGTGCCGGTCTGCCCCCCTCACCAGCGGCGTTCAAGCCTGCGGATCACCACTCCGAGGATGTCGCCGCCTTCGACGTAGCCGGTGTGGCGGGAGTCGTGGCTGTGCGCGGCGTTGTCGCCCATGACCACGAACCGTTCCCGCGGTACGGGCTTACCGGCCTCAGCGGTAAGGGCGGGTCCCAGACCTTCGGGAACCGGGTCGCCAGGGCCTGCCACGACGCGCTTGATCATCCAGCCTCGGGCACCGAGTGGCTCGCCGGTCGGTCGACGAGGCCCGCCGTGCGTCTCCGCGGGCTCTCCCGGCGGGTCATCGGAGGGCGGTCGCCAGGTTGCGACGACGACCCCTCCCCTCTCTATGCCGGTGCGCCCGCTCCGGCTGAGCCGTCGGACCAGCACCCGGTCGCCGCTTCGGTAGGCCGGTTCCATGCTGGCACCGGCGACAGTGATCACTACGAAGCGGCGCCGTGCCAGCAATACGCCCAGCAGGGGCGTGCCGACTGCGACGACGGCGAACGGGAACAGCCGTCGGCCGGATGGCTGCATGGGAGCACCTCCTCAGGTGTCGAGGGCGGTCGCCGGTGTTTCGGGCCGGTAGCCGCAGGCCTGCATCGCGAACAGCCGGGCGTAGGCCCCGTCGGCCCGCATCAGCTGATCGTGAGTGCCCTGTTCGTTGATCCGGCCGTTTTCCAGCACCACGAGGAGGTCGGCGTCCCGGAGGGCGCCGAGCCGGTGCGAGATCAGCAGACTGGTGCAGCCTGCTCGATGGTCGCGCAGACGCAGATGGATCTCGTGCTCGGCCTCGGCGTCGAGCCCGGAGCTGGGCTCGTCGAGGATCAGGAGGTCGGCGTGGTCGCGGAGGAACGACCGGGCCAGGGCGAGGCGTTGCCACTGCCCGCCGGACAGGACGACACCGGTGCCCGGGTCGTCCTTGTCTTCCTCGGAGAAGAAGGTCCGGCTCAGCATCGTGCGGTAGCCATCGGGCAGGCCGGCTATGGAGTCGTGCATCCCGGACAGGCGCGCGGCGCGTTCGATGCTGTCCTGCTCCGTCAGCTGGTCCAGGTCGCCGAGCCCGATGTTCTCTCCGGCGGTCAGGTCGTACTCCATGTAGTCCTGGAAGGTGGCCCCGATGCGCCTGCGCATCTCGGCGGGGTGGAACGCCCGCAGGTCGGTCCCGTCCCACAGGACCTGGCCGCGGTCCGGGTCGTACAGGCGGCACAGGAGCTTGACCAGCGTCGTCTTTCCCGCTCCGTTGAGTCCCACCAGTCCGACGGAGCTGCCCGCAGGAATCGTGAGGTTCACCCCGCGCAGGACCCAGGGGTGTTCCGGGCTGTAGCGGAACCAGACGTCACGCAGTTCGATGCCTTTCCGGAGGCGGGCCACCGGCCGGGGGTGGGTACTGACCGGCAAGTCGTCCTTCGCGTCCCGGATCGCGACGTAGTGGTCGAAGAGCAGGAGCGACTGGTGTCCGTTGGCGATCTCGTTCGCCAGTCCGGCGAGTGCCGCCTGCACGGCGGGCAGCGCGGCCACCAGCAAGGAGACGCCGCCGATACTGATGCGGCCCTGCTCCGCGACCCGGACCGCCCACAACAGGCCCAGGCCGGAGACCACCGCCGCGAGCACCCCGAGGCCGAGCTGGATCACGAGCTCCTGGCGGTCCACCGCTTGCTTGGCCGCGTTGGCCTTACGGCGTTCGGCGAGCATCCGCCCACGCAGGAAACTGCCGATGCCCAGCAGCCTTATCTCCTTCGCCGCCTGCGTGCTGGTCAGCAGTTGGAGGTAGAACAGCTCCCGGCGTTCCGCGGGGCCGATGTCCCAGAACATCGCCGCCCGACGACGGCTCATCACCAGTTCACCGAGTAGTACCGGCACACCGGAGAGCAGCACGGCGGTGGCCAGCAGCGGACTCAGCACGATCAGCGATCCGAGGAACCCACCGATGGTGAGCGCCCCGCGTAGAACCCCCAGCGCATTGTTGACCGCTTGCGTCGGCATGATGCCCCCGGCTTGCTGGGCCAGTCGCAGCCGGTCCAGGAACAATGGGTCTTCGAATCTGCTCAGGCCGGTCAGGGCGTCCACCGCCCGGTACAGGGAGTCCTGGGCACGCGTCCCGGCCGCGCGCTGCGTCTGGGCCTGGACGTACTGCAGGGTGTGCGACACCGCAGCGGCTGTGACTCCCGCGGCGGCAAGCAGCCCGGTCGGCACGAGGAGCGCGTCGAGCCCGCTGCCGGCGGCCAGCCGGTCCAGCACTGCCCGGACCGCCCACGCGGAGGCGATGGGCAGCATCGCGCCGAGGGCGGTGAGGAGCGTAAGTGCCGCGAGATGCCAGGGAGCCGCCCTGAGGGCAAGGCCCGTCGCCGCACGGAACACGCCGGCCAGTCGGCGCAGCCCCGGCGACGACGCCTCTGCCGTCCTCACTGGGCTACGGGGACGGGGGTCGGCAGGACATGCTCGCCCACCGCCTCCACCACGAGTTCGTCACCGGCGGCGCGAACCCGGCACATGACGGGGAAGGCGCGGGCCGCGAACGCCTCGGTCACGGGACCCTTGCCGGGTTCGTGTACGACTCTGGCAACCGGCCCCAGCTCCTTGAGCAGCTGCTCGGTCTCCGGGTCCCCGTCCATCCCGCCCGCGACGACGGCGACGGCCCGGTTCGCAGGAGCCGCTCCCAGCGCGGCCACCACTCGCGGCAGTTGTGCGTGGCACGGAGGACAACCGGGGGACAGGAACACCACGACGGTCCCGGTGCCGAGATCGCGGCTGCGCAGGGGGCTGCCGTCGACGGTCCGGGTCTCGAAGGCCCCGACGATCGCGCCCGGGGGAAGCATTCCCTCACCGGCGAACCCGTCAGCGGACGTGCGCGGGGCCTGCTGCGCGCGCAGCCTTCTGATCAGCCCCACAGTCAGTAGGAGGTCGAGCAGGCACAGCGCGCCGACGAGCACGACGGCCGCGATGAGATACGACATGATCACCTCTGTCCTTTCCGTACGGCTGCGGGGAAGGAGTCGCGCAGCGACTCGGAGATGTCGTCGAGGACGGTCACCACGACGCCCAGGACGAGGCCGGTGCCGGCGGCCACCGCCAGGCCGCCCGGCACTTCCGGCAGGCCGTGAGACGTCCCGACGGCGCCGGTCACCGCCACGGCGATCAGGAAGCCGTTGCGGACAAGGTGCCGGGGGCCCGCGCTGCTCGTGGAAGCACCGAAACAGCGGCACGGCACCGGCACACCGCGCCGGAGCGACGCCCCGATAGCGAGGGTGAACGCCCCGAGCATGCACCCCACCAGCGCGAATCCCACGATCGCCACCGGCCCCGGAAGCAACAGCAGGACGACCCCTGCCACCTCCGCTCCGGTCACCAGGCGGGCCACGGCGCGTCCTCGACGCGGGGACAGCACGGCGAACCCCTGGACGGAGCGCACGAACGCCCCGAAGGACTCCGCACTGCGGAGTTTGCTCACCACCGCGACCGTAAAGACGACCACGAGCAGGACCCGGCAGGACATTGCGGCAAGCTGCATGTCGAGGGCCACCCTTTCGTCGTACCAGTGGAGTTCGAAGGCTTACGAAGGTTTACGAAGATCAGGGGCGCCGGTGGCCCCGTGTCCGGGAGACCACCGGCGCCCTCTTCCTGCTCCGGTGAAGACCGAAGACTCAATGGACGACTGGTGTCAGCAGCCGCAGTGCCCGTACCGCCAGTACCAACTGCTGTCGGAGCAGTTCATCCGGTAGTGGGTGTAGTTGGGCTTGCCCGCGCAGCTGCCCGGAACGCACTGCGAGCCGGCCTCCCAGCAATAGACCGCGTGAGCCGTCGCCCCGGGCACCAGCCGCTCCACGAGGCGATCGGCGATCGCCTGCACGACCTTGGTCATCTGTGACTCCTTCCGCTGTTTCCCTGCTTGGCGGATGCCGCGCCGCACGTGGTCCAGTCCTCGACTGTCCCTGCACGGCACTTGTTGCTCTCTGCGCGAGGTCGGCGAGCGCATCGCCGTCCCGCACTCAACCCCCGGTGTTCACCCGACAGCCGACCGGACTCGTCCCGTCGCAGAGCTGTTGGGATACGTGCGGGTGTTGTGTACTCACCGTGCCGGGGCGGTCTTCGGGAAACCTTCGGGAAGTCTGGAATCGAGCTGTCTCCGATGGTCAGCGGCGGGTGAGCAGAATGACGTGACCATGACGGGAGGCAATACCCGGCGCATCCAGGAACGGCTCGGCCGTCTCAGTCCCATCGAGTTCGAGGAGAAGTACTACGCCCGCCGAGCGACGGCCGAACGTGGTCAGCCGGTAGCGGGGGCTCGGTGGATGTTGCGCGAATCGGCCGGATACCACCTGCAGAAGAAGGATCTTCCCGCAGCAGACTCTTGGTCATGGCAGTCATCAAACGAATCGCCGCTGTGGCCACGTCCGTCGCCGTTTTCGCCGGCACTGCGCTCACCGTGGCACCCAGCGCCTCGGCCACCAGCTACAACGGGTGTGACTACCCGAGGGTCTGCTTCTACCAGACCCAGCCCGACTGGACCATCGGCATGCCCGACGCTGCGTACCAGGACGTCACGACCTCCTACCAGAACCTCAGTTCCAGGGCCTACGGGGCCGACTGGGTGTACAACTCCCGCAACGACGACCGCGCGATGCTTCGCTTCACGAACGGCGGCAGCACGTACTACAAGTGCCTCCCGCCCAACGGAACCATCCAGTTCTCGCCAGCTTCCACCGTCACAGGAATCCGGATCGACACAGCGTCCGCCTGCTGATTCCGCCCGTGCGAACACACCGGTTCCACGGCTGATCCCACCGGGACAGACATGAGGGTGCGTGCCGGGTTCCAGCACGCACCCTCATGTGTCAGACGTTCGCGCAGCCACCTCGCCCGGCTTCGACGAGCGGAGGGTCAAGGTCTGTGTGACATCCTGTGAGTTTCTCTGAGCCCTGCTGACTCCTTGTCCCCGTGGCGGACACCTCACCGTCGGACCATCGCACCAGGAAGTCGTCCGGGTGGCGGTTGTCCGTGTAGTCGCCGGCGCCCAGCATGGTGGCGTGTGTCCAGAGCCGGTTGGGCTTCTTGACCTGGATCTCGCCGTGGAAACCGTTCTGGTCGATGTCCTTGTAGAGGGTCAGTTCGCCGTCCGTCCATCGGACGATGAGGTCGTGTTGGTCGTTGCCGGTGAAGTCGCCCGATGTGATCGTCGCGGCGTGCTTCCAGGTGCCGTTGGGCGCGGCGAGTTTCTTCTCGCCGTGGAAGCCGTCGTGGTTGACGTCGGTGTACAGGGTGACTTCACCGTCGCTCCAGCGGACCAGGAGATCGTCGGCCCACTTGTTGCTGGTCGTGCAGCGGCCGCCGGCGATGGAAGTGGGGTGCTTCCACAGGTCGTTGGGATTCTGCAGCTGTAACTCGCCGTGGAGGCCCGGGCCGACCACGGGTGCCATGCACAGTGCGAGTTGGGTGACCTGGGCAAATGTCGCCGCGATGGACCTCATGTCCCGCCCCGGCCGGGGCGCAGGCCGTCCGACCGTGAGCAAGGGGTCGGCGTCGGAGTACGTCGCGGCGAGGGGGCGCAACCCCGCAAAGAAATACGGCGCGACGTCGTACCCCCTGTGACAGGGTCCGGTACAGCAGATCAGCTCTGGTTCCAGGACCCACCACACTCCGCAGGAGCGCCCGATGGCGATACCACCGCGCCTGATCCCAGTGCTGCAGCAGTTCGACCTCGCGCACGGGCGCCTCACCGACCGACTGGCCGGCCCCGTCATGGACAGCGGCAACGGCACAGCCATCGAAGTCGCGCCGCTGACCGACGAGGAACACCTCTGGGAGCCGGTGCCGGACTGCTGGTCGATCCGTCGCCGCGCCACCGGTCCCGGGCCGACGGCGACCCTCCTGGCCGATGCGGGCGACTGGGGTCGCGGCTCGGCGCTTCCCCCGCACCCCACGCCGCCGCAGCGAGCTGCTGGCCCTGCGCGCCGACCACACGAACGGCAGCCACTCGCCGACCCGCGACGACTACCGCGTCATCGCGCACGCCGCCGGGGCGGTCGCAGGCTTCGATTCCAGTGCCACGGCCTGGCGGGAGGCGCTGATCGGCATCGACGACCCGGCGCTGGACGCGGTGAGGCACAGCGCATACCCGCACGGCAGCGATCCGGAGGACCCGTTCATCGAAACGGTCTGGTGGGTCAATCAGGAACTGCTGCACCACGGAGCCGAGATCGCCCTGCTGCACGACCTCTTCCGCGCCAGGCAGCGCTGACGGCGACGACGGCGCTCGGCTGGGACCGGCACCGCGGGCGGACGCACCTGGCCCCCACCGGATGCACGGCGGGGGCCCGGCTGCGGCCGCCCAGTTGTCAGACCGCGCGGAGGTACTGCTCCGGCGTGCGGAGTTCGCCACCCAGTTCACGGGCTGCGTGCTGGGCCCACGACGGGCTCCGCAGCAGCTCGCGCCCGAGGAGAACCGCGTCCGCCCGGCCCTCTGTGATGATCTTCTCGGCCTGCTGCGGCTCGGTGATCAGGCCCACGGCCGCCACGGGGAGCGAGGTCTCCGCCTTGACCCGCTCGGCGAAGGGAACCTGGTAGCCCGGCCCGGTCTCGATGCGGGCGCGCGGGGCGTTCCCGCCGCTGGAGACGTCCAGCAGGTCGACGCCGTGGGCCTGGAGCTCCTTGGCCAGTCGTACGGTCTCGTCGACGGTCCAGCCCTCGCGCTCGTCCTCGTCGTTCTCCGTGAGCCAGTCCGTCGCGGAGATCCGGAAGAGGACCGGCAGTTCCTCCGGCCAGACCTCCCGCACCGCGTCGACGACCTGCAGTGCGAAGCGGGTGCGGTTCTCGAAGCTGCCGCCGTACTCGTCGTCACGCCGGTTGCTGTGCGGGGAGAGGAACTGTCCGATGAGATATCCGTGGGCTCCGTGCACCTCGGCAACCTGGAAGCCCGCGTCGAGCGCGCGGCGGGCGGCCTCGCGAAACCGGCCGACGATGCCCTGGATCTCGTCCACGGTCAGCTCGTGCGGCACGGGGTGACCGTCGTCGAACGGCAGCGGGCTGGGGGCGACGGGCGTCCAGCCGTGCGCATCCGGCCCGACGGGACCGCCGCCGAGCCAGGGGGCAGCCGTCGACGCCTTGCGACCGGCATGCGCGAGCTGGATGCCGGGAACCGATCCCTGTCCCTTGATGAAGGCGGTGATCCGCCGGAGGGCGGCCACCTGGGTGTCGTTCCAGATGCCGAGGTCGGCGGGGCTGATCCGGCCTTCGGGGCTGACCGCCGTCGCCTCGGTGAGAATGAGACCGGTCCCGCCCGCGGCGCGTGCCGCGAGGTGGGCGAAGTGCCAGTCGGTCGCGACGCCCGCGTTCGGCCCCACAGGTTCGGCGCTGTACTGGCACATGGGCGCCATCCACACCCGGTTGGGAATGACTAGCGACCGCAGGGTGTAGGGCTCGAAGAGGGCACTCACGTCGGACTCCGTTTCGACGGTACGGAAGAATCGCTAGTACGATACATCCCGTACTACGACGCTCGTCAAATTACGACGTTCCTCGTACAAGGGCGTGTACATGCGTGAGGCCCGCTCCCGGTCCGTTTCCGGCCGGGAGCGGGCCTCACGCGCCGCTGAGCGGCCGTGTGCGAGCTATCCGCGACGCCTCAGTGTGATGTCGGCGTCCGCGTCGTAACCCTGGGTCCAGCTGCGTCCGGCGCCCGACTTCCAGGTGACATGGGCGGTGGTGCCGTCGATCCTGACGCCCTCCACCGTCATGGCCCGGTCGCCGTCCCGTACATCCCCTCGACGCAGTTCGCACGCCTTGACGGTGACGGGCTCCGCCGACTGCGCGCTCTCGGCCTCGTCCGCCGCGAGGACGAGAGCCGCCGCCAGTTCCCGGGCGCGGGCGGGGGTGCAGATCACAGTGAGCTCTCCCGACGGTGCCACGCCCCGGACCTGGACTCCCGCCCCAACGGGGATCACGTCCAGGGTCGCAACGTGTCCGTCGCGGTCCTCGATCCCACTCGCCATCGCTCTGCTCTCCCCTTGCCCGATGCGCCCTTCGGCTCGGTACAGCCGGAGGCTCTCCGGCGGGCCCAGATAGCTGGGCTTGAGGCCGCCGGTGTCGACCACCAGGTTCTGCAGCACCACCGTCGGGTCGACCATCCAGAATTTCAGCACATGGACTCCGGGCCGGCCGATCCGGTGCACCGTACTGGTGACATTGACGTTGTCCGAGGTGTTGCGGGCCCACTGGACGTTCATCGTGCCGTCGTCGGAACCCGCCACCACCGTGACGTTCACCTTCTGCGGTGCGTCGCCGTCGAAGGAGACGGCGTACGTGAGCCCGTCGGAGGCCAGGGCGTTGTTACGGGGTGACAGGTAGGCGTGGACGGTGACCGGGCCGGTCGTGAACAGGGAGACCCGGTACTCCAGCCGCGGGCTGTTGCCGCCCGGGGTCTGCCGGGCCGCAGTGACCGGGAAGGGTTCCACGCCGGCGCCGGTCCGTCCGATGCCGGGGACGCGCTGCCGGGTGATCCCGCTGCCACCGACGGAACGCGAGTAGTGATCCGCCTCGATGAAGACGTATCCGTTGGCCTCGACGAACCCTTCGAGCTGCGAACGCCGTTGCCTGGTGCGCCCGGCGGAAGGCGTCGGCGATGCAGCCGGGGCCGAGCTTCTGCAGCCGGACGCTGTCGCGCATGGTGCCGTCGTCGCTGAAGGCCTCGTTGACGACGTCCCACTGCCGGATCTTGCCCTTGAAGTGGGTCACCTGGTCGGTGATGTGCTTGCGCAGGATCTCCCGCAGCTTGTCGGCCGTGAAGTCGCCGTTGTTCAGCCAGGCGGGCAGCTGGCTGTGCCAGACCAGGGTGTGGCCCCGGACCAGCTGGCCGTTCTCCTTGACGATGTCCACCAGCTCGTCGTCGGCGGCCCAGTCGCAGGTGCCGCGCTGCGGCTCGACGACCTCCCCCTTCATGACGCTCTCCGGGGTGACCGAGGAGAACTCCCCGCGGCCTTGGCCCGGTAGGGCGCGTCGGAGGCGAGCGCCGACATGTCGACCGCCGCACCGATCCGCAGGTCGGCGCGCTTGCCGAGCCCGACGAGGGTGGTGGCGCCGCTCATCGAGATGGCCGAGACCGCCGCCCGCCTGGTCCTCGACCTCGGCCGGGGCGCCCGGCCCGCGACCACCCGGGTCGATCCGGCCACCAAGCCGGTGGTACGCAGCAGCACCGCCGAGCCCAGCCGCCGACCCCTCCTGCCCGCACCCCGCTCACCCGGTCCGACCTGCGCTTCTATTCCGTTGCGGGCCGGACGGGAGCTGCGTATCGTCCCCCGTCATGACGACCCCCACCCTGCACACCGGGCGGCTGCTCCTGGAGCCGTACACGCCCGCGGACGAGGACGGCTTCGTGGCGCTCTTCCAGGACGCCCGGGTGTCCCGATGGATGGGTGACGGGCCCTGTGCCGAGTCCGAGGACCGAGCCCTGTTCGGGCGGATCTTCAGCAAGGTGTACGCACAGGAGCTCTTCGACGTATGGGCCGTGCGACAGGGTGGCCGTCTGGTCGGCCATGCGGAGATCAAGCCCTCCCCGTCCCCGGACGTGGACGGCCACGAGATCGTCTACGCCCTGGCTCCGGCCGCATGGGGAAAGGGGTTCGGCACCGAGATCGCGCAGACACTGACTTCGTACGGGTTCGACGCCCTCGGGCTCACCGAGGTGCATGCGACGGTGGACGCCGAGAACGCGGCGTCGCTGGCGCTGCTCGGCCGGATCGGCTTCCGGCACGTCCGGGACACGGTGGAGGACGACGGCAGCACGACCCGGGTCCTGACGCGCTCCGCCGGCGCCGGCAACGCCGGGGCGGATCAGCCGCGGTAGACGTCCAGACGGCCGCACATGCCGAACTTTCCGTACGCGGAGGGCTGTTCGGCGTGCGCACAGGCGTCGGCGAGGTATCCGCTGTCACCGCGCGCCAGAGCGTCGAGCTGTCCGCCGGTCACCTCGGACGCGGCAGCGGCCCCCTTCTGCCAGCGCCCCCGCCAGTCCTCGGTCCTCGGGCGTACGAGTGCGGCGGCGGCCCGGTGGAATTCGGCGAGCGGTTCGGGGTCACCCGCCTCGGTGGCCCGGCGCAGCGCGAGAAACCCCTCGACGGCGAGATCACGGCGGGCGCGGGCGGCCCGCTCCTGTTCCTCTTCGGAGCCGTCGACGGGAAGAACGACCGCCGCCCGGTAGGCGTCGGGGTCCGCAAGGTGGCGGGGCGGCAGAGTGAGTACGGCGTCACCGGCCTCGGGCAGCCCGCTGTTCTCCATGATCACGACGATACGCAGCCCGTCCTCGCTGACCAGGCGGTGGATCGTGCCCGGCGTGAACCAGACCAGGGCACCCGGGGCCAGTGGCGTCTGCCGGAACCCCGACGCGGTGAGGGTCTGCACCGAGCCCGTGCCCCCGACCACCACATACCCCTCGGAGCAGGTGAGGTGGAGATGGGGCGTCCCGCCGCGCAGGCCGTCCGCGGTGGGCCAGTCGTAGACCCGCAGGTGGGAGACGGCGACGGCACCGGGCAGCCCCTCGAAGGTCGGCACAGCTACTCCTCGGTCTCTCTGCGTCGGCGCCGCGGCAAGCGCTTTCCGTTCCTGCTGCACCGTACCTTCGCCGACCGCGGGAGCAACAGGGTCCGGGTGACCGGAGCTGCCCTGCGGGCCACTGTCAGTGGTGGGGTGCAGACTGACCCGTATCCGACACAACGGCGTTTCGGGAGGTTCGGCCATGACCGACGTACTACTCACCGTGGGTACCCGCAAGGGACTCTTCATCGGCCGCAGGCGCGGTGGCGCGTGGGAGTTCGGCGGCCCGCATTTCAACGCTCAGGCGATCTATTCGATCGCCATCGACACCCGCAGGCAGGTCCCCCGACTGCTGGTCGGCGGGGACAGCGCGCACTGGGGCCCTTCGGTCTTTCGCTCCGACGACCTGGGCAGCACCTGGGTCGAACCACAGCAACCGGCCGTGAAGTTCCCTCAGTTCACCGAGGCATCGCTGGAGCGGGTCTGGCAGCTCCACCCGGCGGGCCCCGAGGCGCCCGATGTCGTGTACGCGGGGACCGAGCCGGCGGCGCTGTTCCGGTCTCAGGACGGCGGGGTGTCCTTCGAGCTGGTCCGCCCTCTGTGGGAGCATCCGACGCGTTCGAAGTGGGTGCCGGGCGGGGGCGGTGAGGGTCTGCACACGATCCTCACGGACCCCAGGGATGCCCGGGCCGTGATGGTCGCGGTCTCCACGGCCGGGGTGTTCCGTACCAAGGACGGCGGCGCGAGCTGGGCTCCGTCGAACAAGGGAGTGTCGGCGGTCTTCCTCCCCGACCCGGATCCGGAGTTCGGTCAGTGCGTCCACAAGGTGGCCCGGGATGCGGTCGATCCCGACCGGCTCTACCTCCAGAACCACTGGGGAGTGTTCCGGAGCGACGACTCCGGGGACAACTGGGCGGACATCGGCCGGGGCCTGCCCTCCGATTTCGGATTCGCCGCAGCAGCGCACCCGCACCGCGCGGACACGGCGTACCTCTTCCCGATCAACGCCGATGCCGACCGTGTGCCGGCCGAGCACCGCTGCCGGGTCTTCCGCACCGGCGACGCGGGCAGCACCTGGGAGCCGCTGTCGGCGGGCCTGCCCGAGGAGACGCATTACGGCACGGTGCTGCGCGATGCGCTGTGTACGGACGACGCCGACCCTGCGGGCGTCTACTTCGGCAATCGCAACGGCGAGGTCTATGCGAGCGCGGACGACGGGGACAGCTGGCAGCAGCTCGCCTCGCACCTGCCGGACGTCCTGTGCGTCCGAGCGGCGGTCATCGGTACTTGACCGGTGTGGTCGTCAGCAGCGGAGCAGGGCCGCGGCAGCAACTGCCCCGTCGATGCAGTCGGTCAGGACGCAGAACCGCACGCGTGGATGTGTACGGCTTCAGCACCTCGGTCGCCTCCGTGGTGCTGCTGCCGATCGGCGTCGGCTTCCTCCTGGACAACGTCCTCGGCGGCTTCGTCGGCGACCGGGCCGGCTGCCCGCCGAGGCCGCAGTGGTCGGTGTTCCGCACGAGTTGAACGGCGCAGAGGTCGCCGCGCTGGTCACTGCGAAACCGGGCGTCGAGGACGCCCCCGATGAACTGCACAAGTTCGTCAAGGCCCGAGTGGCCCCTACGAGTACCCGCGAATCGTCCAGCTGGTGGACCAGCTGCCTAAGTGGACCAGCTGCCCAAGAGGCCCACCGGCAAGATCCTCAAGCGGGTCATCGTCATCGACGTCCGAGGAGTGCGGCAGGCAGACAGAGAGGGAGCTTCGCCTTCGCCGCCGCCGGTCCCGGACCGGCGGCGGCTTCGGCTCAAGGCAGCTGCCAGTCCACCGGCTGGGCCCCCTGGCGGAGCAGGAGTTCATTGGTGCGGCTGAACGGGCGCGAGCCGAAGAAGCCGCGGTCCGCCGACATGGGCGAGGGGTGCGCGGACTCGATCGCCGGGAAGCCGTCGAGGAACGGCCGCAGATTGCGGGCGTCGCGCCCCCACAGCACTGACACCAGGGGCTTGCCACGCGCGGCCAGGGCCCGGATGGCCTGCTCGGTCACTTCTTCCCAGCCCTTGCCGCGGTGCGCGCCCGGTTTGCGGGGCGCCGTGGTGAGCGCCCTGTTCAGCAGCAGCACGCCCTGGCGCGTCCAGGGCGTCAGGTCACCGTTGGACGGTCGCGGAAGCCCCAGGTCCGTGTGCAGCTCCCGGAAGATGTTCTCCAGACTGCCGGGCAGCTGACGCACCTCGGGGGCCACGGAGAAGCTCAGCCCCATGGCCATCCCGGGTGTCGGGTAGGGGTCCTGACCGACGATCAGGACACGTACTTCGTCAAGGGGTTGCTGGAACGCGCGCAGAACGTTCGCGCCGGCCGGCAGATAAGTGCGGCCGGCTGCGACCTCCGCACGGAGGAAATCGCCCATCGCGGCGACGCGTCCGGCCACAGGGGCCAGCGCCTCGGCCCAGCCGGGCTCGACTACTTCATTCAACGGTCGTGGTGCCACGAGGCATCACTCTACCGGCGTACTGGACCCGCTCCCCGCAGCTGTGGCGGCTTCCGCAGCCTGCCTCCTGCGCCCCGAAGTCCCGCGTCCGGGACTCGGGATAGGCTGCCGCCGTCATTCGTCTTCTCACCTTCTTCTCTCTCTGGAGCCGGTCCATGAGGTCACGCAGGTGTTCGCCGGAAAGCGGCGGTGCTCGTTGCGCCCGGTGGAGGCTGTCGTGACGGCGCAGACGGAGACGGACGCATCGGCCGGCGCGACGGGTACGTCGGGGCCGTTCGTGCTCGGCGTGGACTCGGGCGGTTCCGGGTTGCGGGTGGCGCTGGGCAACGTCGGCATGTCCGCCCCGGTGGGCACGACTGTGTGCGCCGAGCCGGTGCGCACCGGACCTGCCGGGATCGATGCGGGTCATCTGCTGGAGCAACTGCTGCCCGCCGCCCGCCGGCTGCTGGAGCGGCACGGCAGCGGGGACGGCACCCGGATCGCCGCCGTGGCGATCGGCGCCGCCGGTATGGCGACGCTCGGCGGACAGTTGCGCGCCGAGCTGCCTTCGGCCCTGGAGAGCGCGCTCGGGATGCGCCGGCTGGCTCTCGCCGCCGACGCGGTGACCGCCTACGCGGGTGCGGTCGGTCAGCGCCCGGGGGCGGTCGTCGCGGGCGGCACGGGCATGATCGCGCTGGGTACGGATCTGACGAGCTGGCGCCGGGCCGACGGCTGGGGTCATCTGCTGGGTGACAGCGGCGGCGGGGCCTGGATCGGGCGGGCCGGGCTCGATGCGGCCATGCGAGCGCATGACGGGCGGCGCGGTGGGTCCGCCGCACTACTGGCCCGGCTGGAGGCGGTGTTCGGGCCGGCACCGGAACTACCGGGACTGCTGTATCCGCGCACCGACCGGCCTGCCGTGCTGGCCTCGTTCGCGCCCGAGGTCGCCGCGTGCGCCGGGCATGATCCGGTCGCCGCGGGCATTCTGCGCGAGGCCGCCGGACATATCGCGGAGGCGGCCGCAGCGGTGTGTCCGAAGGCCGGGGCCGACGACGAACCGTGCGAAGTGGCCCTGACGGGCGGCTTGTTCCGGATGGGCGATCCACTGCTCGTGCCGTTGCGGGAGGAGCTGTCCCGGCAGCTCCCGCAGGCACGCACGGTCGCCGGTTCGGGTGATCCGCTGACCGGTGCGCTGTCCATCGCTCAGGCGTTGGCCGCCGGGGATCTGCGACTGCCCCGCCATCCGACGCTGCTCTGCGTACCCGGTCACGGGACTGAGCAGGAGCCCGGATAGGTGCCGACAGATCAGGACAGTCGACCGGTAAGCCTCTCATCGGATATAAACGGACAGATAACGCCCAGCCGGGCCCTCCCCGAACAGAGGGGCACCCAAAACCAGTAGCATGCGGCGCCATGAGCACCCCCACTGGGCCCGCTTCCGGCCTGCCTGTACGAATGCCGCGACCTCGCCAGTCCGGACGGCACCGCCGCCCGGAGCCCGTGGTCGCACCTGAAGGCGCTGCCGCGCTCGTTCTCGCCGTTCCCGGTACCCCCTCTTCGGCCACGCGCAGCCTGGCCGAAGAGGTGATCAGCATCGCCCGTTCCGAGCTGCCCGGCCTCAATGCCCGGATCGGATACCTCGACGGCGACGATGCCGAGTACCCGAAGCTCTCGTCCGTACTCACCCACAGCGCCGCCGAGCGCATCGCGCGCTTCGAGCAGGCGCAGGCCGCGGGCCGCGAGGTAGCCGAGCCCGAGGGTCCGTCCGCCGTCGTGGTGCCGTTGCTCGCGGGGCCGGACAGCGCCCTGATCCGGCGGATACGGCAGGCCGTGATGGACAGCGGTACGCAGGTCGAGCTGACCGATGTGCTCGGCCCGCACCCGCTGCTCGCCGAAGCGCTGCACGTACGCCTCTCCGAGGCCGGTCTGGCCCGCGCCGACCGTGCCAGGCTCTTCACGGTGGCCACGGCCGCCGACGGCATCGTGCTGGCCACGGTGGGCGGCGAGGAAGCCGTGCAGGCCGCCGGGATCACGGGCATGCTGCTGGCTGCCCGGCTCGCGGTACCGGTGATGGCCGCCGCACTCGATGTGGAGGGTTCCGTCGCGTCGATCGCGGAGCAGCTCACGGGCTCCGGCTCGGTGCAGCTCGCGCTGGCTCCGTACCTCGTCGGCCCCGAGGTGGCCGAAGGGCTGCTGGATGCCGCCGCGAAGGAGGCGGGCTGTGCGACGGCCGAGCCGCTCGGCGCGTATCCGGCGATCGGCAAGCTCGTGCTGTCGATGTACACGACGGCGCTCGGTATCACGCCGACGACGCCGCAAGGTGCTCAGGCGCACTGACGCGGTGCCGGGTACGCCCGGCAGCGGTCTGTCATCGGTCGCCGGGCGGGTCCGGCCTTTCTGGCCCGCCCGGCGATTCGGCTGTGCGTGGCGTGATGTCAGGCGAAGATCACGCAGGACGCGGCAGGGGCTTCCAGCGAGCCCGTGCGGCGCGGGATGCCGGTTGCCGGGTCGACGGAGAACCAGCTGACGTTCCCGGACCGCTCATTGGCCGCGTACAGCCATCGGCCGGTGGGGTCGAGCACGAGATCGCGCGGCCAGTGCCCGCCGCAGCCCACGGTCGTGACCAGCGTCGCCTTCTCGCCCGTTGCGTCGAGCGCGAGAACGGAGATGCTGTCGTGCCCCCGGTTGGCCGTCCAGAGGAACCGTCCGTCGTGCGAGACGACCACCTCGGACGGGTAGGTCGTCGTGGCCCCGCCACACACCGATTCCTCGGGCAGCACGGACGTCTCAGCGACCGGTTCCAGGACTCCCGCGGCGGCGTCCCACCTGCATATGGTGACGGTCGGTTCAAGTTCGTTCAGGACGTAGGCGTGGCTGCCCGCAGGGTGGAAGGCCAGGTGGCGCGGGCCCGTGCCCGGCCGCAGGGCCGTCTCGCCGTGCAGCCGCAACGCCCCGGTGGTCGTGTCGAGCGCACAGATCCGTATGGAGTCGGTTCCGAGGTCCACACTGAGCACCCAGTTCCCCGACGGGTCCGACAGCACCTGGTGGGCGTGCGGGCCCCGCTGACGGTCGGCGTCGGGACCGCTGCCCTCGTGCCTGAGCACGGTGGTGACGGCGCCGAGGGAACCGTCCTCCCGCACGGACAGAGCGGTGACGCTGCCGGAGCCGTAATTGGCGGTGAGCAGATGACCGCCCGCGAGCGCGAGATGGGTCGGACCATCGCCGTCGACCGGTCGGAGCTCGCCGACCGGCTGCGGCACATCGCCGGTGATGTCGAGTGCGGCGGCCGCACCGCGCTCGGTCTCGCTGACCGTGTACAGCGCCCTGCCACCCGGACCCGGCCCGTGGCCCATGACGAGATACGAGGGATCGGGAACGGTGTCCGTCGAGCCGAGGACGGTCAGGGCCCCGGTCTCCTGATCCATGGTGGCGGCGGTGATTCCCCGCCCGCCCGCCGAGGTGAACGACCCGATGAATACCCGTCCCGCGCCGTTGTCGCTGCCCACCGCACTGCTCGTCACCGCACTGCCCCTCTCCGCCGACTGAGCACGACCGTTCGTACCGTCGTGATCTTCCCGGGCGACGGTAGCAGTCGGCCCATCGAGGTCTGGACCAAGGCCTCGGTTGCCTGGCCTGCTCTGCGAGGGCGCTTCACACACCGATCAACGGGGCGCGCGGATCGCTGTGCAGCGGGGCGGCGAGCTCGGCGAGTGCCCGCTCCAGACCGTGCAGGTGGGCGAGCGCGGGCTCTGCGACGGTCTGGTGCGGCGGGATGCTCGGCACGCCCGCCCGCTGCGGCAGATCCGAGGCCGTCAGCGCCTCCACGGAGGCTTCGACGCGCCAGCAGGCAGCAGCGAGGCGGGCGTCGTGGGACGCTTCCGGGTCCGCGGCGACGGAGGCCAGTCCGCGCACCTCGTGTGCACATGTGTCCAGCAGAGCGAGTACCTGTCCCGCGCGGGCCTTTCGGGCGCGCAGTGGGCTCAGCGGATGCACCAGCGGGGCCAGGGACAGCCGCACCCGCCCGAGGAGCGCCTCCAGCTCGGCGATTCGGGGCGCCGGGTCGGCGGTCGTCGAGCCGGAGAGCCGTGCCGCGGCTTCCGCGGTGCAGGCATGCACGCAGCGCAGGGCCCGCTGGATCCATGCGTCGGTCGTGGCGTGTGTGGTGACAGGCAGCACGAGGAGCACCGCGAGCATCGCACCGAGCGCTCCGGCACCGGTCTCGGTGAGCCGCAGCATGAGCAGGGCCGGGTCCAGTACGCCGAGGAGGCCGTAGAGCGCCCCCGCCATCACCGTCACGGAGAACACCATCCAGGTGTACGAGACCGCAGCGGTGTAGAAGATCCCGAAGACGCCGAACGCGACGACGACCGCGCTGGGCCCGGCAGCACCGTGCAGCGGGACGACGACGGCCAGGCCGATGGGGATGCCGATCAGTGTTCCCAGGACCCTGCGGAAGCCACGTACCAGCGTCTCGCCGCGTGAGGCGGTGTTCACGAAGACCCACCATGTGGCGCCCACGGCCCAGTACCAGCGCTGCTCGGAGAGGAGCAGCCCCGCCGTGAGCGCGATCGCTCCGCCGACGGTCGCCTGAATCGCCTGGCGCGTGGTCGCGCGGGCCAGCCCCTTGCCGGTGGCCGACGTGGGCACGGCGGCGGCGGGCAGCCGACGCTCGTAGCACCACAGCCCGAAGCGGACGGTCGACGAGGCGAGCAGCGAGAGGGCGACCGCGGAGTACAGCTCGGGCAACTGCCCGGGCAGGGTGTGGAGGAACTGCGTGGTGAAGAAGGCCATGAAGGCGAACACGCCCAGTGAGTGGCCGCGCGGCCCCCATCGTCGGGCGTACACGCCCAGGCCCATGACCGCGAGAAAGGCCGCGTCCCGTGCCAACGGATGGTCGTGAAGCCCTGCGGCGAGGGCGAGCACGGGAAAACCGACGGCCGGCAGCAGGGCGGTGGTGATCGCCTGATCGCGCACCGTGGCATCCAGCACCGTGAACAGGGCCAGCAGCGCGGCAAGCCCGCCGGTGACGGCCGCGACGAGCGAATGACCGGCCAGACCGCACACCACGACGGCCAGCCCGATGCCGAGGACGGCCCTCAGACCGCTGCGCAGCCGCAGTCGGCCCGGGTCCGGGGAAACGAACATCCTCTTCAGCACGGCATGCTCCTGCTCCTGCACACCGGTCCTGCACACCGGCATGAAAAAGGCGCCGCGGGGATCCGCAGCGCCATCGACGGGTACATCACAACACCTCTACGGTCCGTGGCTCAAACGAGAGGGAAATCATTGGGCCATTGGCCCAGGCATTGGCCGCCAATATGCACCATAGCTAGGCCAACGGACCGAAATGGGGCCGAACGCCGTCCGCGGCACCCCGGCGCCCGTGTGGCCGTCGCGTGGACGAATGCCTCATGCCGCCCCAACAGGGGCGGGAAGTCATCGGTGATGGGCAGGGGGCTGTGTGGGCAGTAACGCAGTCACGTCGTAGCCGCCGTCAGGGGTGGCTCCGGTGGCGAGTTCACCTCCCAGCATCACGGTGCGCTCGCGCATACCGAGCAGACCGTGGCCCGCGCCGACCGAGGGCGGGGCGGCCCGCTCCGGCGGGGTGTTGATGACCCGGACCGTGACGGCCGACGAGTGGTGGCCGATCTCCACCCGCACCTTTGCGCCCGGTGCGTAACGCATCGCGTTGCTGAGCGCCTCCTGCACGATGCGGAACGCCGACAGCTCGACGCCCGGCGACAGCGGATGCGGCTCCCCGATGGTCTCGGCGTGGCCGAGAGCCCGGCGCCGCGCGCGGCGAGGGCCTCGGTCGCAGCACTGCGCAACGGGCCCCGGACGGTCAAAGCCGGTGCCGGTACGGCCCGCGGGGCCGGCCGCTGCCGCTGTCGGCACGGCCACCGAGGCGGCCACCAGGCCGCGACGCAGGCGTCCTCTGCACGGATGGAACGACATGGCAGCTTGTTCCTTCCGTACCGGATGACTGCGCCGCTTCGGGTACAGAAGCTATGGAGAGGGCCTTGTAATCCGCGTCCCACCGGGGTGTGAACCTTTTTCGCAGCTCTGCAGGACTACGGGCATGAGATGCGGGTGAGGGTGCGTCGGATTGCACCAATGGGGCTGCTTCCGGGCCATTGGTACAGTCGCAGCCCGGATCGGCCTACCAGGAAGAGACCAACGGACCATGGCGGTGGACGCCCTCGACACCCGCATCCTGCGATTGCTCATCGAGCAGCCGCGTACCAGCGTGCGTGAGTACGCACGCATCCTCTCCGTCGCCCGGGGCACCCTCCAGGCCCGTATCGACCGGCTGGAGCGGGACGGTGTGATCACCGGTACGGGTCCGGTCCTGTCCCCCGCCGCGCTGGGTCACCCGGTGCTGGCCTTCGTTCATCTGGAGGTCACCCAGGGGCATCTGGACGAGGTCGGTGGAGCGCTCGCCTCGGTGCCGGAGATCGTCGAGGCCTTCTCGACCACGGGCGGCGGCGATCTGCTGGCCCGGGTGGTGGCCCGCGACAACGGGCATCTGGAGGATGTGATCCAGCGTCTGATCCAACTGCCCGGTGTGGTCAGGACGCGTACCGAGGTGGCGCTGCGCGAGCGGGTTCCGCACCGGCTGCTGCCGCTGGTCGAATCGGTGGGCCGCACTGCCGCCGGCAGCCCGAAGTGATCAGCGTCTTGGCATGCTGGACGGCATGAACTCCCGGCGCGTTCCCGTCCCCGCCGTCGTCTTCGATCTCGATGCCACGCGGGTGGACAGCGAGCCGAACTATTACGAGGCGGCTCGCCGCCTTTGACGAGGGCTCGTTCACCGCATTCGGCGCCCTCGCCATCGCCGCGCAACGCCGCCGCCGTTCACTCGACGACGTGATCGTCTCCACCCCGGCCGACGGCATGGTCACCGGCACGGGCACGGTGAACGGCGTACCGTGCGTAGCGATGTCGTACGACTACACCGTCCTCGCGGGTACCCAGGGCCATCAGAACCATCGCAAGACGGACCGGATGCTGCTGCTCTCCGAGCGGCGCGGGCTGCCGGTGGTGCTGTTCGCGGAGGGCGGCGGCGGTCGCCCCGGGGACACGGACACCACGGCGGTCGCGGGTCTCGATGTGACAACCTTTCATCGGATGGGCCGTCTCAGCGGTCTTGTCCCGCTGGTCGGCATCGCGTCGGGGCGATGCTTCGCGGGGAACCCGGCACTGTTCGGCTTCTGCGATGTGGTGATCGCGACACCGGAGGCCACCATCGGCATGGGGCCCGGCGGTGATCGAGGGCGGCGGGCTCGGCACATACCGGCCGCAGGAGGTCGGACCGCTCTCCGTGCACGGCTGCTCGGCGTGCCGTCGAGGTCCGGCGGCCCGATATCCTGATCATGCCGCGCGCCCCACCCCGCCCCGATCCCGGTCGGGACGCCGCCGTGGCAGTCGAAGCGGCCCACAATTCGAGATTGGTGCACAGGTGCTGGTAGCTGGTCGGTACCGCTTGTTGTCCTCCATAGGCCGCGGCGGCATGGGTGAGGTGTGGCGCGCCGCCGACGAAGTGCTCGGCAGGGCAGTGGCCGTGAAGCTGCTGCTCGGCGACCACGCGGACGAGTCGGCCACCGCCCGGTTCCGTCTGGAGGCGCAGACCGCGGCCCGCCTGAGCCATCCTCATCTGGTGGCCGTGTTCGACTTCGGGGCCTGGGAGGACCGCTTCTACCTCGTGATGGAGCTCGTCGAGGGCAGAAGCCTGGGCGATCTGCTCAGGGCCGAGGAGCGGCTGGGCGCCGAGCAGGTCGCCCGGATCGCGGGCCAGGCGGCCGCGGGGCTCGCCGCCGCCCATCGGCAGGGCATCGTGCACCGTGACATCAAGCCCGGAAACCTGATGCTGGACGCGGAAGGGTCCGTCAAGATCGGCGACTTCGGCATCGCCCAGTTCGTCGACGACCCTTCCGCCGCGCTGACCACCACGGGGCAGATCGTCGGCACCAGTCTCTATCTCGCCCCGGAGCGCGCCCTGGGCCGTACGGCCGGTGCGGCGTCCGACATGTACTCCCTCGGCTGTGTGATCTACCAACTCCTGTTGGGCGAGCCACCGTTCCGCTCCGACACCGCGACCGCCACGCTCTATCAGCATGTCGACACGGCCCCCGTGCCGCTCAGACAGCGGGGAGTCGACCTGTCTCCCGCCTTCGACTCCTATCTGCTCGGGCTGCTCGCGAAGCAGCCCGAGGACCGGCCCAGCGCCCAGCAGGTCGCCGACTGGTTCCAGAACGATGCGTGGCGGGGACAGCGGGAGCCCATGCCCATGTACGCCCCCACGCCTCCTCCGGCAGCACCGAGTGCTCCCTATGCCCCGGCACCTGCCCCCGCGTTCGGCACAGCCCCGGCATCCGCCTCCGCTCAGCAGGCCGAGGGCCTGACCACCTATCGCCTGCCGCAGGCCGGCGGCCACAGACGGCGTCCGGCGAACCGGGCCGTGCCCGTCCGGCGGCGCACAGGCGCCCGCGAGGCGATCAGGCGTCGGCCCAGAGTGGCCAGCGCCATTGCCGGTACGGTCGCCTTCCTCGCGGCCGTGTACCTGGGGATGAGCCTGTTCTCCCCGGATTCCAGCTCGGCCGACACCCCGGGCACCGGTCCCGCCGCATCCACCGGACCGGATTCCGGCTCGGCCGACACCCCGGGCACCGGTCCCGCCGCATCCACCGGACCCGAGCCACCGGCCCCCGACCAGCCGGCACAGGACAGCGAGGACGACGGGGACGACGAGCAGGACTGAGCCGCTCTCCCCTGCCCGCCCCGATCCCATGACCGTACCGCCCCCGCCGCGCCACCACCCGTCAAGCAGCCGTCAGGACCGGTGGTCGCGGCGTCAGCGGTTCATCAACGGACGCCGACGGGCCGGCCGGCTTCCATAGCGTCGCTGCATGCGACGACGCGACATCCGAGCCGTGCCCGGCCCGCACACCGGCCGAGCACACCCTCCGCCCGATACGACCGCCCACGACCACGGCTGGGCCGGGGACCTGCGGTTCGCGGTCCGCTGTGCCGTGACGCTCCTCGGGCTGCTCCTGGCCGTCGATGCGACGGCCGGTCACCTCACCTGGCTGCGCGCGCTGCTGTGGACCGGCCTGGCTGCCCTGCTGCTCGTGGTTCTGGTGCCGCCACGGGTCCGTGCGGGCGTCGGGTGGCTGTCCTGCCGCGGCCTGGTGTGCGAACGGATCGTGCGCACCGACCGGCTGGTGTCGGTGCGCTGGTCGGACGGAGTCTCCCAGCGTCTGGTGCTCCGTGACGCGGACGGCGGCCGGATCGAGGTCGACCCCCAGGTCTTCCTCGCCAATCCGGCGCTGTGGCACCGGCTGGACGACGACGCCCGCGGCTGTGTGAAACGCGGGACGCTGCGGTGCGGGGTGACGGCGCTGCGTCAACTGGCCGACCGTATCGACCGCCGGACCGCGCGTACGGTGTTCACGATCTCCGGCCTGGAGTAACCGCCCCGCACACCCGGGTTGTTGTGCGATCCCACCATCGCGGCTTGACCAGACTTGCCAAGTCCCCCGGCAGCACTCGCTGTTCATTGACGAGGCCATGGCGACATGTGAGTGTTCGGTCGCTCGATCAGGGACGACGGCGACACGGGCGACGGGGCCGGCCTCGGACGGGCCGGAGCAAGTGCGTCATGATACGCCGCTGCCCGTGATCGAGGCCCCCCCGACTCAAGGAGCCTCGATGAAACGCAGACCGATGACGGCCGGGACAACCCTGGCCGTCCTCGCCGGAATGCTGGTCGTCACCAGCGGCCGGCCGGCATCCGCCGAACCGTCTCCGCCCGCCCCGACCGCGCTCTCGGCCGCGGTGTCGGCAGCCGACCGGGCCGCCGCCAGTGGTCTCGACACCCTGGCGAAGGGACCCGACGAGCAGTACGAGCGGCAGATGGTGACCCCTTGGGTCAAGGGCATGTACTCCGTCGCCTACCAGCGCACCTATCGCGGTCTGCCGGTCGTCGGCGGGGACGCCGTCGTGGTGGCCGACTCCGAGGGCCGGGTACGCGGCACCCAGTCGGCGGTGTCGCGGCGGATCAACGTGCCGACCACACCGACCGTTTCCGCCAAGTCGGCCGAGACCACCTCTCGCAAGAAACTCACCACCGTGACACGGGTGGACTCGCACCGTCTGGTCGTACGCGCCACGGGAAGGACCTCCCGGCTGGCCTGGGAGACGGTGCTCACCGGGCGCAGCGCCAAGTCCCCCAGCCGTCTGCATGTCTTCGTCGACGCCGGCACCGGCAAGGTGCTCGACAGCTACGACGACGTCAGGGCGGGCACCGGCAACAGCCAGTGGAACGGTCCGTCGCCGCTGTCCATCGACACCACCGCGTCGGGCGGCAGCTACTCGCTGCGTGACCCGAACCGGCCCGGCCTGAGCTGCGCCGACTACAGCACGGGCAGTGTCTTCAGCAAGTCGAGCGACTCCTGGGGCACCGGCAACGCATCCAGCAAGGAGACCGGCTGCGCCGACGTCATGTGGGCGGCGCAGCACGAGTGGAACATGCTGCGGGACTGGCTGGGCCGCAACGGGCACGACGGCAACGGCCGCAGCTGGCCGGTCAAGGTCGGACTGAACGACGTCAACGCCTACTGGGACGGCTCCTCGGTATCCATCGGCCACAACAACGCCAACCAGTGGATCGGCGCGATGGACGTGGTGGGCCATGAGTTCGGCCACGGCATCGACCAGTACACTCCCGGCGGCGCCAACAACGAGTCCGGTCTCGGCGAGGCCACCGGCGACATCATGGGCGCCCTGACCGAGGCGTACACCAATGAGCCCGCCCCGTACGACGACCCGGACTACACCGTCGGCGAGAAGATCAACCTGGTCGGCAACGGGCCGATCCGGATCATGTACAACCCGTCGCAGACCGGCGACCCGAACTGCTACAGCTCCTCCATACCCAACACCGAGGAGCACGCGGCGGCCGGTCCGCTGAACCACTGGTTCTATCTGCTGGCCGAGGGCTCGAACCCGGGCGGCGGCAAGCCGTCCAGCCCCACGTGCAACAGCTCCTCGGTCACCGGTGTCGGCATCCAGAGCGCAGGCAAGGTCTTCTACGGCGGCATGCTGCTCAAGACGAGCGGAATGACCTACAAGCGCTACCGCACGACCACCCTCACCGCCGCCAGGAACCTCGACTCCGGTTGTGTGCTCTTCGACCGGACCAAGGCCGCGTGGGACGCCATCGGCGTGCCCGCCCAGAGCGGCGACCCGACCTGTACTCCCAGCGGCAACAACGACTTCACCATGTCCCTGGACCCGGCGTCCGGCTCGGTGAAGCCCGGCAATTCGGTGACGGCCACGGTGCGGACATCGGTCAGCTCCGGGAGTACGCAGACGGTGAACCTGACGGCGAGCGGCCTGCCGAGCGGTGTCACCGCGTCGTTCAGCCCGTCGTCGGTGCAGTCCGGGGCGTCCTCGACGATGACCGTGTCCGCGTCGTCGAACGCCGCACCCGGCGCGTACACCTTCACGGTGAAGGGTGACGGCACCCTGACCCACACCGCGCAGTACACACTGACCGTCGACAACGGCGGAAGTCCGGGCGGCAGCGCGCCCGACATCAGTGTCGCAAACGTGCAGTCACATCTGGCGCAGCTGAATACCATCGCTTCGCAGAACGGCGGCAACCGCAGGGCCGGCAGCGCCGGTTACACGGCCTCTGTCGCCTATGTGAAGGGCAAGCTGCAGGCGGCCGGTTACACCGTCAGCGAGCAGACCTGCACCAGCTGCACGTACCGCGGCAACAACCTGATCGCCGACTGGCCGGGCGGCCCGTCCGACCAGACCGTCATGTTCGGCGCCCACCTGGACGGCGTCGCGGCCGGCCCCGGGATCAATGACAACGGCTCGGGTTCCGCCACCCTGCTGGAGAACGCGCTCGCCCTGGCGCAGCGGAACCCGACCATGACCAGGCATGTCCGCTTCGCCTGGTGGAACGGCGAGGAGCAGGGCCTGCAGGGGTCCAAGTACTACGTCGGCCAGCTCACCGCCGCCCAGCGCAGCGCCATCAAGGCGTACTACAACTTCGACATGGTCGCCTCGACCAACGCGGGCTACTTCATCAACAACGTCGACTCGGCCGCCTCGGCCCCGATGAAGGAGTACTGGGATTCGCTGAACCTCGCGCCGGAGGAGAACGTCGAGGGCCAGGGACGGTCCGACGACTACTCCTTCCAGCAGGGCGGCATTCCCACCTCCGGTTACGCGACGGGCGCAAGCGACACCAAGTCGTCGGCGCAGGCCGCCAAGTGGGGCGGTACGGCGGGCAGGTCCTACGACCCCTGCTACCACCAGTCCTGCGACACCACGAGCAATATCAACGCGACCGCGCTCGACCGCAGCGCCGACGGCGTCGCCCATACGGTATGGAAGACCTCCGTCGGCACCACCGCGCCGGCCGATGACTTCTCCGTCACGGTGAAGCCCGTCTCCGGCAATGTCCAGCCGGGCGGCTCGGTCGGCGCGAGTGTGTCGACGGCGACCACCAGTGGCTCCGCCCAGACCGTGAAGCTCACGGCCTCCGGGGCGCCGAGCGGTGTCACGGTCGCGTTCGACCCGGCCTCCGTACAGTCGGGTTCGTCGTCGGCCATGACCGTCTCCGCCGAGGCCCGGACCGCACCGGGTACGTACACCATCACGGTGACCGGGACCGGTTCGGCCACGCACGCCACCACGTACTCGCTCGTCGTCGGCGGCGGCGGCACCTGCCAGGCACAACAGGTCGTCGCCAACGGCGGCTTCGAGGAGGGCGTCGCGCCATGGACCCAGACGGACGGCGTGATCAGCAACCGGACATCGGAGAAGCCCGCGCACAGCGGCGCGTACATGGCCTGGCTCGGCGGCTGGGGATCCACTCACACCGACACCGCCTCGCAGTCGCTGACCATTCCCACGGGCTGCTCGGCGTACAGGCTGTCGTTCCATCTGCGCACCGACACGGATGAGTCGGCGGGCGACCCGACCGCGTACGACACATTCACCGTGAAGCTGGGCACCAAGACGCTGGCGACGTACTCCAACACGGACGCCGCGGGCTCCTACGTCCAGGAGACCTTCGACGTCGGCGCCTTCGCCGGTCAGACGGTCACGCTCGGGTTCACCAGCAGTGAGGACGCCTATCTGCAGACCAGCTTCGTCGTGGACGACGTGACGTTGAACGCGAGCTGATCCGTCATCAGGAAGCAAAGCGGGCGGGGCGTGTGCGGACACGCCCCGCCCTCGGCGTCTCAGCGGACGACGGCCGCCAGCCGGCGGGTGAAGTCGTCGATCTCCGGCCGGCTGCCGTGCCGGTCCGCCAACCGGCTGTGCAGCCCGCGGAGTTCCTGGCCGAGCAGCGTGGATGCGGTCACCTCGGTGGTGTCCAGCACGGGTTCGGCGATGGCGATCGCGGCGAGCGGGTCCTGGGCGCAGGCATGGGCGTCGGCCATCCGAACCAGGAACAGCATCCGTGTCGAGTGCATCCCCGCAGGGAGCAGGCCCAGCGCGGTACGGGTCGCCTCGACCGCGCGCAGCGCCAGAAGACGGTCACCGGTCGCCGCGGCGAGGTCCCGCAGTGCCCCGGCGGCGCCCGACTCCACCCGCAGACGCACTGAGGCGACGGACAGCCAGGGTGCCTCCGTCTCGTCCTGCTCGCCGACCCGGTCCATCTGTGACCAGGCACGGCCGATGTGGCCCAGGGTCTGCCGCGTGTCGCCCCGCACCGCGTGCCCGCGCGCCACGTACAGATCGCTCATGGCGCCCGCCCAGTGCCGGCCCGCGGCCGCCCGCCGGATCGCGCCGCCGTAGGCGAGGGCGGAAGGGCCGTCGCCCTCCAGCCGCGCCAGGGTGCTCATGTCGCTGAGCGCGGCCACCTCCGTTCCGACGTGACCTGCCAGGCCGGCCCAGACCAGCGACCGGTCGAGCCAGGCCATCGCTGTCGCATTCCGGCCCCACAGCAGCCGCAGACAGCCGGCCGACTGTGCGTACTCGGCTGCAAGTGGCGCGAGTTGGCGCTGGTACGGCGCTGCTGGCAGGGCCATCCAGCGGAGCATCGCGTGCAGGGTGCGCTCGACCACGGCGGTCGCTCCCGGCCAGGCGCGCTCCTCGTCGGCCCGCTGGCAGACGGCGAGCAGCGCCGTCAGGGCATGCACGGTGTCGATGTCCAGCGGCGGGCACGAGACGGTGGCCGGGCCCAGGGCGCAGAAGGCCGAATGCAGGGCGATGACGTCGGCGAGTACGGGAACGGTGCAGCCGTCGCGGCCGTGCACCGGACACACCAGCCCGTAGGTGGGCAGACTCATGGGCAGGACGGTGTCCGGCGGCAGCATCGAGAGCAGGGCGCCACCCGCGGGCTCGCCGGGCAGGGGGACCGTCCGTGCGGTGGTCGTGGCCGGACGTACGCCCCCGCTCCCCTCGCCCGTACCACCCGGCCCTTCGGCCTCCGCCGCCTCGCAGGCGTCGAGCAGGTCGCCGCCGGCCGTCAGCAGATCGTCCAGCCTGCGGGCGAGCGGCAGCGGCGTCTTCCGGGTGCCGTGCTCCAACTTGCTGATGGCGGTGTGGTCGTAGCCGACGCGGGCACCCACCTGGGCCTGGGTGAGCCCGGCGCGCCTGCGCCACTGACGTAACCGGGTTCCGAAGGCTCTCCACGCCTCTGCGGTACGGACATCCGGCGAAGGGCCCACGCCCTCGGTCACCCGGAACCCCGCGGAGCCCCGCCGGATCTCCCACCCGTGCCACGCTCATGGCTCATGGCCTGGAGGATAGCGAGCGTGTGCGCGCGGTGTCCCTGGTACCGCGGGAAGATGGCGCCTTCCCGCGCCTTCCCGGCGTCGGCGCCATCGGTATCGGTATCGGTATCGGTGTCATTTCTGTGGTTCCGGCGTGGGGGCCGGTGTCAGCAGGAAGCTGCGGCGTTCGCCATCGGTCAGCCGCCTGAATACCCGGGAGCGGACCCGTCCGAGCAGGTCGTCGAGATCGGTGGCCGGATCCCGCACCCGCGCACCACCGCGAGCAGGCGTGAGACACCCCGGGGCGGTGCGCAGGGCCTGCTGCACGGCCCAGGGCGGGGCACATTTCTCAATGGTGGCCGGCGCCGCCGGGATCGCCGGCTCCGGCTCGTGCGGGGCGCTTTCGACGACACGGCGGGCGACGGCGTCGGCGATGCGCTCCGTGGCGGCCGCGTCCTTGCGACGGGAGCGTTCCAGAGAGTCGGTGACGAGCGGAAGACGGCCATCGCTCCGGCGCCCTCGTCCACCCGCCGTCGACGAGGGCCCGTCGTTCGCCGCTGAGCAGGTAGGCGTCCCTCCGCCCCGAGTGCTTCCAGTCCCCGGCCCACTTCTCCAGCTCCGTACGCGTCCGAGCTTCCAAGCATCCCCTGCCGGCACCCTGCTCGGTTACGTAACACTCTTGCCCAGTCGGCCAGTTGGGCCGGACGGAGCTGCATGAAGCGGCAACCCGCGGGGCATATGACCGGTGACTGACAGGAGGTGGTGGCAATGGGCCGCATCAAGATCGTCCGACGTCCGCAGCTGCCGTCGCGGCCGCCGCCACTCGATCTGCGAACCCCGTCCGGCCGCCCGCTGCCGTATTGAGCACGCCCCCGCCGCGACCGACGCCCCGGCCGTCTTGCCGATGGGAACCCCTGGGGCGGCCATCTGCGTGAAGATGGACAGGGGGCCGTCGCAGCGAACGGCAGAGCCTGGACCGGTGCGTCAGCCGACTCGGAAGGGGCGGCAGCCATGCGCGCATCCGGGACGAAGAAGTCGGCTGCGGCATCGCCGGGCATCCTGGCGCTGCTCATCGCGGCAGCGGCGGGCTGCCGGGGCGGCGGGGAAAAAGCTCCCACTCCGAGCAGCTCTTCCGTCCACGACGTCCTTCGGACCGCACGCCCACGTCCTCGCAGTGGAGATCGACAACGTCGGTCCTGCCCGGCCGCAGAGCGGGCTCGACAAGGCCGACATCATCCACGTGGAACAGGTGGAAGCCGGCCTCAGCCGCATCCTTGCCACCCATCGTCCGCACAGCCTCCCGTCGTCGCGGTCCCGGCGCACCGCCGAGTCCGGGACCTCCTTCACCGCCCGGCACGGCAAGCAGATGACCTCCGCTCCGGGCCGGTCTGGATCGTCTTCGCGCCGAAGCGACGCGAGGGGCGTCGACGTGATCGCCGCGGGCTACGGGAGTTGAGGAAAACCGCAGGGTGGCGGGTGCGGAGAACATCACCCGGTTCGACGGCAATCCCCGTACCGACGCCGGGCGGCGCTTCCTAGCGTTGCCGGTGAGGCGCGACGGACTTCTCACGCCTCTCCACCACCGGCCAGGAGTCAGTTCATGGATCTCGTCACTCTGGGACTCCCCCAGGAACCCGCGGGCGGTGTCGCAGGCTGGGCAGCCGATCTCGTCGACACCATGGGGGGTCCGGGAGCCGGTCTCGCCATCGCCCTGGAGAATCTCTTTCCGCCGCTGCCCAGCGAAGTCATTCTCCCGCTGACCGGGTTCGCGGCGGGGCAGGGCGTCATCGGCCTGGCCTCCGCGCTCTTCTGGACCACGCTCGGTTCGGTGGTGGGCGCGGTGGTTCTGTACTGGATCGGCATGCTCTTCGGCCGCGACCGGATGCATGCGATCTGGGCGAGGCTTCCGCTGGTCAGGAGTTCCGATCTGGAGCGCACGGAGCGGTGGTTCGCTGAGCACGGCACCAAGGCCGTCCTCCTCGGGCGCATGGTGCCGGTCTTCCGGAGTCTCATCTCCGTGCCGGCCGGCGTGGAGCGCATGTCGCTGCCGCTCTTCGTGACCCTGACCGCTGTGGGCAGCTTGCTGTGGAACTCGGTGCTGGTGATGGCCGGGTACTGGCTCGGCGACCGGTGGGACCTGGTGGAGACCTATGTCGGGGTCCTCTCCAAGGCCGTTCTCGTCCTGGTCCTTGCGGCCGTCATCGGGTACGTGAGTCTGCGGTGGCGCTCCCGTCCCCGTGAGCGGGCACAGCACCGTCGTTCGTCGTGAGCTACGCGCCGCGGTCCCGCGCTCTACCGGTCTCCCCCGCCCGCCGAGGACGATCTTGCCGTGACGGTGCCGCGCGACTAGCCTCGGCATCCGTGCAGGGGGACTCCACAGACAGTGCAACCAGTCATCTTCCGGGGCCACTCGGCCCGAGGCGCGAGGAAGGGGGCACCTCCCCCTGGCCCCGCAGGGTCATGGGCGCCCTGCTCGGCTGCTGCACCGCCCTGCTGGACCTGCTGTATTTCGCCGTGCCGGGCGCTCTATTGGGCCCGTTCATTCTGTGGCCCCGTACGCGTCGGCGCTCCCTGGCCGTGCTGAGTGCCGGGGCCCGTCGGCTCACGGAGCTGGAGCGGATCCGTCGCAGCGCCTTCTTCGGCGACGTGTTCCCCACGCACCGCGCATCCGACCGGAAAGTGCTTCGCTACCTCGCCACCCGCACCTACACGGGGATACTGACCGGATTCGTGGTTGCACTGCTGGGATTCGGGGTCGTGCTGGCCGCACTGCTGGCGGCCGGGGTGGCACGCGCCACCACGAGCTGGCAGGAACTGCTGACCCAAGGGATCCTCGGCGGTGTCCTGCTCTTCCTCGACCTCCAGGGGCTCGTCTCACTGGACGCCCTCGACGCACGGCTTGCACGAGAACACTTCGGCCCGTCCGAGCGGGAGTTGCTGGAGCGGCGCATCGCTGAACTGGCCGCCAGCCGTGCCGGGGTGCTCCGGGCGGTCGACGTGGAGCGCAGGCGCATCGAACGCGACCTGCACGACGGCGTGCAGCAGCGGCTCGTCGCACTCGCCATGCTGCTGGGCCGGGCCCGCCGCAACCGGACACCCGAGCAGGCCGATCTGCTGCTCCAGCAGGCGCACAAGGAGTCCCAGGAGGTCCTCACCGAGCTGCGGGAGGTGGCCTGGCGCGTCTATCCGTCGGCGCTCGACAACCTCGGGCTGGAGGAGGCACTCGGCGGGGTGGCCCAGCGCTGCAGCATTCCCCTGCACATGGAGTTCAACCTGGCACTGCCGTTGCCCCGGCCCGTGGAGACGGCCGCCTACTTCGTGGTGTCGGAGGCTGTGACCAACGCGGCCAAGCACTCCCGCGCGACCCGCATCTCCGTCAGCGTCAAGGGTGACGGGAGCGGAGTGTCCGTATCCGTCCGGGACAACGGAACCGGTGGAGCCGATCCCACGGGCAGTGGACTGTCCGGGCTGCGCAGCCGGGTGGACGCACTTGACGGCCGGCTGTACATCGACAGCCCTTCCGGGGGCCCCACCACCATCATCGCGGAGCTGCTGTGCGCGTAATGCTCGCCGAGGACTCGACCCTGCTGAGGGAAGGCCTGGTCCGACTGCTCGCCGAGGAGGGACATGAAGTCCTCGCCGCGGTGGGTGACGGGACGGCCCTCGTCCGGGCAGTCGAGGCGGACCCGCCGGACCTCGTCGTCGTCGACATCCGGATGCCTCCCACCCACACCGATGAGGGGCTGCGGGCCGCGCTGGAGATCCGTGAGCGCTGGCCCCTGGTCGGTGTATTGGTGCTCTCCCAGCATGTGGAGCGCAATTACGCGGTGCGGCTGCTGTCCGCAAACGCCGAGCGGGTCGGCTATCTGCTCAAGGACCGGGTCGCGCAGGTCGACGAGTTCCTGGACTCGCTGGAGCGGATTCACGCGGGCGGCGCATCCATCGACGCGGAAGTCGTACGGCAGTTGGTGGTCCGGACCACGCACAGTGACCCCTTGGCCAGGCTGACACCCCGCGAGCGCAGCGTCCTGCAGGAGCTGGCGCAGGGCCGCACCAACGCGGCCATCGCCCAGCACCTGCACATCTCGCTCAGTTCGGTCGAGAAGAACCTCAACTCCGTCTTCGACAAGCTCGATCTGGCGCGGACCACGGGATACAGCAGACGAGTGCTGGCGGTCCTGCGCTACTTGGAGTCGTAGGCGCCGGTGCGCCGGTCCCTACGGGCTCGGATGGCACCATGCGGCCGTCGCCCGCCCGGACGACGGCAGCTTCCGTGATCGAAATTCCTCACGCAGTGGTCGATGCCGCATCAGGCGGGTGCCGGACATCCGGGCCGGGTTCCGCACCGGCTCCCCTTGATCGATGATGAGGCACAGGGCTGCCGTCCTCGGTGCGGCACCACCTGTCCCAGGAACAGGAAGGGGTTCCCCATGCGGGAAACGACGCCGGACCATTCCCCGTCGGACGACCGGTCCGTCCACGGCTCGGACGAGGAAGCTCAGGTGATCGTGGTGGGGGCGGGGCCGGCGGGCTCGGCCGCGGCCTTCCACCTCGCCAGGGCGGGCGTCGATGTCCTGCTCGTGGAGAAGTCCCGCTTTCCCCGGGAGAAGGTGTGCGGGGACGGTTTGACGCCACGAGCGGTGCACCAGCTCATCAGGATGGGCGTCGACATCAAGGCTCCTGGGTGGACGCGTTCACGCGGGATGCGATGGGTGGCCGGGGACCATCAGGTGCACATCGACTGGCCCGCGCTCGGGCGTTACCCGGATTTCGGGCTCTCGCGCAGTCGGCACGACTTCGACGACATCCTGGCCCGGCACGCCGTCGCCGCCGGAGCCCGGCTGCGCAGCGGCGTGAAGGTGACCCAGCCCCTGACCGACCGCGCCGGCCGTATCACCGGTGTCGCCGCCACGACCTCGGCGAAGGAGCCATTGGCCTTCCACGCACCGATCGTCATCGCCGCCGACGGCGCCTCCGCCCGCCTCGCTCTCGCCATGGGCCTGCAGCGGGACAGGAGCAGGCAGATCGCGACGGCCGCCCGCCGCTACTACCGAAGTCCGGAGCGTTCCCAGGAGGAGTACCTGGAACTGTGGGCCGACCTCCGCTTCCCGGGGAGCGATCACTACCTTCCCGGATACGGCTGGATCTTCCCCATGGGCGACGGCCGGGTCAATGTCGGTCTCGGTGCGCTGCCCCATCGGCGGCACGGAAAGGCGGACCTGCGCGCCACGTTGGACGAGTGGCTGGCGCGCACCCCGCACGCCTGGGGACTGTGCGAGGAGAACGCGGAGGGCCCTGTCCGGAGCGCGGCCCTTCCGCTGGGCTTCAACCGTCACCCCCTCTACACTCGCGGGCTCCTCCTCGTAGGCGACTCCGGAGGCATGATCAGCCCCTGGAACGGCGAAGGAATCGGCCAGGCCATGGAAGCCGGCGAAGTCGCGGCCGAGACCGCCGCGCTCGCCCTCGCACTCCCCCGGGGACCCCGGCGGGAGCAGGTGCTGCGCGGCTACCCCGTCGAGATGAACCGCCGCTGGGGGCGCTACTACCGTCTCGGGAACACGGCCGCCGACCTCCTCTTCAGCCGTTCGGGTTTCCAGCCGGTCCTCAACCGTTACGTCATGGGGTCGCCGTTTCTGCTCAACACCCTGGCCCGGCTGCTGACCAACCTCACGGACAAGCCCTCCCACGACCTGATCGACCATTTGCTCAACGGCGTCGTGCGTCTCGTCCCGGAACCGAAGGTACGACGCAGGCGCTGAACCGCGGGTCCCGGCCGGAGGTACGAACAGCACACCGGGGAAAGCCTGCGGCTGACCCCGGAGCGCTGTCGTACGCGTACAGCTCCAGGTCGTCGCGGCCGAGGACGGCCAGTTCGTAGCCCGGGGTGTCGGGGCTGAAGCGGGCCGCGGCGAGTGCGCTGCCGAACTTCGCGCCGGCGCCGGGCTCCGCGGCCTCCAGCCAGTCGCTGTTCGCACCGACCAGCCCCCGCGACGACCCCCACAGAACGGTGATGCCGCCCGCGTCCGAGACCGTCCCGATGTCCTCGCCCGGAATGCCCACGATCGCGTCGTCGTAGCCGTCCGCGTCGAGGTCGCCGGTGGCCAGCGCCCTGCCGAAGCCGTCGCCCGTCTCGGCTCCGCCCGGCACCCCGGTGGTGGACTGGCTGACGACCGCGGCCCTGCGGGTGCCGATACCCGTCGACGCGCCGTACTGCACGGTCACATACCCCGCGCCCTTCTTTCCGCTGACGGTTCCGCCCGGCGCGCCGATGAGCACGTCCTCGTAGCCGTCGCCGTTGAAATCGCTGTTGCGGTCATTTGCGTGCGTGCCGCCGGGGGTACCGGCGTATGCGGAGGGAGCGGCGATGCCTGCTCCCGCCATCAGGAGAAATGAGGCCGCGGCAACGGCGGCCGAACGGTACATGCGCACGAGCGGCTCCTTGGTTCAAGGATGACCGGGCGGGTGCGGGGGGCGATGACCTGAAAGGGCCCGTTCCTTCACGGCGCCCTGTTTGACCGAGCATGAGGCAAAAGGGTTGTACGGCGGACGCGTCGTGGGCAGGATTCCGCCCGGCCGTCCTGGCGACGCTCACCGTCATCGACGACATGACCGCCATGGCTGCCAGGGCTGCCACTGGTGATCTACCGGATCTCGCGGACCGCCTCGCCGAGATCGGCACAGCGCTGCTGCTCTCAAGGGACCTACCCCACCCCGCGCAGCCGCCTGAGTGCGGGCGGCGCGGGGGCTGTGGCCAGGTCCTGCCGCGCGGCGGACAGCCGTTCGACGACGAGGCCTAGGACCGGCGGCGAGGCTTTCCTCGTTTGCCGCCCTTGGCCCCGCCGGAACCGCTTCGTGCGCCCTTCCCTGCCGCCTTGCCGGCTGCGGGCTTGCGGCGTGCACCGCCTGTTTCGGGGCGCTTGCCCTTCGGCTGCGCCGGGGGCTTGGGTCGGCCCCGGGAACTGTTGACGGTCCGCCCCCGGACGATCCCGATGAAGTCCTCCACCAGGTCTGTCGTCTCGTCCTCCAGCCACGACAGGGCGACGCGCGACTCGGGGGCGTCCGACACCGGCCGGTACGTGAGGTCCTTGCGGTGGTGCAGGCGGGCGAGCGACTGCGGGACGACGAGAAGGCCCACTCCTGCCGCCACGAGCTCGATCGCGTCCGCCGTCGTGGCGGGCCGCTCGATCGCGGGCTGTCCTGGCCGGCGCTCCCATTCCAGGGTGTCGTCGAGCGGATGCAGCACGATGTCGTCGGCGAGATCCTCGGCGGAGACCTCGTCGACGGATGCCACGACGTGGTCCTTCGGGATCACGACCACCGTGGTCTCGGTGTAGAGAGGGATCGCGCTGAGGCCCGTCCGGTCGATGGGCAGCCGCACGAGACCCGCGTCGGCGCCGCCGCCCCGCAGCACGTCGGACGCCTCGGCGGCCGACACCCCGATGAGGGTCAGCGGGACGTCGGGCAGCCGCTCGTTCCAGATCCGCACCCACTTGGTGGGCGTCACCCCCGGGACGTACGCGAGCCGGAACGAAGGGGTTTCTTCCGAGCTTGTCACTCAGCCAGGTTACCGGCCCTGGTCAGAGCCGGCGCACATGCTCGATACCCTTGGCACCATGACGTCGCACAAGACCACCCAGACAATGAAGCCCGCAACCGCGGCAAAGAAGCTGGGTGTGTACCTCGAGGCCACCCCCGCCGAGTTCCAGGAGGGTTTCGTCTCGCGCACCGAGCTGAACGCACTGCAGTCCGATCCGCCCGAGTGGCTGCAGGAGCTGCGACGCAACGGCCCGCACCCCCGGCCGGTGGTCGCGGCAAAGCTGGGCATCTCCATCTCCGGTCTCGCCCGTGGCGGAATCACGGACGCCCTCACCACGGAGCAGATCGAGGCGCTGAAGAAGGACAGCCCCGACTGGCTCCAGCAGGAACGCGCCACCCAGGCCGGGGTCCGGAAGGAAGCCGTTCGCATCAAGGAGAAGAACGCAGCGCGCGCCGATCAGTCCCACGGTCCGCGTACCTGATCATTGTCCCTCGGCTGTCCCTCGGCGTGACAGCCCACCGCCGGCTCACGCCTCGTTCGACGGTGCCGCGCCGACGACGGACGGCGCGCAGCGCCGTGGTGTCGGTCTTGATATCCATCTGCACGACGGAGGAGGGCTCGGCGCGTTCCAGTTCGAGCTCATCATCGACCGCACCCGGCGTACGGGCTTGCGGGACAGGGTGACCATTTCGCACGGCTTCGCCCTCGGTGAGCTCTCGGTGAGCTCTCGGTGGGCCGGCAACAGGACCTGCTCGACGGCTGCGAGGACGCCGGGATCGCGTGGGCAACCGTGGCGCCGCCCCGTACCGCGCCGCTTCACTGGCGCGGGATGCGGGACCGCGGCATCCCGGTCGGTCTCGGCACCGACGGAATCCGTGACCTGTGGTCCCCGTACGGTGACGGCGACATGCTGCGCATCGCGCTCGGCTTCGCGCGGCCGCACGGACTGCGCACCGATGAGGAGCTCGCGTACGCGGTGGAGTCGTCCTCCACCCGTGCGGCCGGCTTTGTCCACCGCCGCGTCCACGACATCGTCGCGGGAGCACGCGCGGACATCGTTCTGATGGACGCCGAGAACGCCCAGGACGCCCTCGTCCGCTCTCCGCGGCGCCGAATCGTGGTCGGGGGTGGGCGCGTGGTCGTCCGGGACGGTGAGCTTCAGGTCTGATGCCGGTCGGCGAGCGCGGCACGGCCACGGCGGACACGTTCCGGGAGCGGTGCCCCCTCTGTGCGCAGTGCTGCCGTCCGTCGCCCGCGAGCCGCCGCGCCCGCAGTGCGACACTCGGCCGGCGAAGCAGCCGTCCCGGGCACGGATGCCCACAGTGTTCGCCTCGGCCTTCCGTTCCTGAGTACTGCCCGCAACCCGCAGCCCGCTTACGGGCGAGGGGAGTTACGAAGCGCCGGGCGCCGTGATGATGCGTTCGGCGGCGGCGCGGGCCGCGCGCACCGACGCGGTGACGGTGCGGATCAGGTCAGTACGGTGGTCGTGCAGATAGAAGTGGCCGCCGGGGTAGAGGTGGACGCCCTGGACGTGCGGGGAGTGGTCGGCCCAGGCCTTGAGCCTCCTGGGCTCCACGACAAGGTCCTGTTCACCGCCGAAGACGGCGAAAGGCAGCGGCGGTGAACCCGTGGCGGGGTCGCGTGCCCAGGTGTCGACAAGTTTGAAATCGCTGCGGAACACGGGCTCGAACAACTGCCACACATCGTCGTTGTCGAGCAGCTCGGCGGGGGTACCGCCGATCGACCGCAGCCAGTCACGCAGTTCGGCGTCGGAGCTCTCGTGCCGTCCTGGGCGGCGCCGGTACTCCGCGCCCCTGGGCGGACCGAAGGCGGAGAGCCCGAGCCAGACCGGCATCGGCCCGCCCTGCGCGGCGAGCCTCAGGGTCAGTTCGTACGCGGTCAGGCCGCCCATGCTGTGCCCGAAGAAGGCGAACGGCCGGTCGAGCTGTGGCAGCAACTCCTGGTGGAAGTGGTCAACCAGATCTTCGACGCGGTCGACGGCGGGCTGATCGCGCCGGTGCGCACGCCCCGGGGCGTTCAGCAGACACAGCTCCCAGTCCGGCGGGAACTCCGGTGCCCAGTCCCGGTAGAGCAGATGCGAGCCACCGGCGTGGTGGAAGAGGAAGAGGCGCAGGGACGGGTCGACGACCGGGCTCGGGCAGACGGCGGATCCACGGAACACGGCGGTATGTGTCACGCCCCGGCCCTTCCCGTTGCGGCACGGGGACCGGGGCCGGTCAGGACCTGCTGTGCCCGGCACGGCTCGACTGACTCCAGCAACTGCACTCCCATCGTGGCAATCCTTGTCGCATGGCGCGCCGCATGACGTCGCAGGGCGATTGTCGCATTGTCCTCGGACATCGGAGCCGACTTCCGTGACGACATCGGCTGAGGTCTTCCGTTCGGATCAGGCCGGATCGGGGATCGGGGCCCGGTGCTGTGGACCGCAAGGCGGAGGAGGGAGGCAGATGGGGTCTCCCCCGCTCGAGACCTCGGCTTCGGACCCCACCGACACGCATCGGCCTGCGCCGCGCGCACGAGGAGCAGTCCAAGCGGCGCGGGCCCGGACTTCCCCCAGGCGGGAAGTCCGGGCCCCGCACGTCGTATGTCTCGGCGCCCCTACTCCTGCCCCGGCATGGCCGCCGGGATCGCCTCGGGGTTCAGCAGCTGCGTCAGATGACGGGCCGATGCGTCCCAGGACCAGGACTCCTGGGCCCACTTACGGCCGGCGGCGCCCATCTCGGCGGCCTGGTCCGCGTCGAGCAGGATCCGGGTCAGCGCGCCCGCGATCGCCGCCGTGTCGGTTCCGTCCACGACCCGGCCGGTCCTGCCGTCGAGCACCGTGTCCGGGGCGCCGCCCGAGTCGCCGACGACCACCGGCAGTCCGCTCGCCGCCGCCTCCAGGAACACGATCCCGAGCCCTTCCGCCTCCAGACCGGCCTTCCTGGTACGGCACGGCATGGCGAAGACATCCGCCGCCGCGTAGTACTGCGGAGTTTCGGTGTGCGACTTTCCGCCCACGAAACGGACCGAGCCCTCGGCGTGCCGGTGCGCCAGCTTGCGCAGCCGTGCCTCGTCCGGTCCCCGGCCGACCACGACGAGCACCGCGTCGGGCACCTCCCGCCGGATCAGCGGCAGGGCCCGGATCAGCATGTCCTGGCCCTTGCGCGGGACCAGGCGGGCCACACACAGGATCACTCGCTTGCCGTGCAGGCCGAGCTCCGTACGCAGAGCAGATCCGGCCTCGGCGTCGGGCCGGTACACCTCCGCGTCGACCCCCGGAACCAACCGGCTCATGCGCGCACGCGGGCCCAGGGACGGCCCGATCCGGGCACGCGTGTACTGACCGAGATACGTGACGACGTCCACGCCGTCGCCGATACGACGCATCATCTGACGCGGACCCGGGGTCCTGGCCCACCAGATCTCATGGCCATGAGTGGTCGCCACCATGCGCTGGATCCCACTGCGGCGCAGGGTCGGCGCCATGAGAGCCAGGGGTGCGGCAGCCCCGAACCAGACCCGGTCGCAGCCATGGGCCCTGGCTATCTCGACGGCCCTCCGGGTGACCCGCCCGGTCGGCAGCAGCATGCCGCTGGAGTCCCGTACGACAGGGAACGGAAGGGCCGCGTCGTACGCGGCGTCGCCCGGCTCGCGCGAGGTGTACACGACCACGTCGTCGTCCGGTATGCGCGTGGCCATGGCATGCACGAAGGTCTCTATGCCTCCCTGGCGCGGCGGGAAGTCATTGGTGATGACAAGGGTGGAGCCCATGAATGTGTTGGATCCTTCAGCTGGATGCGGTCGAGCGAGCCGAGAAGAGGTAGTTGCGGCAGTCGTCGGTCACGTCGGCAACACGCTTCCAACCCCGGTTCCGCCAGCGGTACATGTCGTAGCCGAGCTCCATGAGCCGGCTGACGAGGTCGCCCGACTTCGTGTCGTACTTCTCGAGGTGACGGTCCTCGATCTCGAGCAGGAGCGCGGGCCGGTGGCGCAGCAGCGTGTGCCGGGCCCCCGACAGCACGGCCGCCTCGGCCCCTTCGACATCGGCCTTGATGAAATCGACGCGATCGAGGCCCATGTGGTTGCACAGACCGTCCACCGTCCGCACCGGTGTGGTCACAGGGCGGGAGTTGGGGAATTCGACGTTGGGTCCTGGCCCCGAGGCGCCCTCGGTGAGATAGGCGCGTCCGTGGACGGGCAGCAGACGGCGTCGGGGCAGGCTCATCGTTCCTTCGTGTGCCCGCGCGCCGAGAGCCATGCGGTGAACGGTGACGTTGTCACAGCCGAGGGCGGCTGCCGTGACCCTCAGCCATTTCGCGGGGCCGTGCAGCGGTTCGACGCTGTGCACCTTCCCCGACGGTCCGGCCAGCGCGGACAGGCTCCAGGTGTAGAGGCCGTACTCGGCCCCGATGTCGAGGCAGACAGCGCCCGGCCGCACCAGCGGCCGCAGGCCCGCCACTTCCTCTTCCACGAAGGGCCACCGCGAGGATGCCCAGCGAAGCGCGAGCGCGACGGACGACACACGCAGCCCCGGGTACGGGCGACCGCCGGGAACCGAGGCATCCGGCCGTTGCGTCAACCTGCCGTTCATCAAACGCCTTTCAGCCTGCTTGGCGTACGGATCCTGCTGCCGGAGCGACGCCACACTCGATCGGCATCCCATCGCATCATCAGACGCGGGGTGATCCCATCCTTCTCCGGAAGCAGATTGGCCCGCACGTCAGACCTGAGATGTACATCTCAGGTCTGGGCCCACAACCGCTGAAACCCTCATGAAAGAACGCAGATCATGGCTTCGCACCCTGCCCACGACAGTGGGCAGGGTGCGAAGCCATGGGAGGCGACCGCTACTTCTGCACCCTCGCATCAATCAGGCTATTGGGCCGCATGTCGACCCGATTTCCGATGACTCCCGCCCTAGGGCCGACCGAGCCGGGGTGCGTGCGTGCTTTCAACTGTGCCAAGGCGTCAGTTGAACGGCCCGGACCGGGGCGGCCGGACGGCCCCGCGGGCGCTGTCATGATGCGGCGCGTCGCCTCGATGCCGCCGACCCCGGGCATCCGTATGTCCATCAGTACGACGTCGGGGGCCAGTTCGGCGACCCTGGCGACGGCGTCGATGCCGTCCACGGCCTGGCCGACGACCTCGATGCCGGGTTCGGCATTGAGCAGGACCGTGAATCCTTGACGGACCATCACCTGATCGTCGGCGATCAGCACGCGGGTGGTCGTCACGGGTTGTCCTCCACAAGGTCGGCAGGTACTGCGGGAAGCCGCGTGAGCAGCATCGCGATCACTTCGTGTCCTCCTTCGGAGGTCGCACCGAAAGCCGGTCGGGCCGGTTCGGCGCGGTGTTGGCGACCCGGATGGTGACCGCGGACGGGCGGTGATCGACCTCCACCCGTACCTCCGCTCCGGGCGCGTGCCGCATCACGTTGCTGAGCGCACCCTGGATGATATGGAACGCCGACAGCTCGATGCCCGGTGTCGGATGGGCCGGCTCGCCGGTGGTGTGAGTGCTGACGGTGAGCCCGGCGCTGCGCACATTGCCGACCACTTCAGGGATACGGAACCGGGCTTCGGGCAGGTGCTTGCGGACGTACAGGCGCAGGGCCTGGCGCGGCACTGCACGGATGTGGCGAGCGTCAAGGTGGAGCCGCAGCATGCCATTGCCCTCGATTGCAACACCTCGCGTCCGCATCGAGCACGCCACCAGCCAGTTGACCGGGCTGGTCCACGTCAGTGTCGCACCAGGCCTGAGGGTGCCCCTGAAAGAGGCTCTCCAGGCCCGGGGATGGCGGCTGCGCCGAGTGCAGGAAGCACCCGGCCCGCGAACACATTGCGCGTACCAGGGGCGGTTGTGCGTCGGTTGCGGTCCGCCGGTCCGAAAAGTGAGCGGGTATGGCACAGTCGTGCCGGTGGAAGAGCTGCGACCTCAGGACCCCGCGCACATAGGCGCGTACCGGATTCTCGCCCGGCTCGGCGCGGGCGGCATGGGGCAGGTATATCTCGGCCGGTCGCCCGGCGGACGGCTGGTGGCCGTGAAGGTGATCCGCGACGAGATCAACGATCACCCCGAGGCACTGGCCCGGTTCCGGCGGGAGGCCGCGACCGTGGAGGCCGTACGCAGCGCCTACACCGCCCAGTTGATCGAGGCGTCGCTCGACTCGTCCCCGTACTGGCTGGCCACCGAGTACGTGCCGGGGCCCACGCTGCGCGGCGCCGTGGGCACGAGCGGCCCGTTCCCGCCGGACAGTGCCCTGCGGCTGTTCGCCGCGCTCGCCGAGGGGCTGGCCGCGGTCCATGTCCACGGGGTCACGCACCGGGACCTGAAGCCGCAGAACGTCATCCTCGCGCCGCAGGGACCACAACTGATCGACTTCGGCATCGCCCGGGGACTTGAGCAGACGATCCTCACCCGGGACGGAATGGCACCGGGCACGCCCGGGTACGCGGCGCCCGAGGTCGTCCTGCGCAACGAGGTCGGTCCGGCGGCGGACGTCTTCGCGCTGGGGGCGACGATCGCCTACACGGCGACCGGCCGGCCCCCGTACGGCACGGGCGATGCGACTGCGGTGAGCTACCGGACGGTGCACGAGGACATCGACCTGGCGGGGGTACGGCCCGCGCTGGCCGCACTGATCCGGCAGTGTGTCGCCAAGAACCCGGCGGAGCGGCCCCGCTGGCCGCCGTGATCGCCCATTGCGCGGTGGAGTCGGCGCTGGCTACGGACGCCCACTACCGCTCGGTGGCCCGCGACGCCGAACCCGTGCCCGTGCCTGTGCCTGTGCCTGTGAGCACGCCACCTTCGGAGGCGGAACCGGAGACCGGAGTCCTGACTCGGCCGGCGGGTCGCGAGCCGGAGGATCAGGTGCATGAGCGGGCAGCCGAGACCGTACCTCCGGGGACGCCCGGCACCACGCCGTACGACGCGCCGGATCATCAACGGCGACATCCCGCCCGCACCACACGTCGCAGGGGCTGGCTCGCCGCATGTGCGGTGGCGCTCGTCGTACCGGCGACGGTCTGGCTGCTCCCCGAACAGGACAGCCAGACCCCCGGAGCCGCACCCACGACCGACGTCCCCGCGCCCCGGTCGACCGCCAAGGGTCCGGCGGGCCGGCCACCGGACCACATCGTGAACGACCGTGTCTCGCAGGACCGCTGGACCCTGTCGGACGACCCGAAGCAGGCCGCCCAGGGCATGGGCTCCTGCGACCTGGCCAGTTTCGCCGAGTCCTCACCGCCGATGGACCTGCTGTCCGCCGTCTCGCACACCACCGGCTCGGACACCGCCTCGGTGGAGCTGCGTCCCAAGACCGCCGGCCAGGGAAAGCGGCCCGCGCCGTACTACATCTCCGTGGGGGTGCGGCCGCCGCACGAGACCGACCGCGCCACCGGCCGTCCGCTTCGGTCCGCGGGAAAGGGCATCGGCTTCACGAGCAAGCCCGTCGACATCTACTCCCGGTGGTCCTCGGGCGGAACCATCAAACTCAAGTATCCCGACGACTTCCGGGCCCACTTCGGCAATCGGACCGTCGACGCGATCCCGGTCGGCGACGACAGGGGCGACTGGACCGTGGTCCTGTACCACGTCGAGGGCGGGCCCACGACGTACACATCCGTCATGTGCAACGGTTTCCATGCCTAGGACACCGTTCACGGCGGTGCCGACGTGTTCCTCCCCGCCCCCGCAGAACGGGACCGGCACAGCGGCCGGCCCTCCGGTCACCCGCTCGGCTGTCAGGACGCCGCTGTGTCGGCACCGGCGCGTTCGCGGCCCGAGGACAGCCGGCCGACGAGTTCCGCGGACCGGGCCCTGTAGCGGGCCACGGATGCCATCTTGATCTCCTCGTAGCCACGCACCATGTCGGGCAGTGAGGCGATCTCGACGGCCAGGCCGTGGGCGTCCATGTCGAGATTCCGGCAGACCTCGGTGATCGTGGCCTCGTACTCGACGACCAGGGCCCGTTCCGTGCGCCGCACGCGCGCCGCTCCGAAGGGGTCCAGGCGCGTGCCACGGAGCCTGCGCATCGCGGCGAGGGCTTGGAAGGCCGGCTTGAACCAGGGGCCGAGTTCGATCTTGCGGTTCATGCCGAGGGCCCGCAGGACGGGCGGGTGGAGACGGTAGGACATCCGTGCGCCGTCCCCGAAGCGGGCCTTCACCTCCCGCTCGACCTCGGGGTCGAGGGAGAGCCGGGCCACCTCGTACTCGTCCTTGTACGCCATCAGCTTGTGCAGGTACCTGGCCACTGCCTCGGTGAGTGCGGTCGAGCCGGGAGCGCGCTCACACTCGGTCCGGCGGACCTGTTCGACAAAACGTGCGTACCTCGTCGCGTAGGCGGCGTTCTGGTACGCGATGAGATCCGGAACACGGACCTCCAGGAGCCGGGCGAGCTCCGACCCGGGGGCGGCCCCGACCAGTTCGACGGTGTGCCGGGCCTCGGCGGACAGGCCGCGCCCCGACTTCGCCGGGGTGACACGCCCTTCCAGGAGGTCGGCGAAGGCTCCGGGGTCGGCGACGGCCTGGCGGCCGAGGCGGAACGCCTTGATGTTGGCTTCGGCCTTCACGCCGTTGAGGGTGATCGCCTCCTCGATGGCGTGGGCCGGCAGCGGCAGCCCGCCGGTCTGGTAGGCCGCGCCGGTGAGCAGGAGATTGGCGAACTGGTCCTCGCCCAGCAGGTCGTTCGCGAGTCGGCGCGCGTCGAGGAAGACCGTGTCCTTGGCCTCTGCCGTGATCCGTTCCTTGAGAGGTTCGGCAGGCGGGAACGACACCTCCGGGTCGATGACCATCTGTCCGGTCGGGACCTCTGCCGTGGAGACAACCGCCACCGTTCGCGCCGGGGTGGCCGCGGTCAGATGTCCGGGTTCCGCGGCGACGAGCAAGTCACAACCGAGGTAGAGATCGCACTCGTCCAGGGCCGCCTTGCCGGCCTGATCCGTCGCCTCCTTGGTGATTTTGATGTCGGAGACGACCGCGCCGCCCTTCTGGGCCATGCCGGTCTGGTCGAGGGCCCGGACGTGCAGGCCCGCGAGCGAGGCTGCGGTGCTGAGGATCTGCGCGAGAGTGATCACCCCGGATCCTCCGACGCCTGTGATCCGGGTGGTGTGGGAGGCCGGTACGACGGGGTCCGGATCGGGCAGCGCCGCGCCGTCCGGCATCGGAGCGGGAGTGAAGTCGGCCTTTCCCTTGGCGGGGACGACGGTGAGGAAGGAGGGGCAGTCCCCCGACAGACAGGTGTAGTCCTTGTTGCAGGAGGACTGATCGATCCGGGTCTTGCGGCCGTACTCGGTGTCGACGGGCTGCACGGAGAGGCAGTTGGACTGCTGTCCGCAGTCGCCGCACCCCTCGCACACCCGCTCGTTGATCACCACGCGCTCGGTGGGTTCGGGCACAAGACCACGCTTGCGCTTGCGCCGGAGTTCCGTCGCGCATTCCTGGTCGTGGATGAGCAGCGTGACGCCGGGGGTCCGGGCAAGCACCTCCTGGGCCTCGGCCAGCCGGTCGCGGTGCCAGACGACGACGCCCTTCGGAAGCGTGACCTTCCGGTAGCGCTTGACGTCCTCGGTCGTGACGATGATGCGCTCGACACCTTCCGCCAACAGCCCCGCGGCGATGGCGGACACGGGCATGACGCCGACGGGCTGCTGTCCGCCGGTCATCGCCACCGCCGAGTTGTAGAGCAGCTTGTACGTGACGTTCACCCCGGCCGAGACCGCCGCCCGGACGGCGAGACTTCCGGAGTGGTGGAAGGTGCCGTCGCCGAGATTCTGGATCAGGTGGTCGCGTTCGAGGAACGGCTGCATGCCGATCCACTGGGCGCCCTCCCCTCCCATCTGGGTCATGCCGATGACGTCCCCGGCCTGGGAAGGGTCCATGAGCGTGACCATGGCGTGGCAGCCGATCCCGGCCCCGACGGCGGCGCCCTCGGGTGCCTTGGTCGAGAGGTTGTGGGGGCAGCCGGAACAGAAGTAGGGGGTGCGGCTCAGCACGGGCAGGAGTGGCAGCGTCTTGCGCCGGGCCGCTGCCCGAGTGGCGTCCAACCAGCTCTGTACGGTGGGGAGTCCGCCCAGTGCGTTCAGACGGGGCGCAAGCCGCGCGGCGACGGTGTCGGGGTCGAGTTCGCCGTCGAGAGGGAACAGGACCGAACCGTCGGGTGCGCGCTTGCCGGAGACGGACGGCTGGTCGCCGCGCCCGTAGAGCAGGTCCTTGACGGCGGTCTCGATGAGTGGCCGCTTCTCCTCCACGACGACGATGTGGCGCAGCCCCCTCGCGAACCGTTCGACGATCGTGGGTTCCAGCGGATGGATCATGCCCAGGTGCAGCAGGCGCACACCGCGGCGCTCCAGTTCGGTGTCGTCGAGTCCGAGGATGCGCAGGGCCTGGCGGAGGTCGAGGAACGTCTTGCCTGCCGCGACGATGCCAATGCGGTCGTCGGGGCCCATCCTGGTGATCCGGTTGAGGTTGTTGGCGACGGCATAGCGGCGGGCGATCTCGAGACGGGCGCCGTCCCGGCTGCGTTCCAGGTCGCCGAGGGCCGGTTGCAGCATCCGGGTGCCGACGGCGTGGCGGTACGGCACCCCGTCGACCGTGAGGTCCGGGACGACCGGTGCGATCCGCCCGGCGCTCACGTCGACGGTGCCGGAACCGTCCGCGACCGCCGTCACGATCTTCAGTGCCACCCACAGGCCGGCTGCCCGGGACATCGCCACGCCGTGCAGTCCGAAGTCGAGCGCTTCCTGCGGGTCGGACGGATAGAGCGTGGGCAGTCCCAGGTCGGCGAGGAGCAGTTCGGATGCGCCGGGAACGGTCGACGACTTGGCGGCGGGGTCGTCGCCGACCAGGGCGAGCGCACCGCCGTCGGGGTGGGTGCCCATCAGGTTGTTGTGCCGGATGGCGTCCGAGGCGCGGTCGAGGCCCGGGGACTTGCCGTACCAGATCGCTGTGATGCCGTCGACGCGCTTGTCCGGCTGCGCTGCGGCCAGTTGGGTGCCCTGGACGGCCGTCGCCGCGAGTTCCTCGTTGACGCCGGGGCGGAAGACGATGTCGTACTCGTCGAGGAGGGAGCGGCAGCGGTCGAGCTCCATGTCGTATCCGGCGAGCGGCGAGCCCTCGTATCCGGAGATGAATCCCGCGGTGCTGCGGCCCTCGCGACGGTCGGCGCGGCGGATGTCGAGCGGCAGGCGGGCGAGCGCCTGGATGCCCGTGAGGTGGAGGGTGCCCTCCTCGCGCACGTATCGATCCTGAAGCGTGGGACGGGGGCCGGTTGCTTTCTGAGGGGTCACCACTGTGTTCCTCCGGGGGCATCTGTGGTCGTCGGGGCGGGCGAGGAGTCGGTCCCGTACGAGAGGGGCGGCGGCCGAGACGGCCGTGTCGGCGGGGCGCAGCCGTGGTGCGTGGGTCGGGGCGGCGGGCGTCGGCCGACACCGGTCGGCGCCGGTCGATCCGGTCGGCGCCGGTCGATCCGGTCGGCGCCGGTCGATCCGGTCGGCGCCGGTCGATCCGGTCGGCGCCGGTCGATCCGGTCGGCGCCGGTCGATCCGGTCGACGTCGGTCGATACCGGTCGGCGCCGACCGGAGCTGGGGCATCCGTGGGGCAGACGCGGCAGACCGGACGACCGAACTCGGCCTCCAGGCCGGAAGGCCGGAAGGCCGGAAGGCCGGAAGGCCGGAAGGCCGGAAGGCCGGAAGGCCGGAAGGCCTCAGTGAAGGGACTCCGGGCGAGAGCCGGGAGCGCCGGGCTCGGGGCCCGGCGCTCCGCTCGCGGTTCACGCCGCAACAGGGCCTGTCTTTCGGATCAGGCCGAACCGGCCCTAGGCGGTCTGCCCGACCGCGTCGAGCAGGGCGGCGAGCGCGGACGCAGGGGATGATCCCTCGGCGCTGTGCCACGCGATGTGGCCATCCGGTCGGACGAGGAGGGCTCCGTCCTCACCGATCCTGAGCAGCTGCGGACAGTAGCCGTCCGGGCTGGTGACATCCCGGCCGATCACTACAGTCTGTTTCGCCACGCCTTCCCCGGTCTCCGCGAAGGCATCGGCCCAGGCGGCTCCCCCGGGCCCAGTGATGAGGGTGAAGCCCGGCATGAGGAGATCGTGCGTCGACACCCGTTCCCCGTCACGTTCGACCCAGGCATGCGGAAGTCGCGCTCCGGGGACGGCAGTCGGTGTGTAGTCGGTGGCCGACAGCGGGGCTCCGCCGACGCCGCCGGCGTGCCGGCCCGCCCCGTAGATGTATCCGATCTCCTGGTTGAGCGCGTCGAAGTGCGGGCGCTGCAGAGGGACGGCTTCCGCGATCCGCCGGCGTTCCGCCGCGGCAACTGACGGATCCGGGCTTTCGAGGCGTACGGCGATCCTGGCCGTCTCGGGCCCTATGCCGACCTCGGCCATTTTGATGGCGTTGAGCATGCTGTGGCGAGCGTTGTCGACGGCGACGGGGCGACGTTCGCGCTCGTAGCTGTCGAGCAGGGCGTCGGAAGCGCAGCCCGCCAGCACGGCGGCGAGTTTCCAGCCGAGGTTGTCCGCGTCGGCGAGGCCGCTGTTCATGCCCAGGCCGCCTGTCGGCGGGAACTGGTGCGCCGCGTCGCCGACGAGGAGGACACGGCCGCTGCGGTAGGTCTCGGCGGTCCGGGCCGTCATGGTCCATGGCCCCACGGCGCGGATGTCCACGTCGAGTTCAGTGGTTCCGACTGCGTCCCGGATGATCTGGGCGCACCGTTCGGGCGGGTAGTCCTGCGGCGATTCGACGGCCGGGTCGAAGCTGCGCTGGAAGGTCCACCGGCGCGCGCCGTCCATTCCGATGAAGAGTCCCGGGGAGACGCTGTTGATCAGCCAGATCAGCAGGGCGGGATCCTGTCCCATCCACGGGGACAGATCGGCGTGGAAGTAGATGTTCAGCTGATGGCCGAGGATGGGAGAGCCGTCCATCGCGATGCCGAGCTTGTCGCGCATGCCCCCGGTCGCCCCGTCCGCCGCCACGACGTAGCAGGTGCGCAGGATCTGCCGCCTGCCCACGCCTTCCACGGTGACGTCGACCGAATCGCCGTGGTCCGTCACCTCCACAACGGTGGTGCTGTAGTGGACGGTGGCCATGCCCTGGGCGAGGACGGCGTCGAGGAGGTGCTGCTGCACGCGGTCCTGGGCGCAGGAGGTGAGCTGCTCGGCGGAGGCGTGGACCCGGCGCAGGAGTTGGTCCTCCGGCCCTTCGACGAGGTCGATCCGGCCCAGGGGTTCCCCGGCGAGGGTCTGTTTCCACAGGATCGTGCCGGCCCATGCCGGGTCGACCGCATCCGCACGGACGGCATCCGCGATGCCCCAGGCGCGGAACAGTTCCATGGACCGGGTGTTGACGACATGGGCCCGGGGGTGCGGATTGACCCCGTCGTACTGTTCGCAGACCATGCTGCGGACGCCGTGCCGGCCCAGGACGAGCGCGGTGGCGAGCCCCACGGGGCCGGCTCCGATGATGACGACCGGGGTGTCGATGGCGGTCATGAGCGCCTGACCAGTTCGGCGAAGGACTCACCCGAGTCGAAGCGGCGCACCAGGTCGTCGGGGTCGAATTCGACGCCGATCGGATTGGCTTCGAAGGCTCCGGACCGGAACCACTCGTCGAGGGCTTCCTCGGTGGCGAAGTTGTCGATCTGGAGCTCGATGTGATTGCCGTCGGGATCCTCGAAGTACATCGAGGTGGTCGGACCGTGGTTGATGCACCAGAAGGGGAGGATGCCGTCATCCTTCAGCCGCTGGTACGTGCCGAGCAGATCGCCGATCGTGGCGTAGGTGAATGCCGCGTGGTGCAGACCGGTGTGCGCGTCCGTCGGACGCTCGCAGGCTCCGGTGGCGACCAGCGCGACACGGTGGTGTTCGTCGTCGTAGGTCAGGAAGGCGAGGGCGTCGTTGGCAAAGGTGACGCGGCCTTCGAGAACGCGTATGTACCACTCGGTCATGACCGGCAGACGGCCGGTGCGCAGGACGATGTGGGCGAGTTTGCCTGGAGAAGCCATAGGACAGCGACCTCCTCATCGAGGACACGACAGCCCTCTTGGCTGCCATACAAGAGAACCTTAGGCAGGCTCTTGTATGGCAGTCAAGAGATCGCACTCAGCGCGCCGCCGCGACGGCCACCAGCGCCTCCATGAGGAGGTCGATGAACTCTTCGGTCGGCCGGTCCAGCTCCCGGGCGCTGACCAGCAGCCCCTCGAACAGCACATGGGCCATGTCCGCCACGGGCTCGACGTCGGTCCCCTCGGACAGCCGGCTCGCGACGGCCGCCAGAAGACGGCCCTCCAGCCACTCCCGCATGCGGGAGTAGACGTCGGCGAGGGCCGGCGACTCATCCATGCGGTCGTACGCCTCCCGGTGCAGCCCGCGATACGACTCGAGGTCGGCAAGGAACGTCACCAGTTGCCGCCGCGGATCACCTCCGATCACGGGGTCCGCCTCGACGCGCTCCCGCTCACGCAGGAAGAGGCGGTCCAGGGTGGCGGCGAACAGGTCGTCCTTGGTCGGGAAGTACCAGCGCACGGCGTTGGCCGCAACACCGGCCGCCTTGCCGACCTCGGTCAGACTGGTCCCCTTGTATCCCTTGACAGCGAAGAGCTCCCAGGCACTGTCGACCAGGACAGCCTCACGCTCGGCTTTCGGGATCTGCTGGCGGTTTCGTGGCATAGCAACCCAGCCTAGGCGGCACCCCCTCCCCCACATCCGCGGCATCGGGAAACAGCAGCCCGGCAGCCGATGAACTCTTGACTCCGAAACAAGAACACTCTTGACTCATGAGCAAGAGAATGTGTCCCCAACACGCGGGAGTCCGTGATGCGCCTGTACAGCACAGCCCTGGGCATCGCCAGGGAGGAGAGCCCCGGCGAGCTCTCCGTACTCGATCTCCCTTTCGCCGACCTGGGCGCCCTCCTGCGCGGACCGGGTATCGACGCCGCACGCGCGGCGGCGGTCGTCCGGCGGGTCGCTCTCGATGAAGTCCGGGTGCACGCCCCCGTTGCCCGGCCCGGGAAGATCCTGATCGTCGGCCTCAACTACCGCAGCCACGCGGAGGAAGCCCTGGAGATGTTCGCCGCGATGGGGCGGCCCGGCATCACCCTGCCGACGGAGCCGAATTTCCAGGTGGTCGCCGGATCCGCGGTCACCGAACCGGGCGGGGACATCCGTCTGCCGGCCGTCGCGGCCGAACAGGTCGACTACGAGGGCGAGGTGGCCGCCGTGATCGGCCGGCCCGCGAGCGCCGTCTCCGCCGACGACGTGGCGAGCCACCTCGCCGGCCTGACCATCGCCAACGACGTCTCCGCGCGCGATATCCAGCAGCGCGCGATGTCCGGCGATCCGACCGCGTCCATCGGCGTGGCCAAGAGCTTCGACACCTTCAAGCCGCTCGGCCCCTGCCTGGTCACCCCGGACGAGTTCGCCGAGCCGCTCGACCTGCGGCTGCGCACCCTGGTAAACGGTGACGTACGCCAGGACGACCGCACCAGCAGCTTCATCCACGGCGTGGCCGAGCTGATCTCCTACCTCTCCAGCTATCAGACCCTCGAACCCGGAGACGTGATCCTCACCGGAACACCGCGCGGCGCCGGCGTTTTCTCCGGTCGCCACCTGCGCCCCGGCGATGTCGTCGAGGTCGAGGTCGAAAACATCGGCACGCTCCGCAACCGCGTGACGGCCGCCCCCGAGCACGGGAGCACAGGCGCATGACCGGCAGAACGCACCGTACGAGCCACTCCGCCCCGGCGGCGGCGTCACCGGGCTGATACCGCTCAATGCGGGCGGCACTGCGCCGGGCGGTGCGCGAAGGTGAACCGCGTACCGCCCGCCCCGGAAACGGCCCCCTTGGATCAGGAGTAGAAGTTGCGCTGCCACCGGTGCCTGGCCGGCAGGGCGAGCCGGTCGGCGGTGAGCGCACGCCCGTCGCTCAGGGCCGTGTCGCGCTCGACGTTGCGTACGGTGCGCATGCCGGGGATGACGGTGGAGACCGCCGGCGAACTCGGACCGCAGCTCTCAGCGGGCGGCGAGGTCTTGGGCTGTTCGGATGATGTGGGTGCGTGAGATGCCTGCGTTGTCGAGGAGTTCGGAGGGGGTTCCGGAGCCCGGCAGGTTGCGCACGGCGAGGTGGACGACTGCGGGGGCCAGTCGCTGTGCGGCAAGTGCGGACAGCACGGCCTCGCCCATACCGCCTTCGGGGTGGTGGTCCTCGACGACGACCAGTGCGCCGGTTTCCTGGGCGGCGCGGGCGAGCATGTCGAGGTCCAGGGGCTTGACGGAGTACAGGTCGACAACCCGGACGGGGATGTTCTCGGCGGCGAGCCGGTCGGCGGCGGCGAGGCATTCGTGGAGGGTGACGCCGGCGCCGATGAGGGTGACCTTGTCGCTGTCGCTCGCGCGCAGGGTCTTGGACCCGCCCACGGGGAAGGTTTCGTCGGAGGCGTAGAGGACGGGGTAGGCGCCCCGGGTGGTGCGAAGGTAGGAGATGCCGTCCAGGTAGGCCATTGCGGCGGTCAGAGCGGCAGCGGATGTGGCGTCGCTGGGGTAGAGCACGGTGGAGCCATGGACGGCACGCATCATGGCGAGGTCTTCCAGGCCCATCTGGGAGGGGCCGTCCGCGCCGATCTCGACACCGCAGTGGGTCCCGCACAGGCTCATGGAGATCTGGGAGACGGCCGCCATACGGATGAAGTCATGGGCTCGGGTGAGGAAGGCGGCGAAGGTGGTGGCGTAGGGACGGTAGCCGCGTGCGGCCATACCGACCGCGCCGGCGATCATCTGCTGTTCGGCGATGTACATCTGGAAGTACCGCTCGGGGTGTGCCTTGCCGAAATCCTCCGCGTGGGTGGAGTTGCCGACCTCGGCGTCCAGGGCCACGATGTCGGGCCGGGCGCCGATCGCGGCGAGCGCCTTGCCGAAGGCGACGCGGGTGGCGATGGTTTCGCCGACCTCGAAGTGCGGCAGCGTCACCTCCACGGGAGCGGCCGGGGCACTGGGGGTGACGGCGGGCGGCTGGGGGCCGCGGACGGTGAGGTGGCGTACGCCGCCCAGTTCGGTGATCGCGCGTGCGGCGAGATCGTCGGGCAGTGCCTTGCCGTGCCAGCCCTCGGCGTCCGCGACCTCGAAGACGCCCTGGCCCTTGACGGTCTTGGCGACGATGACGGTGGGGGCCTGCCCGTCGTCCGCGGCGGCCAGGGCTCGTTCGACGGCCGCGAGGTCGTGGCCGTCGACGACCAGGGCGCGGCAGCCGAAGGCTTCGGCGCGGCGGGCGTAGGCGCCGGTGTCCCAGCCCAGCTCCGTGGGGCCGCGCTGGCCGAGGCGGTTGACGTCGATGATCGCGACGAAGTTGGCCAACCGGTGGCGGCCCGCCTTGTCCAGGGCTTCCCACACCGACCCTTCGGTCATTTCGCTGTCGCCGCACAGCACCCACACACGGTACGACTGGTGTTCCAGGTCCCGTCCGGCGAGCGCGATGCCGACGCCGTAGGCGATGCCCTGGCCCAGGGAGCCGGTGGCCGCATCCACCCAGGGCAGCACCGGAGTGGGGTGACCCTGCAGTCGGGCGCCGTCGCGGCGATAGGTGGTCATCAGTTCCTCTTCGTCGATCGCACCGGCGGCGAGGAACATCGCGTACAGCAGCGGGGAGGCGTGCCCCTTGGAGAAGATCAGGTGGTCGTTGGCCGGGTTCTTCGGGTTCTGCCAGTCGTAGCGCAGTTGGCGTGTCATGAGGACGGCCATCAGATCCGCGGCGGACAGGCTGGAGGTGGGGTGGCCGGAGCCGACGGCGGTGCTGGCGCGAACGGAGTCCACGCGCAGCTGCTGAGCCAGCTCGAAGACCTGGTCCAGGCCGCTGTCGGGCCCGAGGGAGACAGTGGGGGTGTTCTCGACCGACATCGCGGCTTCCTCTCGTGTCCTGCGTTCTGATCCGGTCGTCGACGGCTGCCGGCTCGCGGGCCGCGCGCAGAGGCTGCGTGGGGCGCCTGTGCCCTTGCCGACCGTATGTCTGCGGTGCGGTGGCCGCGATCTGAACGCGTGCCGGTCAGAGGGTGCGGTCCAGGAGCGCCGTCAGCGCTTTCCAGTGGCGTTCGTCCGCTGTGCTGTCGTAGGCGGCGGTGTCTGCCTGGGTGAAACCGTGGTGTGCCCCGGTGTAGACCTCGCTGCGGTGGCGCACGCCCGCCGCCGTGAGGGCCTCGCCGAGGCGGTTGATCTGCTCGGAGGGCAGCGAGGGGTCCTGGTCGGCGTGGCCGAAGTACAGCTCCGCGGTGATCCGGTCGGCGACAAGGTGCGGGCTGTCGGCAGCGTCGGTGGCCAGGCGCCCGCCGTGGAAGCCGGCCACGGCCGCGACCCGCTCCGGGTAGGCACCGGCGGTACGCAGGGCAAGCCCGGCGCCCATGCAGTAACCCGTGATACCGACCGGCCCGTCAGCGGTCAGGGGGCAGTCTGTCAGCCAGGCCAGGTAGGCGTCGGCGTCGCGCATCGCCAGATCGGGTGTCAGTGACTGCATGACCGGGCCGAGATGCTCGAAGATCTCCGGGCGTCGGACCGGGTCGATGAGATCGGGCAGCTCGACCACCGGCGCTCGCCCATGGCGGTAGAAGACGTTGGGGGCCAGGACGGTGTAGCCGGCTTCGGCGAGACGATCGGCCATCTTCTTCAGGTGAGGACGGAGCCCGAAGGCGTCCATGTAGAGCAGGACGCCGGGGTGGGGACTTCCGTCGTCGGGATGGGTCAGGTAGGCGTCGGCGACGCCGTCCTGTGTGGGGATGTCCACGGATGTTCCGCGCACGGCGGTCATGGGCGGTTCTCCTCTCTTCTCCGGTGTCCCTCCGCGCTCAAGGCAAGAGGAACGAAGGGCTGCGGTTGCAGTCAGTGATCGTAAGCGGTCAATGACCGCTCGGCCGGTTGCCCGGTCGGATCGACGGGGAAACCCGGCAGAAGGCTTCATCGCAGCCGCCGAGTGACCGACCGTGGCGACGTCTCGAAGCCGTTCTCGGCTCAGGACCGATGCAGCATGGGTCGCCACCGCTCGGGCACCGTGTCGCCGTACTCGATGCCGGTGGCTCCGATGAGGGCGGCCAGGTCGTCGAGTTGCCCGGTGACCGCCCGGCGCAGCTCCGCCGTCGGCCTGATGTCGGTCTCCAGGTACAGGCCCTCGATCACCAGGACTCCTCGACCCCGGTCGAAACGAGGAGCGGCCCGGCCGACCAGGCGGTCGCCGTGCAGGATCGGCAACAGGTAGTAGCCGTACTGCCGTTTGGCCTTCGGTATGTACATCTCGTTGCGAAAGGCGAAGCCCCACAGCCGTTCGGTGAGGCGCCGGTCGTTGATCAGGTTGTCGAACGGCGACAGCAACGCAGTGCGCCCCTGCCAGTGGCCCGCGCGGATCGCCTCCAGCTCGCCCAGTGCATCGGCATGCACGTACCACGTCTCGGACGGGGGACCTCCACCGTCGACCCGCACCGGCACGACGCGGCCCTGTTCCGTCAAAGTGCGGAGCACGCCTGCCAGACGGGTGTACTTCCCGCGGAGGAAATACTGTTTGATGTCCAGCGGACGGGCGACCCCGAGGGCGCGCAGGGTGTGCTCCGTGGCCAGGGACACCATCTCGGCCGACGACACCGCCGGCCGGTCGGCGCCGGCCGGCAGACAGGCGTCGGGAAGCGCCCACAGCCGCTGCCCCGCAGCACGGCCGGCCACCATGATCTTGCCCTGGAGCCAGAGGAACGTCAGCATCCGCTCGACATTGCGGCCGGCTGTCCATCCGGTCGAGGCCCAGTCGACCACCGCGCAGTCCTCGAACGCATCGGTGGGCAGGGGAGCGCCTTCACCGAGCCGATGCAGCACGTGCTCGCGAAGCCGGTCGTTGGCAGCCATCCACGTCGCGGTGTACGACAGGTTCGGCGGAGGATACGCGTCCATCGAAACCCGGTGTATCGGGTAGTCCTCGGTGAGTACCACGGCCGCGGCGTGCGCCCAGTACTCGAACAGCCATCGGTCCTGCCACCACAGGCCGGAGAAGAGAGAGCCGGCCCGTGGTCCGAGGCGGCTCCACAGGACCAGCTCATGGCTCGGCGCCACTACGTTGACGGGGTCCAGTTGCACATAGCGCAGTGCCCGGAGAACGGTGCGCAGGCTCGTCGCGTCCGCCGGCGGTCGGGGGCCGGCCAGGTGCTGCCGCGAGAGGGCCAGACGGCGCGCATCCACCTGGCTGATCGTCAGGTACCGCTGGGGCGTGGGCATCGTGGGGCTCCCTACTCCGTCACCTGAGCCCATGAGCGAGCCGTCGGACGGCCCACCCTACGGTGGCCGGCCAGTCGGTTCACCCATGGGGCGACGGCGGTCCCGATCACCTCGGCATCGAGATATGCGCACTTCAGGTGGTGTCCCCGGAGTGCCGGACTTTCGACTCGGTATCGTCGTCCGACATCCTCGGTGAACCGACAGAACCGGCACAGACGACAGGTGCAGTTTCCGGTAGGGAGCCATGACGGTGAAGGATTCGAAAGGCCGATGACGGACAACTCCGACATGATCGACTTCGTTCGGGCGCGTCTTGCTGAGGAAGAACAGATTGCGCAAGCGGCAGGCGGCGACAGCTGGCGGTGCCCGGCCGACGTGCCCGGCGAAGTGCACGACCGGTCCGGCGCCATCGCGTTCAGCGTGCGGCATCTCGGCTTCGACCAGCACATCGCTTTCCAGGACCCTGCACATACACGCCGCCGCATCGAGACGAGCAGAGTTCTTCTCAATGAGTATGCGGAGGTCGCCGACAAGGACACCGACCGCCCCGATCACGACTTCCCGTCCGGCCGCGCCGTCGGGCTCGGTTTCGCCGTCCGGCAGATGGCCGCAGAGCATGCCGGCCATCCCGACTACCGGGCCAAGTGGCTGCCGCGCTTCATCCAGTAGTGCCAGGCCACTGCCGTGGGGCGCCGAGCGACGGCCCGCCGACCCTCGCCCGGACAGAGCCGGCAGGGGGCTGTACCGGCCCCCACCGCGGCGCACGCGGGGTACGGAGAATCACCGCAGGACGTCGCAGGATGCACTCATGCCCGCCCGCCGTCGACGGCGGGCGGCGGGCGGGCCTGCCCTCGAATCACCCACTGCCGGCGGCGGTCCTGATCCTGCGCTTCGCCCTTGCCACCACTTGCAATGAAAGGTCATCACGCCGCTGATGGAACCTGGGAAGTGACGTGGCTTCACCGACTCGGGGGCGTCATTGGTCGCGCGCTCTTTCAATTTCATGCAGGCGGTGGGCACAGCGGTGAGCGAGATCACGGAGTGGGCATCGGCTCTCGACTGCTGGATGGCGTCGCTCCTGTCCGACTCTGACACCCCGTACGAAACCACCCTCGCAGCGGGCGCGGCACCCGTCGCGCCGATAGAGCGGGGACCTGCTGTTGCGGCATCTCTCGCCGGATTCCGCATACGAATGCACACGCCCGCCCGGCGCCCCCGACGGCCCGTACCAGCCGGGACGCCGCGGGCTTCATCACTTTGCGACCCTTTAGTGAGAACTTATTCATAAGTGAGGGCATATATCACCATGTCGTTGACTCGGGGGGTTCGCCGAAGGGAGCGGTTGCCATGGAGCAGACCACGTGCTGTGTGGTGGGCGGTGGTCCCGCCGGAATGGTGCTCGGGCTGTTGCTGGCCCGGGCCGGTGTGGCGGTCACGGTCCTGGAGAAGCACGGCGACTTCCTGCGCGACTTCCGCGGTGACACTGTGCATCCGTCCACCCTGGCGCTGCTGGAGGACCTCGGGCTGGCAGGGCGGTTCGGCCGATTGCCGCAGCGGCGGGTGACGACGGTGCAGCTGCCGCTCGGCCCGGACCGTGCGCTGGTCACCGTCGGAAACATCGGCGCGCTACGGGGCAAGTACAACTACATCGCGATGGTGCCCCAGTGGGATCTGCTCAACCTCCTCGTGGACGAGGCCGGGCGGGAGCCGTCCTTCTCCGTGCGAATGAACACCGAGGTGACCTCCTTCCTGATGGAGCGCATGGAGGTCCCACCTGGTCGAGCGAAGCCGAGGGCTCGGGGGAGGGTCGCGGGGGTCCGGTACCGCACGTCGGACGGCCGTACCGGTGAGCTGCGGGCCACCCTCACCGTGGCCTGCGACGGCCGGAGCTCGCTGGCCAGATCGTTGCCCGAACTGGGACTGCGGAAGTTCACCTGCCCGATGGACGCCTGGTGGTTCCGGCTGCCGCGGCGGGAGGGAGACCCGCACGGGCTCGTGGGAGGCGTCGGCGACCGGTTCCTCACCGCCATGATCGACCGCGGGGACTACTGGCAGTGCGCCGCACTTATCCCCAAGGGAACCAACACCCAGCGCCGCGCCGCCGGCCTCGACCGGTTCATGGGCGATTTCACTGCCGCCGTCCCCTGGCTCGCGGACCGGGTCCACGCGCTCGGGTCGTGGGACGACGTGAAGCTGCTCGATGTACGGCTCGACCGCCTGCGGCGCTGGCACCGCCCCGGGCTGCTGTGCATCGGCGACGCGGCACACGCGATGTCACCGGTCTTCGGCATCGGCATCAACCTCGCCGTCGAGGACGCGGTGGCCGCCGCCCGGTATCTCGTCGAACCGCTGCGCGGGGGCGCGGTCGGCCTGCGGACCATACGCCGCGTCCAGCGGCGCCGCTGGCCCACCACCGCCGCGACGCAGGCGCTTCAGCGCTTCGCCCACACGAACGTCATCGAGCCGGTCCTGTCGGGCCGCCCGGCGTTCGGCGACCCGAGGCGCGCCCAGCGGCTGAGCGAGCTCATCACGACCTCACGGTGGTTGAACCGCCTGCCGGCGTACTTCCTCGCCTACGGCGCGCTGCGCGAGCGCCCGCCGGCCGCATCGGTGCGCTGAGCCCGCCTGCTGCAGCAGGAACTGGTCGGCGACGGTCCAGGCCGCTCGTCCCCGAGGAACTCGAGGAACAGCAGGCGCATCGGCGGCAAGTCGAGCTCCTTCTCCGCGGAGAGTGCGGCCGGCTGTCAGGAGCCGTTGATCAGCATCGCGGCACGGTGTCCGATGAACTGCTCTGCCACATCCGACTACTGCCGGTTCAGCGCCGACTTCTATGCCGAGCCGTCATGGAGGAGCGACGTCCAGTACGTGAGTGCCGACACGGACTCGGCCGAGTCCAACTGCTCGAGGTCTCCACCGGAACCCAGAAAGGGTACGTACTGCCACGAGCCTTCCTCGGTGGCAACAGCGGACAGAGCGAGGCCGTAGCTTCGGCCTCCGGTCGGTTTCGCCGCGGCCTGCCGGAGTTCCTTCCAGGTTGCGGGCGGCTGCAGGCCTGCTTTCCTGAAGGCGGCCTTGTCGTAGAAGAGCGCCGGCCCGTTCACCTCCGGTGCGACACCGACCGGTTGACACGCCGAAGGACCGGCATGGGCAGGTGTTGCTGCCTGTGCCGGTCCTGGTTCGCGAGGTGGGTGCTGAGTCTGTGGCTCAGTAGGCGGAGTTGACGTTGTCGATCGACCCGTAGCGGTGGGCGGCGTAGTTGGCGGCCGCGGTGATGTTGGCGACGGGGTTGGTGA
>NZ_BMRN01000035.1 GCF_014648655.1 Streptomyces atratus
TTCGTCGCCCGCGAGGTCTACCGAGCCCTGACCACCACACCCACGGAACGAACCACTCAAACCGACCTCGTTCCAGCGGCTTGACAACCATAGGAGCATCCAGCACATCGGGCACGGCACCGACTCCTCCCGGGTTCGCGCCGATAGGCGGATCGCTTCGCCTTCGTCCGTCACATCCTCGACGACCAGTGCCGACAACCCCGAAAATGCGGTGTTCATACGGGAGTTGACGTTTCGCTGGAATGCCAACGACCCTGGTCACGCTTCGTCACCACCGATTTCGGGACAGAGCCGCTCGTTTGAACAGACTCGGGAAGCGCCGTTGGAGCATGGAGAGGGCGGGTGCCGGCACCAGGGATGTCGGTCACCGGGGCCGTTGGTTGGTATCAGCGGTGGCCTGCGCATCCGCGGTGGACCATGCGGCTGACCGCTCGGCGGGGCAGCCGAGAATCGCCGGCCTTCGCCTGCGTCAGCCCCGATGTGGTCGTCGAGTTACTTGGCGGCCCTGCATGACCGACGCCGCAGACGCTATCCGGTACAGCTACAGCGTCTGCGCACCGATCCCGCCCCTCGGGTGTCAGAGATTCAGCCGGAAGTCTCCGGCGCGGCAATCAGGGCCTGGAGTATGTGTGTCAACCTTGGCAGCCAGCGGCAACTGGCCGCATTTCGCTCCCGCGCTCGGCGGAGTCAGGCGCCATTGCCTGGCCTGAGGGGGCTCACCCAGGGCGCCGACGCCTTCCCCGTGTTGGAGACCTTGCCCCCGGTCCAGCGGACTGAGATCGGAGCAGTCTCGTCGGGCGGGGTGACGAGTAGGGCCGTCGGTGTGACAGTGGTGGCGCCAGTTATCGCTGGATTGGTGTATGTCAGCGTCGACCAAGCGCTGTCTCCCGGGCTGAGCGTCACAGCCTGTTCCTGCTGATCGGTGGCTCGTTCGGGGTCCGGGGTGACGGCCTCACCGGCGCCGTTGACGAACGCCACGCCCGGGAAGCCGTACAGCGTGCAGGTGCGGCGGGATCCGTTGGTCAAAACGATAGCGAAGCTTGACTGCCCGGCGCCGGGACGGTTGGGGCCGAGGGACGCCCTCACTTCGGAGGTATGGCAGCGTCTCACCGTCGGTACGGTCGGCGATGGCGCCGCCGTCCCCGTGCCGCCGGACGCGGTCGGTGTCGGCTCGCTGGAGGGATCGGAGGTGCCGCTGTCGACGGACCCCGGGCCGGTTACGGACGACGTTGGGGACGTGGAGCCAACCTCAGGCGGGCCGTCGTCCGGTGTGTGGCTCGTGCACCCGGTCAGCACGGCACAACAGGCGAGCGCGACAAGGAGGGTTCTACGGTGCGTCACGTTGCTTCCTCAGGATTCACTGACGCCGCAGGAGGTACTTGTGCTGGCCGGACAGCACAAGTTCGCCGCGTTGGTTGTGGATGGTGGCCGCGGTGACTACGACACCGTTGTCGCCCTGCGGCTCCAGGCCGGTGATGGTGAGCGCCGGGTACAGGGTGTCGCCGGAGTGCACTTCGGCCAGGAAGGTGCAGGACAGTTCGAGGAAGCTGATGAACACCTCTCCGATGAAGTGGGGGAACAGGGTGGCGCCCGGCGCAGTGAAGGCGAGTACCTGCAGGCCGTGCACCACCGGTGCTGAGTGGCCGTGCCTGCGTGCCCATTCGGCGTCGTAGTGCACCGGGTGGTTGTCCGCGGAGACTGTCTGGAAGGCCGCGGCGTGGGCGTCTGTCAGGGTGCGGCTGGGGGCTCGGAAGACTTCGCCGATGCGTAGGTCCTCGAAGGTTCTGGCCGGGACGACCAGGAATGCGTCGGGGTCGAACGCGGGCGGTGCGGCGGCTGCCGCCTGCTGCGTGTCCTGCTGGTCCATCAACTCTGTCCTTTCGTCCGGTGTGGGGTGCTGCCGCGTGCGGCGGCCGCTCCGCCCGCTCGTCGTGCGACGGATCTGACGGCCTAGGGGCCCGTGCCGCCGCATCGGGCAGGTGCGGCGGCACGGGCGCGGGGCCGGCTTATTGGGCGGGGTTGATCCGGGCGGCCAGGAGGTTGGGGTCGTTGTTGGTGAAGTAGGCGCCGCTGGCGATGTAGGCCGTGTTGCCGCGTACGGCGAGCGAGGTCGGGTTCTCCAGCCCGTCGGCGCCGGTCAGCACGACGGTGTGGCTGCCGCCCGGCCTGACCAGGGCCACCTCGTTGTCCGCGTTGATCGCGGCCAGGAGGGTGTCGCCGCGGCCGGTGAACGCGAAGTCGTCGATGTCGATCAGGCCGGTGGCCCGGGTCTCGACGGGGCCGGCGGTGCCGTACCGGGTGACCGGGATGCGCAGCACGGTGCCCTTGTCCAGGTTGGACACCCAGACCGCCCCGTTGTGGATTTTGATGCCGTTGGCTCCGAGGAATCCGGCGGCGGCCAGTTCGGGGGCGGCGGCCCACCGGGTGGGCGTGCCCCCGGTGACGGGCACCCGCCAGACCGTGCCGAGGACCGAGTCGGCCACGTACAGCCGGCCTTCGTGCCGGTCGAGGGCCAGGCCGTTGGGCAGGCCGTCGGCCGGGAGCGCGGCGATACGCTGCGGGGCGCCGCCGGGGCGCAGGCGCCACAGGCCGGTCAGGTCGCTGCTGCCGGTGGCGTACAGGAAGTACAGGGTCCCGTCGTGGGCACGGACGATTCCGCCGAGGAAGGGCGAGGAGAGGGCAGGGGTGTCGGCGCCGGCCGGAGGCTGGGGCAGGGTGGCGAGGACGTGTACCCGGCCGTCGGGGTGGATGCGGGCCACTTGACGGCTGTAGGCGAAGGTGACGACGGCGCTGCCGCCAGGCTCCAGGGTGATGTTCTCCGGTCGCTGTCCGTCGGCGATGTCCAGGTGTGCCACGAAGCGCACGTCCGGCTTCGGGGCGGCGGTGGCCGCCGTCGTGGGGCCGGCCGCGGTCGTGGCGAGGGCCGCCGCGACGACCGAGGCCAGGAGGCCGGTGCGCGTCCCTGTCAGGAATCTGGGCATGTGGGATCTCTTCTCTTTCTCTCTGATTGCAGGGGGTGGGGGCAGTGGGCCCTTGCCGCTGGGGCTGCCGGTGCGCCGGGCGCTTGAGACGTCAGCTGCCGCGCGTCGCGGGCCTCGTAGAGGGTCAGCCGACGAACCGCTGTCGCAGTTCGCCGATGCCCTGGACGGAGCTGACGAGCTCGTCTCCGGCGACCAGCCAGCGCTGAGGTGTGCGGCCGAGGCCGACACCGGCTGGAGTGCCGGTGAAGATGACGTCTCCCGGCAGCAGCGGGAGCACCCCGGACAGCTTGGCGATGAGGGCCGGCACGGAGAAGATGAGCTGCCGGGTGCGGCCACGCTGCATCTCCTCACCGTTGACGGCGCAGGTCAGCTCCAGGTCGTCAGGGTCCTCGAACTCGTCCGGGGTCACCAGCCAGGGGCCCGTCGGGGCGAAGCCCGGGTAGGACTTGCCGAGGCTGAACTGGGGGGCCGGGCCGTCCATCTGCAGGACGCGCTCGGAGATGTCCTGGCCGACCGTCAGGCCCGCGACGTAGCTCCAGGCATCGGTTTCGGACACCTGGTGCGCTTCCCTGCCGACAACCGCCACCAGTTCCACCTCCCAGTCGGTGTTGCCGCCCCGTGGCAGCGTCACCTCGGTCACCGGGCCGGTGAGAGCGGTCGCGTACTTGGTGAAGACCGGCGGCATGCCCTCGGGCGTGGTGAATCCGGCCTCGACGACGTGCTCCTGGTAGTTGAGGCCGATGGCGAAGAGTTGGCGGGGGGCCGGCGCGGGCGCACCGAGGTCCGCCGGGTCGAAGGGGACCCCGCCGCCGAGGTCGGCCCGGGCGGCCCAGGCGCGGAACTCGTCCCAGCGGGAGTAGACCGCCTGCGGGTCGGAGGAGAACAGTGCGCCACTGGCTGTGTGGACGTCGGCCGCCCGGCCGTGGGTGATCACGACCAGTCGGCCGGCGAGATTGGCGATGCGCAAGGCTGGCTCCCTGTTGGATGGAGGGTCGAGTTGCGGGCGGCGGTTCCGCGCCGAAGCTGGTGGCCCGCGCCGGTGCTCAGCTGGTGGGCCGAGTGGCACGTTCGAGTGCGAGCAGCACAGATTGGTAGGGGCGGTCCGTGGTGTGTTGCATGCCGATCTCACAGGTGCGGTTGGCCGACAGGTAGGCGTCGAACGCGCCCGACGTGACCTCGGCGGCCTCGTGTGCCGTCGCCGCCTCGGTCAGTTCCTTGTGCAGCAGTCCCCGGTCGCCGGCGAAGCCGCAGCACTCCGCGTAGACGGGCACCTGGACGTCCCGCGCGATGAACTCGGCGACGGCCTGAAGCTGGTCGACGTCCTTGAGGTGTCGCATGGAGCAGGTGGGGTGGAGCACCGCGCTGTCGATCGGGTCGGTCACCTCAAGGTGCGGCAGCAGTTCGGTGGCGGCCCAGACGACGGAGTCCACCACGGTGAGAGCGCGGTGCTTCCGCAGGTTCTCGGCCGTCAGATACGGCGTGACTTCCTGCCCGATGCCGAGTGTGCAGGACGACGCGTCGACGATGAGCGGCAGACGTCCGCCGTCGGTCCACTCCCAGGCTCGCTCGACGATGCGGTTCGCCATGACGGTGTTGCCGTCGTCGTAGCCCTTGGAGTGCCAGATGGTCGCGCAGCACGAACCGGCCATGTCCGACGGTATCCAGACCGGCCGCCCGGCCCGGCGGGAGACCTCGACGATCGCCTCGGGCAGGGACGGCCCGTCGACACCGTCGGGTCCCGCGAAGATCCGGTTGACGCAGGCCACGTAGTAGACGGCAACGGCGGTCCGGCGGTCCGTTCCGGGCAGCCGCGAACGTGCAGGGGACGGAATGGCGGAGATCCATTCGGGCACCAGGTCGGCCGATACCACCTTCCGCACGGCGGAGGTGACGCTCCCCAGGACCCGGTCGCCGACATGGTCCGCGAAGCCGAGGGCGGTCCGGACCGACGACTCCACGAGGGAGAACCGCTCCGCGACCCGTGCCGCGTTCCGCTCCTCTCGCTCGGAGTGCCGCTGATGGCGGAATGCCTTCATCATGGCGCCGGTGTCGATACCGACCGGGCAGGCCGTCTTGCAGGTCGAATCGCCGGCGCAGGTGTCGACCGCGTCGTACCCATAGGACTTCAGGAGGCTCCCCATGGCGGCAGAGCCGCCGGGTTGGCGCATCATCTCGCGCCGCAGCACGATCCGCTGACGCGGTGTGGTGGTGAGGTCGCGGCTCGGGCAGACTGGCTCGCAGAAACCGCACTCGATGCACGGATCGGCGACCGCCTCGATGGTGGGTATGGTCTTGAGCCCCTGCAGATGGGCTTCGGGATCACGGTTGAGGACCACCCCGGGGGCGAGTACCCCCGCGGGGTCGAGGGTCTGCTTGACCCGCCACATCAGCTCGGTTGCGCGGGCGCCCCATTCGGCTTCGAGGAACGGCGTCATATTACGACCGGTGGCATGCTCCGCCTTGAGCGAGCCGTCGAACCGGCGCACCACCATGGTGCAGAACTCGTCCATGAAGTCGGCGTAGCGCTCGACCTCCTTCGGACGGGCGGCGTCGAAGGCGAGCAGGAAGTGCAGGTTGCCGTGCGCCGCGTGGCCGGCGACCGCGGCGTCGAAGCCGTGTAGGCGCTGAAGCTCGGCCAGGGCCTCGCACGCCTCGGCCAGGCGGGCGGGCGGTACCGCGAAGTCCTCGGTGATCAGTGTAGATCCGGCCGGCCGTGCCTTGCCGACCGCCGTCATGAACGCCTCGCGGGCGTGCCAGTACGTGCGGATCGTGGCCGGGTCCTCGACGAAGCGGTTGGTGACGGACGCCACCGGGGCCACCAGCGCCAGTTTCGCCAGGACAGCGGCGGCGGCTTGCCTGTGGGCCTGGTGGGCTGCCTCGTCCGGGGCGCGGAACTCCACCAGCAGGGCCGCGGTATCCCGGGGAATCTCGGCCCAGTCGGCGGGGACTCCGTCGACGCTCGCACAGGCGCGGAGAGTGTTGCCGTCCATCACCTCCACCGCGCGGGCTCCGGCGTCGTTGAACAGCGGTACCGCCGCCGCGGCGGCGGTGAGGTCGGGGAAGAACAACAGTGCCGTGTGGGTGAGCCGGTCCAGGGAGACTGTCTTGAACACCGTCTCGGCGATGAAACCGAGGGTGCCCTGGGAGCCGACCATCAGCCCGCGCAGGATCTCCACGGGGGTGGAGTTGTCCAGGAAGGCATCGAGGCGGTAGCCGTTGGTGTTCTTCAACGCGTACTTCGCGCGGATCCGGGCGACTAGCTCGGTGTCGCCCTCGATCTCGCTCTTCAGCGTCAGCAGCCCCGCGCACAACTCGGGCTCGGCCTCCCGGAGGCGCGCGTCGGCGTCCGGAGCCGCGGTGTCGACAATCGTGCCGGACGGGAGGACCAGGGTGAGGGACGAGAGCAGGCGGTAGGAGTTGCGGGTGACTCCGGCGGTCATGCCCGAGGCGTTGTTGGCGACCACCCCGCCGACGGTGCAGGCGCTGGAACTCGCCGGGTCGGGGCCCATCAGCCGACCGTACCGGGACAGTGTGATGTTGGCGCGCCCCACGGTCGTACCGGGCCTGATCCTCGCCTCGTTCCCGCCGTCGAGCACCTCGACGCCGGTCCAGTGGCGGCGCACGTCGACCAGGATGTCCTTGCCCTGGGCCTGACCGTTCAGGGAGGTCCCGGCCGCCCGGAAGACGATCTCACGTCGCTGCTCGTGGGCGTACCGCAGCACCGCGGCCACGTCCTCGACGTTCTCGGCGATCACGACCACTTGGGGCACGAAGCGGTAGGGGCTGGCGTCCGAGGCGTACTTCACCAGGTCCGACAGGGTGTGCAGCACTTTTCGGGAGCCCAGCAGGCGGACCAGGTCCTCCCGCAGGGCATCGGGAGTACCCGACGCCCGTTCGTCGGGCACCCGGTCGATAGCTGGGCCCTGGGTCTGCCGCGGGCGCAGCTTTCCCGGTTCCGGATCGAGCAGTGCCATACGGCTCTCCGTTCCATTGCGAGGTGTTCGGTCGGCAGCGCGTGCGGCGCTTCGCCGGGTGAGGGCGGCCATGAGGAAGCGAGGAGGGGGACCGCGGCCGGACGGCCACGGTCCCGGCACCATGTCCTCTTGCGGAATGTCGCCGACGTGGGCGAGGAATGCGTCTGGTCAGTGGTCGGAGCGGACGGAACGGACCGCCCGCAGGATCAGGCCGGTGACAGGGCCGGGATCGCTCACGGCGGCTGCGTGCGGGGCGCGGACAGTGACCGTGTGGGCGCGGGCGCGCTCGGCCATCCAGCGCTCGGCGGCCGGCGGGATGTTGCGGTCCTCGGTGGCCACGAGGTACCAGCTGGGGATCCTCTTCCACGCGGTCGCGGTGGCCGGCTCCTGGAGAGCTGCCAGGGTGATCGGACGCTGTCCCGCGGCCATGACCTGGGCGGTCGGTCGGGGGACACCAGCCGCGAACTGCTTGCGGAACAGGTCCTTCTTGATGACCAGTTCCTCCCCCTGTCCGCCGTCGGGCAACGGGTAGTACTGGGTGGCGGTGGCCTGTCCCAGGGTGCTGCCGGGGAACTTGTCGGTGAGCTGGAGCGCGCTCTCCCCGATGTCGGGAACGAAGGCGGCTATGTAGACCAGTGCCTTGACCTGCGGGGCGTCGGCCGCGGCATGGCTGATGACCGCTCCGCCGTAGGAGTGCCCCACCAGCACGATCGGTCCGGTGACGCTGTCCAGAACGCTGCGAATGTAGGCGGAGTCGCTTGCCAGTCCGCGCAGTGGCAGGGCCGGTGCCAGTACACGGTGGCCCTGTCGCTGCAGGCGTTCGACGACCGCGCTCCAGCTGGAGGAGTCGGCGAACGCGCCATGGATCAGGACGATGGTGGGTGCGGCAGGGCGCCCGTGCCGTTCGGCCGGACGGTCGGCCGTCGCCGACTGCGCGGCCTGCGCGACACCGGCGGTCCCCAGGGCGGCTGCGCCGGCCAGGAGGGACACGGTGACGGTGCGGCGTGAGATCGGTGGGTTCATCGTTCGCTCTCTGCGAAGGGGTGGAGGCGGTCGTGGTGTGACGGCCGGTCGGACGGGCGCGAGCTGGTGCGCGTGGGGTCAGTCGGAGGTGGCCCGTACGGCTTCCTCGATCAGGTCGACGACGCGCTCGGGGTGGGCGAGCATCACCAGGTGGGAGGAGTCGACCTCGACGGTGGTCATGCCGGCCCGCTGGTAGCCGTAGCGCTCCACGTCCGGGTTGATGGTGTGGTCGGACGAGGCGACCAGGCCCCAGGACGGCTTGGTCTTCCAGGCCGCGGCCGGGGCCGCGTCGGCGAAGGCCTGCGCGGCCAGCGGGCGCTGGGATACGGCGAGGACGGCAGCGAGCCGCGGGTCGACGTCGGCGGCGAAGATGGCCGGGAATTTGTCGGTCCGGACCGACACGTCGGTGCCGGGCGTGGCCGAGCCCTCGATCGGGAAGGGGGTGTAGACGAGTGCGGCGGCGAGGTCGCTGTCCGGGAAGCGGCCCTGCAGTTCGCCGAGGCTCTCGCCCTTCTCCAAGGCGTAACCGGCCAGGTAGACCAGTGCCTTGACGTTGTCCTCGGTGCCGGCAACCGTGATGACCGCGCCACCGTAGGAGTGGCCCACCAGGACGACCGGACCGGGTATCTGCCGGACGATGGAGGCGACGTAGGCGGCGTCCCCTATCAGGCTGCGGTTGGGCACGGCCGGGGCGACCACGTCCAGGCCGCGGGCGATCAGCCGGGGGATGACCTGGGCGTAGCTGGAGGCGTCGGCGAAGGCGCCGTGCACGAGGACGACGGTCGGCTTGTCGGAACTGGGCATGGGGAAACTCCCTCATCAATGGGGTGGTGGCTGTCGCACGGCCTGTCGGCCGAGTCGGGGCTGCCGTAGTGGCCCCTTTGCCGTGAGATGTCGCGGGCCGGCCTCGGGATCGGTTGGTGTGCGGTGTGCACTGACCGGGCGGCCGTGGACTCTGCCGGAGGGTTCCCGTCGGACTCCGCGCGGGGGTCTTGTCGAGCGGGAAATCGCCGACACGTGAGCAACTTTAGGGACTGCCGAGCGGCGTGTTTGTCTGTCCGCGCCCTGGCTGTGGCCTGTGCGTGCCCACGTTGTCGGGCGGCACCGGCGGGGTGGCGTTGCCCTGGCACGGAAGTGGGCCGGGGCCGCAATCGGCCCCGGCCCACGTTCCGCTGGTGTTCCCCGAGTTCGGGATGCGGCGCCCCGTTCAGCCGTTCCAGTCCGCGAGGAAGTCGAGGAGTTCCCGGTTGACGACGTCGGGGCGTTCCTCCTGGCAGAGGTGCCCGCACTGGGCGATGGGCACGCCCCGGACATCGCGGGCGATCCCCTTCCATACGTCCAGGACGTCGTATGCCTGTCCGACGGCGCTGAAGTCCTCGCCCCACAGGGTCAGCACCGGGCAGTCGATGAGCTGGTCGGCGTCCTCCCGGTCCTGGGCGACGTCCTGGGGCGCCGCACGGTAGTCCATACAGGATCCCCGCACCGCCCCCGGCTGTTGGTAGGCGCGTACATAGACGGCGATCTCCTCTGGAGTGAGCATGCCGGGGTTGTACGACCAGCTCCGGTAGAAGTGCGTGAGCCAGATCTCCTCACGGCCGGCGATCAGCGCCTCGGGAAGGTCGGGCACGCCGAGAAAGGTGAAGAACCAGTACCCCTGCCGGGCGAGGTTCACGTCATAGGTATCGGCGATGACCCGGGTGGGGATGTTGTCCATGGCCACGAAACGGTCGATGCGTTCTGGGTGGTCCTTGGCGAACCGGGTGCCGACGCGTGCCCCGCGGTCGTGGCCGACGAGGGCGATCCGCTCGTGCCCGAGATGGTCCATCAGCGCGACGATGTCGTTGGCCATGGTCCGCTTGTCGTAGCCGGAGGCGGGCTTTTCCGTGTCTCCGTAGCCGCGAAGGTCCGGCGCGATCACGGTGAACCGCTCGGCCAGTACGGGTATTTGCTTACGCCAGCCGTACCAGGTCTCGGGAAAGCCGTGCAGCAGGTAGACCGGCGGGCCTTGTCCCGCGGTCACCCAGTGCTGCTTGATCCCGTTGAGTACGGCGGTGTGATGTGTCATGCCTGTCAGGTCTTCCATGAGTGTCCACTCGGGTCGGGGGATGGGTATGCCGGGCGGGGCCCGGCCTCTCACTCGGTGGGCCGCAACGTGGCGAGGTGGTGGCCCAGAGAGGCGTTTTGAGGTGGCCCTTGGCGCAGCCGGGAAGGCGGTTCGGCCGTCGACGGTTCACTCATGCGGGCCGGTTTTCCGGCCTTCTGCTCGATCCGGCCTGCCTGGACGTCCGCCGGCCGGCGCCTGCGCACAGGCTGGCCTGGGCCGGCCGGTCGGCAAGCAGCCGTGTAGATGACTGGGCACGCAGTCCGTCAGGAACAGTGGCGCTGGCTGTCCCCCACGTGCTCGTGGAACGGCAACGTCTTCTCGACCACCTGTACCGGCTGCGCCCGGGCCCCGCCGATCGTCTGCTCGGGTATGCCGTGACCGTAGCGGCATGGGGGAACCGCTACAACTCGACCATTCAATTGGTGTGGTCGGCCGACCAGAAAATGGCGGAAGAAGCCGTCGCTGTAGTACGCGGCCTGCTTGGCAATCTCCGGTAAGTGGATGGAGCCGCGCCAGGCGAACGGTGATACGCCGTCCAGCGGGCGAGGCGTGCGGTGAACTCCTGCAGAGCGTAAGGTACTTGCCTTGCCTTGCCTTGCCTTGCCTCGACGATCTCCCTCAAGCGGCTTGACGCGATGTGGCAGCCTCGGGGACGTAGCCGATGGTGCGCTGGGTTCTCAGGGTCTTATGGACGCGGAACGTTTCGGACGTTTGCCCGGGCGAGCTGGATCATGCGCCCGACACCTCCGGTGAGGACGGTGCGGCTCGCCGACAGGGCGAAGCCGGTGAGCTGCTCGGAGGTGATCTTCGGCGGGATCGCGAGTGCGTTGGGATCGGTCACCACGTCGACCAGCGCCGGCCCGTCGTGGGCGAAGGCCGCACGCAGGGCGTCACGCACCTCCGTGGGCTTCTCGACCCGGATACCCCGCGCACCGGCGGCCGTGGCGATGGCCGCGAAGTCTGTGTGCGGGTACCCGGTGCCGTACGGCGGCAGCCCGTCCACCATCATCTCCAAGTCGACCATGCCCAACGAGGAGTTGTTGAAGACGACCACCTTCACAGGCAGCCCGTACTGCACCAGCGTCAGGAAGTCGCCCATGAGCATGGAGAAGCCGCCGTCGCCCGAGAGCGACACCACCTGACGCGTCCGGTCGAGGAACTGCGCACCGATGGCCTGCGGCAGGGCGTTGGCCATCGAACCGTGCACAAAGGAGCCCAGGATGCGGCGGCGGCCGTTCGGCGTCAGGTAGCGGGCGGCCCACACGCAGCACATCCCGGTGTCCACGGTGAACACCGCGTCGTCGGCAGCCTCCTCGTCGAGTACCGCCGCCACGTACTCGGGGTGTATGGGAGTGTGCTTGTCGACGTTGCGGGTGTAGGCGCCGACGGCACCCTCCAAAGCATGGACGTGCCGGTCCAGCATCCGGTCGAGGAACCGGCGGGACGGCTTCTCCTGCACGGCCGGGGTCAGGCACCGCAGCGTCTCACGGACGTCTCCCCAGACGGCGAAGTCCAACTGGGTGCGACGGCCCAGCCGTTCGGGCTGAACATCGATCTGGACCGTTCTGACGTGCCGTGGCAGGAATTCCGTGTACGGAAAGTCGGTGCCGAGGAGCAGCAGCAGGTCGCATTCGTGCATTGCCTCGTACGCGGCGCCGTATCCCAGCAGTCCGGACATGCCGACGTCGTACGGGTTGTCGTACTGGATGTGTTCCTTGCCTCGGAGCGCGTGGCCGACCGGGGCCTTGACCTTCTCGGCGAACGCCATCACCTCGGCGTGGGCACCGGCGACACCCCGGCCGCAGAACACCGTCACCGTCTCGGCGGCGTCCACCAGCTCCGTCAGCCGGGTAAGTTCCTGATCGGCCGGACGGACTGCGGGCCGGTCCAGCGGCATCGCGAGTTCGGCCCCGCCGACCGGAGAGTTCTCGGCGGCGATGTCTCCTGGCAGCGCTACGACGGACACTCCGCGCCGGCCGACCGCATGCTGAATCGCCGTCTGTACCACCCGCGGCATCTGCCGGGGCGAGGAAATCAGTTCCGAGTAGTGACTGCACTCCTCGAACAGCCGGTCAGGATGCGTCTCCTGGAAGTACCCGGTTCCGATCTCGCCGCTGGGGATCTGCGCAGCCAGCGCGAGGACGGGAGCCATCGACCGGTGGGCATCGAACAGGCCGTTGATCAGGTGCAGGTTTCCTGGCCCACAGGACCCCGCGCACGCCGCCAGCCTGCCCGTGAGCTGCGCTTCGGCGCCGGCAGCGAAGGCCGCGACCTCCTCGTGTCGGACCTGGACCCACTCCAGGGCGTCGTGCCGTCTGATCGCGTCGACGACGGGGTTCAGGCTGTCGCCCACCACCCCGTACATGCGGCGCACTCCGGCGCGGGCCAGGAGGTCGACGTACTGCTCGGCAACGGTCTGCTTGGGCATGGGTGCTCCTCGAATGGTCGCTCACGGGGCGGTGGCCAGGGTAATGAGGCGCCGAGCAGACCAGTTGTCCCTCCGTGCACGCTGAGGAGTCCGGCAGTGCACCACGGCCGCGCTCGGCTTCCAGCACATGGACGCCGGACAACCGCCGGTTGAATCGGGCTTGGTGCGACGCCGGTCGACGGCTCACCCCGACCACAGGCGGCCTGTGCGGCAAGCCCCGGCCCGATGTCCACCGACAAGGCACCGCGTCGTTGCCGGAACGGCTGCCGTTGGGGCGGCGGCATTCATGGAGACGCTCGCCGGCACATAGTTCTTTCACGGGCAATGCTCCGTGCGTTCCTCGACAACCTGTGCCGGCCACCGGAATTTAGGGTCGGGCGTAGAAAACCGCTTCTGCAATCATTCTTTGGGGCAACCATGGATCAGCGTCTCAGCACGGTCACGTGCACAGTGACGGCGCACGTCAGCGTCCCGAAGGGCATGCCCGCTCCGTTGTCCGCAGAGCTGCACTACGACATGGCGGACCCCTACGCCATCCGCCTTTCCCTCGGCGCACCGATGAAGAGCCCCGTCGACTGGGTGTTCGCTCGCAAGCTGGTGACTGAGGGGCTGTGCCGGCCGACCGGTTCCGGTGACGTGCTGGTCATTCCTCGGCACCGCTGCCACCCGCACTCCCTACGTGTCGTCTTGAGGAATCTCTCCGGCACAGCATTGGTCGAAATGGCGGTTTCGGAGGTGACTGCATTCCTTCGGCGGACCTTCGCACTGGTGCCCGAAGGAGCGGAAAGCCTCCACATGGACCTCGACCGCGCCATCAGCGAGCTCACAGGCAGAAGAGGCTGACGGACCGCCCCGGTCACACCCTGACGGACGCCCAGGCCGGGCACTGCACTACAGCCGTCCACTCAGCTCGTATTCACCCGAGAGGAATTCCGAGTGCCCCAGAAGAGCGAAACGACTTCCACACAGTTCGGCATCTTCACCGTCGGTGATGTCACCCCTGACCCGGCCACAGGCCGTACGCCGACCGAGCGTGAGCGCATCAAGGCCATGGTCGCCATCGCGCTGAAGGCCGAGGAGGTCGGGCTCGACGTCTTCGCGACGGGCGAGCACCACAACCCGCCGTTCGTGCCCTCGTCGCCGACCACGATGCTCGGCTACATCGCGGCGCGGACGGAGCGGCTGATCCTGTCCACCTCCACCACCCTCATCACCACGAACGACCCGGTGAAGATCGCCGAGGACTTCGCGATGCTCCAGCACCTGGCCGACGGCCGGATGGACCTGATGATGGGGCGCGGCAACACGGGCCCGGTGTATCCGTGGTTCGGCAAGGATATCCGGGAGGGCATCAACCTGGCCATCGAGAACTACGCCCTGCTGCACCGCCTGTGGCGTGAGGACGTCGTCACCTGGGAGGGCAAGTTCCGTACCCCGTTGCAGGGGTTCACCTCCACGCCGCGGCCGCTGGACGGGGTGCCGCCGTTCGTGTGGCATGGTTCGATCCGTTCGCCGGAGATCGCGGAGCAGGCCGCGTACTACGGTGATGGCTTCTTCCACAACAACATCTTCTGGCCGGCCGACCACACCAAGCAGATGGTCGAGCTGTACCGGGAGCGGTACGCCCACTACGGGCACGGCACGCCGGAGCAGGCGATCGTGGGTCTGGGCGGGCAGGTGTTCATGCGGAAGAACTCGCAGGACGCGGTGCGTGAGTTCCGGCCGTACTTCGATGTGGCGCCGGTCTACGGGCACGGCCCGTCGCTGGAGGAGTTCACCGAGCAGACGCCGCTGACGGTGGGCTCGCCGCAGCAGGTGATCGAGAAGACGCTGTCGTTCCGCGAGTACGCCGGTGACTACCAGCGCCAGCTGTTCCTGATGGACCACGCGGGGCTGCCGCTGAAGACCGTGCTGGAGCAGCTGGACCTGCTCGGCGAGGAGGTCGTGCCGGTGCTGCGCAAGGAGTTCGCCAAGGACCGTCCGGCCGATGTGCCGGACGCGCCGACCCACACGTCGCTGCTGGCCACCGCGAAAGAAGGAGTCCGCGCATGAAGCTCGTCGTCGTCTCGGCAGGGCTGAGCGTTCCGTCCTCCACCCGGCTGCTCGGCGACCGGCTGGCCGCCCGGGCCGCCGGGCGGACCTCGGCGGACGTGACCGTGGTCGAGCTGCGCGACCTCGCCGTGGAGATCGCGCACAACTTCACCAACGGGTTCCCGGGGCGGGCGCTGGGCGCCGCGTTCGACGCGGTGGCGGCGGCCGACGGCCTGATCGTCGTCACGCCGGTGTTCTCCGCGTCGTACAGCGGGCTGTTCAAGTCTTTCTTCGACGCGCTGAGCGTGCACGACGAGGGCGCCCTGGCCGGGAAGCCGGTGCTGATCGCCGCGACCGGCGGCACCGCTCGGCACTCCCTGGTCCTGGACCACGCGCTGCGCCCGCTCTTCGCGTACCTGAGGGCCGTCGTCGTTCCGACCGGGGTGTACGCCGCCTCCGAGGACTGGGGCGCTGAAGGGCTCGACGGCCGGATCGAACGGGCCGCGGGCGAACTGGCGGCACTGATGACCGGATTGTCCACGGTCAGGAAGTCGGCCGGCGAGAGCCCCGCCGTGGTGCCCTTCGAGGCGCAGCTCGCCGCGCTGAAGCCATAGTCCCGGCCAGCGCATTCCCCGTCAGGTCATGGAACTGTTCCTCCCCCAACAGCTCCGCAGCTATATGGAAGGAGAATTCGATGAAGCCACAGACCAAGCCACAGACCAAGCCGCTCCTGCGGGTATGGGAATGGCAGGCCGGCGCCGCATGCCGCGGTATGGACAGCTCAGTCTTCTTCTCGCCGACCGGCGAGCGGGGCCATACACGCCGTCGACGCGAGGAGGCGGCACGCGCCATCTGCCGTAGGTGCCCCGTAAGTGATCCCTGCGGCCTCTTCGCCATGACATCCGATCAGAACTTCGGCGTCTGGGGCGGACGAACCGAGGCCGAGCGCCGCTCCGGGACTGACGTCATTCGCAGGCCCGGCACCCAGCCTAAAGGGAAGGGGCAGGGGTTCATTGACAGCCCTGATGGGCTGCTTCCAGCGTCCGTTGAACGTCGAAAGGCAGAATCGTCATGAGCACACAACCGCTTCGCGACGAAGGGGGACGACCACCGAACGGCGTCATCACCGTGGATCTCGCGGTCGACTTGGTGATTACTTCCACCGAGGCGGTGCCGTTGTCGGCACGCCTCGTCTACGACCCGCAAAGTCCCTTCACCGCGCTCCTTGAAGTGTCCAGCCATGGCGACTGGGAGAACGCCCAGTGGACCTTTGCGCGAGACCTTCTTCAGACGGGCCTGAACAAGCCATCCGGCGACGGCGACGTCCGCATCTGGCCACCGTGTCGCTGCAGCAACAGACCCGAAGTGCGGATGCTCCTGCGAGGAACCAGCGGCTCAGCCCTCCTGGACGTACCCAGCGAGCCCCTGCGTGAATGGCTGGTGCGCACGTGGGAAGCCGTCCCTCCGGGCGAGGAAAATGCGCGGATCGACTGGGACGCCATCCTGAGCGCGCTGCTCAGCAGCTGACGATGCTCGCCATGGGGCGACGTGACCCGGTAACGGCCACCTCGCGCGGCGTTTCCAGCAGTACTTCGAGGCAGCCCATTGAGGCCCGCCTCCACTCGGTCAGGACTCCTTCACAGGTGGAGACAGTCGGCCGCCGCCATGACAGCGTCGCACGCTCTGCCCCACGCAACCCTCACTCCACGCACAATCCCGACACGCCTGAGAGGCACGCAATGACACGACCCACCGACGCTCCGACCGTTCAGCGAGTGGCCGACAAGCACCGTTACGAGATCCTGGTGGACGGCAAGGTCGCCGGCTTCACCGCCTACCGCGACAGCGCCGACCAGCGCGTCTTCTACCACACCGAAATCGACGACTCCTACGCCGGGCTGGGCCTGGCCTCACAGCTCGTGCAGCAGGCGCTGACCGACGTCCGCGCCTCGGGGCAGCGCATCGTGCCTGTCTGCCCCTACGTCGCGAAGTTCCTCAAAAAGCATGACGAGTTCGACGACATCACCGACCCCGTGACCCCTGAGATCCGGCAGTGGCTGGCAGCCGTGCTGTCACGTTGATCGTTTCCGCTATTGCATGCCCAACAGGTACCGGGCGACGCTGCTGGTCATCTCTGCATGAGATGACTGATATCCCCGATCATCGCTCCTGGTGAGGAAGGGAAAGCTGCGTTCCCGTGGTTGTGCCTGCGTGACGAAAGAAGGTGCACATGTCCACAAGGTCTAACCTCAGCACTTCGCCCCGGTCCATGGGGGCCTCACAAGGCGTGCCAGGCTGGCTGGTCGCGCTCCTGGCCGTCGCGTCCGGGACGACGGTCGCCAACCTCTACTACGCCCAGCCTCTGTTGTCCTCGCTGAGCGGTGTCTTCCACATCAGCACAGCCACGGCCGGGATACTGATCACGCTCACCCAGGTCGGCTACGTCTTCGGCATGATCTTCCTGGTTCCGCTCGGCGACCGGCTGGAGAAGCGCAATCTGGTCACCGTCCTCCTGATGATCACGGCCCTCGCCCTCGTGGCAGCCGGCCTCGCCACGAGCTTCCCCATGCTGCTGATCGCGTCGATGATCAGCGGTGCCACCTCCGTCGTGGCTCAGATCCTGGTGCCCTTCGCGGCGAACCTGGCCCCGGACCATGCCAGGGGCCGCATCGTCGGACGGGTCATGAGCGGTCTACTTGCCGGCATTCTGCTCTCCCGAACCCTGAGCAGCCTGGTCTCCGACATCGCAGGCTGGCGCGTCGTCTTCCTCGGCTCCGCCGCTCTGATGGCCGTGCTCACGGTGGCCCTGCGTGCGGCCCTGCCACAGCACGCACCCACCACATCCATTCCGTACCACCACGTGCTGCGCTCCACCGTCCAGCTGGTGCGCACGCATCCCGCGCTGCTGCGTCGAGGGCTGTACCAGGCGGCGATGTTCGGCGCGTTCAGCGCGTTCTGGACCACTGTCTCGTTTGTTCTGACCGGTCCCCGCTTCCACTACTCACCGGTCGGAGTCGGCGTCTTCGCCCTCGTGGGCGCGGCCGGAGCAGCCATCGCACCGTTCGCTGGGCACTGGGCCGACCGAGGACTCGTACGTCCCATGACCGGGGCTGCGTTCCTTGTGACCGCGCTGGCCTTTGCTGTCGCGGGTCTGGGCGGGCACAGTATCGTCCTGATCGCCCTGGCTGCGATCCTGATCGACATGGCTGTGCAGACAACACTGATCCTGGGACAGCACACCGTTTACCAGCTCGACCCGACCGCCCGCGCCCGCCTCAACAGCGCCTTCATCGCCATGTTCTTCGTCGGCGGTGCGATCGGCTCCCAGCTCGGGGCGACCGTCTACCACGCTGCCGGCTGGGCCGGCCTGACCGGCTTGGGCGCCGCTCTCCCGCTGGCCGCTCTTGCCTACTGGGCCGTTGAACGCCAACCGCAGCCGGCCTCGACAGAGAGCACCTCGCCAGACTCGTCCGCCTGACGCAGACCAGTCGGGCCTGATTAAGTCCAACCGGCAATAGAGATCGGATAGGGAACATACGCGACTCCACGTGACCATGGAGTCCCTTACGGTCAGTGGGATTTGCTCAACGTCGGTCCCCATCGGGTTCCGTTGAGGGCAAGGGCGTGGCCGAAGGCGGCGTCTTCGCGCGACCGCTTCGCTGGGAAAAATCCAGCCGGTCAGGAGGTGAGTCCGGCATCGCGGGCGAGGAGGGCGGCCTGGACGCGGTTGTTGACGTCAAAGGTGGTGAGGATGCGGCTGACGTGGGCCTTCACCGAACTCTCGCGCATGGCGAGGCGGGCGGCGATGTCGGCGTTGGTGTCGCCCTGCGCGAGGAGGGCCAACGCGTCGCGTACGCGCCGGGTGAGCTGGCCCAGGAGGGCCTGCGCCGCAGTGGCCCGAGGCTGGTTGGCGACGTGGTATCGGCCAATAAGGCGGCGGGCCGCGGACGGGTGGAGCATGGCGGAACCGGCGGCCACGAGGTGGCTCGCAGGATTTCGGCGGGATCGGTGTCCTTGAGGAGGAATCCGTCGGTTCCGGCGGCAGGGAGCTGTAGACGTGCTCGTCGAGGTCGAAGGTGGTGAGAGTGATCACCTTCGGGGGTGGGGGAGAGCGTGGAGCCGGGTGGTGGCGGTAATGCGTCCATGCGGACGTCGACGAGGGCGACATCGATGCGGTGGCCTGTTCGATGACCTGGAGACTGTAGGCGGCCTGGGCGACCACTTCGAGCTGTCGTCGGCGTTGAGAAAGTCGGCCAGGCCGAGGCAGACCAGGGCGTGGTCGTCGACGATCATGGCGCGGATCACAGGGGAGACCCTTCTGTTCGGTGCCGACGGGGTGGGGGATGCGGGCGGCAAGCCGCCAGGCGCCGGCGCCTGGCGGGGCCCGCGGCGAGACGGCCTCCGAGGGGGGTGACGCGTTCGCGCAGGCCGGCCGGACGCCCGGGCCTGCCGACGGGCCGGACGCCGCCCCGAGGCGCCGCTTCGAGGTGGACCTCCGGTCGATGACCCGGATCAACCTGCGCCCCATCGCCTCACCGGTGTCGCTGGGCTTCTTCACGGTGGCGATCGCCTCCGTGATGACGGGATGAATGCAGCTCGGGTTCTTCGAGGACGCAGCTCGTGGCACCGTCGCCCTGTGCGTACTGCCCGCCTTCGCCGACAGCTGGCCGGCCTACACACTCGTCATGTTCAGCGGCGCGGCCGACGGCCTGTGCGTCTTCCATCTGGCGCTCCTCTGCTTCGGGGCGCTGATGACCGCCGTGACCCGGCCCAAGCGCGCGCTGTGGGTCGTCCTGGCGGTTTCCCTGCACCGCTGGGCCGCCACTGGTCTGTTAGGTCTCACCCATCGGCCGCAGCGGCCCCGCCCATGCTGCCGTGGAGAGCGATCTCGCGGTCCGGCTCCGCAACCCGGAACGCCAGGCGGGCGTGCGCCGCACGCTCTGAACACCACCGACACCCTGTACACCGCGACCGCGCAGGAGCACCCATGGAACCGCACGTGGTGGACCGCCCCCCAGACCGGTACTAGATCCTCGTCGGCGACGACGGCACCGAGACCGCCGGCTTCGTCGAATACCGCCTCTCGCAGAACGAGATCGCCTTCATCCAACACCGGGACCGATGCCCGGTTCGCCGGCCGTGGCCTGGCGGGCTGCTCGCCCGGGAAGCCCTCGACGACGCCCGGGCATGCCGGCTGCGCGTCCTGCCGTACTGCCCCTTCATCCGGGGTGGATCGGCAAGCACCCCGAGTACGCCGACCGGGTGCCCGAGGTGCACCCCGCACGGTTTCGGCCTGCGAACCACGCCGAGCCCCAACCTTCCAGGCCACAGCCGCACACCGAGGAGTCTCATGTCCTGACCCGTAGATCCCACCGTCGTCCTGGTCCACGGCGCCGTCGCCGACGCCTCCCGCTCTCCCGCGTCACTCCCGGACTGACGGCAGCCAGCCTGGAGGTGGTGGCCCCGGCCGTACCCGACCGCAGCCTCGTCAACGACGCCGCCTACATCGCCTCGATGGTACGTGCGATCCCAGGCGCCCCGTGGTCCTGGTCGGGCACTCCTACGGCGGCGCCGTCATCACCGTCGCCGGCACAGAGGACAACGTCCAGGCGCTGGTCTACCTGGCCGGATGCGCGTTGGAGGAGGGCGAGAGCCTCGGCTAGCTGCAAGGGCGCCCCCGGCACGGGCCTCGCCGACGCGCTCGTCTGCACGCCCCTCCCCGTGGCGGGCTCTGACGAGACCGCCACCGACGTCTCGGTGCCGGTCGAGCACTTCCCCGACCCTCTTTGCCGCGGATGTGGACCCCGAGTTCGCTGCGGTGCTCGCCGTTTCCCGGCACCCGCTGTCCGCACGGGCCTTCACGGAGACCGCGCCGGTCGCGGCATGGAAGACCAAGCCCTCGTGGGCCCTGATCGCCACCTCCGGCCGGACCCTCAACCCCGATATGGAGCGCTACGGCTACGAGCGTGCCAGCATGACCACCACCGAGGTCGACTCCTCACACATGGTCATGCTCACCCAGCCCAAGCGCTTGGCCGAGCTCATCCAGGACGCGGTCCGATCCACCGCTCACTGGCCCGCTCCCCGGGCCGCGTCCGTGAGATCCCGCCCCCGCCAAGGCGGGATCGGCACGCTCGCACGGGCCCGTCCGTGCGGTGCGGCCCAGCGGAGCGTCGCCTCGGTTCACACGTGGCGCGTGCTGGACTGCCAGTCCCTGGGTGACATCCCGTACGCGGTGCGAAAGGCCCGGCTGAAGTGCGACGGGTTCACGAAGCCCCAGCGCTGAGCCACCGCCGAGACGGTAGGTGCGGACCTCGACTGCCTGGACAGCTCCCGTCGGCACCTCTCCAGGCGCTCGCGATGGATCCAACGGCTCACCGTGGTCCCCTCCGCCTGGAAGATCTTGTGCAGATACCGGACAGACATATGGTGCGCGCACGCGATCATCTCCGGAGAGAGACCTGGATCGGCCAGGTGTCGCAGGATGTACTCCTTGATACGGGCCAGCATCCCGCGGGCCACCTCCGACGCGTGGGGGTTCAGTAGCCCCTGCCGCTCGCGCACCAGCACCGTCAGCAGATCGACGGCAGTCATCGCGAGTTGCCGGCCTGTGTACGGGTCGAACCCGGCCGCCCGGTCCGCCAGACGTTCCAGATGGCCTGCGACGACTCCGGACGTGCCGCAGTGGCTGTCGAAGACGGTCCCCGTGATCGCCCGCAGTTCGGTGTCCGTCACGGCCAGCACATCCTTCGGCACCCGGATCGATGTGAACCGGTAGTTGTCCGGCTGTTCCCTGCCGTAGGGCCGGCCGGCGTCGGAGCAGGTAAAAGTACCGGGGCGGACCAGGGCCTGGCGCCCGTCCTGAGTGAGCCGCCCGGTTCCCTGGTGCTGGAGCGTGATGGTCATGTACTCCGCTCCGCCCCTGGAGATCAGGGAGGCGTGGCGCGACACGCTCGCCGGGCCTGCCTCGACCACCGAGATCTGGAGAGGGCCGAGCGTATCGACGGTTATCGTCCCCATCGCGGGCTCGCGCTCGTGCAGCGTGACGTCCATCGGAACCAAGGTGTCGGAGACGATGCTCTGCCAGTAGTCGGCCCGCTCGGACGGAGGCAGCGGCTGGACGGAGAGTACGACGGACATCATGACCTCTCGTCATGGTCGTGCAGACGCTCCCTGGGGAGCGTCGGAACAGTAGGAATTCCAGTCTCGAACCATCAGCTGTCGTCGCCATCAGTCACCCGACTGGTGCTCTGTCCAATATCCCGTACCCCGGCTCATGCTCCTGCGACGGCGGGCAGGTGGCGTCCCCGCCGCGCGCCGGCCGGGGACCCGCCATGCGTCCTCGGCCGCTCTCACCGCAGGCGAGCGTGGAGGAACCTGCCGCCGAGCCGTACGGCCGCCCGCATCGACGGGCTGGCGCGCAGCGCGGTCAGTGACACGAAGTCGTGGACCGTGCCCTGGAATCGTGCCGCGGGCGCGGCGACACCAGCCCGAGGCAGCCGGTCTGCGTACGCCTCCGCCTCGTCCCTGGTGGCGTCGGCCTCCGCCGTGACGACCAGTGCCGGTGCGGCAGTCCCGCGAGCGCGGTCATACTCGCACGCAGCGGGGCCGCAGTCGGCTCGTCCCGCTGCCGGGGATCTATCGCGTACTGCCGCTAGTATGACCGTACGGCCTCCCCGGCGCCCTCTTCGGCCAACGCCACCCGGACGGCACCCTGCAGTACGTCGCAGCGTCGGCACCGGATGGAGCGACACCGAACGCACCACCCTCGCCGCAGCCTCCGTCGACACCTGCACCTTCACCGAGACCCACCGGTCACCGGAGCCCAATGGGTACTGCCGCGTCTCATCGCCGAAGTCCGCTACACGACCCGCACCCGCGCCGGACGCCTGCGCCAGCTCCACGTATCGCCATGGCGGCGAGCGTAGCCATACAATCCGGCCGGGACAGCGGCGTTCACGAAGTCGAACCAGCCCGCGCAGCAACGGAGTGTGTCGCTGCCCGGCTCAGGTGATGTTGTCGGTGGCGAGGTCGGGGCGCATCCCACGCGGCCTGCACCGCGCCGACCTCAACAAGACAAGTCCGCTGACCGAATCGTCTGATGAGGCGGACCGGGGCCGTCGACGCCCCCTTGACTGGCAACAGACAACGGGGTGCTGCGGGCGGCGTTCGGCGTCACGGAAGAACCCTTCGGGCTGATGGCCCCAATCAGCCCGCGCGGCCTGGCGTCGATGCAGTACTGGCGAATTCCCCAAGACTTCATGAGAGGTGACCGCTGTGACCCCGTCTCGGAGGCCCCGGCTCACCGGCCCCGGGCAGTGGACTGCGAGCGGCGAGCGGCGGGCAGCCCCGGAGCCGGTGCTGCGGAGGCCGTGGGTGCCGCTCGGAGGCCGGGGGCGGGGGTCTTGTGGCCGAGCCCTTCGGCGAGCTCGAACGAGACCTGCTGCAAGACCTCGGGCGGGGTGTGGGGGGAGAAGCGGAGGGGCCCTGACCCCGGGTTTTGGACACCGGAGAGACTTGGATCTTGATGGTCCAGGAGAACGGAGTCCCTGTGGGGATGAAGCACTACCCCGCCGAGTTCAAGGCGGACGCGGTCGCGCTGTACCGGTCGCGTCCGGGAGCGACGATCAAGTCGGTCGCCACCGACCTCGGGGTGGACACCGAGACGCTGCGGAACTGGATCAGGGCCGCTGACGGACGTCGGTCCGGTGCTCACTCCACGCCCGCGGCGGCGCCGCGGCCGGGTGGTGACGCGGTTCAGGCGGAGCTGGCGGCCGCGCGGAAGAGGATCCGCGAGCTGGAGGAGGAGCGGGACATCCTCCGCAAGGCGGCCCGGTATTTCGCAGGGGATTGTGTCCTGAACACGAAGGGGAGTTGACAGTAGGACAGCTTCCGAGAGTGGTGCTGTGCGGAAGATGAAGGTTTTGTGGCCCTTCGAAGCCGCCCTGCGGGGGGGGGGAGGCTTCAAACCCCCTCATGCCGCGTTGGTTGAAGACCGTCGTGGTGAGCGATGAGGAAAAGGCGCCGTAAGAGGCGTCAGGTGGGGACCTGGAAGACGAACGCAAGTGAATCGCTGCTGACGTTTCGAAACGAAATCAGACGACATCGAAACCGGGCATCCGCCGCTGCGACGAGTCCCGTCGCTTCTACGACCGCAAGCGCGCCGAAGGCAAAAGACACAGCCAGGCCGTCATGGCCCTCGCACGCCGACGAGTCAACGTCCTGTGGGCCCTTCTGCGCGACGGACGGTGCTACCAACCAATATCGCCCGTCGCCTTGGCTGCTTGACAACTCCATTAGGAATCGGTGCGCAGACGGGCATGTCGCCCATTCAGCCGCAGGCTTAGGCGTGGGCTGACTCGGACGTGCCCGTTCCTGGCCGTTCTCCCGGTGGGCATCGAGGCCCCGGGGCCGTCATCGCGTCGCCCGTCTCGGGCACCACGGGTCCCGCGGCAGCGTCGAAGGCATGGGTCACCTCCGGCGCGGTGCCCTCGACAAGCAGTCGGCGGGCCCTCTCCTCGTGACGACGGTCGGTGGCCGTGAGCCGGCTGTGGTGCTGGGCGAGATGCTCCGACCAGGACGCGACCAGGTAGTTCTCGACGAACCGGCCCGGATCGTTGCCGTCCTGGTAGAGGCCCCAGCTGAGGGCTCCCGTGCGCCGGCGTGAACGGGCCACATGGTCCATGCAGTCGATAAAGGCGGCCCTGTTCGCGGCCGCGATCCGGTACGCGACGGAGACCAGCACGGGGCCGTCGGCCGGTCCGGGCTCGAACACCAGGGGCGGAACGGGCCAATGGTCGGACGGGGACGGGTCGATGCCGTCCGTGCCGTGCAGCGGCCAGCGGCGCACGCTCACCGCGCCGAGCAGCAGCAGACCGCTGCCGGCCAGAAGGGAGACGGCCAGCCCCGGCCCGTCGGCCAGCGCACCCCACAGTGGTGCCGCCAACGCCTGCCCGCCCTGGAAGACCAGGAGATAGACGGCGAGTCCCCGGGCCCTGACCCAGCCGGGCAGCCGCGCCTGGACGGCCGCGTTGAGGGTGGACAGCACGCCGATCCAGGCCACACCGGCGGGCAGCAGCACGACCGCCGCGAGCCATGGGACCCGGACCGTGGCCAGTACCGCCAGGACTCCGGCGAAGACGAGGGCCCCTGCGGCCAGAGTGCCGTTGACGCCCAGAGCGCGGCGGATCGCGGGCAGTGCGAAGGCCCCGCTCACAGCACCGGCTCCGACCGCACCGAGCAGCACCCCGTACCCACCCGAGCCCAGGCCGAGGGAGCGGCTCGCGACCAGTGGAAGCAGCGACCACAGCGCGGCGCCGCCGGGGATGAACAGCACCGTGCGCAGCAGGACTCGGCGGACGCCGGGCGCGTTCCACACGTAGCGGCGGCCGGCGTGCAGAGCCGTCAGGAGCTTCTCGCCCTGCGCAGTCGGCGGTTCCGCCCCGGGCCGTCTCCACAATGCGAGAACGGCCGCGGTGCCGAGGTAGGAGGCGGCGTTGAAGGCGAAGACCCAACCCGCGCCTGCTGCCGCGACCACTGCTCCCCCGAGTGCCGGGCCGAGGGCGCGAGCGAGGTTCATGTTCACAGCGCCGAGCGCGGCCGCCTGTCCCAACTGGCGGCGTTCCACGAGTTCCGGCTGGATGGCCTGCCAGGCCGGGCCCATCAGAGCGGTGCCGCATCCCAGCAGGAAGGTGAGACCGAGCAGCAAGGCCGGAGTGAGCGCGTCCGCGAACGCCAGCACCGACAGCGTGGTGGAGGCGGCGAGCATGGCGAACTGAGCGGTCAGCAGCACCGTGCGACGGTCGAAACGGTCGGCCAGCACGCCAGAAGGCAGAGCCAGCAGCACGACGGGGAGACTGGACGCGGTCTGCACGAGCGTCACCAGGGCGGCGTCGTGGCCGATCAGTAGCCACTGGGCGCCCACGGTCTGCATCCAACTGCCGATGTTGGAAACCAGTTGTGCGATCCACAGCGCCCGGAAGACACGCGCCGCGAGCGGGGCCCAGGCTGAATCGGACTCCGGGAAGTCTTTCGGTGGCAGTGCGGTGTTCACGTCGGTCCCTACCGGTATGGGGCACGGACACCTTGCTTCCGGCGGTGTCCCGGGTGCCGTGCGGGCATGGCCGAGGGTGGCCGCAGACGGTCGCGGGTGCCGTCGACTAGGAGTGCAACGTCTGTGGTCCCGCGGGTCACTGACGAGAGCGCCGGCCCCTCCTGCGGGGCCGGCGCCGAGTTCACGCCTGCGGCTTGACCCAGGGGGCGTCGGAGGCCGAGAGGCGGTGGGCAGCCACGGACGTCACCACGAGCAGCACCAACGTCAGGACCAGGACCAGGACGAGTCCGGTGTGTGCCAGAAGCACGGCGCCGGCGAGGGCTCCGAGGAATATGGCCAGTACGGACAGGATCCGCCGGCCGGGCCGGGGTGCGGCCCCGCCCGCCGGGGTGGAGTCCGCGGCCAGTCCGGTCAGGGTCAGGGTCAACACGGTCGTGGTCAGGTCCGGGACCCCGAGGCGTCTGGCGACCGCGTTCTGCAGCCCCATGGCGAGGCCGAGGAGCACGATCAGGGCGTAACGGACCTCGGTGGTCACGCTGCCGTGCGAGACCACGGCCGTGATGACCGCCCCGGCGACGAGCAACGCCTGAAGCGCCGTGGCGAAGGTCAGCAGCCGCCCGCGGTGCTCCGCGAACCGGGTGCCGAACCGGCCTCCCGCCAGCGCGCCGACGAGGAACGCGGCCATCGACACGACGGAGGCGAGCACGGACAGGCCGTCGGCGCCTGCCAGGGCGAACCCGAGGAAGACCACGTTGCCGGTCATGTTGGCGACGAAGACGTGCCCGAGCCCCAGATAGCTGACGGCGTCGACCAGGCCGGTCGCCACCGTCAGCATCAGCATGAGCGGCGGCAACGGGCCGTGCCTGTCCCCCTTGGGCGGAGCCAGCGTGCGGGCCGCGTCAATCAGCAGCTTGCGCATACTGAGTTGTTCCTTCCTTGACTGAGGGACGATGCAGCAGCACACGGGTGAGCAGTCCGCTCACCGGTCCGACCACGATGGCCACGACCGAGACCCACAGGGGCCAGGGGGTCAGTCCGAGGGCGTGGTCGGCCGACCAGCGGCCGGGTCCGGTGAGGGCCAGGACCGCGGAGGCCACGACGAGGACCATGGGGTACTCGTAGCCGTCGTTCTGGACCCAGAGCCCGTTGTGCCATTTGACGGTGCCGGCCACCGTCATCACTCCCATGGCGGCCATCGCCGCCCCGGGAGTGAGCAGACCGGCCGCCAGGAACAGGCCGGCGCCGATCTGGCTGCCGCCCGCGGCAAGCGCGGTGAGCCTGCCGCCGCGGAAGCCGTCATGGCGGAACTCCTCGGTTCCGCCCGCCAAGCCGTTGCCGCCGAGGCGGAAACTGACTTTCTGCACTCCGTGCCCGGCGATGAGGAGCCCCGCCACGAGTCGGAGGACCAACAGTCCGGTGTCCATTCGTTCCTGCCTGTTCCTGACGTTCCGTCGATGCTCAGGTGAAGAGTCAGCCGGCCGCGTGGGCGCCGATGACGGCCTGCGCGTAGACCAGGCCCAGGCCGTAGGCCCCGCCGTGCTCCTTCACCACCTCCGTGACGGGGACGTACGTCTCCGTCCGCGCCCAGTCGCGCTGGAGCTCAAGGAGCACCTGCACCCAGGTCACCGGAATCGCGCCGCCCTGGACCATGCGCTGGATGGCGTGCTCGTGCGCCTGCGGGCTGACGCCGCCGGACGCGTCCGTGACGACGTAGACCTCGTAGCCCTGGGAGATGGCGGACAGCGCGGGCAGTACGACGCAGACCTCGGTCCACAGCCCGGCGATGACGAGCTTCTTGCGGCCCGTCGCCTTGACGGCTTCGACGAAGTTGCTGTCCTCCCAGGCGTTCATCGTGGTGCGGTCGATGATCTTCTGGTCGGGGAAGACAGCGGCCAACTGAGGCATGATCGGACCCGAGAAGGACTCGGCGGCCACGGTGCTCAGGACCACCGGAACGTCGAATACCTTGGCCGCCTTGGCCAGGCCCAAGGTCGAGTTGATGATGGCGGTGCGGTCGCCGCTGCCGGTGCCGAAGAACATCTGCGGCTGGTGGTCCACAAACAGCACGGCGCAGTTGTCGGGGGTCAGCAGGTCGGGACCGGGGGCGGCGGTGACTTCGGAGATGTTGACCATGAGAGGGCCTTTCCATGAGTGATGTGATCGCGGACGGGCGTCCGCTGCTGAGCAAAGCCGTCTGTTCGACGGCGAGAGGTGGGGGGTGGTGCCCCGGGAGAGGCGGCTCGTGACCGGGCCTCTCCCGGGAGATCAGAGCGAGAAGCAGGGGTCGAAGACCGTGCTCTCGGTATCCGGGGCCAGACCTCGTCGGGCGCGCCACTGTCGGTGCTGCTCCGACTCCGCGACGGCCAGGCCAAGCGACTCGGCCTGGCGGGCGCCCGACGAGCCGGTACCGGGCGTGGCCTGGTAGCCGCCGAAGTGTGCGACCGGGCTCCACTCGGGGCGGACCGGCGGCAGTTCCTCGTCGAGGCCCTCGTACTCGGCGGCGGCGTAGACGATGCGGCCGCCGACGACCGTCAGCAGGGACTCGATGTGCACGATGTCCGGCTCGGGCACGGCAAAGTAGTCCTCGGACAGGACCGCGAGGTCGCCGAGGAAGCCCGGGCGCAGGACGCCCTTGACGTCCTCCTCGCCGGTCAGCCGGGCCCCTGCTTCGGTGAACATCGACAGCGCAGTCTGCCGGTCGACGCGGTTGTGCGGCGGGCGCATGACCAGGTCGCCGACGGTGCGGCCGGTGATCAGCCAGTGCAAGGCGATCCACGGGTTGTAGGTCGAGACCCGGGTGGCATCGGTGCCGGCGCCGACGGTCAGACCGCGCTCCAGCATGGCCCGGATCGGAGGGGCGTCCGCTGCGGCGCCGGGGCCGTAGCGGCGTACGAACGCCTCGCCCTGGAAGGACAGGCGATTCTGCACGGACATGGCGCCGCCGAGGGCGGCGATGCGGTCGAGGCTGTCCGCGGAGACTGTCTCCGCATGGTCGAACAGCCACCGGTTTCCGGCCGGGAAGAGTCCTTCCGCGGCCAACTTTTCGAATATCGCGAGATCGCGTCGGATGGTGTCGTCGTAGGTGGCGTGCAGCCGGAATCCCCAGCCGTTCTCCATGAGCAGACGTACGGCCTTCTCGAATTCTGTCTCATAGCCGGGAGCGAGTTCCGGGCGCGGCTGGGCAAAGTTCTCGAAATCTGCTGCCGCCCAGGTGAGATTCTCTCCCGCACCGTTGAGGCGGAGCCATTCGTCCCCGTCCTCGGGGCGGGCCATTTCGATCCAGCGGGCGAGGTCGTCGATTTCCTGACCGGCGGTCTGCGGGAAAAGATGGTAGGCGATGCGCAGCGAAAGTTGACCGGCCTTGGCCAGTTCGACGACCGTGCTGTAGTTGTCGGGGAAATTCTGGAATCCCCCCGCTGCGTCGATCGCCGACGTGAGCCCGAACCTGTTCAGTTCCCGCAGGAAGTGACGGGTGGAGGTCTTCTTGTCCTCGCCCTCCAGCACCGGGGCCTTGGCCAGAGTCGAGTAGAGAATCAGAGCACTCGGGGCGGCCAGCAGCATACCCGTGGGCTCACCGTCCCGGCCCCGTACGATCTGACCGCCCTTCGGATCGGGGGTGTCCCTGGTGTATCCGGCGGCCTTGAGCGCAGCCCGGTTGAGCACCGCCGACTGGTACAGGTGCAGAACGAACACCGGCGTGTCCGGCGCGGCGGCATTCAACTCGGCGACGGTCGGCAGCCGCCGTTCGGCGAACTGCTCGGCCGACCATCCCCCCACCACCCGAACCCACTGGCCCTTCGGCGTGCGGGCCGCCTGTTCACGCAGCATCGCCAGGCCCTGGCGCAGCGTGCGAACGCCGTCCCAACGCAGCTCCAGCACGTAGTTGAGCCCACCCCGGATGACGTGCAGGTGGGAGTCGTTGAGGCCGGGGATCATCCGGCGGCCGAGAGCGTCGACCACCTTCGTGGCCGGGCCGACACGGCCGGCCACGTCCTTGTCGTCGCCGACGACCGTGATGACGCCGTCCCGTATGGCGATCGCCTCGGCCTGCGGGCGCCCCGGGTCTCCGGTGTGGATCTTCGCGTTGCGGACAATGAGGTCCGCTGCGTCGTCGGTGGCGCTGGGAACCAGCCCACCGACCGGCATCGTGGACACCTTTAGACAACCTCCTGCGGCATGAACAGTGTCGATTTCCATCTGCATCGACTTCCAACTGCGGCGACAGCGGCGGGCAGAGAGAATCGGGAGAACACGCAATCAATGCGTCTACGCTCAACCGAAATGAATTCCAGGTGGGCCTTCTGTGCGATGCACAACACCAACTCCGGCAGCCCGCAGCTGCTTCGCCACCAGGCTATTTCGAGCCGAAGCATCCGTGTGTCCCGACAGTGCACAGCATTCGTCCCGACAGTGCACTGCGCCCCGTTTCTATGCGTTGTGAGGTCAAATCTGGTGCACTGACGGTCAATCTCCGCCGCCTTCAGGGTTTTAGCGTAAGGATCGACGGCCCCGCAGATCTCCATGTCTGGCCCGGAGGGGCCGGCACATCACATGAAACTCAGGAGACTCACATGTCCGACGTTGTAGAGCCGGTGCAGCCCGTGCTGGAGCCGGCGGCAGTTGCTTTCGCCGAAGCGACCGCCAATCCGCCCTATCTGTTCGACCTGCCGCCCGCCGAGGGCCGGAAGGCGGTCGACGAGGTGCAGTCCGGCGAGACCGACAAGCCGCAGATCGACGAGGAATGGATCACCGTCTCGGGCGGTCCGACGGGCAGCGTCCGCGCACGCATCGTGCGCCCCGCCGGCGTGGAAGGGACCCTGCCGGTGATCCTCTACATCCACGGCGCGGGCTGGGTGTTCGGCAACGCCCACACCCACGACCGCCTCGTACGCGAACTCGCCGTCGGCTCGAACGCCGCCGTGGTCTTCCCCGAATACGACCTCTCCCCCGAGGCCCGCTACCCGGTCGCCATCGAGCAGAACTACGCGGTCGCGAAGTGGGTCGTCCAGCAGGGCGCGTCCAAGAACCTGGACGGCTCGCGGCTGGCCGTCGCCGGCGACTCCGTCGGCGGCAACATGACCGCCGCACTGACCCTGATGGCCAAGGAACGCGGCGACATCCCGCTCGTGCAGCAGGTGCTGTTCTACCCGGTCACCGACGCGAACTTCGACACCGGCTCCTACCACCAGTTCGCGGAGGGCTACTTCCTGCGCCGCGACGGCATGCAGTGGTTCTGGGACCAGTACACGACCGACGAGGCCGACCGCGCCCAGATCACCGCCTCCCCGCTACGGGCCACCACCGAACAGCTCACCGGCCTGCCGCCGGCCCTGGTCATCACCGGCGAGGCCGACGTGCTGCGCGACGAAGGCGAGGCCTACGCCAACAAGCTGCGCGAAGCCGGCGTCCCCGTCACCGCCGTCCGCTTCCAGGGCATCATCCACGACTTCGTCATGCTCAACGCCCTGCGCGAGACCCACGCCGCCCAGGCCGCCATCACGCTGGCCGCCGACACCCTGCGCACCGCGCTCCACACCGGCTGATACCGCGCTCCACGCCGACCTCCGAAAGCCCCCGACAACAGGGAGAACAACCCGAACATGACCACGAACCCCACCCCCACAGCTGTTCTCGTGCACGGAGCCTTCGCGGACGCCGCCAGCTGGACCGGGGTCATCGCGGAACTGCAGAACCACGGCATCCCCGTGGTCGCGCCACCGAACCCGCTGCGCGGCCTGGCGTCCGACGCCGCGTACATCGCGTCCGTGGCTGCTCAGATCGACGGTCCGGTGGTGCTCGTCGGCCACTCCTACGGCGGTGCGATCATCTCCGTGGCAGGCGCTGCGGAGAACGTCGTCGGGCTGGTCTACGTAGCGGCCTACGTCACCGAAGAGGGCGAGAGCCTGGGCGAGTTGCAGGGCCGCTTCCCCCTCTCGCCGCTCGTCAGCAACCTGAAGGAGGCGACGTACCCCGCGGAGGGATCGGAGCCTGCCGTCGAAGTCACCATCAAGGCCGAGGCGTTCCCGGACATTTTCGCCGCCGACGTCCCGGCCGCCGCCACCAAGGTCCTTGCGGTGGCGCAGCGTCCACTGGCCGCCTCGGCATTCACGGAGACGGCCTCGGCCGCCGCGTGGAAGACCAAGCCTTCCTGGGCGCTCGTGGCCGGCGCGGACCAGGCGATCAACCCCGAGGTCGAGCGCTTCGGAGCCAAGCGGGCCGGGGCGACGATCGTCGAGATCGAGGGCGCCTCGCACGCCGTGGCCGTGTCCCGGCCCAAGGAGGTCGCCGAACTGATCCGCGATGCGGTACGCGCGACGAGCTGACGAGGCGCGGGCGGTAGGGCGGCCGCGCGGCGGCACTCACCACACGGTGAGTGCCGCCGCGCGGCCTTCGGTCCCGGCACAGGGTGAGATCTCGCCGCGGGCTTCTTCACCGGCGCTGCACCGTGACCACCACGGCCAGGACCGCCAGCAGCGCACCGGCGGCGAAGGCAGGTGCCGGGAAAAAAGCGGCCAGCAGGACGCCGACAGCCGCGACGGGATACGGAATCCACTCGTCCACGGTTCTTTGATGGGGCCGGAGGTGTACGGCCCAGACAGTGATCAGGAAGACGGCCGCGGGGACGGTGACCGCCGCGCCCGCGGCCAACGGCGAGGCGTCCGTGCGACGCGTGACGTGATCGGCGTACGCGGCCAGGCCGGCTCCCTCGGCGGTCGCCGAAGCGAAGATCAGGTAGTGGCCGTAGGCCCAGGTGAATCTCCTGCGGTGGGCCTGGTGCGTCGTGGCAAGCAGGGTGTGCGCGGATCTGGCGAAGTACAGCCACCACATGGCGTAGGCCATGAACAGGCCACCGGCCGCCACCGCGTACAGCGAGCCGGTGCCGTGGTGCCGGTCGAAGGCTCCCCGGACGGCGACGGTGGCCGCCGCGACGGACTCTCCGAGGACGATGAGGGTGAAGAGTTCGTAGCGCTCGGCGATGTGGCGCGGATGCCATGTGGTCATCCCGGCGGACTGTGCCCACACCGGGACGGAGACCTCGGCGATGATCAGCACCACAATGCCCGGCAGCCGCGCCGAGGCCGGGAGACCGAGCAGCCCGACCCAGCCGATCTGACACACCGTCACCCCAGCGGCGAAGCGCAGGGTGGTCGGCCGCCGAGCGGGGTCGGACCACGCGGCGCGCAGCCACAGGGCGGCCAGCGCCGTGCGCAGCACGACGTATCCGATGGTGATGACCAGCAGGTCACCCTCCTCGAACGCGCGGGGAACGCCTGCGGCAAGCACGAGCGACCCCGTGATCTGGACCAACACCGTCAACCGGTACAGGACGTCGTCCGGGTCGTAGGCGGAAGCGAACCAGGTGAAATTCATCCACGCCCACCAGATGGTGAAGAAGACCAGCGCGAAGCGCAGGACACCAGTGGCGTACTCCCCGTCGGTCAGCGCCTCGTGCAGACTCCCGGACGCCTGCGCCACCGCGATCACGAAACACAGGTCGAAGAGAAGCTCCAGCGAGGTGGCGGCCCTGTGCGGCTCGCCGGGGTCGCGGCCCGGCATGCTACGCCATCGCCTGGGCGCGGGGGCCGCGTGGGCGATCGGGGGGCGGCTCAGCGGAGGGCTCCGAGCGCGGCCTCGACCGTCCGGTGGAAGGTGGGATACGTGTAAATCATGTGCTGGAGCCGGTCGACGGGTATTTCGGCGTGGACGGCCACGTTCAGTCCGTAGAGCACCTCGCCTCCCGCCGGCCCCGCCGACGTCGCGCCGATCAACACGCCCCGGTCCGCGTCCTCCACAAGCTTGATGAGCCCCTCGTTGCCCGGCCCATGGATCCAGCCTCGCGTGGAGAAGGCGATGGGCAGCACACTGGTGCGTACCCGCAGCCCCCGCTCACGCGCCTGCCGCTCCGTCAACCCGACGGCCCCGATCTCCGGATCGGTGAAGGTGACGCGGGGAAGCGCCCGGTAGTCGGCGTCGAGACCGGGCTGTCCGAGGATGTCCCGGACGGCGATCTGCGCCTGGTACATCGACACATGGGTGAAGGCACCTCGGCCGGTGATGTCGCCGACCGCCCACAGCCCCTCCCCCGCCCGCATCTGCCCGTCCGTGTTCACGGCTCCCGCCGTTGGATCCAGCCCCACCGTGTCGACCGCCAGCGCGGCCAGGTCGGCGTAGCGCCCGGTGGCGACCAGAAGCCGTTCGGCACGAAGCGACTCCCCGTCACCCTCAAGGCGGATGGTGAACTCGGTGCCGTCATGGCTGACCTGCCGTGCCCGAGCACCCGTGAGTACGGTGACTCCGTCCGCCCGCAGCACCTCCGCGGCCAGCTCCCCGGCTTCCGGTTCCTCCTGCGACAGCAGCCGGTCCTGCCCCTCGATCACCGTGACCGCGCACTTGAAGCGGGCGAAGACCTGGGCGAGTTCGACACCGATGGCACCCCCGCCGAGCACGACCATCGACTCCGGCAGCTCCTTGGCCGCCATGGCATCCCGGTTGGTCCAGTACGGCGTTCCCTCGAGGCCCGGCACCGGGGGGATCCGGGGCCGCGTGCCGGTGGCCAGCACGACACCACGCCGGGCTTCGAACGTGCGGTCGCCGACCACCACCCGGCGCGGCCCGGAGAGACGGCCCGTCCCCCTGACGAGCCGGCCGCCCTTGTCCGCGAGACGGCCGGCGGCGGCCTGGTCGTTCCAGTCGTCAGTGGCCTCGCCGCGGATACGCCCGGCGACCCTGCCCCAATCCGGCGTCACGACCGCTTCGCCGGCGAGGGCGGGCACCCGGCCCGCCTCGGCGAGCAGATTCCCGGCCCGGATCATCATCTTGCTGGGCACGCACCCCCAGTACGGACACTCACCCCCGACGAGTTCCGCCTCGACCCCCACCACGTCCAGCCCAGCTTCGGCCAGCGTGCCCGCGACGTACTCACCGCCCGGCCCCAGCCCGACGACCACCACATCCGCCTGCTCGTTCGCGCTCATGCCTGCCTCTCCTCGTGCCTCGGGCTCCACGGACGTGGGCCGTCCTGCCGACGCTAGATCGGCCGGCCGAAGGCCCGTGCCCGACAGCGCACGGGGGCTTGCCCGAAAGCGAACGCTTGGCACGGCACACCGCGCACTGTGCACTGGCGGACACCACCGCATGCGCTCCCGGTCAATGCGCCCTGCGTCTGGGCACCTAGCGTCACTCGGGAACGCACAGCACGGCACCACAGGAGGCGAACCATGACCACCATTACCAAGCCCGTGAGCAGCAGCCAGCCGTGGCTGCACCAGAGGGGCGAGGTGATCCAGGAGTTCGGCACCGTCAAGCAGTTCCCGATCGGCCTGTCCTACGAGGCGCGGATGTACTCTTGCCAGCGCCTGAACAAGGTCCTGGCGGACACTCAGATCCTCTACGGCCTCTACAAGAAGCATCACTGGCTGATGCGCGGCGCGACCTTCTACCAACTGCACCTGGTCCTCGACAAGCACGCGGGGGAGCAGCTGGAAATCGTCGATACCATCGCCGAACGCGTCCAGTCCCTGGGCGGCGTCGCGGTGGGCGACCCCAGGCACGTCGCGGAGATCACATCGATCCCGCGGCCTCCGGACGGAGTGGAGGAAGTGCCGGCGATGCTGTCACGGCTGCTGGAAGCCCACGAGACCATCCTCGTCGAGGCCCACGACGCCGCCGCCCGGACCGGTGAGCTGGGTGACGACGGCACCAACGATCTCCTGGTCTCACAGGTGATCAGGACCGGGGAACTGCAGGCCTGGTTCCTGGCCGAGCATCTGGTCGACACCCCGCTCGTCCGCGCCTGAAGGATCCCGCCGGTCCGCGTCTGAAGGATCCCGCCGGTCCGCGTCCGAAGGTGCCGGAGCGCGTGCCTGAAGGAGCATGAGCCGGCCCCGGACGACGACGTCGTCCGCATACGATGCAGCAAGGATCGAAGATCGTCGTCTCTGTATTGGACGGAGCGCTGTTTGATCGGGAGCGGATGATGGATCTGCGGCAGATGGAGGTCGTCGTCGCGGTGGCGGATGCGGGCGGGTTCACGGCGGCGGCAAGGCGGCTGCACGTGGTCCAGTCCGCCGTATCCAGCACGGTCCGGGGCCTCGAACGTGAGCTGGGCACGCCGTTGTTCGACCGCACGACGCACCGCGTCGCCCTGACACCGGCCGGCGAGGCGTTCGTCCCCGCCGCACGCGCGGCGCTCCGCGCCGCCGAACTGGCACGGGAGGCGGTCGACGCCGTACAGGGACAGCTGCGCGGGCGGGTGACGGTCGGCACAATGCAGGGGGTCTGGGCGGGTCTCCACCACGCCCTGGCCGCGCTGCGGGCGGAGCACCCAGGTGTGGTGGTCCAACTGAGGCAGGCGGCGGTGGCCGACATCCGGCAGGCGCTGCGCGAGGGCACGGTGGATCTGGCCGTGGTGGCGCTCGACCGCCAACAGCAGCGAGGACTGACGACCCGGCTGCTGTCCCGCGAGGAGATGGTGCTGGTTGTGTCGTCCCGGCGGGTCATCGCCGGGACGACACCGAACGGCGAGGTCCGACTCGCCGACGTCGCCCGGTTGCCGATAGTGGACTTCACACCCGGCTGGGCCATCCGCTACGCGGTCGATCGGGCCTTCCGTGCCGCAGGCGTCGACCGCAGCACGACATTCGAGGTGAACGACATCGTCGCGGCAGCCGAACTGGTCCGCAACGACTTGGGTATCTGCATCATGCCCAAGTCGATCGCAGCCCGCTTCCCCGATCTGCCCCAGTACCGGTTCGACCGGCACGCGCCGAACTGGAAGATCATGGTGGTGAGACCTCCCGGCGAGGCACCCCCGGCAGTCGCCGCGCTGCTGCGGCACATCACCTGACGGCGAGGCGACTCACGACCCGAGCCTCGCGGCTTCTCCTCACACCCAGCCTCGCTGCTGGCCGATCCCACCGCGAATTTCGCCCAAGAAACCGGCACCCACCGGCCCACCGTCGCTGCCTGTCGACGCAGGACGCCCCTTGGCACCGCGTCGGCGGCCATCCCACCAACAGCCGGGCCGAGGTCAGCCGTGCCCACTGGGCGCCGGCACCGTCCCACGGTCGCGGCTCACGGCGTATCACCGCTGCAGCCCCGGACAAGCTGGTTTCCCGGGCGCGGGACGTAGGCAGGCCGTCCGCCCGGCTCCGAATTGGCCGAGTGAGTCGGAAGCGCGGTCCCCGTGGCGACGACCTGCGGGTGCGCGGTGCGGGACCAAGTGGGCTCACGCACATTGCCGAGGCTCGGTGACCGCCGTGCGGCGGATCACCACCTCGCCCTCGTCCGTGGCGACGGCGACCGCGTACAGACCGGGACGTCCGCCGTTGTACTTCAAGGGAAGGTCGGCGGCGCCGTCGCCCAGCCACGCACGCATGTCCGCCGCGGTGCCACCGACCTCCATCCAGGTGATGCCCTGGGGCGTGTTCCGCTGCCCGTTGCGCGGTTGGGCGGCCGGGTGTTCGGCGAGGTCTTCGATCAGGAACACGTTGGGCACTCCCCGCTGCCAGCAGGGAATGGTCTCGGGAACGCGGATCGCGTTGCGTTGCACGCCGTCCGTCCGCTTGCGCAGCGGTTTGTCTATGATGTCGGTGCCGAAGTGCTCGGCCAGCTTCTCCAGCTCGTCGCGCGAGTCGACCCGCAGGCACCAGCCGATGAACACGTCGCCGCCCTCGATCTGGTCGTAGAACCAGCGGGCGTTGGGGTTGGTCTGCGGTGCGTAGGCGTCGATGACGCTCTCTACCTCGATGTACTGGTCCGGTCCCAGCGGGACGATGCGGTTGGCGATGCCGAGGTGGGGGAACCAGCCCCCCTCGTACTGTCCGAACCCCGTTTCCTTGCAGAGCTGTTCGGTGCCCGCGTAAATGTTGCGGGATCCCAGCGAGATGTGGTCGATCGTGAGCAAGGTGTTCGTCCTTCGTCAGTGAGCGGTGACTTCTTCGATGTCACCGCGGTGTGAGATGGGGGTGGGAGAGGTGGCGCCGCTCGTCCGTATCCGGTTGCCGGCCACGGTGACGACGGCACAGCCGATGAGCGAGGCGGCGATGAAGTACAGGCCGCTGTTGTAGTTTCCGGTCGCGTCGCGCAGCCACCCCACGATGTAGGGGGCCAGGAAGCTGCCGATGTTGCCGAGCATGGTGGTGAGGGCGATGCCGACGGACATGGCGACGGGCCCGCGCAGGTGTCCGACCGGGATCTGCCACATGAGGAAGAGGGCCGCATAGATACCGGACGTGAGCAGGACCGTAACTGCCGCGGTGATCAGCACAATCACGGTCTGGACTCCGGCCCCTTGACCGATGCCGGCCTTCTGTTACGCGGGAGAGGGCGGCGAGTCCGGCAGCCACCGGGTTGAGATGGCCCAGCCGGCGACGGTGATGTTCGCCCTGTTGCCGCGGATGCCGAACATCGTGCGCGTGATCACTTCACTGGGGGTGCCGGAAGCCGGGCCGGAGACGGCCGGCAGGCCGACCGGAGCCCAGAGCAGGTTGCCCACGACCGTCACGGCGGCCGGCCAGAGGCTGAGACCCATCAGTATCAGTGCGCCGCCGACCGCCAGGCTCAGGCAGTCGACGTTTGCCGCCGCCCGGACGGCGAACAATCCCCGCGCACGGCCGCGCCGTTCACGCTCGGGAATATGGCCGATGCCGTGGGCCTCGAGGCGTCCGGCCTGATCGGAGACCGGCCCCATGCCGGACGCGTCTGTGTGCGGGCCGGGAATCGCGGAAGTCATGGAGCCCTCCGGGCGCTGGGCGCACCCACTCGCTCACTTATTGGTCACACACTCAATAGTTTCGCCGGTATGTCGTCCAGCACCCAGCGGCAGCGGACTCGAAGAACACCATCGGACCGACGTGCGGAAATCGTCGACGCGACTGCCACCGTCGCCCCGACCGAGGGTCTGGAGTGCATCACTCTGCGCCGGATCGGCGAGCAGCTCGATGTCCGCCCGGATCTCATCAGCCACCACTTCCTCGCGGTGGAGGACCTCGCGGCCGAGGCGTTCGACACCGCCGCCGGCGCCGAACTGGACACCTTCGTACCTACGGACAGGGCGGCGGGAACACCCACGGAGCACCTCGCGTACTTATTCGCACTCGCGACGGGTGCCGCATACGACGACATCAGTCGGCTCCGGATCAACGCCCGGCGCCTCAGTCGCTACCGTCCCGTGTCGCATGACAGGGGCGGCCACCAGGAGGCCCTGTGAAGCAGCCACTTGGAGGGCCTCATCCGTGACGGCGTGGACCGAGGGGAGTTCCGCTCCCGCATGTGACGACCAATCAGATTCTGGTCGTCATCGACGGTCCCGGCGCGCACGCCGACACCGACGCCGGAGACCGCCCCGAAGCCGGGACGCGGATGGCCGTCAGCGCGGCCGAACACGAACTCGGCCCGGAGAGCGGCACGCTCATGGACCACGCCGGTGCGCTCGGGGTCAGCCGGACTGTTGTACGTCCGGCGCCCGGGACCGACGAACCACCGCCGCCGGTCCCGGCGACTGAGCAGTCGTCGGCCGCGCCATGGGCCGGCCTGCGCACCGGACCGAGCGGCCCGGCCGCAATGAGCCGACCTCGACTCCGCCGAGAAGGCGCGCACAACCGGGGACACGGGTGTCCGGCACCGGATCGAACATTTCGAGACGGTCCCCGACGACACGTTGCGCCGATTCGCGGAACTGGGCGTCATCGCTTCCATGCAGCCCACTCACTGCTGCGACTTCACTCGCGCCGACCACACCGACAGCTGGTCCCGGCGCCTCGGCGAGGAGCGCGCCTCGCGTGCCTGGCGCTGCCGGGACCTGTGGGCCACGGGCGCCACCGTCGTCCTCGGCTCCGACTGGCCGATCGCACCCTGTCCGCCGCTGGCCGTCATGGCCGGTGGCCCCACCACCGCCCCGGCCGTGACCTGACCCAGCCCCCGCACGGCCCGAACAGGCGCTGACACCACTGGAGGCGCTCCAGGGGATGACTCTCAACGCCGCCTACGCGGCGGGTGGAGAACAACATGCAGGTCGCCTCGCCGTCGGCCACCGCGCCGACCTCACCGTCTTCGCGGACGCCCCTCTCCGTGCCCCAGCCACGGACCTGCCCCCAACTCCCCGTGCTGCTCACCGTCCTCGACGGACGGCCCACCCATCGCGACCCGAGCCTCTGACCCGCTCCCCGCCACCGATCCGCCAAGGGTTACGGTCCGGGCGCGGAATCCTGTCGACGGGACGGGTTGTCAGTGGCGGTTCATAGAGTCCTGCCATGAGCGCCTCGGTGAACAGAGCCCTTTTTGCTGCCGTCAGCCCTGCCCATGACGTCGACGCCTCCGAACGGGCCGCCGAGGTGCGCGCCTTGATCGCCAAAAGGGGCGGACATATCGGCCCGCGACGAGGACGGAGCCACCCCTCTTCACCGAGCGGTCACGACTCCGTGGAACAGCGAGGTTCCGCTGCCGTGCCCGGAGATGGCACGGACGCTTCTGGAGCGCGGCGCGGACGTGCGCGCCGTCGACAGCCGCGGCGAGACCCCGCTGGGGTTCGCACTGCGTCTGCCGCAGTTCAGCCGGATACAACGGGAGACGCGAACGGAGATCGTGGCCATGCTGAAGGCGGCGGGCGCACCGGCACATGGCGATGATTCCGCAGTGGACGACAGGCCGTTGCCCATAGACATGGCGGTTGCCCGCCGGGTCGCCGAGGCAAAGCGGATCGCTGCATCCGAAGCCTGTCGGGCCGCCGGGATTCCGGACGGGAGTGGCTGGCTGACGGAGCTCGTGCGGCCGAAGTTCGACAGCTACCAGGAATTCATCGCCGAGCTGCGCAACGACGCCGATCCCGATCACGTGCGGCTGATACCGGAGTTGTGCGCAGAGATGCTCGGCGACGACGCCCGTACGGACCGTACCTTGATCGGTGACCAGCGGACGGGCGCGCCGTTCTTCCGCCACGGGGATCTCGTGGTGAAGGGGCATCTGGACGTGGTGGCCCCGTTCGTGGTCACCGGCTCGTTGACCGTCGAAGGCTGTCTGGCCGACTGCGGCCCCGAATCCGTCGTCGCCGTCGGCGGTGATGTGACAGCCCACGCGGTGCACACCGACGGCGAGATGTCCGTCGGCGGCGACATCGAGGCCGAGGTCGTCTACGGCTACTACAACGACCGGACTCTCCAGACAGGCACCATCCGCGCCCGGCTGGTCATCGAGGACGAGCACTGCACGATCGCCACGGTGGAGGCGGACACCCACTTCGATCTGGACGACTACCAGCAGGGATACGGCGACGGCGTACAGGAGCACCTGCGCGAACTGTTGGTGGACCAGGTGTTCAGCAACGAGGAGGACGAGGACGATGAGCAGCTGGACCGGACCCTCCTCTTCGCCCGGTTGCGCGGGGGAGAAGCGGTCTTCCGCGCGAACGACGCGACAGCTCGCTGACCCCGCATCGTCACCGCACGGGAAATCCCGGAGTCGTATCGCCTACGAACACAGCTCCGCCACGACTCGGCTGCGGAGAAGCTCATACTCCTCACGGAGCCGCACGATCTCCGCAGGCCGTTCGATCACCACTCCGCCGACGACTGTCTCATCGGGGGCGAACTGCTCGCGCGTGAGATCGACTTCGATCCCCATGCCCAGACGGTTCCACCAGTGGTAGTCCACTCGCTCACCACTGACATGAACCTCACCGCGGATCAGCTCACCGCCCAACAGGTCGTGCACCACCAGGGCTGTCACACCGCACTGGTCGCGCGCCGGATTGTCCGGGGTCCAGTGCGGACGGTGTTCCGGCGTCGTGGTGTCCGCGCCCCAACCGCCGCGAATGGCCCGCTCGAGGTCGTTGAAGTTCCTCAGTGTCATACCGCTCAGCCTCGCAGACGCCTCTGACAATCACACGCGATGCGTGGCCTCCCCACAGCCCGGCCCGTACCTGGGCAGGGGCCGGTCGGTCCGGATTCCGCCTGTCACGGTGTGTCCGTCACTCCCCCGTTCGACTCCACGGCTGACGACGCGCTCGACACCCCTCGTCGATTCCCCCGGCAGTTCGCCCACGCCCTCCGCTTCTCGCTCGAAGTCCCCCGGCAGTTCGCCGTCTCACCGGACGGCGCCCGGGTGCTCCTCGTACGGACCATGTCCGGTACGGGTCAGGTCAGCCGGCTCCGGCTGTACGAGGACGGTGACGTGAGCTGCGCAGCAGGCCGTATCCGCCGTCGTGGCACCGGCCGGGGGACGCCCTGCTGCCCGTCCTGGTCATCCCGTACGCGGGCCACTCCATACAGGGACACGCTGCACGCGGCTGCCGCGCAGTATCCCGAGCTGGACCCGGCGCGGGTCGCCATGCGCGGCCGGCCGTTCAGCGGGTATCTCGCGGCTGCCGCTGTGCTGCGTCGCCCGGAGGTCTTCCGCGCGGCGGTCGCCGGTGGCGCGCCGACCGGCCCACGGCTCTGCGACACCCATTGGGAGGAACGGTTTCTCGGCCACCCGGGTGTACTTTCGGGGAACCACTACCGCAGTTCACTGCTCTCGGAGGCGGCCGGGCTGGCACGCCCGCTCATGCTGGTGCACGGACCTGCCGATGACAATGTGGCCGTCGCCCACATGCTGCGGTTCTCCGCCGCGCTGCCGGCCACGGGCCGGTCGCACACGGTTCTGCCGTTGTCCGGGTCCGGCCATCTGGTCACCCGGGAGGAGACGGTCAGCAATCTGTTGCTGCTGGAGCGGGACTTCCTCAAGAAGTCCCCGGGGGCATTGAACGCGGGCGTTCCGCTGCGCGTACCCCTGGTCGGACACCGAAGTCATGAACATCGTGGAAGGGAAAGCCAGCATGAGCGCATCGCAGGACCACGAGGTCCGTCCCGGGCGTCGGGCCGTTGTCGCAGCGGTCGGGGCCGTCTCGGTGGGTGTCGTACTCACCGCGTGCGGCAACCAGAAGGACTCGGGCGGTTCGGATGCGGTCGAGCCGACCCGTGGCGGTTCGGATGCGGTCGAGCCGGCCCGTGGCGGATCGGACGACGGCGGAGCCGCTCTGGCAAAGACCGCCGACATTCCGGAGGGCGGCGGAGTGATCTTCGCCGACCAGGACGTCGTGGTGACACAGCCTAAGGCCGGCGAGTTCAAGGCGTTCTCGTCGAAGTGCACCCACCAGGGATGCGCGGTGTCGAGCGTGTCGGACGGAACCATCAACTGCCCCTGTCACGGCAGCAAGTTCGATGTGGCGACGGGCAGTGTGGAGGCAGGTCCGGCCACCCGGCCGCTTCCCGCCCGGCCGATCACGGTCAAGGGCGACTCGATCACGCTCGTGCCCTAGGGCCGGTCCGGCCTGATCCGCCGGTCAGGCCCTGGCCCGCACTCGGCTCCGCCAGCAGCCGAGTACGTCATCGGTGGTCGTGATGGTGGCGACGAGGGCGAGTGTGTTGCGGATCACCGCGGGGGTGTAGTCGGCCGGCACCCCCGCGATGGCGTCGGACGGCACCACCGCCGTGTATCCGAGATTCACCGCGTCGAACACGGCGTTGGGGATGGCGACATTGGCCGAGACCCCGGTGACGACGAGCGTCCGGCAGCCGAGGTTGCGGAGAATTGCGTCCACATCCGTGCCGGCGATGGGCGAAAGGCCGTGCAGTCTGCGCACGACGAGGTCTTCGTCCGCCACCTCGATGGGCTCGGCGATCCGTACCGCCGTAGTCCCCGAGTGCTGTTGTACGGGCAACCGGCCGGCGGCCCGGAAGAGGCGGGCGTTGTTGTTGGCACCCCGCCCGTCGGGCCGCCGTTCGGCCACCGCGTGCAGTACCTGGGCTCCGGCCTCGTGAGCGGCTGCGACCAGTCGGGCGACGCGGTGGAGGGCGCCGGAGGACCTGACCTCCTCGGCCAGTTCGGGCAGCGCGCTCCCGGGGCCCACGACGCCCTGCTGGCATTCGACCGTCAGAAGCACGGTGGTGGCCGGATCGAGCTGCTCGGCAAGTTGTTCCTTCGACGGCACGGCTGCCCCTTTCGGTGGCGGATCGGGCGCGCGAGGTTAACCGCCATTGCGTGATGAGGGAAGAGGCCCCATGATTTCTGACACAGAGTCAGCTATCGGGAGGGGGCGTCCCATGGCCGCCATTCAGCGACGGGGCCGTCGGATCACGATGACGGACGCGGAACGCGACACCTATCTCGCCGAGCAACGCACCTGCCGGGTCGCCACCGTGTCCGCGGACGGCCGCCCGCACGTCGGCGCCCTCTGGTTCACCTGGGACGGCACCTCGATCTGGCTGTACTCGATCACCCGCAGCCTGCGCTGGTCCCAGCTGCGCAAGGACCCGAGGATCGCGGTGATCGTGGACGACGGGGTGGAGTACGCGGATCTGCGCGGCATCGAACTCGCCGGCGCGGCCGCCCCTGTGGGCGAGGCACCCCGCACCGGCGAACCGTACCCCGAACTCGACGTGCCGGAACGGCTGTTCGCGGCGAAGTACTTCGGGATGGACACCATGCCGCACGACGGCCGGCACGCCTGGCTACGGCTCACCCCTCAGTCCATCACCTCCTGGGACTTCCGGAAGCTCGCAGGACCGCCCGCGCCCTGAGGACACCCTTCCCCGTCCTACGACGACGGCGCATCCAGCTCCCGACCGGCCGTCCGCAGCGCCGTCACCGCCGCCCTGATCGACGGACGCCGGTCCGCGCCGGTACGCCACACGGCATGGACGTGCCGTCGCATCTTCTGCCGTACAGGCACGAGCCGCACCCCGTCGGGTACCGGCCCTCGGCCCAGTCGCGGCGCCACACAGACCCCCATACCCGCGGCGATCAAGGCGAGTTGGGTGTGGTGCTCGCCCGCCAGATGCGCGATGCGCGGTTCGATGCCCTTCGAGCGCAGAGTGAACATCAGCCAGTCGTAGCAGAATTCGCCCTCCGGCCATGACACCCATTCGTCGTCGGCGAACTCCTCCAGGTCCACCTCCGCCCGGTCCGCGAGCCGATGACCGGCCGGCATCGCGATGTCCGGTGCGTCGTCGAGGAGTTCGGCCTTGGCCAGGCCACCGGGCACCGGCAGCCGCTTGTTGCTCCAGTCCAGTACCACCGCGAGGTCGACGTCACCCCTGATCACCGCACGAATTCCGTCCTCTGGCTCCAATTCCCGTGTGTGCACGCGCAGTTCGGGATGATCGGCGCGCAGCGCGAGGAGCACCGCGGGAAAGAGTCCGCGCGCCGCGGTCGGAAATGCGGAGAGCCGGATCTCGCCCACCACCTCACCGCGCTGCGCCTCGATGTCGGACTGGGCCAGCTCAACCTGGGACAGGATCCGGGCCGCGTGGTCGGCCAGCAGCTGACCGGCGTCGGTGAGCCGGACCCCACGGCCGTTCTTGGCGAGGAGCTGCTGCCCCACCTCCCGCTCCAGCTTCGACATCTGCTGGGAGACCGCCGATGTGGTGATGTGCAGCCCCTCGGCGGCGCCGCTGACCGAACCGTGCCGGGCGAGGGCATCCAGGGTGCGCAGGCGCTCCAGGTTCAACATGTAAGCAATGCTACGCGAATTCCCGCACAAAATCTCACTTGTCCTACGCGATTGTTTTCGTCATGGTTGACCGCATGAGCGCCCCTGCCACGCCGAGAACCACTCCTCCCGTCAAGCCCCCCGCCCCTGCCGTACCGGCAGGGACGACCACTCCGGCTCCGATCTCAGCACCTGCCGCGCGCCGGGCCCTGGACTGGCGGATCCGGTTCGGGGCGCTCTCGCTCATCTGGGGATTCAGCTTCCTTCTGATCAAGGTCGGTACCGAGGGGTATGCCCCGTTCCAGGTCACTCTCGGCCGCCTGCTGTCGGGCACGGCGGTGCTGGCCGTCGCGATGGTGGTACGGCGTGAGCGGCTGCCGCACGGCGCCCGCACCTGGGGGCACCTGGCCGTCGCCGCGTTCTTCCTGAACGCACTGCCGTTCTCGCTCTTCGCATATGCCGAGCTGAGCATCCCGTCGACGCTGGCCGGAATCTGCAATGCGACCTCGCCCCTGTGGGGCATGGCGCTTTCGCTCGTCGCACTCTCCGAGGACCGGCCGACCCGTCGCCGCGTCGCCGGACTCGGGCTCGGATTCCTCGGTGTACTCACCGTGCTGGGCGCCTGGCAGGGCTTCTCCGGGCTGGACTTCAGCGGTACGGCCATGGCCCTGCTCGCTTCCCTCAGCTATCCGGTCGGCTGGATCTATGTCCGCAGGACGCTGGCGGGCAGCAGTTCCTCCACGCTCGCCCTGACCGGCAGCCAGCTCTTTCTCGGCACGGTACAGATCGCCCTGGTGACCCCGCTGTTCACATCGGCCCCCGATGGATTCCCGCTGCTCCCGACACTTGCCGTGGTCGCTCTGGGGGCGCTCGGCACGGGCCTCGCAGTGCTGATGCAGTACGGCCTGGTGGAGGAGGTCGGACCGACGACCGCGCAGATGGTCACCTACTTCATTCCGGTGATCGCCACCGCGGCCGGAGTCGTCGTGCTCGGCGAGCAGCTGAGCTGGAACACTCCGGTCGGCGCGCTCGTGGTCCTGGCAGGCGCCGCTCTCACCCAGAGCAGGGCGCGCGGCAGCAAGGCCAGGGCCGAGGCTCAGCCGTAGTTAAGCGGTTTCGCCGGGCCCGCCGCTGCCGCCACCGCATCGGCCAGCGGCCCGATGTCGGCCCCGTTCAGCGGTGAGACGGTGAGCCGGATCCCCTGGGGCGCGGTCATCCGGAACCGCGCCCCGGGCGCCACCGCCCAGCCTGCGTGCAGCAGCCGCGCCACCGCACCGGTCTCGTCACTGACCGGCACCCACACATTCATGCCACTGCGTCCGTGCGCCTCCACGCCCCGCTCCTCCAACGCCTTCACGAGTGCGTCCCGCCGCTCCGCGTACGCCTCCGCCACCGCGCCCGAATCGACCGCGCCCGAGGACCACAGGTGCACCACGGCCCGTTGCAGCAGTCTGCTGACCCAGCCGGGGCCCAGGCGCTGCCGGCCCGACACTCTGTCGACCGTGACCAAGTCGCCGGTCAGCGCGGCGACCCGCAGATCCGGCCCGTACGCCTTGGCCACGGACCGCACGAATGCCCACCGGTCCGTGGCGCCCGCCAGCGGGTACAGCGGCAGATCGACGATGGCGTGCCCATGGTCGTCCTCGATCAGGAGGACGCCGCGGTGTCCGGCAAGAACGCCCCTCAGCTCGAAGGCGCGCCCGGCGCTGATCGCGGCCCCGGTCGGATTCTGCGCGCGGTCGGTGACCACGAGGGCGCGGGCACCGGCGTTCAGCGCGTGCTCGACGGCATCGGGCAGCGGTCCCTCGTCGTCGAGCGCGACGGGCACTGGGCGCAGCCCCAGCGCCGGTACGAGATCCAGCAAGCTGCCCCACCCCGGGTCCTCGATGGCCACCGCGTCACCGGGCTTGAGATGCGCGACCAGTACGCGCTCGATCGCATCCAGCGATCCGGAGGTCGCGACCACGGATCCGGCCGGCACTCCGTCGGCATCCAGCGCGGCGCGGGCGAGCGCGGCGAACTCCGGGTCCACCGGCGCCTGTCCGTACATCCCGGGCCGCCGCGCATACTCACCCGCGGCCGCCGCGAACGCCTCCCCCAGCGCGGGCAGCAGTGCCGGATCGGGGTTCCCCTCCCCCAGGTCCCGCACCCCGGGCGGCGCCTCGACCCGGAGCGAACCGCGCGCCGTACTCGCGGGTCGCGGCCGCACCCTGCTGCCCCGGCGCCCGGCCGTCTCGATCACCCCGCGCTCGCGGAGCGTGCGGTAGGCGGCCGCCACCGTATTGGGATTCACTCCCAACAGGTCCGCCAACTCCCGCATGGGCGGGAGAACTTGTCCGGGCGCGAGCTCCCCCGAACCGACCCCGCACTCCACACTGGCGGCAATTTCCGCTGCACGCCGCCCTACGATCCGATACTCTCCTAGCACAAACAAGATTATGCACTAGTGCAATGGAGTACGCAATGCCGGACACCGCATCTCCGCAGACCACGGGCCCGGACTCCGCGGCCGGATACCAGCCGACCGAGCGCACCGTCCCGACCCGTTCCCGCGATCGCGCGGCGTACGACCGGGAACTGGTCCACTCGATACTCGACGAGGCGTACGTCTGCCATCTCGGCTTCGTCCGTGACGGCTCACCGGTCGTCCTGCCTACGCTCTTCGGCCGCGTCGGCGAGCGGCTCTACGTACACGGCTCGACGGGCTCCCGGCCGCTGCGGGAGGCCGGCCGGACCGACCCCGGCCTGCCCGTCTGCCTGACGGTGACGCATGTCGACGGGCTGGTGCTCGCTCGTTCCGCCTTCCACCACTCGATCAACTACCGCTCCGTGGTGGTCCACGGCGTCGCGCGCACGGTCACCGACCCGAAGGAGCGGCGGACCGCCCTCGACGCGATCGTCGACCACGTGGTGCCGGGCCGGTCCGCGGACTCGCGACCCGCCGACGAGAAGGAGCTGGCCGCGACAGCGGTCATACGCCTGGACCTCCAGGAGGTCTCCGCCAAGATCCGCACCGGCGGCCCCAACGACGAGCCCCGCGACCTCGAGCTGCCCCACTGGGCGGGCGTCGTCCCGCTCGCCCACGGCTATGCGACGCCGCTCCCCTCGAACGACCTCGATCCCGCCATCGGGGTGCCGGACTACATCGCCGCGCTCTGACTCCTCCCGGGGTGACCGAGCCCACCGCCGGGTACGGCCCGGCCACCCCGGTGGTCAGGCCGGTACTGCTGCCCGGCGGCGGGCGTGCGCGGCGCTGCGCGCCTCGGCGAACGCCAGCCCCGCCACGGCCGCGAGGAGCAGCAGCGTCCCGACAACGGTGGCCGCGGTGAGCTGTTCGCGGAGCACCACCACGGCGATGACCGCCGCGCTGACCGGTTCGAGCAGCATGATCACGGACACCGTCGCGGCACGCACCGCCGCGGCGCCCGCGAAGTAGAGCGCATAGGCGAGCGCGGTCGGTACCGCCGCCACGTACACCAGCAGCGTCAGGACCTGCGCGGCCTGAGCGGTATGCGGTACGAGCCCCTCGGCCGCAGCCATCGGCAGCAGTCCGACGGCTCCGATCCCGAATGCCCATGCGCTGGTGGCCAGCGAGTCGGTGGCACCGCCGTCGCGGCCGAGCCACCTGGTCAGCAGGGTGATCGTCGCGTAGCCGGCTGCGGAGAGCAGCGCCAGGGCGACCCCGGCGGGGCGGACGGTGGCCCCGTCGCCGCCGAGCACGAGCACGGCGAGCCCGGCCAGCGCACCCACCACCGCGGTGAGTCCGCCGCGTCCCAGCCGCTCCCCCATGGTCAGCCGTGCACCGACCGCGATGAACACGGGGCCCGCTCCAAGGGTGACGACGGTCCCGACCGCGAGGCCGGTCGCCTCGACAGCCGCGAAGTACGCGCTCTGGAAGACGGTGAGACCGACGCCGGTCCCCAGGACGCGCAGCAGCCGGCGGCGGCGCGGCTCGGCGAGGACGGCCGCGCGTCGGGACCGTAGCGCCAGCGCGGCGAGCAGCAGTACGAGGCCGCCCAGGCAGCGCCAGAACGACAGGGCGAGCGGGCCCAGATCGCTGACCTCGAAGATCAGCGAAGCGGCGGCCCCTGCAGTGCCCCAGGCGACACCGGCGACGATCAGATAGAAGAGGCTCCGCCCGACGGGCAGTCCGGCAGCAGGGTTCGACACGTGACTTCTCCGGATGAAGACAGGACGGTGGTCGCTCGGCTCCGTACACGGGCAGCGTCGAACCGTTCGGGACTGCCCGAGCCCGGTCTTCGTCAGGAATGACCGCCCGCGCTAGGCGGCAGGCGGCGGAAGTACGGTCGAATGCCTGATCGGCACATTACGTCGCAGCACGACCTGCGGACAACTTCCCCTCGACAGCGGCATGGCCTCGGTCCGATCCCGCGGTATGCCCCTCACCCCGTCCGGATGCGACGGGGCCGGAGGGCGTCTTCGGTGTCGCCGACTGGGCGATGAAGGCACCGATCAGCACCATGGAGCCGCCGATGAGCTGCGGCGCCGACAGGTGCTCGCCGAGCATCACCCAGGCGAGCACGGTGGCGATGACCGCCTCGAGACAGGCGACGACACCCGCCACCGCCGGTGAGAGCAGCCGCACCGAGATCACCCCGGTGACATAGGCGATCACCGTCGATATCAGCACGATCCAGACGAGCAGCAGCCAGGCAGGTACATCCGTGCCGTCCATGCCCGCGCTGCCGCCCAGAACCGACCAGTCCATGCCCCAGGGCCGCGCGACCACGGTGAGGACGACCGTGCCGATCAACAGCCCGTACGCGATGACACCGACCGGATGCGGAGGTTCGACTCCTTTCGCGCTGTCCGCGCTGCCCTGGTCCGACAGGACGAAGTAGCCGACCTGGCAGCAGGCGGCGCCGAGCGCGAGCAGCAGCCCGACCACGTCGAAGCTCAGCCCCGACCAGATCTCGACCACGCAGGTGAGTCCCGCGACGGCGAGCACCACACCGACCGCGGCGCCCCGGCTGACCGGCCGGCGCTGGACGAAGCGGACCCAGCCCAGGACGAGCGCGGGCGCCAGGTACTCGACGAGAAGAGCGACACCGACGGGGACACGGGAAATCGCAGCGAAGTAGAAGGCTTGCACACCGGCCACGGCAAGCAGCCCGAACCCCAGCAGCAGGATCGGCCGGCTGCGCACGAGAACCCGGTGGCGCCAGGCGACGGGCAGCATGACAAGGGCGGCGCCCGCCACCCGTAGCCACACCACATGGAGCGGATCGAGTCCTGCCTCGATCAGCGGCTTGGCCGCCACCCCTGAACCACCGAATGCGAACGCCGAGGCCAGGGCAAGTCCCAAGCTGGCGCTTCTCCCCTGAGACGCGTGCATCGGCACATCATGACAGCTGTGGTCAGTAGCGTCACCCCTGTGACCCCTGACGCACGCTCCCCGTCAGACGCTCGGCTCCACCGCGGCTTTCGACATCAGTTCGCCCAGCCCGACGACAGCCAGTCCGTCCATGTAGTCACGGACTCGCGTGATCAGTCCGTCATGGACTCGGACGATCAGCACACCGGGCACGGTGAAGGTGCCGCTCCCGGTCGGCAGTGAGCCGACCACGACGTGCTCGCCAATGATCACTTCCGGATCGGCGGTCTCGTGGATCTCCATGCCCTCGACGGCCTCCACCCGGACGGGGCTCGCGCCCCAGGCCGCCCGGTAGCCGGCACGCACCTCCTCGCGCCCCTCGTAGCGGGAAGGGAACCCGGGGGAGGAGAACGGGAACTCATGCACCGCGTCCGCCGTGTACAGGTCGGCGAGGTCGTCCGCGGACTTGTCGAGCATGGCCTGGTGATAGCGGCCCAGCACCTCGCGGGGCGTACGGGCCGAGGGCTTCTGCAGACCCGACACGGAGCTCACTCCATCCACTGCCCACTCCATTCACTCAACGAATGTTGACCCAATGAACGTACGACCCCGCCATGGCTCCGGTCAACGGTTGTAGAGTGAAATCGTGACCGTCCCTCACATCTCCCGCGCCGACCGCCGCCGAGCCACCGAGGCACGCATCCTCGACAGCGCCCGTGAGCTGTTCGCCGAGCGGGGTTTCGATCGCACCACCATCCGTGCCGTGGCAGCCGTGGCAGGCGTCGATCCGGCTCTGGTCATGCAGTACTTCAGGTCGAAACGCGAGTTGTTCACCCAGGCCGTGCAGGTGTCCCCCGCACTGCCGGCCGACACCGACGGCGATGCGCTGGTGGATCAACTGATCGCCACACTCGGCCTCAATCTCGGTGGCCTTCCCGACGGCATGCTGGCGATGATGCGCTCCATGCTCACCGATCCGGCCGCGGCCGATCACGCCCGCACCACCCTCGACCGGCAGATCGGCAGCATCGGCGCGGCACTGCCGGAGGTCGAGGACCCCGAGCTGCGCGCCGCACTGGTCATCACCACCATGGTCGGCGTCACCATCGGCCACCAGCTACTCGGCCTCGAAGCCCTCCGCGACGCTCCCGCCGACCGCATCGCCACCCTGCTCCGCCCGGCCTTCAAGGCCCTGACCGAACCGCCACACTGAATCGGTGTTTGCGCGTCAGGCCGTCAGCCTCCGGCCCCCCGCCACCCCTGGCCGGACGTCCCCACGATCCGGGCCGCAAGCTGCTCCGCGTGGATACCGGCCCGCTGCAGCACCTCGACGGCCCGGCACTCGTGGTCCGAGGCCAGCGCCACCAGCAGATCGAGCCCTCCGGCCCGCGCGTCGCCGCGCAGCTCCGCCCGCTCACGGGCTTCGGCCATCGCCGAAGCGGCCGAGGGCGACCAGCCCTCCACCCCCGTGTCCCGCACCGCGGAATCCGGGTCCTCGACGACCGGGACAGCACCGGAATCCTCCACCGCACCCTGCCAGCGGAGCCCGTATCCGATACTGCGCTGGACGAGATATCCGAGCACCTTGGCAAGTTGGGGTCCGCCCTCGAAGGCCGCCCGCACCTCGGGGTCCGATTCGATGAGGGAGTGCAGCAGATGCGCGGTGTCGATCTGCCGGTCGCCGTCGCGCAGTGCGCGCCTTCGGGCACCCGTCACCACGGCGGCCAGCTCCACAGTGAGTCTGGCGTCGAACTCAGCACGGTTCGGTGCGGGCTGCTGAGGGATCCGCGGCGTCCGGTTTTGCACACCTCTTACCCCATCAGCCCCACCGCGCCGGAGCATCGCCGGAGGGGCCCATTTAGGCATCCCACGCAAGTTGGGCACACCAGAGCGCTTCCTCCTCCTTACGGATGAGATCTCGCCATTCCCGGATCCGATCCGGGAAAACGGCGCGCGCCGCCTTGCACAGCGCCCCCGGAGCAACCCCGAGCCACCCTCGTACGTCCCACAGGCCACACCACCCATACGGCAGCCGGAAGGGAGTCCACGGAGGTGTCCTGGCTGGTCGCCCTGTCGGCGCTCGACGGACGGGAGTACGTATACCGGATCCACGCACCGGTGCACGCCCTGCGCGCCGATCTCTTCTGGGCCGCGTTCCACTGCCATGACGACGGCCCGCACCCGCGCGCCTCCGACCGATTCGATGCCGCACTGATCTGGCGGGCCGGAGCGGAGGGAACGGACCACGCAGATCTGACAGTTCATCAGTATTGAATGTTCACGTCACTACGACTACGTTCCGCGACACCGTAACCCGCCGAGAAGGGGTGGTCGCATGGCCGAAGTCAGCGCAGAAGCACGCATCGAAGCACCGGCCGAGAAGGTCTGGGCCCAGCTGACGGACTTCACCGAGTACGGCCAGTGGAACGCCACCCACACCAGTTTCCCCAATGGCGGCCCGACAACACTCGTAATCGCGGCCACCTTCGAGGAGAACATGAAGCTCATGGGCTTCCCCGCCGAGGTGACCTGGACGGTGGCGGAGCTGGAGACCGCGCGCCTGCTGACCACCAAGGGCAAGGGGCCGATGGGCGTCAACCTGGCCATGCGCTACTCACTGACCCCCGACGGGGACGCGACCACGGTACGCATCGACGGGGAGTTCACCGGCGCCGCAGTCTCCCTGATGGCCGGAAAGCTCAAGGACTCGGCAACCGCCGCGCTCGTCGAGTCGCTGCGCAAACTGGGCGGGCTCGTCGCCGCCTGACCGCCACCGGAGCGACGGGAAGGGCCTCGCGGCTCGACCGCGAGGCCCTCGGCTCCCTGCCCGCAGACTCAGTGCTCGTCGGCGAGGATCAGATAGAGCTTCTTACGCGCGTCATTGATGACCGTGAGCGCCTTCTGACGCTGATCGGCCGAGCCGGTCTTCCAGACCTGACCGAACGCCTCCATCAGACCGAAACCGGCCTGCCGGATCTCGTTGACGCTCTCCCAGTCGACACCGCGCCCGGCTTCCTCCCAGGGCGCGTCGGGACCCGACTCCGCCTCGGTGCGACCGGTGTCGGTGAGCGTGAAAAGCTTCTTGCCGCCCTCGCTCGCGCTGACGATCAGGCCCTCGTCCTCCAGTAGTTGGAGGGTTGGATAGACCGAGCCCGGACTGGGCCGCCAGGCCCCGCCGCTGCGCTCGCCGATCTCCTGGATCATCTCGTACCCGTGCATCGGCCGGTCCTTCAGCAGCGCCAGGATCGACGCACGTACGTCACCGCGGCGCGCCCTCCCCCGGCCACCGCCCCGGCCGCGTCCGCCACCGAAGGGGCCGCCACCGAACGGCGGACCGAACTGCCCGAAGGCCGCCCGCCGCCCCTCGAAGTCGCCCCGACCTTGATGACCGGGCCCGCAGTGCCCATGTCCGTGCCCGTGCTCATGCTCGTGTCCATGCGAACGCATCGCTACGCTCCTTCCATCGTTGATCTGTCGCGATGCGTCAACGATATATCGGAACCGGTCGCTTGACAAACACCCTGGTGGGCCTGCTGACCTGTCTCAGCGATTCCTCATGCCGTTTGTCACGCCACAAGAGCCGTCAGCGACATGAGCTCGTCGCGCCGTCCGTCGCACAGGAGGGCCTGGAGGACGTTGCCGCGACGGCGGGCTGATGCGCGGCGCCGGCTCGGCAAGGCGGCCGCGGAATCCGCCGCCCACCGGCTTCCACTGCGTGAGATGGTCGTGCCCGTGATCGAGAAGTGGGCCTTCAGCGAGGGTGCTCCGCCGGTGTCGGCCGAGGAGGCCGTTGATGAGCTCGGCCGGAGGATCGCCGACGGCGAACTGGAGTCGTGGCTGACCAGCTCATTGGGACGGAGCCTTGCTGTCGTAACGAACACCGAGCGAGCGATGGTGATGTTGCTCGACGGCGAGGACGACCCCGGTGAACACGCGTCAGACCCAGGGGCCGAAGACTGGAGCGACGGCTTCATTCTTGAGAACGGGCAGAGCGACGAGTACCCCGACGAAGACACAGTGCTCCTCGGCGAGGCGTTCAGGATCGTCCGCCACATCCTCACTCATGGCATCCCGCCCACGGATGCGGCATGGACGGCCGACCGTTGAGCCACGTGCTGGCAGACCACCTGTCACAACGGTGGGTCAGTGGTCACGGCATACTGGATGGCGGCGTCTGATCAGGGAATGCCGCCTTCAGCGCAAACCTGGAGTCAGGCTCAAGAGGTGCCACGATCCGCGCTCTGCCTGTCAGTGACGCCCTCACCCAGGCCGGCACAGCCGTCCTGGACGGCCCCACCATCACACCTCCGCCGCTTGACGACACCGCCCCGTGCCAACCTGGCGATTCCTTGACGATCGCGGCACACCGGGAGCAGCACCGTACGGCCCCCACGGCCCGGGCATGCCTCGGTCACAACTGTTGGACGAGGCGGTACAGGGAAGGCACATGCCCTGGTCGACTGGTCGCTCGGCGTGGTACGTACCATGAGCGTCATGAAGATCGAGCGTGCTGCCGGCCGGATTTCTGTCACGGCGTTGACCGCTCTTTCCGGTGTGCACATCGCGTGGGGTCTGGGTTCGCCATGGCCGCTCCGCGACCGGCAAACCTTCTCGGACGTGGTGACCGGCCGCCCGGACCCGCCCGGCCCCATGGCGTGCTTCGCGGTGGCAGGCGCGTTGGGGACCGCGGCGCTGCTGGTCGCGGGGCGGCCCCGGCGGAGCCCGGCGCTGTCCCGGATCGGCACGGCCGGCGTCGCGGCCGTGCTCGGCGTGCGCGGCGTGGCCGGGCTCTCGGGGCGGACCGACCTGCTGTCCCCGGGATCGGTCTCGGCCCGCTTCCGGCGCCTTGACCGGCTCGCCTATTCGCCGCTGTGCGTCGCACTCGCGGCCTCGACCGCGATCGCCGCCCGGCGCAGCCGGTAGGCGGCTCACCCCGGGGGCGAAGTAGCGGGGGCAGCGGTCAAGAGCGGGGGCCGGTACGCAAGATCTGCGGCCGGAACCACTGCGGTGCCTTCCACGACACCCCCGCAAGCTCCGACCGGCCTTCTGCACCCCAGCGTGTTCAGCATCCGCAACGGAGCGCAGGCCGCTGTCAGACCAGGCAGAACTCGTTGCCTTCCGGGTCGGCCATCACCACATGATCGGGCCTGCCCTGCAGTTCGTGGGTACGGATCACGGTCGCACCCGCGGCAGTCAGCTGCTCCACCGCCTTGGCCACACGCGGCCATCGCTCCTCCCACGGCCTGTCACGACCGCCACCGACCTGCACGTCCAGATGCAGTCGGTTCTTCACCACCTTCGACTCCGGCACGTGCAGGAGAGACAGACCGGGGCCCACTCCGTCCGGATCGCAGAGGTAGACGCCCTGATCCCACTCGCCCTGCGGGATCTCATGATGCGCAAACCATTCTTCCCAGCTCCCGAACCCTTCCGGTGCGGGCTTCGCCCTATAGCCCAGCGCCAGTGCCCAGAACCCCGCCAACTTCGCCGGGTACGCGCAGTCGATCGTCAAGCTCCAGCTGGTTGCCATGGGACCTCCTCGTTCCGATGTGCGAAACGTACCGCCCGCCTCTGACACCCACGGTCCATCGCATCACGCCCGGCACTCACGGCCTGACGGACAGAGCGGCACCCGGGATCGGTGGCAGACGATCAAAGTCCCCGTCACCGGCCGGGCTTTTCGGTCCAGCGACACGGAATTGGCCTTGGCCTGCGGTTTTCCGCCGCACGTACGGTCACGTCATGAGGATCCGAATCGTCGATACATTCACCGACCGCCCCTTCACCGGCAACCCGGCGGGAGTCCTGCTGCTGGACTCCGACGCCTTTGCCGACGACGAACAGCTCCAGCGGATCGCCATGGAGCTGAACCTCTCCGAGACCGCTTTCGCCCACCCGCTGCCGCCGGGCGGCGACGCGGACTGGGCGCTGCGCTGGTTCACCCCGACCACCGAGGTCGACATGTGCGGGCATGCCACCCTCGCGACCGCACACGTCCTGCACACCACCCGGGCGGCGAGCGGCACGGTGCGTTTCGCAACGCGGTGCGGCATCCTCACCGCGACCGCCCACCCCGAGGGCACGGTCACGCTCGACTTCCCCACAGCCCCACTGACACCGGAGACCGCCCCGGCCGGGCTGGCAGTCGCCCTGGGCGCGGAACCGCTCTCCGTACACGACACCGGCCCTCACATCGGCGACCTGGTCGTCGAACTGGCCGACGAGGCGACCGTACGAGGACTGACCCCGGATCTCGCCTCACTGAGCCGACTCTCCCGACGGGGCATCATCGCCACAGCCGCCGCCGAGGACCCCGCCCGCGGCTACGACTTCGTCTCCCGCGGCTTCTTCCCACGCGTCGGGATCGACGAGGACCCGGTGACCGGCAGCGCCCACACCGCGCTGGCCCCCTTCTGGTCGGCCCGCTTCGGTCGTGACGAGCTGACCGGGCTACAGGCCTCCGCCCGTCCCGGTCTGGTCCGCACCTCGCTGCGCGGCGACCGCACCCTGCTGACCGGCAACGCCGTGACGGTCATCGACGGCGAACTGCTCACGGCGCCCTGAGCCTCCCGATGACAGCGCAGAGGACGTACGAACCAGTCCCGTACGCCCTCTGCGCCGAACACCGGCCAAGGACCACTCCCGTGCGCCCCCGTCGGCGAACACCACACAGCGACGTCCCACCCCACTCACGGCGTGGGCAGCCACCCCACCTTCCCCGCCAGCAGGGCGTAACCGACAAATGCCCCGATGTCGAGCAGCGCATGCGCCGCGACCAGCGGACCGACCCGGCCCCAGCGCCGGTACAGCAGCACGAAGACAACACCCATCACCATGTTGCCGATGAAGCCGCCGATACCCTGATACAGGTGGTACGAGCCACGCAGCACCGAACTCGCCACCAGGGCCGCCATCGGCGTCCACCCCAACTGCCCGAGTCTGCGAAGCAGATACCCGACGACGATCACTTCCTCCACCACGGAGTTCTGGAGCGCGGAAAGGATCAGGACCGGGAATTTCCACCACACATCGGGCAGTGATTCCGGGACCACGGTCAGATTGAAGCCGGCCGCCCGCGCCACCAGATAGAAGGCAAGTCCGGCACTTCCGATACCCGCCGCGACCATCGTGCCGCGCCCCAGATCCGCCCATGGCCCGGTCCGGTCGAAACCGATGGCTCGCAGGCCGGCCCCCTCCCTCATCAACAGATGCGCGACGAGGGCGACGGGCACCAGAGCCGTCGCGATTCCGAAGAGCTGCCAGGCGAGATCCAGCCATGGACGCCCCGGTGCGTACGAACTGTTGAGCGTCGCGGCCTGTTCTTTCAAACCCCCTGGTTTCGTCAGTGATCCGACAAAACTGATCAGGGCAGACACCCCGCTGGCGCCCAGTGAGAGAGCCAGTACCAGCACCGTTTCAGACCGCAAGATCCGTCGCGACACAGCCTCTTGGGCGAAAGATTCAGCCACGTACCCCGCCTCCACCTGTACACCTGCCTTGAGTTGTGCATTCACGCCCCATCCCGCTCCCCGTCCCGCTAAGGTCTCGAATACAGGTACGAAGATCATGCGCGACAGGCCGGGGGACACCCGCCATTGGCGATGGTGTGGTCCCCCTTTTCCTTGTTCATCCTCAAGGAGGGGCACCACCGTCATGGGACGTCACAGCTTGCCCGACGACTACGCGACCGAGGGGAGCGGGGATGGTCCGCCGCCGCGCCGTCGGCGGACCGTAGCAATCGCGACCACGCTCGTCCTCGCGGTGGCGGCGGGAACGGCGGTCGCGGTGCAGGGCGGCCTGCTGTCGTTCTCGAAGTCCTGCGAGGACTCCGCCGTACGCCTTTCCATGATGGCCTCACCGGACATCGCCCCCGCCGTACGTGCCGTCGCCGACAAGGCGCGCAAGGACCACCTGAAATCCGACGGCCGCTGTCTGTACGTGCGGGTGGTGGCCCGCGATTCCTACAAGGTCGCCGATGCTCTCTCCTCCGGCACCCGTACCCCGGACTACCAGATCTGGCTGCCCGACTCCGACCTCTGGCTCGACCGGGCCAAGGGCTCCGGTGACGGCATCCCGATCACCCCCGGCGATTCCGTCGCCTCCTCCCCCGTCACCCTGGCCACGGTGCCGTCGGCGGCCAAGAGCCTCGGCTGGCCGAAGAAGAAGTACTCCTGGGCCGAGTTGACGGCCGCGGCCATGGACTCGGACAAGGTGCGTCTCGGCGCGGCCGACCCGGCACGCAGTGCCACCGGCCTGCTCGCGCTCTCCAGCATCGGCGCTTCCTCCGAGAAACAGGGCGGCGACAGCGACACCGGAGTCGCGGCGACTGCCAAGCTGCTGGCGCAGCGTATGTCGGACGGTGACACCCAGGTGCTCGAAACGCTGACGCAGGACGATTCGGGCGCCGAGCAGGGCAGTCCGGAGCGCAACCAGGCGGTGCTCCTCTCCGAGCAGGCCGCGTTCGCCCACAACGCGGAGTCGACCGACGGTGGAAGGCTCGATCTCTTCTACCCCAAGGACGGCACCCCGCTGCTCGACTATCCGTACACGCTGGTGAACGAGACCAGGATGAGCACCTCCGAGGGCCGGGCGGCCCTGCGGTTCATGACACTGCTGAATGAGCCGGGCGCGCAAACCATCCTGAAGGAGCACGGCTTCAGAAACGTCGACGGGACGGCCGGGGAGTCGGTGGTCGCATCGGCGGGCGGCAGGAAGCCCCAGCCGTACGCCACCGCGGCCGCCGCAGCGCCGTCCGCCGAGGCGCTCCAGCAGACGCTCGGCATGTGGACGATCACGGTGCAGAGCGCCCGGCTGACGACGGTCGTCGATGCCTCGGGTTCGATGGCCACGATCGTGCCGGGGCGCGACCAGTCCCGGATGGACGTCACGAAGGCGTCCCTGATCCAGGCCCTCAACCAGTTCACCCCGAACGACGAGATCGGGCTCTGGGAGTTCGCCACCACGCTCGACGGCGACAAGGACTACCGCAAGCTGATGCCGACGAGCCGACTCGGGGACCCGGCGAAGGGCGGCGGCACCCACCGCGAGAGGCTCGCCGCGGCCTTCTCCGCGCTGCAGCCGGTGCCAGGCGGCGCGACCGGTCTGTACGACACCACTCTGGCCGCGTACAAGGATGCCCAGGCAACGTATGTGAAGGGCAAGTTCAACGCTGTGGTGATCCTCACCGACGGCTCGAACCAGGACAACCGCTCCATCTCCCGCAGTGCCCTGGTCGCGGAACTGAAGCGGATCGCCGACCCGGAACGTCCGGTGCCGCTCCTCGCCATCGCGGTCGGCCCCGAGGCCGACCGCGAAGAGGTGAACGAGATGGCGAAGGTCACCGGCGGCGGGGGCTACCAGGTCACCGACCCTGCCGAGATCCAGGCCGTGATTCTGCAGGCCGTCATGACGGCCGGGCAGAGCAACCACGCCGCCCAGGAGTAACGCCCGGCGCGGTCGGGAACGGCAGCGGTTGGCGGCGCCCGCCACGACGGGTCACAGTGCGGGGACACCCGTCGGCCAGTTGTGCACGGACTCGCCGCTGTGCATCAGCTCGGCGTACCGGCGGGTGGTCGCGGCCAGTGCCGCATGCCGGTCGAGTCCGGCCTCCCGTGCCCGGTGGTAAGTGTCCACCTGCCAGGACGCTCCATTCACCCGCCGCCTGCAGCGCTCCTCGATGACCCCGAGGTAGCGGTCGCGGTCCGCGGGCTCGATGTTCCAGGCATCGAGCCCCGCAGCGGCCAGCGGCAGCAATTCGTCCCGTACGAGCTTGACCGCCGGCACCCGGGTCAGCCCGCCCGAACGGCCGGGACGGGGCCAGATCAGTTCCGCGTCGATTCCGTGGCGGCAGGCGGTGTCGAAGTTCTCGGCCGCTGCTGCGAACGGGAGCCTGGTCCACACCGGACGGGATTCCTCGGCGAGCGCCCGCACGAGCCCGTAGTAGAGGGCGGCGTTGGCAATCACATCGGTGACGGTGGGGCCGGCGGGCAGGACCCGGTTCTCCACCCGCAGATGGGGTACGCCGTCGGCCAGCCCGTACACGGGCCGGTTCCAGCGGTAGACCGTGCCGTTGTGGAGCACGAGCTCCTGCAGCCGCGGCACCCCGCCGTCGTCGAGCACCCGCAGCGGGTCCTCCTTGTCACAGATCGGCAGCAGCGGGGGAAAGTAACGCAAATTCTCCGCGAAGAGCTCGTACGCCGAGCCGACCCACCGCTCGCCGAACCAGGTTCTGGGCCGCACCCCCTGGTTCTGGAGCTCGGGCGGCCTGGTGTCCGTGGCCTGCTGGAAGAGCGGCGGCCGCGATTCCCGCCACAGTTCCCTGCCGAGCAGGAAGGGCGAGTTGGCGCCGAGGGCGATCTGGATCCCGGCGACGGCCTGGGCCGCGTTCCATACGGCCGCGAAGCGCGCCGGTGTCACCTGCAGATGCAGCTGGACCGATGTGCAGGCGGCCTCGGGAGTGATCGAGGAGGAGGTAGAGACCAATCGTTCCACCCCTTGGATATCGAGGGAGAAATCCTCGCCCCGCGCAGCCACCATTTGATCATTCAGCAGTGCGTAGCGGTCCACGTCCGAGAGGTTCGCCGCAACGAGGTCCTGACGGCCCAGGGTGGGCAGAATTCCGATCATCATGATCCCGGCATCGACCTCGCCCGCCTTCCGATGGGCATATCCGAGGCCGGTCCTGAGCTCTTCCGCCAGCTGATCGAAAACGCGTCCGTCCAGGTGGTGCGGGACTATGTTCACCTCCAAATTGAACATCCCGAGTTCGGTCTGGAAATCACGGCTCGCGATGCGCGGGAGCACCTCCCCATTCATCATCTTCGGCATGCCGTCGGCGCCTGCCAGATTCAGCTCGATCTCCATGCCCATGAGGTTGCGGGGGCGGTCGAACCTCCGCTCCGCCAGGAGCCTCTCCAGCCCCTCCAGGCACTGGTGAAGCTTCCTCCGGTACTTCTGCCGATCGGACAGATCAAAGGCGCCCGCCACGACCTTCTCCCCCATCGAAGCGTCCCTCCCTCGAGTGGGCGGCCCGCGGCCCAGGCCGCTCGCGTCACGATCGATAATGCCCAGGCCGGGTGATCCATAACGCCCCCAGGAACGCCGCGCACCCAGTAATCTGAGGGCGGCCGTCCGGGGCACATTCCCTCGGCATGGAGCAGTGCGCAGTTCCACGGCCCGGCGCACAGTGAAAACGCCGACGCGTTTCGGCCGACCGCGTCCAGGGAAAAATCCCTGGCGGTGGCTGCGCCGCTGACGACGAATCAGCAGAAACTCCGCATAATAAAGTCCTGATACCGCCTTGTCGGCAATAGCTGCGACGGCTAGTGGAATCACTGCGTGAACACGTGTCGTATAAACTTCGCGGACGAGGCAGAGAGTTGACGCACCGGCCCAGTCACCGGCCTCCTCTGGCCCCGCACGCCGACAGCGCCGTCTGCACCCGCCCACGCATCACCGTGTCTCCGAAGTGAGAGGCGACCCACTATGCCGCTTCATGTTCCCCCGGCTCCCGCGCCCGCTCTGCGCAGCGTTCTCGCGGCACTCGGTTCACCCACCGCAGTCCGCGAGGCCCGCACACCTGCCCTCCGAGCCGCCCAGGGACCGCTGAGCCCCGAACTCCCGCTTCCCGTCCATGTACTGGACCGGATCGGCCCGAACGGACTCGCACCCGCCACTCGGCTTGCCGCGTGGCGGTTCCTGATCCGCAGCTCGGAGCAGGCCGTCGCCGCGGCAGACACCATGCTCACTCCGGACGGCTGGACCTTCTCGCACTTCTTCGAGGGCCCCTACATCGCCTCGACCGAACTCGCCGTGCGCCAGGCCGAGACGGTGACACCGCACTACCAGCCACGGCTGCTGTCCATCCCGGAGCTCTACATGCTGGCGCTGTGGCTGCACGCCGACACCGAGGCCGACGCCTCCGGCGGGGCACTCGCCCCCGTCGATCTCCTGGTACCGCTGGCACCCGCACCGCCGGGAATCGCGGCGCATCGCCCGCACCGGGTCGCCGATCTGCTCCGCGTGATGACGCTGCGCATCACCCCGGGCACCGGCCCCCTGCTCGGATCACCGGCCTGAAGACGGCCGCATCCCACATCACCGCGCTGTGCCCCGCCACGTCCCTGGTGGTGGGGCACAGCGCTGCGGGGTGCACATCCTGCCCATCTGGACTAGCCCGGTCCGGCCACCCCGAACCACCCGAAGTGACAGTGCAGTTGCGATGAACCGTCCGGCCGGGTGACACGTCCTTGGAGTAAGAAGAAGTGCTGCTGCGAAATCCCTGCGGAATGACGCCCGTGGGGCAACACTGGGACCGGACCGATCGATCGATACGGGGGGCGGCCATGAACACCTCATCGAGCCGCAGGACATTCACCACAACGCAGCGAAAGAACCCATCCATGTGCCAGCACCAGCCACCATGCCCGACCGCCGACTCAGCCGACCGGGAGGCCGCCCGCCTGACGGCACACCATCCGGAACAGGGCTGGAGCCTGCTGTGCAACGGCGTCCTGCTCTTCGAGGACACCGGTGAGCTGCTCCCGGACGGGCAGATCATCGCCCCGCACCGGCCCCTTCAGGCCGGCCGGGTGGTGAGGGCCGCCTGACTGCGGCCGGTACGAACTGGGGCCGGCCCGGAGAACTCCGAACCGGCCCCGACGCATGCCCGCGTCACGCCCTACCGCTCATGCCTCAGTTGTCGTACTCGTCCAGCGGCGGGCAGGAGCAGACGAGGTTGCGGTCACCGAAGGCACCGTCGATCCGGCGCACCGGCGGCCAGTACTTGTCGGCGGCCGAGACGCCGGCCGGGAAGACGGCCACCTCACGGCTGTAGCCGTGGTCCCACTCCCCGCCCAGCATCGCCGCGGTGTGCGGAGCGTTGCTCAGCGGGTTGTCGTCCGCGCTCCACTCGCCGGAGGCCACCTTCTCGACCTCGCCACGAATGGCGATCATCGTGTCGCAGAATCGGTCGAGCTCCGCGAGGTTCTCGCTCTCGGTCGGTTCGATCATCAGCGTCCCGGCGACCGGGAACGACATGGTCGGCGAATGGAAGCCGTAGTCGATCAGACGCTTGGCAATGTCGTCGACGCTGACGCCGGTGGCCTTGGAGATCGGCCGCAGGTCCACGATGCACTCGTGCGCGACGAGCCCGGCCGGGCCGTTGTACAGGATCGGGTAGTGCGGTTCGAGACGCTTGGCAATGTAGTTGGCGGCGAGTACGGCGACCTGCGTCGCACGCTTCAGACCCTCCCCGCCCATCAGGCGTACGTACGCCCAGGAGATGGGGAGAATACCGGCCGAGCCCCACGGGGCGGCCGAAATCGGTCCGACACCGGTCTCGGGGCCCGCCGCGGGCTGCAGCGGGTGGTTCGGCAGGTACGGCGCAAGGTGCGCGCGGACACCGACCGGGCCGACGCCGGGACCGCCGCCGCCGTGCGGGATGCAGAAGGTCTTGTGCAGGTTCAGGTGCGAGACGTCGCCGCCGAACCGTCCCGGCTTGGCGAGGCCGACCAGCGCGTTGAGGTTGGCACCGTCGACGTAGACCTGACCGCCGGCGTCGTGCACCTCGGCGCAGATGTCGGCGACGTGCTCCTCGAACACACCGTGCGTCGACGGGTACGTGATCATGAGCACGGCGAGCTCGTCGCGGTGCTTCTCGATCTTGGCGCGGAGGTCCTCGATGTCGACCTCGCCGTCGTCGGCGGTCTTCACCACGACGACCTTCATGCCGGCCATCACGGCGCTGGCGGCGTTGGTGCCGTGCGCGGAGGACGGGATGAGGCAGATGGTCCGCTGGTCGTCGCCGTTGGCCCGGTGGTACGCACGCACGGCCAGGAGGCCTGCGAACTCGCCCTGCGATCCGGCGTTCGGCTGGATCGAGACCGCGTCGTACCCGGTGACCTCGGCAAGGCGCTCCTCAAGCTCACGAATGAGGGTGAGGAAGCCCTGCGCCTGCTCGGCCGGCGCGAAGGGGTGCAGTGCGCCGAACTCGGGCCAGGTGATCGACTCCATCTCGGTGGTCGCGTTCAGTTTCATGGTGCAGGAGCCGAGCGGGATCATTCCGCGGTCCAGGGCGTAGTCCCGGTCGGCGAGCCTGCGCAGGTAGCGCAGCATCGCGGTCTCGGAACGGTGCTGGTGGAAGACCGGGTGGGTGAGGATCTCGTCGGTGCGCAGCAGGCCCTCGGGCAGCGCGTCGGCAGTCGCGGCGTCCAGTGCCTCGATGTCCCCGTCGGCGCCGAAGGCGGCCCAGACTGCGGCGATCTGCGTACGCGTGGTGGTCTCGTCGCAGGCGAGGGAGACCAGGTCTGCGTCGACGAGCCGCAGATTGACACCGCGCTCGCGGGCGTCGGCCACGACATCGGCGGCCTTCCCCGGGACACGCACGGTGAGCGTGTCGAAGTAGGCGCCGGTCACGACGTCGATGCCGGAGGCGCGCAGGCCCTCGGCCAGGATCGTCGCGTAGCGGTGGGTGCGCTGAGCGATCGTCCGCAGCCCGTCCGGGCCGTGGTAGACGGCGTACATCCCGGCCATGACAGCGAGCAGCACCTGAGCGGTACAGATGTTGCTGGTGGCCTTCTCGCGGCGGATGTGCTGCTCGCGGGTCTGCAGGGCCAGCCGGTATGCCTTGTTGCCGTCCGCATCGACGGAAACGCCGACGAGGCGGCCCGGCAGGCTGCGGGCGAACTTCTCGCGTACGGCCATGAAGCCGGCGTGCGGTCCCCCGAAGCCCATCGGTACACCGAAGCGCTGCGTGGTACCGACCGCGATGTCCGCGCCCAGGTCGCCCGGTGAGGTGAGCAGGGTCAGGGCCAGCAGATCGGCGGCGACCGTGACGATCGCACCGAGCTCGTGGGCCTGATCGATGACGGGCTTGATGTTCCGTACCGCCCCGGAGACGCCCGGGTACTGCACCAGGACACCGAAGACGCCGCGCTCGGCGATCTCCGCCGGGATGCCGTCGGAGAGGTCGGCGACGACGACCTCGACACCGGTCGGCTCGGCGCGGGTCTCGATGACGGCGATCGTCTGCGGCAGAGCATCGGCGTCGACCAGGAAGACACCGTTCTTGACCTTGCCGACACGCCGCGAGAGCGCCATGGCCTCGGCGGCCGCGGTGCCCTCGTCGAGCAGGGAGGCGCCGGAGGTGGGCAGCCCGGTCAGCTCGGCGACCATCGTCTGGAAATTGAGGAGCGCCTCCAGACGGCCCTGCGAGATCTCCGGCTGGTACGGCGTGTAGGCCGTGTACCAGGCGGGGTTCTCCATGACGTTGCGGAGGATCACCGGCGGGGTGAAGGTGCCGTAGTAGCCGAGCCCGATCATCGGGGCCAGCACCTGGTTGCGGTCGGCGAGGGAGCGCAGCTCTGCCAGGACCTCGGCCTCGGTGCGGGCGGTCGGCAGCTGCAGCGCCTCCGCGCTCTTGATGACATCGGGCACCGCTGCCGCGGTCAGCTCGTCCAGCGAGCCGTAACCAATCTGAGCGAGCATCTTCGACTGCGACTCCGCATCGGGACCGATGTGGCGCTGTTCGAACGGAATGCCCTGCTCCAGCTGGGAGAGCGGAGTGCGACGGGGGGTCATGGTGGAGGCCTCCTGGTCTGTCACGACCTGCGAGGGGCACCACGGCGCGGGTGCCCGAACGGCCTCCCCCTCTGTCATCTCAACCTGAGAGCTTCACCGGCGCGCCCTGCGGCGTACCGGCTTTCACCGTCGGTGAGGAAGGGAACCGCGCCGGCACTCGGCCGCACGAAACCCGCCCTGCTTTCCAGAGTGACCTCGTCCGTGCGGTACGGGGGCCTGAGAGATTCCGGGGAGGATTTGCTCCTTCGGCGCCTTCGGATTCGCTCCGGAGGACTCTCCCGCACGGGGTCAGCAGCCGTCACCAGCCTACCAGCGGGGTTCGCGGCGGAATTCTCGAGTGGCCAACCCCTCGGATCTGCACTTCTGTAGTGCTTGTGGAGTAGCCGCGACCAGTGGGAGGGACCGTGCAGACCGACATCGATCCGCGCAGCCTGATCGGCCGCAAAGCATTCGACCGCAAGGGCACCAAGATCGGAACCGTGGACGAGGTGTACCTCGACGACGCGACCGGTGTGCCCGAGTGGGCGGCCGTGCGTACCGGACTGTTCAGCCGGGACGCGTTCGTCCCGCTGGAACCCAGCGAATTCGTGGAGGATTCGCTCCACGTCCCCTTCGACCGTGCACTGATCAAGGACGCACCAGACTTCGGTGTAGGCCGCCATCTCTCACCGGAGCAGGAACTCCAGCTCTACCGGCACTACGGTCTGGACTCCCCGCCCGAGGAGACCGGACCGGACAGGGATTTCGGCAGACTGGCCGGCCAGGACGAGTAATCCACCGGGTTCCGCACCAGCGGCAGCGGTGCGGCCGGCTGCAGTTCCGGATCGTCGATGCGGAACGTACGCACCCGGCCGGGCGCCGATTCGGGTTCCTCGAACCGCACCGTCACCCGGCCGACACCACTGCCCTGCACCCAGCCGTGGCCGTAGGTGTCATGACGTACGTCATGACCGGCGGGCCAGCGCCGTGCGGCCGGCTGCTCGGCGGTCTCCCGGGTCTCCTCCCGCGCACCGTCCACCAGTTTGTCCCCGTCGCCCCCCGCCGCTGTCTCCTCCTCGGCCGCTTCCCCGGTTGCGGCCTGCTCACCGGCGGCCTGGGCGAAGAGGTCTTCCTGCGTGTAGTCGGCAAGCCCCGTGACACCCACCCCCAGGAGCCGTACCCCTCCGGTGGTGTCCACGGCCTCCAGGAGCCGTGCGGCGGCCTCCCGGACCACTGCCGGGTCGTCCGTGGGCCCACGCAGCGTCTCGGACCTCGTGAGCGTGGAGAAGTCGTACCGCCGTACCTTCAGCACCACCGTCCGCCCGGACCGCCCCGCGCCCCGCAGTCGCTGGACGCATCGGTCGGCCAGCCGTTCCACCTCCGTCCTGACCCGCACCCGGTCGTGCAGATCCGCGTCGAAAGTGTCCTCCACCGACACCGATTTCGCGTCCCGCTCCGCTACCACGGGCCGGTCGTCGTACCCGAACGCCATGCGGTGCAGCGAGCCGCCGTGCGCCTTCCCCAGCAGGCGTACGAGCTCCGCCTCACCCGCCTCGACCAGGTCATTGACCCGGGTCATCCCGGCGCGGCGCAGATGGTCCGCCGTCGCGGGCCCGACGCCGGGGAGGATCCGTACCGACATGGGCGCGAGCAGCTCCCGCTCCGTCCCCGGCTCTATGAGCAGCAGCCCGTTCGGTTTCGCCTCCTCGGAAGCGATCTTGGCCAGCATCTTGGAACCGGCGAGCCCGACCGAGCCGGTGAGCCCTGTGACCGCCTTGATGGCCGTACGCAGTTGCTCACCGATCTCCAGCGCGGAAGCGGTGTCATCGGCCGTGCCACCCGCTTCGAGGTCCACAAAGGCCTCGTCCAGGCTGAGCGGCTCCACCAGCGGGGAGAGCCGTCCCAGCAGCTCCATCACCTGGTCACTGACCGTCCGGTACAGCAGGAAGCGGGGCACCAGATAGGCCGCGTTGGGAGCCAGCCGCCGCGCCTGCGCCATGGGCATCGCCGAGTGCACCCCGAAGCGCCGCGCCTCGTACGACGCGGTGGCGACGACTCCGCGCGGTCCCAGCCCGCCCACCACGACCGGTTTGCCGCGCAGGCTGGGCTTCGCCGCCTGCTCGGCAGAGGCGTAGAAGGCATCCATGTCCAGGTGCAGGATGGTGGGCGCGGCTCTCACATCAATCGATGCTGCCCTACGGCACTGACAATCGCCGCGCCCGGTTCCCCGGCCGGGTCAGCCGGCGCGGTTGCGTCGACGCGCGAGCTCATCGGTGGGGTTGTTCCCGACCAGCGTCTCGCCGGTGTCCACCCGCTCACCGTGCAGCTGTGACAGGGCGGCGTCGACGTCCTGCCACACCACACCCACGGCGATACCGAAGACCCCCTGGCCGCCCTGGAGCAGATCGACGACCTCGTCGGGCGAGGAGCACTCGTAGACCGTCGCCCCGTCGCTCATCAGCGTCATCCGCTCAAGATCCTGGAAACCGCGGGCCCGCAGATGCTGAACCGTGGTGCGGATGTTCTGCAGGGCGACGCCCGTGTCCAGGAAACGCTTCACGATCTTCAGCAGGACGACGTCCCGGAAGCTGTAGAGCCGCTGTGTGCCCGAGCCGTATGCCGGACGCACGCTCGGCTCGACCAGCCCCGTGCGCGCCCAGTAGTCGAGCTGCCGATAGGTGATCCCCGCGGCCGCGCAAGCTGTCGGCCCTCGATAGCCGATGTCGTTGGCCGATGCCACGCCGCCCCCCGCCACCGCCGCCGGTTCAACCGGTTGCCTGATGGTGTGGCCGGCTGTACTCCCCTGCTGCGGATACGGCCCACCCGCTGCCGTACCGTCGCCGCTGCTTCTCACGCCGACCTCCGTCCTTGACCTGCCACCTCGAAGGTAGGCAGTCACTCGGGGTGCGTCAACGATCGCCACACTCGGCACGCCGAGTGATAATCACCCTGAGAGTGGTTTCCCGAGTCTCGCAAGCGGGAAAGGCTTGTCGGATGCGCTGACTGCGACCCCGTAGAACGGTTACTGACTGTTGGTACCGAAGTCCTCCGGTGAGATCTGGTCGAGGAACTCGCGGAATTTCTCCACCTCGTCCTCCTGCTCGTCCGGGATGGCGATGCCGGCATCGTCGAGCACCCCGTCACTGCCGTAGATCGGCGTTCCGGTGCGCAGTGCGAGCGCTATGGCGTCGGACGGCCGCGCGCTCACCTCGACCCCGCTGGCGAAGACCAGCTCCGCGTAGAAGACCCCTTCCCGAAGGTCCGTGATACGGACCTCGGTGAGCTCCTGGCCGACGGCCTCAAGCACATCCTTGAAGAGATCATGGGTCAGCGGCCTGGCCGGAGCCATGCCCTGCTGGGCGAAGGCGATCGCGGTCGCCTCACCAGGACCGATCCAAATGGGGAGGTACCGGTCGCCTCCCACTTCACGCAGGAGCACGATCGGTTGGTTGGAGGGCATTTCCACCCGGACACCCACAACGTCGAGCTCGTTCACACAGCAACCCTAGGACGTGCTCGGCAGGTTTGGGTAGTCGGGCACCGACGTGATCAGTGGAGCCGGACCCGCAGAGCGGTCTGCACAAGCGCCGAATGAAGCCGCACGGACAGCTCTGCGAGCTCCCTCGCGGTGGCCTCCGCATGTGTCCTGGTCTGCGGATTCCGGTGTCGGCGCAGGGGCGCGACCACCTGCTCGATAAGTCCCGCCTCACGGTCTGCGGCCGCCCGAATGGCACGCAGGTGACGTGGTTCCAGACCGAATCGACCCAGATCCGCCACAAGCTTGGCCACCGTGACCATTTCCGCGTCGTAACCGCCCTCGGTGGTCGGAGTGACCAAGCCGTACGACTCCCACTCATCCAGGTCACTTTCGGTGACCTCGGCGGCCGCCAGCAGCTCGGCACGGCCGATGCGGGCCGCGGTCGCCCGTCCGGGACCGGCGCCCCAGCCGCCGTCGGTCGGATCCCGCGGGTCGCCCCCGGACGGCAGGGCGGACTGTTCGCCCCGGGCGAGGGCATCCAGATGCTCTCGAATGACCTTCAGCGGGAGGTAGTGGTCCCGCTGCATGCGCAGCACCTGAGCCAGCCGCTCCACGTCGGCCCCACGGAACTTGCGATAGCCGGAGGGGGTCCGCTGCGGCTCGATGAGACCTTCGGCCTCCAGGAAGCGGATCTTGGAGATCGTGACTTCCGGAAACTCGTCCCGCAGTTGCAGGAGCACCGTGCCGATACTCATCGGGCGGTCGTCGGCGGTGGCGGTGCCGTGACCGGCACCGCCCGTCGGTGTTCTCAGCATGGACCTTCCCTGACGGGTCAGATGCCCCGCTGGCTCGCGTAGAAGACCAGCCGGTACTTGCCGATCTGCACTTCGTCACCGTTGGACAGGGCGACGGAGTCGATGCGCTCGCGGTTGACGTAGGTGCCGTTCAGGCTGCCCACGTCCCCGACCGTGAAGCTGCCGTCGGGGCTCCTGTGGAACTCCACATGCCGCCGCGACACCGTCACGTCGTCGAGGAAGATGTCGCTCTGCGGATGGCGGCCGGCTGTGGTCAGCTCACCGTCCAGCAGGAAGCGGCTGCCGGAGTTCGGACCACGTCGCACCACCAGGAGTGCCGAGCCGAGCGGAAGCGCATCGACTGCGGCCTGCGCCTCGGGCGACAGGGACGGTACGGGCGTCTGCCCGGTGGTCTCTGCCTCGTATGCCTCAAGACCGGAGATGGAGATGGTCGAGGTCGTCTCCGAGGCACGCTCGGGAATTCCACCCCTCAGCGGCGCGCCGCAGTTGGAGCAGAAGCGACTGGCCTCGGCGTTGCGATGCCCGCACCTCGTACAGACCGGCATGGACGAACCCTCCTGCCTCGGGGTGAACCCTCCACCCGTACTTGAGGTTGACGGTTCCGAGAAACCTATGCGGCCGGCACCGGCAGGGTCAACAGACGACGCGCCGGAAGCGCCCGAATTGTCACTGCCCGAACCGGACACCTGATCGCGGAAGAGCGGGCGCTCCGAGCCCTGCTCCTCTGCCTGGCCATGGCGCGGTGCGCGATGGCGGGCAGCTTCATCGCGAGCGCTCTTGCCGAACAACTTCCCAAACAACTTCACGGGCGATTCCCCTTGACCGAAATAGACCCGCCCGTGGGGCAGGACGAACCCTGAACGAACACACCTGCCGACCCGGACATCTTCACAACGTCCGTATCCACTCGACAGTTTCCACCACGCACCACCATTACGATGCGGCGACCCCCCGCAACCTCCTGCCCGTGTCCTTCGACCCCTCCGTAACGCGGCCTCACGAGGATGACGACCGAGCGTAGCCAGGCCGCTTCGCCGGTCGCAAGACGTCCACGACGATGTCATCGGCCTGCTCCACATGCACGGTGGCCTGCTCCTTCTCCAATGTCTGCACCACACCGCCAGGGATGTTCAGCGCCGGCTCCAGATCCTGGGGCTTGCCGATCACCTTGAACACGTACGGCGCGGTGATCTTACGGCCGTCAACCTTGATGTTGCCGCCATCACCGGAGAAGAACGTATTGGCCACCACTCTCACTCCGTTGACCTCAATCGCCTCGGCACCCGCTGCACGCAACTCCTGCAGCGCGTCGAGCAGCATGTCCGCCTTGATCCCGTCTCCCGGGTCATTGACGGTGAGCGTGATCCCAGGCCCGTGTGCCGCCACGGTGCCCGCGAGAATACCGAGTTGCCGCTCCTTCTCCACCGTCTGCTTACGGGCCTCCTCAGCCTGGTCGGAGCTGTTCTCCAGCTCCGTACGCTGAGCGCCGAGACGCTGCTTCTCGTCCTCCAGACGCTGTGTTCGGTCGTCCAGCTCATCAAGAATGCGGACCAGGTCCTCCTGGCGGGCACCCCTCAGCGCGCTGTTGTCACTGTTCGAGCGCACCTGAATGGCCAGCCCGAGGCCGAGGACGAACAGCAGTACCGCGACAATGAGTTGGGCTCGCGTCACCCGCGGCGGCCACAGTCCGGCGATCAGCCGCTGCCGTCCGGTGAGCTCCTTGGCGGCGTCGGCCGGCTGTTCGCCGATGCGCCCCTTGTCGCTGGGAAGTTCTTCGTTGCTCATCGGCGTCAGGCCCGGAAGACGTGCCGACGGATGGCCGCGGCGTTGGAGAAGATCCGGATCCCGAGCACGACCACCACACCGGTGGAGAGTTGCGCTCCCACGCCCAGCTTGTCGCCCAGGAACACGATCAGTGCGGCCACGACGACGTTCGACAGGAACGACACGACGAACACCTTGTCTACGAAGATTCCGTCGAGCATGGCCCGCAGACCCCCGAAGACTGCGTCGAGGGCAGCAACGACGGCGATCGGAAGATAGGGCTCGACCACCGCCGGCACCTCGGGTCGGACCAGCAGTCCGACCACGACTCCCACGACGAGGCCCAGTACGGCGATCACGATGTGCCCTTCCCTGTGTCTGCCGCACCACTGCCGGTGTCTGCGGCCTTATAAGGCTCTGCTGTTCGTACGATCAGGCTCGGCGCAACCGGGAGGTTCACCTTCTCCTGGACGGACATGCTTGTCCGGATGTCGAAGGTGTCCTTGAGCGCCTGCAGATACTGGCCGTCAGCACTGTCCTGGAATGCGGCGCTGAGCTGCTTCCCGTTCCCCACCGCCAGCACCGTGTACGGCGGCACGAGCGGTCTGTTGTCGACCAGTATGGCGTCGCCGGCCGCACGGATCGCCGACAGGGCTGTCAGACGCTGCCCGTTGATCGCAATCGCTTCCGCACCGGACTGCCAGAGTCCATTGACGACCCGTTGCAGGTCCCGGTCGCGGACCCGCCCGGTGTCGGCGAATCCGCTGGTCTCCCTCGGCCCGCCACCGCCCTGGTCGGTGTCCTTGGCGTCGTCGACGACGAGTTTCACGCCGGGCCCCTCCACCGCGGTCGCCCCGGCGAGCAGTGCCACCAGCTCCCCCTGGTCCCCGCCGTGCTTCTCCAACGCCTTGCGCTGGCGTCTGCCCACGTCGTCCCGGAGCTTGTCGACCTGCGACTCAAGAGTGTCGGCTGCCGCCGTCTCCCCGTCGATACGATCGATCAACTCCTGGCGCTCCTTGGCGAGGACCGGCGCCGAGACACGTGCCTGCGCGGCCCCGAGTGTGACCACAAGTGCAGCAAGCACCAGACATGCGGCGAGGCCGAGTCTCGACTTGAGCGTGCGGGGCATGCCCGCGCTCCCGTCGGCCTTCCGACGCGCCGATGCCTCGGCGTATCCGTCGTCCAGGCTGTGATCCATCACATTGGTCAGCAGCGACATGGACGCATCAGGACGCGCAGGAGGTGAGGCGATACTCCGATCGGGGGGCTGCTGCGACATGCCGCACATCGTCGCACGTCACCACTGCTACCGCCGAATGGCCCCACCGGTGTGCCCAAAGGCGTCACTGGACGCCGCCGGGAACACCGGTGGAACCCTCAGTGACCTGCGCTCTCCACGACCGCCGCCCATTCGTCCAGCAGCGCCTGAGCGGAGGCGTCATCCGGACCCTCAGCCCACAAATGGGTGACCGCTTCGGCCGGGTCCGGCAGCACCATCACCCATCGCCCATCGGCCTCCACGACCCTTACACCGTCCGTCGTATCGACACTGCGGTCACCGGCGGCCTCCACGACCCGCCGCATGACCAAGCCCTTGACGGCCCAGGGTGTGGCCAGATCACGACGCAGGACATGGGCACGGGGAATACGGGCATCGATCTGGCTGAGAGTGAGCTGGGTCCTGGCGACGAGCCCGATGAGTCTCACGAAAGCAGCCGATCCGTCGAAAACGCTACTGAATTCGGGAACGATGAATCCACCGCGACCGTCTCCACCGAAGATGGTGCCTTCCTCACGTCCCACACGCGTCAGATCGTCGGGCGACGTCGTCGTCCATGCGACCTGCGTGCCGTGGTACGCCGCGACCTGCTCGGCGACCCGCGTCGTGGTCACCGGCAGCGCCACCCGCCCGCTGCGCCGCTCGGCCGCCACGAGGTCGAGCATCACCAGGAGCGCCCGGTCGTCCTCCACGATCCTGCCCCGTTCGTCGACCAGGGAGAGCCGCTCGCCCACCGGGTCGAACCGTACGCCGAACGCGGCCCGTGCCGAGGAGACGATCTCGCCCAACCGCACCAGTCCTGAGCGCCGGGTCTCGGCGGATTCGGTGGGCCGCGACTCGTCGAGGCCGGGGTTGATGGTCAACGCGTCCACGCCGAGCCTGCCCAGCAGGCTCGGCAGGACAAGCCCGGCACTGCCGTTGGAGGCGTCGACGACAACCTTGAGGCCCGCGTCGGCAATCCCCGCGGTGTCCACGTTCCGCAGCAGCGATCCGGTGTACGAGTCGAAGACGCTGGACGGAAAGTGCAGGTCCCCGATCTCCCCCGGGAAGGCACGGCGGTATTCCTGACGTGCGTAGACCCGGTCCAACTTCCGCTGCCGCGCCTGGGAGAGGTCCGCGCCCCGCTCGTCGAAGAACATGATGTCGACCGAGTCGGACACGCCGGGGGACGTACGGATCATGATCCCTCCGGCGCTGCCCCTCGCCGTCTGCTGGCGGGCGACGGGCAGCGGTACGTTCTCCAGGTCACGGACATCGATGGCACTGGCCTGGAGCGCCGAGATCACCGCTCTCTTCAGCGCCCGGGCGCCGCGGGAGTGGTCACGGGCGGTGGTGACCGTCGAGCCCTTCTTGAGGGTCGTGGCATAGGCTCCGGCGAGCCGGACCGCCAGCTCCGGCGTGATCTCGACGTTCAGGATCCCGGACACACCGCGGGCCCCGAAGAGGTGGGCCTGTCCGCGAGATTCCCAGATCACCGATGTATTGACGAAGGCGCCGGCCTCGATGGTCTTGAACGGGTAGACGCGAACATTGCCCTGAATGATCGATTCTTCACCGATCAGACATTCGTCTCCGATGACCGCGCCGTCCTCGATGCGGGCGGCCCGCATGACGTCGGTATTCTTACCGATCACGCATCCGCGCAGATTGCTGTGCTGGCCGATGTAGACGTTGTCGTGAACCACTGCCTTGTGCAGGAAAGCACCGCTTTTCACGACGACGTTCGACCCGATGACCGTGTGCTCGCGAATCTCCGCTCCGGCTTCCACCTTTGCGTAGTCCCCGATGTAGAGAGGTCCCCGCAGTACCGCGTCGGGATGTACTTCCGCGCCTTCCGCGACCCATACACCCGGCGAGATCTCGAAGCCGTCGATCTCGACGTCGACCTTGCGCTCAAGGACGTCTGCCTGGGCCTTCACATAGCTCTCGTGGGTACCGACATCCTCCCAGTAGCCCTCGGCGACATAGCCATAGATGGGCCTTCCTTCCTTCATGAGCTGTGGAAAGACGTCACCGGACCAGTCCACGGAGACGTCGGCCTCGACATAGTCGAACACCTCGGGTTCCATGACATAGATGCCCGTATTGACGGTGTCCGAGAAGACCTGGCCCCAGGTCGGCTTCTCCAGGAAACGCTCGACCTGGCCCGCCTCGTCCACGATAGTGATGCCGAATTCCAGAGGATTCGGCACACGAGTCAGGCACACTGTCACCAGCCCGCCCTTTTCCTTGTGGAAGGCGATGAGGTCGGTGAGATCGAAATCGGTTAGCGCGTCACCGGAAATAACGAGGAAGGTGTCGTCCTTCAGCGCTTCCTCGGCGTTCTTCACGCTTCCCGCAGTGCCGAGCGGTTTCTCCTCATTGGCATAACTGAGCTCCATCCCGAGCTCTTCGCCGTCCCCGAAGTAGTTCTTGACCAACGAGGCAAGAAACTGGACCGTTACGACGGTCTCATTGAGCCCGTGCCGCTTGAGCAGCCGAAGCACATGCTCCATGATCGGCCGATTGGCGACGGGCAGAAGCGGCTTGGGCATGCTTGAGGTCATGGGGCGAAGACGAGTGCCTTCGCCGCCAGCCATCACGACGGCCTTCATGTCGGAAACGTCCTCCTTGCAGAGACGACGGTTTAGCCGACTTCCGCCCGTCAGGGCACCACCCGGGTCATCAGCGGCGGGCCGGCCACACTGCTCGGCACCCGCATCAACGAGCTCAATCGGCTGCTACATCCGCCTTGACGAGCCGGCGGACCTGAACCACGTAGAGGATCCCTGCCCACCAATAGAGCGTTGTACCCCAACCTGCGAACGCCCATCCGAAAATGGCGGCCAGCGATGCAAGCCAACCACTTCCGTCGCTGAGCAGCAACAAGGGGAACGCGTACATCAAGTTGAACGTGGCAGCCTTGCCCAGAAAGTTCACCTGGGGCGGCGGATAGCCGTGGCGGCGAAGGATTCCCACCATCACGAGGAGCATCAGCTCGCGGGCCAGAAGTGCTGCGGTGAGCCAGAGCGGCAGGATCTCCCGCCAGGTCAGGCCGACGAGGGTCGAGAGGATGTAGAGGCGGTCTGCAGCAGGGTCCAGGAGCCGACCAAGGCTGCTGATCTGGTTCCACCGGCGGGCGAGCTTACCGTCGAGGTAGTCGCTGATGCCACTGAACATCAGCACCAGCAAGGCCCAGCCATCGCTTTGGGGGCCGCCGAACACAGGGCGAAGAATCAGCCACAGGAAAAGCGGAACCCCGACAAGGCGAGCCATGCTGAGGATGTTGGGGATGGTGAGTACCCGGTCCGTCTGAACCCGAGTCTCCTGGACCTCCACCCGGGGGCCTCCTGTGCGAAGAACGTGCCAATGATGCCCCCTGACCTTACCCTTGGCCACCGCCGGCCGGTGCACGGGGGTATCGCAAGACCTTGTGAACGCAGAAAAGCCCCGTGCCACAAGGGCACGGGGCTTTCCCGTAAAAGGAGTTCGGCGGCGTCCTACTCTCCCACAGGGTCCCCCCTGCAGTACCATCGG
>NZ_BMRN01000036.1 GCF_014648655.1 Streptomyces atratus
AACGCCCTCAACACCCACCCCCACATCCACACCACCACCATCACCCTCCGCGAAGACACCCCCGGCGACAAACGACTCACCGCCTACATCACCACCACCCCCGGGGCCACCACCCCCACCACACACGAACTACGCACCCACCTCCAACACCAGCTCCCCGACTACATGATCCCCGCCACCTACGTGACGCTGGACCAGCTACCCCTCACCCCCAACGGCAAAGTCGACACCAAAGCCCTCCCCACCCCCGGAACCCACCGCCCCGACCTCGCCACCACCTACACCACCCCCCGCACCAACACCGAACGCACCCTCGCTTCGGTGTGGGGCGACATCCTCGGTATCGAGACCATCGGCATCCACGACAACTTCTTCGAGCTCGGCGGGCAGTCCATCAGCGCGGTGCGCGTGGCCTCCCGGGTCCGGGAGGCGGGTCTGCCGATCGCCCTTCAGCAGATCATGCGGCATCCCACGGTGGCCGAACTGGCCGCCGTGCTGGACGCCCCGGAGACCGGGGCCGCCGGCGGACTGGTCGTACTCCTCTCGTCCGAAGCCGACCCCACTCTGCCCCGACTGTTCTGCGTACACCCGGGCGGCGGGAGCACGCATCCGTACAAGGCGCTCGCCCAGCGCCTGGCCGGGGCGTTCACCGTGTACGGCATTCAGGCGCCGGGGCTGGACGCGAGCGAGTCGCCGCTCCTCGGCTTCGAGGCCATCGCGGACCGCTACTGGCGGGAGATCCGCCGGGTGCAGCCGGAGGGCCCGTGCACGATCCTCGGGTGGTCGACCGGTGCCGTGATCGCGCACGCGATGGGGGTGCGGGCCCCGCAGGCGGTGGCCGCGCTTCTCCTGCTGGAGCCGGCGGTGACCGGCGACGACCAGCAGGACCGGTTCCAGCGGCACGCAGAGGTGTACCGCCGGGTGAACGCCTTGTGGCAGCGGGGTCAGGACGAGTCCGGTGTCCAGCGCGCGTGTACCGAAGGGGAGATGAAGCGCCTGGCCCCGGAAATGAATATCGAGGAAGACGCGATCACGCTGGACGAGTGGTTGCCCTACTCGGTGCTGGAGACCGAGGTGCGCTCGCTCGCCGCCTACCGGCCCGTGGGGTCGGCGGCCCCGGCAACGCTGTTTGTCAGCGACACTGTGCGCGAAGGCAGCGGCGACGAGGTGCCGCAGGCGCGGTACATCACGCACTGGCGCGAGCTCTACCCGATGGGTCTGGACATCCGTCCGATGCCGGGTCGCCACATGGAGATGGTCAAGGGTGAGGAGCAACTGTCCGTGCTGGTCGCCGTGGTGCGAGAGGCCGTGACGGACGGCTTCGGCCGGGAGGCGGGGCTACTGCTGCCGGTCTGACGGGTATCACGCCGCCCGAAGCCGCCCTCCGCTCGTGCGGGGGGCGGCTGCCGGTTGTCAGGGGCGGCGCCGACGGTTTCCGGTGAGGGGCCTGCCGAACGCGGCAGGCCCCTCACCATTGCAGGCCTCCTCATCGGGTGCGGGCCCGTGTTCGTGTGCAGGCCCCTCACCCGATGCCGTCCGCGCCGCCGGCGGCGCGGCCCATACCGAACGCCCCGGCCCCGGGCTCCCTCCGCCTACTGCGGGAGGAGCCCGGGGCCGGGGCGAAACGTCGACTGCGACAGTCTGGTCAGCTCACCACCGTGTCAGCTCCGGGAAGAAGCCGGGAACTTCGGTGGCACGGCCGCTTTCCAGGGCTGTCCGGTAGATGTGGCAGCCGACCGCCAGGTCCAGGACGCCGAGGCCGAACGGGGAGAAGACGATGGGGCGGTCCCGGTCGAGGATGACCTTGCCGCACAGGACGTCGGCGAGGGTGCCGTCGATGAAGTCGCGGGTGCCGTACTCCGTCTCGGTGAGGTGGGGTGAGGTCTGAGCGGTGAGGCAGTGGTCGATGTCGTCGAGGACGTTGTGGCACTTGATCATGACTGTGGGGTGGATGTCGCGCAGGGACAGGTTCAGGATGAGCTGGTCCGGAAGCAGGGGCTGGCCGTCCGCCAGCCACGGCGCCGGCGCGGTGGTCGCGAGGACCACCAGGTCGGCGGTGGCCAGGGCCGCGTCGATCTCGGAGACCGCTCTGGCCTGCCACCCGTGGGCTTCGGCCGCGTAGGTGGCGAACTTCTCGGCGTACGAGTCCACATGGTCGTGGACGAGACACTCGCCGACGTTGAGTCCACGGGCCGCGAGGAAGTCGGAGACCGTACGGCCGATGACGCCGGCGCCGACGAAGAGCACCGTGCGGGGCGCGTCGTCGGGGGCCAGGGTCTCCACGGCGAGTGCGGCGGAGGCCGCCGTACGGGCGGCGCTGATGCGGGACGCCTCCAGGCAGGCGAACGGGTATCCGGTCTCGGCGTCGTTGAGGAGCAGGACCGCGGAGGCGCGGGGCAGGTTCTGCCGTACGTTCTCCGGGTAGCTGGCGATCCACTTCAGGCCGGAGACCGGTGCCTCGCCGCCCAGGTGGGCGGGGAGGGCGATGATGCGGGCGCCGGGGTTCTCGGGGAAGCGCAGGAAGTAGCTGTCGGGGTTCACGGTGTCGCCGCGGCTGTGCTGGAGGTAGGTGTCCCGCACGATCTCCAGGATCTCGGACGGTGCGGAGGTGATGACGTCTCGGGCGACGGCGCCATCTATCACATGAAAAGCAGACATCGGCATTCCCTTTCGCGGGCGGGGCGCGGGGCGGTGGTGGTCACGCGAGGACACCGAGGTGTTCTTCCACCCAGGCGTCGTTGTAGACCGTGCCGAGGTAGCGCTCGCCCAGGTCGGGTGAGATCGCGGCGATACGGGAGCCGGCGGGGAACGCGTCGGCGTACTGGCGGATCGCGGCCAGGACGGATCCGGTGGAGCCTCCGACCAGGAGGCCGTGAGTGCGGGCGAGCAGTCGGCACTCGTGGACCGCGTTCTCCTCGGCGACGAGCACGACGTCGTCGGCAAGGCCGGGTTCGAAGAGCTCGGGGACGCGGCTGGCGCCGATTCCGGGGATGAGGCGGGGTTCGGGCGGTGCCCCGAAGATGACAGAGCCGACGGCGTCCACGGCGACGATCCGGGTGTCCGGGGAGAACTCGCGCAGGTACCGCGAGCAGCCGACGAACGTGCCGGTGGAGCCCGCGCCGACGAACAGGTAGTCGATCTGCTGGAGCTCCTTGAGCAGGGCGCGCGCGGTCTGCTCGTAGTGGGCGCGGGGGTTGGCCGGGTTGGCGTACTGGTTGAGCCACACCATGGCGGGGTCGGCCTCGACGCGGCGCCGGATGTGGGCGATGCGGGACTGGAGGAAGCCGCCGTTGGCGTCGACGGTGTCCACGACGACGACCTCGGCGCCGAGGGCGCGCATGTGGTCGATGCTGGTTGCGTTGGTGTTGGGGTCGACCACGCAGGTGAAGGCGTATCCCTTGGTGGCGCAGATGGAGCTGAGGGCGATGCCGAGGTTCCCGGAGGATGATTCGATGACGCGGGCTCCGGGGGTGAGTACGCCACGGTGCTCGGCGGTCTCGACCAGGCTCAGTGCCGTCTTGAGCTTGACGGAGCCGGCCGGGTTGAGCCCCTCGATCTTGAGGAAGACCTCGGCGCCCGGTGCCATCCGCGGCAGGCGGACGAAGAGGTCGTCGGTGACTATCTCGTACGTGTGCTCGTAGATCACGACTCGGGCCTCCACAGGTCCTCGGGGCCGGTCTCGTCCGCCGCGTACCTGCCGAGGGAGCTGACGGCCATGCGCATCTCCAGGGCCATGGCGTCCAGGAGGCGTTCGAGTCCGTGTACGGGGTCCTCGTCGGCGGCTACCAGCGCGGCGCGGCCGAGGCCGACGGCGCGGGCGCCGAGGGCGAGCAGTTTCACGGCGCGGATACCGTCCCAGACGCGTCCGCTGGCGAGCAGGGTGCGGCCGGCGGGTTCGACGCGGCGCAGGCACTCGGCCAGCGGCAGCCCGACATGGCCCAGGAAGCCGGTGGGGGCCCACCCGGTGCCGCCCTCGGCTCCGTCGACGGTGACGGCGTGGGCACCCGAATCCCAGGCGATGTCTGCGGCGTGGCCGACGTCCCTGCCGGGGAAGAGCTTCACCCAGCAGCGGGCGCGCGGGTAGTTGTTGCGCATGAGCTGGATCTGCCGGCGGAAGATCTCGTCGGTGAAGGTACCGGGGCTGGAGCAGCGCAGGACCGCTCCGCCGTCTGTGAGGCGTTCGACGGCGTACTGTCCTTCGAGGTCGGCGGCGACCGCCTCGCTGATCATGGTGAGGCCGCCGAGTCCTGGCTTGGCGCCCTGACCGACCTTCATCTCGAAGCCGAGGCGGCCCGAGGCGAGGAGTCCGGAAACGGCGGAGTCGCTGTAGACGTGGTTCCAGACCTCGGAGTCGGCGTCCTCGGTGCTCTGCTGGACGCAGAGGCCGCCGACGCCGTCGGGCAGTTCCTCGCAGTAGGCGAGGATGCGTTCCAGCAGTCCCTTGCGGTGGTCGTCGCCGCTACTGCGGAAGCCGTTCATCGGGGCGACGTTCTCCCCGATGACCATGGGGATGCCGAGGCGCCCGGCCTGGCGGCTGAGGGCGAGGCTGGTACCGGCGACGCGGGTGGAGCCAAGGGCCGACACGTACACCGGCAGCGGGGCGTCGAAGCCGCCGAGGCCGGTGGTGAGGCGGACGTCGGAGTAGAGGGGCTCGCGCCCGAGTTCGATGAGCTGGGCGAGGCGGCCGGGCATGAAGACAGGCGGCGCCAGGCGCAGGGCGTCGATCTCGTCGCCCGGCTCGCGCGTCCCGCCGAAGACGGCGGTGCCGTAGCTGTCGAGGGGCGGGAAGACGGCGGCGGATCCGTCGCGGGCACGGGCGCGGATGGCGTCCTCGGGCAGGCCGGGTGCGGTCAGGTACGTCACGGGGACACGACCCCCGCGAGCTTCGGGAAGGCGGTGGCCTGCCATACGGAGTCGAGGCCGGCGACCCAGCGGGTGAGGCGTTCCAGGCCGATGCCGAAGCCCCCGCTCCGGGGAATGCCGTGCCGGGCGACATCGAGGTACCAGGCGTACTTGGCGGGGTTCTCGCCGGTCTCCCGCATCCGGGTGACCAGGGCGGCGTATTCACTCTCGCGCTCGCTGCCGCTGCACAGTTCACCGCAGGACTCGGGTGCGATCAGGTCGAAGTTGAGCAGGGTGCCGGGCTCGGCCGGGCTCTCCTTGTCGTAGAAGCCGCGAGAGCCCTTGGGGTAGCCGACGACGAAGAACGGGGCTTCGGCCTGGCGGGAGACGCGCTCCTCGGCCTCCCACTCGATCTCCGTGCCTTCGGCCTGCGGGTAGCCGTCGCGGCGCAGCCGCTCGACGACCTCGCCGTGCGGCACACGGGCGAACGGCCGGGCGACGAACCGGCGCAGGGTGTCGGGATCGCGGCCCAGTACGGCGAGTTCGGCGCCGCACTCGTCGGCGACGGTGGTGACCGCATGGCGGACGAGACCCTCGGCGATGTCCATGGCGTCGTCGCGGGTGGCGCCCGCGTACTCGACGTCGATCTGCCGGAACTCGGCGAGGTGACGGTTGGTCGTGCTGGTCTCCACCGGTTCCAGGCGGACGTTGGGCGCGATGAGGAAGATGCGGTCGTACGCCAGCAGGGACGCCTGCTTGTAGAGGATGGCGCTGGTCATCAGCTTGTAGCGGTGGCCGTAGAAGTCGACGTCGACCTGCTTGGCGCCGCGCGAGCCGGGGTCGGTGACGGGACCGATGATCGGGTGGGCCATTTCCACCGCGTCATCGGCACGCAGGTAGGCGCGGGCACCCGCGACCAGGGCCTGCTGGACGCGTAGGGCCGCCCTGGTGCGCGGGTCACGCAGGTGTTCCAGCGGCGAGGGCAGGGCGGGAGCGGCGGCGAACGCCAGGGAATGATCGATCTGGAGTGTCATGTCGGTCCTTGTCCGGTCGACGTACGGTTCACTGGCCCGAGAAGGGCTTCGGAGGGGGGTGACGAGCGGTCAGCTCGCTCGGGCGAGCGAGACGGCGGGCGCGTCGTAGCGGGTCTTGACGTGCTGGAGCGCGTACATCAGTCCCGACGAGGTCAGACGGCGGGAGCTGTGCACGGCGGCGGTGGGGCCGAGCGGCAAGGAGCCGGTACGGGACCACTCCAGCCGGCCCTGCTCGGAGATGACGCTGCGGGTGCGGCCCGCGTTGTCGGGGTGCAGGCAGAAGGGGACGTCGAGGTAGCCACGGGCGAAGGCCCGGATCAGGGCCTGCCCGAGGTCGTCGTGCAGGCCGAGGACGGCCTCCACGAGAGCGCGGGCCTCCTCCTCGACGCCGGTGGACGGCGGTGGTGCGGTGCGCCGCACGGACCGCGCGGCGTTCGTCGCCGTCTCCAGCGCCGTGACGTTCTCGGCGACCGACGGAATACGGGCGGCCTCGGCGGCCGTCTTGACGATGAGGCGCGCGGCTCCGGTCCGTACCGCGAGCCGGGCGGCGTCCGCGACGAGGGCCAGCGCGCCGGTCCTGGTCTCCGGATAGACGCCCATGTAGGCGTAGACGACCACGTGCCAGGAGGTGTCCGGGAGATGGTCGGCGGCCAGGGCGCGCAGCGCGTGAACGGCTTCCTCGTCCTGCTCCGCGCTGGTCTGCTGGGCGTAGCTCAGGGAGACGCTGCGCAGGCCGTGCTGCCGGAAGAACATCCCTTCCAGTACGGAGAGGGCGATGAGCAGCGAGGGCGGGCAGAGCTGGCCCAGCATGCAGCCGCCGAAGCTCTCCAGGTGCGGTTCGACGCCGGACACCCGGAGCGCGGCGAGCGTGCGGCACGCCTCGCGCCATGCCCGTACGGACGTTGCCAGCGAGGTACGCCCGTAGGGCAGGCAGTAGGAGACGGGGCCGCCCTCGGTGGCGTCGAGCCCGGCGCCGATCAGTGCCTCGACGATGCGGCCGGGCCGCGCGGAGCCGTGCCGCACCTGGACGGGGAAGTCCTCGCCATGGACGCCGTCGAGCAGCCCGGTGGTAGTGGCGACGGGCATGCTCACGAGCGGGTATCCGTTGAGCGGGTGCCCCTGGGCAGCGGCGCGGGCGGCGGCGGCGTAGTCGCCGACACGGGTGAAGCTGTCGAGGGTGAGGGTGCCGACGGTGGTGGCGGCGGCGCCACGGGTGGCGAGCAGTCCCGCGCGCATCCTGGCGGGGTCGGCGAACCCCATACGGGGCTGGACGACGAGCGTGCCGGAGCGTGCGGCGTCGGCCATGAAGCGGTGGAAGGCCCCACCGTGGGCGGGGCCGGGGCGCGGCGTCGCGCTGCCGCGGGCGGGATCAGCGGACGGCATCGGCGTAGGCCCTTCCGTGCCCGCGCTGCGAAAGGGAGTCGAGCAGGGCAAGCAGGCGCGGCACGGCGTTCGGCCCGATCAGGACGGCATCGAAGCCGGCCTCGGTGAGCGCGGGATGGGCGTCAGGGTCGACGGACCCCTCGGTGTCGAGCTTGCCGCCGATGACGAGCGGCACCCGGACCAGGGCGGGCACGGCACGCACCGCGCGGGCCAGGGCCGGGGCCTCCTCGGCGCCGTGGCCGTTGACGGTGCTCACGACGATGAGGTCGGGGGGCCGTGCGGCGGACTCGGTGACCAGGGTGTCGACCGGGACGCAGGCACCGAGGTTGGTGACCTCCCATCCCTGTTCCTCCAGCAAGAGGTGGAGGAACAGCAGGTTCCAGGTGTGCGCGTCCGAGGGGATGGTGCTCAGGACCACGCGGGGCGGGCTCTCCGGGGGCTGGTGACGCTGGTACACGAACGGCTTTCCTCTCGACACCGTAGGGGCCGCGATCACTGCGATCGGGCCGGTCATCCGGGTCATGCCCTGCCCTGATCGATTCTCCGAAGTCCCTTCCGTCTTGCGGACGTTCGGCGGCACTTCGGGGAGTCGGCTCCGGACGTCCGGGCTGTCGGCGGGTGACGTCGTCCATCGTGGCCAGCGGTGTTCCCCCGCGGCACTGGGCACTTGTGGCCAGCCGCCGGGGCGTCACTTGTGCCCACTGGGGGCGCCCGTGCCCGCGTCCTAACGTGCTCACCGCGGACGTCCTTCCGGCGCCGAACCGCTTGTACCGCTTGTACCGCTGACAACGTGCTGACGATGGGGAGTGAACGGTGGCTGATCACCAGGTGGAGGAGTGGCGGCACGCGCTGGCGGGCCTGGAGCGGCTGGAACTGCCGGCGGACCGGCGCCCGTCGGACGACGGGCCGGGTCCCTCGGACCGGGTCGTCTTCGACGTACCCGCCATGACGGCAAAGGCGCTGTCCGCGACGGCGCACGAGCGGGGGACGGATCTGCCGACGGTCCTGCTGACGGTGTTCCAGGCACTGGTCGCACGGCACTCGGGCCGGGGCGATGTCCCGGTGGTCGTGTGGGGCGACGACGGACTGGTACGGGCCGTACGGGGCCCGGACGGCGACCCGTTGTTCGAGGACGCGCTGACACACGTCGCGACGGCCCTGCGTGCGCGGCGCGGCCTGCCCTACGCGCGGCTCACGGAGGCGGCCGGCGGTGCGCTGGACGATGCCCCGTGCTTCGCGTGGCACGCGGCAGGCGAGGCTCCGGCCATGCTCGCGCCCACGGCGCAGGTCACCCTGGAACTCGCCGCCGACGGCGACGCGCTGCGTGGTGTCCTGGGCTACCGCACGGACCTGTTCGACCGGGCCACGGCGGAGCGCCTGGCGGACCACTTCGGCGTCCTCGCCCGGTCCGCCGCCGAGGCACCGGGGACGCGGCAGGCCGCGCTGGAGATGCTGACGGCGACTGAGCGGGCGCGGATCCTCACCGAGTGGAACGGCGCCCGCTCCGCGTTCCCGGACACGTCGACCGTCCACCGGCTGGTCGAGGAGCGGGCCACCCGGCAGCCGAACGCGGTCGCCCTGGAGCATGGCGGGCAGCTGCTGACCTACCGTGCGCTGGACGAGCGGGCGAACCGGCTCGCGCGCCGCCTCGGCGAGCGGGGCGTCGGACCCGGCGCGCTGGTCGCGGTGTGCCTGGACCACGGCGCCGATCTGGTGTGCGCCCTGCTCGGGGTACTCAAGTCCGGTGCCGCGTATGTGCCGTTGGACCCGTCCTATCCGGCCGAGCGGCTGCGCTACATGGTCGGTGACAGTGCGGCGCCCGTGGTGGTCACGCAGTCCGCACACGCCTCCCTGTTCGCGCCGGGACCCGAACTGCTGCTCACCGACAGTGGCTGGCCGGACGGCGACAGCTCGGCCCCGGTGGTCGAAGCAAGCGCCGACGACCTGGCCTACGTCATCTACACCTCTGGCTCGACGGGCCGTCCCAAGGGCGTCCGTGTGGCGCACCGGGGTGTCGTCAACTACCTGCACTGGTGCGACCGCAACTATCCGGCCGCGCCCGGTGCCGAAATCGGCTCGTTGCTGTGCTCGTCGGCGGCCTTCGACCTGACGGTCACCGCGCTATTCCTCCCGCTGGTGCAGGGGCTGCGCCTGACGATACCGATCCCAGGTCCTGGGCAGACGGTGTTCGACGCGGCCTTGGATCTCGTGGCGTGCGGCGCGCGGATCAGCTTCCTCAAGGCGACGCCCTCCCATCTGGAGCTGTTGGCCGCCCGGCTGGAGCGGGGCGGGTTGCGGCACGGCATCGCGACGGTGGTGGCGGGCGGCGAGAACCTGACACCGGCGCTGACCCACCGGGTGCTGGTGAGCGGCGCGGACGACACGGCCGTCGTCAACGAGTACGGGCCGACCGAGGCGACCGTGGGCAACGTGGTCAGCCGGACGGTGTCGGTGGACCCCGCGGCGGAGCACGTGCCGATGGGCCGCGCGATCGACAACACCGAAGTCTTCGTGGTCGACGCGCACGGCGAGGTCCAGCCGGCGGGCGTGCCGGGCGAGTTGCTGATCGGCGGGGTGAACGTGGCCCTCGGCTATCTGGGGCGGCCCGATCTGACGGCGGAGCGGTTCGTGCCCCACCCGTTCTCGGCGGATCCGGACGCCCGGGTGTACCGCACCGGGGACCTGGTGAAGTGGCTGCCGGACGGGCAACTGGTCTACCTCGGCCGGATCGACGACCAGGTCAAGCTGCGCGGCCACCGGGTGGAACTGGGCGAGATCGAGAACGCCCTGCTCGCCCGGCCGGGCGTGGCGGCGGCGACCGTCGTGGTCCGCGAGGACGTCCCGGGCGACAAGCGCCTGGTGGCGTATCTGGTGGCGGCGGGCGATGCCGGTCCGGCGGCGTCCGGTCTGCGCCGGGCCCTGGCGCGGGTTCTGCCGGAGCACATGGTGCCCGCCCGGTACGTGACGCTGGAGCGGCTTCCTCTGACGCCGAACGGCAAGGTGGACCGTAAGGCGCTGCCTGCGCCGCAGGGCCACCGCCCGGAGCTGCCCGTGGCGTACACGGCGCCCAGCACAGCGACGCAGGTGGCGGTCGTCGGTATCTGGGCCGAGTTGCTGGGCGTAGACCCGGTGGGCATCGACGACGACTTCTTCGAGCTGGGCGGGCACTCTCTGCTGGCCGCCCGGGTCGCTTTCCGGCTGCGTCGGGACCTGGGCGTGGACGTGTCCCACCGCACCCTGTTCGAGGCGTCGACCCCCGCGCTGCTGGCGACCGCCCTCGACGCGCTCGCCCCGGGCACGGTGACGACGATGCCGCGCGCGGACCGGTCGGCGGGGCCGCTGCCACTGTCGTTCGCCCAGCAACGGCTCTGGTTCCTGGACCAGTTGGAGCCGGGACGAGCGGAGTACGTCGTCCCTGCCGGGCTGCGGGTCACGGGCCGCTTCGCACCGGACGTGTTCGGAGCCGCGCTGACGGCGCTGGTGGCCCGGCACGAGATCCTGCGGACCCGGTTCGTGGCGGACGGCACAGGCCGTCCGGTCCAGATCGTCGAGGCGCCGCGAGAAGTGGCCGTCGAGGTGCGCGACGCACGGGGCCTCGGTGGCGACGCGGCGCTCGGCATCCTGCGCGGGGCGGCGGGAATGCCGTTCGACCTGGCGGCGGGGCCGCTGCTGCGAGCGGTGGCGGTGCGTGTCGCCGAGGAGGAGTGGCTGCTGCTGATCGCGCTGCACCACATCGTCTCCGACGGCTGGTCGGAGGGTGTCCTGGCACGGGAGCTGCGGGAACTGTACGGGGCGGCGGTCGCGGGCCGTGAAGCCGGTCTCGTACCGCTGGAGCTCCAGTACGCGGACTTCGCGGCCTGGCAGCGGGAGGCCCTGGACGGGCCGGCGTTGGACGGGCAGGCAGCGTACTGGCGCGACCGGCTCGCCGGCCTCCAGCCGCTGGAGCTGCCGACCGACCACCGCCGTCCGGCCGAGCGGTCGGGCCGCGGTGACGCGGTCGCCTTCACCGTGCCCGCCGACGTGGTCGAAGTGGCCCGGCGGACGGCGGCGGGGCACGGCGCCAGCCTGTTCATGTCCCTGCTGGCGGTGTTCCAGCTGCTCATGGCAAAGTACAGCGGGCAGGAGGACATCGCGGTCGGCAGCCCGGTCGCCGGTCGCAGCCGGGCCGAGACCGAGGAGCTGATCGGCTTCTTCGTCAACACCCTCGTGATGCGCACCGACCTGTCCGGCGATCCGACCTTCGGTGATCTGCTCGACCGGGTCAGGGACACCGCACTCGGTGCGTACGACCACCAGGAGCTGCCGTTCGAGCGGCTGGTGGAGGAACTGGCGCCGGAGCGGGATCTGTCGCGCACCCCACTGTTCCAGACCATGTTCGTGCTCCAGAACACACCGGACGGGAACGCGTGGGAGCTACCGGGTCTTGAGGTGGAGCCGTTCGCGGTGCGGACGGAGGAGGCCAAGTTCGACCTGACGCTGTTCCTGACCGAACGGCCCGACGGTTCGCTCGACGGAAATCTCGTGTTCGCCGTGGACCTGTTCGAACGCGCGACGGCGAGACAACTGGCCGGTCACTTCACCACGCTGCTCGAAGCGGCGGTCTCGGGCCGGAGGCAGCGGCTGTCGGAGCTGGAGGTGCTGGTCGGCGCCGAGCGCCGGCGCGTGCTGACCGAGTGGTCCGGGACGTCGTCCCTCTCCCCGGACACCGCCACGACGGCGCACCGGCTCGTCGAGGAGCGCGCCGCGCAACTGCCCGGTACGGCAGCGGTACGGTCGGAGACCGGGGAGCTGACGTACCGGGAGCTGAACGAGCGTGCCAATCGGCTCGCCCGGCACCTGCGGTCGCTCGGTGCCGGGCCCGGCCGGGTGGTTGCCGTCTGCCTGGAGCGCGGGCCCGACCAGATCACCGCGCTGCTCGCGGCGCTGAAGTCGGGGGCCGCGTACGTGCCCCTTGACCCGGAGCTGCCGGCGGACCGGCTCGCGTTCATGATCGAGGACTCCGGAGCTGCGCACGTGGTGACCGACGCCGCGCACACGGCCCGGCTGCCCCGCACACCCCATCGCTTCCTCACCGACCGGGACTGGCCGCGCATCCAGGATCTGGCGCCGCACGACCCGGAACCCGCCGCCGCCCCGCACGACCTGGCCTATCTGATCTACACCAGCGGCTCCACCGGCCGCCCCAAGGGGGTACAGATCGAGCACCGAAGCCTGGTCAACCTGATCCACTGGACGGTGGAGAGCTTCGGCGCGGCGCCGGGCCGCCGGGTCGCGCATCTCGCGGGAATCGGCTTCGACGCGGCGGCGTGGGAGCTGTGGCCCGCGCTGGCGGCCGGTGCCACCGTGTGCGTCCCCGACGACACGGTGCGGCGCACGCCTGAGCTGCTCCAGCGCTGGCTGGCCGGGCGGCGGGTGCACGGCACATTTCTCTCCACACCCATGCTGGAGGCGCTGGCCGCGCTGGACTGGCCGGAGACGACCTCACTGGCGTACGTCCTCACCGGCGGTGATGCGCTGCGTCTGCCGACCGGGCTGCGGCTGCCGTTCCGCGTCGTCAACAATTACGGGCCGACCGAGTCGACGGTGGTCACGACATCCGCCGAGGTGGTGCCGGGGGTACCGGTGCCGCCGATCGGCCGGCCGGTACGCAACACCGTCGTCCATGTCGTCGACCGGCACGACCGGCCGGTGCCGATCGGAGTCCCGGGTGAACTCCTGGTCGGTGGTGCCGGGTTGGCACGCGGCTACCAGGGGTTGCCACAGCAGACGGCGGAGCGGTTCATCACCGTGGACATCGACGGCACACCCCGGCGGGTCTACCGCACCGGGGACCGGGTGCGGTGGCTGCCCGACGGGCAGCTGGAGTTCCTGGGACGGCTCGACGACCAGGTGAAGCTGCGCGGTCACCGCATCGAACCGGGCGAGATCGAATCGGTGCTGCTGGCCGGTCCCGACGTCACGGGCGCGACCGTCGTCCTGCGTGAGGACATCCCGGGAGACAAGCGCCTGGTGGCGTACGTCATCCCGGACGGGCCGGCACCGACCACCGAGGGACTGCGCGCCCGGTTGCGCCGCGATCTGCCCGACTACATGGTGCCGTCCGCCTTCGTGGTGCTGGACCGGCTGCCGCTCACCGCGAACGGCAAGGTGGACCGGCGTGCGCTGCCCGCGCCCGGGCCCCGCTCGCCCGGGGAGAACGTCGCGCCGCGCACACCGGCCGAGCGCGCGGTGGCGGCGGCCTGGTCACAGGTTCTGGACACGGACGTCACCAGTGTCGACGACAACTTCTTCGAGCTGGGAGGCCATTCGCTGCTGGCCACGCAGGTCACCTCGCGGCTGCGGACCGCACTCGGCGTGGAGGTGCCGGTACGGGCCGTGTTCGCGGCGCCGACGGTCGCCGCGCTGGCGGCCGTCGTGGCGGAGCTCGACACGGACGATGCGGATCGCATCACGCCCGCTTCCCGGACCGGCGGTCCGCTGCCACTGAGCTCCGCCCAGCAGCGGCTGTGGTTCCTGGACCAGCTGGAGCCGGGACGCGCCGAGTACGTCGTACCGTTCGCGCTGCACGTCCGTGGCGTACTGGATGTGGCGGCGCTGGACGCGGCGCTCACCGGAATGGTGGCACGGCACGAGATCCTGCGGACCCGGTTCGTCCCCCAGGACGGTGAGCCGGGGCAGGTCATCGACCCCCCGATGCCGGTGGAAGCAACCGTCCACGACCTGCGCCACGTCGTCGATACGGAGGAAAGGAGCTCGGCGGCACGGCGGTTCGCGGAGACCGAGGCGGGTCAGCCGTTCGATCTGGCAACGGGTCCGCTACTGCGCGCCCGTCTGGTGCGGCTCGCCGACAACGAGGCGTACCTCCTGCTGACGGTGCACCACATCGCCGCCGATGGATGGTCGGAGGGAGTCATGGCGCGGGAGCTGCGCGAGAGGTACCAGGCGGCGGTATCGGGGGTGGCGCCAACCGGTCTGCCCGAACTGCCGTTTCAGTACGCGGACTTCTCCGTGTGGCAACGAGAGCGACTGGCCGGTGGCGTGCTGGAGGAGCAACTGGCGTACTGGCGGGACCGGCTCACCGGGCTGGAGCCGCTGGAGCTGCCGAGCGACCACCGCCGTCCGGCGGGGCCGCCCGAAGGCGGCTCCACCGTGGCGTTCGAGGTCCCGGCGGGGGTCGCCACGCGACTGCGGGCGGCGGCGACGGCGAACGACGCGAGCCTGTACATGGTGCTCCTGGCGGCGTTCCAGGTGCTTCTGGCCAAGTACAGCATGCAGGACGACATCGCGGTCGGCAGCCCGATCGCCGGCCGCAACCGGGCCGAGACCGAGGAGCTGATCGGCTTCTTCGTCAACACCCTGGTGATGCGCACCGATCTGTCCGGCGACCCCGCCTTCACCAAGCTCATCGACCGGGTCAAGGACACCGCGCTCGGCGCGTACGATCACCAGGATCTCCCCTTCGAACGCCTGGTGGAGGAGCTGGCGCCCGACCGCGACCCGTCGCGAAACCCACTGTTCCAGATCTTGTTCGCTCTGCAGAACACGCCGGACGGCCACACGTGGAGCCTGCCGGGGCTGGAGGTGGAGCCGTTCGCGGTGACACTGCCGGACGCCAAGTTCGACCTGAGTCTGATGATGTCCGAGGGCCCGGCCGGCAGCCTGCGCGGGACCCTGGAGTACCGCACCGACCTCTTCGAACGGGACACCGTCGACCGGCTGGCCGGCCACTTGGGCACGCTGCTGGAGGCGGTCGCCGACGCCCCCGGGGCCCGGCTGTCGCAGCTGTGCATGCTCACCCCTGCCGAGCGGCGGAAATCACTCATCGAGTGGAACGACACCGCCGCCGCCTGTCCGGACACGGCCACCCTGCACGGCCTCTTCGAGGAGCGGGCGGCCCAGCAGCCGGACACCGTGGCCGTCGAGTGGCCGCAGGCCACATTGACTTACGGCGAGCTGAACGCGCGCGCCAACCGGATCGCCCACCACCTGCGGACCCGGTACGGGGCGCGGCCGGACATGCCGGTGGCGGTGTGTCTGGGCCGCGGGGCCGATCTGGTGACGGCGGAGCTGGCGGTGCTGAAGGCCGGGGCGGCGTACGTGCCGCTGGACCCGGAGTACCCCGTCGAGCGGCTGGCGTACATGGTGCGGGACACGCAGACCCCGGTCGTCCTCACCCACGCCGCGTACGCGGACCGGATCCCGTCCGGCGTCCCCCTGCTGCTGCTCGACGAGTGCGACGCCGAAGGGGGCCCGCTGGACGGCGATCCGGTCACCGACCCGGAGCCGGCCGCCGCCTCTCACAACCTGGCCTATCTCATCTACACCAGCGGCTCCACCGGCCGGCCCAAGGGTGTCCAGGTCGAGCACCGCAGCCTGATCAATCTGGTCCACTGGACGGCGGGCGAGTACGGCCTTGAGCCGGGGCAGCGGATCGCACTGCTCGCGGGGATCGCATTCGACGCGGCGGCGTGGGAGCTGTGGCTCGGCCTCACCAGGGGTGCGACCTGCTGCGTCGCCGCCGAGAAGGTCCGGCTCGCCCCGCAGCTGCTGCGGGACTGGCTGGGCGAGCAGGGCGTCCACGCCACGTTCCTGTCCACGCCGATGCTGGAGTCGTTGTCGGCGCTCCACTGGGGCCCGGACAGCACCCTCGACTACGTACTGACCGGCGGCGACCGGCTGCGCATGCCACCGCGCGCCCGGCTGCCGTTCCGCGTGGTCAACAACTACGGCCCCACGGAGACCACGGTCGTCGCCACCTCCACCGTATGCGTCCCCGGGGACGCCGTTCCGCCGATCGGCAGGCCGGTCGCCAACACCCGGTGCTTCGTGGTGAACCAGCACGGCACTCCGCAGCCGGTCGGCGTTCCCGGTGAACTCCTCGTCGGTGGCCTGCAGGTGGCGCGCGGATACCTGGGGCGCCGCGATCTGACGCGGGAGCGGTTCGTCCCGTTCGAGGCCGAGGAGGTGGGCGGGCGAGTGTACCGCACCGGCGACCTGGTCCGGTGGCGGCCGGACGGGCAGCTGGAGTTCCTGCGCAGGATCGACCACCAGGTCAAGATCCGCGGCAACCGCATCGAACTGGGCGAGATCGAGGCCAACTTGCTCACCCATCCCGGTGTCGGCGAGGTCGCCGTGATCGTCCGCGAGGACACGACCGGCGACAAGCGGCTGGTGGCCTACCTGGTGGCCGCGGGAGCGGACGCTCCGAGCATCGCGGAACTGCACGCGCACCTCGGGTGCCATCTGCCCGACTACATGGTCCCGGCGGCGTTCATGGTGCTGGAGCGGCTGCCGCTGACCGCGAACGGCAAGGTGGACCGGGCGGCGCTGCCGGTCCCGGACGGCAGGCGGCCGGACCTCGGAACGTCCTACACGGCGCCTCGCAACACCGTCGAGCGGCACATCACGGCCGTCTGGACGGAGCTCCTGGGCATCGAACGCATCGGCGTCCACGACAACTTCTTCCAGCTGGGCGGGCATTCGCTGCTCGCCACTCAGGTCGCGTCAAGGCTGCGGAAAGCATTGCGGGTCGACGTACCGGTACGGGCGGTGTTCGACCACCCGACCCCCGCCAAACTGGCGCAGAACATCGCGGACCTGATGATGGCGGCGATCAACGCACAGTTCGCGCCGGCCGGATGACGGCGTACGCCCCCACCGCGACGGTGGGGGCGTACGGTCACGCACAGGACGCGTCAGACCATGTCCTCGACCTGGATACCACCCTGGGCGATGGCCAGTGCGCCGAGCTGGAAGCGACTCTGCGCACCGAAGCGATCGGTCAGCTTCTCGGAGAGCCGGCGGACCGTGCGCAGCGAGACGTCCATCCTGCGGGCGGCGGCGGCGTCGGTGAGGCCCTGTGCCCAGAGTCGCAGCACGTGCTGCTCCTGGAGGGAGAGACCGCCTCGGGTACGCGGGCGCGCCTCGGCCAGCGGCAGCGCCTCCTGCCAGAGGCGGGTGAACAGGGCGGCGAACGCCTCGGTGACCGACTCGACGCCGCACACCATGGCGCCGACGACGGACCGGGCGCTGACGACCGGAACCACGGCGTGGGTGCGGTCGCAGAGGATCACCCACGCGGGCAGCGACGGCAGCGTACGGATCGAACCGATGCTGTCGTCCTTCCCCCGCACGCGGCCCATCGCCTCGGGATCGTTGCGGACGCTCTCCAGGACGATGGTACGGGCCGCCGTGCCGCGCCATCGCAGTATCTCGTCGATGCGCCGGGCGGACTCGGCGACGGGCACGGCGAGCCGCTCGGTGGGGCCGACGGTCAGCCACTCCTGCTCGCACCCTTCGGCGAGTTCCGCGACGCGCCGCCACACGGCGTCCGCACCGGCCAGCCACTCGACACCCCGCATGCTGTCCCGGCTGCCGCGGGCGTGCTCGGACAGCAACCGGGTCACTTCCAGCCGGCTGTCCTCCACCTGGAGCTGATGGCGGGCGAGTTCGTCCTGCTGCCGGGCGAGCATCGCTGCCAGGCCCACCCCCGGGTCGACCGGCCGCAAACCGGTGGCGGTGTCGCCGGGGACCACGAGCAGGAGGGCGGACAACCGCTCCAGCCGCTCTCTGACCGTGTCCTCGGCCTCCTTCAGCTGCTCCGCCAGCTCGGTGACTCCGGCGCCGGGCAGGTCGACCATGGCGAGATAGACGCTCCGTGCGAGGGAGTCGATACCCAGAGAGGTCCGCATGTCCTTCACTCCTGTTGTCTCGGCCGTACGGCACCTGTTGGTCACGAATCGAATCGGACGACGCTCCACGGTCCGGGACGGAACGGTCCCATGCCGCTGCGGGAGTCCGTCGGCCAGGCATCAGTAGACGGGAGGCCGGGCGGCGGCGGATGCGGGCGGACCACCCACGTTGTGGCGGATGCTCCCCACAACGTGCGGCCGGTAAGGGCGGGGCGCCGGGCAAGGGCAGGCGGCCCGCCCGTCCGTGGCGTGCGGTCCCCGGTACCTTGCGGCGGTCACCCGTTCGCGGCAGGGGCTACGATCGCGCGCATGCCTGCCTCGCAGCCGACCGTCCTGGCCACCTCCGGAGGGCATCGCGCCGGTCCCCGTGCGCGGGTGCTGTTCGACTCCCTGGTCCACCACGCGGTCGACCTGTCAGGGGTGGACGGCCGCCGACCGCGCATCCTGTACCTGGGCACGGCGGTGGGGGACGCGGAGCACGTCACCGCGCGCATGCACGAGGCGGCCAGGGTGGCGGGTTTCGACCTGACGCCGCTGCACCTGTTCCCCATGCCGAACGTGGACGACGTGGAAGGCACGCTCCTCGACCACGACGTCGTGTGGGTCATGGGCGGGTCGGTGGCGAATCTCCTGGCGGTGTGGCGAGTGCACGGCCTGGACCGGGCGCTGCGGCGCGCCTGGCAGGCGGGGGTCGTGCTGAGCGGGGTGAGCGCCGGGTCGATCTGCTGGTTCGAGGGCGGCGCGACCGACTCGTACGGACCGGATCTGCGGCCGGTGGTGGACGCGCTCGGCTTCCTGCCGTACGGCAACGGTGTCCATTACGACTCCGACCCGGGCCGCCGTCCGCTGATCCACCGGATGGTCGCGGACGGCACCCTGCCGACGGCGCACTGCACCGACGACGGAGTGGGACTCATCTATCACGGCACCCGGCTCGTCGAGGCGGTCACGGAATCGGCGGGCAAAGGGGCATACGTGGTGACGTGCGAGGGTGACGGGGTGCGGGAGGAGCGTCTGGAGCCGCGCCTGCTGCCGCCGACCCGGTACTGACTCCTTCCGCGCGGGCGGCCCCGCAGCGATGGGGCCCTACCGCCGGGACGGGCGTTCCGGCGGGCCGTACGAAGCACAGTCACCGGGGTACGGGCCGTGACCTGCGGGTTCGGCCTCCGGCACCGGGAACACAGGCCACATGCCCGCAGGTTCGCCGGCTCGGCCCCCACCCACCGGCGGGGGGCCATCGGAGAACATGGGGGACACACCCCCATGCGGAGGCCGCGCGGTATCTGCGACGTTCTTCCTGTGACCGAATCAGCCGCACCCACGATGCCCCGAAGCGCGCACCTGCCGCTCGCCTGGTGGGCCCCAGCGCTCTCCCTCGCCGAGCGCGTCGGCGCCCCCGGCCGTCCCGCGGCGTCACCCATGACCGCCACGTCCGGCCGCGCCCCGTGGGCCGCCGGGGACACGGTGGGCTTCGCGGCGCGGCTGGCCCACCTGGGTCTCGACGAACCTGCCGTGTGGGCCCTCGTCGGCGAGGCGCCGGAACATCTGGCGGACCGCGCCGGCACTCCACGCTGGGCCGGTTACGTCGAAGAGGCCCTGGATCGTGCCGAGGCCCTGGATCGCGCTCACGACGCCGACCGGCCGGTGCCGGGTTGCGACGCCACCGGGCCGGAGGTGTTCGCACAGGTCGTGGCACCTCTGGTGGTGCCGGCCTCGGACGCCCTCGACCAGCAGCTGGCGCTGCTTCCTTCAGCAGAACGGAAGATTCTGCGCGCCTCGTTCGAGCAATGGCTGCTGAACCGGATGTCCCGGCAAGCGGCCCGCACACTCGTCCGCGAGCTGGACGGCGCCCGGCGCGCCGGACGGCTTCCCGGGGCCACGCCTCGTGATCGCTTCGCCTCCTTCCTCGCCGCCAGCAGCAGCGCGGACGGCCTGCGGGCGCTGTTCACCGCCTATCCGGTGCTGGCCCGGATGCTGGGCCGGACGGCACTGGACGCGGCCGACGCGGTCGCCGAACTGGGCCTGCGGCTGCACACGGACCGCGAAGAACTGGTGAGCGTCCTTCTCGACGGACGCGATCCCGGCCCGCTCACCCGCATCGAACTGGGCCGTGGCGACGCCCACCGCGGGGGGCGCTCGGTAGCGGTGCTGGAGTTCACGGACGGATCACGGGTGGTGTACAAGCCGCGTCCGTTGGGGCACCACGCCCTGCTGGACGACCTGACCCACTGGCTCGCCGGCCGGGTCGACGGCCTTGAGCTGTGCACCCCGCGCACTGTTCGGCGGCAGGAGCACGGCTGGCTGGAGTTCATCGAGCACCGCTTGTGCGCCTCGGTGACCGAGGCGGACGCCTTCTACCGGCGCCAAGGCGCACTGCTGGCTCTGCTGTACGCGGTGGACGGCGCGGACGTGCACTACGAAAACCTCATCGCCGCCGGTGGCCAGCCGGTTCTGGTGGACGCCGAAACCCTGCTGCACACCGGGCTGCCGCAGGCCACCACGGCCGAGGCCGACCCGGCCGCCGACGCCCTCCAGGCTTCCGTGTACCGGACGTGCCTGCTGCCCTATCTGCTGATCGGTGAGCACGGCGCGCTGGACATCTCCGCGCTGGGACGAGCCGGGGAAGGCACGTACCCGAGCGAGGGCCTGCGCTGGGAGGACAGCGGACTGGACACCATGCGAGTCGTACGAGGTCCAGTGGTCAGTCCGGCCGCACAGAACCAGCCGCTGCCCGACGGGCACCGCCTCCAGGGCGCCGATCACCGCGCCGCGCTGCTGGACGGATTTCGCACCACGTACACCGCGATCCGTGCGCACGGCGGGGAACTCACCGAGCCGGGCGCCCTGTTGGCCCGGCACGCGGACAGCCCCGCACGGCTGATCGTCCGCTCCACCCGGCTGTACTCGACCCTGCTGGAGGAATCCACCCACCCGGCGCTGCTCGGCGACGCGCTCGCCCGGGACGCCGCGTTCGCGGTGCTGTGGACCGAGTCGGCGCACGACCCAGCACGCGGCCGGCTGGTGGAGCACGAGACCGAGGACCTGTGGCGCGGGGACATCCCCCTCTTCGTCCACCTGCCGTCCGGCTCGGGGGTGCGGACGGCGGGAGGGACCTGGGTGGCGGACCTGCTGCCGGTGGCGAGCCTGACCGCGGTCCGCGCCAAGATCGCCCGGATGGACGAGGTCGACTGCCGGGACCAGGAATGGATCGTCTCGGCCGCGCTGGCCGCACGCGCGGCCGGCTCCCCGTTGGTCCGGCCGCGCTCCGAGCTGGTGCCGGCTCCCATGCCGGCGGTGGTGCCGGAGCCGTCACGGCTGCTCGCCGCGGCCTGCGGGATCGCCGACGAGATCGCCGCCCGCGCCGTGCGGTCCGGCGGCCGGACCAACTGGATCGGCCTGGAACGCCTGCCGGGCGGGCACTGGTCGGTCCTCCCGATGGGCGCCGGACTCGCCCAGGGATACACCGGAGTCGCGCTCTTCCTGGCCCAGGCCGGACTGCTCGCGGGCGCCGACCGCTACACGGCGCTCGCCCACGAGGCGGTACGGCCGCTGCCGGCCCTGCTGAAGATGCTGGCCACCGACCCCGAACTGTGCGCCGCGGTCGGACCGGGAGCGTACAACGGGCTCGGCGGCATCCTGTACGGCCTGGTACGGCTGTCGACCCTCCTCGACACCGACCTGGCGGACTCGCTGCCCGACGCGCTCACCGCGCTCGAACACGCCGTGGCGGGCTGCGTGGACCCCGGGTTCGCGGACGGTGCGGCCGGCGCCCTGGCGGCGGCGGTCGCCGCCCACGACGCGACGGGCTCCCGCCGGACCCTGGAACTGGCCGACGCGGTGGCGGACGCCCTGGCCCCCGCGGCCGCGCAGGGCGGTGGCACCGCAGAGTTCGCCGATGGCGCCGCGGGCATCGGCTGGGCGCTGTGGCACCACGCGGACCACCGGGCGGACGGAAAGGGACACCCGGAGGTGGCGGCCGGGCTGCTGCGCTCGGCCAACGCCGCGCCTGACGCCGCCGCGCACGGCCCGTCGTGGACCACCGGCCTGCCCGGGATCGCCGCCGCCACGGCGCATCTGCCGGAGCGCGGCGACCTCGCCGCCCGGCTGGCCGCCCTCGGCGACGGCCCCGACCTCAGCGCGGGCCACGGCGCCTTCGGCGCCCTGGAGGCCCTGTCGGTCCTGGCCGACCGGGGCGACGCCACGGCGTCCGACGCTCTGACCCGTACCGCCGGCCGGGTGCTCGCGACCGTCGAGGCGCAGCAGCACCGCTGCGCCACCCCCGATCAGGTGTCCTCTCCCGGAATGCTGACGGGCCTCGCCGGCATCGGCTACGGGCTGCTCCGTCTCTGCTCCCCCGCCCGTGTCCCGTCCGTGCTCCTGCTGGAGCACTCCTGCCCGAGCCCCCCGCCCGTCTGTTGAGTGCGAGCGCCCCCGGTCAGCCGGACCCGGCTCTCTTTCCGCTCCTCTCCGCCCTCTCGTCGTCTCCCCTTCCTCTCATCCACGCACTTCCACACGAAGGAGCTCTCCCCATGAACCAGCACTTCAGCCGCGCCGCGTCCGTATCCGCCGCCCACGTGGCCGACGCCGCCGACACCGATGCCCTCACGTCTGCCGCCGAGGAGCAGGACGTGGCCGGCGGCATCACCCTCTCGGGCCGCAACCGCGCTTGCGCGCGCGCCCGTATTCTGGCCGGAATGGTTCTCACCAGCGGCATCGTCATCACGCTGAGCTCGATCGACACCTCGGTGTCCGCGCCCCAGTAGCCGCCCCCGGACCGGCCCCCGGACCGGCCCCCAGCCGGCTCGGCGGGCCGGGGGAATCGAAATCCGAACGGCACGCTACAATTCCAGAATTTCTGATTTATGCTTCGAGATCATGCGCTCCCAAGCACCTTCCCTCATCGGCCGAGATGCCCAACTGGGGCTGCTCGGGCACGCGTTGTCCGCCGCCCAGCAAGGGCGCGGTGGAGTGGTCTTCCTGGTGGGTGAAGCCGGAGCCGGCAAGTCCCGGCTGGCGGCCGAGGCCGTGGGCAGCGCGCTCGGGGTCGGAATGGGCGTCCTGCGGGGACGCAGCAGCACCACCGGCCCAGTGGTGCCCTTCCGGCCACTGACCGAGGCGCTGATGTCGCTGTTCCGCACCGGTGAACCGCTGGACGAACTGCCCCTGGGGCCGTACAGACCGGTGCTGGGACGGCTGATCCCCGACTGGAACACCGGCGCAGGCGACAGCAGTTCGATGGTGATCCTGGGCGAGGCCGTGCTGCGCCTGCTCATGGCCACCGACAACGGCCGGGGCCGGCTCCTGGTGCTGGAGGATCTGCACGACGCCGACCCCGAGACACTGGGTGTCCTGGAATATCTCGTGGACAATCTGGAGTACAGCCCGGTCCTGCTGCTCGCCACCGTCCGCACGGACTTCAGCGACGCCCTGGATCTCGCACAGTCGGCCCGCCGACGCGGCGCGGCCTCGGTCGTGGAACTGCCGCCACTGACCCGCCCCCAGGTACGCGAACTGGTGGCGGGTCAGTTGGGCACCTCCCCGGAGGAGGTGCCCACACCCGTGCTGGAGCGGTTGTGGGAGGGCAGCGCAGGCAGCCCCTACCTGGTCGAGGAGCTGCTCCAGTCGATGATCAGCGCGGGCACCCTGGTGCAGGGACCGGACGGCTGGCGAACGGTCGGTGACCCGCGTGGCGATGTCTCCTCCGCTCTGGCCCGGGGAATCCTGCGCCGCATCGACCGGCTGGGTGCGGAGGGCCTGACGCTGCTGTCGGCGGCGGCCGTACTGGGCAGACGGTTCCCGCTGACCGTGCTCCAACGGATGACGGGAGTCGACGACCGGGCACTCCTCAGCCATCTGCACGCCGGAGTCGCCGCTCGCCTGGTGGTCCCGGACGAGCCCGCTCCCGACTGGTACTCCTTTCGCCATTCACCCACCGTGGAGGCGCTGTTCACCCAGCTGACGCCCAGCCAGCGTGCGGAACTGGCGCGTCAGGGCGCGGAAGCGGTGGAGAAGCTGCACCCTCAGTTACCCGGCGAGTGGTGCGCGCTCGCGGCGGGGCTGCGGTCCGAGGCGGGCGAGGACGCGGCGGCCGGCAAGCTGTTCACGGAGGCGGGGCGGCGGGCCCTGACTGCGGGAGCGCTCGGTTCGGCGGTGACCTTGCTCAGCCAGGCCGAAACCCTGCTGGCGCGGGCCGGCGACCCGCAGGAGCGGGCGGGTGCGCTGGAGCACCTGCTGCCCGCGCTGGCCGAGTCCGGCGACTTCGACCGGGCCTTGGGCCTGGTCGAGCATCTGCACGCCCTGGACAGCGCAGGGCTGGGTGCGTCACGTCTGGCAGTCCTGCACACCCGGTTGGCCAAGGTGGCGCACACGGCGGGGCGCTGGAGCGACGGGAACCGGCAGATCGACCGGGCCCGCGAGGTGCTGGGGGCGAACCCGGACGGTGCGGCGACGGCGGCCGTCGACGTCACCGCCGCCTATCTCGCGCTGGACACCCCGGGCACCGACCGCGTCCAGCACGCGGAGAAGCTCGCCCGCTCGGCGGCCGACGCCGCCGAGCGCTACGCGCTGCCCTCGGTCGCCTGCCAGGCGTGGGAGCTGCTGGCGACCGTGGCCCGCGAGCGGGACCCGTCCGAGTCCCGGGCCATGCTCGAAAAGGCCCTGTCGACGGCGGAACGGCACCAGCTCCCACTGCGGCGGATGTACGCGGCGACCCGTATCGGCGGCAGCGACTGGCTGGCGGAAGGTGACACCGCCGGGCTGCTGTCCGCCCGGGAGGAGGCTCTGCGGCTGGGCTCGATCAACATCGTGCACACCGTGGACGGCATCCTCGTCCTGGACGGGGTGATGCGGGGCGCGCGCGAGGCGACGCGGCAAACCGCCACCGAGGGTCTGACGATCGTGCGCAGGCTCGGGCTCGCCCCGGCCGTCCGGTACCTCCTGATGTCACTGGCCTCGCTGGAGGCGCACCAGGGCGACCGGCAGGCGATGGAGGCCGCTCTCGACTCGTTCGCTGAATGGGAGGGGGCGGGCTCGCAGGAGGAGCCGCTCACGCTGGGCATGGCCCGTGCCTTTTGCGCCCTGATGGAGGAGGACCGGGACCTGGCACGCGCGGAGCTTGGGGCTGTGTCGGCGCTGGAGCGGCACAACCCCACCACTTACCACCTGAGCGGCACGCACGGGGTGGGGCTGCTGCTGGACGTGCTGGCCGGTGACGCGGACCGCGCCCGGCAAGAGAGGGTAGCCGCCACGGCGGTCGGACGGATGCGGTGGAACCGCCAGTTCGTCACGCTCGCGGATGCCGTCCTGCTCGGCCGGCAGGGGCAGGGCGAACGGGCGGCCGAGCGCATCGGTGCAGCGCTGCGCGATGCCGCCGCGTACCCGGCCGCCCTGCACCTGGGCCTGCGGCTGGTCGCGGACGCGGCGCACGAGGACGGCTGGGGTGAGCCGGTCGCCTGGCTCAGGCGGGCCGAACACCACTTCCACGAGCAGGGGGTGCCCGCCGTCACGAATGCCTGCCGGGCCGCCCTGCGACGGCTGGGTGCCCCCGTGCACCAGCACCGCAGCGGCACAGACGGCATCCCCGAACAACTGCGGGCCCTCGGCGTCACCGTGCGGGAGTACGAAGCGTTCCGGCTCCTCGCCGACCGGCTGAGCAACAAGGACATCGCCGACCGGCTGTTCATCTCCCCTCGCACGGTCGAGAAGCACATCGCCAGTCTGATGAACAAGACGGGCGCGGCCGACCGCGCGGACCTGTGTGCGCGGTCGACCCGACTGACGAAGTCGTGATGCAAGTCTTGGCCTGCTTCGCTCGGGGTGCGGCTGAGATTCGGGTAGAAACGCAAAGATGCCTTCCCGCGCCGGGACGAGGGACCTTTCCAGGGGTTCCGTCGTCGCCGGAGGAAGGCACTTTCTGCATGAAGGATGAGGTCTAACGACCTTGGGGAAAATTGAGGTCGGGTCGTGTTGGTCTGGCGGTTCGGCTGGTGGGTGATTCAGCAGGCCGTCGCGCGAACGGGCACGAGTTCGGTGCTCGTGAGGCGACGGGTCGTGCGTCGGGCCGCGCGGTCGGAGACGAGGCCGGCGATGGCGAGGTGGGTCTGCTCGTAGTCCTCGCGGCGTCCGGTGTAGCGCTGAAGCAGATGCCACTGCTTGTACTCGACGTTGGTGTGTTCGACCACGATGCGGGCCGATGACTGCCGCCTGCGCGCCTCGCGCCAGGCACGCTTGTCGCCGCCGGGAGCGTCCTGGGCCGGCTTCTTCGGCGGGGCGCTGACCTGGGACGGGAACTCCTTGGCCAGACCCTGGTAGCCGGAGTCGACCTCGGCGTGCACATCGGGGTGGAGGCGGAACTGTTCGGCGATTCCCTCGGTACGCACAGCGGTCTGGTCGTGCATGCGGCCCGGGCGGACGACGCCGGAGAACAGGGTGCGGCCCTGGTGGTCGCTGAATGTGGTGGTCTTGATCGTGTTCTGCTTCTTCTTGCCCGAGACGAAGGTTGCGTCCGGGGCGGCCCGCGCGCGGGCGTCGGGCCTGGACTTCCGTGCCGTCGAGCCGGATGTCGACGCCTTCGGCATCTGCGTAGGCGAAGCAGGTCGTCCGGGGTGCGGATGCGCAGACCAGGGCGGCCGGGGATGGCAAAGCCCCGCGCGGCGAGCAAGGGTCTGACCTCGCGGATCGCGGCGGAGACGGTGGAGCGGTCCACCCCGTACAACTCGGCCAGGGCGGCATGTGGCAGCCCGAGCCGCAGGTGGACCAGGGTGGCCGCGAGCCGGTCGGTGAACACCAGGCGCGGCTTGCGTCCGGCACCCTCGGCCCGCTTGCGGGGCCCGCCCCTCATCACGTGCAGGGCCGACGCACGGGCCGCCGCCCAGGGCGGGGCAAGTTCTTCGAGCAACTCCCCGAAATGTGCGCGGGAGACCCCGGACAGGGCAGGATGGGTACAGGCCGTACGGGCCCAGGTCAGCTTCACAACTCGCCCAACCCGTAAAGCCCTTCCCGTGTCACGGCCGACTCACTCCCGTCCTTCCCCCAAGGTCGTTAGGGTCGGGCCCATGGCTTCCATAGATGTCTCCCTGCGTCCCGTACACCCCAGCGATCTTCCTGTGTTCTTCCGGCACATGAGCGACCCCGAGTCGAATCGGATGGCCGCCTTCACCGCCGAGGACCCGACGGACCGGGCCCACTTCGACGCGCATTGGAAGCGCATCCTCGCCTCGCCGGACGTCGTCACCCGCACCGTGCTCGCGGACGGCGATGTGGTCGGGCACGTGGCCGTGTACGGCGAGCCGGGCGAGCGGGAGGTCACGTATTTCATCGATCGCTACTACTGGGGGCGGGGCATCGCGACCGCGGCGCTGTGGGGGCTGCTCGCCGAGGTCCCCGAACGCCCGCTGCTCGCCCGGGCGGCGGCGGACAACACCGGATCGGTGCGGGTCCTGGAGAAGTGCGGCTTCAAGGTCGTCGGCGAGGACCGGGGCTTCGCGAACGCGCGGGGAGCGGAGATCGACGAGCTGGTGTTGCGGTTGGACGGATAATTTTCCCCACCCCGTAACCCGTACGGCCCTTCCCCGTCACGGCCTGATCTGACCCGCTCGCATTCGCCCGCGACGCTCGCGCGGATTCATCAACAGTGCGCGGGCGGTGCGGTAGAGCAGGGACACGATCATCAGGGCAGCATTACAAGTCCCCACCGACGACCCTGGAGGCGGGTTCTGACCAGCAGCGATGATTTTACGAGCCCCACAGGGGCGGAGTATGTGGGAGACCGAGGAGTTCGGCAGCGAGCACGAGGGCCGGCCCGGCGTCCTGCTGGCCGACAACACCGAGCCGGGCCCGGTGTACTTCGATGCCGGGAGCGGGCCGACGGTCCACCAGAGCAGTGAGTGGTGGGTCTATGACGGCACGCTCGGCGCCCCGATCGCCACCGAACTGCGCGGTGCGTGCTCATGTGGCTGGCGCGGCAGCACCCGCTACCCGCTCAACTGGGAAGCAGTCGACCCCCGGCGCCCGTACCTGGCCGACACCAGCGGACCGGAAGACAACTGGGACACCCACATCACCGAAGTACAGGCCCGCACCGTCCCCGTGCCCGCCGACCTCACCGCCCTCCTCGGCCAGGCCGAGGAACGCCTCACCGCTATGGTCGACGACGAACCGATGGCCGCACTCCGTGCCGTCGCCGCCCTGCAGCGCCTCACCGACCGTGTGGCAGCTGACGCTGCGTTCAGTGTCGATACCGCGGACGGGCCGCGGTGAGACACCGTTGCCCAGGCGCTCGGGATCAGCGAACAGGCCGCGTGCTCCCGCCTGACTCACTACGCCCTGCGCCGCTGACCCTGGAGGTCGGGCCGTCCCGATCTCCAGCACGCGGCCGCTGATTCATGCGGAGGTGGCGGGGCTGCGGCGTCGGATGTCCGCTTATACGCGGGCCTTCACGCCCGGCATTCCGGGTTCGCGTTGTACGGGCATGATGCCGGAGGTGTCCCACCACTGCTCCAGCTCGGCCATTACGGCGTGGGCAGTTGTCTCGTCGGCGGCGGTGATGTCGAGGAGCAGCGTTTCTACAGCAGTCGTGAACAACTGCTGTCGTGAGTCGTCGATAAAGCTACGGAAGGCCACCCCGATGCCGTACCGGCGGTGCTCCACGCCCTGGGGGTGCGTGGCCCACTCCTTGATGTACTGGAGGATGTCGACGAGGAGGCGGACGTCTGGCCCTTCAGTCTCGGCGCTCCGCAGGCCCCAGGATGCTCATGCCTCTGGGAACAGTCGGAGCAGGAGCGCGGGTCAGCGGTGCTGGAGCAGTTCGACGGCCTCGGCCACGTGCTCCGCGCCGTAGCGGAAGTGACGGCACAGCACCAAGTGGCGCGCGTACCCTTCCTCGGTGAGGGGGGCGGCCCGTACGGCGAGCAGGCGCAGGAGCAACCGGTAGCCGAGGTCGGGGTCCACCCGGGTGACGACGTCCTCCACCGCCGCCGTCGGTGCCTCACCGAGCACGGCGGCCGACTCCCGTACCTCTCGCAACACCGTGTCCTGGTGGGCCGGGTCGACCGGTGGCGTGGTGTGCCGATGGCCGGGAGCGACCTCGGCAAGGCGTGCGCGGCACGCTTCGGCGACCGTCCTGAGCCAGTCCCGGGGGCTGAGGCCGAGGCGTCCGGGATCATGGGCCCCGCCGGTGGCCTCGTGCCACAGCGTGGCGATGGTGTCGTCGGGCAGCGGCGACTGCAGGAGGCGGAGGGAGTCCACGAGCAGGAGCGCCGCTGCGGACCCGGGGGCTTGGGCCGCGTCGTCGGCCGCGACTGCTGCACGCAGCCGGTCGCGAGCGGTGGGCTCCGTCCACTCCCAGGAGAACCACGCGGTGAGCGCGGACAGGCCGAAGTCGCCCTCCCCGTCCCGCCGGGCCGGGTCGATGGGTGGCCACGCCACGCTCAGGCCGTCGTGGACGAGGGGCCCGGGGTATCCGAGTTGTCTGCCGAGGGCCGTCAGGCGGTCGTACCGCTCTTTCGTCACGAGGACGTGACGGGTCTTGAGAGCGCGCAGCAGAAGACGCAGGCCGAGCCCCTCGTCGGTGTGGTTGACGATCGTGGTCAGGGCCGCCGGCAGGGCGGCGCCGGGTTCGTCGGTGTCGCTCGCCGGCTCCGCCGCCGCGTGCCCCAGGTCTACCGCCGATGCCCTCACCTCCGCGACTACGTCGGCCCGTGACTTCGTCTCCCGTTCGGGTCCCGGGGCTCCGGTCCCAGGCGGTATGGGGTAGCGCGCGGCGAGCCGGCTCAGCTGATCGCGGGTGTCCGCCCTGGTGGCGGTCGAGCGGCGGTCGTCGCCGGTTACAGCTGTCCAGACCGTGTCCAGGATCTCGTCGGACAGACCGGTTTCCAGCAGATGGTTGAGGTCCAGGCCGAGTTCCACCGCGCCCTCGCCGTCGCCATCGGCCGCCACCTCCGCTGCCAGCCGGAGCACACCGTCCTGGTCGAGTGGTTCGGGGGAGGCCGCGATCCCGCCCGCGAGCGCGCTCAGGCCGAAGTCGCCCTCGAACAGCTCGCCGTACTCCTCGCGCTGCCGTGCCATGGTCGGTGTCGGCTCCTTGATCTACCGGGTGAGGTCACAGAGGTGGGCCCGTCCGTCGTGAGGACGGACGGGCCCACCACGGGTATGACAGGGGGTACCCCTTCACGGATATGCCGTCAGAAGGACAGCGGGGCCACTACTTGGGCATGGGGTACGCAGTATGGATAATGTACCCCTCGTGCCCCTTCTTGCCGGGCAGCCTCTTCAAAATCACGCGGACCCCGTTGCCCGCTGCCTCCGAGCCCCCGGACGCCTTGTACACCGTTCCGAGAGAACCGTACAGATCCCAGGAACCGGTGATCGGGAACTCCGTCTTGTTGCGCCACTGTCCCCGCTTGTTGAGGAAGTTGTCCAACGCGTCGAAGCTGGCGGTCCGCTTCTTGCCGCGGGGGAAGAAGTAGTCCGCGAGTACTCGTTCGACGGCCTGCTGCGCGATGTCCTGGCTGGTCCACACCGTGCTGATCGGGGCTAGTACTGCAACGACACTCCGTGATGTCCTCGGCGTCTGTAGTGACTGATACGGGCTTGGGCCTGGCTTTCTCTTCGCCATAGAGACCAGGCGATTACGTGTTGGATGCTGTGAAGGACAGGAGAGGAGATGCGGTTAAATAACCGTCTGGCCTCGTTCATGGTTACAGGTATGAGGGATCGATTGCCATCGGTTTCAGGATCCCCTTTTTTGCCTCCACTCGCAGGATGGCGAGGAAGGCGAGCGCGGCCATCGAGAGAGTTATGTGCCGGTACCAGGCTGTATAGCCGCGAACTCGATAGTGATCAAGTCCGGTCTCGTTCTTCGAGGTCTGGAAACACTCCTCAACCATCCACCGGGATCCCGCAACCTGCACGAGTTCCTCCAGCGAAGTTCCGGTCGGGCAGAAGCAGATGTAGTAGGCAATGTCCGCGGGGTCGGTGACGCTGCGCCGTGCCATCAGCCAGTGGTCCCAGCCCTCGCGTCGCCAGGGCCGGATCGCTGCTGCTGCCCAGTCGTATTCGCGTGGACCGTGAGCGCCGTTGCCGCAGCTCACACGTGTCCACGCATCGTCGGGGAGCTCGCCGATCAGCTTATGTGCGCGGGCCTGGCCAAAAAAACTCCATGGTCATGACCATCTGCGATTTCGGCACCGCAAGCACATGAGGGATGTCATGTTCTTCCAGCCAGACACGAATCCGACTTGTCTGCCCATTAGACTTCATCGGCGGTGACCCACCCGAACGGGATGCCGGACTCCACGGCACGCTTCAGCATGCGCAAGCCCAGGTCGGGTTTCGTGGTGAAATCGACATCATCACTGATGCCGGCCGCCCGGCAGCGCTCCCGGTTTGATGTCCATTCCTTCGGGAGATACAGCTCGCGGTCGATCAGCGCCCGGCCCTTCCCTGATCCATACGCCAGGAAGACACCCACCTGGGAATTCTCGATCTGCCCGGCCGTTCCTGAATACTGCCGGGCCACGCCCGCCGATCGGACACCCTTTTTGAGGAATCCCGTCTCATCGAGAATAAGGATTCCCCGCTCGGGGTCCCCGAGATGCTCTACCACTGCGTCGCGGACGTCATCACGCATGGCGTCCGCGTCCCACAGGTAGTGGTTCAACAGCCGCTGCATGCCCTGCGGCCCGTCGTCCCCGGCTGCCTCCGCCAGAGTCCAGCCGTTCTTCCGCTCTGTCTCACTGAGCAGTCCCCGCAGGTAGGACACCATCCGTCGCCGTGGCTCCACCCGGCCGAACCGGCCCCCGAACCTCGCTACGAAGTCGCCAAACATATCTGACCAGCCGTCAGTTATCTCTTCTCCCACACAGCAATCAACGACGCCGCACCCACAACGTCACGGAGTGTCGTTGCAGTACTAGCACGGCCCGGAACGTCTGGGGCTGGGTGGTCGGTGTGGCGGGCCCGGCCCTGTTGGTCGCGCCGCTCACCAACATCGATGCAGATCTCGGCCTCGCCAACGACATGCTGCTGTTCCTGTCGCTGACGGTGGCCGCCGCACTGGTGGGCGGGCTGCTTCCGGCGCTGGCTTCCGCCGCACTCGGATCGCTTCTGCTGAACTACTACTTCACACCACCGTTGCACCGGCTGACCATCGCCGATCCGAAGAACATCCTCGCCATCGCGATCTTTGTGAGTGTGGCGGTCTCGGTGGCTTCTGTGGTGGATCTGGCGGCCCGCCGCACGCACCAAGCGGCGCGGCTGCGCGCCGAGTCGGAGATCTTGTCCTTCCTCGCGGGCAGTGTGCTGCGCGGCGAGACCACCCTGGACGCTCTGCTGGAGCGCGTACGGGAGACCTTCGCTATGGAGTCCGTCGCGTTGCTGGAGCGGCAGAGCGAGGTCGAGCCATGGACCTGCGCGGGAAGCGTCGGGCCGACGCCCGTCGCTCGTCCCGAGGACGCGGATGTGGACATGCCGGTCGGCGGCCACATGGCGCTGGCCCTCTCGGGGCGTGTGCTGCCGGCCGAGGACCGTCGGGTGCTCGGCGCATTCGCCGCCCAGGCCGCCGTCGTACTCGACCGTCAGCGACTGCGTGTCGAGGCCGAGCAGGCTCGTGAGCACGCGGAGGGCGACAGGATCCGCACGGCGCTGTTGGCCGCCGTCAGCCACGATCTGCGAACTCCCCTGGCCACTATCAAGGTGTCCGTCACGTCCTTGCGCTCCGCCGACGTAGAGCGGTCCGAGGAGGACCGGGCCGAGCTTCTGGCCGGAATCGAGGAAGGCGCCGACCGTCTCGACCATCTGATCGGGAACCTTCTGGACATGTCCCGGCTGGAGACCGGAACGGTTCAGCCGCTGATCCGCGCGACGGACCTCGACGAGGTGGTTCCCATGGCGCTCGGCGGAGTTCCGGACGGGAGCGTCCGGCTGGACATCCCGGAGGATCTGCCGCTGGTGGCCGTCGACCCGGGGCTGCTGGAGCGCGCCGTCGCCAATGTCGTCGAGAACGCGGTGAAATACAGCCCGTCCGGCGAACCCGTGCGGGTGTCGGTCAGTGCTATGGCCGACCGCGTCGAAGTCCGTGTGATCAACCGCGGGCCAGGCGTGCCGGACGAGGCCAAGGAACGGATCTTCGCGCCCTTCCAACGCTATGGCGACACCCCGCGCGGCGCCGGTGTCGGCCTGGGCCTCGCAGTGGCACGTGGCTTCGTGGAGGCGATGGGGGGAATGCTCGCCGCGGAGGACACCCCGGGAGGGGGCTTCACCATGGTGCTCACCCTGTGCGCCGCGAGCGGCCGTCCCCCGGTCCGTCCCGACCTTCCGGCCACGGTGACATCATGATGCCTTCCCCCTGCCGGGCATCGGGGGCACAGGGTGGGTCAACTCCCGGACGTCCAACGGCAGCCGCCAGGCAATCCTGCGTCGCACGGTGCCGAGTTCCTTCTCCAAGGGCGAAGGCGGAACGGCCAGCACTGGGCAGGACGCGTGTGCGAGACAGTAGCGTGCCACGGACGGGCACAGCGCGCGGTGCGGCCATCGACGCGATCCTGTGCCGACAGCCAGGAGGTCGTCGGCCCGGCCGGCGGTCTCCACCAGCGCCTGTCCCGGTGAACCACGCACGACCAGGGATTGCAACGGGACATCAGGACCGGCGCTGCCGAATGCGGCGTCGAGCGCGATGAGCAGCTGTTCTCCCGCCGATCTGCGGCAATCGGCCAGCTGCGGGGGGCAGGGCAAGCTGCGGTGACCGAGTTCGCCGCCGGGCGGCTCCCAGGCGAGCACGGCCCACAGCTCGGCTTCGATACGCCGGGCTTCGGCCGCGGCCCGGTGCAGCGGGGCCAGGCTCCCTTGCGGGCCGCTCACACCGACCACGACGCGTCGGCAGACGGTTTCGTCCATGGGTCACCACTTCTGTTTCGCGTTCCTGTCTCCCCTCATCCAAGCGCCAACAGGAGCAGCATTCAGTGGCTGTTGGCGTTTCTCTGACGGAGGCGCAGGAGGCCATGACGGCCCCCTGACGGATGTGGGCCGCCGAGCGTTCACGGCCTGCTGCCCCAGCGCGTCGCGGACCGGCTTCGGTTGGCCGACGCGAGCGGCTTCCTGACCCTCCCCGGCTCTCCCGCCTCGCTCCCCCGGGCCCGGGAGGCCAGTTCGGCCTCCGGCTGTCCTGGCAGGCCGCCGCGATCGGGGGGCGTGCTGATTCCCTGAGCGTTCACCGAAGTCGTAAACGGTCCTCCACCACTGGTCGTCAGGCTCTCGCTCAAACACGAGACCTCCCGCGCATGTGTCATGTGCGAGGACGGCGGTTGGGCGGGGTCGGGGGAGAGACTGCCCCCTCTCGCTGACGGTCGGGAGCCACTCGCCCAACTTGTTCTGCGACGAATCCGGCCGCCCCCGAGCCCATGGGTGCTGATCAGATGCCGTCCTCGGCGTGCAGCGAGACTCTGGGCCTGGGGAGGCGCAACGCGGTGGGCCGCCCGGTCGCGTAGCGGACGTACTCGCGTTGCAGCCGGAATCCGGCAGTCCAGGCCAGGAGGCGGCTGGCACGGTCGTCGCGGGAGCAGGACAGAATCGCGGTGCGGCCGCGGGCGGCGATGTCCGCGCACAGACCGGTGACGCAGGCGTGGGCGAGGTGCTCACGTCGGCGGTCGGGAACTGTGGCGCATGCGATGTCCTCGTACACGCTGCCGCGGAAGTACGTGCAGGCCACGGTGAGAATCCGGCCCTTGTGGAAGGCAGCCCAGCCACATCCGGAAGCAGCGAGCCCCGCCGGGCCTTCCCAACTCGCGTGGATCCAGGCCTCTGTCGGCCCCAGCGCGGCTAGTGCCCGCGCGTCCTCGCGTACGAGCGGGCGTACCGTCACCCCATGCGGTGACCGCGGCGCCGGTGAGAATGCGGGCGCACGGCGGATGTACACCATCCGCTCTGCCGGCACGATCCTGTCGAAGGAGGCGCCCAGGACCGGCAGGAAGCGAGACGGCGCCTCCACGTAACTGTCGGCGAACGGGGCCAAGGAGCCCAGGGCGAGCGCGTGCGGATCGCCGCGCAGGAGTACATGGTTCGCACAGCTCACGGCAACGACCTGTGGCTGGAGAGCGCTGTCCGCCCACCAACGGCCGGTTCCGGTGCCGAGGACGTGTTCGACCAGGGTGGCGGATACCGCCGGTCCGGCGGGGAACCACCGGGTGAGCGCGGAGAGGCCGTTCGGCCGGAGCTGGATCACGAGAGACACCACCTGATTCGAGTGCGGAGCGGCCCTGATAGGCCGCCCCGCGGCGGGTTCGGCGTCGGGCGGCCATACGCAGGTCCTCTCGGCGCATCCCGTACGCCGGTCCGACTCGCATGCCGGGTGCCGACTGCCCTTCCGCCCCTTGTTCTGTCGGTGAAGTGGCGACAGGGCGATGCGGGCCGTCGGACGGCCCCGCCGGCCGACCGATGCGAGAATTCGTCGTCAGAATCGATCCGGGAACTTGATGGCCAGCACCAGGTACCCCAGGAGGCTCACAGCGACGATCAGACCGATGATGTTCTCAGTGGTCACAGCTGCTCCCGAGGGACGGACGGCTGGTGCAGGACATATCGGCTCCTTCACGGTCGGCGGTCGTCGGGAGCGTTACGGGCATGTGTGCGTGGTTCAGAGACCGACGTCGCGGCTGTTGATGTCGGCGAGGGATTCACGGCGGACCAGTAGCCGCGCGCGGCCGTCGTGGACGGCGACCACCGGTGGGCGGCCGACCGCGTTGTAACTGGACGCCATGGAGAGGTGGTAGGCGCCCGCGACCGGGATGGCGACCAGGTCGCCCGGGCGGATGTCACCCGGCATGGCCACATCGGCGGCAAGCACATCGCCCGCCTCGCAATGCCGGCCGACGACGGTCGCCGTGCAGGGCTCGGCCGTAGAGCGACGGCCGATGAGCCGGGGTGCGTAGCGAACGCCGTACAGCGCAGGCCGCGGGTTGTCGCTCATCCCGCCGTCCACGGCGACGAAGGTCCGGTCTCCGGTCCTCTTGACGGCCAGCACCCGGTAGAGCGCCACGCCTGCGGGCCCGACCAGCGCACGGCCGGGTTCGACGGTGAGCCGGGGCACGGGGATGCCGGCCGCGGCGCAGCTCGTAGCCAGTTCGCGTCGGATGCGGGCGCCGAGGGACGGTATGTCGAGCGCGGTCTCCCCCGGCCGGTGGGCGACCGCGTGCCCACCGCCCAGGTCCAGCTCCGGCAGGACGATTCCGTGCTGGAGGCGGATTTGGGCAAGCAGCCCGACCACCCGTCGAAGCGCAGTCAGGTAGGGCTTGACCGTGGTGATCTGCGAGCCGATGTGGCAGTGCAGTCCGACCAGTTCCAGTCGCGGCTGGTCGAGTATCCGGGCGATGGCGTGCTGAGCGCTCCCGTCGGTGATCGACAGCCCGAACTTCTGGTCGTCCGTGCCTGTGCGGATCGCGGCGTGGCTGCCCGCGCTCACGCCCGGAACCACGCGCACCAGCACCTTCTGGCGGCCGTCGGCTGGGATGAGCGCGGACAGCCGGGCGATCTCCCAGGCGCTGTCGATGACGATCCGTCCGACGCCCAGGCGCAGTGCGGCGCTCAGGTCGTCCGGGCTCTTGGCGTTGCCGTGCAGCACGATGCGTTCGGGCGGGAAGCCGGTGGTGACGGCGAGTTCCAGCTCGCCCGCGGAGCAGACGTCCAGGCCGAGGCCCTCCTCCTGCACCCAGTGCAGGAGGGCACGGCACAGGAATGCCTTCGCCGCGTAGACGACATCGGTGTCCGGGAAGGCTCGCAGGTAGGTGCGGCAGCGTTCGCGTACCTCGCCCTCGTCAAGGAGATAGACCGGGGTACCGAACCGCTCGGCCACCTCTGCGAGGGAAACGCCTCCCACCGCGACGTCGCCGCGGGAGGCGAGCCGCGCCGAAGCGGGCCAGACGGACAGACTTGCGGCGTTGCCCGGCGGCACGGGGGCCACGTGCGGCATGGCCGGTACCGGCGCCGGCAGTCCTGGCAGTGTCGTGGTCATGGTGTTCCCTCAGCCGATCAAGAGGTTGATGCAGGAGACGACGGCTGTGTGCCGGTCGCGCGGACAACATCGACCGCTCGCAGTTCCCACGCTGGCCGGTGCGCGCGATGCGGCGCAGGGGCCGTACGGTGGGTGACCTTCACCGCGGGTGAGGCACTGGGCCCGGGGGCGGCGAGTAGCGGGTCGACGACGAGGCCGACAACCCCCAAGGGCGCGACGAGGGCACGTACCGCCGGCTCGGAGAGCCGGATCCAGGTCTGCCGCTGTCCCAGGGTGAGGGTCAATCGTCGCTCGCTGGTGAAGGCGACTGCGGTGCGGACGCCAAGGGACGTACGGAAAAGACGGGCGCCGCAGCCCACGGACCCCGGCCGGACCGGAACGAACAACGCTCCGGTCCGGTTCGATTGAAGGGGGTCGGGGTCCTCGGCACACTGGTTGTCGTTCATGGCACTCCTCATGGAGACGGGTACATCACCCCGGACCACTGGCGAGCCGGGGCGTACCAGTGACGCTATGCCCGCTCCTACCGGGCCGGACGTCTCCGTTAGCGGGCCCTTGATCCCGCACACCCGACCCTTGACGCGCGATTGACGGCGGACACTCCTACGGCCCCGTTCGGCGCGTGCCGGACCTCGCGGGCGACCCGGCAGCGATGTCCGGGCGTGTTCGACACGCTGTGCCGGCCATCGCTACGAGCAGTAGCGGACGGGGGCCGGTCCAGCTGATCGGTGCGCCCATCGACGCCCACATCATCAAGGAGTCATCAAGGCAGGACGGAAATGAACACGGAAGCGTCGGCCCCCGCTACACCTGGGGTGGAGGTGTGCCTCATGCTTCTGTACCTCACCCGGGGCCAGGTGGCGGTCGGGGCCGCCCTCGCGCTGCCACCGGTCGTGTGCGCGGTGCTGGTGCCCGTCCGGACCGACATGTCCAACACCAATGCGGCCCTTGTACTCGTCGTCACCGTGGTGGCCGTGGCCGCCCTGGGCCATCGCCTGGCCGGTACGCTCACGGCCCTGTCCGCAGCGATGTGGTTCGACTTCCTCCTCACCCGCCCATACGGACAGTTGGCCATCACCAAGGCCGCCGACATCACCACCGCTGTGCTGCTCCTTGTCGTCGGCATCGCCGTCTCCCAGCTCGCGGCCCGGGCCCGGGAACTCAAGGTGATAGCCCTCACCGACGATGACTACCTGGCACAGATCCACCACACCGCCCGGCTGGCCGAGACCTCCACCAGCCCGCACACCGTGATCGACCATGTGTGTCGGCAGCTCGTGGGACTCCTCGGCCTGAGCGGCTGCCGCTTCGAATACGGCGCCCTCATCGGACACCCGCCCTGTCTGAAGGAGGACGGCACCATTGCCTGGGACCACCGCCGCTGGGACGCCGACCGCGACGGCCTGCCCGGCGAGGAGCTGGAACTGCGGGTCTTCCACAACGGACGCTTCCACGGTCGGTTCATGCTCCAGCCCTCGCCCGGAGCGGCGCCCCCGCTCGCCGCGCGTCTGGTCGTGGTGACCCTGGCCAACCAGGTCGGGGCGGAACTCGACACGGCCGGCCGCGCCCACGCCGGCGGTGTCACAGGCTCCACTGGCGCAGTTCGTCGGCGATGGCCCGGACGTCCGCCTTGCCCTCCTTCACCAGTCGAGCCAGGTCGCGCACCTGTCGGGGGTTGACTCCGCAGCCGGTGTCGTGTCTGGCGAGGTAGAGGCTGCAGGCGCAGCCCCCTGATGGCAACGGAGCGGGAGAACCCCGCCCACGTGGGCGTCCCAATGGCCGTTGACATCGGCGGCACGCTGCTGTCGGCCTGCCCACGTTCAGCACGGGTCGTTCGTCCTCCTCGGCCGGTCTTGCCTCTGTACCCGGATGCTGTTCATATTCGAGTCGGTCGGCTGGGGTTGACCCTCGACTTGGTGGAGGGCTCAGGGTTCTGGGTGTGGAGAGCGAGATGCGCAGTATTGGTGAGATGGCCCGGGACAGTGGGCTGAGCGTGAGCGCCCTGCGGTTCTACGACGGTGCCGGCGTGCTGGTCCCGACTTGGGTGGATCCTGTGAGCGGCTACCGCTGGTACGGCCCCGAGCAGCTTGAAGAGGCCCGGTTGCTGGCCCGGCTGCGCCGGGCCGGTATGCCGTTGGCGGACATTCGGCTGGTGCTGGCCGGCTGGTCCAGTGAGGACACCGACCTGGTGCGGCAGCTGCTTCAGGCGCATCTGCGTCGTCTTGAACTGGGGCTGTTCGATGCCCGCATTGAGTTCTCCGCAGTCCGAGCGCTACTCGAATGCAGGGAGAATCCCATGACTTTGCTCCGCTCCGCCAGCGCCGTCCGGCTGGCTGTCTCCGCGCCTGAGCTGGCCGCGGCGTTGGACGCGGTCCGCTTCGCCGCCAGTACCGACCCGGAGCTGCCGATGCTCGGCGGTGTCCTGTTCGACATCGAGGGTGAGACGCTCCATGTCGTGGCCACCGACCGGTACCGGATGGCAGTCGCACAAGCCGGTACCACCGGGCATGGCGGGCCCCGTATGCAGGTCATCGTGCCGTCCCCGCTTGCCGACGCGATGCGAGCGTTGCTGAGTGACGACGCATCCGCCCAGCTCACTGTGGACGGTGACCGCGTGGTCTTGGAGGCAGGGGACCGTCAGGCGGCCGGCCAGTGTCTCGATCACGACTTCCCTGATTACCGTCGCCTCATCCGCCTGCCGGCAGGGCACCGTGCCCTCGTCGATGTCCCGGCTTTCCGGGTGGCGGTGGAAACCGGCCCGGTCCGTGTCAGCGAAGTGCGCGAGCAGGACGGTGTGTCCTGTGACCTCAGCGTGCTCAAGGCGGCGGGCGACGGCACGGTGCGCGTCTGCGAAGACGGTGACGACGGCCAGGGCAACATCGCCGTCAATCGCGAGTTCTTGCTGCATGCCCTCGCCGCTGGGGCCCGGGACCAACTGATTCTGGAGGTCGGCGCCCCTACGGCGCCCCTGGCGATCCGCCGGACCGACGCCGAGGACACGTTTTCGATACTGATGCCTGTCCGCCTGGAAAACTGACTGGTCGGCTTTGGAAGTCCTTAGGGGGCGGCTCCGGAGCCGGTGCCGTGTGGCGTTGGTCAGATGTCCGGGGTGGCGAGGTAGAGGCCGCAGGCGCAGTCCCGAGCCTCCTCGGGGGTGCCGACGAAGCTGCCGGTTGGCAGGATGGTGCCCTCGTACTTGTCGGTCCTGGCGAGGCAGAGGGCGAAACCCCAAGTGCCGCCGGGTCCGCCGTAGCGCAGACGCATGAGCTTGATGCTGTCGCCGTCGGCCAGTTCGCCGTCCACGTAGGCGAACTGGCCGCGGTGGCGGATGTACACAGCGGCCAGCTGGGGCCAGGCCGTGCGGGCTCGAGCGGTGAGCTTCTGGGCGTGGGAGGACTTGATCGACTCCGGCACGATGGGCATGGGGGTCATCCTGCCTGGTCGCGGTCTCGGGTACTGCGGCCGGATCCGACCGGTAAGATCCACTTCTGCTGATCGGCCTGCCGGCCTTGCCCGTTGCCGCCGCCTGCCCGATATCGCTGACCGCTTCGCAGAGGCACCGGCTGAAGACGATGGCCCACGGCCACAAGACCGAGCACCGGATGCGCCTGCGTGCACAGGTCGTGCTGCACGCGGCGCGGGGCCGGTCCAACGCGCGCATCGCCCAGGAGACGGGCCTGCACCTGGATACCGTGCGCACCTGGCGGGGCCGGTTCGCCGCACAAGGCCTGGACGGGCTGGCCGACCGCGAGCGCACCGGCCGCCCCCGGTGTTCACCGCGTTGCAGGCCGTCCAGGTCAAGGCACTGGCCTGCCGGCTGCCCGCCGAGACCGGCACCCCGCTGTCGTACTGGTCCTGCCCGGAGCTGGCCCGCGAGGCCGTCGAGCAGGGCATCGCCGAGACGGTGTCCGCGTCCACCGTGCGCCGCTGGCTCGCCCAGTACGCGCTCAAGCCCTGGCAGCACCGCTCCTGGATCTTCATCACCGACCCGGACTTCCGCGCCAGGGCCGCCCGCGTGCTCAACCTGTACGCCCGCACCTGGAACGGCGAGTCGCTCGGCGAGGATGAGTGCGTCATCAGCGCCGATGAGAAGACCTCCATCCAGGCCCGCTGCCACCCTGGCCCCCGGCCAGGCCCGCGCGGTGCGCGTCAACCACACCTACGGCCGCGGGGGCGCCCTGGCCTACCTGGCTGCCTACGACGTCCCCCGAGCGAGGTTGTTCGGCCGCACCGGGCCGCGCACCGGCATCGACCCGTTCATGAACCTGGTCGCCCAGGTCATGAGCCGCGAGCCGTACGCCTCCGCCAAGCGGGTCTTCTGAATCGTGGACAATGCGTCCTCCCACCGGGGGCAGAAGGCCACCGACCGGCTGACCGCCGCGTTCCCGAACGCGGTCATGGTGCACACCCCCGTCCACGCCTCCTGGCTGAACCAGGTGGAGATCTACTTCTCCGTGGTCCAGCGCCCAACGCAAGCCCGGGACCAGGGGCTTCACCCCCATCCCGAAGCAGTGGGCCGTCGAGCGAACCTACGGATGGCTGATGTTTCACCGCCGCCTGGTCCGCGACTACGAAGCCCTGCCCACCCGCTCCGAAGCCATGAGCCACCTCGCCATGACCGACCTCATGGCCCGCCGCCTCACCGGGGAAACCACCGTGTCCTGGCGCGACCCGGCATCCCAGGACGAAACGCAATCCACGGGATGAAACACCGGGAGAAAACGACCTCTTAACGAGCCCCCTCGCACCTCGACATGCCACGGTTCACGACGAATTCATCCGAAGTAACACCGGGGGCCTTGCCGTACCTGCGCGCTCTTTCTATCTTCATGATCGTTCCGGGAACTGGACTCCACAAGGGCAGCCCGGAATACCAAGTACGCACGAAAAGGAAGTGCTTCATCATGCAAAAGTTCCGGAGAACACGGGACCGTCGTCCGGCCACCGCCGTCGGCGTCGCCGTGATCTCGGCAGGGCTGCTCCTCCCGCTCCTGGGAAGTCCCGCAGCAATCGCCGACTCCACCGCGGCGGCCCCGGTTCCTCACCCCGTTCAGTACGTGGACCCGCTCATCGGCACCAGCAACGGCGGCAACACCTACCCTGGCGCCAATGTGCCTTTCGGGATGATCGCCTGGTCGCCCACCAGCACCGCGGGCGACCAAACCAACACCGCCGCCGCCAACGGATACTCCTACAACACCACCCGCCTGCGGGGCTTCTCCCTCACTCACATCAACGGCGCGGGGTGTCACCCCGGAGCAGCCGGTGACGTGCCCATCATGCCGTTCGCCGGCACTGTCGACTCCTCACCCACCGCCGACACCAAGGACGCGAAGTACGCGGCGAACTTCTCGCACACCAACGAGACGGCCGATCCGGGCCGTTACCGGGTGGGCCTCGACTCGGGTGTCACCACCGACCTGGCGGTCAGCGAGCGAGCCGGCGTGGCCGACTTCACCTTCCCCAAGGACAAGCCCGCCAACCTGCTGTTCCGGGTCTCCAACTCCCTGAACGGCAGCGAGGACGCCCACGTCGACATCGACACCGCGCACAACAAGGTCACCGGCTGGGTGGAGACCGGCGCGTTCTGCGGTCGGCGCGCCAACGGCGGCACCCCCAACAACAACCGCAAGAGCTACTACCGCCTGTACTTCACCGCCGCCTTCGACCGCGGCTTCTCCGGCGTGGGAACCTGGCACGACGACCAGCTCTCCCCCGGGTCCACCAGCGCCGACGGCGGCGAGGGCTACCTGACCGGCGCGGCCCGGGCAGGCCGGGGCTCCGGCGGTTACGTCTCCTTCGACACGGCGAATGACAACGATGTCCGCATGCGCATCGGGATCTCGTACGTCTCCCTGGCCGGTGCGGAGGCGAACCTGCGCGGTGAGATCGCCCCGACCGCGGGCGTCGAGGACGTGGCGAAGGCCGGGAAGGGTGCCTGGGACCGTGCGCTGAAGTCCGTGAAGATCAGCGGGGGCGACGAGGACCGCCGTACCGCTTTCTACACCGCCCTCTATCACGCTCTGCAGCAGCCCAACCTGATCAGCGACCGCGACGGCACCTATGTGGGCATGGACCGCAAGGTCCACACGCTCGCACGCGGCCAGAAGGGGCAGTACAGCAACTTCTCCGGCTGGGACCAGTACCGGGCCCAGGTGCAGCTCCTCGCCCTGCTCGAACCGCGCATCGCGGGCGACTTCGCCCAGTCGCTGTACAACTTCGCGCAGCAGAACGGCGGGGTCTGGGACCGCTGGGTGCACATCAGCGGCGCCACCCACGTGATGACCGGCGATCCCTCGGCGGCCACCCTGGCGACGTTCTACGCCATGGGCGTGCGCAACTTCGACGTCCAGGGTGCTTTCGACTCCCTCTACCGCCAGGCCACCGTGCCGCACTCCTCCGGGCTGTCGGACGCCGGCTGCCCGGGCCAGTGCGAGGGTAATCGTCCCAACCTCGCCCAGTACATGAAGTCCGGCTACGCCGCCCAGGATCAGTGCCACTGCTGGGGCGGCGCCGCCGAGACACTCGAGGACTCCGTCGCCGACGCGGCTCTCGCGCAGTGGGCCCAGCTGTTGGGCCGTGACGAGGAGTACAAGACGCTGAGCGAGCGCGGCGGTTACTGGCGGAACGTTTTCAACCCCGCCGCCACCCCCACCGCCGGCTACATCCAGGCCCGCAACGCCGACGGTTCCTGGGTGACCCCGTTCAACCCCGCCTCCCAACTCGGCTTCGCCCAGGGCAGCGCCACCACCTATCTGTGGATGGTGCCGCAGGACGTCCAGGGGCTCGCCACCGCCATGGGCGGACGCGACAAGGCGGCGGCCCGCCTGGATGACTTCTTCCACAAGCCCGACGGCTCCTGGTCCGTCCGCGGCGGCGACGCGCTGCGCTACGACCCCACCAATGAGCCGGGCATCCACGCTCCGTGGCTGTACAACGCGCTCGGCAAGCCGTGGAAGACCCAGGAGACCGTCCGTCAGATCCTCGACACCGTGTACGGGACGGGTCCCGCCGGCCTCCCCGGCAACGACGACCTCGGCACCATGTCGGCGTGGTACGTCTTCGCGGCGCTCGGCATCTACCCGAAGGCGCCCGGCTCGGCCGACCTGCTGCTGAGCGCTCCGGTCTTCCCGCACGCCGTCATCGCGGGCGTCGGAGACCGCGATGAGATCACGATCGACGCTCCCCGGACATCCCGCACCAACCTGTACGTGGACTCGGTGAGCCTCGACGACAGGAAGCACGAGTCCTCCTGGGTGGACGGCTCGTTCGTGCGCCGTGGCGGCTCCCTGTCGTTCGAGCTGAGCGACCGCGCCGACACCGGCTGGGCGACCGACCCGGGCACTCTGCCACACTGACCCACTGATTCCATCCGGTGAGTGACGGCCGCACATCTATCGATCGGAGGCCCAAGTATCGGTCGACGTCACCATCACACTGTGACTTCGACCGATACAGGCTCGGGCGGGAGCGTCAGCAGCAGTCGGATCCGGAGGGACAGCCGCACGCGTCCGCTGCCGCAGAGGCTGCCCCAGGTGTAGGCGCAGCAGGGACCGCGCAGCAGCCTTTGCCCTGCCAGGCGGCGCGGCCTTCCTTGACGCCGACGGTGACGATGACGAGGGCGCGAATAGAGCGTTCGGCGTCGCCGGTGCCGGCCAGCACGCGGACGATGACGTGGGCAGCGAGCGCGTGACACACGCGCCCGGCGCGGAGCGTCTTGTCGCCCACATGTGCCGTCGGAGTCTCGGTGGACCTTGCCTATCCGGGCCGCAAGGCGGTCGTTGGCGGCCTGGCGGGCCGCCCGGTCCGGGGCGGTGCGGCACCAGTAGTAGAAACTCGAGCGCGCGATCCCCAGGATCGAGCACAACCGCTTCACGCCGAACCGGCGCTGGCGATCGTGGGCCTTGACCCCCGATCTTGGACACAAGACACTAGATCTTGAGGATCTGAGAACGGACATCTCCTCATCGATCCGGACCGGTTGGCCCGCTTCGCAGCCGGCCTCTCCTGCCGCAGGGCCCGAATGCCCGGCATGCTGACCGGGGTGAACCCCGCTCCTCCGGTCTGGGCGTTGCGATCCAACGTGACTAGGGCCCTGCGCAGATGTGGAGTCGGCCGACTCCGATCCGTGCAAGGGTGCGAAGGGGAGAGCCTGACATGGAGATCACGGCGGTCACGTTGCGAGAGGCCGATGAGCGATTCCGGCTGCGGTCGCTGTTCGGCCTCGACAGAGATGACGACGACGAGGAGGTCGTCGTCGTCTCGGGCGACGTCACTCTGGAGAACCTGCCACTCGATTTCACCGAGCTCGACACCTGGTCCGGACTGACGGCGACCAACTCCTTCAGCGGTCTCGTCGTCGACGGCGACCTCACCGTCACTGATTGGATAACCAACTGGGAGATGGATTTCGGCCCGTTTCTCCTGGTGCGCGGTGATGTACGCGCGAAAAACTTCGGCACCTCGGGCAGTGAAGTCCTTGTCGAGGGAAATCTGGAGGTCGCACAGACTCTCGCCGGTATCTACAACCACGGTCGCACGGTCATCAAGGGCGACACCCGCGCCGAGGTTGTGCTGACTGAGCAGCACGCGTTCGAGTTCCACGGCCGCCTCAACGCTGAAATAGGCATCGCCGGGAACTTCCTCCAAGTCGCGGACCCGGCGAAGGTACAGGTCGGCAGCTGGGCAGGCCACGTCCTCGACCTGAGGCACCAGATTTTGCCGAACCTGGGTTCGCGGTCGATGAGGGCACTGCGCGGTCTGGATTCCGACTTCTGGGACTACGACCGCCGGCAAGTCCTGTCGGCGATGGAGGCCGGACGATCGCTGCTGCGCGCGTCCGGACCACGGCAGGTGGGAAGGGAAACGCCGCTGAGCTTTGAGGAAACGATCCGTGAGGTACTGCGCCAAGCCCGGTATCAGGAGCAGGACCGCTGGGACGACGGCTTCTACACGTGTACCCGCGAGAGCGAGGAGCCTTTCGTCGAGGTGTGGTTCTCCGAGGCCGACGAGCCGGCCGAGGCCGATGAGGCCAAGGCGCCGGAAGAGCTGGACCCCGCCACGGAGTTGCGCGGTTACGCCGAGGCCCTGATCGCCGCCGGGTATCGGGCGACGATCGACCCCGACGACGACGAGTGCTTGCAGGTGCGCCGCTGACGGACCGGGTGTGACCGTCACGGCCCGGAGCCGGGGGCGGGGGCGCGGCAGTCGACCAGTGAGCAGAGCAGTAGCGGACGTCCAGGCCGGCGAGCTGCGGCCAGGCGGTACGGGCTCGCGCCCCGCTATGTGCTCACCACCTTCGTCAAGGGCACCAATATGGGCCCGTACGAGGCGGCCAAGCATATTCCCGGGGTGTCCGGGCACGAGCTGTCGTACGTGGCGAACCGGCACTTCTCGATCGTGCTGCTGAACGAGGCTGTCGCCGACCTGGTCAACGCGCATGCCCGCCTCGGCATCTCCCGGGCGTGGGGCGACGGCACCGCCGTGGCGGCGGACGGCACGCACATGGACACCTACCTCAAGCCGGGCAGCATCGCCTACCACCACATCTCTGACACCTACATCGCGCTGTTCACGCACTTCATCCCGTGCGGGGTGTGGGAGGCCGTGTACATCATCGAGGGGCTGCTCAAGAACACCTCCGAGGTGAAGCCGACCGCTGTGCACGCGGATGCCCAGGGCCGGCCCCAGCCGGTGTTCGCGCTCGCGCACCTGCTGGGGCTTCGACCTGATGCCCAGGATCAGAAACTGGAAGGGCATGACGTTCTACCGGCCGTCGAAGCAGAGCGAGTACGTGCACATCGACTCGCTGTTCGGGGAAGCAGGCCGGAACATCATCGACTCCGATCTGCTCGAGTCCCAGTTCCGTCACCTGATGCGGGTGGCCGTCTCAGTGCGCGAGGGCGCCATCTCCTCCTCCACGCTGCTAAAAAGACGGCGCTCGGGCTCGCACAAGAACTCCACCTACACCGCGTTCCGTGAGGTCGGCCGGGTGATCCGCACGGTTCAGCTACTTCGCCATCTCTCGGACGCGCCGCTTCACCGACGGGTGACGGCCGCCACGAACAAGGTCGAGTCCTTCAACCGATTCTCCCAATGGGTCGGCTTCGGCAGCCGGGGCGTCATCGCCGACAATAACCCCATCGAGCAGGAGAAGGCGATGAAGTTCAACGCCCTGCTCACCAACTCGGTCATTTTTCACAACGCCCTGGACATCGCGGAGATCGTCCGCCAGCTGCTGGAAGAAGGCTGGGAGATCGACCCGGAGGACCTCGCCCACATCTCGCCGTACCTGACCGAGCACATCAAACGGTTCGGCGAGTACTCCACCCACGAACTCGGCATCCAGCCCGAGGCGTACGACCCCAAGCTCGACGTCGACTTCACCCAGCTCCACGACCAGGAGCTGCGCGCCGAGGGCTTTGGGACAGCAGCCTGATCAGGTGAAGCCGAGCGGAACTGCGCCGGCATCACCTGCGTGGGCAGGCAGCGGTGTCAACGCAGATCATCGGCTCCGATTGCGGTGGGCGGCGACTCGGACCCGGGTTCCGCAGCGGGCCGAGCAGTAGCGCTGCGGGGCGCGGCGCCCCGTGTCGGTGAAGTAGCGGTCGCATCCGGGTGCGGCGCAGCGGCCCCATGCGCAGTAGCCGCGTTCGCTGAGCCAGAGGGCCAGGGCGAGCGCGGCGGTGGACAGCAGCCACTGGGCTGGCTGTGCGTCGTGGGGGGGCGGTGTGTGGAGCGACCAGCGGCGTTCAGGCAGGCGCACCAGCCGAGGCCGGGCCGGGTACCGGTCGAGCAGGGTATTGATCGCCGCTGCGGCGCTGTCCTCGTCCTTGATGTCCAGGATGCCGGCGATGACCGCCACGGCCTCCCGTATCTCCTCACCGGTGGTCTCGGTCAGCCGCAGGGGAGGGCCGCCGTGCGCCTCCACCACGGCTTCGAGTCCCTCCGGTGTGGCTCCGCTCCCGTCCTGCACGGCGTTGACCAGATCGGCCAGGAAGTACAGGCCGCGCGGGTTGTCATCGGCCAACCGCTGATCCATGGGCTTCTCCCGCTTCGGTGGGCAGCGTCACCTCGTCATGGTAACGTCTAAATATAGTTTAGTCGTTACCTGGTCGATTGTTCAGGTAGTAAGGAGGCTCGCCGTGACCGAGTCGCATACGTCCGTGCTGATCGTCGGAGGCGGACCCGTCGGTCTGGCCCTGTCCTGTCTGCTGTCGGGCCACGGCGTGGGTCACGTTCTGATCGAGACCCACCCCGCTACCTCGCGCCATCCCAAGGCCCGGGGCGTCTCGGCCCGGTCCATGGAGATCTTCCGGCGCATCGGGCTGGAGAAAACGGTCCGTGCCGCGGGGCTGCCGGCCGAGCAGGTCTACTTCTACCGGGGCCTCGACCTGGTCGACCCCGACTACGTCCGCACCGGTCTCGCCCAGGAGCCCGGCGAGGGCCCCGAGCACACGCCGTCACCGGGCCTCATCTGTTCCCAGGACGTCCTGGAGCCCTTGCTGCTGCGGCGCGCCGAGGAGCCGGCCGACTCCCGGGTCCGGTTCGGCACTCGCCTGGTCTCCTTCGCCGATGACGGCCTCGGCGTACACGCCGTCATCGAGGAACGTGCCACCGGCCGCCGGGACCGCCTGCGGGCGGACTGGCTCGTCGGGTGCGACGGCGCCGCGAGTACCGTGCGCGCCGGGGCCGGGATCGCGATGGAGGGCCCGACTGGCCTGGGGCGGTACCTCAGCATCCGCTTCGAGGCGCCACTTGGGCAGGTGGTGGCCGACCGCGCCAGCGCCTCGTACTTCCTCACCTTCCCGGGGCGGGGCGGGTTCATGGCTGTCGACAACGACCGTCACTGGATCTACCAGTACCCCCTCGGCGCCGACGCGGGTGCGGCGGCGGATCCGACGGACCACCGGATCCTGGCCGGGCTGGTCCGTAAGGCAGCCGGCATCCCGGACCTGGACGTGACGGTCCGTGACACGATGACCTGGCGGATGGACGCACAGCTCGCCGACTCCTACCGCCGCTCACGCGTCCTGCTGGCGGGCGATGCCGCCCACGTCATCCCGCCGACCGGCGGGCACGGCATGAACACCGGCATCGGCGACGCCGACAACCTCGCCTGGAAACTCGCCGCCGTCACCGCCGGGTACGCCGGCGAAGCCCTCCTGGACACCTACGAGACCGAGCGGCGCCCCGTCGCACGTCAGGTCATCGACACCTCCACAGCCAACGCGACGAACCGCGCCGGCTACCGCATCGACGACGAACTCCTCCTGACCACCACCTATCGCTCCGCCGCCGTCATCCCCGATCCAGAGCATGCCGGTCACCCCAGCACCCTGGACACGTCCGGCTATCGTCCCGGCTGCCGACCGGGAGAGCGCGTACCCCACATCCGGCTCACCGCAGGGCCAGCAGACGTGACATCCACCCTCGACCTCGTGGGCCCCGGCTTCACCCTGCTCACACCCGACGACGACCCGCAGTGGCAGGTGCAGGCCGACGCCGTACGGCAGGCGGGGATCCCCCTCATCCTCCGGGCCGTCCGCACCGCCGCACAGCGGGAGGCCGAGCCTGGGCAGTGGGCACGCCTGATCGGCGCCGACCACGCGGACGACGCACTCCTGGTGCGCCCCGATGGGCACATCGCCTGGCGCGGCACCTGCCCGACGGGCCTGTCGACTTTCCCGGCTCTCGTTCGGCGCGTACTCGCGACGCCGTGACTCTCACCGGAGCGGTTCAGTCGACCCCAGTGTCGGCAAACGAACGAATGACGACAGGCGTCGCAGGCGTCCAATGAACCCAGCCTTTCCGGGACCCGACGGCGCCGCCGATCCAATCAGATCCGATGACGGCTGGTGACAGGGTTTACTGACAGCCAGGTCGAATGCGGCCGTCGCAACGGGGAGCGGCATGGCCAACCTGGTCTACAAGCGGGTGTCGATCAGCAGCAGCCCGGGCCGCTCGGCGAGCAGGTCCGCCTCGACGTCGAGCATGGCCTGCAAGACCTCGCGCTCGTCCATCTTCGGGTTGGCGAGCGCCCACAGGATCGGCATGCCGGTGGGGGTGCAGACCAGGTACAGGCGCAGGCCCCAGAAGAGCCGTGGGAGGCGCAGTACCCGTATCCGGCCCAGCCCGCCATCTCCGAGCGTTTCACCGTCGGCCGCGACATCCCGCACGGAACCGGCATCGAGTCGACGATCCAGTGGTTGTCCAACCAGAAGTCCGTATCCACCGCCAGCATCCGTATTGCCTTCTTGACCAGCGGCGATGCTGTCTTGAGGCGCTTGTTGTACCCGGACTGCTGTGGCAGGTACGGAAATATTGGCGCGAGGTGCTGCCTCGCGTACCGCAGCCGGCGTGCCTAGGAGTGGAACCCCAGCAGGGCCTGCGCGACCGCGAGCGTGACCACCTCGGCATCAGTGAGCTTCGGCGGCCTGCCCATCCATCGGTTGGTCTCCAGTTCGTCGTTCACGCCACGATCTCGTACACCCCGTTCGCATTTCCCAACGCACCGTCAAGCGATGTCGCTACGCGGGCTATCCGTGCGTCCGGTACCTCCGTGCGGCCAAACCAAAGACGAGACCACCGACCAGGAACCAGGGATTCCACAGCAGCAGCGTCCACAGCCGCTGTTCCGGGCTTACGTCTATTTCCGAGCCCGCAGCGTCGGTCAGCAGCAGCACCTCGACGGCGATGCCACGTATGAGCAGCACAGCGCAGGCACACCACCCCAGGGCCTTGACCACCCGTCCTGCCGGACCGCGAGGCCGCGGCCTGGCGAGAAGCCATCCCAGCACACCGCCGACAAGGCACAGCAATCCCACGCCCCACAAACCCACCACCACGAACCACCCGGGGCGTTCCTCGGCAAGAGGCCCCGCCGAGACACCGAGGCCCCAACTGCCGCCCATCGCCCAGTAAAAATGGAGCACGGCGAAAGCGACCGCCCAGGCGCACGCCATGCGTCCCCACAACCCCAGCGTTGTCTTGTCATGCGGATCTTCATACATAGCGAGGAGCATGCCACTGCTGCGGCACGCCACCACCACCGTCGCGAGAAACCAGCACGCCCACCTTCCAGTCGGCCACAACGTGCGACCGAACACATCGGACTTGGTCGTCCAGCGCGAATGACTCGCTACGAACGGGCTTTCTCCTGCACGTTCTTGTCGTCTGCTGTCATGACAAGAGGCTATGAGCACGGCGTGATCCATGTCATCCGGTCGCGCTTCCAGGCCTCCGGGAACCGCTCGTCGTGGGTGGCAGGAAGGCCGATGAACCGAGCGTACGCCTGATAAACGGTGATGGTCGTCTCCGTGCACCGGGCGCGGATCTCGTACTGCGGGTCGATCGGGGCGGTCGTGATCCCATCTCAGCGCCGACCGGGCGGCACGGCGGGCGAGTTACGGGAGGCACGGTCCCCGGCCTCCTCGAACGGATTTCCCGCACCAGGTTTGACGGGACCTCATCAAGAACATTCATTCAAGGGTCTACTCGCATAGATGAGCACGATCACCGGCTTCCCCCGTGTGGGGAAGCCGTCTGTACGTGCTGCCACCCCCGTAGTGCTCCACTCGTCAGCAGGAGATCGCCTTGAGTGCATCCACGCCGCTGCGTACAACCCTGATCGGTGTTGTCCTGGCCACGACCGCCCTGATCCCTCTTCAGGGCACCGCGCTGGCGGCGCAGTCGGGAACGACCGGAACCGCCACCACGGATTCCTCGGTCACGGGCATCGAGGACGCCACCGCGCTCGCTCTCGCCAGATCACTGGCCGACCCGGCCTGGAACAGACAAGTCCGCACGGCCACCCTGGCCGCCGACTCGGTGGACCTGGGGGCGCTGACCGGCGACGCCACCTCCGCGGCCGGCCGGAGGCTCGCCCCGGAGGTCGTCCGGGCCAACCAGGGCGTCGCTGCCGCCAAGGGGCTGACCGACGAGGCCGGTTCGCTGCTTCGGCTGGGCCTCGCGAACGCGTCAATAAAGGTCCGGCTCGCCTCGGGTACGGCTCCCCTGGTGGCCGCCGCCCCGTCCGACGACGCCTCCACGTTCACCGCGTACGACAGCCGGGGCACGGCCCACGAGCTGTCCGTGAACGCCGTCCCCGAGCGGCCCGTCTACCTTGTCGACATCGACGGCGCCAAGGCCGTCGCCGAAGGCCTGAAGGTTGTCGACGAGGCCCTGAGGGCAAAGGGCCTGAACGCCCCCGCCCCGGCCGCCGGCGTCAGCACCCTGGCCGCCACGACCGGCATCGACACCACCCGGATCAACTCGGTGCGGATCTCCGACGTCAAGGAACCGGCGATCAAGGGTGACGCCGAGATCTTCACCCTCGTCACGGGCTTCGGCAAGGACGGCAAGCCGCGCGTCGACACCGTCGAGATGCCGTACCTGAACAAGGACGCCACAACGTACTACCCGAACCAGGTCCTCGTGAACTGGTCCAACTACAAATACAACATGGCCGACGCGGTCATGATGGAGGATGACGGCGACACCAACTACCAGTCCCTGGCCAAGGCCATCGTCGCCGTCCTGCTCACCATCACGGACCAGGGTGCTTACATTCCCCTCGCCGACGCCGTACTGAACGCCATTCCCACCAGTTGGTGGACCGACGACCCGGATTACGTCGACTCCTGGTACACCCTTGCCAAGACGACCAGCGGCACGCGCAACGGCGCAGCGGGCAACGGCTGGATGAACGTCTCCCCGTACCACGTGTCGGAGCTCTGACCATCCGCGCCGGCCGGTCTTCCCCGAGGGCCGGCCGGCGCCGGTGCGGAACAGGTAGTGCTCGGTGGGCTCGGAGCTGCGGCGTCGGCTCGCGCCGGGCTGCGAAGTCGCGGCCCCTGGCGTGCAGACGCAGCCGGTAGGTTCCCGGTCCCTGGTGGGCGATGTTGAGGTCCAGGGCGTGCTCGTAGGAGCCGATGCGGGCGTAGCCACTGGTGGAGATGAAGGTGGTGTCGATCATCTCGTCCCAGTCGCCGGCGTCGAGGGCGGGTTCGGTGTCGAAGAGGCAGGTGTAGAGGTGGACGTTGCCCTTTGTGATGCCGGTGTGGATGGCGGCGGCGTTGTTGGTGACCGCGATGAGCCCGGTGACCGGTTCGCCGAGTGGCGGCTGGATGTCGGGGCTTTCGTCTGCGTCCGGCTCGGTGGGGTCGATCTCGAACCGGCCATTTTCCACGAAGAGCTTCATGGACTGGGACGCGTGAGGCATCGCGGCCACCCTTCAACTTGGTTCAGGAAAACCTATGCGGCAACGATGACAGTGCGGCAGCGTGCCCTGGCAGCAGGAGGCTGCGGCACTGGTTCCTGAGGCTATGCAGAACTGGTTGAGCCGGGTGCCTGCCTTGCTGTTCTGCTTGGCGTTGATCACGCGGTGGCTGCTCAGGCGCTTGGATTCTGCCTTGCCGCCCTCACGCGTGGATGCCATGGGGCACTCGTCGCAGGACTTGCCCTCGGGCCGGCAGGTGCTGACCTGGGCGAACGCGGGAACTAGCCACGACTCACACCAAAGCGAGAGGTCGCACTGCCCGGCTCACCTGCCGCGATCTCGTCACTTCGGGTCGAAGGAGAGCCATGTGCCGGCGAGGCCCTGCTGACCCGCCCCGGGCTGGGACCAGTCGCAGACACCGGTTCGGAAGATCGCCTTCAGATCCTCGAACTGGCCATCGGTCACCGGCACTCGGTAGTCGGAGCGGGTCACGGGACGCTTGCGGCACTTGACGATGTCGTTGGCCACATCGGCTCCGGCGACCATCCGCGGCGATGTCCACACCGGGTAGAGGGTGTTGCACTCGGTGTTGTCGATGCCTTCGACCTGGGGCTCCGCGATCTTCTTCGCACCGATGCCACGGGTCCAGCAGGCGTCCGTGAGACCCTGCGGCCGGTGGCGGACGATCTTCTCGATGGGGGCGTCGTTGCCGGAGTCTCCCTTGATGCCGGTGAGCCACTGGTCCATGTCGGACAGCATCCCGGCGAGAGTGAATCCGTGCCCGTTGGAGCGGGTGAGCATGACCTGGTTGGCGTGGGTGCCGTTGGCCTTGTCCAAGCGCGCCCGGGTGGAGAAGGAGTGGAAGCGCATGTGCATGTCGCCGGCCGCCGCGTCGTCCGTGTAGTCGCGGTAGTCGATGATCGGAACGTCGGCGAGGCCGCCACCGCCGTTCAGCATGCGGCCCGTGCGGTAGGCCGTCCGTACCGCCTTGAGATCGGCGACGGTGCGCTCCGCGGCGGGCTTGGCGTCGTCGTCGAGGCCGCCGATGCGCCGGTTCAGGTCGATGAACTGGTCCATGTCGATGGTCCCGTTGTTCAGGGCCTCAAGTCCGTACTGGATACCGGTGTTGTCGAGCGGCCTGCGCGCCTTCCCGGTCTCCGGTACCTCGCCGTAGACGTTCACGGTGTGGCTGTAGACGTCGCAGCGGGCACCGTCCGGGTTGGTGTCGGGGTCGTAGCGCTGTTCCTCGGGCAGCTGGGGCGGGCAGAACACCGTGGGGTCGATACGGCCGCCGGCCCTGGCCAGGCTGCCGATGCTCTCCCACTTGCCGAACCCGGAGACCGCCCTCTGCTGCTCCTTGGTGAATGCGTCCGGCGCGACTTCCTTGAAGTAGTGGTTCAGGAGCTGGGCGTCGCTGAGCGTCTGAATCGTCCCGAAGCCGACGTCGGGAAAGCTGCAGCCGGAGAGGATGCCGTCCAGCAGACCCGGGTAGTTGTCGGCGATCTGGTGGGTCTGGTACGAGCCGCCGGAGCAGCCGTTTCCGATGGTGAAGGCCGGGTCGCCGTACGTCTCCACGAAGCGTTCCTTGACCATGCTCATGGTCTCGGCGGCCAGCAGGTCGTTGCAGTTGTTGCCGAAGACGTTCAGCGTGGACGATGCGACGCCGTAGCCCTTGCTCAGATACGTGTCGTTCATGATGCCGACGGTGTTGCGGCCCTGGACGTACCAGCCGCCGTTACAGCCCCCGCCGAAGCCGTACACGAGGCGCCCGTTCCAGCCCGGCCCACGCTGCAGCGGGTCGGGGGTGCCGGACTTCGGGTCGTGCAGCACGGCCGTCTCGTAGATGCCGCGGTTGATGGTGCCGGTCTCGACGCGGACGATGTACGGCACCTTCTTGCCTGCGCTCGTCGTGGCGGTCGCCAGGTCGGCGGGAAGGACGTTCTCGTCGGGCAACGGAACGAACTTGCCGGCCGTGGTGCGATACATGTAATCGACACGGGTCTTGACCGAGCAGTCCTTGTCGATCGGCTGCCCGAGGGTGCCGCCGGTGACCGTCTTGAACTCGGCGGTGTCACAGACGAACGGCTGCTCGTGCGGCCCGGCGAACACCGGCCCCGTGATGGGGTGGTTCTTCAGGGTCAGTTGTCCGGCGTCCGCGCCCTGAGCCCTGGCCGTGAGCCTGTTGTCGCCCTTGGACAGCTCCTTCACCACGCCCATCAGCGCGTTGTCGCCGGACGGCCGGAAGCTCGAGGTCACGTCCCGGCCTTCCACCTCGACCCGGACTGTGTCGGCAGCTATGGAGGCGGGCACCTCGACACGTATCAGGGCGTCGTCTCCCGACACCGCGCCGGGCCGCGACGACACGGCCGTCACCTGCAGCTTCTGGCGTTCCTGGCTGCCGGCCGGCGTCGCCGACGCGCCTACCAGCACGCCCATGAACGCTATGCCGACAAGGCCCAGTTCGACCGGTCTCGCGGCTCCTCTGAACGACACGATGGAACTCGCCTCACTTCCTGAAGTCGGGATTCGTACTCAGTGTGCAGACGCGGGCTGTGGGCCCGCCGGGACGGTGATGCGAATGCCCCGTTGTCATGGTGTGCGGCTTCCCGGCCAGTAACCGGAAGGGACCCGCTCCTTGTCCGGCGTCCTGTTCGGTACCGGAGGGGACACAAGGGTTGTAAGCGGCTTTCGATTCCGCAGGGGCGGGCCCGCGCGGCCGACCGGCCCTGCCCGGCTACCAGTTGGTGAACGCCCCGTCCGCCGCGCGCAAGTGCGGGCGCTCGGCCGCCTCGGCCTGGTACCGGCGCGCCGCCTCCCGGTCGATGTCGACGCCGATGCCGGGCAGTTCGCTCAGCTCCACCCGCCCCGGCAGGATCGTCGGCCGCGCGGTGAAGAGGGCGGCGATGGCCGGATCGGGGTCGGTCTGGTGCTCCTGGATCGCCACATTGGGGCAGGCCAGGTTGAGTTGGAGCGAGGAAGCGGCGGTGACCGGACCGAGCGGGTTGTGGGTGGCGAGCTTGATGTGGTGGGTCTCCGCCATCGCCGCGATCTTCTTCGCCTCGGTCAGGCCCGCGGCCACCCCGACGTCCACGCGTGCGTAATCGATGAGGTCGTCCTCGATGAGTGCTCTGAACTCCCATTTGGAGCCGTACTGCTCACCCGCGGCCAGTGGTACGCCGGTGCGGGCCCGCAGCATGCGGTAGCTGTCCGGGTTCTCACAGCGCAGCGGGTCCTCGACGAAGTACGGGCGGGCCGCCTCGATCTCCCGGCACAGGGTCAGCGCCTCCGGCGGATCCAGGCGCGTATGGACGTCAAGGATCAGCTCCACCTCGTCGCCGACCGCGTCCCGCACCTGGTGGAAGAGGTCGACCGAATCGCGCAGGCAGCGGCGGGCGTCGAGCGTGCCGTCGGCGTCGTGCGGCGAGGCGAACCGCAGGTGACGCCAGCCCTCGGTGACCAGGTCGCGGCAGCGGTCCAGGAACCACGCGCGGTCGTGGTAGCCGTCGCCGACATGCACATAGGCGGGTACGTGATCACGCACCCGGCCGCCGAGGAGTTCATGCACCGGTACGCCGAGCGCCTTGCCGCGGATGTCCCAAAGCGCCACGTCCACCGCTGCGATGGCGGCGCCGAGTATGCGGTCGGCGGGAAAGAACCCGCGCCGGAACATCACCTGCCAGAGGTGCTCGATCCGTCGCGGGTCCTCGCCGACGATCAGCTCCGCGAGGTGCTCGAGACCGCCCGCGACCGCCCGTTGGCGCGACCTGATGCCGACCTCGCCCAAGCCGTGGATGCCCTCGTCGGTGTCGACCACGACCAGCATCATGCTGTCGCCGTGGTCTGGGAGAGTCAGCACTTCCAGGCCGGTGATCTTCATGCCACTCCTCTATGAAAACGTTCCCGCAATTTCAGTGCCGTTCTTGAGAACACATCATCGACAGCAGTCGAGTCGAAGCGCAAGACCCGTGCACCCAGAAGGTTTTCCTCAATGAAATAGTCCTGACACACGTCTTGACACGCCCTGGGAACGTTCGCAAACATCACCGCATCCGCAGGATCCAGATGCGAGACGACCGGGGTCCCCCGGTTCAAGACGACGAGGAGGCCGTCCGTGGCAGTCACGATCCGGGAGGTGGCGAGCGCCGCGGGCGTCTCGGTGTCGACGGTGTCCCGTGCGTTCACCGCACCCGACCAGGTGCAGCCGACGACGCGGCGGCGCATCCTCGACGCCGCGGCCGAGCTCGGCTACTCTCCCAACCCGGCTGCCCGTTCACTGCGCGGCGGCGGCACCGGAACACTCGGCCTGATCGTCCCGGACATCGCCAACCCGTTCTTCCCGCCGATCATCAAGGCGATGCAGGCCCGCGCCCGGCACCTGGGCTACACGGTGCTGGTCGCCGACAGCGATGAGCGTGAGGCGGACGAGCTGGCCGCCATCGCGGCCGTATCGAAGCGGGTCGACGGCCTGATCCTGTGGGCCTCCACCCTCACCGAGGGCCGGCTCCATGAACTCGCGGGCCAGATGCCGCTGGTGGTGGTGAACCGTCACGTGCCGGGCATCCCCGAGGTCCGGATCTCACTGTCCGCCGGCATCGCACAGGCCGCCGAGCAGTTGAAGGCGTACGGTCATCGGCGCTGCGTCTTCATCAACGCGTCCCGCGCCGAGCTGAGCCGCGGCAAGTCCATCCAGGAGTCCTTCAAAGCGCTCGACCTCTCCCTGTCCGAGCTCGGCCCGTACGAGCCGCGGTTCGAGACGGGCGTGCACGCAGCCACCCTCGTCGCCGCCCACGACGCGACGGCCGTGATCGCCCACAACGACCTGGTCGCCCTCGGCGTGCTGCACCAGATGGCCAACCTCGGCATGAGCGTGCCGCGCGACGTCAGCGTCATCGGCATCGACGACACGCTGCTCGCCTCCGTCTCCACCCCCAGCCTCACCACGATCAGGATCGACCCCGAAGAGATCGCCACGCGGGCGGGGGACCTCCTGATCGAGACGATCGCGCGCACAACAGGCCGTGCTGGACAAGGACTTGAAGTCCATTCCCCCTTCGTGGAGATCGGCTCCCGCCTGATCCCCCGCGCCTCGACGGGCCCCGCACCCGCCCACTGATCCACGGCGCTCACCACCACAACGAGCAAAGCACCGCACTACACCGCACCGAGCCCACTCCTGCCCTTCTTGGAGCCGTTATGCCCAGAAACTCCCGCTGTGCGGCCATACTTGGCTGCATGGCGCTGACCGCGACCATCGCGGGCTGTTCCTCCCTCACCCCGAGCAGTGCCGGCGGGGACGGTGATCTCGTGCTGAGGGTGCAGGGCATGCCGCCGGCCACCGACAAGCCGGGGGTCGCCCTGTTCAAGAAGCAGGTGGCCGACTTCGAGAAGGCCAACCCGGGCATCAAGGTCAAGGGTTCGACCACGGTCTTCGACCCGCTGACGTTCTCCGCGAAGCTGTCCGGCGGCAATGTCGAGGACGTCATCAAGGTGCCGCTGACCGAGCCGCAGCGGCTCATCCAGCAGAAGCAGGTGCAGCCGATCACCGGGCAGCTCAAGGAGTGGAAGCACTTCAAGGAGTTCAACCCTCAGGTCCTCCAGCCGCTGACCGACAGCGCCGGCGACGTGTACGGCGTACCGCAGAATCCGTACGCCCAGGGCCTGGTCTACAACCGCGAGCTCTTCGAGAAGGCCGGCCTCGACCCGGACAGACCGCCGACCACCTGGGCGGAAGTCCGCACAGCCGCAAAGAGGATCAGCGACAGTACCGGCAAGGCGGGCTTCGTCCACGAGTCCAAGGACAACCAGGGCGGCTGGCAGCTGACGATGCTGTCGTACGCCTTCGGTGGCGAGCTGGAGAAGGAGCAGGGTGGCAAGTACACCGCCACACTCACCGGGGAGCCGACGAAGAAGGGCTTGCGGCTGCTCAAGGACATGCGCTGGAAGGACGATTCGCTCGGCAAAACCCTGCTCAACAATCAGAACGACGTGATCAAGCAGTTCGCGGCCGGGCAGGTCGGCATGTTCATGGGCAGCCCGGGGACGTACCGACTGGCGAAGATGCAGTTCGGCATGGAGAACACCGACGCCTTCGGAGTGGCCCCGATGCCGCAGTCCGGCGGCGATGCGACACTCACCGGCGGCGACATCTACATGGTCCCGAAGTCCGCCGACAAGAAGCATGCGGCAGCGGCCGTCGAGTGGCTGACCTTCGCCTACGCCAAGCCGCAGTACAGTACCGACATCGCCGCCGAGCAGGCCAAGGCGCTCTCTGCCGACCCGAAGTCCGCGGTGGGCGTGCCGACGCTTCCGGTCTTCGACAAGAAACGGCAGACCGAGATCGACGCAGCGATCAAGCCGTACGTCAATGTGAAGCTGCAGAACTTCAAGCCGTACATCGACGGGCTCTCCACGCTGATGCTGAAGCCGGAGCCGCCGTACCAGGCGCAGAAGCTGTACACCGCGCTCGACCCGGTGGTCCAAGCGGTGCTCACCAAGCGCGACGCCGACATCGACTCCCTGCTCGCCTCGGCCGAGAAGGACGTCAATGCCAAGCTCGCCGCGGACCAGAAGTAGCCGGCCCATGGCCCTGCTCACTCCGTCCCGGCGCCCGGCCACCCTGTCCAAGGAGCCCGCGCCGCGAACCCTGCCTCAGCGGCGGCGTGGCACCGGCGCCCGCAAGCAGTTCACGGCCTGGCTGTTCCTCGTCCCCGCGCTGCTGGTCTTCGGGCTCTTCGCCTGGTGGCCGATCGTGCGCAGCCTGCTGCTCAGCTTCCAGAAGACCAACCTCGTCGAGCCCGCGGTCTGGGTCGGCCTGGACAACTTCCGTACCCTGTTCGACGATCCGCTGCTCGGCACCGCCGTCGGGAACACCCTGTTCTTCGTGGTCCTCGGCCTGCTGATCGGCTTCCCGGCGCCGCTGATCCTGGCCGCGATCATGTCGACGGTGCGGCGCGGCGCGGGCGTCTACCGCTTCCTGGTGTATCTGCCGGTGGTCATCCCGCCAGTGGTGGCGATCCTGCTCTGGAAGTGGTTCTACGATCCCGGGAGCGGGCTCTTCAACAACTTCCTCGGCAAGGTCGGGCTCGGCCCGTACTCGTGGCTGGAGTCCTCCGACAGCGCCATGCTCTCGCTGGTCCTGGAGGCCACCTGGGCGGGCATGGGCGGCGCCGTCCTGATCTACCTCGCGGCGATGGTCGGCATCCCCGGCGAACTCTATGAGGCCGCCGAGATGGACGGCGCCGGGATCTGGCGGCGGATCTGGCATGTGATGCTGCCCCAACTCCGGTCCGTCATCGGACTGTTGCTGCTCGTCCAGCTGATCAACACGGTGCAGGTCTTCACCGAGCCGTACGTCTTCACCGGCGGCGGACCCGAGAACTCCACCCTCACGGTCCTGCTGCTGATCTTCCGGTACGCCTTCCAGGACGGCGAGTACGGCCAGGCCGCCGCACTCTCCTTCCTGATGGTGCTCGCCCTCGCCCTGCTCTCCGCGGTCTATCTGCGGGCCACCCGCAGCTGGAGCACGTCATGACCACGCTCACCACCTTCGTCTCCACCAGCGACCGCCAACGCCCCGGCGTACGCGCCGCAGTGCGCTCCATCCAGGTGTTCACACTGATCCTGCTGCTGCTCATCGGCATCGGACCGCTGTACTGGATGGTCAAGGGCGCGGTCTCACCGCCCACCGAGCTCACCACTCAGCCCCTGGCCCTCTGGCCGGACCGGCCGGCCCTGGGCAACTTCTCGACGGCGTACACCGATCTGAGTGTCGGCCGCTATCTGATGAACACCTTCCTGGTGGTCGGCGGATCGTGGTTCGTGCAGCTCTTCGTCTCGGCCACGGCGGGCTTCGCCCTTTCGGTGCTCAGGCCGAGGTTCGGCAAGGCCGTCTACGGGGCGATCCTCGCCACGATGTTCGTGCCGTACACGGTGAACATGGTCAGCCTCTTCATGACCGTGATCGATGTGCCGTTCCTTCACCTCAACCTGGGCGACACCTACTGGGCGATCTGGTTGCCGGCCGGCACGAACGCCTTCACCGTGCTGCTCGCCAAGCAGTTCTTCGACGCCCTGCCCAAGGAGCTGTTCGACGCGGCGCGGGTCGACGGGGCGAGTACCCGGCAACTGCTCACCAAAATCGTGCTACCCATGAGCAAGCCGGTGCTCGCCGTGATCAGTCTGCTCGCGGTGATGCACTCCTGGAAGGACTTCATCTGGCCGCTGGTGGCCATCACCGATCCCGAGAAGCAGCCGATCAGCGTCGCTCTCGCCCAGCTCGCCACGCAGGCTCCGCAGGACCAGCTGATCGCCGCGATGGTGCTCGCCGTCGCCCCGCCGGTGCTCGTCTTCGTCGTCTGCCAGAAGTACATCGTCGCCGGGCTCGGCTTCACCGGAGTCAAGGGCTGAGTACCACCGGAGCCAACGGCCGAACCCTCAGCTCCCCCACCACACCTTCCGCTTCGGAGCCTTCGGAGCATCCGGAACACCCCGACCAAGAGAAGGGCACCTCCATGTCAGTCGCCCGCCGCAGATTCATCCAGGGCACGGCCGTCGCCACCGGCGCCGCGCTGCTGCCGACCGTTCCCGCGTACGCCGCAGACCCGGTCACCATCGAGGCCGACGGCATCACCCTGGTCGGCCGTAGCGACGGCAGCGTCCTCGTGCAGGACGGTGCGGGCGCCGACCGCATCCTGCTCAACCACTTCATGATCAAGGACACCGCGCTCGGCCAGCAGCGCACCTTCGGCGGTACACCCGCCCGGATCACGCTCCCCGACGGGAGGCCCGCGATTCAGGTCACGTACACGATGGCGAGCGGCATGTCCGGAGTCACGGTGCGCGGCACCTTCGACGTCACCCCTCACAAGGCACACATGAAGTGGGAGGTCAGCGGCTCCAGCACGCTCACACCGACCGGCTTCATGTTCTCCCGCACGGTGTACGAAGCGAGCGCGGCGGAGTCGTACGAAGCGCTGACCGTCTGGGAGCGGGACGCCCGAGGCGGCATTCCGTACGAGGTGAACGCGGGCGGCGCGTATGTGGAGACGTGGGCGGGCTCGAAGGGCTTCTTCTGCCTCTCGTCCACCGTCCCGGCGAGCACGAACGCCACCTGGATCCACTCCCCCGGCACCTCGACCGGTGCGGGCACCGCGGTCACCGAGGCCGATCTGGTCCTCGGCGATCTGCGGCCGCGCGGGGCGGGAGCGCTCGCCGCCAGGAGGCCCCTCGGCGTGGAGGTGTGGACCGATCAGCCGTTCAACCTCTACAAGGCGGCCGGACAGACGATGACGCTCAGGGCGCAGGTCGTCAACGGCTCGGCCGCGGCCAGGAAGGTGACGCTCACCTGGTGGGCGCGGGACTTCGGCGGCAAGCGGATCGGCGGTGGAACGCTCTGCAGGAGCCTCGCGGCGGGCGCCGCCTGGGACGCCTCCTTTCCCCTGACCTCGCCCTCGCAGAACATCGTGTTCACCGAGGTGGAGGTGGTCAGCGGCAACGACAGGGCGCTGGCCCGCACGAATCTGAGTGTGCTCCCGGAGTTCGCGTACAAGGCGGGCAAGGAGTCGATGTTCGGCCTCGCCAACTATCCCTGGCTGCTCAAGCCCGGCAAGGACGCCGTGCTCGGGCTGGTCAGGACGCTCGGCATCAAGTGGATCCGCATCGCCTACGCGGGCGCCCCTGGCATCGACACCGCGACCCTGGACGCGAACGGTATCGGGCACAACGTGGAGCTGAGCGGCATCCCCGTGGGCGGCAGTCCGGAGCAGATCGCGGCCTGGGCCGACACGAATGTCGCCAAGGCCCTGGACGCCGAGGCCGCGTACTTCGAGGTGAGCAACGAGGTCAACCAGCCCTGGATGTCGGGGCGCGGCGCCGACGCCTACGTCCGGGACGGTCTGCGTCAGGTCACCACGCGCCTCGACGCGGCGGGCTCGCGGATGAAGGTCATGAACGCCGGCCTCGGCGGCATGGACTACGTATGGACCAAGAACTTCCATGACGCGGGCGGCTGGGACCTCATCGACGCCTTCGCCTTCCACCCCGGCCGCGGCAACTTCACGCCCGACTTCGCGCCGCCGCCCGAGGAGTGGACGCAGGGGTCGTCCGGCTCGTACTGGAACTTCCTCGGCGCACTGCGCAAGGCGAACCAGGTCCTTCAGGAGTACGGCGGCGACAAGGAGCTGTGGCTCACCGAGGCGTACGCGCCGACCCGGCCCAACGCGTGGTGGAGCGACACCTACCGGCACGCCGCCGAGAACACGCTGCTCACCCTCGCTCTCGCCAAGTCCGAGAAGGTGCGCGCTGTCAACTGGTACCAGCTGCACGACTCGGTGCTCTACCACCCGCAGGAGGCCGACCCGGCCAACCCCGAGTACCACTACGGCCTGATGAACCGCGACACCAGTGCCAAGCCCTCGCTCCTCGCCTTCGCGACCGCCGCCCGGGTCCTGGACGAGGCCGAGTTCGTCCGGCATCTCGCCTTCGCGGACCAGGACATCAAGGGGCTGCTCTTCACCACTCCCGGCGGACCGGTGTCGATCATCTGGAGTCGCAAGGACGGGTACATCCTCAACTCCGAGCATGGCGAGGATCCTTGGTACGCATCGCCCGAGCCATGGATCGACACCTGGACGACCAGGACCAAGGTCGTGGCCCACTCGGGCACGGTCGACGGCAAGGTGAGGGAGCTCAACTGCATCGGCCAGGAGCGCTCTCTGAAAGCCTCCAACGGCAAGGTCACCCTCACCCTCGACGGCGCCCCGCGCGTCTACTACGGTCTCGCCGCCAATCCCGACTGGAAGTAAGTGACGTACGACATGAGGAATGAAACCGCACGGCACGACATCACCGTCGTCGGCGGCGGCCTGGCCGGGGTCTGCGCGGCGATCGCCGCGGCCCGGCTCGGCCGGAGCGTCGCGCTGATCAACAACAGGCCGGTGCTCGGCGGCAACGCGAGCAGCGAGGTCCGGGTCTGGGTGTGTGGCGCGACCGGCCACGGCAAGAATCACCATGCCCGTGAGGGCGGCATCATGGGCGAGTTGCTCGTGGAGAACCAGTTCCGCAACCCGGACGGGAACCCCTACTACTGGGATGCCGTGGTCCTGGACGCCGTGCGCGCCGAGCCCGGCATCACGCTCTACCTCAACACCGACGTGCGCGAGGTCGACGCCGAAGGTCCGGACGAGGCCCGGCGGATCACCTCGGTCACCGGCTGGATGATGGGCTCGGAGCGGCGAATACGTTTCGAGAGCTCCCTCTTCCTCGATTGCACGGGCGACGGCCTGATCGGCCACCTGGCGGGCGCCCACCACCGCATCGGCCGGGAATCGCGCGCCGAGTACGACGAGGCATGGGCTCCGGAGACGGCCGATGACATCACCCTGGGCTCAACCCTCCTCTTCTATACGAAGGATGCCGGTCACCCCGTCAAATTCGTGCCGCCGAACTTCGCCAAGGACATCACCCGGACCTCCATCCCGCAGCGCCGCATCATCAAGGCGGGCGACAACGGTTGCGCGTACTGGTGGATCGAGTTCGGCGGCGAGCTCGACACCGTCCACGACAACGAACGCATCCGCGACGAGCTGTGGTCGGTGATCCACGGCATCTGGGACCACATCAAGAACTCCGGCGAGTTCGACGCGGCGAACATGACCCTGGAGTGGGTGGGCTCGGTCCCCGGTAAACGGGAGTACCGGCGCTTCCTCGGCGACTACGTCCTGCACCAGGGCGACATCCTCGGCCAGACCGAGTTCGCCGACCGGGTCGCTTTCGGCGGCTGGTCGATCGACCTGCATCCACCGCAGGGCATGTACGCCATCGAGGCAGGCGCCAGACAGCTCTACGCGGACGGCATCTACCACATTCCGTTCCGCAGCCTCTACTCGGTGAACACCGAGAACCTGCTCTTCGCCGGGCGCAACATCTCCGCCAGCCATGTCGCCTTCGGCTCGACCCGCGTCATGGCGACCTGCGCCACCATCGGCCAGGCGGCCGGCACGGCGGCGGCACTCTGCGCCACCGGAGATGTCACCCCGCGCGAACTCCCCGTACCCGAGCTGCACAGGGCGCTGCTGCGTCACGATGCCTCACTCATCGGCCTCGCCTCGACGGACCCGGAGGACCTGGCCCTTCGGGCGACGGCCACCGCATCGTCCACCTTGAGCAGCCTGGCAGTCGAGGACTCCGACGAGCTGTGGCTGCTCACGGCGGACGCCGGACTCGTCCTCCCCGCGGACCCGCGCCTCTGCGGGGTGGAGCTGCTCGTCGACGCCGACCGCGACACCGAGATCGTGATCGACCTGTACGACCCCGAACTCGGCCAGAACTACGTCCCGCGCCGTCTCGTCACCTCCACCACCCTGCCCGTCGCCGCCGGTGCCCGGCAGTGGCTCAAGACGGGCCTGGACTGGTCTCCCGAAACCCCGCGCAACGCCTTCCTGGTAGTCCGCGCCAACGACGCCCTCGCTCTGCACCGCTCCGACCGCCCGACCCCCGGCGTCCTGTGCTTCACGCGCGTCCCGCTGCGCCCGTCGGACGAATCGCCGCAGCCGCTGCGCGAGTGGACGGACGTGGGTCTGCTGCGCCGCACCTTCTGCCTCCGTACGGGAGAGACCGCGGCCTACTCCCCCGCCAAGGCCACCGACGGCTATGCCCGCCCGTACGCGGGACCGCACATGTGGGTCTCCGCACCACTGGCGGACGTCCCTTCCCCCTGGCTCGAGTTGGCCTGGCCCGAACCGGTCGCTCTGGGCCGGATCGAGGTCATCGCCGACGACGACGTCAACGAGGACCTGATCAACTTGCACCACCACCGCACGCCCTTCGACACCCTCCCGACCCTCCTTCGCGACTACCGCGTCGAGGCACTGGATACTGACGGCACCTGGCGCGTCATCGCCCGTGCGGCGCAGAATCGGCGGCGGCGCGAGACGCACACGCCGGCGGAGCCGGTCACCACATCGGCGATCCGGGTCGTCGTCGAAGCCACCAACGGGGCGGCGTCGGCGCACGTCGTCGCCGTGCGCGCCTACGAGTAGAAGCACCGATGCAGGAGAGTGACTGAATGGTCGAAAGAGCGATGGTCACCGGGGCCGCCGGGCGGATCGGTCGAGCGGTCCTCGCGCTGCTCGCCGAGCGCGGGATCGAGGCGAACGCCTTGGTCCTCGATGATCCCGGTGATCTCGCGGCGCGCCTGGTCGTGACCGGTGACGCGGCCGACGCGAAGACCGTGCGGGCGGCTCTGGAGGGCGCCGACGCGGTCATCCACCTGGCGGCGATCCCGACTCCCGAGCGCAACACCGCATTTGAGGTCTTCGCGGGCAACAGCCTCTCCACCTTCACCGTCCTGGAGGAGGCCGGCCGGGCCGGGATCCGGCATGCGGCGGTGGCAAGCTCCTGGGGTGTCACGGGCCTGCCCTGGACGGACGTCGAGGATCCGCATCCGTCGTACGCACCGGTCGATGAGGCGATGGCCTCCCAGGTCGCCGACCCTTATGGCCTCTCCAAACAGGTCGACGAGATGACAGCGCAGATGATGGCGCGGCGGCACGGGATGAGCGTGGTGTGCCTGCGCTATCCGTACGTGGGCGGATTCGAGGAACGGCTGCACGCGCACGCCGCCCGGCTCACGGCCGACCCGGCCGCGGGGGCAAGGGACCTGTGGACGTACCTCGAGGTCCATGACGCGGCGAGGGCCGCGCTTCTGGCCTTGGACGTACCCGGCCGTGCGGCGCACGCGGTACACCTCTGCGCCCCCGAGATCATAGTGCCGTACCCGACGGAGGAACTGCTGCGCCGCTACCACCCCACCACCGTGCTGCGGCGCCCGCTGCCGGGTCGCGCGGCGCCGGTCGACACCTCGGCCGCGCGCAGGCTGCTCGGGTTCACGGCACGGAATCTGCTCGGTCGCGAGGCGGTTACCCCGAGTTGAGATCATTTCGGCCGCCGAGCGGCAAGGCGGATGAGTTGCTTGCAGCAGCGAAGAGCAACGGCTTCGCCGGTCGAGCAACACAGAATGTGGCCCTGACAGGACTTCCCGCTCCATGCGCCCGCCGCCGCCACCTGCTGGAAACACGCTGAAAGGGCGGAGGCAGACAGGCGCGGCCGCACTTGCCCCTCGGCCTCCGGTCTGAAAGGCGGGACCTCTCATGACCACGGCCAAGGACATTCTCGCCGCCTGCCCGGCCGAACTCGGAAACATCGACAAGCTCGCCCGCTGCATCGAAGCATGCAACATCTGTGCCCAGGCGTGTACCGCGTGCGCGGACGCCTGTCCGAAGGCATGGTCGGCGACCTGACCAAGTGCATCCGCACCGACATGGACTACGCCGACATCTGCAACGCCACCGCCTCGGTGCTCTCCCGTCACACCGGCTACGACGCCAACGTCACCTCCGCGCTCCTGCAAGCGTGCGCAGTCGCCTGCCAAGCCTGTGGCGACGAGTGCGCCTCCCACGCCGACATGCACGAGCACTGCCGAGTGTGCGCGGAGGCGTGCCGCGCCTGCCAGGAGGCATGCACCGAACTCCTGGCAGACCTGTCCTGTCCCCCACCCTGGAGGCGGACACGGACGACTGGCATATGAAATCGTGGCCCGCGATGCGTTCTACGACGACTGATCCACCGGCTGGCCCGTGGGCCGGCGGGCGCGGCTCCGGCGGTCGTACGCCGCCTGGGCCACCGCCCGCAGCCGCACGTAGAAGGGGTTGTCCTGGCTGATCTGCCACATGTGCAGATAGATCAGCATCTGGTTGAGCACGGTGTCGTACTCGACCAGCGTGCCGGACGCGTCTCCGGCCGCCCTGCCCCAGCCGACCAGGCGGTCCTTCTGAGCGGCGGTGATCTTGCCCGCCTTCTCGAAGGAGTCCGCGTACCGCTCCAGCTTGTGCGGTTGAGCGCCGTAGACCAGCTTTTCCTCCAGCATCCCCCGCTGGAATTCGTCGAACTCGGGGTTTCCGGCAAGCGCCGACTTCAGATCGCTGAGCGCCTGCTTGCGCTCGGCCGCCAGCGCCGCGACCTCCTCATCGGTCGCCCCGGACTGCACCAGCTCCATCACCGGGCTGCTGCCGAACGCCTGGTGGGCCGCGACATGGGTCAGCTCGTGGGCGATGTGCCCCAGCAGGAAGGAGGTGCCACCCCTGGCCTGCGTGTCGACGTTGAAGGTGAACGCCGGGCCGCCGCCGTCGGTGGCCGGGTTGAGCTTCATACCGGGCATGCCGCCCTGCGGGTACTGCATCACGGTCACCAGGGGCACCACGGCCATCAGTTCCCCGATGACGGCGCGCGTCTCCTCAGGCAGTGCCTGGTCCTCGCGGAGCGCCCCCAATTTCTGGACGAAGTCGCCCATCATCGCGTGGAACTGTTCCGCGGGGACGGCCTGGGCCGCTTTCTGGGCCTCACCGGCCGGCATGCGGATGTCGAGGTCCGGGTTCTTCCCCTCGCTCATCATGCGGTCGAGTTCGGTCAGCAGGTCCCGGAAGACCGCCTCGGGGTCCAGCTGTGCTTGCACCGCCTTGGCCTGCTCGCCGAGCTGCTGGGCACCCCCGACGCGCGACCCTCCCTCGGCCTTGTGGTCGGCGTAGTCGGCGCACGCCTTGACGATGTCCTTGAGAGCGAGCAACCGGACGCCCGGTCTGGTGTCCGGCAGGGCGTAGAACGCCTTGAGCGCGTTGTCCACCTTGGTGATCTCGGAGCGGCCGCGTGGTCCGAAGGTCGCCGTGCTCTGCTTGAAATCGTCCTCGGTCATCATCCGCGACACTGTGATCAACTGCGACACGGCTGCGTTGCCCATGGTGCTTTGCAGTTCTGCGAGGGGGCGAGGGTCGCGGCTGTTCCGTACAGCGGACGCGGGCGGCGTGCTGCGTGTCTGCCCGGGGCTCTCGTGGGAGCGTGCACTCGCGCTCTCCAACGGAGCGGCCATGGCCCGCCTCGCGTTGGCCTCCGCCTCGCGTTCGAAACGGTCCGAAGGATCCGAGACCTTGAGGCCGTCGCCATTGTCCGTGCCGGCGACGGGTCCCTTGCGCTGCTGGATGACATGGGTCAGTTCATGGGCCAGGGTGTGCAGGTCAGCCCCGCCCCCACCGATCACGACATGGTTGCCCGAGGTGTAGGCACGGGCACCCACCTCCGCGGCGGAGACGCGTGCCGCGCTGTCGTCGTGCACGCGGACGTCGGAGAAGTCGGAGCCGAGGCGTGCCTCCATCTCGGTACGGACGGGTTTGTCCAGCGGCCGACCCGGTGAGCGGAGCACTGCGTGCGCCGTGGAGCGCTGAATGGGCTGCGGGTCCTCCTGCCCGAATGCGCTGTACTCGGCCTCTTCTTCGATCATGCGCGCCACGGCGGCGTTGCCGATGGTGCGCTGCAGGTCCATCGCCCGCGCGGGCGTCAGACGGCCGGGTCCGGGCCGGAACACCGACCCCGCACGACCGGCCGCTCGCGCCGATGGTCCCGGGCGGACCGCCTTCGCCGGCCGTTCGTGTGCATACACAGCTGCTGGCCCCTTCCGCCACGACCATGGGCGACGACGGTCGGATCGGACGCCGCTCGCCCTGTGGGCTCGAGCCTATCGGCGCACTCGACAGGAAGATTGGCCTTGCAGGGCAAGGGACTTCTCCCTGAGGGCAGCGTCTCCCGCCCTCAGGGTACGCGTACGGTCGCCCCGTCATCTCTTTCGCGGTCCTGCAAGAGGGCCGCCGGCCTCCGGGCCCGGCATGACTGTGTCCCCCTGTCGAATGGATGACAATGCCGTTGCTTTTGTGGCCGCTGGGCGGTTGAAGTGATGCGTTGATATCCCGTCCGGAGCGTCTGGGCCCTGGGGTCCTGACTCGTTCGTGTCCGCCTGAGTCGGTGGACCGGGTGGTGGGCGAGGCGGGGCGTGCGGAGAAGCATCGACGTCTGTTGTCGGCCCGGTTCACGGTGTACTTCGTGCTGGCGATGTGCTTGTTCCCGCAGGCCGGCTATCTGGAGGTCCTGCGCCTGGTAAAGACCGGCGATCCAGGTCTGCGGTCCTGGTCCGGGGTGAACAAGTCCTCGCTGACCAGGGCCCGGCAGCGGCTCGGTTGGCCGGTGCCGCGGGAGTTGTTCCGGGCTGTGGCTCGACCGTTGGGCACGGATGGCAAGCTGTTCCGGGGGCTGCGGGTGCTGGCCCTGGACGGCACGCTGCCGGCCGTGCCCGATTCGGCAGGGAACAACGACACCTTCGGCAAGTCTGGATCTCAGCGCAGTCCGATGGGCTATCCGCAGGCCAGAGTGGTCGCGGTGGCCGAGTGCTCCTCCCACGCCGTCCTGGACGCTGTGGTCGGCGGGTTCAAGGACTCCGAACGCATCGTCTCCGACGCGCTGGGTGCCCATGTCGGGACCGGCACTCTGTTGCTGGCGGACCGGGGGCTGTGGGGTCTGGCCCGCTGGCACCGGCTGCGGGACCAGGGTACTCACCTGCTGTGGCGGATCGAGCGGTGCAAGGCCCGCCCGGTCCAGGACGTCCTGCCCGATGGCAGCGTGCAGCCCGGGATGACGAACCTGACATAGCAGCGCGAGTACGGCGCGGGCTTCGGGCCGTGAAGGCGACCCGGGGTGCCAGGCGTCCGCGCGCTCTGCCGCCGATTATCCGCCGTCCGTGATCCGGATGATGGTCTTGCCACGGGCGTGGCGGCCGGGGGCGAACGCGGCGGGTGCCTCGGCCAGCGCCCTGACCTCGCCGACGATCGGCTTGAGCCGTCCGTCTCTGAGCCGCTGGACCAGGTCCGCGAGCCGGGCACGGTCGGGCTCGACGACGAAGAAGACGGCCCTGCCGTCCCGCGGACGGACCTCGGGCGGCGAGGCGATGGTGACCAGCGTGCCCCCGGCCCGCACCAGCGCGGCCGAGCGCTCCTGGACCTCGCCGCCGATCACGTCGAGGACCAGATCGACCTCCCCGACGCCCTCCAGCCGATCGGCCTGCAGATCCACGAAGGCATCCACGCCCAGCCCGACAGCGGTTTCCCGGTCGCCGGCCCGGCCCGTGCCGATCACCCGCGCCCCCGCCTCACGCGCGAGCTGCACCGCGATCGATCCCACACCGCCCGCGACCCCGTGGACCAGGACGGTCTGTCCCGCGGTAAGCCGGCCGTGGTCGAACAGGGCCTGCCAGGCGGTCAGCCCCGAGATCGGCAGTGCGGCGGCCGCCGTGTGGTCGACGTCCGCCGGAAGCGGGGCCAGATTGCGAGCCTCCACCGCGGTGTACTCGGCCAGCGAGCCGTCCCGGGTCCAGTCGGCCAGCCCGAACACCCGCTGGCCCACCGAGAGACCGGTGGTGCCGTACCCGAGTTCGGCAACGACGCCCGACAGCTCGTGTCCAGGCACGCTCGGCGTCCGGTCGCGCCCTGCGCGATCCGTCCACGTTCCCGGCCAGGCGAGTTCCCCCGGGGTGAACCCAGCGGCATGCACGCGCACGATGACGTCGTTCTCGGCCAGGTGGGGGTAGGGCACCTCCGTCAGCGACATTCCCTCGACACCGGCGGCGCGGTCTCGAACGGCGACGGCCTGCATGCCAGGTCCTCTCTCCCGTGGTAATTCAGGCTTCGCCCCCTTCGAGCGATCGGAAACAGGCTGCCACGAACTCCCGCAGCCCGCCTGCTGTCGCTTCTGACGGACTGCCGTCTGTGCCGCCCAATCAGGCCACACTTGGCGCTGGACGTCACGACTGCCCGAGCTGTTACGCGCCCGCCAGCAGTGCCTGCCGCACTCGGGGCGTCCTGCAGCGCTCAGAGGAGGAGTAGAAAGCAAGATCAATGTCGGCACCAACCACGCTTCGGTCAATCCCCGAGGCGGTCTTCCTCCGCGCCGGTCGAGATCACGGCATTCGGTCACGCAGCCCCACCCCGCCCCCGAATCGATGCTCCCGACGCCCGTCCCGGTCGTTGTCAACTCTCCGGCCGAGGAATTGGAGCCCGCCCCGGCTCCGGCCGCCGCTGCGCCCATCGCCGTCGGCAAGGCGGCTCGGCCCGCCTCCGGCCCAGCCCTGCCGGCCGCTCAGCACCTCTCCTGAACAGGCGCCTGCGGGCGCCCGCTGAGATCGGGACAGCAGCAACGCCGGGCGGGCCCATCAGGGCCGGCCCGGGGCCGTTAGCGGACGGGGGGATACGACATGTCAGCACACCTCGCCACGACCTGGGTCCGGCTGGACGACCAATGGGTGCGGGCAGACCGCATCGTCGCCCGGAGTTTCTCCCCACGTATTCGGCCCCCATGGGCCGAGGGCGGGACCGGGGGGCCCGGGGCCGGTCCGGGAGGGACGATCGGTCGGCACAGGGCGCCGCGTCCCGGTCATATCCCGTTGGGGAACGGATCCTCCTGCCGGGCGCTGTCGAGCATTCTGCGCAGGAACTCCATGAAGGGGATGCCGTCGTCCATCCGGTCCGGCTCCTCGTCGTGGTACCAGACGTGGACGCGGTCGTCGCCCTCGTGCTGGAGCGAGAGCAGAGCGAAGTTCGCGTACCCGTCATGGCCCATGACCGGCATCATCCTCGTCATATCCGCGACGCCCGCGTTCTCCTCGTGCCAGCCGTCGTGCAGCCAGCGGGTGTAGACCGTGTGCGCCCCCGGAATGTCCGCGGGATGGATGAAGTTCTGTGTTGTCGGCTCCAGGGCGGCACCGGGCATCGCTCCCATCGGCTGAAGCAGCGTTCCGGTGCCGATCACACGCAGAAAGGCCCGGTAGTCGGCCGGAAGCGGCCCGAACCGCGCTTCGAGGACGGCAATGTCGTCCTCGCTGACCGGGCTGAGATCACCGGTCGGATCCAGCCAGCCCTCCTCGTCCAGCCAGGCCTCCGCGTCCAGCTCCTCCTCTTCCCATCCCTTGTCGCCGAGCAGCTTGGGCACCCAGTGCTCGCGATACCAGGTGTGGTACTCCTCGAAGAGTCCGGTCAGTGCGGCGGCGGTCGCGTCCTCGGCCGGTATGCGGGGCTCCGACGCCCCGGACGGCGAGGGCTCCAGGTGGGGCGCCTGCCGGAAGTAGTCCTCGATCAGCGGGGCGAGCCTGCGGTTGCCCCGCCAGGCCGCCAGCCGCTCCGCCGCGTCCCGGGTGCGGATCATGGCGAGATGGCGGGCGAACACCAGCCGCTCGTTGTTGCCGCGGGCATGGCGCATCGCCGCGTCCAGGACGGGAGCGGCGCCCGCCCCTTCCCGCGCCAGCAGGGTCAGCAGGGTCGCCTCGTCCAGACAGCCCGGCTGCCGTTCGACGAGCCGCTCGCCCCAGTCGACACCGGCGGTGGTGACCAGCATCCGCACCACCTTGTCACCGCCACCGCCCTGGGCGAGGCAGTCCTCGGCCGCCCGGTCGGCCCACTCCCGCTCGTCGGGGAACACGAAGGACAGCGCCGCCTTCACCGGCATCGGTGCCGCGTCGAACGCGGCTGCCGCGACCGCGCGCGCCGCACGGTGGTCCGCCTCGTCGGCCACCGCGAGCACGCCCCGCAGCAGCTGCCAGCTCGAGTCGCACTCGGCCACCTGGAACGAGGCATGTGCGGTGGTCTCGATGAGCCAGGTCCCGCTCCACTGCCACCGCGGGTCGTAGTGGACCTTGTGCTCGTTGTGGGCCAGTTCATGCAGCCGCAGCATCGCGCGCAGCGTCCATACGACCCCCTCCGCCGCCAGCCAGAACGGCACCGCGTCCCACGTCGCCTGCATCTGCAGCTCCGCGATGGCCACTTCCACGTCCAGGTCGAGCACGTCCGGACGCTCACCGCTGCGGTACAGCGCCGCCGCCCTCAGCCCGAGTGCGGCCATCGAAGGCGCCGCGTGCCGCGCCCCCTTCTCCACCTGGTGGACCGCGTACTCCCAGCCTCTGAAAGCGTCGTGACGGCTCTTGTCACGCGCCTCGGCAAAGCAGCCCGCGGCGTCGAACGGCGGCACCGCCGCCAGCCAGCACGGCCCCCGCCCGAGCCCCTCGGTCAGATGGTCCGGATTGACCCGCGCCCGCGTGGAATACACCTTGCCGCGCTGCTCCTCGGTCCACACCACGTCACCGGCCACACGTTCCTCCCACAGCAATCCGCAGCAATCGAACTGGTTTCCCGCACCCGCACAGACAGTCTGGCCGGATGGCACTCCGATGTCCCGTCGCCCGTCCCCTGTCGAGCGAGGTTCGGTGAAACTACGCAACTCGACCCGCACTCCACGGCACGGAGGCTCTCCGCGACGCTCGGCCGAGGGGCGTCCCGGTCCGCGTCCGGCCGACGGCACTGGTCACGAGGGCGGCGGCGTGCCCGGTGCCGTAACCGTGTGGCGGGCCACCAGGGTGGCGAGGGCCGCGCGGGACGGGACGCCCGTCTTGCGGTAGACGCGGGCGATGTGGCTCTCGACCGTGCGCGGACTGAGGCAGAGCCGGGAGGCCACGGCCTGGTTGGTGAGACCCTCTGCGACCAGTTCCGCTATCTCCCGTTCCCGCGGGGTCAGTTGGGCCAGCCCGGCGGCCGGTCCGGACGGCTCCGCCGACCCGTCCGTATCACCCAGCACCTCCGGGCGCTGCTGGTCGGCCAGGGCGACCAACAGCGTGGCCCCGCCCTCGCCGGCCTGCCGACGGGCACGGCGCCACATGGCGGCCGCGCCGGCGCCGTCACCGGCGGCCCTGGTGAACGCGGCGCCGAACAGCAGGCTCTGGGCCTCCCGGAGGGTCGCCCCGGACAGCGCGCTCTCCCGGGCGGCTTCGGTGAACGCCCGTGCCGCCGAAGCCGGGTCCCCGCGGTGCGCCTCGATCCGGCCGAGGGCGCGCAGCGCCGCGGCCCGGCGGGTCGGCAGGTCGATCCGTTCGGCCTCCTTCAGGGCGCGCTCGGCCGCGTGTTCGGCTTCTTCCGTCTCACCCACGGCCAAGGCGGCGGCGACGAGCAGTTCCAGGAACTCGGGCAGCAGCGAGGGCTGCAATCGGGGCAGGTCCCTGCCGCCGCCCGCGTCCAGCAGGACGTCCCGTGCGCGGTGCGGGTCACCGGCGCCCATCTCGGCGAAGGCGAGCAGGGACCGTGCCAGCGTGGACCACCAGCTCTCGCCCGTGCCCTCCGTCGCTGCCGCCGCCTCCTCCGCTGCGGCCAGGACGTCCGGATCGCCCGGCGGTCGGGCCTGCATGAGGAACAGGGACCGGATCGCGAGGGTGAGGCCGAGCAGTTCGCCGCTGCCCAGGGCACGGGCGATGGCCGCGGCCTCGTCGGCCAGCTCCAGCGCCGTGGTGACCCGGCAGGTCAGGAAGTGGGCGTACGCCTTGCACAGCAGGAGCTGCGACAGCATGTAGAGTCGGCCGGTCCGCCGGGCGATGTCCACGCCCCGGTCGGTGTGCCGTTCCGCGTCGGCGTACCGGTCGAG
>NZ_BMRN01000037.1 GCF_014648655.1 Streptomyces atratus
GCTCCCGCCACTGGAAGTGGCAACCGCTGGGCACTGGCGCCGGTTCCCAGCCGACGGGGCTCTTGATGCCTGTGGCGGATGCGTGATGCGCACGAACTGCTGTGGAAAAGCCAAGCCCGCCCACAGAAGAGAGAGTCACCTCGAGAATGCGCCTTCAGCAGGTACAGGTCATCCCCAGAAGGCACCGCAAGGGTTCAGAGCCGGCCCCGACCCAACCCCCTCGGGGGCATCATCCCCGCATCGGACCAGCAAATCCGATGCGGGATCCACCGGTCCTGGATGACCACCGGTGGATGATCAGAGTACGGCTGGGGAAGCCGCACTCAGCCGCGGGGCGGAATTCGCAGTCGCTCAAGGGACAGCGGCGACTGGTACACCGAATTCCGCCCCGCGGCTGAGTGCGAGGCCAAGAGAACGAGCCGGACGCTCCTACAACCCTGATCACTCGTCACCCGACGTATTCATCGGCAGATTCCTGCGCTCCGGGCAACAGTCGGACTCGCCAGCCACCGTCCTCATGCACCGGGTCTGACGTTCCGTCAATCTCTGCGCATGAGCGCGCGCACGTTCCGTGACATCGGGGGGCCGGTCAGGCGCCCTGTCCCCATCGAGACTGCGCGGTGAGCAGATGGTTCGACCCATCGATGTGGATCGGAGCGGGCGTCGGCCTCCATGGCCCGAACCTTCCGGTGAGTCGTCCCCGTTCCGGCGCTCCTGTGCACGGCGCCAGCCGATCCAACCAGCCGGGACCCTTCGGTAACGGCTGGCCGGGCCCGGCCCTCGACGACGTGCCCGGCCGCGAGGCGCTCCCCTCCCCGGAGCCCTCCGTCAGTGTTGCGGACCCGCGATGACACCGGGGCGCCATGTCCTTGCGGCCCTGAACAATCCGGAGAGCCCTAACCGGGCAGAGAGTCCTGGCACGCGGTGTCTCCGAACTCGCCCTGTCCCACGGTGACAAGAGCGGTGACCTACCGACCTCCGGGGACGTCATCCACATCACGATGCAAGAATTCGCCGTCCTTCTGGACAGCACCGTCGGCGCATCGGCGCTGTGCGCGAACGGAATCGACGGCTCTGACGCCGGGCGCGGGTCAGGGCCGTCACACGCATCCCGCCTGGAGCACCGGAGAACTCGGCATGCGACTCTGTTGACACCACGACCACGCCACGGTGGTGCCGCTTCCCACGGACGGACTAGCCGCTCATCTCCGTGGAGATCGTGCTGCGCAACCGATTCCGATCCGCTCGTCATCCCTATTTGAGAATCGCCACGCGCCGATGGATGCGGCCGAGCCGACCGGCGGCAGAGCTGCCGGCCGGCCGAATGCGCCTCACCGCAGGAATCCGCTGCCGGTTGGGCTCCTCATGCGCGTAGCCAATGGCGGAGCGACCTCCACCCACCGCACGAAACGGCCCTCACCACGTTGTCCGGCACCACGCGCGCAGGCGAGCGCGTCCATCACCTGGGTTCCGCGACCGCGCTCCAGCGCAGGGCGCTCGGGGCAGACCGCCGCCGGACCGGCCGGGCCGCCGTCGGTGACCTCCACGCGCACCATCGACCGTCCGTCGCGGGAGAACATCTGCCAGGTGATACCGAGGTCCGGCAGGGCGTAGCAGAACGCGTTGGTCACCAGCTCGGAAACAACCACCTCCACCCGGGCGCCATAGTCCCCGCTCAAGCCCCAGCGGTTCAGCAGGTACCGGGTCAACCGCCGAGCCCGGGCCGGCGAGGAGACCGAGTGCGGCAGCGGGCAGGTGAGCCACCGCGACGGCTGGATGGAGGCCCGGCGGCCGGCTCGACTCCCCCTGCTACTGCCGCACGCAGCGGTCCCGCCCTTCTCACGGACCGGCTGCTCCGGCGTCCCGGCGCGACGCGGGTTCTTCTTGCTCTTCATCGTTCTCACAGCACGTCGTGTATGGGGTCCGGTTCGGCGGGGATCGACCCCAGCCGCCCGGCCCGGTAGTCCTCGGATGCCTTGTGCAGCTCCTCCCGGGTGTTCATCGCGAAGGGGCCGTAGACGGCGACCGGCTCCCGGATCGGCTTACCGCCGAGCACCATCATCTCCAATTGCGCGCGGCGGGGCCGTCTTCAACCGGGACGGCAGGTTCACGCACCGCTGGACACCGTGGAACAGGTCTTGCTTGCCCACCAACTGCAGGAAATGCCCAGCTCAGACGCCCGCCTCAGAAGGCGGATCGCCCCGGGGTCCGTGCCACCTGTCTGGCAGAATGATGAATACGCATGCAAAGAGGAGGCGGACGATGCCGCGGGCCGGATCTGCGACCAGCTCCCGGGCGTTCAAAGTCGGGGTGTGGCGGTCACTGATGGAGGTTCACAACTCCGTGCTCCACGAGATCGAGCAAGAGCTCGCGGAGCGCCATCGCCTCTCGATCAGCGAGTTCGACACCCTGGTGAACATCCCGCTCAAGGGCACGCGCCTGCGCGAACTCAAGGACCGGGTGGTCCTGACGCAGAGCGCGGTCAGTCGCTTGTGCGACAGGCTGGCCGACCGCGGCCTTGTCACACGCTCACCGCTGGAAGAGGACATGCGTGGCGCAATGATCCATCTCACCGACGCAGGGCGGAAACTGCTCCGCAGCGCTGCCCGCACCAATGCCGAGGTGGTGGAAAGGACGTTCGCCGACCGGCTGACACAGACACAGCTGGACTCACTGCGTGAAATCCTCGACCAGCTGAGCACGGAGCAGAGCCACCCGAAGGGTTGCGACACCACCGGGTGACGTCGCGGCGGCGATGCAAACCGATGCTCCCGGCCTCTCTCCCCGTACTCATCCGGGTGTGGCAACTTGAAGCCGGCCCGTTCCGGACTGCTCACGGAACCGCAGCGGCTGCCTCGACACCGGTGCGACCCGCAAGACAAGCGTGTCGACAGCTTCCGGTGGCCTGTCTTGGCCACCGCGCCGCCCTGCCAGCGATAGAACGCCGGCACGCCACCGGGGGCATGGTGGATGCGGGTGCACACCGGCAGGTCAAAGTTGCAGCGCAGCGCCGTCTTGCCCGGGAGCAGCGAGGCCGGACGCCCAAATCCGGCTGGAGTACCGCCACTGCTTCCACAAGCCGCCGGACACCGTGCCGCGCAGGACACGTCCTCGGACTGTGCCCGGAGGTCAGAACCTCCCGGCGTGATCCAGATCGACCAGGAGGCGCTCCACGTCGGTCATGAGGGATCCGTAGACATGCCAGGCACCCGGCTTGACCAACGCGCCTCGGCCGATGAGGTCGGTCATGGTGTCGTGCCACGCCCTGGCACGGTCGATCGCTGCACGCAGTCCCTCACGGGCTTCCGCCGGACGGGCTGCGCTGTCGACCTCGACGAACGCCTCAACTGCCTGCCCTGCCAACTTGAGCATCTCGGCGTACCGATCGAGGAACTGCTGTCCAAGGTGGTGGTCTGTGTGGGCGTCGTCCACGTTGTCGGCCAGCGTTCGAGCAATGCCACGCACCTGGAGAGATACACCATGCAATGTGTTGAGCATGTCACCGTAGGTCACAGGCCGGCGCTGCGGACGCACCGCCCAGCAGGTATTCCAGCGCAGACTCTCCTGCCCCTGCTGCACGCGTTCGCGCGCGTCCGCGACCCGCCGCCCCAGCCCCCTCCCGTCCTCCACCCAGCCGTGCGCGCGGGCGACATGCTGCCGCTCCCGCAGCCCGTGACTCATGTCGCGCAGCAATGCCCCCATGACTCGGGCGAGGTCTCGAACCGCGCCATCGGATTCGTCCAGATGAATCGGCGGCAGGACCAGCGCGTTCACCGCAACTCCCACCACCGCACCGCTCAGCGCCGCGGTCGCCGTCAGGACGACGTGCCCGACCGGAGCCGCGGCCGCGGCGGTGAGCGTGAGAACCGCCGTCGATGCGACCTGGAGCCGGTCGTCGGAAGCTCGGCTCCCGGCCGCTACCAGGGCGATCCCCACGATGCCCGCGATACTCCCGGCGGTGGACCCCAGCAGCCACACGGTGCCGAGAGCCAGCAGCACTCCCGCCGCCCGGGTGGCCATGCTCCGCGCGGCCTGCGTCACGGAGCGGTACACCGTCGCGGCATTGACCATGAGCAATGCGGTGGCCACAGCCACATACGGTCGCTCCCCCTGGATCCAGAGAGTGGCGAACTCCCAGGCGAGCAGCGCCGCGATCAGGTTCTTGGCGCCGTGCACCAGGGCATGCCATCCCCAACCGCGGCGGGTCGCTTCGACGAGTCGCGTCAGCGGCGGCCGCAGGCCCAGTGACGATGGCGCCCGGCCTTGCCGTCGATCAATAGTTGAAAATTGCACAATCCATAGGGTGGCACACTTTGCCCGGTTTGAGTGAGTGGCCTCCCCCACAGCGAATCGAGCCGGCCAACCAACCAACAAGCCGACCACACCACCCTCCCTGGACCACCCGGACCCAAGTTCGGGCTGACCGTTTGAAGGCCCTGGACCGGGCCGGGCTGCTGCGGCGCGTCCACGGCGGTGCGACCCCGGCCGGGCGGCTCGACTTCGAGCCCGAGCTCAGCGAGCGCGATGCGGTGGCCATCGATGAGAAGGAGCGCATCGCGGCCGCCGCGCTCGGCGAGCTCCCCACCGACGGCAGCGTGATCATCGACGCGGGCAGCACGGCCGCCCGACTGGCCGCGGCCATCCCGCTCGACGCCCACCTCACCGTGGTCACCCATGCACTGCCGGTCGCCGCCCGCCTCGCCGACCACCCCGGCATTGCGGCCGGGTCCGGCACCGTACCCGTGCCGCGGTCGATGCCTGGGCGCTGAACGCCTACAGCGAGATCAACGCCGACGTCGTCTTCCTCGCCACCAATGGCTTCTCGCCGAAGGGCGGTCTGACCACGCCGGACCTGTCCGAGGCCGCCGTCAAGCGCGCAATGATCCCTGCCGCCCGGCGAGTCGTGCTCCTGGCCGACTCCACCAAGTTCGGCCAGGAACACTTCGCCCGCTTCGGCGACCTCGCGCAGGTCGATCTGCTCATCACCGATACCGGACTCGGCTCCGACGACGCCCTCGCCATCGAGGCCCAGGGCACGGAAGTAGCACGCGCCTGATCCTCACCGTCACCCCCAATCCAAGCCTGGCCCGTACATACGAGCTGCCCGGGCTGACCCGCGGTGCCGTGCTGCGTGCCACGCACGACCGATTCGACCCCGGCGGCAAAGGCATCAACGTCTCGCGCGCGGTCGCGGCAGGCGGCCACCGCACGATCGCTGTCGCACCGCTCGGCGGGCCTGAGGGCGCACTGCTCGCCCGGCTGCTCGGCGAACACGGCATCGAGGCGGCCGGAGTACCGATCGCCGGCAGCACCCGTATCAACGTCACGCTCGTCGAACCCGATGGAACGCTCACCAAGATGAACGCGGTAGGCCCGGAGATCACCGTGGCCGAGGCGGGGGTCCTGATGGATGCCGTACAGACCCGGTCGGCCACCACGGACTGGATCGCCTGCTGCGGCAGCTTGCCCCGTGGGCTGCCCCCGCAGTGGTACGCCGAGCTGGTGGCCCGGAGCCACCGCGCCGGGGCCCGGATCCCCCTCGGCACCTCTGGCGCGGCGCTGACCGCGGCGCTGCGGGAGCCGATGTGGTCAAGCCCAACGCGGAGGAGCTTGCCGAGGCCGTCGGTCGCCCGCTGGCGACGGTGGGCGACGCCGTGAAGGCGGCGGAGGAGCTGCGCGAACGCGGCGCCCGATCCGTTCTGGCCAGCCTCGGGGCCGACGGGCAGTTGCTGGTCGACGGTGCGGGTACATACTTCGGCAGCGCCCGGGTGGACGCGGGGGATGCGCAGGGCCGCGGAGGCGCCGGCCCCGGCGACCGAAGAGCCCAAGATCTCCGTCGCCGCCTGACGGACTGCCCCGTAACCCCGCTCCCCCACCACACAGGAGAGTTCACCATGCATCAGCGCACCGTCGCCGTAGGTAACCGCAGCGGTCTGCACGCCCGCCCGGCCTCCGTGTTCGTCCAGGCAGCTACCCGGCAGCCGGTCAAGGTGACCATAGGTCGGGACGGTCAGAGCGCGGTCGACGCCCGGAGTCTGCTCTCCGTGCTCGCCCTCGCGGAAGCCGCGGTCGAGGAGCTGGCCGCGCTCCTCGCCCGCGACCTCGACGCCACGCCGTAACATCAACAGCCCCGCCGCCCCCGAGCGCACAACGGCTTCGGGGGCGGCGGGCGTTGCCGTGCAGTGCTTCAGCCGCCGGGGCCGTCGTGTCAGCAGACACCGTGTCCCACGCAGGTCGTGTTGCATTGCACGAGGGCTGAGGGCCCCGTTGTGTCGCGTGCCATGGTCGCGGGGCGCTGACATACGTGTCGCGTCGCGGGCGGCAGCACGCCCAGTCCCGTGGAAGAGCGTAGGGAAGAGGGAAGTTTGAATGGCCTGGGTCACTCCTCCCGGGGTGCACGGCGGCATCGGTGCGGTATCACTGGCCCGGTGAAGACGACGCCAGCGACCACCGGTACCCTGCTCCGTCTGCTGCGCGAGGAGGCCGACGAGGCGGCGTTCCGTGCAGTGGATGCCGAACCGCAGCTCGTGGACGAATCGGTGAACGTACGGTCGCGGAGGCCGAGCACCGATTGCGCGGCGAGATCCTCGAAGACCTGCTGGGCGCCCCGCACCGCGACGCCGAAGGGCTGCGCCGCCGGGCCGCGCTGGTCGGACTCGACCTGGAGCGTGACCATGTGGTGCTGGTGGCCCGGGGTGGGGATAACGGCAGGCGGCACCGCATCACGGAACTGGCGGGCGGCCATGCCACCCGGCTCGGCGGCATCGCGGGCGAGTACGGCGGCAGCACCGTCGTCGTCCTGCCCGCCGTCGAAGACCCGGGCGGCGCCGCCAGTGCCCTCGCCGAACTGCTGACCGCCGGAATCGGACACCCCGTCACGGTCGGTGCGGAGCACGCGGCATCCGGCGCCATGGCCGTCGTCGAGGCACACCGCGACGCCGCCCGCTGCCTGGACGTACTGGTCGCGCTCGACCGCGCCGGCGAGGGTGCCTGCCGCGACGACCTCGGCATCTACGGCATACCGCTGGGCTCGGCGGGCCGCGACGAACTGGACCGCTTCGTCCGCCGCACGATCGGCCCGCTGGTGGAGCACGACGAGACGCGGGGCAGCGACCTGGTACGCACCGCGTTCACCTACTTCGCCCACGACGGCAACCTGAGCCGTACCGCCAGCGCCCTGTACGTCCACGTCACCACGCTCTACCAGCGCATCGACCGGATCTCGGCGCTGCTCGGACCACAGTGACGCCACGGCGACCACGCGCTGCAGGTCCACCTGACCCTCACCATGCGACGAACGGCGAGTCAGGGCCCTGACGAGCTCTTGCATGGTTGGCACGAGGTCGCTTTCGACCTCGTGCCTGCGCTTCTGGATCCCATTGTCGAAGCAGGTGGGCCGACGGCCCTTGCTGCCGTGGCACCGGCGGTCGGCCCGCTGGTCTCTTGGCTCGGGGACGCCGTGCTCAATCCTGCGTCTCCGCAGGTAGCGGCGGTTGCGGGGCGTCGCCTCATTGGCTGGGCGTACTGATGAACGCGGGCGGGCGGCGCCCGCCCGCCGGGGCCACTCGGTCCGGCGCCGGCAAACGCCCCGGATGAGGGGGCCACCGCGCAGGAGGCGGAGGGAGCAGCGGCACCATGCGTTCTCACAAGGCATCAGGAACATGGTCAGTGGACACACCGCAGCCTTTGCCCAGCCGGAATCGTCGGTGTCCCCGCCATCGGCCCTCATGCCGAGCCGACCCAGGACCCCGAAGTGACCTAATCGGTATGTTGCCTGGTGTGGTGTTGGCTACCGTGCCGATCGGCTGCTGAGGGAGAAGGTTGCAATCCGTCGAAGGTGCACGGCGTTCGGCGGCGGCGAGCGCGATGCGGTCGAGGAGTTGCGCCGCCTCGGGTGCGCCGGTGGCGCTGCCATCCTTGACCGCGGTGGTGCCGTGCCCGGGGGTGTCCGCGAGGTTCACCACCATGACGTCGCCGACCGCCAAGGCGCAGGCGACAACCGGCGCCGCGAACCGGACCAGACGCCGGCGCGGGCGCGGGGCCCGGGGGATGAGGCTGCCGGGCGGTTCGACGGGGGTGGCCTTGTGCAGCAGTGCTTCCTTCACCAGCAGTTCACGGTCGGGGCCCAGGCCGGGGACCGGCGGTGGTGGCAGCAGGTCGGTGAGGCCGAGGCGTTCGGTCTCCTCGGACCGGTGGTGCGTACGGCGTCGCGGGGTGCTCAGCCCACCTCAGGTCTGCCCTTCCGCCTGGGACCCGTCCGCCTCACACTCATCCGTCGCAGGCCCACTCACTCCGGTCGCCCCTGCCCGCAGCCCGTCCATCACCAGGTCCAGCAGTCGCCTCGCACGCGGGTGCCAGTCGCTGTGCGGGTCGATCTGCCAGAGCCCGGCAATGGCGAGCACGAAATCGTCGGGGGTCAGCCCCGGGCGGATGGTGCCGGCCTCCTCGTTCGCGTTCAGCAGGAGCGTGACCGCCTGGGTCACCGGGCCGTGACCCAGCTGGGCCAGGCTGCCGTACCGACTGGTGGCCTTGCGCAGCGCGTCGGCCAGACCGGCCTTGGCCATGGCGTACTGGGCCAGGCGATCCATCCACTCCCTCAGGGCCTGGTCAGGTGCGCGGGTCTGGAGCAGCTGGGCAGCGGTGTCGGCGACCTGCTGCATCTCGTAGCGGTAGACCTCCAGAACGAGGGCCTCACGGTTGGGGAAGTTGCGGTAGAACGTCCCCTGCCCGACGCCCGCCTTCCTCGCGATCGTGCTGAGCGGAGCATCCGCGGCCCGCGTCAGCTCGGCCAGCGCGACTTCCAGGATGCGCTCGCGATTCCGTTGCGCGTCCGGGCGCAGAGTCGCGTTCTTCTCTTCCTGCACTCGTCCTCCTTCCGGAATCACAGCCAAGCCCGGCCTTGCTAGCCGGACAGCTGTCCGCTAGGTTCGATGACAAACGGACAGCTGTCCGCTTAGGTCCACCATAGCGGTAGATCCGGCCAGTGTGGCCGACCGGTGCCCATCACCGCTGGTCCATTCATCCGCATCTCCCTCTCCCTCCCGGGCTGTCTGCCGGGATCGTCTCGTTCGACGCGCATCAGCAACGCGAAAGAAGGCTGATCATGGCCCCATCGACGTCCAGCGCCATCACTCTGAACATCAATGGCGAGAAGTACACGCTGCCCGTCGACCATCGCACCACCTTGCTCGACGCCCTGCGCGAGCAGCTCGATCTGACCGGTACCAAAAAGGGCTGTGACCAGGGCCAGTGCGGCGCCTGTACGGTGCTGCTCGATGGGCGCCGGGCCGTTTCCTGTCTCCAGCTCGCAGTCGCGGCCGAGGGGCGCGCGATCACCACCATCGAAGGCGTGGCCGATGGTGAGCGGCTGCATCCGGTACAGCAGGCCTTCCTCGACCTCGACGGCTATCAGTGCGGTTACTGCACACCGGGGCAGATCTGTTCGGCCCTCGCGGTGATCGAGGAGCACGCGGCGGGCTGGCCGAGCGCCGTAACCGACGATGTCCGGCCCGATGCGGGAGTGCCTGCACTCACCGCCGAAGAGATCCGCGAGCGGATGAGCGGCAACCTGTGCCGCTGTGGCGCCTATGTGTCGATCGTGCAGGCGGTCGCGCAGGCGGCAGAGGCGGCCGGGGCCGAGGTCAAGGAGGCGGCACTATGAGGGAATTCGGTTACGAACGCGCTTTCGACGTCTCCGGAGCGGTCGCGCTGCTCGGCGCCGACCCCGACGCCCGCTTCCTCGGCGGCGGCACCAACCTCCTCGACCTGATGAAGGCCGGCGTGGAAAGGCCCGCTCTGCTCATCGACGTACGCGAACTTCCGCTCGACGGAGTGGAGTTAACCGACGACGGCGGGCTGCGCATCGGCGCGACCGTCACCAACAGCGATCTCGCAGCTCACCCCGAAGTACGGCGTCGCTACCCGGCGTTGGCGCAGGCCGTCCTGGCCGGCGCTTCGGGACAGCTGCGCAACATGGCCACCGTCGGCGGGAACCTGCTCCAGCGGACCCGCTGCGGCTACTTCACCGACCTGAGCAAACCCTGCAACAAGCGGGCCCCCGGCAGCGGTTGCCCCGCCCTCACGGGCGAACACCACAACCACGCGATCCTCGGCACCTCGGAGCACTGCGTCGCCACCCATCCCTCGGACATGGCGGTCGCACTCGCCGCCTTCGACGCCGTCATCTCGTACGAAACGGCGGACAGGCCGGGCGAGTTGCCGATAGACGAGTTCTATCTGCCCGTGGGCGAAACCCCACACATCGAGACCGCCCTTCCTGCGGGGGCGCTGATCACCGGCGTCACGCTGCCGCAGGCCCCGGTCGCCATCCACTCGCGGTACCGAAAAGTGCGCGAGCGCGCCTCGTACGCGTTCGCGATCGGCTCAATCGCCGCCGCGCTCGACGTACAGGACGATGTCGTACGCGAAGTGCGCCTCGCGTACGGGGCCGTCGCGTCCCGACCGTGGCGGGCCCGTGCGGCCGAGCAGGTGCTGATCGGCAGCCCGGCGAGCGCGGAGGCGTTCGCCGCCGCAGCAGATGCCGAACTGGCGGCCGCCGAGGCGCTTCCCGAGAACGGATACAAGGTGACGTTGATGCACAACCTCGTCGTGGCCGTGCTGACCGCACTCACCGAGGAGGCCGCCCGATGACCACAACGACCCGAATCGCTGCCGTGACGGGAGCCGTAGGCTCCGCCCGTACCCGTGTGGAGGGCCGCGACAAGGTCACCGGGGCAGCCCGCTACGCCGGAGAGATCCCCTTCGCCGAACTCGCGCACGGCTGGCTGGTGTTGTCGACCGTGGCCCGTGGCCGTATCCGCTCCGTTGATGACGCCCCGGTCCTGGCCATGCCCGGCGTTCTCACCGTGCTGCACCACGGGAACGCGCCACGCGTCGAAACCGACTATGTGGGCATGCTGGGGCGACCGAATCCGGTCCTCGGGATCTTCCAGCACGACCGTGTGCCCTTCGTCGGCTGGCCGGTGGCGCTGGTCGTGGCCGAGACGTCCGAGCAAGCCAGGGAGGCCGCCGAGGCACTGGTGGTCCGGTACGACGAGGAGCCGCACGACGTCGCGTTCTTCGCCGGACACCCCAGTGCGTACACGCCGCAGGACAACCCGATGCTCCAGGCCGAGACGGAGAAGGGGGACGTGGAGGCCCAACTCGACGCGTCCCCCGTCGTCGTGGACGAGGAGTACACCACACCGGAAGAACACCACAACCCGATGGAGCCGCATGCGGCGACGGCTCGCTGGGACGGCGGCCGGCTCGACGTCGTCGACTCCAACCAGGGCAGCACCTGGGTGGCGAGCGAACTCGCCCAGCTCTTCTCCCTGGATCCGGCCTCCGTACGGGTGCGGTCCGAACACGTCGGCGGCGCCTTCGGATCGAAGGGGCTGAGCCCGCACCAAGTGGCCGCCGTGATGGCCACGACCGTCCTCCACCGCCCGGTCCGCGTAGTGCTGACTCGTCGTCAGATGTTTTCCCTCGTCGGTTTCCGCAGCCCCACGGCGCAGCGGATCAGGCTCGGCGCCGACGCCGACGGCCGACTGCGCGCGTTCGACCACCAGGCGCTGAGTCTTACGTCGACCGTGCATGAATTCATCGAGTCGAGCGCCGTACTGGGGCGCGTGATGTACGACGCCGACGCGCATCACACCCTTCACCGGCTCGTACGGCTCGACGTGCCGACCCCGGCCTGGATGCGCGCACCGGGCGAGGCACCGGGATCTTTCGCCCTCGAATCCGCCCTCGACGAACTGGCCGCGAAGTGCGGCATGGACCCGATCGCGCTGCGCGCACGCAACGAACCCGAGACGGGTCCCGTGTCCGGGCTGCCGTTCAGCAGCCGCAATGTGCTCGCTTGTTTCGAGGAGGGCGCCCGCAGGTTCGGCTGGGCTGACCGGGACCCGCGGCCCGGCCTGCGCCGTGAGGGGCGCTGGCTGCTCGGAACCGGTACGGCGGCGGCCACCTACCCCTCGGGAGTCGGCCCGTCCACGGCGGCCGTGACCGCGGAATCGGACGGAACCTTCACCGTGCGGATCAACGCGGCGGACATCGGGACCGGGGCAAGAACCGCGATGACCCTGGTCGCGGCGGACGCGCTGGAGGTAGATCCGGACCGCATCCGTGTGCGCATCGCGGACAGCGACCTCGGCCCGGCGATGTTCGCCGGCGGCTCGATGGGTACGCGCTCCTGGGCGTGGGCGGTGACGGTCGCGGCGGACGAACTGCGGGAGCGACTGTCCCCGGGAGGCGGCATTCCGCCGGAGGGGATCACTGCCCGGTCGAACACCGCCGAGGCCATCGGCGCCCTCGCGAAGAAGGAACGGCACTCCTTCGGCGCGCAGTTCGCCGAAGTCGCGGTGGATGTCGCCACCGGTGAGGTGCGCGTGCGACGGCTGCTCGGCATCTACGCCGCAGGCACCATCGTCAACCCGCTCACTGCCCGCAGCCAGTTCATCGGCGGAATGACCTGGGGGCTGTCCATGGCCCTCCACGAGGAGGCGATCAGGGACCGGGCCTCCGGCGGCCACGTCGGTGCCGACCTCGCCGGCTATCACTTCGCCGCGCACGCCGACGTGCCGCTCATCGAGGCGGACTGGGTGGACGACCCCGTCCCGGACGACCCGGTCGGGATCAAGGGCATCGGCGAGATCGGCGTCGTGGGCGTCGCCGCCGCGATCGCCAACGCGGTGTGGCACGCAACCGGCGTGCGCCACCGCGACCTGCCGATCCGTCCGGACCGTGTCCTGCGTGCGGCGGACGGAGCGCGGCATCGAGCGGCGGAGGGCGCCCGGAATGCTTGACATCGCCGAGGAGCTCAACCACTGGTTCGAGGAGGGCCGGGACTTCGCCGTCGCCACCGTCGTGGCCGTCGGCGGCAGCGCGCCGCGCGGTCCCGGCGCCGCCCTGGCCGTCGACAGTCACGGCACCGCCATCGGTTCCGTCTCCGGCGGTTGCGTGGAAGGGGCGGTGTACGACCTGTGTGTCCAGGCGCTCCGGGACGGCCGGACCGTGCGCGAACGGTTCGGATACAGCGACGAGGACGCCTTCGCGGTGGGACTCACCTGCGGCGGCGTCATCGAAGTCCTGGTCACGCCGGTGCGCGCGGACGCGCCGGTGTTCCAGGCAGCGGTGTCGGCCGCGGACCGAGGAGAGGCGGCGGCACTCGCCCGGGTGGCCCGGGGCCAGGGCGAACTGCTCGGCAGGGCGCTACTCGTTCACCCGGACGGATCGTACGAGGGCAGCCTCGACGGGCATCCGGAGCTGGACGAAGCGGCAGCGGCGGAGGCTCGCGCGATGCTGGACACCGGCCTCACCGGCACCGTCGAGATCGCGGAGGACGGGTCAAGTTGCCCGGGCGGAGTGATGCTGTTCGTGGAGTCGAGGGTGCCGCCACCCCGGATGATCGTCTTCGGCGCCGTGGACTTCGCGACGGCGCTCGTACGGGCGGGCAAGTTCCTCGGCTACCACGTGACCGTGTGCGACGCCCGGCCGGTCTTCGCCACGCGTGCCCGCTTCCCCGCAGCCGACGACCTCGTGGTCGACTGGCCGCACCGCTACCTACGGCGCACCGCGACCGACGAACGAACCGTTCTGTGCGTACTCACCCACGACGCCAAGTTCGACGTTCCTCTGCTGGAGGCTGCCCTGCGGCTGCCGGTCGCGTTCGTCGGCGCGATGGGCTCGCGCCGCACCCACGAGGACCGCAACCGGCGCTTGCGCGAAGTCGGCGTCACCAACCGCGAGTTGGCCCGCCTGCGCTCCCCGATCGGCCTCGACCTCGGCGCCCGCACCCCCGAGGAGACCGCCCTGTCCATCGCGGCGGAGGTCGTCGCGGCGCGCCGGGGCGGGACGGGGGTTCCGCTGACCGGTTCGAAAACGCCCATTCACCATGACGTGGACGGGAACGAGGAGGGCGAGGCCCGCTCCCGAGCGGCGGCGTGACCCGGCCGCGGCGGCGAGGCCATGAAGGCCGGGGCGTCGCCGTGCAGGACGACCGGGCCCAGGGTTTGACGTCCGCGACACGGAAACGCAGTTCGGCTCCCGTTCCTGGACGCCCGTACCCGCCGGGGGAGCAGCACAGGGACGCCCCCTGGCGGACGCAGGGCACGGGGCCTCCTCAACGAACGGACACGCCCGGCCACGCCTGCGTGCGGTCCAGGGCGAACATGCCCGGCGCAGGCACAGCCGGCCCTCAGTCGTTCAGGCCCCACTTGGGCGGGAACCATGCCCGCAGCGGCCTGGCATCGAGCCGGTACGACTGTTTGATGCAGCTGCGGCCGCTGATGCCGGCGATCTCCGGGTGCGCGACCCTGGCGTACTTGTCAACCTCACAGAGCAGGTTCTGGCAGTCGATCAGTTGGAGAGGCCGTCCCTTCAGTCCGTGGAAGGGGAGATCGAGGCGGGCGAAATGCTCCTGTTGCGAGTCGGCCATGTAGCGGATGACGTCGGCTTCGATGCCGTCGGCCGAGCGGCCGAAGCACTTGCGGATCCCGTCGCGCGCGCCGGGGCCGGGCATGACGAAGTCCATCTCGGAGAACGCCATCTGTGACGCGTAGTTGAGATCGACGGTGAACTGGTAGGCCAGGAACGGGCCGATCGCCGGGTAGCCGAGGAGCACCTCGTACGCCTCGCGCATCGTCGCGGCCTCCAGGACACGTCCGGGCACGCCCGCGGTCATCATCATCTCAAGCAGCCGCAGGTGATTGCGGTGCTTGCGCCCCTCCCCCAGCTGCGGCGGGGGCACGATGCAGGCGGCCGAGTACAGTCGCCGGCCCTTGGTGAACGCCGCCGACAGAATCTGGTCGTAGGCCCGGTAGTCGTAGGCGTCCCAGCGCACTTCGCCGAGTTCGCAATGCGGGCCCCGTCGGCGATAGCGTCGCGGGCGCCGGTATTGCCCTCACCGCGGTATCCGTCGCCGACGCGGTTCACGACTCGGCCAGGAATGTGAAGGACCTCTTGGCCGTGGCCTGCGCGAGCCAGGATGAGAGCGGGTTCGCCGCCAGCCACGTCGACGGCCCAGATCAGGTTCATCGTGCTCCAGACGATCGTGTGTGCAGGTCCTGCCGCAGACGACCGCGCCGACACAACCTTACACAGCGGTCTCGGTCGCACTTCCCGATCCGGCGACCGGTTCGTCGCGGGGTGCTGAGCGGCCAAGTCACAGCAGCCCACGGGCGGCAGCCAAACCCCGACTGGGAGGTACGAGTGAGTTCCGCTCTCAGTGGCCGCGCGCGAGTCCCTCGACGCCAAGTACGTCCAGGCCGTCGAGGACGAGGTCGATGCTGACGGCTGCGAGCAGGAGCCCCAGAAGTCGGCCGAGCAGCTCCACTGTCGCGTGATGTGTGGCGCGGAGTACGCGCTCCAGGAGCAGGATGCACACAAGGTCGAGCACAATCACAGCGAGGTACGCGTCGGCAACGGTGGAGCGCCAGGTCCAGGTGGAGCGTGCTGTCGCTTCGATGAGCAGTGCTGTCATGGCCAGGGGGGCGTGTCAGGCGTTGCGTGTCAGAGCCTCGGCGTGTGCGCAGGCCGTTGCCGAGGATCTGTAGCCCGAAGACGAAGGAATGGTCGGCACGTCGGCGCCCGCCCGGCGCGGCGTGTGGTGTTACTGGTCAGCAGGAGACCAGTCCGGAGTGCACTCCAAGGGCGCCGCCCTGAAACGGGTTGCCGTAAGAGTCAGAACAACTATAAGGTCATTACATGTCACGTGTACGACAGGCAGCCGAGGACGACGTCGCGGAACTCGTACGCCTGCGGGCGTTGCTGTTCGAGACCCTCGGCGGCGACTTCTTCAACCCCTCATCAGCAGACGACGACTGGCGGCACACCCTTGCTGCGGTACTGAAGGAACAGTTGGCATCCGACGCCGTTCGGATCCTCGTCGTTGACGGCAACAACGGCCTTGCCGCCTGCGGCATCGGAACCATCGAGCAACGACTGCCCGGCCCGCACCTACGTAACGGCCGGATCGGACATGTGATCGGCGTGGTCACCGATCCGGCGAATCGACGGCGCGGCCACAGCCGCACGATCATGCACAGCCTGCTCGACTGGTTCCGGGAACGTGAGGTCGCCCGAGTGGACCTGTACGCCTCTTCCGACGGCGAACCGCTCTACCGCGCACTCGGCTTCGTCGACCACCCCGACCCCTCACTGTGCTGGCGTCCGTGACAGGCGACCCGCCGCCTTCAAAAAACCTTTGCTCTCTGAAGATCGCTCGCCGGAGTCTCACAAACTGCGGCCGGAACTGAAGGCATGTGACGCCTTCCTCGACCCGGGCGACACTCTTGTCATCCCGAGCCTGGACCGCTACAGGCGGCCCCTCCAGGATCCCGTCCCTCCTGGCAGGCCATCAGGTGGTTCGCGCCGCAGTGGGTACGGGCCCACAAGGCTTCGCTTCCGTTGCGGCTCCGCCACAGCAGCCTGCGGAGAAGACCGCGGTCGTGGCAGTGGTCCCGGAACGCTGCCGGACCCGTGCACCGGTCGCACTGATTGACCCGAGCAGGCGAAGGGCGGGGACGCACTGTGGCGGACTCCGCTGTGCTCGCCCACGTGCGCGCGATGCGCCGCATCCGGGAGGTCCGGGCAGGGCTGTCCGGCGAGGTGGTCATGGGCAGCAGCACGCCGGGGACCACTGACACTCTCGAACAGTCGCACTTGGCCGACGAAGCGCATGGGCCCATCGTGGCCCTCAAGTTGGACGAGGGACTCGTGTGCAGAGCTAGCGGAATGCCACCGGCGGGCGAACGCCGCTGAAGTCGATCGCGCGGTCCGCCTCGCGCAAGGTCTGCTCGGCCACCCGGCGCGTCTCGGCCAAAACGTCCCCATGCTCCTCCACAAGCCTGGCGTAGATCGGTGCCTCGGACCTGTCTGCGGGACTCATGTTGAACTTTCTGTCGGGGTACGGCCGCCTCCCTCCGGTGAGGGGAAGCGGGGGCCGAGTATACGCGCTGCAGGCAGAATGCCGCAGAGTTGACCGGAGGTCGGGCAGCGACAGAGCGGTGCCGCCCAGCACAGCCCCGCGCCCGCGCCGAGCAGGTGGCTTGACAAGGCTGGTTCATCGGCAGTCGGCGGTGCGTCAGGTGACTGGTTGGGACGGCCCGTCCGCGATCGACACACTTCAGCGGCGTTGACAAAGCCCGTCCGATCGGCCTGCGAAGGACTCCCGGGCGGGCGCCGCCTCCCGCACTGCCCGAGGCCTCGTTTTCGCGCATGAGATGCGCGCGGACACAGGAGTCTCTCGCCGAACGTTCGACGCGATCAGCGGTCCAGGACGAGGCCGGTGCCACTCAGGCAGCCGTCGATCAGGTCGTCGGTACTGCCGCATCTTGAGCTTGCGCTTCACAGCCGGTGTGATATGGCCCGGGTCGGCGGCAGCGAGGCTTCCCCACGTCCGGGTGCTCCGCCAATCCTCCCCCGTACCTCCACATCACCGACGTCACCCACAGCCTCTCAGGGATGAAAGGCCTTACCTACTGGGCCCGGTGGTCCCACGTTCCCGGAATATCCGGCTGGGCGCCCTTACGGTCGGCCTGGGTGTCCTGTCAGACACCTCACGGCTTCAGTCGGCCAAGACTCCTGGAACGAGGCCACCGTTCACGGCTCGCGTCCAGAGCGTGTGGTGCCACTCGTTGGCTTCGAGAGCGGGCTGGGTGGTCAGCACCGGATTCGGGCCGGTCTCGATGAGGTGCAACAACGACCATGCAACGCCGTAGCAGTCGTCGGGACCGAAGCACGCAACCAGCGCCTTGGCCTCGTCCGCCGTAACCGGTCCGGAGATCTCCTTGAGCTGATTTTCGCGCCTGTCGATCTCCCCTTCACTCGCGTCCCAGTCGAGGAGAGGACCATCGGCGACGAACAACTGCACTGCGGATCTCATACTTCGAATGATCGGCTGCTGCCGCCGGCTGAGCAAGCCGTCCTGGCAGGAAGTCCGACCGCTCCTGGGCCGCTGCTATCCGAAGCTGCCGACGATCACCGGTGTGCCGACGAGCCCGCTCTCGCGGCCGACTTGGAGCACCGTCGGCAGGAACTACCCCTCGAAGAAGCCGGGAACACCGATCCGGGCAGGGGACCGGCAGACCTCAGCAGCGGGTTGGTACGGATGCGCCCACGGTACCCCAGCACTCCGCCGAGGGCGTCTGAAGCGACGCCCCAGCCAGCATCGACGCTCCGGGGTCCGTCTCGCGGAACGCGGGGACGGATACCAAAAGACGGCCGGCCCGTCGACCAAGTGCCGGTCACACCGCTCAGTGGAAAACCCGATCAGCATCTCAGTCACGGGCGCGCCTGCGCAAGCTCGGCGACCGACACTCACGGACCGGGTCGTGCGGGAGCTGGATGGGCCCTCAATGAACCACTGTGCCGGGCCTGCGAGCCTGCGGTCGGCCACCCCGCAGTGAGCCCGCCCAGTCCGTCGTGCCGACCGTGCGGGCGCACCATCCACCCCAACTGGCCGCCCCTCGCCTGCCGGATGGTCCCCTCGTGCCCGGCTGCGCCGCTCCGGCCAACGTGGTCAAGGCTGCAGATGAGATTCAGCAGCGCGTCGCCGACCGTCACGCGCAGCCGGTACGAACCGACCAGCGGCCAGGAGCTGGCGCCGTGGCCGCAAGACCGAGGGCGAACACCCGGAGCTCGTCGGCTGGCGCTGCCCCCGCTCGGGCCCTGTCAGCGGCTACCGAGATTCCGCGCAGCGGGCAGGATCAGCGCGGAGCGGTCCTCAAGGACCGCATCCCACGCCACGCAGTGGAAGCGGCCGGCCCGAAGGCCGGACCCTGGATCCCTTCGTCGCTCATGTGGCGTCCCCGGTCGGCCTGTGCCACACGAGCCTCGGGGTGCGCGCTTCCTCGCCGGTCCCCTCAGTCGGGGGAAGCAGAGTTAATCGGTCCCCCTCCACTTTCCATCGGCGCTCCTGCTTGGTACCGACCCACGGACGTAACGACGCCACGTGCAGGTGGTGAACGACCAAATCACCCATTACCTCGTAGGCACCGGCGTACCCCAGGTACGGAGATGTCCTGAACAAGGTCGCCGTGTCAACTGGCTCGCCCGTCCCCGTCTCCGTCTCCGCTGCCGCGCCGGACTGCAGGTCCGGGTTCAGCATGCTCACGGACATGTGGCCGTCCGCGGTGTAGGTGATCAGTCCTGTCGGACGATGTCCCAGGGGGTGTTCGAGCGTGTGACCGGAGACGTCCACGATCGCGACGGTGCTGAGCAGCCAGGCGCCTACGAGCGGATGCTCGGACGCATCCGGCCGGTGGGCGGGTCGACGGTGTGGTTCGGTGCGGGACGGGGTGTACACGTGTTTCCTTTCCAGAGCTTCTGGACTTCTGGACTTCTGGACTTCTGGACTTCTGGACTTCTGGACAAAGCTGCGTAGGGACGATTTCGTCCTCCTCCCTACCCGTGCAACAGACCGCAGATGCCACGCAGGCCCCGCGACACCAGCTGGTCCCCCTGGGATGTCCGAAAACCCCCCTCTGTGGGCGCCTTCGGCGCCCACAGAGCATGGGCATGCCCGGACACTTTTGCCATGTGGCTTTTGACGCTGAGACACGAGTGCGGCTGTCACTCAGCGCCGAGATCCCCCTCATCCACGGGACCGGTTGTCGCAGAGTTCTGGTTCTGACTCAACTCCGGCATCGATTCCAAAGGACCGGCCGCACGACGGTGCCCGGCCAACGGCTCTACGGGCCATCACCGCAGGTCAGGGCGGAGGGGCCATCATTGACGGGCATTCAGGACGACCCGCGCGCACCTCCCACCCAGGCAGTGTCAACAAAGACACGCTGCCACCAGGGGGTGAGCGGGCGTCAGAAAGTCGCCCAGAAAGGCTAAGGGTGCATCAACCATCATAAATTGAAAGGTAATTGACAACTCATCCGATTATCCGGCAATCACATACGGGTGTCCCCTGTACCCCAATCGGCGCCCCGCACCAACCCTCCAAGGTGTCCGATATGAGAGCTATGGGGACCGTCACTACGTTCAATCACAGGCCGACTGCCCGGCCGACCTCTCTGAGACAGGAGAAGTGACATGGTTACCCGTTCCACCGTCGTTTCCGCAGCCATCGTGGCCGTCGCGGCACTGGCCGCCACCGGCATCACCTACGCCTCGGCCGCCACCATCGAGCCGGCCCATGCATCCCCTGTCGCCCAGCAGGCCACCGCCCTCGTTTCGGCCCTCGACGGCGGCGACGCCGGCAAGGGCAATGAAGGCAAGGGCAACGACGACCGGGGCTACGACGACGACCGGGGCTATGACGACGACCGGGGCCACGGGGACCGGGACTACTACGAGGGTCGGATCCAGATCAACGAGCGCACGTACACCGACGACCCCGCTGGCTGCATCACCGTGGTCAGCGGCCTCGGCTCCAACAGTCTCAACATCCGCAACGACAGTCGCAGGACCATCGAGGTCTTCCGCGGCGCCACCTGCGACAACGGCGCCCCCATCGCCACCGTCGGACCTCACAGCTCCAGCGACGGTGTGTTCCCCGGCCACGTCCGGGGCGGCGTCTTCGTCCACGACGGCGTCGTGGGTAGCTTCCGGGTGCTCTCGCGCCACTACGACGGCGGCTACGAAGGCGGGTACGAAGGCCGGTGATCGAGACACCCGCATGACACAGAACCCCGGCCCGCCGGAATCGGGCCGGGGTTCCGGTCTGCGCACCCCCTACCTGCACAACCCGGTCCCAGATGCTCACACGCACCCGGCCAATGCCCGACACCCCACACACCTGCCGCGTCCAAAAGAACCGGACGGCAAAACATCGGCAGCCCAGCCAGAACACCCGCCCTCACACGCCCCACCGCCTCTGAACAACCGCACCCAACACGCCCCCTGAACCATTCCGGGTTTGATCGAGACCCCAGGCTGCGACAGCGATCCGGGGCCTTTTGTTCTGTTGGCCTTGGGTGGCTTCGTATTCGGTGGGTGGGACGTAGCCGATCTCACCGTGCACCCGACGGTGGTTGAACCAGTCGACCCACTCGGCGGTGGCCAGTTCGACCTCGGACAGCGTCTCCCAGGAAGTCCGTTGAACCGTCGGGTGTGCGGTCACCGAAGATGACGGAAAACGCCATCAGCACGATGAAGGGGAAGACGATGACGTCGACCCACATCCACGTCCGCTCGTCGACCACCCACAGCCAGATGATCGAGGCGGCATAGGCCAGAGCCGCCACCACGCAGAATACGAGAACTTCCGGCCTGGTACGCCGTTGCTTCTTCACGGGAAAGGAATACCCGCGCGGCACACCTGGCGTCTGCCGCTTGCCATCCACCTGCACCATTCCCGCCGGCTTCCGTCGGCAACGCAACGGCTCCTCAAGCGTTCCCGCCCGGCCTCGAGTCCGACCGCACGCCAGGTCGAACGGCACTCATTCAGTCGCCCGTATTCCCCGACCGGCCGCCTCGCCCCATGCAATTTCGGGCCAGGTCAGCCGGAGCACCACCGTCGCCCTTCCTCTGACCTTGCGGAACACTCCTCGCCGTCCTGTCCTGTCCCGGCCTTGGGCGCTCTCCCCCGAAATGCCTGTCACGCTGGAGTGACGAACCTCCTGCCGCGACAGGCCCTTCAAGAACAGCCGGCGGGAAAACGGATCGAGCCCGCCTGCGTACCGTCAGGCCGTGTGCAGCGTCAGTCCGTACCGGTTCAGGATCTCGTTGATCGGCTGATGCCAGGTTTCGCCACCGCTGCTGCAGTTGCCCCAGCCGCCCGACGTGACCCCCTGGGCCTGGTCCCCGCTGATGAAGGATCCACCCGAGTCACCCGGCTCGGCGCAGACGCTCGTCTTGGTCATCTGGTAGACGGCCCCTTGGCTGTAGTTCACGGTCTCGTTCGTGGCCAGCACGTTGCCGCAGTGCCAGTGGGACGTGGAGCCGGAGCGGCAGATGGAGGCACCGATGGGTGCCTCTGCGGAGCCCCTGACCAGTTGATCGGAGACGGCGCCCCAGCTGAGGACCACGGGGACCGTCCACCAGCCGTTGCCCACGCTGACCCAGGCATAGTCGTCACCGGGGAAGGACGATCCCTGGAAGTTACCGATGGCCGAGCCGTCCCATCCGCTGACCACCGCGCCTGCCTGGCCGCAATGCCCTGCCGTGACGAAGCCGCCGTACACGGAGAAGCCGATGGAGCACCGGACGTTCCCCGTGTAGTACGGGTCGCCGCCCACGGTCCCGGCAGAGAAGGTCCTGGGCGCCTCGGGCGTCCGCTTCACCTGGACGGGTCCGGCCTTGCGGGCCTGTTCGACGAATTCTCGGACATCGTTGTCACCTTCTGCCGATGCGACGACGTTCACGACGACCCGGTTGGCCTTCGGGTCGACATGCCAGCTGCTGATGCCGTCCGGCGCGGATAGCCTGTCGAGCTGCGCCTTGGCCGCGTCGAGCTGTCGTGTGCTGTGACTCACCAGCCGGGCGCTCGCACCGGCCGCTCCTACGGCGTCGGCCCTCTTACCGTCGGTGACGGCTACGATGAGTCTGCCCGTGGCCGGGTCGAACCATGAACCTGCGTACGAGGATCCGGCGGCCCGTTGCGCCTTGTCCTGTACGGCTATTGCCGTCTTCTCCGCAGCCAGACGCGCCCTGGCCTGGCTTTCCGTCAGGCCGAGATCTCTCCGCAGGGCGGAGATCAGTCCGGCGGACGCCTGCGCTTGAGCGGTATCGGCACGGAGAGCAGTGGACTGTGAGTTCACGGCGGAGGCAGAGGCAGAGGCGAGACCTAGGGTCGCCCAGGCTCCGACGACCAGAGTGGCGGCAAGGCTCGCGCTTAAGGCTGTCATGCGTCTCAAGGGAATGGCCCTTCTGTCGTTCCGGCATCGTGGGGAGGAACAGCAGGCGTCCGAGAGGTCCGCCTGAGAGCGCTCTCAGAGCATGCCGCAACGGACTGTAACCCAGAGCGCTTATCAGGTCCATGCCAATGAATACTTCTGGACCTATCCTCCTGTCAGGCGCTCGCGCGTGTCCGGCGCGGAAACCGCCGCCGCGAATCACGCGAAAAGCAGCACACTTCCCCTCAGGAGCCCCGCCATGACACCCCCCCCCGCCGACAACTCCTCTTCCTGGTCCGGGCTTTGGAACGGTTCCCCACGAATCCCGCATGTACCTCTCGACGAGGAGACGCGACGCAGCTCCGACCTTCCCGGGACGCTGCTGCCCGCCCCGGCGGGCATGAATCACCCGGTGATCTTCAAGCCCGCTCTGAAGCAGTTCACCAACGCCTACCGGGCAGGGGAGCCCGAGTTCGACGGCGAGGGCGAGGGCGAAGAGATGGGCCGGGCCTGGCGCCGGGCGCGGCGTACTGCCCTGGATACGGTCCTCGCGGCTGTCGCGGACGGCCCGTGGGGCAGGCATCTTGTGCTGCGTGGCAGCGCGTTGATGGCCACCTGGTTCGGGGCGGCTCGTGAACCAGGCGACCTGGACTTCCTCGTCGTGCCTCAGGACTGGGCCATGGACGGCCCCCGGGCCTCGGGTCTGTTCGACTCGATCGCCCGGGACGCGGCAGCCGCCGCCCGCGGCTCTGTCCGGATCGACGCGGCCGGCATGGTGACGGAGGACATCTGGACGTATGACCGGGTTCCTGGCCGCCGTATGCTGCTGCCCTGGACGGCCCCCCGTGTGCCCGGCGACACCGTACAACTCGATGTGGTGTTCAACGAGACCCTGCCTGCCCCGGCAGCAGTCATTGATCTTCAGCCTCTGGGAGACGGTCCCGGGTGCCGCGTACTGGCCGCATCCCCCGAACTGTCACTGGCCTGGAAGCTGCTCTGGCTGATCACTGACGCGTACCCGCAGGGCAAAGACCTGTACGACGCCGTCCTGTTGGCGGAAGCCACTCCACCACGGTACGAACTGGTGCGGGACACCTTCGTCCTCGGGGGTACCGAGGGACTGCGGCCCGCCGGTACCTGGTGGCTCGACTGGTTGGACGTGGAGACCGGTTGGGGACACTTCATCGCCGAACACCCGTGGGTCACGGAGAGTGCCGCGAGCTATCGCGAACGTCTGGCTCGGGCACTGGCACCGCTGTTGGAGACGGCGGTGCAACCGGAGGAGGACCCCTACAGCCAGTGGGCCCGGTGGCTGAAACCGCTGGTGGAGTCCGCGCGCACGACGGCCGCCGAGTGCCGTGCAGCCGGGCTCCGGCACCTCGCCGAAGGCGGAGGTGCCGGACTGGCGGCAGCCGTCGTGATCGTACGAGAGCTCGCCGGGAGTCGGAGTCTCGGGCTGGACGACGCCCTCGCCACTGTTCTGTCCCATGAGGACAGCTGGCACTACTGGCGGGAGAATCCGGGCGCGTGCGTCCGGATTCTCGACGTACTGCGCTGATGAGCGACTCCGCAGGTCTTTCACCGGGCCGGCTCCCGGCACGGCTGCTTGGTTCAGCCGGCCTGGCCGATCGCGCTGCGCAGCATGGCGACTGTCGTCGCTGCCGCCGCGCGCTCCGCGCCATCCTCCGTCGCACGCACCCGCGCCTCCAGGAGCACCGCGGCAGCCTGGAGGACTCCCACCCGGACGGGAACGCTCTGCATGGCCGCAAGTACGGCCGCCGCATGTTCGGCCGGGGTTGCGGTCGCGGCCTGTGGAATGAGGGTGGAGATTCCGCGCCCGAGCGCACGGTCACGAGGCGGCTGAGCCGCGGCTGTGGTCACCCGGGAAAGTCTGCCGCACCGGACTCGGGGAAGTGCTCAGCGACCTGACCGCGGTTCTTCGGGCCCTTCGTGGACATGGGCGTGCACTCGCCTCAACAGGGCTGCCAGCTGCGCCTGTTCGGGGCTGGTCAGGGGGGCGAGAAGTTCCTGCTGCACAGCCAGGGCCTCGGCCTGCAGGTCCGCCAGCATCGCGCGGCCCGCCCGGGTGGGCGTGACGGTCACCCGGCGGCGGTCGATGGTATCGCGAGCCCGGTCCACGAGTCCGGCCACCGCCAGATCGTCCACGATCTTGACCATATCGCTCCGGTCGATCCCGAGCCGTGCCGCCAGCTCCCGCTGCACATGAGGGCCGAAATCGACCAGAGCCGACAGCACGGCCATGTGCCAGAGCCGCAGATCGCGCTCGGCCAGTCGCGCTGCCAGTCGGCTCCGCGCGGCCTTGCCGGTCTTGGACAGCAGATAGGTCGTGAGTCCCAGGAGGCTGGGCGGGGTCTCGCTCATCGACGATATCTTAGGCTTCACCCAATGATGGGTCTTCACCTACTAACTGGAGCACGTCATGGATGCCTTGCACCCGCGTCTGCTGGTCAGCAGGTTCACCGACCACTTCCGCTTCTACGATGCGGTGCCGCCCGCTCCGATCGGGGCGACCCGGGCCAGTGGCAGCGAGTCCGGCCCGTACGCACACTGGGACGTCGACGGCCAAGACCCGCTTGCGTGAGGGTCTGGATCACTCCACAAATACGTGGGCGGCGTGTAAGCGGGAGTTGACGCCGCTCTCGCCGTCGCGGTGGGCGGGCGCGCTCACCAAGGCCACGCATGATCAGTGGGCGCTCTCCCGGCGCGGACAGTTGGCACACGTCCAGAACCTCGAAACCACGATCAGGACTCGCGCACCGCCTGTCCCTGTCCGTCGGGGAGAAGGGCAGCACGCGGGCTCCGGGCGGCCTCCGCTCCCGGCGGGAGCGGCACGCCAAGACGCGCCGCCTGGCGGAGCAGGAGGACCGACTCGCCGTGGTGCGGGCAGACCGCGAAGCCGGACGCCTCCACGTCGTACGCGGGGGTAAACGGCCGGCCCGCGCCGGCAGAACCTCAACTCCACGCAGCTCACCGAGGCCGAATGGCGGCAGCTGTGGGAGGCAGAACACTGGTTCCTGTCATCGGATGGTGAGTCGGGGAAGCGGTACGGGAACGAGATGCTCCGTGTTACCGCCGACGGTGAGGTCAGCATCGAACTGCCCGCCCCGCTGACGGAGTACGCCAACGCCCAGCACGGCCGGCACGTCCTTGCCGCACGTGTGCGGTTCTCCCACCGGGGCACCGAATGGCGGGACCGGATCGAATCGAACCGGGCCGTCTCCTACCGCATCCACCATGACGTGCAGCCCGGGCGCTGGTACCTGACCACCTCCTGGCCCTACCCGCCCGTCAGACCATCCCCATCGAAACAGCATTGGCGCACGGTGTGATCGGTGTGGACACCAACGCCGACCACCTCGCCGCCTGGCGCCTCGATCTCCGCTGCAACCCGATCGGCCGGCCCCGCCACTTCTCCTACGGCCTCAGCGGCTCGGCCGGCCACCGAGACGCCCAAGTCCGCCATGCCCTGTCGCGGCTGCTGAACTGGGCGAAAACGTGCCGGGGGAAGGCGATCGCAGTCGAAGACCTCGACTTCCAGGCGGAGAAGACCCGCGATGAGCACCGCGCAGGTCAGCGGTGCCGCGTCCAACGGGTCGATGCCGGCGGGCACCGGCACCACATACGTTCCGTGCGCCAGTGCGTACTCGGCATGACTGCCGTCCACGGAGTAGCCGCTGTTCTGCTGCTTCAGGCAGAGCGTCTCCCAGCCGGAGATGCAGTAGTCGCAGTGTCCACGCGCCTCTCCGAGCCAGGGGATGGCCACTCGATCCCCCACTGCAAGATGCGTGACCTGTTCACCGGCCGCTTCGACGATGCCGATGCCCTCATGGCCCGGCGCGAACGGCGGGCTGGGCTTGACCGGCCAGTCGCCCTGCGCTGCGTGAATGTCCGTGTGGCACAGCCCGGAGGTCTCCATCCGCGCCAGGACCTGGTGCCCGGCCGGCGTCGGCACGGGCCTCTCCTCGACAACCAGCGGTTCGGTGAAGCTGCGGACAACGGCGGCTTTCATGGATGACTCTTCCGCTTCGATCGCGCACGTCCGGCTCAGCAGCCACCCCCCACCACCACAGAGGGGTACAGAAGCCTCGAAACAGAGTAATCCAGGTGTTCGGATTTCACTTTTCCGTGCCCCCTGCCCGATGTTCCGTGCCATGCTGCGTGCCCGCTCGCCGATGCCCGATCGCCGGCCGCACGGCCCGAGCGGCTACCCCTGAGCCCAGTCACGCATGGCGGTCCGCGAGGAGAAATCGGCGACGTCCTTGTCGAGCGGCCGGTCGGTGTACTGATGAATGCGCCAGGACGCCTCGATCCTGGGCTTCCCCGCGGTCACGTAGTCCGCTATCCACAGGCCGTCCCCCGCATACGACGTGGTGTCGTGATGAAGCCAGAAGTAGCGGTTGCAGTACAGCAGAACCTTGTGATGGGGCCTCAGGCGCTTGACCTCACGGATGAAGCCGTCCTTCTCGGAATTGCTCGCCCGCGTGCCCTCGCCATTCTCTTCCCAGTCCACCGCGAGCAGATCACCGGCCTTCTCCGGAGCCTTGCTCGCGAAGTACTCCGCCTGCGCCGTGATGTTGCCCGGCCAGAGAAAATGGTAGAAGCCGACCACGCATTCTGCGTCCCTGGCACGTTTGACCTGCGAGGTCAGGTGCGGATTGACGTACGAACGGCCCTCGGTGGCCTTGATGAAGACGAAGTCCAGTCCGTCCGTGTCGAAGGACGACTGATACGAGCTGACATCGACGCCATGCAGCATGGGCACCGCCTCCAAGCGGGCTCGGTGATTCCGTTCCTCTTCCTGTACGTGCCCGCAGTCGTCCGGTCCCATCCTTCCGGTGAACGGGCGAATCGTTTTGCCATTACCCGGAATATGGACCCGCAGTGGGTAGTTGGTGAACCGGCGAGACCACGTCACGTACCGCAGGCACCATCGGAAGGTCGGATCCATGAAGATCGGCATCATCGGAGCGGGCAACATCGGCGGTAACCTCACCCGGCGCCTCACGGCGCTGGGCCATGACGTTTCCGTCGCCAACTCGCGCGGTCCGCAGACGCTCACCGCGCTCGCCGAGGAGACCGGAGCCACCCCGGCCACCTCCTCGGAGGCTGCTCGGGGAGCCGAGATCGTTGTCGTCACCGTCCCTGTCAAGGCCGTCCCCGCTCTGCCCTCCGGGTTCCTCGACGGGGCCGCAGAGGGGGTCGTGGTCATCGACACGAACAACTACTACCCGCAGCAGCGCGACGGCCGCATCACCGCGATCGAGGACGGTCTGGCGGAGAGCCGATGGACCGAGGAACAGATCGGCCACCCGGTGATCAAGGCGTTCAACGGAACGTACGCGCAGGACATCCTCGCCAACGGCCTCCCGAAGGGCAGCCCCGGCCGTCAGGCGCTGCCGGTGGCTGGTGACGACGCTGCAGCCAAGCGGGTCGTACGTGACCTCATCGACGAGCTGGGCTTCGACACCGTGGACGCGGGTGGCCTCGACGAGTCCTGGCGGCAACAGCCCGGCACGCCGGTCTACGGCCATCAGGGCGATGCCGAAGCCGTCGCCAAGGCGCTCGCCGAAGCGTCCCCACAGCGCACGGCGGAGTGGCGTGCCTGAAGGCGCGGGGCACCGGCAGTCAACGGGTGCCGTGTCGGTGACGTCCAGCTGGGCTGCGACGGCCCGGGCGGGGTACGCGGCGACCATGTCGTCGAGGTCTTCGGGCCGTCGCCACGACCGTGCCCCTGGCGGCCGGAGCGGCGGCCGCGATCGAACGGCCGGAGCCGGAAGACGCTCCGGTCGACGGCACGGACAACGTCCTGGTGCAGGGTTTCGCCCGGGTCGTACGCGAACTGGCTTCTTCCGCCCCGGTGGTGCCCGACGGTCGGCCCGGTACTACTGAACGTCGTCCGGACGCGCCGGAAGACTGTCCATGAACGAGCTGACGGAGAAGACCGCGCGCCCCGGGCCGGGCGGGCCGTAGCCAGGGGGCGAGCTGAGCCCGTACTCCTCCATGGTCGCGCGGTAGGCGTCCAGCAGGCGGATGTGGTACTCCAGCGGCGCTCCGTCCGGGTTGGTCTTTCCGAGCGGGGTGGTGGGCTCCGGGCACCAGGTGGTGAATCGCGGAGTGATGCCGTGCGACATGAAGAACCGCAGGCCCTCGGTGGTCGAGTCGATGGCCTCCTTCACCGTGGTGAAGCCGAAAGGCTCGGCCATCTCCACGCCCGCCACGAAGTTGGGGATGACATTGCGGGGGCCGAAGACCTCGGCGGAGTCCAGAATGCGGCGGTGCCACTCGTCGCGGCCCACGTAGCGTTCCTTGCCGGGGCAGTAGAGCTCGAACAGCCGGCGGTCCCACACCTCGTAGTTGGGGTGGTAGATCTGGACACCGTAGTCGTGGAAACGCTGCACATCGGCCTTGGGCAGGGCCTGGGCGACAACCTTGCCGATCCATCGACCGGGGAAGCGCTCCTCGATGGCCTTGGCGTACTGCCCGTAGAAATCGGCCTCGTCGCGGCCGCCGATGTGAGAGGTGATGGCACCGCCGGTGAGGGTGTAGGCGGTTGAGGTCTTCGCGGTGTCGTACTTGTCGATGATGGCCAGTGCCTCCAGGACCTCCTCGACCGGCTTCACACCGGTGTACGGGCGTCCCGCCGCCTTGTGCTGGCGCCAGTTGTGGTTGATGTCGCAGTACTGGCACTCCTCCTTCGCCCCGAAGTACTGGCAGACCCGGAATACCGTCAAATAGACGAGGTAGCCCCACTGGATGGTGGGCGCGACCTCCATCACGGACTTGCCGTTCTCAAGGGTGTGCCGGTAGTAGTCCGGCATCGGCGGCAGGCCGACGTCGGAGATCCGCCTGTCGTCGAGGTACAGCCCGAGCACGCCGTCGTCATCGGCCGCGACGCGGTACGGGGACGCCGGGTTGACCCGAACCGACACCACGGTCCTGCGCAGTTCGTACGGACCTCCGGTGAGCACGATCTCCTCCGGCGGACGGCGGAGTGCGGCCGCGCCGAGCTCGGGGAGTGTTCCGTGGTCGAACGAGAAGATGAAGTAGGACTTCGGCTTGACATCGCCGCCCTCGTTGTCGCTGAGGGCGGACTCGTCGAACGCCACGCCGCCGCGCAGCAGATCTTCCTTGATGACGGCTTCCCGGGGCACGTGCGGGAACTGCTCCATGAGCCGCTCGATCAGGCGGGTGCGGCTCCCGTCGGCGCGGCTCTGCTCTGTGCGGCTGCGGTCGGTGCTGCTGGGCATGTGCGGGACTCCTCGGTCCGGTCGTCGAAGGCGTTCCGGGTACGCCACACTGTGCAACGAACCACGGGCGTCGGCCGTGCCCCGCCGCACCGGCCGATTCGTTCCGACACGGCAAAGACGGTGTCCGGGCCGTCAGAATCGCGGTCCGGGCCGGGAATCACCGGTGCCAGTGCGTGGGGCGGCGGAGCGCGGGCGGGATCTTCGTCGTCGCGTCGCCCCTGGCCGCATTGAGCTGAGCCTGGGTGAGGAAGAGACTGCCGGTGAGGTCGGCGCCGGCCAGGCCGGCGTCCCGGAAGTCGGCCCCGATCACATCGGCCAGACGCAGATCGGCGCCCTCGAGGTCAGCTGCGATGAGGTACGCGCCCCGCAGATCGGCGCCCTGCAGATCGGCGCCTCTGAGCCGGGCTCCGATGAGGTCGGCGCCGCGGCGGTCGCGCTTCTTGCTGCGGGGCACCGTGGCTCGTACGAGTTCGCTGGTACGAAGCAGCAGGGCGGCCACGTCGTCGCGGTGTGTGGCCACATCCAGGTCCGTGAACGCGTCCGCCGGGAGATGGGTGAGGCGTTCCGTTTCGTCGAGAGTGCGGCGGATCTCGCCGTGCAGGGAGCGCGCCGGTTCGAGGGACAGCGCGTCCGTCAGGTACCAGAGGAGTTCATGGAGCTGTCGCATGACCGGGAACACCTGGAACATCTGCTGGGCGGTCTGCGGGGCCCTGCGCCAGTCCTGCCCGTCGAAGGTCTCGTGGGAGACCTTCTGGCCGGCTCCGAAGCAGTCGTACACGGTGCAGCCGGGAAAGCCCTGGGTCCGTAGTTCGGTGTGAATGCCGCAGCGGAAGTCCTCCTGCAGATTGCGACAGGGCTTACCGGCATCCTTGTTGATCGCGAAGTCCGCGGACCGGGTCAGGGTCAGTGCGACGCAGCACAGCCCGAAACAGTTCGCACAGTCAGCGCGCAGCGAAGCACGATCGGTGCGGTCGGTACCGGGGCCTTGGACATTGTCGGGCACAGTGCGTGGATCCTCTGGGTTACGGAGCTGTGGACGGTCGACCCTATCGGTATCCGTCACCCGTTCGCGCCGATTTCGTGATCGCTCCCAAACGCCCAGGCCGCCGTAGCGTCCGTTACACCCTGTTCCCTTGGTGAAAAGAGCGCCTCTTCATGCGTGTACGTACATTTGCCGTCTCGCCCTCCTCTGCGTCCCGCCGGGGCCCGCTCATCCGCAGACTCGTCGTCACCCTTCTCCTTCCGCTGCTCACCGTGGCGAGCAGCGCACTGTTCGCCGGCACTGTCTGACCCACCGCATCCCACTGGTGCCGCGCGGGGCGGGCACCGGGCTCTCGGGTGGGGCGAACGCCGTCGACGGGGCGATCGTCCTGTCCTTCGAGGACATGAGCCGCATCGTTCACATCGACACCGCGGAGCGGCCGGCCGTCGTCCAGCCGGGGATGGTCAACGACGATCTGCGGGCGGCCTGCGCCGAGCACGGGTTCCGGTACCCGCCGGATCCCGCGAGCTCGCCCTGGTCGACGATCGGCGGGAACGCCGCGACCGACGCCGGCGGCATGCACTGCGTCAAGTACGACGTGACACTCGACTATGTGCTCGGTCTCGAAGTGGTGAATGGGCTCGGCGAGGTCGTGTCGCTCGGCCGACGCACTGCGAAGGGCGTCGCGGGATACGGCGTGGCCGGGCTGATGGTCGGGGCCGAGGGCACCCTTGGCCTGATCACGGAGATCACGGTGCGACCGCGCCCGGCACGGCCGCAGGAGATGGCGGGGTACTTCTCGTCGGTGGTCGCGGCGGGAGAGGCGATGATCGCCGTGACCGTGTCGGGCGTGATCCCCTCCGCGCTCGAACTGGTCGACCGTCACTCTCTCGCCGCCGTCGACACGTGGAAGAGAATGGGACTCTCCGCCGACGCGGACGTGGTGCTGCTCGGCCGGGTCGACGCCCCGGGCGCCGAGGGCGACAAGGAACTGGGCTCCGCGGTGCTCGGCGTGCATCACGCGGTGAAGGCGGCGCTGGACCCGCATGGCATCCTCAATCCGGGCAAGGTGCTCGGCATGGCCTGGTCGTCGCCGCCCGGTGAAGGTGACGCTCCGCGGGCGTAGACAGGGCGCATTGCGCGGAGGCGGGTTCGGCCACCCGGTCGGGACGGTCGATGCCTCGCGCCCGAGCCGTTGTCAGTGGGGCGACGCACACTGGCAGCAGCACGGCACGGGCGAAGGGGACGCTGATGGACACCGAGCACGAGACCGGGTTCGAACCGGCCACCGGGGACGGCCCGAGGAACCCGGTACCGGACGGGAAGCGTGACGCCTCGGTACGGGCGGCGTTCGAGGGGATGCTGCAGATCCGGCGGCTGACGAACACCGGGCACGCGAGCCCGGAGGGCGTACCCGCTCAGTGGGAGACCCACCGGCCGATACGGGCCATCGCCCTGGCACTGGAGGCGTCAGGCCTTGCCGCCTCGGCCGTTGACGACTCCGGCCTGCGTACGGCAACCGGGTACCGCCTGGAGCGGGGTGAGGCGCCGGGCAGCGTGAGGGTCGAGTGGCTCGGTCCGCCCGGCAGCGGGGCCGCCCATGCGGAGGAGGGCGAACTGGCCCGGTGCGCGGCTGTGCTGCGGGAGTTGGGCTGGACGGTGCTGCTGTACCGCGGGCCGCGGCGCAGAAGATTTCTGGAGGTCGAGCCACCGACCGGTGTCCGACGGCCGAACGGCGGCTAGTGGGCGACCTCGCGCCGCTGTGGGAGCGCGTTGTCAGACCCATGGGGGATGCTGGTGGGTCCGACACCTCTGACCGGGAGATGCTGAGATGCGCAATGACGAACTCGCCGCGGCCCAGGCGTATGTCCGACTGCTGGAGGCCACTCGGGCCGCGCTCGCGGAACCTGACGAGAGCCCCTTGTACATGCCATTGCTCGCCTCGCCGATCGCGGAGGCCGATGGCGCGCTGGAGCGTGCGGGGCTCTGCGGCAACGAGTCCCGGTTCTTCGATCTCGTGCGCTCGCTTCGGCCGAGCATGTCCGGCAGCGGTCGCTGAACGGATCTGCCGAATGGCACCGCGGTTGCGGTGTTCTCCAACGCCGGGCGGACCGGACCGGAAAGTCCCGCCCCGTCCGGCGTCCGGCGGTCGTAGCCGTCCGTCGTCGCGTTGTCGCTCTTCACCTCGTCACTCCGATGCGCCACCATGCTCTGAACGAGTCAGCGGGCAGGACGGTCTCAGGACCATCCCGAGCGCACTCGATGCCTATGTCGGCCCGAACCCAATCGCTCGTCCCGTGGTCAACCCCCTCTGCGAGTGCGCCCGCCCGATCCGTTGGGTGAATTGATTCAAGCCAGGAAGAGTACACACCTAGCCGCTTGACTGGAAGCTTGCGTCAATCCTGGCGTACGGTCCAGATGAAACGATTCACATCGTCCGAACGACCACGGTCGCTGGATGACTCCGCTTGTGAGGTGTTCATGTCTGATGTGTCGGCCGTCAAGGCAGCTCTGAGGTCCCAGGTGATCGAGACACCGTCGTGGGGGTACGGGAATTCCGGGACGCGGTTCAAGGTGTTCGCACAGCCAGGAGTGCCGCGCGACCCGTTCGAGAAGCTGGAGGACGCGGCGCAGGTGAACGCGTTCACGGGTGTGGCACCGAAGGTTTCGTTGCACATTCCGTGGGACAAGGTCGAGGACTACTCAGCGCTGACCCGGCATGCCGAGGATCTCGGGCTGCGGATCGGTGCGATCAACTCCAACGTCTTCCAGGACGACGACTTCAAGCTGGGATCGGTCACACACCCTGACCCGAAGGTGCGCCGCAAGGCCACGGACCATCTGCTGGAGTGCGTCGACATCATGGACGAGACCGGGTCCCCCGATCTCAAGCTCTGGTTCTCCGACGGCACGAACTATCCCGGGCAGGACGACATCGCGGCCCGTCAGGACCGGCTCGCCGAGGCGCTGGCCGAGGTGTACGAGCGGCTGGGCGACGACCAGCGGATGCTGTTGGAGTACAAGCTGTTCGAGCCGGCGTTCTACACGACCGATGTGCCGGACTGGGGAACGGCGTACGCGCACTGCCTGAATCTCGGCCCGAACGCTCAGGTGGTCGTGGACACCGGGCACCACGCACCGGGCACCAACATCGAGTTCATCGTGGCGTTCCTGTTGCGTGCGGGAAAGCTCGGCGCGTTCGACTTCAACTCCCGGTTCTATGCCGACGACGATCTGATGGTCGGGGCCGCCGACCCGTTCCAGTTGTTCCGGATCATGCACGAGGTGGTCAAGAACGGCGGCATGAAGCCCGAGACGAACGTCAACTTCATGCTCGACCAGTGCCACAACATCGAGGCGAAGATCCCTGCCGTGATCCGGTCGGTGGCCAATGTGCAGGAAGCAACCGCCAAGGCATTGCTGATCGACATGGACGCGCTGAGCGCCGCGCAGCAGTCCGGCGATGTGCTGGCCGCGAACGGTGTCCTGATGGACGCGTACAACACCGATGTCCGTCCACTGCTCGCCGAGGTGCGTGATGAGATCGGGCTGGCCAGGGATCCGTTCGCCGCATATCTGGCCTCGGGCAATCAGGAACGGATCGCGGCCACCCGGGTCGGTGGCGAACAGGCCGGCTGGGGCGCCTGAGCCCCCGTCCCCTCCCCCGTACGCCCGTACGCCCGATTCAGCCCGACCCCCGACACCGAAGGAATCTCATGACGTCCGCGACCCACGCCGAAGTCGCCGCGCTCCTGGAGCGCGCCCACCGGATCGGCTCCGACGCCCGCAACACCAACTACGCAGGTGGCAATACATCGGTCAAGGCCACCGCCACCGACCCGGTCACCGGCGGCGAGACCGAGCTGCTGTGGGTCAAGGGGTCCGGTGGTGATCTCGGCACTCTGACCGAGGCCGGTCTCGCCGTGCTGCGCCTGGACCGGGTGCGCGCGCTCAAGAACGTGTATCCGGGGATGGAGCGCGAGGACGAGATGGTGTCGGCGTTCGACTATTGCCTGCACGGCAAGGGCGGCGCCGCTCCGTCCATCGACACGGCGATGCACGCACTGGTCGAGGCCGCGCATGTCGATCATCTGCATCCGGACTCGGGGATCGCGCTGGCGTGCTCCGCCGACGGTGAGAAGCTCACGGCGGAGTGTTTCGGCGACAAGGTGGCCTGGGTGGGCTGGCGCAGGCCCGGGTTCCAGCTAGGTCTGGACATCGCCGCGGTCAAGGAGGCCAACCCGCAGGCCGTCGGTGTGATCCTCGGTGGCCATGGCATCACGGCCTGGGGCGAGACGTCCGAGGAATGCGAGCACAACGCGCTGTGGATGATCCGCACCGCTGAGGCATTCCTTCAGGAGCAGGGCAAGACGGAACCGTTCGGCCCCGTGTGGGCGGGCCGGGAGGCCCTCGCCGAGGAGCAGCGCCGGGAGCGAGCCGCCGCGCTCGCCCCGCTGATCCGCGGTCTGGCCTCAACCGACCGTCCGCAGGTCGGCCACTTCACCGAGACGGAGCCCGTGCTGGACTTCCTCTCCCGCATCGAACACCCGCGGCTCGCCTCGCTCGGCACCTCGTGCCCCGACCATTTCCTCCGTACGAAGGTCAGCCCACTGGTCCTCGACCTGCCCGCGGACTCCCCGCTGGACGAGGCTGCGGCACGCCTGAAGGAACTGCACAGGGAGTACCGGGAGGCGTATCGCGCGTACTACGAGCGTCACGCAACCCCCGACTCCCCCGCGATGCGCGGCGCGGACCCGGCAATCGTGCTGGTGCCCGGAGTCGGCATGTTCTCCTTCGGCAAGGACAAGCAGACTGCCCGGGTCGCCGGGGAGTTCTACCTCAATGCCATCAATGTGATGCGCGGCGCCGAGGCCGTCTCCTCGTACGCGCCGATCGAGGAGTCCGAGAAGTTCCGGATCGAGTACTGGGAACTGGAGGAGGCCAAGCTGCGCCGGATGCCGGAGCCCAAGCCACTGGCCACCCGGGTGGCGCTGGTCACGGGTGCGGGGTCCGGTATCGGCAAGGCCATCGCGCACCGGCTGGTCGCGGAGGGGGCGTGTGTCGTCGTCGCGGACCTGAATGCGGAGAACGCCTCCTCGGTGGCGCAGGAGCTCGGCGGGCCCGACAAGGCTGTCGCGGTGACGGTCGACGTGACCAGTGAGGAGCAGATCGCCGGGGCGTTCAAGGCGGCGGTGCTCGCGTTCGGCGGTGTGGATCTCGTCGTGAACAATGCCGGGATCTCGATTTCGAAGCCGCTGCTCGAAACCACGGCCCGGGACTGGGATCTTCAGCACGACATCATGGCGCGCGGCTCGTTCCTGGTCTCGCGTGAGGCAGCCAGGGTGATGCGGGCGCAGAACCTCGGCGGCGACATCGTCTACATCGCGTCGAAGAACGCGGTGTTCGCGGGCCCGAACAACATCGCCTACTCGGCGACCAAGGCCGATCAGGCTCACCAGGTGCGGCTGCTGGCGGCCGAGTTGGGCGAGCACGGGATCCGGGTGAACGGCATCAACCCCGACGGTGTGGTGCGTGGTTCGGGGATCTTCGCGGCCGGCTGGGGTGCCCAGCGTGCGGCGACGTACGGCATCGAGGAGGAGAAGCTCGGCGAGTTCTACGCCCAGCGGACCCTCCTCAAGCGCGAAGTGCTCCCGGAGCACGTCGCGAACGCCGTCTTTGCACTGACCGGCGGGGACCTCACGCACACGACCGGTCTTCACATTCCCGTCGACGCCGGTGTGGCGGCGGCGTTCCTGCGATGACCCGGATGAGAGTCCCATGTCTGTGACGTCACCAAGCGACGCGGTCTTCGCGGCCGTGGACCTCGGTGCCACCAGCGGCCGGGTGATCACCGGCCGGGCCGGGCCCGGCAAGCTCGTACTGACCGAGGCGCACCGCTTCCCCAATACCCCGGTCCGGCTGCCGGACGGGCTGCGGTGGGACGTGCTCGCCCTGTACCAAGGGATGCTGGACGGTCTGCGGACCGCTGCGCGCAGCGGTCCGATCGCCTCCGTCGGCATCGATACCTGGGCGGTCGACTACGGCCTTCTCGATGCCGACGGGGCACTGCTCGGGCTGCCGTTCCACTACCGCGACAGCCGTAACGGCCAGGCAGCCGAACAAGTGCTGGCCGAATGCGGGGCGCAGGAGCTGTACTCCGTCAGCGGCTTGCAGCATCTACCGTTCAATACGGTGTTCCAGCTCGCCGCGCATCAGGCGAGTGCCCACCGGGGTGCGGCACGGACGATGTTGTTGATCCCCGATCTGCTGGTGCACTGGCTGACCGGAACGGTTGGCGCGGAAATCACCAACGCGTCGACGACCGGCCTGTTCGATGCATCTGCCGGGACCTGGTCCGATGCGCTGATCGGCCGACTGGGTCTGGCGCGTTCCTGGTTTCCGCCCCTGCGTGAGCCGGGTGACCCGGCGGGGACACTGTTGCCGCATGTTGCCGAGTACACCGGGCTGCCGGCCGGTACACCGGTGACGACCGTCGCTTCGCACGACACGGCGTCGGCGGTCGCCTCGGTGCCCGCGGTCGAGCCCGGATTCGCGTATGTGTCCTGTGGCACCTGGTCGTTGGCAGGTCTGGAACTGGCGGCCCCGGTACTGACGGAGGAGTCCCGGGCGGCAAACTTCACCAATGAGCGCGGGGTGGACGGCACCATCCGCTATCTCCGCAACATCATGGGCATGTGGCTGCTGGAGGAGTGCCGCCGTGCCTGGGAGCGGCAGGGTACGGCTCCGGGCCTGGCCGAACTGCTCGCAGATGCGGCCCGTGCCCGGCCGTTCGCCGCGTTGATCGACCCCGACGACGAGACGTTCCTCGCCCCGGGTGACATGCCGTCGCGCATGGACGCCCATCTCGTACGGACCGGACAGAAACCGCCCGACACTCCCGGCGGGTATGTGCGGTGTGTGCTGGAGAGCCTGGCGCTGGCGCATCGCAGGACGTTGCGGCAGGCCGCCGGTCTTGCGGGGCGGGAGCTGACCCGGATCCATCTCGTCGGCGGGGGTTCACGCAACGAGCTGTTGTGCCAGTGGACCGCGGATGCCACCGGCCTCCCGGTCACGGCCGGTCCCGCCGAGGCGACCGCGCTCGGGAACGTACTGCTGCAGGCACGCACCCATGGCCTGGTCGGCGACCTCATGGACATGCGACGACTCGTCGCGCAGACGCAGGAATTGCGCCACTACACCCCTCAGGGAGATCAACAGGCCTGGGACCGGGCTGCCGCAAGGCTGGAGCCGGCCTGAGTCCTGGACACCTCGACACCGGGAACCCGGGCCCCTCTCCACGGAAGCCCGGGTACTCGATGGATGACGAAGGAAGGAAACTCATGACTGATGTATCTCCCGCCGTGCTCGACGGCGTGCTCGCCCGCACCACGCGTCGCCGCACGCGTGTCGGTCTGGTCTCCGGTGGACTCGGTGCGTACTGGCCGCAGTTCCCCGGCCTCCTCGACCAGCTGCAGGGATCGGCGCGCTTCGTGACCGGGCGGTTCGAGGAGATGGGCTGCGAGGTCGCCGACGCCGGCTTCATCTCCGACCCGCAGGAGGCCGCCACGGCGGCGGAACAGCTGCGCAGGGCCGACTGCGACATCGTCGTGATGTTCCTGACGACATATCTCACGGCCTCGATGGTCCTGCCGATCGCCCAGCGCACCCGCACCCCGGTACTGGTCATCGACCTCCAGCCGACCCAGGCGATGGACCACCCGAACACCGACACCGGCAAGTGGCTGGCGTACTGCGGACAGTGCCCGCTGCCGGAGGTCGCCAATGTTTTCCGGCGAAGCGGTATCCCCTTCCGCTCCGTCTCCGGCCATCTGCACGACGAGAACGCCTGGAACCGGATCCGTCGCTGGATCTCGGCCGCGCAGGTGCGCGGCGCCATGCGCCACGGCCGGCACGGGCTGATGGGCCACCTCTACCCAGGGATGCTCGATGTCTCCACCGATATGACGCTGGTCTCCACCCAGTTCGGCGGACACGTCGAAGTCCTCGAATTCGACGACCTGCGGGTCAGAGTCGCCGCCGTGACGGACGAGGAGGCCGCCGAACGCATCGCGCTCGCGCGTACGGTCTTCACCCTCGACGACTCCGTAGGCGAGGACGATCTCGCCTGGGCCGCCCGGGTTTCGGTCGGACTCGACCGGCTCGTCGAGGACTTCGAGCTCGACAGCCTCGCCTACTACCACCGCGGACTCGAGGGCGAAATCCACGAGCGGCTCGGCGCGGGCATGATCCTCGGCGCGTCGCTGCTGACCGCCCGAGGCATCCCGATGGCCGGTGAGTACGAGCTGCGCACCAGCCTCGCCATGCTGATCGCCGACACCATCGGCGCCGGCGGTTCCTTCACCGAGCTCCAGGCTCTCAACTTCCGCGACCGGGTCGTCGAGATGGGCCACGACGGCCCCGCCCACCTCGCGATCAGCGCGAAGGATCCGCTGCTGCGCGGGCTGGGCGTGTACCACGGCAAACGCGGATGGGGCGTCAGCGTCGAGTTCGACGTCAAACACGGTCCGGTCACCACGTTCGGCATCGGTCAGGAGGCGGACGGCACCTTTGCGTTCATCGCCTCCGAGGGCGAAGTAGTCCCGGGACCCCTGCTGGAGATCGGCAACACCACCTCCCGCGTCGACTTCGGCTTCGACCCTGGCGAGTGGACCGACGCCTGGTCCTCGACCGGCATCGGCCACCACTGGACTCTCTGCACCGGCCACCGCGCCAAGGACCTCAAGGCCGCGGCAGACCTCCTCGGCATCCCGTTCCGCACCGTCACCGGCCCCAACGACCTCTGAACCGGCCTCCGCCGTCCCGGTCCGTCTCAGTTCCGTCTTCGTCCGCCCCGGCCTGCCCCAGTCCGTATTCGCCAGATCAGTCCGTCGCTCGGGAACCGGAGTCCAGGCCGAGTTCTCGGTCGCCCAGCGTGGCGAAGAAGAGCGCCACGTCGGCCTCGGAGACCTCGGCCAGATCCGCCGGGCTCCACCGGGGATTGCGGTCCTTGTCAATGATCTGGGCACGCACGCCTTCCACCAGGTCGGGCCTGGTGAAGGCGGTGCACGAAGTCCGGTACTCCTGGTCGAGCACCGCCTCCAGGCTGTCGAGCCTGCGAGCCCTGCGCAGGGCGGAGAGTGTCACCTTGAGCGCGGTGGGCGACTTGGCCAGGATCGTCTCGGCGGCCTGCTTGGCAGCGGGGACACCGCTGTTGTCGAGGCTGTCGAGGATCTCCTCGACGGAGTCGGCCCGGTAGCACGAATCGATCCACTCGCGGTGCGCATCCAGTTCGCCGCCCGGCGCGGGCGAGGCGAATCTCCGCACCGTCTCCTCGATCTCGGCAGCCGTACCGCAGGCGGCGAGGGCCCTGGTGAGCTCGGCAAGGCGTTGCGACGGTACGAAGTGATCGGCGAGCCCGCACAGCAGCGCATCACCTGCGCCGACCGCATCCGCGGTGAGCGCCAGATGGGTGCCGAGCTCACCGGGCGCGGCACCGAGCAGGTACGTCCCGCCCACATCGGGGACGAAGCCGATGCCGGTCTCGGGCATGGCGATGCGCGAGCGTTCGGTGACGATCCGGACGTCGCCGTGGGCCGAGACACCGACGCCGCCGCCCATCACGATGCCGTCCATGATCGCGACATACGGCTTGGGGAATCGGGCGATACGGGCGTTGAGCCGGTACTCGTCACGCCAGAAGTCGATCGATGTGCCGCCGCCCGCGCGGGCGTCCTCGTGGATCGAGCGGATGTCGCCGCCGGCGCAGAGGCCACGCTCCCCTGCCCCGGTGATCAGGACCGCGGCGACGGTGTCGTCGAGCTCGGCTTCGGCGAGTGCTCCGTCGATGTGCGCCACCATGGCGTGGTTCAGCGCGTTGAGGGCGCGCGGGCGGTTGAGCGTGATGTGCCGGATGCGTCCTTCGGTGTGCAGCAGGACGGGATCGTCGTGGTTCATGAATGCGCTCCGGTCAGCCCCTGTGCCGTATCGCCCACCGATCGCGGACGATCTTCCGCTGCCATTCTGCGGGGCGGGTCCCGGGCTCGGGCAGCAGGGGTGCGGAGGCCGCCCGAATCGGCCCTCAGCCCGGTTTTTGCCGGGTGTCCGCTGTGGCAGCCTGCCGGAACGGGTTCGACAATTGAGACACCCCGTACGGGCCGTGCCGCCCGGCTGCCCCGCCGGAAGACGTCCGGAGCAGGAATGACCGATTACGACCGGCAACCGAGCACGTCCGTCCCGCCCCGCCTGCTGATCGAGAAGACGCACAACGGCGAGACCGCGACGGCGCAGCGGCTTGCCATGAATCGGACGGGCAGTTTCGAGTGGGACATGGATGCCCACTCGCTCGACATCGATGAAGCGGGCCTGCTGGTTTTCGGGCTGGACCCACTGGCCTTCGACTCACGGCCCGAGTCCCTGTTGGAACGGCTCGAACCCTCGGAGCGGACCAGACTCAATGCGGCGATCGACGAGGCGGTCAAGGGTGGGCGCAGCTCGTACAGCGTGCACTTCCGGGTACCGCTCGACGACGGCAGGGACCAGTGGACCCATGTCCAGGCCCGGATACTGCGCAGCGATGACGGCTGGGCGCATCGAGTCGTCGGGGTGGTACGGGACGCGACGGCGGAGGTAACCCATTCGGCCTTCGTGCGGGACCTGGAGAAGCGGCGACAGCGCCAGACCAGCATTATTGAACGCACAACGAGCGCGTTGTCACATGCGGTGACCGTGGATGATGTGACCGCCGCGCTCACCGGACCGGGCGGGCTGGACCGGCTCGGCGCGGACGGCCTCGCACTCGGTCTGGTCGAGAACGCCACACTGAACGTCATCGCCCTGAGCGGCGACCCACTGGAGGCGATCGACGAGCTCGGGTCCACGGGTCTGGACCGGAGGTACCCCCTGGCCGACGCAATTCTCAGCGGCCGCCCCCGGTTCCTGACCTCGGTCCCGGCACTCATCCACCACTATCCCGTGCTGACTCCCTACGCGGGGCGGCTGGAATTCCGCGCGGCCGCCTATCTGCCGCTCGTCGCCCAGGCGCGTTCCCTCGGCACCCTGGCGCTCTTCTACCACGAAAACACGACTTTCAACGCTGATGAGCGCAATCTGTCTCTGGGACTGGCTGCCATCGTGGCCCAGTCCCTGCAGCGGGCGAAGCTCTTCGACGAGGAGCGCGAATTCGCCACCGGCCTCCAGTCGACCATGCTGCCGCGGCGGGTCCAGGAGATCGAGGGCGGCGAGATAGCCGTGCGCTATCACGCGGCCTGGAGCGGACGCCAGGTAGGCGGGGACTGGTACGACGTGATCGCGCTGCCGATGAACCGCTTCGGCATCGTCGTGGGTGACGTGCAGGGCCATGACACGCATGCCGCCGCCATCATGGGCCAGTTGCGTATCGCCCTGCGCGCGTACGCCGGTGAGGGACACCATCCGTCGACGGTGCTGGCCCGGGCCTCACGCTTCCTCGCCGAGCTGGACACGGAACGCTTCGCGACGTGTACGTACGCCCAGGTCGATCTCGCCTCGGGGACCGTGCGTGTGGTGCGGGCCGGGCACTTCGGACCGCTGATCCGGCACACGGACGGCCGGGTCAGCAGCCCGCAGGTGCGGGGCGGTCTGCCCCTGGGCATTTCGACCGACTTCGAGGACGAGGAGTTTCCGGAGACCCGTCTCGACCTGGTGCCGGGCGAAACCCTTGTCCTGTACACCGATGGACTCGTGGAAGAGCCGGGGGTCGATGTCGATACAGGCGTGCAGACTCTGATCAACGAGGTCAGCGCGGGGCCTGCGGGCGCTCAGGCGCTGGCCGATCATCTGTCGGACCGGCTGTGGGAGCGTTGGGGTTCGGGGGACGATGTCGCCCTGCTGGTGCTGCGGCGCAGCCCGGACCCGGGGTCGCCTCGGGCTCCGCGGTTGCACCAGTACGTCCACCAGGCGGACCCGGAGGGGCTGTCCGACGCCCGCACCATCGTGCGCCAGGCCCTGACCGACTGGGACATGGCCGAATTCGCCGACGACGCCGAGCTGGTGACCGGGGAATTGCTGGTGAATGTACTTCTGCACACGGAAGGTGGCGCGGTACTCACTCTGGAGGTGCTGCCGGAGCCCGTCCGGCGGGTCCGGCTGTCGGTTCAGGACCGTTCAAGCGTGTGGCCGAGACGTCGCAGCCCTGGCGAGACCGCGACATCGGGTCGAGGCCTGCTGCTCCTGGATGCCGTCGCCGCCCGTTGGGGCATCGAGCCTCGCGGCGAAGGGAAGGCCGTCTGGTGCGAGATCGGTCCGTCGGCGCCGCCCACCTCTACTCCCCCGCTGCCGCCCGCGGAGCAGGAGCAGGAGCAGGAGCAGGTGTGACGAAAGCGCAGAGGGGTGTGTCGTCCTGCGTGCGGGACGACACACCCCTCGGCCGGTGGTCCTGGCACACTCCTGCGCCAGGACCACCGGTCTACGTCACTGCTGTGCGGTACGACGCTTGCGCACGGACCACATGTTGCCGCCACCGGCCAGCAGGACGGCCACAGCCGCTCCACCGATGATCGGAGTGGTGGACGAGGAACCCGTCTCGGCCAGGTCCGGCGAGCTGGGGCTCGGAGAGGCCGCGGCAGGGGCGGACTCCGAAGCTGCCTCGCTGGGCGTGGCGCTCTTGACGGGTGCCTCCGGGGAGGGGCCCTGCGACGGCGTGGCGTCGGGCGGCGCGGGCGACGGGGTGGTGCCCTCGCACATCGGTGCCAGCTTGGTCTCGTCGCGCGAGAAGTTGTCGCCGTCGCCGGCCTTGATGACGAGGTGAACCGTCATTTCCTTGTCGTGCTTGGGCAGCTCGAGCTTCTTGTGGAGCTCCCTGCCGAAAGTCTCGGTGGGTAGGAGGTCTTGCCGTCGACGGTCACCTGATTGGTGACGTTGCCGTTGTAGGCAGTCAGGTCAAGGCTCACCTCGGTGCAGGTCACGGCCCAGGTGGGGGTGTGAGCTGCGGCCGGGCCGGCGGAGAGGACCGTGCCGGTCAGGCCGACCACCGTTGCGGCCGCGAGTTTCCCCCCTGCACGCAACGATCTCCTGGGTATGGTCATGAATTCTTCCTCCGCATGAGCCTCATCGCCCGAATTGCGGTGGGGCGCACAGTACTGCCCCCGATAGCTACGCACGCACCCGCCCCACGAAGCATGCGAAGTCACAACTGACCCCACATCACCACCGCTCGAGACATGACGGCCAAGGCGGCTGTCACAGAGGGCGGTGCATGATGTGCAGTCCGACGAATCCCTGTTTCGGATGGTTGAACCCTTCGGGCAGGGTTCCCAGGATTTCGAAGCCGAGCGAGCGGTAGAGCCGGACAGCGTAGGTGTTCGTCTCCACCACGGCGTTGAACTGCATGGCGCGGAACCCCGATGAGCGAGCCCATTCCAGCGTGTACGCGCACAGGGCCCGGCCCACACCCTGTCCGGAACGCTTGGGGTCGACCATGTAACTGGCGCTGGCGATGTGCGCGCCGTTGCCCATGTGGTTGTTGTTCATCTTTGCCGTGCCGAGGATGGCCCCGTCGTCGTCGGCTGCGACGACCGTGCGGTTCGGCGACTCGAGGAGCCACCAGGAACGGGCGTCGTCCTCACCGAGATCGAGCGGGTAGGTGAAGGTCTCGCCAGCGGCGACGATTTCGTGAAAGAACGGCCAGATGGCAGGCCAGTCCTCGGCAGTGGCTTCCCTGATCAGCATGTGGGCCAGGATGCCGGTGTTGTTCTCCCTGCGCGAGTTGTTTACCGGAAAGGACGCCGGGATGCGCGCCTACGCAGACCGAGCCGGGCAAGCAGCCCAAGTGCGGCTTCTGAAGCCGCTGTCGGCGCAGGTGCAGGATCGGCCGACGGACCGCGTACCGGATCGGCATCGCGTACAGGAACGAAGGTCGGTGCGGGCTCGGGCGCCGGGACAGGACCGAGTGCCGGGTCGGGGCTGAAGACCTGGACGGGTTCGGAGACCGAGACAGGTTCGGGCCCAGCGACGGGCTCGGGCTCCGGTTCCTGCACCCTCTCGAGCCCGAGCCCGAGCTCGTTACCGGGGCCTGGGCGCCACTCGTCGCCCGGACGCGGGGCCGGCCTGGCCTCCCGGGCGTTGTCCAGTTCCATGATCAGGCCGACCCGCCGCCACAGCATCTCGTCCGGTTCGTCGGCCTGCATCAGGCGCCCCACGGCCTCCCCAGCAGAAGGCGACCCCATCGGCCCGAAAACCGGTTCGGGCCGGATCCTTGTGAGGTAGGCGCGCTCGTACGGATCGTCGACCACCTCTGCCAACTGCACCGGGTCCAGCGTGCCCGCGAGCACGGCCGCGCGGGCCCAGGGGTCCTCCGTGAGGCTCAGCAGCCGTTCGATGCGGCGCGAGCGCCAGTTGCGCGCACGGAGGTCGGCGCCTCCCTCCAACCGGCTACGCACCCAGGCCGGGCTCTTCCCCACCAGGAGCTGAGACTCCCTGGCGGCGAACTCCGCAAGCTCCTGGGCGAGATAGAGCCAGACCACCGCCCGGTACCGGTTGAGATAGAACGTGATCGGCGTGAGGCATCCCGCACGGGCCAGCTTGGTGAAGCGGTCCGGACTGATCCCGAGCAGTTGGGCGCCTTTCGCCGTCCCGACGGTGTGCACCCTCTCCCGCAGCGCCTCCGGGAACCCGTCCTGCGACCGCAGCCGGTCGACCTCCTCCCTGCGGACCCTCGGCCTTCCGCCACCCTGCTGCACCAGCACGCGGACCAGACCCACATGTACGGCGATGGCGAACTCGCCGCGCTTCAGCTGAAGTTCCTGGGCTGCTGTGCCCACAGCCATCGTGCTTGCGGTATGCGCACACACAGCTTCGGTAACAGTCATGATGCTCTCCCCCGTGAGACTCACTTACTCTCTGTGAGCACCGTAGCCCGGGAAGTCATCGCCCGCCCGGCCTGTGGATAACCCCCATGGCCGGGTCAAGTCCGCTTGATTCCTTCGCTTTCCGCCTGCCGCGCGGCAACACCGAGATGCTCTCCGACTCTGTTCACGAGCAGCGTCATCTCGTACGCGACCTGACCGACGTCGGCCTCGGCCGCGCTCAGCACACACAGACAGCTGCCGTCCCCTGCGGCCGTCACAAAGAGCAGTGCCTCGTCGAATTCCACCATGGTCTGCCGGGCCTTCCCTGCGCGGAAGTGGCGTCCCGATCCGCGGGCGAGGCTCTGCAGCCCGGACGAGACCGCTGCGAGATGCTCCGCGTCCTCACGCGCCAGGCCTGTACTCGCTCCGGTCACCAGCCCGTCGTTCGACAGCACCAACGCGTGCCGTATGTGCTCGACCCTGCTCGTTAGATCGTCAAGGAGCCAGTCGAGTTCCCTGTCCAGCGCCATTTCCCCGCTCCTCCCCGCTCATGCGTTCCCCGTGCCCCACGTTTCGCGTAAGCCTCGCGCACTGGTCACGTACGGGCAAGCACTCCTCGGCCATGTGGCTGGGTCGTGGCCCCTTGGCGCGCAACAGATGTGCGCCGGGAGGGTCAGCTCACCGAGTCGAGGAGCCGGGCGGTGTGCATCCGGCCGGCGTATTCGACCATGCGGATCAGGACTTCCTTGCCGGAGTCCCGGTCGCGCGCATCGCACAGGACGACGGGCGTGCCGAGGTCGAGGTCCAGGGCACGGGACACTTCGCGTTCGCCGTAGGCGCGGGCGCCCGCGAAGCAGTTGACCGCTACGACGAAGGGGATGCCGCGGTGCTCGAAGTAGTCGACGGACGGGAAACAATCCTCCAGGCGCCGGGTGTCGGCGAGGACGACGGCCCCGAGCGCCCCTTGGGAGAGCTCGTCCCACAGAAACCAGAAACGGTCCTGTCCCGGTGTGCCGAACAGATAGAGCGAGAGACCGGACCGGATAGTGATGCGTCCGAAATCCATGGCGACGGTAGTCGTGGTCTTCTGCTCGACCCCGTCGGTGTCGTCGACCGACTGTCCGGCCTCGCTGAGGAGTTCCTCCGTCCGCAGCGGCCGGATCTCACTGACCGCGCCGACCAGCGTCGTCTTCCCGACCCCGAAGCCTCCCGCGACCAATATCTTCAGTGCGAGGGAGTCGGTTTCCGCGGCCTCCCCGGCCGTCTCTCCGTGGGTGGTGTCAGCATGCTCGGAAGGCATCGATCACTTCTCTCACCAGTGAGTCCCAAGACGCTGAATACGCAGGTCAGAGCTGTCTTGAAGGGCTCAAATTCCGTGGAACGTCAGCATGAGTACGGCGACAGCATGGCAAACGAGAACCTGCCCCGTGGGAAGGGATCGCTTTTTTAGCGATGTGACCGTTCCAGCTCACTCACTGCCCGGATGAGTCCACAATCCGATGCGTCTGACGGAGTGCGCCTGCCGTTCCCGGTCGTGAGCACACGAGCCGCTCACAAACACACGGGCCCGCGGACGGCGGCAGTCCGGCGCCTACACTGGGTATTTCGGGTGCGAGGAATGGCCCACGCGGACAGGGAGAGCAAGAGTGTCGACAGCTGCCGACGGCGGTTTCGAGGATCCGCCCGCGGAGGTACTGGTGGAGGCGGCTGCCGCCTTCGGCCTGCTGGCGACGCCTGCGCGCCTGCACATCGTGTGGGCCCTCTCCCAGGGCGAGAGCGATGTGACCGGCCTCGCGGACCGGGTGGGCGGCACCCTTCCTTCGGTGAGCCAGCATCTGACGAAGCTGAAACTGGCCGGTCTCGTACGGTCACGCCGCGAAGGCCGCCGGCAGGTGTACCTGGTCGACGACCCCGACGTGGTGACGGTCGTCCGGCTGATGGTCGGCCAGCTCGCCGAACGCGCCGGACATGCGCCCGCGCACCCCGTACGCCTCCGTGAGCTCGGTGCCTGAGCACAGTGCCGCCGCAGGTCCCGGCAGCACCGATCCCGTCCAGTCGTCCGCCGTGATCGTGCCGACAGCGGGCACGGCGGTCGGCCGGAGCGCCGCCCCTGGCGTCGCGCCGCCCGCTTCGCAGGTTGCCGCACCGACCTCCTTGCAGGTTCTCCGCTCGCTGGACAGCGGGCCGCGCGGGCTGCTGGAGGCACAGGCGGAGGAACGGCTGGCACGGTTCGGCGAGAACACCCTGCCGGCCTGGCGTCCGGTCTCCTGGCCCCGTCGCTTCGTACGCAGCCTGCGGGATCCGTTCACCTCGGTGCTCCTGTGTCTGGGTCTGGTCTCGACAGCGGTGGCCTCATGGGGCACGGCTGCCGTGACGCTGGCGCTCGTGGTCGTCAGCTGTCTGTTGCGCTCCGCGGAGGAGCATCGGGCCGACCGTTCGACGGCCGCGCTGCGGGAGCTGGTGGCGACCACCGCGACCGTGCTGCGCCGCACCGGTCCGGACGCCGCGCCACTGGCGCGCGAGATGCCGGTCGGGGAGCTGGTGCCGGGCGATGTGATCAGACTCGGTCCGGGAGATCTCGTGCCTGCCGATGTGCGGCTCCTGCGTGCGAGCGGCCTGACCGTGCATCAGTCGGCCCTCACGGGCGAGTCGGTGCCGGTCGCCAAACAGCCCGTCGATACTCCGGACGGGCACCGCACCGCCGACGCCGGGTCCGGTGGCGAGGCCGGGCTGTTCGCGCGGCCCGAGCTGTGCTTTCAGGGAAGCAGCGTGGCTTCGGGCAGTGGTACGGCGGTGGTGACGGCCACGGGTACAGGCACCCGGTTCGCCGCCGCGTACGACAGTTCGGCACGCCGCCGGGGCACGAGCGCCTTCGACCGTTCGGTGCAGGGGATTTCCTCGACGCTGATCCGGTTCATGCTGCTCACCCCGCCCCTGGTGCTGATGGCCAACGCGGCACTGCGTGGCCGCGGTCTGGAGACGCTGCCGTTCGCCGTCGCGGTGGCGGTCGGGCTGACTCCGGAGATGCTGCCGGTGATCGTCACGACGGTGCTGGCCAGGGGCGCCTCGCTGCTCGCCCGGGACCACGGAGTGATCGTCAAACGGCTGCCCGCTCTGCACGATCTGGGCGCGATCGACGTGCTGTGTCTGGACAAGACCGGAACCCTCACCCAGGACCGGCCGGTCGTCGAACGGTCGCTGAACGGAGCAGGCCGGCCCGATCCCGAGGTGCTGCACTGGGCCGCGGTGAACGCACTCTGGACGCTGCAGCTCGCTGAACTGCCCGCCCCCGACGCACTGGACGAGGCGGTTCTGGACGCCACCGAAGAGCAGGAGGGGGCGCTGTCCGCGTACGACGGGGTGACCGCGTTGCCGTTCGATCCGGTGCGGCGCCTCGCCACCGCGGTCCTCCGCAGCCCCGGCAGGCTCGGCACCCACACCCTCGTCACGAAAGGGGCAGTGGAGGCAGTACTCGACCGGTGCGCCCTGGACGGTGCCGAACGGGACCGGCTGAGGGCCCTGGCCGCGCGCGAGGCCGCGGACGGTCTGCGGCTGCTCGCGGTGGCCCGTAGCGAGCGGCCCGCCCGGCTCGGTACGTACACGACGGCCGACGAACGGGGGCTGGCCTTCCTCGGGTTCGTCGCTCTGCGGGACGCGCTCACGCCGAGCGCCACACAGGCGCTGGACGTGCTTGAACACCGCGGCGTCGCCGTGAAGGTGCTCACCGGCGACAATCCGGGGACCGTCGCTCGCGCCTGCCGGGACCTGGGCCTCGATCCGGGCGAGGTCGTTTCCGCGGAACGGATCGACGCACTGTCGGACGGGGAGCTCGCGGAGGCCGCGGACCGCGCCACCGTCTTCGCCCGCTGCACGCCCGAGCACAAGGCCCGGATCGTCTCCGCGCTGCGTACTGTCGGGCACACCACCGGATTCCTCGGCGACGGCGTCAACGATCTGCCCGCGATGCACGCGGCCGATGTCGGCATCTGCCCGAGGAACGCCGTCGACGTGGCGCGGGAGACCGCCGATGTGGTGCTCGCCGAGAAGGACCTTGCGGCCATCGATCATGCGATCACGGCCGGCCGGCACTGCAGCGGGAACATCGCCACGTATCTGCGCATCACTCTCTCGTCGAACCTCGGCAACGTCATCGCGATGCTTGCCGCGGGGCTGATGCTGCCGTTCCTGCCGATGCTTCCGGCACAGGTCCTGGTGCAGAACCTGTGCTTCGACGCGGCGCAGCTCGCCTTCGCGTTCGACCGGCCCGCACCTGCGGTGCTGCGACGGCCCACGGTGCTGCGTCCGCGCGATTTCCTCCGCTTCATCACGGGCTTCGGTCTGCTGAACGCCACCGCGGACCTGGCGACGTTCGCAGTGCTCGCCTACGCATTGCACGGTTCGGCGGCATCGGGCGGGCAGGAGGCGTTCCACTCCGGCTGGTTCACCGAGAACCTGCTCACCCAGGCTCTGGTGATGCTGCTGCTCCGTACGGGCCGCCGCACTGCCGAGGGCCGCAGCGGCGGCCCGCTGCGGGCGGCAGCATCCGGTCTTGCGGTGGTCGGCCTGCTGCTGCCGCTCACTCCGCTCGGTCCGCTGCTGGGCATGAGTGCGCTGCCACCGCTCTATTTCCTTTTGCTCGCAACGGTGCTGGCCCTGTACACATGCGGACTGTCGGCGGCCCGTACCTGCTACGAACGGAAGTGGAGATTCTCATGACCCCCTCGCGCATCGACCACCTGGAGTCCGGCACGAGTACGGGCGTCGGTGGCGGTCAGGTGCGTGCTCGCCGCGCCACGCTCGACGATGTGCCCGCGTTGGTACGGCTGCGGGGACTGATGCTGGCCGACATGGGGATGGAGACGGGCGGTCCCGATGCCCCGTGGCGGGAGGCCTCCGCGCAGTGGTTCACCGAGCGGCTGCGTCGGCCCGACACATTCGCCGCATTCCTGGTCGACGACCCCGAGCTCGGCACCGTCTCCAGCGCTGTCGGGACATGCGATGCGCATGCCCCCAGCCCGGCGAATCCGAGCGGACTGCACGGGCACGTATCCAATGTCAGCACCGATCCCCGCCGGCGCCGCCGTGGACATGCCCGTGTCTGCCTCGAGGCCCTCCTCGCCTGGTTCCGCGAGGAGGCCCATGTCACAGTGGTCGGTCTGAACGCCACAGGGGACGGCGCCGCTCTGTACGAGTCCTACGGCTTCGTGGCCCCCCGTCACCCGGCGCTGCAGCTCCGGACGGTCCCGGCGCCGCTCTGAGCGCCTCCTTCGCACCGCTGCGGGGGAGTCAGCCGTACGAGAGGTCCGCACACGGGTCGTCGTCGGCCGACCGCGCGCCGGCGGCGACGGTGGGCGGCACGGCGGAGGGTGCCGGGGTCCCGGGTGCGAACGATGGGTTCTGGGCGTAGGAACTGCCGAGGATCACCTGGATTCCGGCGGTTTCGGACGCGGTCGTCCGGGCTCCGGCGAAGAGCCGTGCGGTGGTCTCTGCCTCGTTCCGCAGGCCCGGTCCGTACTCGATGACGGTCGAGGCGTGGTCCTGGCTGCTCGCATTGGCCGTGGTGGTGACGGTGAAGCCTCGGGCGCGCAGAAGTTCGGAGGCCCGGGCCGCGAGTCCCCTGACTGTGGTGCCGTTGTAGACGGCGATGCTGATGCCCGTGCCGGAGACCGGGGCGGTGGCCGCGGGCGACGCCGGGCCGCTCGCTGTCTCTCTGCCCTCGGCCGGTCCCTTGCCACCGGCGTCCTGGCCGTCGACCGTACGGTCGGCCTTCAGCGCTGCCCAGAGCGCGTCGGCGTCCGGTTCGACTATCGCGACGCGCGAGCCCTCGTAACGCCAGGGGACAGTGACGAACTTGGTGTTGTGCAGGTCGATGTTCTTCATCGACATGGCGAACGACAGAAGCCGGTCGGCCGACCCGAGCCCGGGGTCGACGGTCATCGCGTCAGTGGCCGCGTCGGCGAGGGGCAGCAATGTGGTGGGGTTCATTCCCCGGGACTTGACCTTCTTGATGAGGGAGGCCACAAATGCCTGCTGACGCTTGATCCGCCCTATGTCCGAGCCGTCGCCGATGCCGTGCCGGAGCCGGACGTAGTCGAGTGCCTGCTGACCGGAGACTGTCTGCGGACCCTTCGCAAAGATCCGGGCACCCTGTGTGGGCCGCTTCGGGCTGAGGTCTCGCTGGTAGATGTCCTTGGGCAGACATACCGGAACGCCCCCGACGGCCGATGTCAGTGCGGAGAATCCGGCGAAATCGATGACGACGGTGTGGTCGACGCGCAGACCGGTGAGCTGCTCGACCGTGTTCTGGGTGCAGGCCGGGTTTCCCTCGGCCGTCTCCCCCACCGAGAACGCACCGTTGAACATCACGTCGTGCTGCGGCGCGGTCCACTCGCCGCCCGGCATCTTGCAGGCCGGGATGTCGACCAGGGAGTCACGGGGAATGGACACGGCGACCGCGTGTTTGCGGTCGGCGTACACATGGAGAAGGAACGCGGTGTCGGAGCGCCCCACCGTACCCTCGCCGCCGCCCAGCTTGCTGTTGTCGCCCGCGCGCGAGTCCGATCCGATGACCAGGACGTTCTGCCCGTTCGACGAGCCGGGCGGCCGGTCGTCCGAGATCCCGTCCGCGCTGAAGGTGTCGATGCTGCCGTTCAGTTCGAGGTAGGCCCACCCGACGCCCGCGACAAGCAGCACGAGGAACGACAGCCCGAACATGGCTGTTCGCCGCAGCCGACTGCCCCTTCGCTTGCCCGCTGCTGAATTGTGACTTCCTGTCATCGGCCACCCCGTCCGTCCGGCTTCCGTGAGGGACGAGCTCCGCCACCCCATGGTTGTACAGTTGCGCAATGTAGCAAGTATCGCTGTTCGAGTGGATCAACGCACCTGCCACAGACAGCCTGAAGCACTGTCCGCGGACCCCGAGCGGAAACACCGGCCAAGACACCGAAAGGAAGGGCGGGACATACATGTTGCGCAACGGCCTCGAACCCTGGCACCTGTTGATCGTGGCGATTGTGGCCATCGCACTGTTCGGCTCGAAAAAGCTGCCGGACACGGCCCGCGCCCTGGGCAAATCCATGCGGATCCTGAAGAGTGAGGCGAAGGCCATGAAGGAGACCGATGTGAGTCCCGGTACCGACCCACGCACATGAGGCATCGGCTCACCGACGTACGGCGCCCCTCCCAGCCGGTCACTTCAGGGATTGCGCAAGCGAGGGAACCACGGGCGAGGCACCGTCGTTGGCCCCTATGACGGCCGAAGAAGCGCTGATCACCGAATCGTTGGACCACTGGATCAATGGAGGAAGTTCATGGGTGTGACCCTGGCCAAGGGCGGCAACGTCTCCTTGTCGAAGGAGGCGCCCGGCCTGACCGCAGTGACGGTCGGCCTGGGCTGGGACGTTCGGACGACGACGGGGGCGGATCACGACCTGGACGCGAGCGCACTGCTGTGCTCGGATGCCGGCAAGGTCCTCTCCGACCTGCACTTCGTCTTCTACAACAACCTGACGAGCCCGGACGGTTCGGTCCAGCACACCGGCGACAATCTGACCGGTGAGGGCGAGGGCGACGACGAGTCCATCAATGTGGACCTGGCGGCTGTGCCGGCGGATGTCGCGAAGATAGTCTTTCCGGTCTCCATTCATGACGCGCAGAGCCGCGGTCAGAGCTTCGGCCAAGTCCGTAACGCGTTCATCCGCGTGGTGAACCGGGCGAACGGCGTCGAGCTGGCCCGTTACGACCTCAGCGAGGACGCCTCGACCGAAACCGCCATGGTCTTCGGCGAGCTGTACCGGCACGGCGCGGAGTGGAAATTCCGTGCGGTCGGCCAGGGTTATGCCTCGGGCCTGGCCGGTATCGCATCCGACTACGGGGTCAATGTCTGACCCCGAGGCACCGTAGGTTCGACGAGCACGGCCTCTCTCCCCTCCCTCCGCCGGGCGAGGAGAGAGGCCCGCCTGCTCCGCGTACGGCCCGACCGCGACACCGAAGTACCCCTACAGAGCCCGCAAACCGTTGATCACCTCACGAAGAATGTGTTCGTCCGGCAGCTGTGCGGGCGGTACAGGGCGGGTCACGCGTACGTAGCCGGCTTCGAGCAGATCGCCGAGGAGTACGCGTACGACTCCGACCGGAAGGTCGGCATCGGCGGAGAGCTCCGCGACGGACTGGGTCTCCGACCGGCAGAGGGTGAGCAGGGTCCGGTGTTCGGGACCGAGCAGGGATTCCTCGGAGCCGTCCGGTGCGTTGTCGTCGAAGGTGACGAGTGCGATCACATCGAACTGCACGCCGGTGGGGCCCGGTTCGGTCCGGCCGCCCGTCACGGCGTAGGGGCGGACCAGCGGGCCGGCATCGGCGTCGTACCACTGGCTGCCCGGACGTGTGTGTGGGCCTGAGGTCCGCGGGATGCCTCCCGGGCCCTCCTCGGTCATGGGCACGGCTGTCTCCGTCCTCTCAGCCGACAGCCGACGGAGGTGCGGCGAACCGCGGCGGGGTACGCAGATGCTCACCCACCCGTTTGACGAGCCGGGCCATCTCGTAGGCGACCAGTCCGATGTCGGCGAAGGCCGTGCTGAGAACGGCAAGGCACGACCCATCGCCCGCTGCCGCGACGAACAGAAAGCCCTCGTCCATCTCGACCATGGTCTGGCGTACGTTCCCCGCCCGGAAATGGCGTCCCGCGCCCTTGGCCAGGCTGTGGAATCCGGAGGCCACGGCAGCCAGATGCTCGGCGTCCTCGCGGCTGAGGGCACTGGAGGCACCCACCGCGAGGCCGTCGCCGGAAAGCACGACGGTGTGGCGGACCTCGCCGACCCGTGCCACCAGATCGTCCAGCAGCCAGTCGAGTTCGCCCGAGGTGTGGCGTACCCCGGTCCTCTCGTTCGCGATCATGCATGGTCTCCTTCGCTGCCTGGACGGGGGTAGGTGGTGTCCGGGCGGGGCAACGATGTGCCGCCGCCGCGCACCCAGCCATTGCGGTAAGCGGTCATGCGGTCCCGGGCCTGCTCGGGGGTGCGCTCCGGGGGGCGACCCTTGTCGTTCGGGTCGCCGTGTGGCTCGTCGGGACGGGGCTCCTCGCGCAATTGCGGAACGAGGCTGGCCTGCCGCACACGGCGCGGCAGCGTGCCGTCGTCGGGCTGCTCCTCCGAGTGGACCTCCCCCTTGTGCTCGTCCGTTCCGCCCGGACGCCCGCGCAGCGAGGTGACCGCGGCAGCGGGCTGCGTGCGGGACTCGAGCGCGGGTACCGGTACCGGCGCCGGGAAGGCAGTGGTCCGCGGTCGCACCGCACGGGAGCCGGGTACGGGTCCGAAAGAGGGGCGGTCCCGGTCGTCCTGGCGCTCGACCGAGGCGTTCTCCGGCGCGGCCGGCGCCTCGGCCGCCGGAAGTGCGGTCTGCAGCAGTGCCGTTGGCAGCAGAACCACCGCAGTCGTCCCGCCGTACGCCGAGGTGCGCAGCTGAACCTTGATGTGGTGACGTACGGAGAGCCGGCTGACGACGAAGAGGCCGAGTCGGTCGCTGTCGAAGAGGTCGAGTGCCTCCGCCTGTTCGATGCGCCGGTTCGCCTCGCCGAGGAGTTCGTTGCCCATGCCCAGGCCGCGGTCCTCGATCTCCAGGGCGTAGCCGTTGCCCACGGGCTCGCCGCTGATGCGCACCTTGGTGTGGGGCGGTGAGAACTGTGCGGCGTTCTCGATGAGCTCGGCCAGCAGGTGGGTGAGGTCGGCGACGGCTGTGCCCTTCACCGCGGCGTCGGGCAGTTGCCGTACCTCCACGCGGGCGTAGTCCTCGATCTCGGAGACGGCGGCGCGTACGACGTTGGTCAGCGGTACGGGCATCCGCCAGGCCCGTCCCGGCGCCGCCCCGGACAGGATGATCAGGCTCTCGGCGTGCCGTCGCATCCGGGTGGTGAGGTGGTCGAGCCGGAAGAGATCGCTCAGCTCGTCTGGGTCGTCGGCGCGGCGTTCCATGCTGTCGAGGAGGTTGAGCTGGCGGTGGACCAGCACCTGGCTGCGCCGGGCGAGGTTGACGAAGACTCCGGAGATGCCGTCGGCGAGTTCGGCCCGTTCGACGGCGGCGCTGAGGGCTGCCCGGTGCACTGTGCCGAGTGCCTCGCCGACCTGGCCGATCTCGTCATGGGCGGCCGGGCCCTGCGGGGCCTCGGCCCCGATGTCGAGTTCCTCGCCCGCACGTAGCCGTTGCATGGCGCGGGGCAGTTTGCGGCGGGCGATCTCCAGGGCGCTGTTGCGGAGACTGACGAGTTCGACGACGAGTCCGCGGCCGATGCGCACGGAGATCACCAGTGAGGCGGCGACGGCGATGCAGCCGAAAAGGACTGCGGCTCCGGACGGGCTGAACAGTCCTCGGGCGAGCGGATTCGCCCGGCCGGCGGCGCGTTGGCCGGCGGTGGTGTCGATGGTGCGCAGCTCGCTCCGTACGCGGTCCGCTGCTCGTTCCCAGTCGGTGGCGGGCACTGCCTGCGCGGCATCGCGACCGGCGGGCGCGGCAAGCACCTTGTCCTCGGCGGCCTGGATCTGGCGGTAGACGTCCCCGGCGGTGAACCTCTGCCAGGCCGCCCGCTCGGTGGCGGGCAGATCTGCACCCGCGGTCTCCGTGAAGCTCCTTCGGGAATTCACCGCTCCGGTGAACAGGCGCAGTTGGCCGCCCTTGAGCGTTCCGGTGCGAGCGGCCGTGGCCAGCAGGGCGTCCTCGCGGGCCAGCATCTCGTCGGCGTGGGAGAGTTCGAGCAGGACTCGGGCGTCCGAGCCGAGTGCGTCGTCCTGGATTCCGGTGAGGGCGCCGCAGACGCCGAAGGCCGCGGAGACGGCCGCGGTGTACTGGTCGTACACGGCGTCGTCGCCCGCATCGCTCCTGTCGGCGCGCAGTCGGTGGGTGAGGTCCAGGAACCGGTCGAGCCGGTCGGCGACGGTGGGCGGGAGGTTGCCGGTCTCGGCGATGGTGTGGCCGCTGTCGAGGCGCAGGGCTGCGAGCGCGATGTCGGTGTGCTTGGTCTGGCGCTCCAGTGCGGCTGCCTGGGCGCTGCTGGGGGCCGCGGACTGGAGCATGGCCGCCCGGCGCTCGCTCTGGAGTGCCGCGACAGCGGTGGCCATGGGGGCCCGGACCTCGTCGTCGACCTGCTGCAGCTGGCGCAGCCGTGCCACGTCCTGGGCGGTGGTGACCGTGGCGAAACCCCACAGGGCGAGCAGCGAGACGACCGGCACCATCAGCAGCGAGATGATCTTCGCGCGTACGGTCCTGGGACGCAGCGTCCACCGTCCGCGCGGCGCGGATGTGTCGTGTGTCAGCAGCGGCCTCGCGTCGTGTTCGGTGCTCTCGTCGGCCGGCGGGCCCGCGTGCGCGCGGCGTCCACGCGTCGGTGCGGCGGTGGGCCGGGGGGTCGCCGTCGCGCCGGTTTCCGGGGTCGTGCGGGGTGGGCGCATGGCCTCCTCGTTCCGGGTGTGGAGCTGGGTGTGTCGCAGGTGCCGGTCGGCCGGGTGCAGGGCGTCAGGGCGTGGTGGCCGGCGATACGTCGTGGTCACTCACGTCGCCACGTCGTGCCCGGAAGACGGCCCCGCGCTCGGTGAATCCGTGTTCTGTGGCTGCGGATGAGTCCGTTTCGGTGGGTCCTTGTGCGCGTTCGGCGAAGACGTAGGCGGCGCGTTCCCTGGCCGTCGGGGAGAGCGCCACGAACGCCGAGGTAAGGAAGAGGTAGGAGCCCAGGCCGACGGCCAGGGGAAAGATGAACTGCATGGTCGTGGCCCCGGAAAGTTCCCTTCCGGAGGGCGCGACGTGCACGGAGACCGCCAGCATTCCGGTGTAGTGCATGCTGCTGACCGCCGCCCCCATGACGAGGGAAGCCAGCGCGACGGCTCGGGGTGACTTGATGTTGAGCGCCGCCCACAGCGCCGCCGTGGCGGCCACGACAGCGATGGCGACCGAGAGTGCGACCCGCAGCGGGTCGTAGTGGATCGTGCCGTGCAGACGGAGTGCCGCCATGCCGAGGTAGTGCATGCTGGCGACGCCGAGTCCGGTGGCGAACCCGCCGAGCAGCAGCGCCCTGGTCCGGTCGCGGCTGTAGCCGACGGCAAAGACACCGCCGCCGACCACCACCATGGCGCCGAGCAGGCTGAGCAGGGTGAGTGGCACGTTGTAGCGGATATCGGTGCCGGTCACGCCGAAGCCGAGCATCGCGACGAAGTGCATCGTCCAGATGCCCGAGCCGATGGCGGATGCGGCCGTGATCAGCCAGTTGCGGCGCGAACGGCCGGTTGTGTCGAGTGCCCGCACGGTGCAGCTCAGTCCGAGTGCCGCGCCGATGCATGCCATCGCGTACGACAGCGCAGGTGTCAGCCAGCCGAAGGTGGCGTGGTCCAGGTGTCCCATGGATCGGGGACGCTAGTAGCGATGGGGGCACGTGCCAGGGGCGCATTTCGAAAGCTGCTGAAATATGACAGAGAGATGTTCCCGAACGATCACGCAGTGCTCGAACATGCACCCCATTTCCCGATGTTTCGCTCTGTTTCGCTCCTGTAGCAACTACGCGATCATGTCCGTATGGCCGATGACCACACACACGTCCAAAACTTTTTCACGGCCCGCGCTGCGGACTGGGACAGCCGGTTCCCCGACGACGGGCCCGCCTACGCCGCCGCCGTCGACTCCCTCGCACTGGACCCCGGTGACGTGGTATTGGACGCCGGCTGCGGTACGGGAAGGGCGCTGCCCGCTCTGCGCACGGCCGTGGGACCGCGGGGCACGGTCCTGGGCGTGGACCTCACGGCGGCGATGCTGGAGTCGGCGGTACGGGCGGGACGCGGCCGGAGCGGAGCGCTGCTCCTCGCGGATGTCACCCGCCTGCCCCTGAGGCCGCAGTCGCTCGACGCGGTGTTCGCGGCTGGGCTGATCTCCCATCTCTCGCGTCCCGGAACGGACTTGGCAGAGTTGGCGCGGGTGGTGCGGCCGGGCGGGCAGCTGGCCCTCTTCCACCCCATCGGTCGAGCCGCCCTGGCCGCGCGCCACGGCCGCCGGATCACGGACGACGACCTGCGTGCCGAGCACAACCTCCGCCCGCTGCTGACGCATTCGGGCTGGCGGCTCAAGTCGTACACGGATGAGGACGACCGGTTCCTCGCCCTTGCCGTACGGACGCTCTGACCTGCGAGCGCTCCCCACTCCTGCTCACTCGGCCGCAGCACCAGGGCGTCGCTCGTGCGGGACCGGACAACCGCGGATGCCCGAGGTGGGGAACGTACCGAGCTCGGAAACCTCGTAGCCGTCCGGGTAGCCCTTGATCTCCGGGTTCTGCCGGGCGAAGTGCGGGGTGGTGCGAGGCGGCAGCAGTCGCACGGCCCGTGCCCTCAGGCGCAGGGCGCCATGGGTGAGGTGCCGGGTCACGGAGCCCGGGCGTTCGTAGCGGAATGTCCGCAGCAGCGAATCATCGAGCAGCGCCAGGGCGGCCTTCCGCGCGACGGGAGCCAGGGGACGCGGATACCAGGAACCCATCAGGTCCAGCGTGGCGTCGGAGACGCGGCGTCCCCCTTCGTCCCAGCCGAAGCGCTCGGCCTCGTAGGTGTCGAGGGTGCGCTCGAAGTCCTCGTACGTCTCCGGCAGGTCCTTGATGCCCATATGGGCACCCAGGGTCCGGTAATAGGCGGCGCACGCCCGGAGTTCATGGTCGGACAGCCGACGCCAGCCGTAGCTGTCCAGCCACCGCTTCGGGGTGACGACGAAGGTGCACAGCACATAGCGCATGTCGTCGTTGCTGATGTCGTAGTTGCGGTGCATCTGATTGATCCGGCGGATGGCCGTGCGCCCCGGGTCGCTCTCGAAGCCGTGCTCCACGACCGTGTCGAGGAGCAGCGCGGTGTCGTCGTAACGCTTCTGCGCACGGTCCGTCAGTTCGGCTGTCTCCGCGAGAAGTCGGCCGATGCTGGGGACTGCATAGGTACGATACAGAGCCAGTTCGAGAGCGCGGGCGATGTCCCACGGAAACTCGTAGGTTGCCGTGATCCGGTAGATCCGGAGGAAGTCCCGTTCCGGATCGAGACGCTGAATCTCCTTCAGCCGGTCGTACCGCTTCACCGTGCTGCCCCCATTTCTCGGTCGGAGGTCCAACTCTACGTCGATGGGGAAGACCTCAGTGTGTACGAGCACGTCATGCGCTCACGGTTCCCCGGAAGGGCGGTCTCCATGATCGACATAATCGGCAGCCTGCGGAAAGTTGTCTCCGCCGACCGGAAGGGCGCGCGGTCAGCAGCACCCCTCAGGGAAGACCGGCCCAGGCAGCACAATCTGTTCGAGGCGGCAGCCACCTATGTCTCGGCATCCGTGGAGGACGATCAGGCGCGGATCGACGAGGCGAGCGGCTGGGTGTCGCCCGAGGCGCTCTCCTTCGGTGTCAGCGAGCTGGCCTGCCGGGCCGTCATCGCACTGGCCCGCGAGCGCGACGAGTCGCCGCAGGCAGTGGCCCGTACGCTGCTCGGCCTGCCCGCCGACTGAGGCCCGCCATCCACCGGACCGCGGCCCCACGTCCTCACCTCTGGTCCGGGACCAAGTCTTCCCTTGTCAGGGCCTCGACGAGCGGGTTACGGACTCGTTAAGGTGCGCCGACGGACAACCGTGACGGACAAGGAGGGTGCCGTGGCCGGGACGAGTGACACAGTCGCCGACGACGACGCACTGTATGTGCTCACCGCGGTGCTGCTGACACCTGCGCAGTTCCCGAGCCTGCTCGGTGACGACTACCCCGCCGCGTGTGCGGCGCTCACCCTCGAACCGTACGACGAGGGATACGGGCTGGTCCTCGGCCAGGACGGCAGTGGTGCGCGCTGGACCGTCGTCGTCGAGGACGTGTCGCTGGTCGCTGTCGCGATCGCGGCCTGGGACTGCGGAATGGAGTACGACCTCTCCCCCGACGACCGTTCGGTGGTCTGCTCGCTGCCCGGCTGGCCGCTCGCGGTGGGGGTCGCCGCGCCGGGAGTGGCCGCCCCGCACGATCCGCTGCCGGAGCCGGAGGCCGAGGGCACCGATCCGGCGCCGCTGGCCCCGCCCGACACGGAGTCGTGGGGGCCGGCCCAGCGGCGCATGGGTGCGGACGAGATAGCGCACCAGTGGGTGGCTTGGCGCGAGCAGATCGACGACGAGACGGCCTTCATCACTCCGGGCGGGGCAGACGGCGCCGGGGGCAAGGACGGCGATGACGTCGACGCCGAGGAGGACAGTGCCGACGCCGATGCCGGGCCTGAGGGCGAGGACCAGGACGACGAGCTCAACGCTGCGGCCAAGGTCGAACCCAAGGCTGAGGTAGACGTCGAGGCCGACTCTGCGGCCGGAGGCGCGGGCAAGGCCGACACTGGAGCCGAGGCCGAGAGCGACGGGTCCGACGCCACCGCCGAGAACCCCGCGAAGGAGACACCGTCCGGCGTGCACCCCGGTGTGAGGCGGGCGCTCGCGGAGGCGCGCGCCTATGTGGACACCCCGCCGCCGCCCGGCCGCGTCCGGTCCTCCTTCGCCACGGGCGACGCCCGAATGCTGCGCGCCGACGGGCCCGGCTGGTCGCTGGTCGCCAGGACCGACGACATCGCCTTCATCCTGCTGGACGAGGAACCGGGCGAGGTGCTGCCGGTCGGGCGCGGCACGCGACTGCCCGGCCTGTTGAAGGCACTGGACGCGCTCGCAGTACGGCCTGGCTGAACGCGGCTGTCGGCACTCGGCAGCAGACCGACGGTCGACTACCGGCCACCCGACCGAAGTCGCGGTCCGGCCACGTCTCAGACGCGATCCGGACTACACGCGTTCCAGCGCCCGATGCGGCCCGACCGGCAGCTCGACCTCGATCGGGTCGCCCGGCCGGACGACTCCGCCGACCGTGACGGTGCCCATGATTCCGGCCTTGCGCACGATCCGGCCCGCCTCGTCCCGGCCGACGACCCGCTTGAGGAGCCCGTCCTGGAAGTTGTCGATCTGCAGGCATGGGTTGCGCAGGCCGGTGACCTCGACCACCGCCTCGTCGCCGAGGTGCAGCAGAGTGCCGATGGGCAGGGCGAGGAGATCGACACCGCTGGTGGTGACATTCTCTCCGAGATCGCCCGGGGCGACCTCGAATCCGGCTGCCCGCAATTCGCCGAACAGCTCCTCGTGGATGAGGTGAACCTGGCGCAGATTCGGCTGGGTGGGATCCTGTGCGACGCGGGACCGGTGCTTGACCGTGGCTCCCGCATGCACATCTCCCTCCACGCCGAGCCCGGCCAGCAGGGTGACACTCGGGCGGTTCGGCTTGGTGAAGGAATACTTCTCGTTACTGCTCACCACGGTCACTGTCCCGCTCACTGCGGAGCCCCCCTGTTTCAGCATGTGGTCAGCGGCCTATTTCCTTGCGGGTGATCCTGCGGAGCCTGCGTCGCTGACTGGGATCCAGCAACAGATACGCGACCGCCGGAACTCCGATCAGGACCAGCAGTGACAGCCAGAATCCGATGAACGGCATCAGGATGACTGCCGCAACGACTCCCCCGATGGCGATCTTTGCACTGTTCGACATCGTCCACGCCTCCTTCGCGGCCCGAGGCCGCTCCTGCTGTGAGAACGCCTGTGCCCGCCCATCGGTTCCAGCCGGCCGAAGTCCTCACCTGAGGGGTTCGCCGACCTCGTGCATGTGCTGGAGCGCCTGCCGGTAGGACTCGATCAGTCCGGTCTCCGTGTACGGCATGCCGAGCGCCTCGCAGTGGGCGCGCACCATGGGCTGCGCCAGTCGCAGATGCGGTCGGGGCATGCTCGGGAAGAGGTGGTGCTCGATCTGGTAGTTGAGCCCGCCGAGGAACCAGTCGGTGAGGACGCCGCCGCGTACGTTGCGCGAGGTGAGTACCTGACGCTGGAGGTGGCCCCAGCGGTCGCCGTCGGGATCGGGCATCTCCATGCCCTTGTGGTTCGGTGCGAAAGCCATGCCCAGGTGGAGCCCGAACAGCGCATGGTGCAACAGCGCGAAGACGACAGCCTTCCCGGGGGACATGACAGTGAGCAGCAGTGTTGCGTAGAGACCGAGGTGGGCGACCAGGAGCAGTGCCGAGAGGGCGCGTTCCCGGGCGGGCTGCTGCCGCAAGTACTGGAAGCCGGAGATCTTGAGCGCAATGCCTTCGAGGAGCAGCATCGGGAAGAACAGCCGGGCCTGGTTGCGGGTGAGCCAGCGGGCGAAGCCTTCGCGCTGGGCGGCCTGCTTCTGGGTCCATACCAGGGCGCCGACGCCGACGTCGGGGTCCTTGTCGATGTGATTGGGGTTGGCGTGGTGGCGTACATGCTTGTCGTTCCACCACGCCTCGTTCATGCCAAGCAGCAGGTTGGCGTGCACCAGGCCGATGGCCCGGCTCGCCCTGCGGTCGCCCGATATCTGGGCGTGTCCGGCGTCGTGCCCGACGAACGCGGTGCGGGACCAGAAGATCGACAGTGGCAATGCGAGCAGCAGGGTCCACCAGGTGTTGCCGAGGAGGAACATGCCGGTGAGCACGGCACCCAGAGCGACCAGGTTGGTGGCGATGCCCATCGCGTACCAGCCGGTGCGCCTCTCCAGGAGTCCCTGCCCCTTGACCGCGCGCAGGAGGGGTGCGAAGTCGCTTCCCTGGCTCTGGGCGATTCCGGTACCGCCGGCGCCTACAGCAGTTCCCGCACCGTCACGGGTACCTTCCACGGCGGTGGCTACGGCCTGGGGCATTGGGTCTCCGGTCTCTGGGAAGCTGCGCTGACCTGTAGAAACGTACGGTGACCAGAGGTGTGGCAACCATGGCGCCACCACCCGGGATTTCCGGGGGTAAGCCCCCTCCCCCCAGGGGGGTGCTGGCTACACCCCTGGGCGCTACGCGCAGTCGTGCCCAGCAGCCGAGCAGGGCGGCCGAGCCATTCGAAAGTGACCTGGATCACGGCGATTCCGCTCACGGAGATACGCATTGATGGAGTACCCTCGGCGACCCGACCCAACTAGTCAAATTTGAGGAATTCGGCATCGCTGTGCACAGGCTCCCTGCGGCAACGCTCTCCGAGATCTCCGCACTCTCCAGCTGCTCCGTGGTCTTCCTGCCCGCGGATCCCTCCCGTACCGGCCGTATCGCCTTCTGGCGTCCGGACGGCAGCAGTCCGCCCGATGGTCCCGGTTCCGTCGAGGAGCTGACCGTCGTCGGCGCCGACGCGCGAACGTACGCCGTACCGGCGCTGCTGCTTCCGGTCCGGGACGCGCTGCCCGTACTGACGCGAGCGCGGGCCTCGGCGCATGCCTCCGGCGCCGCCGAGTTCTGGGGTGCCGCTGCGCTGCTCGCTCTGCAACTCGTCGCCCGTGGCTTGCTGTTGCCAGGACTGAGTGCGACGGATCACGATACCTGGCGGGCCGGGCCGCTGACCGCCGACGATCAGTCGCGGATCCGTACGCTCGCGGCCTCGATGCCGCCCCTGGCCCACGCGGTGCCGCTCGACGGAACCGCGCAGGCCGTGCTGCTGCCCGATCCCGAGCTCCTGCTGCGAGCGTTCCTCGACGCGGTGGCGGACGGCCTGCCGCGCACCCCCGCCGCGGCCTTCGCCACCGGCGGCCCGGCGTTCGCCGCCGACGCACCACAGCATCTGCCCGGTCAACGGGCCTGGGCCACCGATGTCGCGGCCGGGCACGATGCGGGCGTCCGGCTCTCGCTGCGGATGGAGGTGTCCGGGCTGACATCCCCGGGCGAGGACGACGAGCCGACCGCCGGGCCGTCCTTCCGTGCTGTTCTCCAGATCCACAGCGTCAGCGATCCGGCGCTGGTGGCCGATGCCGCCGAGGTCTGGGCGGGGTCCGCGCCGACCGCTGCCGCCTTCGGCCCCCGGGCCCGGATGGATGCCCTTCTGGCGCTGCGCCGGGCCGCCCGTGCCTGGCCACCGCTGACTCCGTTGTTGTCGGCCGCAGTGCCCGACTCCATCCAACCGGCCGACGAAGAGCTGGGCGAACTCCTCGGCCCCGCCGGACGGGCACTCGCCGCGACCGGGGTCCAGATCCACTGGCCCAAGGAACTGGCCCGCAAGCTCACCGCACGTGCGGTGATCGGTCCGCCCGACGACGGGGACAGTCAGGAACACCAGGGGTTCGTCCGCACCGGCTCGGACACGCCGCCGCTCCTGTCGGCCGATGCGCTGCTGACGTTCAACTGGTGGTTCGCGCTGGGCGACCAGAAGCTCAGCCGCGCCGAGCTGGACCGCCTGGCCGAGGCCAACAGGCCGGTTGTGCGGCTGCGCGACCAGTGGGTGCTGATCGACCCCGAGGAGGCACAGCGCGCCCGCGAGACCCAGGACCGCAAGGTCACTCCGATCGATGCGCTCGGAGCCGTGCTGACCGGTTCCACCGAGGTCGGCGGCCGTCGGGTCGGCGTCCGGGCCACCGGCTGGCTGGAGCAGCTGCGCCGCCGATTGGCCGACCCGGAGTCCGGCGGGCAGCAGACGGTCGGTCAGCCCCCGGCACTCACCGCCACGCTGCGCGACTACCAGCTGCGCGGCCTGAACTGGCTGCACACCATGACTTCGCTCGGCCTCGGTGGATGTCTCGCCGACGACATGGGGCTCGGCAAGACCATCACACTCATCGCTCTGCATCTCCACCGCCAGAGCATCGACTCGGCAGCAGGGCCGACGCTCGTGGTCTGCCCGACCTCGCTCATGGGGAACTGGCAGCGGGAGATCGAGAAGTTCGCGCCCGGTACGCCGGTACGCCGCTTCCACGGCGGATCGCGCAGCCTGGCCGACCTGGTGGACGGCGAGTTCGTCCTCACCACGTACGGCACGATGCGGCTGGACGCGGTGAAGCTCGCGGAGATCCGGTGGGGCATGGTTGTCGCCGACGAGGCGCAGCACGTCAAGAACCCGTATTCGGCAACGGCCAAGCAGCTGCGGACAATCGGCGCACAGGCACGCGTCGCGCTCACCGGCACCCCCGTGGAGAACAACCTGTCCGAGCTATGGGCGATCCTCGACTGGACGACGCCCGGCCTGCTGGGCCGGCTCGGCACCTTCCGTACCCGCTATGCGCGGACCGCGGAGGGCGGCGACCCGGCTGCGGCCGAGCGGCTCGCCGCGCTGGTGCGGCCGTTCCTGCTGCGACGTCGCAAATCGGATCCGGGCATCGCCCCCGAGCTGCCGCCGAAGACCGAGACCGACCGCACGGTGTCACTGACGGCGGAACAGACGGGGCTGTACGAAGCGGTGGTGCGGGAGACACTGGCCGCGATCTCCGGCGCCGACGGCTTCGCCCGGCGGGGCCTTGTCGTAAAGCTGCTGACGGCCCTGAAGCAGATCTGCAACCACCCGGCGCAGTACCTCAAGGAGAAGGAGCCTCGGATCGAGGACCGTTCGGGAAAGGTGGAGCTGCTGGACGAGTTGCTCGACACGATCCTGACGGAGGACGCGAGTGTGCTCGTGTTCACCCAGTACGTACAGATGGCCCGGCTGCTCGAACAGCATCTGGCGGCGCGCGGGGTGCGCACGCAGTTCCTGCACGGCGGTACACCGGTCGCAGAGCGGGAGGCGATGGTGAACCGCTTCCAGGCGGGCGAGGCCCCGGTCTTCCTGCTGTCGCTGAAGGCGGCCGGCACCGGACTCAATCTCACCAGGGCCGGCCATGTCGTGCACTTCGACCGGTGGTGGAACCCGGCGGTGGAGGCGCAGGCCACCGACCGCGCTTACCGGATCGGGCAGACCCAGCCGGTGCAGGTGCACCGGCTGATCGCCGAGGGCACCATCGAGGACCGGATCGCCGACATGCTGGCCCGCAAGCAGGGGCTGGCGGACGCGGTACTCGGGTCGGGCGAGGCGGCGCTGACCGAACTGACGGATGCGGAACTGGCCGATCTGGTGGAGCTGCGAGGGGGCACGCGATGAGCGACGCATACGACAGCGGGAGATACGACCGTGAAGGATACGAAGGCGACGGGAGCGATGCCCCGGCGCCGATACAGGAACGTACCTTCGCCGCGCTGCCGCCCGCGCATGGCCGCGGCTTCGCGGAGTCCTGGTGGGGCCGGTCATGGCTGAAGGCCCTGGAGGACACCGCGTTGGACGGTGAACAGCTCAAGAAGGGGCGGATGTTCGCCCGCGAGGGCCGGGTCGGTGCGGTTTCCGTACGCCCCGGCCGGATCACCGCGGTCGTCCGGGACCGGGACTCGTCCACGTACCGCAGTGATGTGCTCCTCCAGGAACTGAACGAGGCGGAATGGGAACGGTTCCTGGACATGGCCGTCGACAGAGCGGGGCACATTGCGGCGCTACTCGACCGCGAGATGCCGCCGCACCTGGTGGAGGACGCTGCGGCGGCAGGTGTGGAACTGCTGCCGGGGATCGGCGATCTGGACCCGGAGTGCACCTGCGAGGCGTGGGACCACTGCCCGCACACTGCTGCCCTGTGCTACCAGGTGGCGCGGTTGCTGGACCAGGATCCGTTCGTCCTGCTGCTCATGCGGGGGCGCGGCGAGCGGAGGCTCCTGGACGAGCTCCAGTTGCGCATCGCGGCCCGCGCCGAGGGGCACGGGCCGTTCGGCCCTGCCGCCCTCTCCGACGGGTCCGCTGCCGCCGGCACCAAGGCGACGGACCGTGGCGTACGGGCGGACGAGACCTTCGCCGCGCGCGACATCCTGCCCCCGCTGCCCGCTCCCCCGCCGCTGCCAGCTGAGCCCGGCCCTGCGCCGTCGCTGGACACGGAGAGCCAGCCGGAGCCCGGCGTCGATCCGGCGGTACTGGAGTTGCTGGCGACTGACAGTGCGGCACGCGCCCACCGGATGCTGGCGGACGCTCTCTCCCCCGGCCATGAACAGCAGCCGCTGCCGACCGGTTTGACGCCGCAGCAGGATGCCGTGCGGCTGGTCGCGAACACCCGGCCCGAGCCCTGGATCGCGACACGGCTGGCAGCCGGATCGGGGCGGCCGCGAGCCGGACTCGATGCGGCAGTGCGTGCCTGGCAGTACGGCGGGGCGGCTGCGCTCACCGTGCTGGATGAGGAGTGGACGCCGGACCCGGAGTCTCTGGCCAGGGCCCGGGCCCGGCTCGCCGAGGCGTGGGAGGAGGGCGAGCAGCCCCGCCTGCAGTCGGCGGGCAATCGCTGGACCGCTGTCGAAGACGGCGTACAGCTGCGGTATGGGCGGGACGGGCGCTGGTGGCCGTACCGCAAGGAGAGCGGGCGCTGGGTTCCGGCAGGGCCGGCGGATGACGATCCGGCGGCGGCGCTGGCAGGCTCAAGCGTGTCGGACGACTGAGGTCATCATCGGGGCCGATCGGCGGCGAACGGGCGGGGGCCGGGCAGGACGCCCGGCCCCCGCCCGTCGTCACGTTCCGCCCTTGCGTTCAATTCGATGTGGCTGTGCATCGAGGGAGCGGCGGAACCAGGTGGCCGCACGGGTTGCTTGTCCCTCAGGAGGCCGCATGTCCAGGCGTGTTGTCCGTCGCTCCCTTGTCGTCGGCCTGCCGCTCATCCTGCTCGCAACGGTGTGTGCCACCGGGACGGCAACGGGCGAGCAGGCGTGATCCGGCGACTTCTCCCGCCCACGCACCCGAATTCGGGCTCCTGCCGTCTTCCACCACTCGCGCGACGCCCGTACGGTAGGGCGCGCGAGATGCTCGGCCGTACACCGGAGAACACCTTCCGGTCATCGGACAAAGGGAGCCACGCGGTGTCGAGGAATTCGAGCAGCGAACTGTTACGCGATGCCATCGGGCTGCGCGAAGTCCTTTTCCAGAGCATCACGGCGATGGCACCGGCCGCCGCCATCGCCGCGTCCATTCCGGCAGGAGCCGCCATCGCGGCGTTCGTCCCCGCGCTGCTGACGGCCGCCGGGATTCCGGCCTTCGACTTCGTCTCCGAGCTGAGTGCGCCCGTCCCGTACGGCGGTCCGGTCGTCGGTGTCTGGATGCTGATCGGGATCGTTGTGCTGACGGTACTGCTGCGCAGACATCCGGAGCGGGTGGCACAGACCGGACGGATCCATCTTGACGACGCCCCGGAGCCGGCCGGAGAACCCGAGACAGGAGCGGTGCAACGATGAACGACCCCCGAATCCTGACCGTCGGCCCCAGGGAGGGCGAGTACGCCTGGACCTCGGCGGAGCGGCGCCGGTCGCCCGTATCGAGCCGCGGACATTCCTCGATGTGTACACGGAGGACTGCTTCGCCGGCCGGGTGCGGTCCGAGAAGGACCTGGTCTCCTCGGTCTGCGAATTCCCCTTCCTCAACCCGCAGACCGGCCCCTTCCATGTGGTGGGTGCAGAACCTGGCGACACGGTCGCGGTGCATTTCGTGTCCGTCGAACCGGCCAGGGACTGGGCCGCCTCGACGACCGTGCCTCTGTCCTGCGGGGTCGCCGTGGAATGCGCGATGAACACGCTGGTGCTGGCCGAGCTGCTGAAGGGTGTCACGACACCGTGGCCGCGGATCGAGTCCGACACCCATCTGATGTCGACCGGCTCGGCCCGTCCGCTCGAAGACGCCCTCCGCATCTCGCAGTTGGACCTGGTGCAGTGGCTGGCACGCGACTACGGCCTGTCCGGACTCGATGCCTACCAGCTGGTCAGCCAGGCCGGTGAGGCGCCATTGGCCAATGTGTGCGACACCAATTACACCTGTGTGGCGAAGATCCGCAAGGAGTGGCTGCCCGCAGGCGATCCCCATCGCGGACACCACCGTCATCTGCGGGAGACTGCGACACTGCTGCCCAGCCCCTGACCCTCTTCCCCCCACAGGAGTGTTCATGCACCGCAGAAGGATCCTTCAGGGCGCCGCCGCGACGGCGGCCGCCGCGCTGATCCCAGCCTCCGCCCGCGCTGCGGCTTCCACGGCGGCAGGCGACACCGACTATCCGCTCGCCCACTGGACACCCGCGTCCACGTCCAACTGCACGGCGTCGACCCGCCCTTCGTCCTATCCCATCCAGTACGTGATCATCCATGTCACCCAGGAGACGTTTCCGAACACGATCGGGATCTTCCAGAATCCGGCGAAACAGGTCTCCGCGCACTATGTGGTGCGCTCGGCGGACGGCTATGTCGCCCAGTGCGTCCGGGAGCAGAACATCGCCTGGCACGCAGGCAACTGGGACTACAACACACGTAGCATCGGCATCGAGCACGAGGGCTGGGTGGACCAGCCCTCGTACTTCACCAACGCCATGTACGAGAAGTCGGCACTGCTGACCGCCTCGGTCTGCGACCGTTACAGCATCCCCAAGGACCGCGCGCACATCCTCGGCCATGCCCAGGTCCCGGGCACCGACCACACCGATCCCGGCCCGAACTGGGACTGGGTGCGCTACATCCGTCTCGTCAATCTCTACGGAACCGGCTGACGCACCTTCGTCGCCACGTCCGATTGCTCTCCGCACCGTGGTTGTCGCAGACGTCGGCTGCGGCCACGATGGGGTGTGCACGACACCCCTGAACGGGAGGGTGAGTTGACGGATCCCTGGGTGGCCCTGGCAGCCGATACGGACCCCGGTGAACGGCTCGGCCAACTGCGGCACGCACACGAGGTGTTCACCACTGCCGGACGGCTGGAGCGGCCGGTGCGGCCGGTGGTCGGCGAGTCGTGGCGGCGCTCGGCCCGGGCCAGGGTCAGCCCGGACGGTGCGGCCCTGGTCGAGCTGGGCGCGGACGACCTCGGGCCGTACCGGGACGGACATCCCCTGGCCCCTGCCATGCCGCTGATCCGTGAGCTGATGAGTGCGTACGCGACGGACGGCGAACATCTTCTCGCGGTGTGCGACGCGCACGGCAGACTGCTCTGGGTCGAGGGGCACGCGTTGACCCGACGGGCCGCGGGCCGGATGAACTTCGTGGAGGGCGCCCGCTGGGCCGAGTCCGTGGCCGGGACGAACGCGCCGGGTACGGCCATCGCCGTGGACCGGCCGGTACAGGTCTTCGCCGCCGAGCACTTCCTGCGGCCGGTCCAGCAGTGGACGTGCGCGGCGGCGCCGCTCCACGACCCGCACACGGGACGGGTCCTGGGCGCCGTGGACATCACCGGTGGGGACCGGCTCGCGCATCCGCACAGCCTGGCGTTCGTGCAGGCGGTGGCGCGCGCCGCCGAGTCGCAGCTGGCACTCCTCGCACCCTCGCCGGCTGGGGAGACCGTACAGCTCAGTGCGCTCGGCCGGGACGAGGCCCTGCTCGTCACGGGAGGCCGCAAGATCCCGCTCAGCAGGCGGCACAGCGAGATCCTGGTGACGCTGGCCCGCCACCCCGAGGGCCTCGGCGGCGACGAACTCCTGGTCGAGCTGTACGAGGACGAGTCGGTGACCCCGGTAACGCTGCGGGCCGAACTCTCGCGGTTGCGGCGGCTGCTCGGCCCCGAACTCCTCCTTTCCCGCCCCTACCGTCTTTCCGCGCCGGTCGACGCCGATTTCGACACGGTGGCGCGCAGACTGGCATCCGGAGCGGTGGCAGCGGCACTCAGCGCCTACGCGGGTCCGCTGCTGCCGGGCTCGCAGGCACCATCCGTCATCCGTCTGCGGCGCCGGCTCGACGAGCAGCTGCGTGCAGCGCTCATCGCTCGCGGTGACCCGGGGCTGCTGGCCGACTGGGCGTACAGCCCATGGGGCGAGGACGATCTCCCGGTCTGGCAGGCGTTCGCCGCGGCCGTACCCGCGGGACAGCGGCCCGCGCTCCTCGCCAGGGCCCGGGCACTGGACGCCGAGCAGCGGTAGCCGCTCCACCGCCGCCCACGCAACGGGGTTGCAACGTTACGCTGCCTACCCTCACGCCGAGGACCGTCCAACGGCGGGCGGCACCGGATCCAGGAGGCCACAGAGATGACCCGTTACGCCGCGCCGGGCACCGAGGGCGCCATCGTCTCGTACGAGTCCCGCTACGACCACTGGATCGGCGGCGCGTACGTCCCGCCCGCCCGTGGCCAGTACTTCGAGAACCCCAGCCCCGTCAACGGCCGCCCCTTCACCGAGATCGCCCGCGGCAGTGCCGAGGACGTCGAACGAGCCCTGGACGCTGCACACGCCGCGGCGCCCGCGTGGGGAGCCACCGCGGCAGGCGACCGCGCCTCCGTCCTCAACAGGATCGCCGACCGGATGGAGGCGCACCTGCAGGAACTGGCGGTCGCCGAAAGCTGGGACAACGGCAAGCCGGTACGCGAGACCCTGGCCGCCGACATCCCCCTGGCCATCGATCACTTCCGCTACTTCGCCGGTGCGCTGCGCGCCCAGGAGGGATCGCTCAGCGAGATCGACGACGACACGATCGCGTACCACTTCCACGAGCCGCTGGGCGTCGTCGCGCAGATCATTCCGTGGAACTTCCCCATCCTGATGGCAACCTGGAAGCTGGCCCCGGCGCTCGCGGCGGGCAACGCAGTGGTCCTCAAACCGGCCGAACAGACCCCGGCCTCCATCCACGTATGGCTGAAGCTGGTGGCCGACCTCCTTCCGCCCGGCGTCGTCAACATCGTCAACGGCTTCGGCGCGGAGGCCGGCAAACCCCTCGCCTCCAGCCCCCGTGTCGCGAAGATCGCCTTCACCGGTGAGACCACCACGGGGCGGCTGGTCATGCAGTACGCCTCCGAGAACATCAAGCCGGTGACGCTCGAACTGGGCGGCAAGTCGCCGAACATCTTCTTCGACGACGTGTGGAACGCGGACGACGACTTTCGCGACAAGGCCCTCGAAGGCTTCACCATGTTCGCCCTCAACCAGGGCGAGGTCTGCACCTGTCCGTCGCGCGCACTGATCCAGCGCGGGCACTACAGCGAATTCCTGGAGGCGGGCATCGCCCGCACCGAAAAGATCGTGCCCGGACACCCGCTGGACACGGACACGATGATCGGCGCCCAGGCTTCCAACGACCAGTTGCAGAAGATCCTTTCGTACCTGGACATCGGCCAGCAGGAAGGCGCGAAGGTCCTCACGGGCGGTCAGAGGATCGAGTACGAAGGGGAGCTGGCGGGTGGCTACTACGTCCAGCCGACCATCTTCGAGGGCGACAACCGAATGCGGGTCTTCCAGGAGGAGATCTTCGGCCCGGTCGTGGCGGTCACGTCCTTCTCCGACTTCGACGACGCGATCGGAACGGCGAACGACACGCTGTACGGCCTCGGGGCGGGCGTATGGACCCGCGACATCAACACCGCGTACCGGGCTGGCCGTGCCATCCAGGCAGGCAGGGTCTGGACGAACTGCTACCACGCGTACCCGGCCCATGCCGCCTTCGGCGGCTACAAGCAGTCGGGGATCGGCCGCGAGAACCACAAGATGATGCTGGAGCACTACCAGCAGACGAAGAATCTTCTGGTGTCGTACTCGCCGAAGAAGCTGGGCTTCTTCTAAAGGCATGGAAAAGGGCGCCTGAGCTGGGGAAACTCCCAGCCAGGCGCCCTTCATTGCCCGCAATCAAGCAGTAAGGCGAAATGATCGCTTGCTCCCAGTTCGCCCCACTGTCGCCCACGCCCTGACCAGCTGGTCCGGAATATATCCGGACCAGCCTGCACCTAACTCGGCATCCGCGTCGCCTCCCAGTGGTTCATCGAAAGCTCGATCATCTGGTTGGCGCGGTCACGTGTTCCAGCCAAGAACTTCGCGTAATAGCGGAAGAGCACCTGGATGCTCTGTCCTGCCCTTCGCGCGCACTCGGCAGGGTCTACACCGGAGGCCAGCCAGAACGAGATGCCAGCGTGGCGTAGGTCGGGCGTTTCCCCTTGATCGTGGACACCCTGATCATTGGATCGTGAAGATCCATAGGACAGGAGTTCCCGTTGGGGACATCGAAGTACTCGCCTGAGTTCCG
>NZ_BMRN01000038.1 GCF_014648655.1 Streptomyces atratus
CGCTGTTGGGCAGCTGCTTGTCGAGGACCTTCTTCCCGGCCCGGGTGAGTCCGTGGCCGTGATGAGCACTCTTGCCGACGTCCAGGCCGAGGAACACGCCCACGTCTTCGGTATCGAACATCGCGCCCCTCCAGGCGAGTTGAACGTGCCGGCCTCGGCAGTGGTGTCGTACGCGCGCATCCACGTTATGCAGACCTGCCGCCCGCGAGCTGTCCGGCATTGCGCCGGACCGGGCAGTGGCCGGACCTCTCATCAGCGTCTCCGACGGCACCTCCCGGGCCCGGTGACACCACCCCCCCAGGTCATCTGTTCGACAGGGGGACACAGTCATGCCGGGCCCGGAGGCCAGCGGCCCTCTTGCAGGACCGCGAAGAACATAACGGGGGGCACGGTGGCCTGGTCTCCGACCGGCACGCCCTCATGACGCGGGCGAGATCGAGACTTCGATCCTGCTTCACGCCGCTCCGGAGCTCGTCCGCGACGAGTACGCCGAGGCGGATCACGACGGAGGCTCCCGCCGGTTTCTCCTCGTGCAGGGGATGAGCGCCTGGCACTCGAAGGCCACCCGCCAGCCGCATCCCCAATCTCACAGGGCAATACAAGCTAGCGCGGGAGCCGCAGCGACAGGCCGTCGAGGACGACCTCCAGGCCGTAGGCGAACTTGGTTTCGCGGATCTCTGCGGGGTCGGCGGCCGGGGGTTCGGCGTAGGCGTCGGTGAGGTGGTCGTGGCCGGCCGCGGCCTGCTGGGCGGCGGGCATGAGGCGGGCGATGAAGGCGGCCTCGGTCTCGCCGGAGCGGGCGACCGTGGTGAGCCAGGCCGCCTCCGTGGTGCTCATGCCGATGACGTAGGACAGGACGGTGTCGATCGCACGGCTCGGCTCGGGAAAGCCGGCGGCCGTGAACAGGGCGGCCAGTCGCTCGGAGAAGGACATGAGGTTGGGGCCGAGGTAGGCGAGGCCCGCCTGGCCGAGGACCGAGGACAGCCACGGGTGGCGCAGGGCGGTCGCCCGGAAGGACCGGGCGGCCTCGGTGGCCGCGGCGCGCCAGTCGGGGCTGTCGGCCTCGGGGTCTGCTCGGGCGAAGTCCGGGGACGGGACGACGATCTCGGCGGCGACCTCGTCCACCGCGAGCTCCATCAGCTCGTCCTTGGTCGCGACGTGCCGGTAGAGGGAGGTCGCGCCGGCGTTCAGGCGGGCGCCGAGCTTGCGCATGCTCAGCGCCTCGATGCCCTCGGCGTCCAGCATGGCGATCGCCTCGCGGACGATCGCGGCCCGGCTGAGTGCGGGCTGGTCGGGCGCGGGCTGCTGCCGGGCCCACACGGACGGGATCGGGTTCGTCTTGGCGGCCATGACCCTCCTTCAAGGCGTACAGCGTTCGCATTTAGCGTACAGGAATAGGTTCTTGCGCACGGTGTCCCCAGATGCGTACAGTGTTCGCAACGAAGGAACGTCGTGCGCAGGCCGAGAGGAAACCCCATGGAACCCCGTAATCCGCGCCGCTGGTGGATCCTCATCGTGCTGTGCCTCAGCACGCTGGTCCTGGTGGTCGACAGCATGGCGCTGACCGTCGCGGTGCCGTCGATGACCGAGGACATCGGCGCGAGCGCCCAGGACATCCAGTGGATCCTCGACTCCTACATCCTGGTCTTCGCCGGGCTCCTGCTCACCTCCGGCAGCCTCGGCGACCGCTTCGGCCGACGGAAGATCATGATCATCGGCCTGTTGCTCTTCGGGGCGGCGTCGCTGGCCGCGACCTTCTGCGCGAACCCCGGCGAGGTGATCGCGGCGCGGATCGCGATGGGCGTGGGCGGGGCGCTGATCATGCCCTCGACGCTGTCGATCCTCATCACTGTCTTCGACGAGGGGGAACGCCCCAAGGCGATGGCGGCGTGGGGGTCGGTGTCGATGCTCGGCCTGGTCGGCAGCCCGGTGCTCGGCGGCGTGCTGATCGACCACTTCTCCTGGCACTCGATCTTCTTCATCAACGTCCCGGTCGTCGCGCTCGCCGTCCTGGCGGCGCTCGTCCTCATGCCGGAGTCGAAGGGGCCCTGGCAGAAGCCCGACCCGATCGGAGCGGTGCTGTCCGCGGTCGGTATGACCGCCCTGATCTGGTGGATCATCGAGCTCCCGCAGCACGGCGCCTTCGGCGGCCGCTCGGCGATCACCCTGGCCGCCGCGGTGATCGCCCTCGGCGGATTCGTGGTCTGGGAGAACGTCACCCCCGCGCCGATGGTGCCGCTGGTCCTGTTCAAGCACCGCAACTTCAGCGGCGGTTCGCTCTCGCTGACCCTCGTGCAGATCGGCAACGGCGGCCTGCTGCTGGTGCTCACCCAGTACCTGCAGTTCGTGCTCGGCTATTCGCCGGTCAAGGCGGGCCTCGCGTTCGTGCCGCTGGCCGTCGCCGCGCTGATCGGCAACGGCGCCGGCGCCGGGCTCGCCGCGAAGATCGGCAACCGCTTCCTGGTGCTGGGCGGGATGCTCGTCATGGCCTCCTCCTTCGCACTGCTGACCACCGTCTCGGCAGACTCCGGTTTCACCGTCCCGGCGGTCGCGCTCGGACTGCTCGGCCTCGGCGCCGGGCTCGCGATGCCGGCCGCGGTCGGCGCGCTGATGGGCACAATTCCGGCGGAGAAGGCCGGCGTCGGATCGGCCCTGAACGACACCATCCAGCAGGCCGGCGCCGCGCTCGGCATCGCGATCCTCGGCTCGCTCCTGACGAGTGGCTTCCGCCGCGAGATGCCCGCCGACGCACCCGGGCAGGCCAAGCAGTCGATCGCCGGCGCACTGGCCGCCGCCGACGGCGACACCGGACTGGTCCGCGCCGCCCGGGAAGCCTTCACCGCCTCGATGTCGACCACCTTCACCATCAGTGCGATCGGCGTCCTCGCCGCGGCCGTCCTGGCCGCCCTGGTCATGCGCGACACCAGGCCCGAGCCCGCCGCGGCCCACGCCGAGGAGCCCGAACTCATCGCCTGACCTCGTGAAGAAGGCCGGTGCCCCGGAAGGGCGCCGGCCTTCTTCCGTTGCCGGTGCGCCGACCGGACCGGTGGGTGGTGGCCGCCTGGCAGACGGGTCAACGCGCACTCTATGACTGGTGGTTCACCTTCGTTTCCGTGTAGAAACCCGCCCGTACCCTCTCGGTGCACGGTCGATAGATTGCGCCGCACGGGGCGGTCGAGGCCGCAGAGCCTGAAAACGGAGGGGCACAGTGAACAGTCACGTGCGTCCGCGCGTATCGGCGTATGCCATTGCGACCGTGCAGGACCAATTGCTTTTGACTCAACTCTCCGATGCGTCACCGGTCTTCGAGCCCGGGCTGTGGCACCTTCCCGGCGGCGGAATCGATCCGGGCGAGCAGCCACGGGAGACGCTGGCACGCGAGTTGCGCGAGGAGACCGGCCTCGAACTCCTTGACGCCCGCCTGGTGGACGCTCGGGCGTATACGGCCACCCGGCTCGGGATCAGCTGGAACCTGGTGGGGCTCTTCTACATCGTCGAACTCAAGCCCGGCCCGCCGGCGGTCACCGAGGCCGATGACTCCACGAGCGCGGTGGCCTGGATGCCCCTGTCCGGCCTGGAGGACTCGATGCTGTCCCCGGCCGCGATCGACGGTCTCGGGATGATCGGTGCACAGCGGGGCATCGGTCGGCCGGGGCCCGATTGAGATCGGGCGCAGGCGAGCCGCCAGGCGTTCCGGTTCCCGGTTCGGCCGGGCGGTCGCCCGATCCGTTGCCGTCGGCCGTCATTCGGATGCGTACGCCGGAAGGGGCACCCGCCACCACCCGGTGGCGGGTGCCCCTTCCGTTTTCCCGTCAGTGCCGTCCCGACAGCCGGTCCGCGGCCCTCGCGATGGGGTCCGTGCCGGGGCGGGGCGAGGTGAGTTCGCGGCGGTCGGCGGTGCGGTAGGCGGCGTACATGCCGTGGACGCCGAGCCAACGGAAGGGTTCCGGTTCCCAGCGGCGGACCCGGTGGTTGACCCAGGGCAGCGCGGTCAGTTCCGTGGGGCCGGACTGACCGGAGTCCTGCTGGATCAGGTCGCGCAGGGTGCGGGCGGCGAGGTTGGTGGTGGCGACGCCGGAGCCGACGTAGCCGCCGGCCCAGCCGAGGCCGGTGGAGCGGTCGAGGGTGACGGTGGCGCACCAGTCGCGGGGGACGCCGAGGACGCCGGACCAGGCGTGATCGATGCGGGCGGCCCCGGTGGTGGGGAAGAGGCGGACGAGGATGTCGCGGAGGGCCTCGATGGTGGCGGGCTGGGTGCGCCCGTCGTTGTCGGTGCCGGAGCCGTATCGGTACGGGACGCCGCGGCCGCCGAGTGCGATGCGGTCGTCCGCGGTGCGCTGGGCGTAGATGTAGGCGTGGGCCATGTCGCCGAGGGTTTCGCGGCCGTCCCAGCCGATGGTGTCCCACACGGACCGGGGGAGCGGCTCGGTGGCGATCATCGAGGAGTTCATGGGGAGCCAGGTGCGTCTTTGGCCCTTGAGGTTTGCCGTGAAGCCCTCGGTGCAGCGCAGGATGTACGGGGCGCGGACGGTGCCGTACGGGGTGTGGGCGTGCTTGGGCTTGATCTCGGTGACGGGCGTCGACTCGTGGATGGTGACGCCGAGCGCCTCCACGGTCGCGGCGAGGCCCTTGACGAGTTTGACCGGGTGCAGGCGGGCGCCGTGCGGGGTCCAGGTGGAACCGACGGCTCCGGTGACGTTGATGCGTTCGCCGGTCTCGCGGGCGCCGCGCAGGACGCGGTCCTTCTCGCCGAAGGCGATCTCGACGGAGTGGAAGTCCTTGAGCCGGGCCAGTTGGGCGGGGGTGTAGGCGACTTCGAGAACACCGCCCTGGTGGATGTCGGCGTCGATGTTCTCCTCGGCGGCCACGCGGACGACCTCGTCGACGGTGTCGTTCATCGCCTGCTGGAGGCGGACGGCGGCTTCGTGGCCGTGGAGCTTGGCGTAGCGGTCGCGGCCCGCGATGCCGTTGTACAGCCAGCCGCCGTTGCGCCCGGAGGCGCCGTAGCCGCAGAACTTGGCTTCGAGGACGGTGATGTTGAGGAAGGGGACGGCCTTCTTGAGGTAGTAGGCGGTCCACAGTCCGGTGTATCCGCCGCCGACGATGCAGATGTCGGCGGTTGCGTCGCCGGGGAGGGGTTCCCGGGGGGTGGGGGTTCCTTGGTCCGCGTACCAGAACGATATGCCGCCGTTGACGGTGCTGACGGTGCTCATGTTGCCCCTGCTTTGTCCGGTGTGAAGCCGTGCCTGAGGTCGTGCTTTCTCTGGGGCGGGACGTTACTGCGCCGGAGGGGTTTTCGTCTTCGGCCGGGACCGGGTCAGTGGGTAGCAGGCGAGGCCGATGAGTACGGAGGTGAAGTGGCCGAGATCGGTGAAGGTGCGGCCGGTGATGAGCGGGATGCCGTAGAAGACGAGCACGGCGAAGAGGTACACGTACCGCCAGGGCGCCGGGACGCGGTACGTGAGGACCGCGACGACGCCCGCGAGCGCGTAACTGACCCCGACATCGAGCGTGTTGGCGGCGGCCGGCGGTACGTGTCCGTGCCGGATGGCCCAGGCCAGGACGCCTTCGCTGACGAGGGTGGCGAGGGCATGGGCCGCGAGGGCGACGGCGAGCCAGCGCAGGGTACCGAGCCAGCGTTCGGCGGGGGCGTGGAAGACGGTGTAGAGGACGGCGTAGGGAACCCAGTGGCCGCCGTCGATCCAGAAGGCGCTGCTGATCAGTACGCGTACGGGGTCCCGGGAGAGTTCGTGGATGTTGGTCGAGTGCTGGCGCAGGAAGTCCTCTTCGAAGTCCGGTGACATCTGGTGGACGATGACGGCGGTGACGAAGAGCGCGGCCAGCCAGATGTAGGTGCCGGGTGCGCTGCGAATCCATGAGCCGACGCTGCGGATCCACGAGCCGACGGTGGTGCGCGGCAGGGTGGGCGGGTCGGGGCTGCTCGGAGTCATATCCGATTGATGCACGGCTCTGCGATCGTCCGCGTGATTGACATTCCGGACGGGCTGATCGACACCCGGTCCAAGTACAACGGGGCGGGGACCATCGACCCGAAGCCGCTGGTCGGCGATCCGGGGTTCGAGCTCCTTTTGGCGCTGGTCAACAGGTTCGACGCGGCAGCCGTGCGCCGGCGGTTCGATCTGATGACGCAGGTGCTGGGGCTCGACCGGGAGCGGGCGCGGGCCTGGACGCCGGGGCGGCTGCTGCAGAACGGTCTGTGGGCTGTGACGGACGGGGAGCGGCGGCTGGAGCCGGATCGGGCCGAGATCGCGCGGCAGTTGCCGGGGCGGGGTCGGCGGGGGACGAGCCCCTGCTTACGCTGCCCTCATGATTCGTACCGCTGCCCCTGCCGATGTCCCCGTCATCCACGCCATGGTCCGTGAGCTGGCCGACTACGAGAAGGTCCTGCACGAGGCGAACGCCACCGAGGAGCAGCTGCACGAGGCACTGTTCGGCGAGCGGCCCGCCGCGTACGCGCACATCGCCGAGTCGGACGACAACGGCGAGGTCGTCGGCTTCGCGCTGTGGTTCCTGAACTTCTCCACGTGGCGCGGGGTGCACGGCATCTACCTGGAGGACCTGTACGTACGTCCGGAGCGGCGCGGCGGCGGGCACGGGAAGGCGTTGCTGACGGAGCTGGCGCGGATCTGTGTGGAGCGCGGCTACCAGCGCCTGGAGTGGTCGGTGCTGAACTGGAACACCCCGTCCATCGCGTTCTACGAGTCGCTGGGCGCGCGGCCGCAGGACGAGTGGACGGTGTACCGGCTGACGGACGGGGCGTTGTCGAAGCTCGGGGAACAGCTCGGCGGAAAGTAGGTCCTTGCCGGGTTACGGGATCAGGACGACCTTGCCCATCGTGCCCCGGGTCTCAAGGGCGCGGTGGGCGGCGGCCGCTTCGGCGAGCGGGAAGCGCTGGACCGTGGGGCGGAGCCGGCCGGAGGCCGCCTCGGAGAGCGATCGCGTTTCGAGGGCGCGCAGGCCGCCCGCCTTCGCCATCATGACGGGGCCGAGCACGCTCCCGGAGGTGATGCCGCGTTCGGCGAGTTCCTCGTCGGTGAAGGTGAGCGGTGTTCCGTCGTGGAGTCCGGCGCCGGACCAGCCGAACACGATGTGCTGTCCGCCCTTGCCGAGGAGGTCGACGGCGGCGCGGCCGGTGGTGCCCCCGACGGAGTCGTAGACGACGGTGGCGCGACGGCCGAGTCCGTCGAGATGGGTGCGGACCTGCCGGGGCCAGTCGGGGAGGGTGTAGTCGACGGCGAGGTCGGCGCCGTTCGCCCGCACGGCGGCGACCTTGGCGGGGCCGCCGGCGAGGCCGATGACGGTGGCCCCGGCGTTCTTGGCGTACTGCACGATCAGGGTGCCGATGCCACCTGCGGCTGCGGGGACGACGACGGTCGAGTCGGGGCCGAGTTCGGTGAACTGCAGGATGCCCAGGGCGGTGCGGCCGGTGCCGATCATGGCGACGGCTTCGGCTTCGTCGAGGCCGTCCGGGATGGCGTGCAGCTTCTCGGCGTCGACGACGGTGAGTTCGGCGTAGCCGCCCGGGACCATGCCGATATGGGCGACGACGCGCTTGCCGAGCCAGCTGGGGTCGGTGCCCTCGCCGAGCGACTCGACCCGGCCCGCGACCTCGCGGCCCGGGATGGTCGGCAGCTCGGCGGGGGCCGGGAACGGGCCCGTCATGCCTTCGCGCAGGGCCGTGTCGAGAAGGTGCACGCCCGCTGCGGCGACGGCGATACGGACCTGGCCGGGGCCGGGTACGGGGTCGTCGGTCCGCTCGTAGGTGAGGTTCTCGGCCGGGCCGAAGGTGTGGAGGCGGATGGCGTGCACGGTGGACTCCCCGTTGGTGTCGGTCGCTGTGGGCCTGTGGGCCTGTGGCCCTGTGCAGCCACCCTCCGACCTCAACCCTGCTTGAGGTCAAGCCCTGCCGTGGAGGTGCGGGCGGTGTTCCGGCTCTCGGAAGCCTTGAGGGCGAGCAGCGCCGCCTCGATTCCGCTGTTGAACGACACCTCGCTGAGCAGTCCGGGCGCGGCGACCTGGTCGCCCGCGAGGTAGATGCCGTTGCCGCGGTCGATGGCGGGCCGGTCGCGCCAGGTGGTGCCGGGCCGGTCGACCGCGCCGGTGCGGCCGGAGGCGAGGGCCTCGCGCCGCCATACGGTGCGCTCGCGCCAGCCCGGGTGGCCGAGGTCGAGCAGCTCCTCGGCGCGGGCGATGCCGATGGCCCGGGACTCGCCGGGAGCGAGGGGGAACTGCCCCTGGACGAGCTGCTGTCCCGCGGGCGCGAGGGTGCGGTCCTGGGCAGTGAAGCGTTCGATCCAGCCGGGGGCGTCGAGGTCGGACACGGCGAAGGCGTCGCCGCGCCGGGTGCGCAGGGCCAGGTCGATGAGCGCGGTCCGGCCGCTGTCCCAGGTCAGTGAGGGGTCGCGGAGCAGGGTGCGGGCCGCGTCGAGGGAGGTGGCGACGATCACCGGGCCCTGTCGGGTCAGGGTGCCGAGGGTGTCGGCGTCCACGCGCGCCGCCGTCTCGATCCGGACGCTGAGGTTCCAGGCGCGGGCTGCCATCCGGTCGATGACCTGTGCCCAGCCGCCGACGGGGTAGCGGGCCTCGGGCGGCAGTGCGGTGGCGCGGCGCAGCCGTTCCTGGACGAACGCGGCGGAGAGCGCACCGGGGTCGTGGTGGTAGAGCGCGACGGCGGCGTAGTGCGCGGCCGCGCGGGCGCCCGCCTCGCCGGCCTGTCCGGTGGCCCAGGTGCGGAAGTCGGTGTCGACGGGGGCCTGTTCGGCGCGGCGGCGGGCGAGGCGGAGGAGGGCGAGGGGTGGGGTACGGCGCAGGGTGCCGTCGAGGCGGAAGCGGAGCCGTGCGCCTTCGAGGGGCGGGACGGTGGCGACGGGGCCCAGGAGGTTGCGCCGGTCGAGCCAGGTCCAGTGCGGTCCGCGGCGGTAGAGGGCGTGGGGTGCGGTACGGGCCTTCGGCGGTCCTGGCCCGTCCGCCCAGGGTGTGGTGGGCCTCGTGGACGGTCACCAGGGCGCCGGACTCGGCGGCGGTGATCGCTGCGGTGAACCCGGCGAGGCCGCCGCCGATGATGTGGATGCGCTGCATGGTCCCGGTCTCCTTCGCTGAAGGGCGCTGCTGTGTACGGGACGGCTCGCGGCGCTGGTTTGTGACATCGGTGAGGGGACGTTGTCAGTGGGGTGGGTCACGATGGGGGCATGGCGCGCAGCAGCAGGAAGACGGACACGATCGCGGTGGCACGGCGGCCGGAGGTGCGGCTCCCGCCGCTCGTTCCGTACGACGGGGGAGGACTGGAGCCGGACGGGGACTACGACGGTGTGCGGTTCGACGGGACGGATCTCGCCGACGAGTCGGGTCCGGGGGCCCGTTTCATGGACTGCGCGCTGGACGGCTGCGCACTGGACCGTACGGAGCTGGTCAGGGCCCGCTTCATCGACTCGGTGCTGACGGGCGTACGGGGTGTGGGCACCGATCTCGCGGGGGCGTCGCTGCGCGATGTGGAGGTGGTGGACGCACGGCTGGGCGGGGTGCAGTTGCACGGTGCGGTGCTGGAGCGGGTGCTGGTGCGCGGCGGGAAGATCGACTACCTGAATCTGCGGAAGGCGCGGCTGAAGGACGTGGTGTTCGAGGGCTGTGTGCTGTCCGAGCCGGATTTCGGGGATGCGCAGCTGGTGCGGGTGGAGTTCCGCGACTGTGTGCTGAAGCGGGCCGACTTCAGTTCCGTACGGATGGAGTCGGTGGATCTGCGGACGGTAGCGGAGCTGGACATCGCCCGCGGGGTGGAGCGGCTGGCGGGTGCGGTGATCAGCCCGTCACAGCTGATGGAGCTGGCCCCGGCGTTCGCGGCGCAGATCGGGGTGCGGGTGGAGGCGTAGCCCGCCGGGGCCGGGTCAGATACGGGGGAAGCGGGCCTGGAGGTCCCAGATCACCGGGTTGTCGGCGAGCCCTTCGTGCATGTCGGCGAGGTCGGCGATCAGGTCGTGCAGGAAGTCGCGGGCCTCGCGGCGCAGCAGCGAGTGGCTGAAGGTGAGCGGGGGTTCGTCGCCGGGCATCCAGTCGGCCTCGACGTCGACCCAGCCGAAGCGGCGCTCGAAGAGCATCCGGTCGGACGACTCGGTGAAGTCCAGCTCGGCGAACTGCCGCCGGTGCGAGCGGTTGCCGCGCGGGTCCTGGTCGATCTGTTCGACGATGTCGCACAGCGCCCACGCGAAGTCGAGCACCGGCACCCATCCCCAGGCTGTGGACACTTCGCGGTCCGCCTTGGTGTCCGCGAGGTAGACGTCCCCGGAGAACAGATCGTGCCGCAGGGCGTGGACGTCCGCGCGGCGGTAGTCGGTCTGCGGGGGATCGGGGAAGCGTCGGGAGAGGGAGTAGCCGATGTCGAGCACAGTTCGATGGTGTCATGCCCGGTGACGGGGGCCGACACGATCGGGTGGGGCCGCTGCGCGGCAGGGCCCCACGAGTCCGGCAGGACATGGACTAGGGCAGCAGCCGCTGCTCCTTCGCCACGGCTACGGCGCCCGCGCGGGTGTCGACGCCGAGCTTGTCGTAGATGCGGCCCAGGTGGGTCTTGACCGTGGCCTCGCTGATGAACAGGGCGCGGGCGATGTCCCGGTTGCCCAGGCCCTGGGAGAGCTGGGCGAGGATGTCGAGTTCGCGGTCGGTGAGGGTGGGCAGGGGCTTGCGCATCCGGGCCATGACGCGGCTGGCCACGGGCGGGGAGAGCGTGGTGCGGCCCTGGGCGGCCGAGCGGATCGCGGCGAAGAGCTCCTCCGGGCGTTCGGCCTTCAGCAGGTAGCCGGTGGCGCCCGCCTCGATGGCGCGGGTGATGTCGGCGTCCGTGTCGTACGTGGTGAGGACCAGTACGTGGACGCCGGTGGCGGCGATGCGGCGGGTGGCCTCGACGCCGTCGATGCCCTCGCCGAGCTGGAGGTCCATCAGGACGACGTCCGGGGTGAGCTTGGCTGCCAGGGCGACGGCCTCCTCGCCGCTGCCGGCCTCGCCGACGACCTCGATGTCCGGTTCGCTGCCGAGGAGGGCGAGCAGCCCTGCGCGTACGACGGCATGGTCGTCGCAGAGCAGGATGCGTACGGGCGGCGCGGTCATGCGGGGGCCTCCGGGGCGGTCGTCGGTGCGGGTGCGGGCGTGAGGGGGACGGCGGCGGACAGGACCGTACCCTCGCCGGGGGCCGACTCGATCGTCAGCGTGCCGCCGAGCTGGTGCAGCCTGGCGCGCATCGCGGGCAGCCCGTGGCCGCGTACGCCGCCGGTGGGTCCGGTGAGCTCGGCGGGTGCGAAGCCCTGGCCGTTGTCGGCGATGTCCAGGACGATCCGGTCGTCGAGACGGGTCAGCGTCAGCGCCGCCTCCGTCGCGTGTGCGTGTTCCTTCACATTCGCCAGTGCGCCCTGCGCGATGCGCAGGAGCGCCGACTGCACCCGGTCGGGCAGCGCGGTGTGCTGCTCTCCCTCCACATGGCAGCGGACGGTGAGCCGCCCCTGCGCCGTCTCGCGTGCGGCCAGTGCGTGCAGGGCCGCCTCCAGGCCGCCGCCCTCCGCGAGATCGGCCGGGGCCAGGTCGTGGACGAAGCGGCGGGCCTCGGCGAGATTGCGTTCCGCGATGCCCGTTGCCGTACGGACATGGCGGCGGGCCGTCGCCGGGTCGGCGTCCCACGTGCGGTCGGCGGCCTGGAGCAGCATCTGCTGGCTGGACAGGCCCTGTGCGAGGGTGTCGTGGATCTCCATCGAGAGCCGCTGGCGTTCGGCGAGGGTTCCTTCGCGGCGCTCGGTGGCGGCCAGTTCGCGGCGGGTGCGCAGCAGGTCGTCGATCAGTTCGCCCTGCCGCTCGGACAGTTCGTGCTGACGCGCGGCCTGACGCTGCATATGGACGAAGACCGCCGTCGCGACCGCCGCCACCGCGGGCGGAGCGAGCACCAGGTTCGGGTCGAAACCGTCGGCCAGCCGCAGCTGCGCGGCGACGACGAACACGGTGAGCAGGGCGACGAGCGCGAGTGCGGCGCGTGGCGGAAGGATCCGCAGCCCGGTGTAGAACAGCGGGACCGCGCACCACGCGAAGCTCGGCGCGAGGACGACCAGCACCATCCATACGGCGACCAGCACCCCCAGCCACACCACGCTGCGCGGCGTCGGACGCGAACCGAGCACCGGCCCGAGCACGTACAGCACGGCCAGGGCGACGGAGAGCGCGATGATCCACGGGGTGCGGTCCTCGCCCGGGTGCCGCAGCAGGAAGCGGGCGAGCGAGGCGCCGAGCAGCAGGAAGAACGCGGCGTGCATCAGGAGCGCGAGCCATCGGGCATCCGGGTCGCCGGTCCCGGTTGCTCCGTTCCTGCTCCCGCCGAAGGCGCCGGTCCGCCCTGTCACGGTGCCGTCGGTCCGCCCCGTGACCGTGCCGGGTGCCGGTCGGGTTCGGTGCTCCACCTCGTGCCCCTCGCTCCTCACCATCGGCGCTGCTGACCTGCACAGATACATCCATGGTCACCCCGGATGACCACCCCCGCATCAACCGATCGGCCGATGGGGCCGTCGGCCGTACCGCGCGTGGCGTCGAGCCGGTTCGTCGACCGTACGGCGCCGGATGCGGCCGGAGGATCGATGACAGAGCCGAACAAGCTCATCCGCCGACCCCGCTGCTGAAGGAGCCCACCATGAAGAAGCTGTCGCTGCGCACTCGCGTCCTGACCGGTGCCGTTGCCGCTGCCGCCCTCGGCGCCGGAACCTTCGGTGCCATGTCCGCCAACGCCTCCGCCCCGGCTGCCGCACCCGCTGCCGCCGTCAAGGCCGACACCGCGAACCAGAATCTCCAGCAGACCACCCACCTGACCGTGGCCGCCGCCACCAAGGCCGCGCAGGCCGCGCTCGACGCCGCGGAGAACGAGAACCAGCGCGTCTCCGTCGCCGTCGTCGACCGCAACGGGAACACCGTCGTGACGCTGCGCGGCGACGGCGCAGGCCCGCAGGCGTACGAGTCGGCCGTGAAGAAGGCGTACACCGCCGTCTCCTGGAACGCGCCCACCTCCGAGCTGGCCAAGCGCCTGGAGCAGGCCCCGAACCTCAAGGACATCCCCGGCACCCTGTTCCTCGCGGGCGGTGCCCCGGTGCAGGTCAAGGGCGCCCCGGTGGCGGGCATCGGAGTGGCCGGGGCCCCCAGCGGCGACCTCGACGAGAAGTTCGCGAAGGCCGGCGTCGCCACTCTCGCGAAGTAAGACCGACCGGCGTGCCCGCACAAGCGCATTCAGACATTTCGCACCTAGGATCACTTGTGTGGATCAGCGAACATCTGTACGTCGAACCGCACGCGCCGCCCTCGCCCTGCTGGTTCTGACGACGCCCACGGCCTGCACCGGCGGTACCGGCGGTGTCGAAGGCACCCCCGGTGCCGCCGGTCTGCGCGACCCGTACTTCCCGAAGCTCGGCAACGGCGGCTACGACGTCACGCACTACGACCTCGCCCTCGACGTCGACCCGGCCGCCCACCGTCTGCACGGCACCGCCACGATCACCGCGCGCGCCACCCAGGACCTCAGCGCCTTCAACCTCGACCTCGCCGGGCTCACCGTGCGGTCCGCGACGGTCGAGGGCCGTCCTGCCGCAGTCAACCGGGCGGGGCACGAGCTGACGCTGCGCCCCGACGCCGAGATCGAGAGCCGGCTCCACAAGGGCAGGACATTCCGTACGGTCGTCCGCTACTCCGGCTCCCCGCAGACCCTCACCGACCCCGACGAGTCGAAGGAGGGCTGGCTGAGGACCGCGGACGGATCGGTCGCGCTCGGTGAGCCGACCGGTTCCATGGCCTGGTTCCCCGGCAACAACTACCCGAGCGACAAGGCGTCGTACGACATCACCGTGACCGTTCCCAAGAACCTGACGGCCGTCTCCAACGGCGAGCTGACATCCCGCAGCACCTCGGGTACCACCACCACGTACCACTGGCACACCATCGAACCTATGGCGAGCTATCTCGCGACGGTCGCCATCGGCCGCTTCGACACGAAGGCGTCGACCACCCCGGACGGCATCAAGGTGTTCACCGCCGCGGACTCGAAGGTGGCGGCGGACAGCGCGCGGATTCTCGCCAGGGTTCCCGAGATCGTGAAATGGGAAGCGGAGCGTTTCGGCCCGTACCCCTTCTCCGCCACGGGCGCGATCGTCGGGCGTCCGGGGGACGCCGGATATGCGCTGGAGACCCAGAACCGGCCGTACTTCCCGGGGCCGCCGGACGCCGGGCTGCTCGTCCACGAGATGGCCCACCAGTGGTTCGGGGACTCCGTCACGCCCGAGAGCTGGCGGGACATGTGGCTCAACGAGGGCTTCGCGACCTACGCGGAGTGGCTGTGGGAGGCCGACCACGGGGGCGACCCGGTCCAGAAACGGTTCGACGCAGCCTTCGACGACGACAACTGGGCCTTTCCGCCCGCCGATCCGCCGACCGCCGCGGACATCTCGCAGGCGCCGGTGTACGGGCGCGGGGCGGTGGTCATCCACAAGATCCGGCGGGCCGTGGGCGACGACAAGCGTTTCTTCGCGCTCGTCAGGGGCTGGACGCGGGCCCACCGGCACGGCAACGCCTCGACCGCCGACTTCACCGCCTATGTGGAGAAGGCGACCGGTCAGGATCTGACGGCGCTGTGGAACACCTGGCTGTACGGCAGGAGCCGGCCCGCCTCGAAGGGCTGACCGGCTCCCGCGTCCAGCAGTGGGGCTACTTCACATTGACGCCGCTCCAGGCGGCGTCGACTGCCGCGAGCTCGGCGCTGTCCGCCCCGTACAGGTCGGTCGCCGCCTTCTCGGTCGCCGTGCGGGCGGCCGCGTAGTCGGTGGTCGACGTCATGTACTCGGAGAGGGCCTTGTACCAGATCTGGACGGCCTTGTCCCGGCCGATGCCGGTGACCGTCGAGCCGTCGATGGTCGGGGAGTCGTAGTCGACGCCGTTGATCGTCTTCGCGCCGCTGCCCTCGGACAGCAGGTAGAAGAAGTGGTTGGCGACTCCGGAGGAGTAGTGCACGTCGAGGTCGCCGACGCTGCTGTCCCAGTAGTCCGCGGAGCCGCCGTCCTTGCTGGGCTTGTCCATGTAGCGCAGCGGGGTGCCGTCGCCGTTGATGTCGATCTTCTCGCCGATGAGGTAGTCGCCGACGTCCGTGCTGTTGTCGGCGGCGAACTCCACCGAGGTGCCGAGGATGTCGCTGGTCGCCTCGTTCAGGCCGCCGGACTCCCCGACGTAGTCGAGGTTGGCGGTGGCCGCGGTCAGGCCGTGGCTCATCTCGTGGCCCGCGACGTCGAGAGCGGTGAGGGCGCTCTTGTTGTCGGCGCCGTCGCCGTACGTCATGCAGAAGCAGCTGTCGTCCCAGAACGCGTTGACGTACCCGTCGCCGTAGTGGACCCGCGAGTACGCGGCCTTGCCGTCACCGGCGATGCCGTCGCGGCCGAACGCCGACTTGTAGAAGTCCCAGGTCTGCGCGGCACCGTAGGCGGCGTCGACGGCGGCGGTCTGGCGGTCGTTGCCGGTGCCGTCGCCCCAGGTGTCGTCGTCGTCCGTGACGAGGTCACCGGTGCCGCTCTCGCCCTGGTTGAGGTCGTACGTCTTGTGGCCGCCGCGGTCGCCGTCGGTCAGCTCGAAACCGGAGCCGGCCGCGGAGGTCGTCAGGTCGACCTGGCCGCTGTACTGGCTGTTGCCGACGCCGGTCTCGATCGCCTCGTAGCTCTGGAGCTTCTTGCCGGTGGTCGCGTCGGTGATGACGTGCAGCCTGCTCGGCGTGCCGTCCTTCTGCACCCCGGTCTTCACCGTCTCGAAGGCGAGGACAGGCTTGCCGCCGCCCGCCCAGATCACCTTGCGGGCACTGGCCGCGGTCTTGATCCCCGCCGTCGTCGAGGGCACGGATATCCGGGCCCCGGTCGCCTTGGTGACGCCCTTGAGCTTTCCGCTGCGGGCGGTGTGGGTGACGAGGTCGCCGCCGATGACCGGGAGGCCGGCGTAGGTGCGCTCGTAGCGGGTGTGGACGGTGCCGTCGGCGTCCTTGATCACATCACGGGCGATCAGCTTCTCCTGGCTGCCGAGCCCGAGGGAGTCGGCGGTCGAAGAGGCGTCGGACTGCGCCGACTTGATGGCGGCTGTGCGCTGCGAGGCGCTGTTCGCGCCGAAGGGGGCGGCGCTGCGAGAGGCGGAGGGAGCGTCATTGCCGTTGTCCGGCACGGCGTTTGCCGCACCGGTCTGGACGCCGACGACGACCATCGCGGCCACGGCGGCCAGGGCTGCGGCGCGACGGGTGTTCATGTGGGGGGTCATGCGTTCTCCGTTGCTCGTTCCGTGGGGGGTTACGAGCCCAGAGCGTGCCACCGAATGAGCGACATTGACGGTGTACTAACAAATGCCTCACATTTTTTTGACCACTTCTTGTCCGAATGAGATGCGCTTGTGTTCGTTATTTGGCGGAGTCCGATAGTGACGGCGGCCCTGAACTCCGCGCGCGGAAACGCCGCGCACGGCTCCGGCGGTGCGGAGCATGTGCGCGGCGCGAGGCATTCCGCGGGATCGGCCCGAATGGCGTACTAGTTGACGTTGATCCCGGACCAGGCGGTGGCGACGGCCGAGTACTCCGCGCTGCCCGCCCCGTACAGATCGGTCGCCGCCTGCAGCGTGGCGACGCGGGCCGCGGCGTAGCCGGTGGACGACGTCATGTACGTGGTGAGCGCCTTGTACCAGATCTGGACGGCCTTGGCGCGCCCGATCCCTGTGACGGTGGAGCCGTTGGAGGTGGGGGAGTTGTAGGAGACGCCGTTGACCGTCTTCGCGCCGCTGCCCTCCGACAGCAGGTAGAAGAAGTGGTTGGCGGGCCCGGACGAGTAGTGGACGTCGAGCCGGCCGACCGTCTTCGACCAGTAGTCGGCCGAGGCGCCGTCCTTGCTCGGCTTGTCCATGTAGCGCAGCGGGGTGCCGTTGCCCCTGATGTCGATCTTCTCGCCGATGAGGTAGTCGCCGCTGTCGCTGCTGTTGTTGGCGTAGAACTCGACCGCCGTGCCGAACATGTCGCTGGTCGCCTCGTTGAGCCCGCCCGACTCACGGCTGTACTTCAGCCCGGCGGTGGCCGCGGTCAGGCCGTGGCTCATTTCGTGTCCGGCGACATCCAGCGAGGTGAGCGGCTTGAGGTTGCCCGAACCGTCGCCGTACGTCATGCAGAAGCAGCTGTCGTCCCAGAACGCGTTGACGTACGCGTTGCCGTAGTGGACCCGGGAGTAGGCGGCCTTGCCGTCGCCGGCGATGCCGTTGCGGCCCAGTTCGTTCTTGTAGAAGTCCCAGGTCATGGCGGCGCCGTAATGGGCGTCGGCCGCCGCGGTCTGACGGTCGGTCGCGAGACCGTTGCCCCAGATGTCGTCGGCATCGGTGAAGAGCGTCCCGGTGCCGGTGGTGCCGCCGTTCAGGTCGTACGTGGTGTGGCCGCCGCGACCGCCGTCGGTCAGGTTGTAGCCGGATCCGGAGGCCGTGGTGCCGAGGGTGACGGTGCCGCTGTACTGGCTGGTGCCGGACCCCGTGTCGATGGCCTCGTAGGAGTAGAGCTCCTTGCCGCTGGTGGCGTCGGTGATGACGTGACGCTCGCTGGGCGTCCCGTCGGCCCGGGTGCCCTTGACCACGTTCTCGTACGCCAGTGCCGGCTTGCTGGTGGCGGCCCAGATCACCTTCCGGGCACCCGACTTGGCGGTGGACGCGGCGGTCGTCGATGCCACGGATATCTTTGCGTCGGTGGCCCTGGACACTCCCTTGAGGGAGCCGTCCTTCCTTGCGTGGGTCACCAGATCGCCCCCGAGTACGGGCAGTCCGTCGTAGGTGCGCTCGTAGCGGGTGTGGACGGTGCCGTCGGCGTCCTTGATCACATCGCGGACGACGAGCTTTTCCTTGCCGCCCAGCTTGATCTCCGCGGCGACGGAAGCGGCCCCGGCCTGGGCCTCCTTGATGGCCGTGGCGCGCTGGGAGGCGTTGAGCGGCAGGGCGGTGGCTCCGGCCGCACGGTCCGGGGCAGCGCCTGCCGAACCTGCTTGTACTCCGACGACGACCATGGCGGCGGACGCGGCGATCGCAGCAGTACGCAGAGCGATTCTCACTCGGTCTCCTTCACTTGGCACACACGTTTCGTGAGGGGGCCCGAAGAGAGTGGCACCGGTCGCCGTCTCTTTGACAGTGTCCAGTCAACCTCTTGACCAGATCTTGTCCGACATTGGTGACTCGGCGTTCGCTATGCGGTCATCTGTGATTGTTCGCAGAGTACTTGTGCAGAACTGCCCGGGCTCAAACCCGGTCGGTGCGCACGCAGAAGCCCCCGGCCTCGACGGCCGGGGGCCTCTGCGTGATCAGCTCTTGCGTCAGATGTTGACGCCGAAGTCCTGGGCGATGCCGCGCAGGCCCGAGGCGTAACCCTGGCCGACCGCGCGGAACTTCCACTCCGCGCCGTTGCGGTAGAGCTCGCCGAAGACCATGGCGGTCTCGGTGGCGGCGTCCTCGCTCAGGTCGTAACGGGCGATCTCCGTGCCGCCGGCCTGGTTGATGATGCGGATGAACGCGTTGCGAACCTGGCCGAAGTTCTGGCTACGGGTCTCGGCGTCGTAGATCGAGACCGGGAAGACGATCTTGTCGACGTCGGCAGGCAGGCCCGCCAGGTTGACGTTGATCTGCTCGTCGTCGCCCTCGCCCTGGCCCGTGACGTTGTCACCGGTGTGAACGATGGTCTGGTCCGGCGTCGACTTGTTGTTGAAGAAGACGAAGTGGCCGTCGGAGACGACCTTGCCGCCCGGGTTGACCGCGATCGCCGAGGCGTCGAGGTCGAAGTCGGTGCCGGTGGTGGTGCGGACGTCCCAGCCGAGGCCGACCGTGACGGCGGTCAGGCCCGGGGCCTCCTTGGTGAGCGAGACGTTGCCGCCCTTGGACAGGCTTACAGCCATGGGAAGTCCCTTTCATCGTCGATCGCGGGCTTCATGCCATCACGAAGCTACCGTCACAGGTCATAACGTGGGCAAGGGACCGGGAGGTTCCTGCTCCCTTTACTTTCTTTACCGAAGTCCCCCCGGTCGGCCCGACCGGTCCGTACGGTTCGTACGGCAAAAGAAGGTGACGAACGCCCTGTGGGCCGGGGAACATGGGTGCCATGTCCGGGCCCTATGTCATCCGCGGTTCGGTCTCCCTGCCGGAGGCCGAGCTCATGTGGCGTTTCTCGCGGTCCTCCGGGCCCGGCGGGCAGCACGTCAACACCAGCGACTCCCAGGTGGAGCTCCGCTTCGACCTCGCGGCGACCGAGTCGCTTCCCGAGGTGTGGAAGGAGCGGGCGCTCCAGCGTCTGGAGAGCAGGCTCGTGGGCGGGGTGATCACGGTACGGGCGTCCGAGCACCGCTCCCAGTGGCGCAATCGCGAGACGGCTCTCGTACGGCTCGCGTCCCTGCTGGCCGAGGCCACGGCGCCGCCACCCAGGCCACGCCGCAAGACCAGGATTCCGCGTGGCATCAACGAACGCCGCCTGCGGGAGAAGAAACAGCGCGGCGAGACGAAGCGCGGCCGCTCCGGCCGCGACTGGTAGCCGCCGCTCCGGCCGCGACCGGTGGCCGTGCCCGTGCGATGCCGCCCCTCTCACCCCAGCTGCCGGTAGCGCCCCCGGAAGTACGTCAGCGGCGATCCGTCCACGCTCGGCAGGGCCGCGCTCAGCACCCGGCCGATCACCAGCGTGTGGTCGCCCGCCAGGACCCGCTGCTCGGTGCGGCACTCCAGCGTGGCCAGCGCGCCTCCGATCAGGGGCGCATGGCTGACCTCACCCCTTGTACAGGGGATGTCCTCGAACAGCAGCCGGTCGCTGATCCGGCCCTTCATCGCGAACCGGCCGGCGATGTGCCGCTGGCTCTCGGCGAGTACGGAGACCGCCCACAGCGGCTGCTCCGACAGCAGATCGTCCATCCGTGAGTCGTTGCGCAGGCTGACCATGACCAGTGGCGGGTCCAGCGACACCGACATGAAGGCGGTCGCCGTCATCCCGACGTCCTCACCGCGCCCGTTCTCGTCCAGCGGCGGCTCTTCGGCGGTGATCAGCACGACACCGGCGGCCAGCCGGGCGAGGGCGCCTCGGAACTCATCGTTGCTCACCCCCTCAGCATGGGGGATGGCCTGGGGACGCGGGGCGGGGGGCTTCGTCTGCAACACACCGGGCACGCTAGCCGTGGATGCTGTGCCGTCGCATCGGGCCAGGGGACCAGCCTGGTCCTAGGACCCGCGGTCCATGGCGGCGAGGCCCGGCACTGCAATGTACGGATTTGCGTTCAAGAAAAGGATGGACCGCATCCGCGCGGCCTCCGACCCCTTTACCATCTGTTGTGACTTGAGTCACAGAGTGCAATATTTGCTGACCCTGTGTACCGACTGCGCAGCTCACTGTGATTCAGTGGCCGTGACACTGGAGCCAGTACGTCGATATGAAACCTGGAGTGCTGTCGAGGTCTCGGGGAGTGCGAGCAATGGAGGCCGAGTCGGAGCCGTACGTCCGTCTTGCGACGATGCGGCGACTGCACCAGGCCGTGGCCGATCTCAATACGGCGCGGAGTCTGGCCGACACACTGCAGACCGTGGCCGACGGAATCGTCGCCGGTCTCGGCTACGAGCTGGCCTGCGTGAACCTGGTCCGCCCCGACGGCGATCTCGTCGTCGCCGCCTTCGCCGGCAACTGCGCCGCAGAAGCCCTGATCACCGGCCGCGTCGGCTCGCGCAGTTCCTGGGAGCGCAGGCTCTCGATGGGTGAGGCCTGGGACGAACTCCGCTTCATACCGCACACCGACGGCTGGGTCCTCCTCGACGACGACGTACCGCAGTGGCACACCGAGGGCCCCGAACCGCGCTTCGAGGACGAGTGGCATCCCGAGGACCGGCTCTACGCCCCGATGTACGCGTCCGGCGGCGGCCTCGATCTCCTGGGCGTCATCTCCGTCGACCGCCCGCGCAACGGCCGCCGCCCCGGCGCCTGGGGCCGTGAGGCGCTCCAGATGTACGCGTCACAGGCCGCCATTGCGATCAGCAACGCCCGGCTGAGAGCAAACATGCAGCGCGCCCTGGTCCGTCTGGAACGTGAACAGCAGGCGCTGCGGGCCAGCGAGGAGTCCTTCCGCCAGGCCTTCGAGTACGCGCCCAGCGGCATGGCCATCGCCGAGATGGGCGGCGACCAGCACGGCCGGCTGCTGCGCACCAACGATGCCCTGTGCCGGCTGCTCGGCCGCCCCGCGTCCGTCCTGCGCCGCTACTCCTTCGCCGACCTCGTCCACCCCGAGGACATCGGCACCCTGCTGCGCACCTCCGCCGAGGGCGGCCGCGCCGAGCTGCGGCTCGGGCGGCGGGACGGCACCTACCTCTGGGTCTCGCTGCGCAACTCCGTCGTAGCCGACACCACGGACGGCCCGCGCTTCCTGCTCACCCATGTCGAGGACATAGAGGAGCGCAAGCGCCACGAGCTGCATCTCGCGCACCGCGCCTCGCACGATGCGCTCACCGGTCTGCCCAACAGCGCCGAGCTGCGCTCCCGGCTCAGCTCCCGGCTCTGCGAGCGCCCGCACTCGGTGGCCACCACCGCGGTGGAGGCGCTGGACGCGGCCTACGGCGACGTCGACGATCCGGACGCGCGGACGCACGGCTACGACGTGGACCCGGTGCCCGGCGGCCCGTACGACCACCATGTGCATTCCGTCGCACCCGACACCGAGAACGACGACGGGGCGAAGGGCCTCGCGGTCCTCTTCTGCGACCTCGACGGCTTCAAGTCGATCAACGACCGCTTCGGCCACCACACCGGTGACGCGGTACTGATCGAGGTCGCCCGCCGTCTCGCCACCTGTGTCCGTGACGGCGACACCGTCGCCCGGCTCGGGGGTGACGAATTCGTCGTGCTCGCCGACGGGCTCGGCGCCGCAGATGCCGCGGACCTGGCCGTACGCCTGCGTAACGCCATCATTCCGCCCATTCGGGTCGACGGTCGGGCGGTGCGCGTCGGGGCGAGTTTCGGCATCGGCTGGGCGGAGTGCGGCATGACCGCCGAAGAGGTACTGCGCTCCGCCGACCAGCGGATGTACGTGGAGAAGCGGTCCCGGGCGAAGGTTCACCGCAGGGCCGGCTGACGTTCACGACGGCGTTGTTCCCGCAGCCCGTCGCGATTCCAGGACGTGCGACGGCAATTCTTGGTGCGGTCCGTTCGGGGTAGGCTCGGCCGGTCGGCCACGGCTGGCAACTTTCGGCGACGGCTGGCGACATGGTGAGGAGTGACCCAGGGATGACGGCCGGGAACAACGGCGCAAACACGCCCGAGGACGACGATCCGTTCGGCTACCTGTACGAGGACGGACAGGCAGCGGGCGCCCAGCCGCCGAGGCAGGGCGGCTACGGCTACCCTCCGGTGGCTCCGCAGCCCGGCGTGCCCCGGACCTCGTACAACCAGGTGCGGGCCGTCGGCGAGCGCCAGTACGGGCAGCAGGTGCCGCACCAGCCGCCGTACGGCCAGCCGAACGCGCAGTATGCCGCCCCGGAGATGTACCCCGGCGGCGCCCCCACCGCGCATGTCCCGCAGCAGGGCGGCCGCGGCCGCTCCGGCGGCCCCGGCAAGGGCGGCCCGAACACCAAGGGCCTGCTGATCGGCGCCGTCGCGGTGGTCCTGGTCGTGCTCATCGGCATCGGCGCCGCGCTGCTCACGGGCAACGACAAGGGCAAGAAGAGGGACGAGTCCACCTCCTCCGCCGGTCCCGGCAGCCAGGTGCAGGAGTCCCCGAAGCCTCAGCAGTCCGCGAGCTCCGAGGCCCCGGCCGAGCTGCCCAAGCAGGACGCGGCGACGCTGAAGCTCGGCGGTTCGGCCCAGCTGGACAACACGACCCCGGGTGCCAAGAGCGCCAACGGCCAGTACATCAACCTAAACGAGGTCGGCAGGTCGGCGACCTGGTCGGTCGAGGTGCCGAAGGCCGGCGAGTACACGCTGTTCGTGACGTACGGGGTGCCGGGCAAGGACGCCAGGACGTCGCTCACGGTCAACGCCGAGCAGCCCCGCTCGATCAACATGGAGAACTTCGCGAAAGCCCCGGAGGGCGACCTGTCGAAGGGCTGGACGACGACGTACGCCTATGTCAACCTCAACAAGGGATCGAACACGATAATGATCTCCTGCAACGAGGGCGACCAGTGCGACGCCAATCTCGACCAGCTGTCGCTGAAGGCGGGCCACCAGACCCGCTGAGCGCGCTGCGCACGCAGTCCGGCCCCACCGCCTGAGGAAGGCGATGGGGCCGGTTCGTTTCCGCCCGGGTGCTCAGCCCATCAGGCTCAGGAACCCCGCCACCGTCGTGGACATCGCCTCGCGCCCCGGTGCGATGTACTTCCGCGGGTCCACGCCCGTGGTGTTCTCGGCCAGGTACGTCCGCACCGCGCCGGTGAACGCCGTGTTCAGCGCCGTACCCACGTTGATCTTGACCATTCCGGAGGAGGCGACGGCCTGGCGGATCTCGTCGTCCGGGACACCGCTGGAGCCGTGCAGCACCAGCGGGACCGGGACCGCGTCGCGCAGTCGGCCGATCAGCTCGTGGTCCAGGGCGGCGGTGCGCTCGGTCATGGCGTGGGAGGAACCGACCGCGACGGCCAGCGCGTCCACCCCGGTGTCGCGGACGTACGCGGCGGCCTCGGCCGGGTCGGTACGGACGCCGGGGGCGTGGGCGTCGAGCGGGGCCTCGCCCTCCTTGCCGCCGACCTTGCCGAGCTCGGCCTCGATCCAGATGCCGCGCTCATGACCCCACGCCACCGCCTCGGCCGTGGCCCGCACGTTCTCCTCGTACGGCAGCTTGGAGGCGTCGAACATCACCGAGCCGAAGCCCTCCGTGTGCGCCTGGTGCAGCAGCTCCACGGACTCGACATGGTCGAGGTGGAGTGCGAGGGGGGCGCCGGACGTGCGGGCGACGGCGGCGGCCGCGGCGGCGATCGCGGAGAGCCGTCCGCCGTGGAACTTCACCGCGTTCTCGGAGATCTGCAGAATGGCGGGCGCTCCGGCGCGCTCCGCGCCGGCCGCGATGGCCTCCGCGTGCTCCAGCGTGATGACATTGAAGGCGGCGATCCCGCGTCCCGCGGCCTGGGCGGCGGAGACGAGTTCACCGGTGCTGACGAGCGGCATGCTGACCTCTTGCTACTTCTTTCGAACCAGCGATCGGGCGGGTTCGGGACGGGCGCGGCCTCTCAGGCCGCCGTTGAGTGTTCCTCGATGCCGACGCGCGGCAGCAGCTCCTCGTACGCCGCGCGGTCGAAGTCACCGGCCGTCGGCGAGAGCACGGTCGCCGTCGACAGTGCCACCGCCCGCCGCAGCCGGTCCGGCCAGCTCAGGCCCTCGACGAGGCCGGACAGCAGCCCGGCCACCGCGGAGTCGCCCGCACCGGTCGGATTGCCCAGGACCTTGGCCGGCGGGGACGCCTGCCAGACGCCGTCGGGGGTGACCGCCAGCATGCCGTCCGGACCCAGTGACGCGACGACCCCGTGCGCGCCGCGGCGGCGGGCGTCGCGGGTGGCACGCAGCGGCTCGCGGGAGCCGGTGAGCCGGGCGAGTTCGTCGGCGTTGGGCTTGATCAGGTCGGGGCGGGCGGCGATGCCGCGGCGCAGCGGTTCGCCGCTGGTGTCCAGGAGCACGGGCACGCCGGCGGTGCGGGCCAGGCGGACCAGTTCGGCGTAGGCGCCGACGTGGATGCCGGGCGGCAGGCTGCCGCAGAGGGCGACGGCGTCGGCCCCGGTGAGGAGCTCCTCGTACCGGCCGAGGAGGGCGGTCCATTCGTCGGCGTTGACGAGCGGGCCGGGTTCGTTGAGCTGGGTGGTGTCGCCGGTGGCCCGGTCGACGACGGCGATCGTGCGACGGGTGTTCCCGGCGACGGTGACGAGGGCGTCGGTGATCGGCGCGGCGGCGGGCGTGGCGCCGTTTTCGGCCTTCGTGTTTGCGTCCCGCGACGGCAGGCCGGCCAGCAGTTCGCGCAGCACGGCTCCGGTGGAGCCCCCGGCGAAGCCGGTGACCGCCGTTTCGTGGCCGAGGGCGGAGAGCACCCGGGCCACGTTGAGGCCCTTGCCACCGGGTCGCTCGGACATGTCGCTGACGCGGTGGCTGGCGTGCGGGACGAGCTCCGGGACGCCGTACGTCACGTCGAGTGCCGTATTCAGTGTGACCGTGAGGATCACTGCGGCCGCTCCCTCGATCCCTGCTCTGGAGCGCGAATCCTTGGACGGAATGCGCTTTCTCTGCCTGTTTCCCAGGCGATCATGTCAAAGAGGCGGCGGTCGGCCCAGACCTCCGGACCAACCGCCGTCTCTTCGTTACGTATTCGACCCACTGTCAATAACGGGCCAAATCAACCGATCTGTGGATCGATGATCCATTCGCCCTTGCGCATGACGCCCTTGAGCGCGAAGTCCGCGTCCAGGACCACCAGGTCCGCGTCCTTGCCCGGCTCCAGCGAGCCGACCTTGTCGTACACGCCGAGCAGCCGTGCCGGGTTGGCGGAGATGGACTGCACGACATCGCCGACCGGGAGCCTGTCGATGGTCACGGCCCGGTGGAACGCGGTGTCCAGGGTGAGCGTGGAGCCCGCGATCGAGTTGCCCTCGACCAGCCGGGCGACGCCGTCCTTGACCTCGACCGCGAGCGGGCCGAGCTGGTACCGGCCGTCGCCGAAGCCGGCCGCGTCCATGGCGTCGGTGATCAGCGCGACGCGGTGGGCGCCCGCGTGGTGGTAGGCCAGCTCCAGGGCGGCGGGGTGCAGATGTGTACCGTCGTTGATCAGCTCGACGGTGATCCGCTCGTCCTCCAGGAGGGCGGCGATCGGGCCGGGCTCGCGGTGGGCGAGCGGCGGCATCGCGTTGAACAGGTGCGTGGCGACGGTGGCGCCCGCGTCGATCGCCTCGACGGTCTGCTCGTACGTCGCGTCGGTGTGCCCGATCGCGGCGATCACCCCGTGCTCGGCGAGCAGCCGCACCGACTCGATGCCGCCCGGGAGTTCGGTGGCGAGCGTGAACATCTTCGCGGTGCCGCGCGCCGCGTCCATCAGCTTGCGGACCTCGGCCGGGTCCGGGTGGCGCAGCAGATCCTCGCTGTGCGCGCCCTTGCGGCACGGTGAGATGAACGGCCCCTCGAAGTGGATACCGGCCAGGTCACCCTGCTCGACCAGCTCGGACAGGACACCGGCCCGCTGGGCGAGGAAGTCCATCTCGCCGGTGACGGTGGAGGCGACCAGTGTGGTGGTGCCGTGCTCGCGGTGGGTGCGGATACCGGTGAGGACCTCGTCGACGGTGCCGGAGGTGAAGGACGCGCCGCCGCCGCCGTGGTTGTGCATGTCGACGAAGCCCGGGACCACCCAATGGCCGCTCAGGTCGACGGTCCGGGCGCCCTCCGCCGCACCGCCGACGATCCGGGTGCCCTCGACGACCACCCGGCCGTCCTCGACGGTCCCGGTGGGAAGCACCACCCGGGCACCTGCGAGAACTGTGCTGTCTGCGCGTTTGGCCATCAGGCGGATACCTCCGTGGAGAGAAGATCCCAGGCGAGCAGCCCTGCGCCCAGGCATCCGGCGGTGTCCCCGAGGGCCGCCGGGACGATGTGGGGCAGCTTCTGGAACGTGACACGTTCCTCGACGGCCGCACGGAGTGGTGTGAACAAGGTTTCCCCGGCCTCGGCGAGACCGCCACCGATGATGAGCGTGCTGGGGTCGAGCAGCGTCAGCGCGGTGACCAGTCCGGCGGCGAGCGCGTCGACCGCGTTCCGCCAGACCTCCACGGCCGCCGGGTCGCCCGACTCCACGGCCTTCGCGCAGTCCGCGGCGTCCGCCGTCGGATCGCCGGATGCCGCGGCCCAGGCCCGGGTCACCGCGGAGGCGGACGCCAGGGTCTCCAGACAGCCGCGCTGGCCGCAGCCGCAGTCGGGGCCGTCCGGCCGGACCACGATGTGGCCGATCTCGCCCGCGTACCCGTGCGCGCCGGACTCGATGGTGCCCGCGATGCCGATGGCCCCGGCGATCCCGGTGCCCAGCGGTACGAAGAGGAAGCGGTCGGCGCCCTTGCCCGCGCCGATCCGGCCCTCGGCGAGTCCACCGGTGCGCACATCGTGGCCGAGTGCGACGGGGACACCGCCGAGCCGCTTGCCGAGCAGTTCCCGCATGGGTACGTCGCGCCAGCCCAGGTTCGAGGCGTAGACCGCGATCCCGTTCTCGGCGTCGACGATGCCGGGCACGGCGACACCGGCCGCGACAGCGCTTTCGCCGAGGTGCTCCTCGCCGTACGCCCGCAGGTCCGCGGCGAAGGTGAGGATCGACTCCACGACGGCATCGGGACCGCGTTCTCTGCCGGTTGCCCGCCGCGCCTCGTGGAGCAGGGCGCCGTCGGCCCCGACCAGTGCGGCCTTCATTCCGGTGCCGCCCACATCGAGGGCGATGACGTGTTTCACGGGAAACAGTTTCGCCCGACGGACCCCAATAGGTCTAGTCCACTCTCGCGGTTTGTTGCGTATCCATACAAAATCGCGCCCGCGGCCCCGCGGCAGTGGACCGGAACAGCGGGCTCAGGACGAAAGGATCACGCTGCGCGAGAGATTGCGCGGGTGGTCCGGGTCGTACCCCTTCGACTCCGCGAGCTCGACGGCCAGCCGCTGGGCCCGGATCAGATCAGCCATCGGGTCCGCGGTGGCATGCGCGACCAGTGTGCCGCCCACCTGTGCCACATCGCCGGCGAGTCCCTCCGGCAGCGGACCGAACACCCATGCCACGCGGTGCGGTCCGGTGATCGAGATCGGGCCGTGGCGGTACTCCATGGCCGGGTACGACTCCGTCCAGGCGCCCGCCGCCTCACGCATCTTCAGTCCGGCCTCCTGGGCCAGGCCGTACGTCCAGCCGCGCCCCAGGAACGTCCACTGCTCGGCCGAGACCACCGCCTCGTCCAGCGGCTCCGTCACCGCGAGCTCCGCGTCGACCGCGGCGGCGGCGACCGTCTTCACCCCGGCCGGAAGCGGACCCGACGCCTCCAGGCCGGCCCGCAGAAAGGCCAGCGCGGTGGTGGCGAAGCGGGTCTGGACGACCGACTCCTCGTCCGCCCAGTCCAGTACGGCCACCGTGTCGGCGGCGTCCATGACCGGCGTCTTCGGGTCGGCGGTCAGTGCGACGGTGGTGACCCTGCCGCGCAGCTCGCCGAGGAGTTCCAGCACCTCGGTCGTCGTACCGGAGCGGGTGATCGCCACCACCCGGTCGTACGGACGCCCGGCCGGGAACTCCGACGAGGGATATGCGTCCGTCTCGCCCTGACCGGCCGCCTCGCGCAGCGCCGCGTACGCGATCGCCATGAACCAGGAGGTGCCGCACCCGGTGACGGCGACCCGCTCACCCGGCCGCGGCAGCCCGTCGAACGCTGCCCCCGCCTCTGCGGCACGCCGCCAGCAGTCGGGCTGGGTGGCAATTTCTGATGCGGTACGGGACATGCTGGACGGCTCCTTGCGGCGTGGAACGGTAACGATGCGGGCGGTGCGGCACAGCAGCGGAGCAAAGGTCTGGACCATGAAGAGCCTTGCGCCGAAACCTACTTAGCAGTCGGCGCAGGTCAAGGGCAATGCCTTCGGGCGTCAACCGGGCGCGGGTCCCGGTGCGTTGCCAAAGCGATACGCCGATGGTGTAGACCTTCGACGAGCGCTCGGGGGAGGATCGCAGTTCATCCGGAGGCCCCCACGAGGACGTGGCCGGCGCGGATGACGCAAATGAACGAGGACGGAACTGGGCTGTGCAGCGGCGCTACTTGGGACTGATGGCGGCTGTGGCCGCACTGGGATTGACGGCAACGTTATCGGGATGCGGCGGCAGCGAATCGGGGGATGTCACCCTCAAGCTCGTCGCGGCGGACTACGGCAACAGCGCGGCCAACAACTCCAAGAAGTACTGGGCCGGGCTCGTGAAGGGCTTCGAAGCGTCCCATCCCGGCATCAAGGTCGATGTCAGCGTCTATTCGTGGAAGGACGTCGACCGCAAGGTCGCCGATATGGTGAAGAAGGGGCAGGCCCCCGACATCGCCCAGATCGGCGCGTACGCCGACTATGCCAAGGCCGGCAAGCTCTACCGGGCCGACGAGATGCTGAGCATCCCCACCCAGGCCAACTTCCTGCCGCACCTCGCCGACGCGGGCAGCGTGGACCGGACCCAGTACGGACTGCCGTTCGTCGCCAGCACCCGACTGCTCTTCTACAACAAGAAGTTCTTCGCACAGGCGGGCCTCGATGCCCCGAAGACCTGGGACGACATACGCAACGACGCGGCGGTGCTCGATCAGCGCGGTGTGACGTACCCGCTCGCGCTGCCGCTCGGTCCGGAGGAGTCCCAGGCCGAGGCCATGATGTGGCTGCTCAGCGGGGGCGGCGGCTACATCGGTGACGTCGGCTCGTACGAGATCGACTCGGTCGAGAACGTCAAGACGTTCGACTGGCTGAAGACGAACCTGGTCGACAAGGGCCTCGTGGGCCCCGTCGCCCCCGGCAAGCTCGACCGGGGCAAGGCGTTCGACGCGTTCACGCGCGGCAAGGTCGGCATGCTGAACGGTCACCCGACGCTGATGCAGGAGGCCGAGAAGAAGGGCGTCTCCGTCGGCATGGTGCCGCTGCCCGGCATCGACGGCCCCACAAAGGGGTCGATGGGCGTCGCCGACTGGATCATGGGCTTCAAGCAGCGCGGCCACCGTGTGGAGACGGGCAAGTTCCTCGACTATCTGTTCACCGACAAGAACGTCATCGACTTCGCCGACGAGTACGACCTGCTGCCGGTCACCGACAGCGCTTCCGCAGCGATGGAGTCCGATCCCGAGTACAAGCCGCTGCGGAAGTTCCTGGCCGCGCTGCCGAACTCGGAGTTCTACCCGGTCGGCAAGACGTCCTGGGCTCGGGTCAATGAGTCGATCAAGGAGAACATCGGCAACGCGTTCGCGCCGAACGAGAGCCCCGAGAGCGTGCTGGGGAAGATCGCACAGGACGCGAGGGCGGCTGAGGAAGCGGAGTGACGGGCGGCGGCTCTCCGGCCGGGCGATATGTTGGCTGATATGACCGCCCCTGCGAATGGCCCCGACGACACGGACGGCTCCGTCGGCCTCTCCGCCAGGGACCGTGCCGTGCTCGCCGTCGAACGGCAGTCGTGGGCCGGGCCCGGGGCGAAGGAGCGCGCGATCCGCGAACGGCTCGGCATCTCGCCCACGCGCTACTACCAGCTGCTGAACGCGCTCCTCGACGACCGCCGCGCGCTGGAGGAGGACCCGGTGACGGTGAACCGCCTGCGCCGGGTCCGCGACGCGAAGCGGGGGCGTCGCTGAACCCGCACCCTCTCAGCGGGAGACGGTGATCACGACGGGTTCCGCGGTGCCGGTGACGCGCAGCGCCTCGACGAAGACTTTCGTGGTCCAGGCTGCCGCGTCCAGGAACCACACGGGCACCCGGCAGCGGAAGGCCGGCGCCCGGCGCATCCCTTCGGTCTGCATTTCGCCGGTCAGCGGCAGGGCCAGGCCCGGGAGGTCCACATCGGTGGTTTCCGGCTCGAGGAGGCGCCTGCCAGGAGACCCGCCATCACCGTGCAGAGGACAAGAGACGCGCGCATCAGGGTTGCTCCCGGTGGGACGGGGGACTGGTGCCTTGATCGCTGTCCGCGCTCCATAAGCGCTATGTGTAGATCTGGGGTTGTTTGTCCGGTTGAAGTTTCGCACTCGCGCGACAGCCGGCCGCTGCGGTCCGTCACGCTCGGACGCCGCCCGTATGCCACGTCGCCCATGGCTGTGCCCGGCGGTACGCCTATAGGCTCGGCCCCATGGGCAGCAATCCGCACGTACCCGCGCCGAGCGAGATCCCGTCCGAGCTCCCGACCCCCACCACCCCACTCGGCCGAGAAGCCCTGGCCGCGATCCTCGCGCGCCCGGACCGTGCCGTCGTCGCGCTCGATTTCGACGGGACCCTCGCCGACATCGTCCCGGACCCGGAACAGGCCCGCGCCCACCCCGGCGCCGTCGACGCGCTCGTCGCGCTCGCCCCGAAAGTGGCCTCCATCGCCGTGATCACCGGCCGCCCGGCCGGCGTCGCGGTCCGGCACGGCGGCTTCGCCGGAGTACCGGGACTCGACCACCTCGTCGTCCTCGGCCACTACGGCGCCGAACGCTGGGACGCCGTCTCCGGCACCGTCCACGCCCCCGCCCCGCACCCCGGTGTGGCCGCGGTCCGCGCCGAACTCCCGGGCGTGCTCGACCGGTTCGATTCGTGGCACGGAACCTGGATCGAGGAGAAGGGCCGGGCGCTCGCCGTCCACACCCGCCGCGCCGCCGACCCGCAGGCCGCGTTCGAGGCCCTGCGCGGCCCCCTCGGCGAGCTCGCCGCCCGGCACGGGCTGATCGTCGAACCGGGCCGCCTGGTCCTGGAGTTGCGCCCGCCGGGCATGGACAAGGGTGTGGCGCTCGCGCAGTACGTACGGGAGTTGGACGCCGAGTCCGTTCTGTACGCGGGTGACGACCTGGGTGACCTCGCCGCGTACGCCGCCGTGGAGAAGCTCCGCACCGAGGGCCCCGACGGCACCCCGGGCCTGCTGGTCTGCAGCGGCAGCGCGGAAGTGCCCGAACTGGCCGAGCGGGCCGATCTGCTGCTGAACGGCCCGGGGGCCGTGGTGGGCTTCCTCTCGGCCCTGGCACAACACCTCTAGGTCACACCTGGAGTTCCGCACGATCGCATTCGCAACCCGTCCAGTACCGGGACACAGGCATCCTCAACGACGATGAGCGGGGTCTGCGAGATCCGGACGGCCGTTCAGCATGGCGGAACCGAGGGGGGTCAGCGCGTGCAGGACGGCGCTGCCGTGGCGGGTGGTGGAGATGAGTCCGGACTGTCGTAACACTGTGGCGTGCTCGCTGGAGGTGGCCGGGGAGACCGAGAGGAGTTCGGCGAGCCGTCCGGTGGTACAGGGGGCGCGGCTGATGGCGTCGAGAGCTTGGGCGCGGGTCCGTCCGAGGAGAGCGGCCAAGGCGCGGTGGGTTCCGCTCCCGGGCTCGGTGAACATGCCGGCAGAGTCGGAAACGCTGCGGATGACGGGGATGAACAGCACGGCCGGGGCCTGGTCGTCCGTCGCGCTGGTGTAAGTGATGGGCCGTGTGTGGCAGAAGGCGGAAGGCACCAGCGTGAGACCTCGGCCGCCCAGAGTGACCTCCCCGGTCAGCGCGCCGCGTCCGATCTCCAGTACCGGAGAGCGCCAGCGGAAGCCCGGCGGCAGCCCCGCGAGCATTGCCTCGACACCGGAATTCGCCAGGATGCGGGCGTGGCTGGTCTGTTCCGACTGAAGTCGTGACTGTATGCGCGACCAGTGGGGGGCCACGGCGACGCGGTGATAGTCGTGGAGGAAGCGCACCAGTTCCTGACGAGCGGCACGGTCGTGGCCGACGTCCGCCCACGACGTTTTGGCCCAAGGAGCGGTGAGCCCGGAGTAGAAGGCGAGGGCGGCGACAGCCCCTGCGAGTTCGTCCCGCACGTGGTCCGGGCGGGCTGCCCTGAGGGCTTCCAGGCCTTCCTCCATCGACTGGGCGGGCCCGGTGACGGTGAACAGGTCCAGGGCCCCGCCGCAGAAGAGCGCCGAGGCAGGGTGAGTGGGTGCTTCCGATGCGCGGGATACGCGTCGGCGCCATCCCCCGTACAGCGCCTCGGTGTTGCTCTGCCGCAGGGTCGTCAGGCTGAAGAGCGTCTCCCCGAGGGGTCCCCAGGTGGTCAGGATTCTCGTCCTGGCGAGGTCTTCCGATGTGAAGTGGATACGCAGCATGTAGAACCTTTCATTCGTGCTGTCCTCGAACCACCAGTCTTCTCTTTCTTCCTGCGGTCGCAAGGAACCTTCAAGTCCGGCTGCTGCTTGGTGAGTTCGTGTGGGAGCCGGTCCCGGTGAGGCGCTTCGGCCAGGACCGAAAAGGCTGGCCGGCCGTGTCGTGCGCGAGCAGGATTGCGGTCGAAGCAGTCGCGGCGCACGGACTGAGGACGGGCGGCCGGCTGTTGTGGCGAGTTGCTTTTGGGGTGCCACACATGTGGCCGCGGCACTGAGAGAGAAGGAGACGAAACCACGGTCGCCCGCAGCCCCCTGCCTACTCGGTCTTGCCCGCCCCCGAGCATTTCGGGTGACGCGAGAACGCGCTGACCGGCAAGGCTTCCTTCGCGTTGCTTCGGATCTCCCACGACAGGCTGCGACGCCTGAGCAACGCCTCATCCGCATGCGGCCTTCCCCATCGAGGTCGAACAGACGCGATGGATGAACGCTTCCGCAACCAGCTGCCCATAAGGAGGGCTCCAGTGAACCTGAATGCACACGTCGTACCGTTCGTCCTTGCCACCGTCCTTGCCGCGGGACTGAGCGCGACGTCGACACCGTCGGCGCAGGCGCGAGAGGAGAGAGGCACATCGGCCGCCGTCACCGATGCCCACTACCTGCGCTTCAACAAGGGAACGGTCACCAACTCCCGTCTGGAGCTGGTGAAGCGGGTGCCCGGACGCGACAAGGTGATCAAGCAATGGAAGGCCGGGTCCGGGCAGGTCACGAACGAGTGCACGGTCGGCAGGGGATGGCTGCCCAACGCCGACGCCCGGCACCCGTACGCCATTCAGTGGCACCGCAAGAACTTCGACGGCATCATCAACGGCCTCGTGATCAAGCTTTCGGACAAGGTCTGCAAGAACGGACGCACCAAGCGCACCGAACTGTTCATCCACAGCGAGATGAAGCCGAACGGGCAGCAGGGAAAGGTCGAATCCGAGAAGTGGACCAACAGCAACCCCAACGACTACTTCTCCAACGGCTGCATCAAGTTGAACCCGCGGGACATCAAGGACCTGTTCTCGCGGCTGGACCGTATGGGCTGGCCCAAGAAGCTCTACGTCGTCGCCTGACCGTCGCAGGAAGTGTCCCGGCCGTGCACGGGGGTGGGCCGGGGCGCATCGAACCAAAGCCGAGGAGGAACAACCATGCGAACACATTCCGTCTTCGCCGGAGCGGTGCTGGGCGCCGTGATGGTTCTGGGTACGGCAGCCGCACCGGCGGTCAACGCTCTGCCCGCCGGGGCCGGCGCCGCTGCCAAGTCCGCGGTCACCTGTGGCAACGCCCACTGGCCGCACCGCAACGTCGACCGTGGTTCCGGCAAGGTCAAGCCCGCTTACGCAGCTGCGCGGACGGGACCGTACGGCGCCTGCACCAAGGTCGGGGACGTCTCCCAGCGCACCAAGGTCTCGTACGACTGCTACACCAAGAACCGATACGGCAGCAAGTGGACGTGGGTGAGGGACCCCGCTTCCGGCCGGAGCCTCGGCTGGATGTACGGGGGTCACCTGGACGACGGCGGCGCCACCAAACGCTGTCCCCGATAGTGCCTGCGTCCGCGCCTCAGCAGGCTTAGGCGTGCAGTCGAGGGCCTGCCCAAGGACCGGGGCAGGCCCTCATCCGGCCACGGGGGGCGCGAGCTGAGCCCGGCGCTGCCACGTCGTGTCCTCAGTCGCCGGACGGGTTCGTTCTCAAGCCTCCTGCCGCAGCGCGTCCAACTGGTCCAGGAACCACTGCTGCGGCGGCAGCGCCACCGCCGCCGCGGCCAGCCGCTCCGTGCGTGCGGCCCTTTCGTCGTCCGCCATCGTCAGAGCCTCGTGCAGCGCCGCCGCCGTCGCGGACACGTCGTACGGGTTCACCACGACCGCGTCGCTGCCCAGCTCCTCGTATGCCCCCGCCTCCCGCGACAGCACCAGCGCGCAGCCGTGGTCGGAGACGATCGGGACCTCCTTGGCGACCAGGTTCATGCCGTCGCGGATCGGGTTGACGAGCGCCACGTCGGCCAGCCGGTACGCGGCGAGCGAGCGGGCGAAGTCGTCCTTGACGTGGAGCACGACCGGCGTCCAGCCCGCCGTGCCGTACACGGCGTTGATCTCGTCGGCGACCCGCTGCACCTCGGCCGTGTAGTCGCGGTACACCGCCAGATCCTGCCGCGAGGGGTACGCGAAGGCGACATGGACGACGCGCTCACGCCATTCCGGCCGCTCTTCGAGGAACTCGCGGTACGCGAACAGGCCGCGCACGATGTTCTTGGACAGTTCCGTTCGGTCCACTCGTACGATCGTCCTCCGGCCGGGGCCGACCTGCTCCCGCAGCGCCGCCATCCGCTCGTCCACGTCCGCCTCGTGTGCGCGCCCGCGCAGGAAGTCCGCGTCCGCGCCGAGCCCGTGCACCCCGATCCTGGTCCGGCCGGTGCCGCCCAGGATCTCCGTACAGCAGCCGATGAACGCGTCCGCCCAGCGCCGGGTCAGGAAGGCCGCCCGGTCCGCGCCCAGGATGCCGTGCAGCAGCTGCTCGGCGATGTCGTCGGGAAGCAGGCGGAAGTAGTCGACGGGGGCCCACGGGGTGTGCGAGAAGTGGCCGATCCGCAGGTCGGGGCGGAGCTCGCGGAGCATGCCGGGCACCAGCGCCAGGTGGTAGTCCTGCACCAGCACCGCCGCACCCTGGTCCGCCTCCTCGGCGAGCGCCTCGGCGAAGGCCCGGTTGTACGTCTCGAACGACGCCCACTGCCGCCGGAACTCCGCGTCGAAGACCGGCTCCAGCGGCGTCTGGTACAGCATGTGGTGGACGAACCAGAGCACCGAGTTCGCGATGCCGTTGTACGCGTCCGCGTGGACGGCCGCGTCGATGTCGAGCATCCGTACGCCCTGCTCGCCGACCCCGCGCCGGATCGCCTCCCGGTCCCCGTCACCGAGCGCGGCGCACACCCACAGCTTGTCCTTGACGGCGCTCAGCCCGGAGACGAGCCCGCCGCCGCCGCGCTTCGCGTCGAGCGATCCGTCCGTGGCGAGGGTGTACGACACCGGGCCGCGGTTGGACGCAACGAGGATCTGGGCAGCGGACTGGGCTTCGTACGCGGAGACCATGTTGCGAAATCTAGCCGGATCACGAACGGCCCAAACGTGCGAAGTCAGGCCGCCCGGCGCGAAACGTACTCCTCGATCTCGCGCATCGGGGGGCGCTCCTCGGTGTCCACCGCATGGGTGCGCGGCACGAAGCCGTCCTCGCCGCGCTCGAACTGGGTGAGCGAAGGCCGCACCAAGTGACCCCGGGACAGCCGGAGCTGAGCGGTCCGGTAGATCGTCGCCGCCATCCGGCCGAGCGCCTGCCCGTCCTGGTGACGGTGTTTGCGCACCCCTACGTCGACCTGGGCCAGCGCGTCCAGACCCACCGTGTGCAGCGCATCGACCAGGAGGCCCAGTTCCACTCCGTAGCCGACGGGGAAGGGCAGCCGTTCGAGGAGGGAGCGGCGTGCTGCGTACTCCCCGCCCAGCGGCTGGACGAAACCGGCCAGCTGAGGCCAGTGCAGATTGAGCAGTGGACGGGCCACCAGTTCGGTGACGCGACCCCCCTGACCTGCGGTGTCGCCGAAGGGGCGGTCGTACATCGCCTTCACGAACTGCACGTTCGGTTCGGTCAGCAGCGGGCCGACGATGCCGGAGACGAAGTCCGCCGAGAAGTCCTTCAGATCGGCGTCGATGAAGCAGACGATGTCACCGCCGGTCACCAGGAGCGACCGCCACAGCACCTCGCCCTTGCCGGGCACGGCGGGTATCCGGGGGAGTATCTCGTCCCGGTGCACCACCCGGGCGCCGGCCTCCCGGGCCACCTTCGCGGTGGCGTCCGTGGAACCGGAATCGATCACCACGAGTTCGTCGACCAACTGGACCTTCTCCATCAGCTCGCGCCGGATCGTCGCGACGATCCGGCCGACCGTCGCCTCCTCGTTCAGCGCGGGCAGTACGACGCTCACGCTCCCGCGGCGCGGGTCCCTGGCCTTGGCGGCCAGGATGCGGTCCAGCGGGCGGTCGGCGGCCGACCAGGAACGCCTGGCCAGCCAGCGTTCGACCTCTTCCAGCACGGTCGATACTCCCTGTATGTGATCCATCTCGCGGTTCGGACGACTATCTCAACTGTCCGGTGCTTCGGTTACAGTCTTGAACAACGCGGATGGCCGTCGCATGTCGGGGTCAGTCCGCCAATAAATGCCTGGATCGATGATCCAGTGCCACAGCGCTCATCCAGAGGGACTGAGGGAACGGCCCGTTGAAGTCCCGGCAACCCTCCTGCCGACCGCGAGGTCACGGTGGGGAAGGTGCCAATTCCGTCTTGTGGCGAAACGCGTCGCAAGGAAGATGAGGAGAAAGGGCCTCCGCCATCATGGCCGTGCAGACCGTTGCAGTAAGCACCGATTCTTCCGCCGAAGCTGTCGACCTCGGACCCGCCGCGGCGCTTTCCTGCCGCGAGTGCGGCGAGCGTTTCGAGCTCGGCCCCATTTTCGCCTGCGCGTCCTGTTTCGGGCCGCTCGAAGTGGCGTACGACCTGCCGAGCGGCTCCCCCGAGGAGCTGAAGAAGCGCATCGAGGGCGGACCCGACAACATCTGGCGTTACGCGCCGCTGCTGCCGGTCCCCGCCGATGTCGCGGACAAGCCCAACATCAACCCCGGTTTCACCAAGCTGGTCAAGGCCGACAACCTCGCCCGCGAGCTGGGCGTCACCGGCGGCCTGTACGTCAAGGACGACTCCGGCAACCCGACGCACTCCTTCAAGGACCGCGTCGTCGCCATCGCCGTCGAGGCCGCCCGCGCCTTCGGTTTCACCACCCTCTCCTGCTCCTCCACCGGCAACCTCGCCGGTGCGGTGGGCGCCGCCGCCGCCCGCGCCGGCTTCCGCTCCTGCGTGTTCATCCCGCACGACCTGGAGCAGGGCAAGGTCGTCATGGCCGCGGTGTACGGCGGTGAGCTGGTCGGCATCGAGGGCAACTACGACGACGTCAACCGCTTCTGCTCGGAACTCATCGGCGACCCGCTCGGCGAGGGCTGGGGCTTCGTCAACGTCAACCTGCGCCCGTACTACGGCGAGGGCTCCAAGACCCTGGCGTACGAGATCTGCGAGCAGCTCGGCTGGCAGCTGCCCGACCAGATCGTCATCCCGATCGCATCCGGATCGCAGCTCACGAAGATCGACAAGGGTCTGCAGGAGCTGATCAAGCTCGGTCTCGTCGAGGACAAGCCGTACAAGATCTTCGGTGCCCAGGCCGAGGGCTGCTCCCCGGTCTCCACCGCCTTCAAGGCCGGTCACGACATCGTGCGGCCCCAGAAGCCGAACACCATCGCCAAGTCCCTGGCGATCGGCAACCCGGCCGACGGCCCGTACGTCCTGGACATCGCCCGTCGCACCGGCGGCGCGGTCGAGGACGTCGACGACGAGCAGGTCGTCGACGCGATCAAGCTGCTGGCGCGCACCGAGGGCATCTTCGCGGAGACGGCGGGCGGGGTGACGGTCGGCGTGACGAAGAAGCTCATCGAGGCCGGTCTGCTCGACCCGGCGCTGACCACCGTCGTCCTCAACACCGGTGACGGCCTCAAGACCCTGGACGCGGTGGCCGCCACCTCGCAGGCGACCGCGACGATCCGCCCGAGCCTGGACGCGTTCCGCGCCGCCGGCCTCGCCGCCGGCTGACCACCCGAGACCGAAGAAAGGCACCCCATCATGAGCGTCAAGGTCCGCATCCCCACCATCCTCCGCACCTACACGGGCGGTCAGGCCGAGGTCCCGGCCGAGGGCTCGACCCTCTCCCAGGTCATCGAGTCCCTGGAGCAGAACCACCCGGGCATCGCCGCCCGCGTCCTGGACGACCAGGGCAAGCTGCGCCGCTTCGTGAACGTGTACGTCAACGACGACGACGTGCGCTTCGAGGGCGGCCTGGAGACGGCGACGCCGGACGGCGCGGGCATCTCGATCATCCCGGCAGTGGCAGGCGGCTGCTGACCGTCCGTCCGATTTCACGGCGTTATCGGAATTGCCCCCTCCGCGAGAGAAGCGGAGGGGGCAATTCTGCATGGTTGAGCGCGGTACAGTGTGGGAAGTCCCCCAAGCTGCCCATGCCGCCCGCATATGAGAATGCGCCCGGCCGCGACAAGAAGCAGCCAAAGTGTTCGATCTCCTTGCGCCATAAGTCGCCTTTGCCCGGCCCGACTTGCCCTGGAATCTCATGAATTCCTCATATTCGGGCGTTCGGTGTTGCCCAGAATTCTCGTCCGATTGACCTGTTGCAGAGGGCAGTTGGGCAGATACATTCGGCCGCGGTCGACGCGTTCCGGCGCACACACCCTCTCCTGTCGGGGGGTGAGTTCTGACCCGGGTCCGCGAAGTGCGGTCCTGTGCAAGGGCCAGTAATAGGGGAGTTAGGCATGGCTCAGGGCACCGTCAAGTGGTTCAACGCGGAGAAGGGGTACGGCTTCATCGCGGTCGACGGTGGTGCGGATGTTTTCGTCCACTACAGCGCGATCCAGATGGACGGGTACCGCACCCTCGAAGAGGGTCAGCGAGTTGAATTCGAGATCTCGCAGGGCCAGAAGGGGCCGCAGGCGGACATGGTCAAGCTCGCCGTCGGCTGAGCTCGACGCGGTCGGCCAACGACACTACTCACGCACGGAGGGCCCGTACCCCTGGGGTACGGGCCCTCCGCGCGTCCGCGTCCGCGGCCACCCGTGAGTGGCTGTCGTTGTCCACATCCCGAGGGGGACGCTTGCACTCCAGGGGGTCGAGTGCTAATCATTGGCGTTAGCACTCTCCAGGTGAGAGTGACAGAACTTGGACCGGGCCGGTGAGGCCCGCAGGTCCGGTGGGGCAAGGAACCACCGGTCACGCAGGCCGTCCGTCGCGGGCGCCACTCGGTCCGGAGAAATCCACCCCTGTCCGGGAGGACCACTTCACATGGCCAAGATCATCGCGTTCGACGAGGAGGCCCGGCGCGGTCTCGAGCGCGGCATGAACCAGCTCGCCGACGCCGTCAAGGTCACCCTTGGCCCCAAGGGTCGCAACGTCGTCCTTGAGAAGAAGTGGGGCGCCCCCACGATCACCAACGATGGTGTGTCCATCGCCAAGGAGATCGAGCTGGAGGACCCGTACGAGAAGATCGGTGCGGAGCTGGTCAAGGAGGTCGCCAAGAAGACGGACGACGTCGCCGGCGACGGTACGACCACCGCCACCGTTCTCGCCCAGGCTCTCGTCCGCGAGGGCCTTCGCAACGTCGCCGCGGGTGCCAACCCGATGGCCCTCAAGCGGGGCATCGAGAAGGCCGTCGAGGCCGTCTCCGCCGCCCTCCTGGAGCAGGCCAAGGACGTGGAGACCAAGGAGCAGATCGCTTCGACCGCCTCCATCTCCGCCGCCGACACCCAGATCGGCGAGCTCATCGCCGAGGCCATGGACAAGGTCGGCAAGGAAGGCGTCATCACCGTCGAGGAGTCCCAGACCTTCGGTCTGGAGCTGGAGCTCACCGAGGGTATGCGCTTCGACAAGGGCTACATCTCGGCGTACTTCGCCACCGACATGGAGCGCATGGAGTCGTCCCTCGACGACCCGTACATCCTGATCGTGAACTCCAAGGTCAGCAACGTGAAGGACCTCCTTCCGCTGCTGGAGAAGGTCATGCAGTCCGGCAAGCCGCTGCTGATCATCGCCGAGGACGTCGAGGGCGAGGCCCTGTCGACCCTGGTCGTCAACAAGATCCGTGGCACCTTCAAGTCCGTCGCCGTCAAGGCCCCGGGCTTCGGTGACCGCCGCAAGGCCATGCTCGGCGACATCGCCATCCTCACCGGTGGCACCGTCATCTCCGAGGAGGTCGGCCTCAAGCTGGAGAACGCCGGTCTCGACCTGCTCGGCCGCGCCCGCAAGGTCGTCATCACCAAGGACGAGACCACGATCGTCGACGGTGCCGGTGACAGCGACCAGGTTCAGGGTCGCGTCAACCAGATCCGTGCCGAGATCGAGAACTCCGACTCGGACTACGACCGCGAGAAGCTCCAGGAGCGCCTCGCGAAGCTGGCCGGCGGCGTGGCCGTCATCAAGGCCGGTGCCGCGACCGAGGTCGAGCTCAAGGAGCGCAAGCACCGCATCGAGGACGCGGTGCGCAACGCCAAGGCCGCTGTCGAGGAGGGCATCGTCGCCGGTGGTGGCGTGGCTCTGCTCCAGGCCTCGGCCGTCTTCGAGAAGCTGGAGCTCTCGGGTGACGAGGCGACCGGCGCCAACGCCGTCAAGCTGGCGCTGGAGGCCCCGCTCAAGCAGATCGCCGTCAACGGTGGTCTCGAGGGCGGCGTCGTCGTCGAGAAGGTGCGCAACCTGGCTGTCGGCCACGGTCTGAACGCCGCGACCGGCGAGTACGTCGACATGATCGCCGAGGGCATTCTCGACCCGGCGAAGGTCACGCGCTCCGCCCTGCAGAACGCCGCGTCCATCGCCGCGCTGTTCCTCACCACCGAGGCCGTCATCGCCGACAAGCCGGAGAAGGCCTCTGCGGCCGCTCCGGGCGGCATGCCGGGCGGTGACATGGACTTCTGATCCTGACGGATCGGTAGTTCCTGTACAGCTTTACCGCATCGACCCCCGGGACCAGCAGGTCCCGGGGGTCGATGTCGTTTCTGTACAGGGCGGAGCGGTGGACGCACCCACGATGCCCGCCGGAGCACCGTGAGCGCGTGATACCCCGCACGACGGAACTGCGTAACTACGGAAGCCGGTCGAGGAGCCAGGTGCAGAGCTCCTCCGTCACGAGGGTGTGCCCCTCGTTGCGGGACGCGAGCTTGAACTCGTCGAGCCCGCCGGTATTCGGCGGGAGCGCGGAGATGTCCTTGTACAGCTCCGCGTCCGTGTCCGGATCGCCTACGTCGACGGCGCTGACGGCCGGCACGAAGCAGTGCGAGCGGATACGTACGTCGGTCTTGAACCCGAGGATGGGGCTGAGGGCGTTGAGCCCGTCGGCGAGGATGCCGAACCCTTCCAGCGAGCCGCCGGGTGCGCCGTCGACCGACGGGAGCCCCGACGTACGCACCTCGTTGGTCTTCAATGTCACCACCCGCAGCTTCGCGACGAGTTCGTTGTCGCCCGGGGACTGGGTGTAGAGCTTGGTGCCCACGACCGAGAGACCCTTGCCCTCCAGGGCCAGTTCGCCGGCCTGCGCATCGGTGCCGGTGCCGTCGGCCACGCCGTTGGCGACACCGATCAGCCGGGGCCGGCGCGGCCATTGGCCGATGGCCTCCATCTCCGAGAGGAACGTGGTGCGCTCGTCGCTCTGGTCCGGCGTCCCGTCCCACTTCTCGATGTGCCGCCACAGCAGCTGACGGGCGGCCGGGCTGTTGATCTGGTCGGAGAACCGGCTGTCGAGATCCTTGATGTAGTGCGCGAACGCCTGCAGCGCGATCGGGATCCAGGCGCCGCGGTGCGGGCTGTCGTACGAGAAGTAGAGAGAGGCCTGGTGGTCGATGCCCTGGCTCTCCATCTTGGCCAGCGCGTGCCGGGTGACGAGCCCGCCCATGCTGAACCCGCCGACGGCCAGTGGAGTGTGGCCCTGCCGCTCCGCGATGGCGTGCAGGATCGCGGCCTGCGCGGTCCGGGAGTTGTCCAGAATCGATGCACTGCGCTCATGGAAGCCGAGAATGATGACGTCGTGTCCCCGGCGGCGCAGTTCGCTGATGAGCGCGTAGTCGCCGAACTCCATGATTTCCCAGGAGAAGTCCAGGCTGCTCGGCCCGGTGTTGAATCCGTCGGCGAAGATCACGGGCCGTGTGAGCCCCGAGTGTCCCTCGCCGTAGTAGACCCAGGCGGTGCCACCCGGCAGGTCCCACACCGTGCTCGGCGGCAGCGGGAGGGCGCCGTGCTTCTCGGCGTCCAGGCGGGGTCCGGGGGCGAGAGTGATGGGGCGCTTGCTGTGGAGCTCCGAGACGATTTGCTCGTAGGTCGGTTCGGACATGGTTCGTTCCCCTTTGGGCCGATTCGTTACAGCGAGTGTCAAGATGAACACGCGGAGTAGCGACCAGGAAGGGGAAGTGGATCAAACCACCCCCAGGTGGGAGCCGGTTTCGGACATCCGGCGGTCAGCGGACGAAGTCCTTGAGCCTGTCCGTGTCGAGGGTGAACCCGACCGGGTCGGGAATTTCCGGCGCCACCCGGGCGAGTTCCTCGAAGTCGTCGATGTGGATCGGGCCGTGCTTGACGAGCAGGTGGCCGTCGAGGAATTCGAGCCTCACTGTTTCCGGCGCGCGGCGGTCGAGCTCCTCGAATTCCTCGACGGACATGTCATCAGGGTGGTCGGCGGTGCTGGGGGTCATGGCTTCGCCTCCTCCCTTCCATCGTGCCCGGCCTTCGTGCCGGATGAGCTGCACGGTCATCGGTATTTCCTCTCGGCTCGTGGGGTCAGAGCTGCCCGGACCTCGTTCATGCGGCTGAGTACGCCCATGGCCGGGACGGTTCCGGCCGGTCCGGCGGGAGCGTCGACGGGGTTGCCCCGGCATGGTCCGCACCGGCCGCCGATCAGGGCCTCCGCACTGCCGGGTGCGCGGCACTCGCTGCATTCGAGGGCGCGCAACACCGTCCGCTGTTGTGCCGGAGTGACCCGTTCGGGTGGCATTTTGTCGGTCAGCCGCCTGCGGACGAGGGCCGCCGCGTGGTGGACGGGGGTGGGGAGGCCGTCGGTGAGGGCGTGCAGGAGCTCCGCCTCGGTGGCGCCGCGCTCGAACCAGTCGGTGACCTGCGGTTCCAGCGCCGCGCAGTCCGCCGCCGAGAGGGTGAGTGAGGGGGCGGTACGGCCCAGTGCGGCCAGCAGTAAGAACGCCCGGGAGCGGGTGGGGTGTTGGTGCCGCCGCTCCGGCGGTACGTCACCCCGGGTGAACGCCGCCCACCAGTCGTCGTCCCGCGCGGTACGGGAGAAGAACGTCCGCGTCACCCAGAGCAGGACCTCGTCATTGGCCGCGCACTCGCTGCCGCGCCGCAGATGCCCGGCATCCTGGAGCCGGTTGAGGGCGGTCCGCAGTGCGCACTGCCCGTAAGGGAGGACCTTGGCCAGCGTCTTCACGGAGATGTCGGCGCCGTCGGGCAGCCGGTCGATGTAGGCCGCGATGGATGCCTCACGGGGCGGCAGATGTGCGAAGTCGCGGTCGGTGCGTGGGCGTTGGGCGGGTGCGGAACGCTTGCCGTAACCCGGATTGGCCATGGGATGCGGGGGCGCGGGCAGGGGTACGTGCGGGGCGCACGGGGCAGCACTAAGCTGGCTGACAGCCATGGGATCGAGTTCCTGTCGATCGTGTTGGTCAGGCCCCTGTTCGGTGTTCCCGCACCGGCAGGGGTCGTTCGTTATTCGGAACGCTAGAGCGTCGCCACCATCCGTGGCAAGCCGGTCACGAAAAGTCAACTGGCCGGGTGGGGAGGGTGGGTGGGAAGTGGCCCACCTCCCGTTCCTCGGAAAGAGCGCTCGGACTTCGCGGCTTGAGCTCCGGGTGAAATGCCCCTGGTGAGGGGGCGTGCGCGTTGATCTGAATGCGCCGGGTGTACTCCGAATGCGCCGCTGCTGAGGGGGTGGATCGGTGGGGGCGCGATGCGGGAAGCGGGGCAAGGGCGGCGAGCTCTTGTGACCTTGGTGTCCGGGCCAGGTGGCCCGTACTTTCCGCCTCGAACTCGTATGAGGAGTCCCGTGCGTATTCGCTCGATCCTGTCGCTGGCCGCGTCCGCCGTCGCGGTCCTGGCGCTCGCCACCCCGTCCCAGGCCGCCGACGACGGCACCTACCTCATCCGTGATGTGCGCAGCGGCGCATGCCTGGCGGGCGGTGAAGGCCCGATGGGCGGTCACATCGAGCCCTGCAGCCCCCGCACCGTGTGGGAGATCCGCAACCAGGGTGACGGCCTGGCCCAGATCGTCGAGGCGCGCGGTGAAGGCCGCTGCCTGGCGCTCTCGCCGATCCGGATCTACCCGCCGGCGGTGTGGGTCGACGAGTGCGGCAGGCAGCCCGACCAGTGGACGATCCAGGGCGAGGCCTCGCAAGGGCCGGTCGCCATCGCCCTCGGCCGGGGCGAGCTGGGCCGCCTGACCACGCAGGGCCACCGCGCGATCCTCAGCTACGACGGTGGGCCCCAGTGGATCCTGGAGCGGCTCGGCTAGGACTGTCCTGTTCGGCGATCACGCAGCCGCCCCGTGCCTGGAACGTCCTTCCAGGCACGGGGCGTTTTCTCACTCGCGGCGCGGGCCGATGACCGACTTCCCGTCGTGCACGGTGATCGCCTGGGCCGGGCAGATGTCGGCGGCGTCCAGGACCCGTTCGTCCGGCTCGATACCGTCCGTCCGCGCCCGGGCGTGCTCGCCGTCCAGAGCGAATACTTCCGGGGCGACCCCGGCGCACATGCCCGACGCCTGGCAGAGCTCTGGATCGACGCGTACGTTCCAGGTCATCCCGGTCACCACCCGACCGGCATGACACGCGGGCCGCGTACCAGCATCTCGGACTTCCACGTCACATCGCCGGCCAGTCGCAGCCCCGGGAAGCGGGTGATGAGCGCGATGAGTGCCTCCTGAAGTTCGAGCCGGGCCAGCGGGGCGCCCAGGCAGTGGTGGACGCCGTGGCCGAATCCGAGGTGCTGGTTGCCCTCGCGGGCGATGTCGAGCACGCCCGGGGCGGTGAACCGCAGCGCGTCGCGGTTGGCGGCGCCCATGGCGACCAGGACCGGACTGCCCGCCCGGACGAGGGTGCCGCCGACCTCGATGTCCTCGGTGGCGTAACGGGGTTGGCCGGCGCCGCTCCCCAACGGTACGAAGCGCAGCAGTTCCTCCACTGCGCCCGGGACGAGGCCGGGATCGGCCCTGAGCCTGGTCAGCTGGTCCGGATGGTCCAGCAGAGTGAGGACGAAGTTGGGGATCTGGGACGCGGTGGTCTCGTGTCCTGCCACCAGGATGCCCACGCACAGATCGACGAGTTCGAGTTCGGAGAGCCGGTCGCCGCCGTCGCGGGCCTCGATGAGTGCCGTCATCAGGTCGTCCTGAGGCGACTTCCGGTGCTGGTCGATCAACTCGGCCATGTAGGCGCGCAGTTCGTCGCGGCTGGCGTCGAACTCCGCGGCCGTGAGGGAGCTGGTCGACAGCGCGTCGTCGCTCCACACCCGAAATCGTGGACGGTCCTCGGCGGGTACGCCCAGCATTCGGCAGATCACCGCGACCGGCAGCGGCAGCGCGAACAGGTCGACCAGGTCCGCGGGCGGTCCGGCCGCCTCCATGTCGTCGAGGAGGCCGGCGGTCAGCTCCCGGACCTGAGGACGTAACTTCTCGATCTGGCGGACGGTGAAAGCCTTGGCGACCAGGGAGCGCAGCCGGGTGTGGTCGGGCGGATCCATGCTGAGAATGCCGCTGTCGCGTCGGCCCTCGGACTGCCGGGGCTCGTCGTGCGAGGCACCCGCGGCCCGGCTGAAGCGCTGGTCGCCCAGGACGAGCCGGGCGTCGGCGTAGCGGGTGACGAGCCAGGCCGGTTCGCCGTATTCCATCTGGACCCGCAAGAGGCCGGGCCGGTCGCGGGCGCGCTCGTAGGCGTCGGCGAGCTGGAGCCCGTCGGGGGTGTTGAAGGGGTAGGCGGTGGGGGTGATGTCTGCTGTCGTCACTGCGGCCTCCGATATGTAAGCAGCTGCTTACAACGTTAGGAGTGTGTCTTTCGGGCGGTCAACGATGCTTTACGGCCGTTATCCTGACGGGCCGTCCGAGAGGAAATCCGCCATGGAGCCCGCGCCCGCACCGCCGTCCGGAGAGCGCCGTCGCGACGCCGCGGCCACGCGTCGCCGACTGCTGGAAGCGGCCCGTGACCTGTTCGCGGAGCGCGGCTACGAAGGGACGACGGTCCGCAGTATCGCGGAGCGGGCCGGGGCCAACCAGGCTCTGCTGTTCCGGTACTTCGGGTCCAAACAGGGGCTGCTCACGGAGGTTCTCGCACAGGGCGGACTTGAGCAGTTGCGCACGACACCGCCCGAAGAGCTCTTCGAGACCGCCCTGCGCTCGATGCTGACCCGCAGCGCGGTCGGGGGGACGGAGGATCGCTCTCTGGAGGTCTATCTGCGGTCCATCGGTCGGGGCGACGAGGCGGCCGGAACCTTGCGGAAGCTGGGCGAGGAGTACCAGGGCGCGCTGGCCGGGCTCTCCGGCACCGAGGACGGTGCCCTGCGTGCGGATCTCGCCATGGCGTGGCTTCTGGGCATCGGCCTGATGCGGACGGTCGTCGCGCGCGAGCCGCTGGCCGGGGCCGATCCGGACGACGTGTGCCGTCTCGTACTGGGCACGCTCAGTCACCTCTGGTCGGCTTCGGCGGAGTAGCGGAGAAACGTCCGGGCCCGGGGCCCGGGTCCGGACGTGTGCTGTGCGCTGTTACCGGTGACGGCTCTCGAAGGTGGCGAAGGCCGTTTCCTGGCGCCACTCGGTCGCCGCCTTCGGGTTGTCGGCGAGGTAGCGGGCGCAGCGCGCGCTCGGGCGGTCGGTGCCCGGCCGGTCGCTGCGGCAGGCGTCGACCAGGCGGTAGTCGGAGGGGGCGGAGCCGGTGGCCCACAGGCTGCGGCCGTTGCGGAACGCGTACTCCAGCGAGGCGCGGGCCAGGTCCTTCAGCTCGGTGTAGCGCAGGCCGTACGTCTTGGCGGCGTACTGGTACTCGTGGCTGATGTCGATCCGCGAGACCCCCGGGTCGTCGGTGGACAGGACCACCGGGACGCCGTAGCGGCGGTACGCGTTGAACGGGTGGTCGTCGCCCGCGATGCCGAGGATCTGCTTGTTGCTGCTGAACGGCACCTCGACCGCCACCTTGCGCTGTGCCATCGTCCGGGCGAGCTGCCGCCAGTCGTCCTCGTGGACCAGGTCGACGCCGTGTCCGATGCGTTCGGCTCCGGCGACGAGTACGGCCTCGCGGATGTGGAACGTCAGGTCCTCGGGCTTGACCAGGCCGGGGGCCAGTTCACCGGAGTGCAGGGTGAGGTGGGCGCCCGGGTACTGGCCGCGCAGATAGTTCAGCATCCGCATCTGGAGGCTGTAGTTGGCCAGCGCGCTCTCTCCGTCCTCGGGCTGTACGAGGTTGACCGCGACGAACCTGGGGTCACGCTCCGCCAGCCGCATGCCGACCGCGATCTGCGTGAACACCCGCGCCGGTGTGCTGCCCCGGGACACCTGGGAGATCCACCTGACGGGGAGCCGGCAGCCCGGGTCGGGGCGCGTGGTGTCGCAGTGCGCGGCCGCCCGGAACTGGGTGTCGGCGCCGTCGGCCTCCCGGACCGCATCATCCACGACCCGGTCGAGCTGCCCACCGGCCAGGAGCTTGCGGTGGAAGGCGGCGAAGTCGGGGTCGTAACCCACGGCTTCGGCCAGCCTTCTGGCGCTGTCCGACGCGGGGGTGACCATGGTCTCCAGATAGAACTGGTTCTGCTCCACCACGGTGTCGGCCACGTCCGCGAGCAGCTTGCCGCGGTCCCAGGTCGCCAGGCTGAACTTGCCGAAGGTGTCGAAGAAGTGGTCGTGCCCGGACTGGGTGGCAGGGAAATCCTGCATGGACCAGGCCCGGACGATCTGCTGCCGGAACGCGGCGTCCGTCTGCGCGTCGATGGCGGGCCGCTTGCCCGGTCCGCACGGGGGTGCGACGGCTGTCATCGTCGCGTCGATGCACAGGCCCTTCTCGCCCGCGAGCTTGATCAGGAACTCGGTCCTTGCCGCGCCCGACAGGTGGTTGTGGAGGTCGCCCCCCTTGGGCAGCGCCTTGAAGAATGCATTCAGCCGCTCGGGCCTGTTCCGCAACGAGTCGAGGTACGCGGCGGTCCTGCGCTCGGCCTGGGTCACCGCGCGGGGTGACGTGTGCGCGGCGGGCCGTGCCGAGGGATCCTTCACGGGTGCGGCCGTGGCCGGGATCGCCGGGAGCAGGGAGAGCATGGTGAGTGCGCCGAGCCCGGCCGGGATCAGGGACTTGGGACGGCGGGCCGTCCGGATTGTTGAGATCACGGCCGAATGATCGCGTTCGGCGAGGGCATTTTTCACCCGAACCGCATCTATCGCCGGAAACGTCCACCCGATCGAGTGCGCGAGCGGGCGCTGCCCTCCGGCTCCTCCGGGGGGTATCCCCCCGGAAGAGTTGGAGGCTTCTCCCAGCGCGCGGCAGCCGAATCGCAGGCAATGATCCTTCTCAAGTTGCAATACGTAAGTTGAGAGGTAACAGCATGGCGAGGCATCGGAAGCGGATCAGCCGACGGGTACTGCTGGCGACGGCCGCGGTCGCGACGGGAGCGGTCCTCGCCCCTGTGGCGGTCCAGGCAGCCACGGCAGACACGGCCGGCAGGGAGCAGAACCCGGTCCGCGCACTGGAGCAGGCGGCCCACCCGCTGCGGACGACCGAGCCCGGGGGGAACACGGCCGACCTGCGAGCCCTGGGCTCGATGATCGGCGACGCCAAGGTGGTCGGCCTCGGCGAGGCCACCCACGGCTCCCACGAGTTCTTCACCATGAAGGAGCGGGTCTTCCGCCACCTCGTCGAGAAGAAGGGTTTCACCACCTTCGCCCTGGAGCTGAGCTGGTCCGCGGGACTCCAGATCGACGACTACCTCCAGACCGGCAAGGGCGACGCCCGCAAGATCGCCAAGGAGACGCTCACCAACTCGCCCTGGGACCGCGAGGAGTTCGTCAGCCTCATCGAGTGGATGCGGGACTACAACCGCCACCACCCCGACCGCACCGTCCACTTCATGGGCGACGACATCGGCGCTCCCTCACTGAGTGACGAATTCTTCGGCCGGGTGACCGGCTACGTGCAGAAGAACAATCCCGAGGCGCTGCCGCGGCTCAACGAGCTCTACACCGGTCTGCGCCCGATCGACGACGTCTTCGCCTACCTGGGCAAGCCGCTCGCGGAACGGCAGCAGCTCGCCGCCAAGGCACAGCAGGCCCTGGAGCTGGTCAGCGGTCTGAAGGGCTCCGGCGGCGACGCGTTCGACTGGGCCGAGCAGAACGCCCGGTCCGTCGCCCAGACCGCCAAATTCCTCACCCTGAACCCGGACGACCCGGAGTCGAACGCCGCCTCACAGCGCTTCCGCGACGAGGTGATGGCCCAGAACGTCTCCTGGTGGCAGCAGCGCACCGGCCAGAAGGTGCTGCTGTCCGCGCACAACGACCATGTCGCCTACGTCGCCAGCGATCCCGAGACGTACTCCAAGACGCAGGGGTCGTTCCTGCGCGACACGATGGGCAAGAACTACCTCCCCATCGGCTTCACCTTCAACCAGGGCTCTTTCCTGTCGAAGGACGCCGCGCTGGGCGGCGAGTGGAAGAAGTTCACCGTTCCCGCCGCCGAGCCCGACCGGAACGAGGCCACCCTCGACAAGGTCCGCTACCGGGACTTCTACCTCGACATCCGCACCGCCCCGGCTGCCGCGCGCGACTGGCTGAACGCCGCCCGGCCCACGCTCAATGTCGGCACGCTGTTCCCCGAGGAGCCGCGTGACACCGCGCTCGCCAAGGCCTACGACGTCCTCATCCACCTCCAGGAAGTCAGGGAGGCCGACAAGCTGAAGCCGTGACGGCCTGGTTCCGGCTCCGGCGCGAGCCGCCCGAGACCACCTGGCCGGCGGGGAGGCCGGCCGTGCGCGTGATCAAGCCGTTCAGTCCGTGATGGCGCAGGGTCCGGGTGAGCGTTTTCCCGGCATCCCGCTGAACATGGGCATGTGCGACGACCGCTTCGCCCTCGGTGGAGCGGTCGGCGGCGGACGAGTTGTAGGTACTGTTCCGATCGCCGTAGCAGCAGCCCACATCGGCTGCGCGGGCTCACCGGGAACCGGTGGTGGGGGCGCTGGTCATGGTGTCGGTGGCATGACTTAGTCTTCGCTCACTCGCCACACGGGCAGCACAGGTCACACAGATCGGCTGTCGCCTGTCAGCTGCACGCAGTGGCCCCACACTCGTTCCGGGGGGTTCGAATCACCGTGCGTATGCGCATTCTCCCGGCCGCCACCGTACTGGCGGTCCTCTTCAGCTCGGCAGTACTCACCGCCGCACCCGCTTCCGCCGACACCACCAGGACCATCCCGGTCACGTCCGCGGACGACACGGTCGTCGACGGCATCCACCAGCGGCTGTACTTCAGCGACAGGTCCCAGAACAAGATCGTCGTCACCGACTACACCGGCAAGGCCGTCACCACGCTGACCGGCCTGCCCCAGGTCCGGGACCTCGAACTGAGCCCGGACTCAAGCACGCTGTACGCCGCGGTGTACGGCGCCGACAAGATCGTCGCTTTCGACACCGCGACGCTCACGCAGACCGCCGAGTACCCGACCGGCGACAAGACCATTCCCTCCCGGCTCGTCCACGCCGACGGCAAGCTGTGGTTCGGATACGGCGACCAGTGGGGCTCCGGGCTCGGCTCGGTCGACCTGACCGCCGAGACGCCGACGGTGACGCTGGACCTGGCGGCCGGACACGACTTCGCCAGCCCGCCCAGGCTCTACGCGGACCCGGACAACCCGGGCACGCTGCTTGCCCTCGACGCAGGCATCAGTTCCGGTCCGATCCTCGTCTACGACATTTCCTCCGGCACCCCGGTGATCCGCGTGTCCGCCGACAAGGGCGGCTTCTACAACGACGCGGCGCTCACCCCGGACGGACAGAACGTCGTCGTGGCCGGGCCCGGAAACCGCGCGCTCACCGAGTACCGGCTCTCCGACCTGGAGCAGGTCCGCACCTTCCCCGTCGCCTCCGAACCGGAAACGGTCAGCATCGCCCCGGACGGCACGGTCGCGGCCACCGTCCTCGACACCGACGACCTCGGCGACACGTACGTCTTCAGCAGCGACCCCGGCCGGCCCGCCAGCGTCCGCAACCTGTCGCACAGCTGGATGCCCTGGTTCGGGCACTCGATGAACTGGTCGGCCGACGGCGGGAAGCTGTTCGTGGTGAGCGAGGGGGGCGACAACGACTCCTCCACGTTCAACGTCGTCGACGAACCCCGCAAGTACGTCGTCACACTGAAGGCCGACGCCCCGGCCACCGCCACCCGCGGGAAGTCGCTCACCGTCAAGGGCTCGCTCACCTCGGGCCTCGTGCTGCCCGCCGGGACCCCGCTGGCCGTCACCCGCACCGACATGGAGTCGCCCAACGGCAAGTCGCTCGGCACCAAGTACCTCGGCGCGGGCGGCACGTTCTCCTTCACGGACACCCCGCCGGCCGGCGCCAAGGTCACGTACAAGGTGACGTACGCCGGTGACGCGACGCACACGCCGGCGACTGCCTCGGACACGGTCGACGTCTCCCGCGCCACGCCCACGCTGACGCTGAACAACAACGGCAAGCTGTACGACTACGGCAAGGACGTCGCGTTCACCGCGCACCTCGGCGCGACGCACAAGAACCGCACGGTCGAGATCTGGGCCGACCCCTTCGGCACGGACAAGCCGAAGAAGCTGGTGAAGACCGGCACGGTCAACTCCAGCGGCAACCTGTCGGTCACCCTGGACATGACCCGGGACGCCACGGTCACCGCCGTGTTCAAGGGCGACGCCCGCTACGCCCCGAAGTCGGTCAAGTCCACGGCGTACGCCCGGGTGAAGGTCTCGACGGCGCTGTCCAAGTACTACCGGACCGGCAAGATCGGCTCCACGACGTACTACTACTTCCACAAGAACACCGACGTCATCTCCACGACGACGATGAGCTACTACAAGGGCCGCAAGCAGCGGCTGGAGCTCGAGGTGTACTACCAGGGCAAGTGGTACGACGGGGCCACCGAGTACTTCAAGCTCGGCACCAACGGGAAGTCGGTCGTCAACCTGGGCCACTCCGGCAAGTCGGGCGTCCGCGCCCGGGTGCGCTCCTCGTACATCAACGGCACTTCCGGGGACAGCGTGAACTCGACGACGTACGGCGCCTGGAAGTACTTCGTCTTCACCAGCTGATTCGGCGGCCGAGGTCTTACGAGGCCATGGCGTCGGGGGGCGCGTTCCCAACGGTGAACGGGGACGCGCCCCAGCTGTGCAGCCGACGGACGCCCATGACAGACGGGTTCGGGCTTTCTGCCGTCGACGCCTCCCCCATGGGTGGCCACGGGCTATATCCGACTGCCGCGTCGCAGCCACCCCGGGCATGAGCCGGTGCTGCGGCTAAGCGCGCTTGACGTTCGCGACGAAGGACGACCACGCCGCCGTACGGAACACGAGCGCCGGGCCTTCGGTGACCTTGGAGTCGCGGACGGGGACGATGCCGGGGTGGCCGTCGGCGACTTCGAGGCAGTCGCCGCCGCTGCCGTCGCTGTACGTGGACTTTCGCCAGGTCGCGACCTCCAGACAGTCCCCACCGCTGCCGCCGCTGTGGGAGGACTTGTGCCAGGTGGCCGTGGACAGGTCGTAGTCAGAACCGCTGATCTTCATGGGCGTAATCCTCCGCCACCGACTCGATCAGAGCCAGGGACAATTCCGGTGACAATGCGCTGGCCACCACCAGATCGTAGGTCAGCTCGTAGTGCCTGACGGTTGCCGGTTCGTCGTGCAATGTCCCTGTACTCAGGCCCTGCAGGTAGGCGAGTGGAGGCGCGTCCTCGAAGGACATCAGTTTGAACTGGCCCTCCATGGCCATGTGGGCACCCGCGCTGAACGGCAGCACCTGCACGATGATCCGGTGTTTGCGGGCCAGCTCCAGGATGTGGCGGAGCGCTTCAGCCATCACCGCCGGGCTGCCGACCTGGCGACGTAACACCGCCTCGTCCAGAACCGCCCAAACCAAGGGCGTTGTTGGATCGGTCAGGAGCTGAGCTCGTTCACAGTCGTGCCGCGACCAGGTCGTTGATGACGTCTTCCACAGCCGTCGGCTGGTACGCCCGGAACACCGCTCGCGCGTATGCCTCCGGCTGCAACAGCCCCGGGATCAGCTGAGGCGCGTACTCCTTGATCGTCTTTGCCACGGCCTCCGCCTCGGCCGCTTCGGCGAAGTGATCCGGGTACTTCGACTTCTTCAGGGCGGCGCAGTTGCGCACGAAGAACCCGTCCGCCTTCAGGATCTCGTCCAGTTTCTGGGCCTGATCCACCTGCATCCGTCGTGTGCCGGACTCCAACTGCCCGATGAAAGAGCCGCTGACGAACAGCGGAAGGCCCAGCTCCTCCTGAGAGAGGCCTTTGCCCTCCCTCCGATGGCGGAGTTCGGCGCCGAGCAGGGCGCGTGGCGAGGAGGAGGGGTCGAGTTCTTTGGGGCCTGGCATGACAACTCCCTGTGACACACGTGCGGTTGTTGGTTCTGCGCCTCTTCCAGGCCAGCGACGTGTTGGCCACGCTGGGTATGCATTGTCATCACTCAGCGTGGAAAGGGATGGATCATGACGACGATGGAACGGCGCAGGACGGCAGAGAGCAGAGTGCGGGCGGCGGAGGACGCTGTGGCGCGGCTGAAGGAGGGGTTCTCCGGGGTCGGGATCACGCTGCCGTCGCTGCGGGTCGACCCTGTGTCGTGTGCGGGGAACGAACCGGCGTCGCCGCTGGTGGACCTCGGGCGGTGCAATCTCGACACGGCGCTGCGGCTGAGCGCGGTCCTGGAGGCGCAGGGGCTGGCCGGTCATGACGGATGAGGGGCTTGAGCCGTGTGTGCCGGAGCCCGGGTCGTTCGCGGTGGACACGCGCGACGGGCGGGTGGGGCGCGTGATGGGGTGCGTCGGGCCGTATGTGCAGCTGCGGGCGCCGGGTGGTGGGGCCGAGTGGGACTGCCCGCCGGAGTCGGTGCGCCCGGCACCGCTCGGGGAGGTGCTGCGGGCCCGGGTCAGAGAGGTCAACCGGGAGGGGCGGCTGCCGTGAAGGTGTCGGGGTGTCGGGTCTGACGCGGCGGAGGACGAGAGGAAGGGCGACGCCCTGGACGGGTGCCGCCCTTCGATCGGGCCGGCCTGGCCGGTCGACTCGCCTTATGGTGCGGGTACTTCGCGTACGAGCTTTGAAGTCCAGGGGCAGAAGATGAGGCCGGGCAGGAAGGGGCCGCCGGCCTCGTCGAGGTGTTCCTCGACGTACGGCAGTGTCGCGTCGCAGACCTCGATGGCGTAGTCGAAGAAGTGGACCGTCTGCGGGTCGTAGTGGTAGCTCCAGCCCGGGTTGTACGAGGCCGGGTACTTCTTGAGCCTGCCGACGACGTGAGGCTCGTCGTTCGTGGCGCCGCTCACCAGGTCCCTGGCGTGCTGGATCTCGCGCTCCTTCACCAGCTTCACGATGAACGTGCTCCGGGTGATGTCGGTCATCTCGAAGTAGGCGGGCGCGACGGCGGCGCGCTGCGCCCCCTCGCTGTGCTGGGTGGCCTGGGCCGGATGGGCCACGGTGAAGGCGAGCATCGCGACGGCGGCGAGGCTTCCGACCTTGGTGAACATGTGTCGCACGAGGATCTCCATGGGTGCATGGCGAGCCGTGATGATCACGGCTGCTCGTTGCGCAACGTAGTGGAGTAAATGCGGAAAGTGGTGCCCGGCGCTCCGGGCGACCCGCGGGGCGTACGGTCAGTTCGGGGCCGGGTCGCGGCGCCGCACCAGGGGCAGGTACACCTCGTCGACGATCTCGACGAGGACGTCGTCGGGTGCCGTAGGGGCTCCGCGCACGACGAATTCATTGCGCAGCAGGACGACGGCCACGGTGGCGACCCGCGGGTGGAGGGCTTCGGGGGAGGCCTCGCCGCGTGCGACCGCGCGCCCCAGGATGGTCAGCCAGGGGGCTGCCGCGGCGTCGCTGGACTGTTCTTGCAGCTGTGCCAGGAGTTCCGACGTGCCACCGGCTGCGGAAAGCAGTTCGCGCAGGATCGCTCCGAGGGGGGAACTCCAGTGACGGTTGGCCCCGCGTAGTAGTTCGAGTACGTCGCTGCGCAGGTCGCCGGTGTCGGGCGGTTGGACTGTCGTGGCCAGTTGCCGGTAGGCGGCGATGCCGAGCGCGAGGCGGTTGGGCCAGCGGCGGTAGATGGCGTTCTTGTTGGTGCCCGCGCGGGCGGCGACCTTGTCCATGGTCAACCCGGCGAATCCGGACTCGGTGAGTTCGTCCACCGCTGCGCGCAGGATCGCCTCCTCCAGGACGGCTCCGCGTCGCCGCGTCTGCCCGGCGCTTGGCTGTCTCGTCGGATTCTCCGTCATGGCCCCTTCTCGTGAGCGGTACCGCTCGTACCTTCCCATTGTGGTTGCCATCCCCGAGGGGCGGCAATTAGGGTACGGCGAGTACCGTAAATTCTTCCGCCAGGAGAGGATGCGAAGCATGCGGGCCAGAGGCATCAGCTACGACACCGGCTTCGTCAAGAACGGAGCGGTCTCCCGAAAGCTCTTCGACCCGGAGGTGGTCGGGCGCGAACTGCGCATCATCCGTGATGACCTGCACTGCAACGCGGTCCGCGTCATGGGCGGTGATCCGGAGCGGGTGGAGCTCGCGGCGGGGTACGCGGCCGACCTCGGCCTTGAGGTCTGGTTCTCCCCGTACCCGCTCGAACTGACCGCCGACGAAATGCTGTCGCTGTTCGCCGACTGCGCCGAGCGCGCGGAGCGGCTCAGGCGGCGGGGAGCGGAGGTCGTGTTCGTCGCCGGCGCCGAGCTGAGCCTGATGAACAAGGGATTCCTGCCCGGCGACAGCATCGACGACCGGGTCGCGCTGCTGAGCCGGCCGGATCGCGTGCGCGAGCACATCGGGCAGGTCAGTGCGCGTGTCAACGACTTCCTCGACAAGGCCGCGGCACTCGTCCGCGAGCGCTTCGGCGGCAGGGTGACCTACGCGTCCGTACCGCTCGAACGCGTCGACTGGGCCCCCTTCGACATCATGTCCGTGGATCTCTACCGGTCGGCCGAGACCGCCGACCGGTTCGCCGAAGGCGTCCATCACCTCGTCGCGCAGGGAAAGCCGGTCGCGATCACGGAGTTCGGCGCGGCCGGCTACCGGGGTGCGGCTGACCGGGGAGCCCACGGTCTGGAGATCGTCGAGTACGACAAGGACGCCGGTCCACTCCGGCTGAACGGCGAGTACGCCCGCGACGAGGCCGGTCAGGCCGCGTATGTGCGGGAACTGCTGGAGGCCTTCGACGCCGGCGGCATCGACAGCACCTTTGTCTTCACCTTTGCGCTGTACGACCATGTGCACCGCCCCGACGGCGACCCCCGCGAAGACCTGGACCTGGCCAGCTACGGCATCGTCAAGGTCTTCGAGGACCGCCTCGGAACCACCTACCCCGGCCTGCCATGGGAACCCAAGGCCGCGTTCACCGCCGTCGCCGACCACTACGGGGAGGGGCGGCTCCCACGCTGAGCGCAGTCAGGAAAATTTCAGGCAGGCCCTGCCAGCGTGCCGTTCCATGACAACCGACTTGACCGACGCGTATGCGTCCGGCACGCGCTCCCGGGCGCGACAGATGCTGAACAAGGTCCCGGAAGTGACCGTCTACTTCTGGGTGATCAAGGTGCTGTGCACCACCGTGGGTGAGACCGCGGCCGATCTGCTCAACGACAACCTGGGCATGGGGCTGACCAACACCTCGTACCTGATGAGTGCGCTGCTGGTCGTCACCCTGGTCTTCCAGTTCCGGGCGCGCAGGTATGTACCCGGCCTGTACTGGCTGTCCGTGGTTCTGATCAGCGTGGTCGGCACGCTGATCAGCGACAACCTGACCGACAACCTCGGCGTTCCGCTCCAGACCACGACCGTGGTGTTCGCGGTGGCGCTCGCCGTCACGTTCTTCGCCTGGTACGCGAGTGAGCGGACGCTGTCCATCCACTCGATCCGGACGACGCGCCGCGAGGCGTTCTACTGGCTGGCGATCCTGTTCACATTCGCTCTGGGCACGTCCGCGGGCGACCTCACGGCGGAGAAGCTGGACCTGGGGTACTGGCTCTCCGCGGTCGTGTTCGCCGCGCTGATCGCGGCGGTGGCCCTCGCACACCGCACGCTGGACTTCAACGCGGTGTGGTCGTTCTGGATCGCGTACGTCCTGACCAGGCCGCTCGGCGCCTCGCTGGGCGACTACCTGTCGCAGCCCACCGCGGACGGCGGGCTGGGACTGGGCACGGTCGGCACCAGCGTCCTGTTCCTCGTCGTCATCCTCGCTCTGGTCGTCTTCCTGACCCGGACGCGGCGCGATGTGGCGCAGGGCGGCTCTGCCGAGGTCAGCCCGCAGGAAAGGTGACGACGAAGCGCGCGCCGGGCGCCGCGGTGTCCAGCGCGATGTCGCCGCCCGCTGCCCTGGCGAGCCGGCGGGCCAGGGCCAGACCGAGTCCCGCGCCGTCGTGTCCGTCCTCGGGGCGGGCGCGACGGCCGGGTTCGAAGAGGGAGGCGACGAAGTCCTCCGGCACGCCGGGTCCGTCGTCGGACACGTACACCGTGACCTCGCCCGCTCTCGCCTCGCAGGTGAGAGTGACCGAGTGGGCCGCATAGCGGCGGGCGTTGTCCAGGAGCGGCGTCAGGATGCGCTCGGCGACGTCCTCCGAGACGCCGATGCTCACCTCGGGTGCGCTGCCGGGGGTGCTGCTGCCCGCCGCGACGGTCACCGGCGGGGCGTCTGGGAACAGGGCCGCGTTGCGTTCCGCCAGGCGGTGCGCGATGTCGGAGAAGCGGGAGCGGCCGGGGGTCTGCGCACTGCGGGTACGGACCTCGGAGAGCAGCGAGTCGCAGATCTGCTGCATGGTCGCGGCGGCGCCCGCGATGGCCTCCAGGGAGGTTTCCTGCTGCTCCGCGCTGCGCGGGCGCCCGGTCAGCCACTCGGTTTCGGCGGCGATGCGGGCGAGCGGTGTGCGCAGTTCGTGGGAGAGCTCGGCGGCCTGCTGCTGCTCGTGACGCAGGACGGCGGCCAGCCGGTCCAGCAGCGCGTCCAGGCTGGTGGCGAACGCGGCGAGCTCGGCGGGTCTGCCCTGCGCACCGAACCGTTCGGGAGCGCCCGCCGCGCTCCACCGCGTGGCCTGCTCGCTCATCGCGGCGACCGGGCGCAGGGCCCGTCGTACGACGAGGCGGGTCAGGAGATAGATGGTGGCCAGCAGAAACACCGCCAGCGCGATCGAACCGATCAGAGCGGTGTCCGCCGTGCTGCGGTACGGGTCGAGGCTGACGGAGCTGACGACGGTGCCGGCCTGCGTGGGTGTGTGGCCCTGCCGGGCGGGTGCGTCGACGGGGAAGGCGTACAGCCGCCACGACCCGGGGCCCTCGGCGTCGGCGAACGTCTCGCGCCGGCCGGCGAGGCGGGCCGCCTGCGCCTCCAGGCCGGCGGGTGCGGTGGGGGGCTTCTCGACCACCGTGCCGCCCTGGAAGATCCAGACCCCGGCGTCCAGGGCCCGGTCCTCGGTCGGCGCCCGTACGACCAGCCGGCCGTCCGGTCGTACGTCCACCGTCGCCGCCACGGCCTCGGCGCGGGTGCGCATGACGTCGTCGGCCTGTCCATGGAGCCGTTTGTCGAGGGCGATGTTGAAGACGGTGGTCAGGACGCCGATCCACAGCGCGCTGGTGGCGAGGGCCATCAGGGCGAGGCGGCCGCGGAGGGTCAGGGGGCGTTTCATCGGTTCATCGGGGCCTCTGGTCGGACGCGGCGGATGTGTTGCCGTTCTGGTTCTCAGCCGAAGCGGTAGCCGATGCCGCGGACGGTGCTGATGGTCTGCGGGCTGTCCGCCTCGCGGAGCTTGCGGCGCAGGCGGGCCAGGTACTGGTCCAGGGTGTTGTCGCTGACCTGCGCCCCCTCCGGCCAGCCCGTCCGCAGCAGGGCCCGACGGCGCACCACGCTCCCGGGGCCCGCCATCAGGCACGCCAGCAGACGGAACTCGGTCGGTGTCAGGGCCACGGGGCGGCCGTGGACCGTCAGCTCGTGCTTGATCGGGTTCAGCCGCATCGCACCCGCGCTGTCGGCGAGGGTGGTGCTGCCGCGGTGACCGGCCCGGTTCAGGACCGCCCGGACGCGGGCCGCGAGCTCGCTGAGGTGGAACGGCTTCACCAGGTAGTCGTCGCCGCCGGAGGCGAAACCGGAGAGCCGGTCGGTGAGATTGCCGCGGGCGGTCAGGAAGATCACCGGAGCGGTGAACCCCGCACCGCGCATCGCCTGGCACACATCGCGCCCGTCGGAGTCCGGCAGCCCCACATCGAGGACGACCGCGTGCACCGACTCGTCGACGGTCTTCAGGGCGGTCGCGCCGTCGACGGCGGTCACGACGTCGAAGTCCTCGTCGCGCAGGCCACGGGCCAGGACATCGCGCAGGCCGTGGTCGTCCTCGACGACAAGAATGCGTGCAGCGGTCACCGGGCCAGTATTACCCGGCCTGTGCCGGACACCCCAGCGCGTACAGGTTCTGTTCAGGTGGCGTGCGACACCATCGGGGCGTGGCGGGGGCGGAGCAGCATGTGGGGTCCGGCGCCCTGGCCGACCGCGGCCTCGACCATGCTCGCAGAGCCCTCGCCGAAACCGCGCCCACCCAGCTCGGCCCGGCTGCCCGGTCCGTCCTGCGCCATGTGCTCGGCGACGGAACGGAGCCCGGCGCTTGGGAGCGCCCCCAGCGGCTCAACGAGCGCCTGAGCGGCGCCCGGCCGCCCCGCCGACATGCGTAGAAGGGGCCCCTGCCGACTCTGAACCGCGCACCGCGACCGGGCGGACGGCGGAGGGTCGCTGCGTACGTCGCACGATCGTGGGACGCTGGTGCGAGCGGCGAACTGCCGCAGAACCGTCGATCTACGCTCCTTTGACAGGCCACAGAAGAAGGGACTCGCGATGACCGCCGCGATGGTCGAGAACGACCAGGCCTCTGAGGGCCGCCCGTGGGACTACCTGCTGCAGACATGGCGTGAACTCGACGTGCCCGAGGGGTGGCGCGCCGAGATCGACGAAGGGCAGATCGTCTTGGTACCTCCGCCTCATGCGCATCACAACGGCATTGCCGCCAAAGTGCAGCGCAGGCTCTATGGAAAGCTGCCCGAAGAGCTGGAGATCTACCAGACCCTCGGCATCCACGTAGCCCCGCTCGACAAGCTCTATGTGCCAGATCTTGTGGTCATGCCCTCGGAGCTCATCGATGCCGCCGACCCGGAGAGCAGCGATCCGATGGACGCATCGGAAGCCCTGCTCATCGTCGAGATCACGTCGAAGGGCAACGCCCGGGAGGACCGGACGAAGAAGTACCGCGCCTATGCACGCGCGGGCGTACCCATGTACCTGTTGATCGACCGGTTCGACACGCGTGGGGCGATGGCCACTCTGTTCACGGAGCCGAACGAGGACGGGACGTACAAGCGCTCCGACCCGGTGCCGTTCGGCAAGCCGCTCACGCTGCCCGAGCCCTTCGGTACGACCCTCCTCACGGACGAATTCCCGGTTTGAGAAGGCACGGAAAGGGGCGGCCCCCGGCCATCGGGTGCCGCCCCTCATCCGTATCCGTATGCCGGGATCAGACCCCGGCCGGTTCCTTTGCCGGGCTGTCGGGGCCCGTCGTCGGGGACGCCGGGCCGCCCGTTGCCGCGACCGTTGATTCGGCCGGTGCCTGGGAGACGTTGAACTCCGTCAGCAGGTCCTTGCTGAAGCCGAAGAAGTACGTCGCGAGGAAGCCGGCGAGGTAGCCGACCAGCAGGCCGCCCGCGTAGATCGCGATCGTGGTGCCCAGGCCGTGGTTGCCGTCGAGGAGGGGGAACAGGGCCCAGCCGGACGGGCCGATGGCCGTGGAGCCGACCTTGTCGCCGAGCTGGTTGAACAGGCCGATGAAGCCGCCACCGAACGCACCGCCCACGCACGCCGTGATGAACGGGCGGCCGAGCGGGAGGCTGACGCCGTAGATCAGCGGTTCGCCGACGCCCAGCAGACCGGCCGGGAGCGCGGACTTGATGGTGCGGCGGATCGACTCGTTGCGGGGGAGACGGAAGTAGACCGCCGCGGCCGCGCCGACCTGGCCGGCGCCCGCCATCGCGAGGATCGGCAGCAGGACCGTGTAGCCCTGCTGCTCGATCAGGGTGGTGTGGATCGGGATGAGTGCCTGGTGCAGGCCCAGCATCACCAGGGGCAGGAAGAGACCGCCGAGCACGAAGCCCGCGCCCGCGCCGCCGTTGGAGAGCAGCCAGTCGGCGAACGTACCGATGGCGGTGGAGATCTCGCCGGCCACGTACATCAGGCCGAAGATCGTCACCAGGCCGGAGACCAGGACGGTGAGGGTCGGGGTGACCAGTACGTCCAGTGCCTCGGGCACCCAGCGGCGACACCACTTCTCCACGTACACCGCGAGCACTGCCGCACCCAGTGCGCCCAGCACACCGCCCTGGCCGGGGGAGAGCTTCTGGCCGAACGCCTCGATGTTCGCGACGCCCGGGAAGACGATGATCGCGGCGACAGCGCCGCCCAGGATCGGCGTACCGCCGAACTCCTTCGCCGTGTTGAAGCCGACGAACACGGCGATCAGCGCCATGAATCCGGACGCCATCGCGGCCAGGGCGGGCGTGACCGAGGTCAGCCAGCCCAGGTTCACCAGCAGGCCGTTGAGACCGGCGATGATGCCGCAGCCGATGAGCGCCGGGATCAGCGGGACGAAGATGTTCGCGATCCTGCGCAGGAACAGCTTGAACGGGGTGGCGTTCTTCGCCTTCCGCGCTGCCTTTATCGCTGCACCCTGGGTGGCCAGTTCATCCGCCGAGGCGGAGGTGGAAGCGGAGGCGGAGGTGGAGGTGGAAGCGGAAGCGGAAGCCGAGGCCGGGGCGGAAACATTCGCCGCTTCAGGGGCTGCTGCCCTGCCCTCCTCCACCAGCTGTTCGAACTCCGGGGTGACCCGGGCGACGGTGCCCGGGCCGAGGACGATCTGGTAGGTGTCGTCCTCGACCACGCCCATGACGGCGGGTACCGCCTTCAGGGCCTCGTCGTCGACGAGCGAGCGGTCGTGCAGGCCCAGCCGGAGCCGGGTCATGCAGTGGGCGATGGAGCTGACGTTCGCGGCGCCACCGACGAGCGGAAGGATCGCGGCGGCGGTGGCGCGGTTCTTGTCTTCTGTTGCCATGGTGCGTGGTGCCTTGCTGTGCGGGGGTGCGGGGGTGGAGCCGGTGGGTCAGGTGGTGCGGGGGGCGGCGGCGAGGGCGGCGCGGAGGTGGCCGTCGGACGCGGTCAGCAGGGTGGCGGCGGTGGGGCCGTCGACCTGGCCGAGGATGGTGAGGATGGCGTTCTTCACCTCGCCGTCGGTCGCGGCGAGGGCGGCCTCGATCTCCTCGTCGGACGCTCCGGTGGCGAGCGAGACGATGCGGCGGGAGCGGGCGCGCAGTTTCTCGTTGGAGGCGCGGACGTCGACCATGAGGTTTCCGTACGTCTTGCCGAGCCTGATCATCGTGATCGTCGAGAGCATGTTGAGGACGAGCTTCTGGGCCGTACCCGCCTTGAGCCGGGTGGAGCCGGTCAGCAGCTCGGGGCCTACGACGATCTCGATGCCGTGCTCGGCCGCGGCACCCAGTGCGGAGTCCGCGTTGCAGGACAGCCCGATGGTCAGCGCGCCCTTGCCACAGGCGTGCTCGACGGCGCCGATCGCGTACGGCGTACGGCCGGAGGCGGAGATGCCGACCACGGTGTCGTCGGCGGTGAGGTCCAGGGCATCGAGGTCGGCGGCGGCCAGCTCCTTGCTGTCCTCGGCGCCCTCGACGGCCTGCACCATGGCGGACGGGCCGCCCGCGATCAGGCCGATGACCTCGGAGGGGTCGGTGTTGAAGGTGGGCGGGCACTCGCTGGCGTCCAGCACGCCGAGCCGGCCGGCGGTGCCCGCGCCCGCGTAGATCAGCCGGCCGCCGCGGGCCATGCGCTCAGCGGTGCCGTCGATCGCGGCGGCGATCTCGGGCAGCCGGGCGCCGACGGCGGCCGGGACGGACCGGTCCTCGCCGTTCATGATCCGGGCTATCTCAAGCGTGTCCAGGCGGTCGATCTCGGCGAGCTCGGGCCGGAACGCCTCGGTGGTGAGCGTTTCGAGCTGGGCTCGCAGTTCCCCGTATCCGTCGGGGGTGGTGGTGTCGGCGTCGGTGGTGGAGGTCATGGAGAGCGGCTCAGCTTTCTCGGTCTCGTACGGTTCGGCGGGTGCGGGCGGTGAGGGCCGGTTCGGCTCCGGTCGGGGTCAGCGCGGGCGTGGGGTGTGGCGGTGGGCCAGCGCCTCGTAGGAGGCGGCGAGCGCCGGTGCGGCCGTTTCGTACGTGCGCTGCGCGACGCCTATGAACAGGCAGTCGACGACGAGCAACTGGCTCGTACGGCTCGACATGGCGGCGGGCCGCAGCTCGCTCTCCCGGGCGGTGGACGTGGTCAGCACGTGGTCGGCGTACTGCGTCACCGGGCCGTCGGGGCGGCCGGTGATCGCGATCGTCGTCGCGCCGCGGTCGAAGGCGACCCGCAGCGGCTCGATGACATCGACGGTCGAGCCGGAATGCGTGATCGCGATGGCCACGTCGCCGGAGCGGAGCTGCACGGCGTTGGTCACCGCGAGGTGCGGGTCCGTGTGGGAGTGCGCGATCAGGCCGATACGGGCCAGCTTCTGCGCCAGGTCCTGGCCGACGAGCGACGAGGCGCCCACACCGTAGATGTCGATGCGCCGGGCGGTGGCGGCGGCGGCGACCGCGGCACCGAGCTGGACGGTGTCGAGCCCCGCGGCCGTGTCGGCGAGGGTCTGCTGCTCGTCGTAGGCCAGCTTGGCGACCACATCGGCGATCGGGTCGTCGACCGCTATGTCGGCGGTGACGGAGGGAGCCCGGCCCGACTGCTGGTGCGCGGCGAGCCCGGCGAGGGCCAGGCGCAGATCGCGATAGCCGGGGTAGCCGAGGAGGCGGGCCGTGCGGACCACGGTCGCCTCGCTGGTGCCGGTGAGCTCGGCGAGACCGGTGACCGTGAGGGCGGCGCAGCCTGCGGGGTCACCGGCGACGGCCTCGGCGACGCGCTGCATGGAGCGGGTCATGGACGGCGCGAGCGTACGCACCTTGGCCGCGAGAGCCGCCGGGGCGGGCGGTGAATCAGCGCTGAAACTTTCCTTCAGGTCATTGGTCACCTTTGAAAGATATTTTCAACCAGGTTGCCCGTCAACCCCCCTTTGGTCCCTGCCTCCGACACCGATTCCGAGGCCGTTTCCACAGCACTTCCGGCAGCGCGGAAACTGCAGGGGCGGGCGCGCGAAGCGGGTTCGTGGGCGGGGTGACAATGGGCCCATGGAGATGAATCCCTTGGAACAGGCGTTGCACACGGCCCGCGCGCTGGTCATGGCCGATCTCGCCGCAGGTGACGTCGCCGAGGCCGGGATCGTCTCGCTGGTCGAGGACGCGGTGACCCACCGCCGCTGGTGGGTCGAACAGTGGCCCGACGGTGCCTCGTTCGTCGTCGGCCTCGTCGCTCAGGACGTGCAGGACGCCTTGCTCGAACGCTACGGGCGGTGGCCGCTCTGCCCGGTCTGCGACGCGGGCGACCCGCACGCCCTGGACGTCGAACCGGAACTGGGCCCGGACCCGCACTGGGTGTGCACCAAGGCCGCCGTGGCCGTCGCACCGGTCGGTTCGCTGAGCGGGATACTGCGGCGGTGACCGTCTACATCGACCCGCCGGACTGGCCAGGACACGGGCGGTTCTGGTCGCACCTGGTCAGCGATGTGTCCTTCGAGGAGCTGCACACCTTCGCGGCATCCATCGGCTGCCCGCCCCGTGCGTTCGAGCGGGACCACTACGACGTACCGGAATCGCGGTACGAGGACGCGGTACGGGCCGGGGCGAAGGAGATCGGCTCGAAGGAGCTCGTCCGCCGGATCACGGAGGCCGGTCTGCGGCGGCCCAAGGGACGTCCGGCGCCCGCAGTCTGACGGCCGCCCGTCAGACTGCGGGGGTACCCGCCTGCGACGACGCCTTTCCGGACACTTCCGACGACGCCGCGGCGGGCGATCCGGTCACCCGTCGCGACCTGCCGCGGCCCTGCAGCCGCAGCGAGAACACCACGGCCACCAGCGCCAGTACCGTCATCGCGGCCCCCGCCCACGCGGTCGCGGCGAAACCGAAGTCCGCGTCGATCACCGTGCCGCCCAGCCAGGGGCCGCCCGTGTTGCCCAGGTTGAACGCGGCCGTCGTCGTGGCGCCGGCCAGCGTCGGAGCGGCGCCCGCGACATTGAACATCCGGGCGTTCAGCGCCGGGGCCGTGTAGAACGCCGACAGTCCGAGCAGGAACGAGAGCCCGACCGCGGCGACCTGGTTCGAGGCGAACAGCGCCAGCGCGACCAGGAAGACCGTCGAGGCCGCGATGCCGCTCATCAGCACCCCGAAGAGATGCGCGTCCGCGACCCGGCCGCCGATCGTCGTACCGACCAGCGCACCGATCCCGAACAGTGCGAGCACCGTCGGCACCCAGCCGGAGTCCAGCCCGGCGACATCCGTCAGCAGCGGGGCCAGATAGCTGAACGCGCAGAAGACACCGCCCGCCGCGAGCGCCGTGATCACGATCGACAGCCACACCTGCCGGTCCCGGTAGATGCTCATCTCCTGCTTGAGCCGCGGCTTCTGCTCCGGCAGCGGAATGCGTGGAATCAGCGTCGTCACCCCGACCAGTGCCACGGCGGACGCCGCACCCACCGCCCAGAACGCCGCCCGCCAGCCGAGGTTCTCACCGAGAAAGGCCCCCAGGGGCACGCCGAGCACATTGGCGATCGACAGACCGCCGATCATCACGGCCATCGCACGGGCCCGCGCGTTCACCGGCACCATCGCGATGGCGACCGCCGCCCCCACCGCCCAGAACCCGGCGCAGGCGAAGGCGCTCACGACACGGGACGCGAAGAGCACCTCGTACGTCGGAGCCAGCGCACCCGCGACCTGACCGAGGCCGAAGACGGAGATCAGGGCGATCAGTGTGGTGCGGCGCGGCAGCCGGAGCGTGGCCACGGCGAGCAACGGGGCGCCGATCACCATGCCGATCGCGAAGGCGGATATGAGAAGTCCGGCCCGGGGGATGGACACGTTCATGTCGTCGGCGATGGGCGGCAACAGCCCGGAGAGCATGAACTCGCTGGTGCCCAGGGCGAAGACCGAGAGACCCAGGATGTACACGGCCAGGGGCATGCGGGAGCGGCGAGCGGCAGAGTCGGGCATGACAGCTGCCAACAGCCATCACGGCCATTACATTCCCGGCCCCCTTCACCCTCCCGCCGGCTTTCGGCCACCGCTCTGCCGCGAGCTGCTCAGTGGCTGAGCAGCTCCAGCTCGGTCAGCAGGTTCTGCCGCGCCCGCGGCTCCCACCGAGCCACGCCGTGCGGTGTACGGAACAGTCGCGGCAGTCCGAGCAACTGGCGCAGCACCGCCGACCGTCCCTCCCGGAACGCGTCGTCGGGCACGAAGCCGTACTCCTCGCGCACCTGCGCCGCGTACGCCGCGTACTCCTTCGGGTCCGCCGCCAGGATGGCCAGATCCGCATCGCACAGCACCTCGCCGTTGGTGTCGCCGTCCGCCGGATCGTGGGTGACGGTGAGGCGGACGAGCCGGGCGACCTCCGCTGTGACGTCGGCCGGAACGCCGGCCTCCGGCAGGGCGCGTTCGGCCAGGGCGGCGCTGCGTTCCTCGTTCTCGGACCGGTCGGGCCGGTAGACCGCGTCGTGGAACCAGGCGGCGAGGCGCACGGCATCCGCATCGGCCGTGTACCCGGCGAGCGTGTCGATGCGGTCGAGCACCGCGACCAGGTGCGCGGTGGTGTGGTACCGCCGCTGCGGTTCGGCCCAGCGCGCCAGCAGATTGTCGGCGTACGGCATCGGATCGGGCGCGGACGCCCCGCCTCGGGCACCGACGAGCGCGTTCCGCCAGCGCTCACGGAGGGAGTCATCGGCGCTGTCGACCCCGTGGGCACCGCCTGCGCGCGAACTGTCGCTCATACGATGACCCTAGCCCGAGAGCAGATGGCCTCCGGCGGCTCCGGGCACAGACGTCACGAGCCGTCGTGGCCTGAACCAGAGGCCGGCAGGGACGAACGGCTGCGCGGTGCGAGCGACTGCCCGCGTCGCGGGCTGCGCGGCCGGTGGTCGGGGTGGAGCGCAGCAGCACCGAGCGCGATCCGGGCGCCTCCCGCCCGACATCGTTCCCCTTCACACGTCCGTTCCACCGGACTCCGCGTTCTGATCGACTGTGCGTTCGAGGGCCCAGGCGGTCGACTTATTAGCCAGCCAAGCGGTCTGCCGCAACGCGCGCTCCCCCTCGGCTCGGGCATCGAGGGCGATCTGTTTCAAAGGGCTGCGGCCGTCATCTTCGTGTCCTGCCTCTTTTTCCTGCCCTTCCCTCGCCATGAGGCTCAACGCAGTCCCCAATCGGATGGCCGGAGAGGAATCGTTCAGTTTCTCATTGAGCCATTGCAGGTCGGACGCACGGGCAGGCCGTTGTGTGAAGGTCAGGTTTGCCACGCCTTCGATGATGTCGATCCGCAATGGCTCACCCACCTGTTCGTCGTACATACGCTGGAGCGTCGGTACCAACTCCGGACCCGATTCCTTGATCCGTGACAGCAGATAGACAGCCGATCCTCGCACTGCTTCGTCGTGATCCGCTCCCAGGAGAGGTATGACCGAGGGTGCGCAGTTCCGGTAGCTCTCCGAGATCATCTGCTCCCACGAAACCATCTCGGTGAAGTGATGGCGTGTGTCCGGATCCTCGTCCCATCGGAAACGCCAGGTTCCCAGCGTGTACGCGTAAGCGCTTCCCAGGTAATTCAAGACCTCGCTCCGAATTGTTGTTTCCGAGCGTGTGACGGCATCAAAAAGCATGGGGATTGCTGTCACGGCCTCTTCGGTAAAGGCTGCGCCTTGCGGGCTGATCCTTTCTTCGAGTGCGCTCAGCGCCGAAAGAGCCGCCTGGCGATCAGATTTACACACCCTCTTGGTCAACTTCTGCAATCTCACTCGAAATACTCCATTGGTTTCGCCTGGCTGTGGTCGACGATCAGCGATTGCTGACATTTATACCCATGTCGGAAAGCAGGGGTTTGCAGAAATCGCAGGGCATATAAGGATCTCCGCAGTTGTCCATCTCTGCTTTGGCCGCTTCCATGGAGCCATTCCGTGCCGGATTGCTCTCCCCTTCACTCGACGTCTCATCTTCATATATTCTATTGCGCCTGTTGTGCTCTGCCCGCTCCCTTTCTTTCCGCTCCTTGTCTTCGTATGCTTTACTGATGCACTCTATTTCAGCACACCCCAGATGGTGATTCTTCCGTAATCGTCGTATCTCCTTGAGTGCCTCCGGGTGGATGGATGATGCCGGACGCTGCTGCGTGCTCGCACCTTCGTATGTTCCGCCACCGGCCGTGCGGAGTATTGCCACCGCCTTGCATTTTCCCTTGTTGTCCTCGGCGAGCCGCATGAGCGCATCCGAGTTCTTGTTCTTCTTCTTTGACTTCTTGTTGGAGGTTTCCTTTCGCTTGGGGTTGATTTCTCCGACGATCACCCAGTTCGCTTTTTCGAGCACCGCGTAGAGGCGAGTCAGACCGTACTTCACCCGAGTGGAATCCAGTACGGGATCAATGTCGCGTTTCTCCGCGGTTTCACCAGGCATTTCGTTTACCTGGCTGATGGCTGCGTGGACAGCCTTGCGCAATCGGGTCTGCTTCTCCTCAAGGGTGGCTGGCTCGTCTTTTGCCTTATCCTTTCCCCTGAGTTTCACCCAGAGGGCTTTGCCCTTTTTGGCGATGAAGTTGACGATTTTGTCGATGGCGCGGTTGACGGGTTTGGCGACGGCGTGGAAGACGGATTTGACCTTGTTGGCGAGGTTGCCGATGCCGAGGAGTGAGGCGAGGAAGCCGATCAACAACGGGACGCTGGCGGCGAGGGCTGTTTCGATCATTTTGGGGACGCCTGCGGTGCCGCCGTTGGCGATGGCGATGACGGAGTCGAGGACGGCGTTGACGAATTCGGCGATCTGGGCGC
>NZ_BMRN01000039.1 GCF_014648655.1 Streptomyces atratus
CTGTCCGTCGCAGGGAAGGCCGGCAAGGTCATCGACCCGATGACCTACATCGCCAAGGGCGCAGGCGCCGGCCTCTCCAAGATCGGCGACATCACCAAGGGCCTGAAGGGGATCGGCAACATCGAGATCCCCAAACTCCCCGACGACGCCATCGTGCTGCCCGAGGGCTCCCTCAAACTGCCCGACGGCACCGTCCACCTCCCCGAAGGCGCGGCTGTTCCGGACGGCGGGATCAAGCTCCCCGACGGGAACGTCAAGTTCCCCGACGGTGCCCCCGTCCTGCCCGAGGGCACCACGAAGCTGCCCACCGGCCCCGGTGAACCGGCACGCTACTTCGACAGCGAGTACAACCTCCTCGACGAGAACGGCAACGTCCTCCAGAAGGCAGAAGACGCCCGCCCCGAACGCTCCCCGGACATCCACCCGGACACGACAGACACCGGCACCCCGCACATCGGCTCACCCGACAGAGAACCGGTCCTGGCCGGCGTCGGCGCCCACACCGCCGACAACGCCGCCCACACCGCCGACAACGCCGCCCACATCGGCGACAATCCCACCGGCCTCGGCAGCAGCCTCGACACCGACCTCGGAGACATCGGCCGCACCGGCGAACACATCCCCGACGGCACCATCGGCGACAATCTCCCGGGCACCCGCACCGGAGACAACGCCCCCACCGGCCACGCGGGCCACAACCTCCCCGGCGCCCATGCCGGAGACACCATGCTGCCCCCGAGCAGCCACGTCCCGGGCGGCCACGTCGCCGACAACCTGCCACCCACCCGGGTCGCCGACAGAGCCGAAACCGGCCCCGCCGGTCACGACGTGCCGGGCGGATCCACGACGGACACCCTGCCGCGCCATGCCGATTCACGCGGCGCAGGTGCCTCCGACGACCTGGGGCGTGCCGGTGACGACGCGACCGACGGCGTGGGCCGCGGAACCGACGATGCGCCCGGCGAGCACGGCGACGCGACGGGCCATGACGACGGGCCCGCGCACATCGACGACACCGAGGGCCCGAACCCGGCAGACGACCAGCCGGACGCGACCGACACCGGCGCGAAGCCCGGCGACGACCATCCCTACGCGGGGTACGAACCGGACTATTCACGGCCGGCTCTCCTGCCTGCGGACGGCCCTCTCACGCTCAGGGACGTCCGCAATACGCACGACGTCCGCACCCGTTGGGAACGCGGTGAAGAATTCCATCGCCAGATGTGGGGTGGTGGCCCCGAACGGCACTACCCGGTCCCCACGAGCGAAGGTTCGCGGTATCCCGTAACTGCGACCGGCGGCAGGAAAGTTGACGTTCCCGTTGATCTGCCCGACGGGCGCACGGTCGCTGTCGAGGTGAAGACGTACGGTCCCTATCGCACCATCACGCTCAAGGACGGCACGCACCAGACGATCCAGAACGAGGTCCCGCTCAGCAAGCACATCAAGGAGCAGATTCACAAGGACATAGCCTTGAGGAATATGGATCCCGGCTATGACCCACGATGGTCGTTCACCCATGCAGGCCCGTCGGCGGAGCTTCGCAGCTATCTCCAGGAAGCAAAAATCATATTCCTGGAATACGGACCCACACCCAAGAAAGACCAGTGGGACCTGCCGCCGAAGAAGAAGTAGGATCACTCCGGGTCGACCGAAGGGCTACACACAATGTCGCAGAGCAGTAACCCGGATTCCGCGGACGCAGAGGTCCAGGAGTGGACAGAGGGCGCGCACCTCAACGCTGTCGGTCTTGCGACCGTGCTCGGTGTGGCGCCCGAGGAGTACACGGCGGACCCATTGGCGCTTCTGCCGGGCCTCCAGAACTATGTGGACCGCCTGCCGTTGGGCGAGTTCGAACAGTCGGACTGGGTCACGCTCCACACGGACCTGACGTCATACCTCGGTGATCTGCTCGTACGGCGTCGCGGGGCCATCTGGAAGAAGGTCGACGACCGCAGCTCACCCGCCGGCTATCGATACCTCATCGAGGCCGAGGGGCTCGACGGAAAGAGATATCAGGCGGAGCCCTACGACGTGGTGATGGAAGAATTCCAACACCTTCCCATTGAAATCGGGCGCATGATTGCAAACGCGGAAGCCGTCTTGCATGTAACGCCGACCATCAATGAAGATGCACTGGGCGGATAACGTCGCGATCTTGATCATTGGTCAACGCGATCGAATGCAGGACGGTGGATTGACCGACGCCGAGAGGGATGCCCGGGTGCGGGGCCGGATCGGACAGCCCCGGCAATACGGGGCCGGGACGAGTACCGATGGTCAGCCGGACCCGCCCTCCGACGGGACCAGGGACATCTTCACCAGCTCTCCGGCCCTGTTGACCAAGAGTTCGGGAACGTCTTCCTCGTAGAAGCGGATCTGCCCGACGACGCCCTCGGTGCCGGAGTTCCCTACGAGCCGCTCGGCCAGCGAATCAAGTTCGGGAATGACTTCGGCGTGCATCTCCTGGCGCACCGTCAGGGACCATCCGTCGTCCGTCCGGGCCAGCTCACCGACCTGGATCCCGCCGATGCGCGCAGCGGGTCCGCGCTCCGCCAACAGCGGGTACATACCCGCTGGGGCAGCCTCTCCGCCCTCGATACCGAGATGCCATCGCAGATCGGCGAGCACGGAGCCCGGTACGGAGGCCCGGATGTCCAGGGCAAGGTCCACGGCGTACACGTCACTCATACGGACAGCCTAACGAGCATCGCTGGGGCCGACGGGCCTGTGCACGCCGCGAACGGTGCCTCGGCCGTGGACAGCCCTGGGTATGACCAACGCCCGGGGGCGGGAACGCTGTTCCGCGTACGCGACCGCTCGGGCGGACCGGAGTGCTCGTGGGGATGTGACAGTGGGAGCCCTTTGTGTCACGTCCGGTTCCGGGTGGGGTGCGGGCGGGCTCGGGGTCGCCGCCTCCAGGACCTGCCACACGGTTGCCACCACTGACAGGTCAGATCAGGGTCGCGGCCACCGGCGTCCGCTCAGGCGCTCGATGTCGGCGTTGAAGCGCCTGAGGTACGCGGCGAAGGCCGAGACGTCCTCCTCGGACCAGTCGGACATGATCTGGTCCAGCGAGCTCGTATTGCGCTCCCGCTCATCGTCGAGCATGCGCGCACCCTCGTCGGTGATGCGGAACTTGCGGGCCATGCCACCGTCGGGGTCGGGTATGCGCTCGACGAGACCGGCGCGCTTCGCCGCGGCGGTCTGCCGGTTGAGGGTCGAGGCGTCGAGCCCGAAGGCGTCGCTCAGTTCACCGATCGACATCGGGCCCTGGACGCGGATGCGGCTGAGCAGGATGTAGGCGCTCCGCTCCAGCCGGCTGTCCTCGCGGCGGCCGTTCCTGTGATGCAGAAGTCCATGGCGGCTGAGCAGCATCTGCTCGTACTCGACCTCTTGCGTAGCCCTGACCATTGCGACCGCTGCCTCTCGCTCCTTGCCGGGCCGCCGGCACGTTTCATTTCGGAGCGGCCCCACTTCATCCTCTCACATGACTATGCATCGCACACATGATGTGCGCGATGCATAAGCCATGTACGATGCAATTCGATACCCGACAGCCATCCGAGGAGTCCCGATATGGGAGCCCCCCAAGCATCGACCCGCGCGAACGGTGTGATCGCCACGCTGGCGTTCGCCGGCATCGTGGCCGCGATCATGCAGACCCTGGTCACGCCGCTCATCGCGGAACTGCCGCAGATCCTGCACACCAGCTCCGCGAACGCCGCCTGGGTGATCACGGTGACCCTGCTGGCGGGGGCCGTGTGCGTGCCCGTCACCGGACGCCTCGGCGACCTGCTGGGCAAGCGCCGGATGCTCCTCGCCTGTTCCGTCCCCCTCATCGTGGGGTCGGTGGTCTGCGCCCTCGCATCGTCCGTCGTGCCCATGATCATCGGACGTGGTCTGCAGGGCATGGGCATGGGCATGGTGCCGCTCGGCATCGCCCTGCTCCGCGACGTGGTCCCCGCCGAGAAGCTCAGCTCCTCCATCGCCCTGGTCAGCGCGTCCATGGGTATCGGCGGCGGCCTCGGCCTGCCGATCGCCTCCGCCGTCGCGCAGTACGCGAACTGGCGCGTGCTGTTCTGGGGCTCCGCCGTCCTGGCCGTGGCCATCGCCACCCTGATCTGGTTCCTCATCCCGGACGTCCCGGCCGGCGCCAAGGGGCAGCGTTTCGACGCACCCGGCGCGCTCGGCCTCGGCGTCGGCCTGGTCTGCCTGCTGCTCGCCGTCTCCAAGGGCGCCGAGTGGGGATGGACCTCCGTGACGACGCTCAGCCTGTTCATCGCCGCCGTCGTCGTGCTGCTGGCCTGGGGCGCGTGGGAACTGCGCACCCGTGACCCGCTGGTCGACCTGCGCACCACGGCCCGCCCCCGCGTACTGATCACCAACGTCGCCTCGATCTTCGTCGGCTTCGGCATGTACGCCAGCATGCTGATCGTGCCTCAGCTGCTCCAGTTCCCCGAGGCCACCGGCTACGGTCTCGGCCAGTCGATGCTGGCGGCGGGCCTCTGGATGGCCCCCGGCGGCGTCATGATGATGATCGTCTCTCCGTTCGGCGGAAAGCTCACCGACGCCCGCGGCCCGAAGTTCACCCTGATCTGTGGCGTCCTGGTGCTGGCCGCCGGGTACGGCCTCTCTCTCGTCCTCATGGGCTCCGCCTGGGGGCTGATGCTGTCCCTCATGGTCATCAACAGCGGTGTGGGTCTCGCCTACGGCTCCATGCCGGCCCTGATCATGGGCTCCGTGCCGCTCTCCGAAACCGCCGCGGCCAACGGCTTCAACACGCTGATGCGTTCCCTCGGCACCTCGATCGGTGCGGCCGTGATCGGCGTGGTCCTGTCCCAGATGACCACCACGACGGGCGGCTACAGCTTCACCTCGGAGAGCGGCTTCCGCACCGGCCTGATCATCGGCTGCGGCGTCGCCCTGGTCGCCGCGGCGATCGCCCTCGTCATCCCGGCGGTGCGCCGCAGCGCGTCCGACACCGCGAAGGACGATGCGGCCCCCGCCCCCGAGCAGGCCGCTGTCGAAGCCTGACCGGCCCGACATCCGTTGCGGCACCCCACCCGGGCCACGAGCCCGGCGGGGAAGCCGATCCGCGCTGCCCGGCGTCACCCCTCCGCCGACGCCGGGCAGCGGACCGGGCGGCGGGCGGGAGAACGTTCAGCCGGAGGCCGGAACACGGTCGAGCGTCGACCGGCCCGCGGGTTCCCAGGTCGCCTTGCCGCCGGGAAGGCCCAGGTCCCCGGCTCGGCCGATACCGATGCACCGCCGATTGCCCTTCAGGCGGTCTCGGCCGGGTTCGCCGCGAGGGAGGCGACTCGTTCGCGCCAGGGGATGTGTGAAGGCTGCTGCGCATACGCGGCTGCTTGGGCGGCCCAGGATGCCCGTGCCTCCTCCTGGCGGCACGGGGCGCAGTGTGTTTCGTCCCCCACCGACCGGAAGACGTGATCCTCGCCGGGACCGGCGCAGGGGACGAGTTCCCTGACGCGGGGTGGTGCCGCGGGGCGGGCATCGGTGGGCGCCGGGGGTTCCGGGAGTTTCTGTACGAGGCGGTGGCGCAGGAATCCGACCGCCGACCGCACGCCCTCCGGGGGCAGTTCGCTGGTCAGGGCCCGACGTAAGTCGGTGGTCGTGATGCCGCGCCGAATCCACTCCGCAGCCAGCTCGGCGAGCCCCCGGGCCTCGCGGACTCCCAGGTGCAGCTGGGGTGTTGCGTGGCGAAGTGACAGCAGGAGCCGTTCTGTCACGTTCAGTTCGGGGGCAGGGGTGCTGTCGCGACCGGGCTCGGCTTCGGACTCGGGCTCGGCTTCGGAGGGTGGGTGGGGATAGTTCTTCTCACGTTCTTCTTCCACCGGTAGTGAGCCACCGACCGCCCGGATCCCCGGCTGACCGACCGTCCGTTCCTGCTCACTCGGCTGGGGCGCAGGCGCCACCACCAGACCGTCCAGGACCCGTCGGGCCTGTTCCGCCGTGAGAGGGACGTTCGAGCAGAGTTGGTCGGTGGCCCAGTGACCCCGGCCCACCTGCCGCCGCCGCTCATGCACGAAACCGTTCTCCACCAGCTGTTTCTTGGCCTTCTGGTACGCCCGTCCAGTGATCCCGAGATTCTTCGCATGCTCACTGAGCGCCTGCCCGGCCCGGTCTTCGGGAAGCCCCTGTACGTGCAGGAGGAGAACCTTCGCGTCACTGCCCAGACGCGGATGGCGCACGACGTCGTGCGAAGCCTTCGTGTAGCGCCGAGAGGGCGCGATAGCATGCCGAAGCATCCCGGTGGACTCCTGTATCCACTCGTGGTGAAGGCCCTCGGAGCGGTGTTGGTAGCACCCCCGGGGGCCGCTCTGTGTGCAGGTGCGCCACAGAGCGTTATGACGCGATCACCGTACCGCAGGCTGCGGGAGCCTTGTCCCCTTTCGCTCACACTCGTGCGACAGATGTGCACCTACTACATTCACTACATGAGTGAGCCTGTCGTTGAGTCCATGGCAGAGGTCCGCCGTCACCTCGCCGATGTCATAGACCGCGCGCGACGGGATGGGATCCCGACGATCATCACCCGCCGCGGCAAGAGCGAAGCCGTGCTGGTCGATATCGACGAATACCGACGCCTGAAGCAGGTCGCCGAGCAGTACGAGGAAGAGTGGCTCAACCGACTGGCCGACGAGGCCGAGTCCGAGGGCCTCAACGGTTCGGTCTCCGTGGAAGAGATGGCCGCACTCCTCCGATCTGCGCCCTGACCTCATGGGATACGTCATGCGGTTCACTTCGCGCGCACAGCGGGACTTGCTGAAGATTCCTCGTCAGGACGCGCTCCGCATCCTCTTCCGTCTCACCGAGCTCCAGAAGTCGCTGGACAAGTGAGATACCGCAGCCTTTGACATCAAAGCCCTCCAGGTGCACTCGGCCAGGTGGCGGCTGAGAATCGGCGACTACCGCGCCGTGTACACCGTCGAAGACGGTCAGCTCATCCTGTGGGCGCTGGCCGTCGCACACCGCGGCGAGGTCTACCGCAACCTGTAACTCACGCTCCGGGCCCCTGGGGCACGCCCTCACCCCTCCCTGGCCGTCACCTCCAGGACCAGTTCGTGCAGTAGGCCGGCGTCCACGAACGGCGCCTCGGCCGTGGGCAGTGAGCGCCAGTCGAGCGGCCAGGTCAGCCCGTGCAGCGCGGGCACCCCGACGAACGCCGCGTTCTGCCCGTAGCACCCCATCAACTGCGCCCCCGACGGCCACCGGTGCGCGCGGGCGCTTCGCGGCGGCAACAGGAAGTACATGCTGCGCTCCCCGATCCCCGACCGCACGATCGGGCCCGCCTGGAAGTCGGTTAACTGCATGATCTCGTAAGCGACTTGCTCGCCGAGTACGCCCGGGATCCGTACCGCGTCGAAGTGAATACCGACGTGACGCAGGGCGTGTCCGGACGCGGGTACCCACGAGGGCGCCGGGGTGGGTGAACTTTTCCGTTCCATGGGGAAAGCGTCCCGGTCGACACCTACCGTGACCAGGGACACAGGACGTCTGTGCACTGTTGTGTTCGCAGGGGAGAGATTGTGCACTCCAGTGGTCGTGGCGGCAGCAACGCCGAAATGTTCGGCAAAATGCTGCGTTTCTTCCGTGAACGGGCCGGGCTCTCGCAAGAGGCCCTCGGCTTGAAGATCGGCTATTCCAAGTCACAGGTGGCGATGGTCGAACGGGGGCAACGGCCTCCTAGGGACGAATTCATCGCGGAGGCGGACTGCGCGTTGGGTGCACAGGGTGCACTGAAGGCCGCAGGCGAGGGGTTGACGTTCGGCTATCTGGCGTCCTGGTTCGAGCCGTTCGCCGAGGAAGAGATCACCGCTTCCGCCAGGCACGAGTACGAAACTCACGTCGTGCCCGGGATGTTGCAGACAGACGGCTACGCCCGCACCGTATTGGGCAGCGGCTACCCACCCGTCGACGATGACAAGGTCGAGGGTCGGGTCGCGGCCCGTTTGGCACGCCAGAGGCTCCTGTTCCGAAAGCCCGTGCCGGACATCGGCTTTGTCCTGGAGCTCGCCGCTCTTACCCGGCCCATCGGGGGTCGTCGGGTGCACAAGGAGCAGCTCGACCACATCCTGGAGGTCGGGGCGCTACGGCATGTGCAGGTGCAGGTGATGTCACCACGTCGGCAGACTCACGCCGGTCTCAGTGGCCCGTTCGTTCTGCTGGAGACCAAGGAACGGCGTCAGCTCGCCTACGTCGAAGTTCAGGACCACAACTTCCTCGTCAGCGAACAACCGGCGCTGGGAAACCTGTTCGGGAAATATGGCATTCTGCGGGCGCAGGCCCTCAGCCCCGAAGAGTCCAGAGACGTGATCGAACAGGTGGCGAAAGACCTATGAACACCGGCCTCAATTGGTTCAAGAGCAGCTACAGCGGCGAAAACAGCGGCAACTGCGTAGAGGTCGCCGTCACTTGGAACAAGTCCAGCTACAGCGGCGACCAGGGCGGCGACTGCGTCGAGGTCGCCGCGTGCCCCGACACCATCCACGTCCGCGACTCCAAGGACCTGACCGTCCCCGCCCTCACCCTCTCCCCCGCCGCCTGGGCCGACTTCCTCCCCTACGCCGCGCAGTAAGGCCGCGTCACCGGCTGTCGGCCCCGCTCCGTAGGGTGTCGGCATGTCCAACGAGTCGCCCCTGATCCAGAGCATGCGGACCGCTGTCGCCGCGGCGCCCGCCGACGTACCGCTGCGCCTGCACCTCGCCGAGCTCCTGCTCGGAGAAGGGCTGGGCGAGGCCGCCGTCGCCGAGGCCGCCGTCGCGTTGCAGCACGCGCCCGGGGACGCAGCCGCGCGGGCGCTCATGATGCGGGCGATGGGGCTGCCCGCCCCGGCCGACGACAAGGCGGAGAAGGCCGAGGAGCCCCCGAAGGCGGAGGAGCCGGAGCAGCCCGCCGCACACCGCCCCTCCACCGGGTTCGACTGGGCCGCCGCCGAGAACGAGGTCGCGGGCGCCGTCCCGCCGCGCTTCGTGGCCCCCGCCCCCGCTGCCGGCCCGGGTGCCACCGCCCCCGAGGCGCCCCTCGCCGCCGACGGCAGCGGTGATCCGGGCAACGCCGCCGCCTGGGAGGTCGACGCCCCCGGTACCGTCACGCTCGCCGACGTCGGCGGCATGGAGGAGATCAAGGAGCGCCTCGAAGCCGCGTTCCTGGCTCCCATGCGCAATCCCGAACTGGGCAGGCTGTACGGGAAGAGCCTGCGCGGCGGGCTGTTGATGTACGGGCCGCCCGGGTGCGGGAAGACGTTCATCGCGCGGGCCGTCGCGGGTGAGCTCGGGGCCAGCTTCATGTCCGTGTCGATCAACGATGTGCTCGACATGTGGATGGGCAACTCCGAGCGCAATATGCACGAGGTCTTCGAGACGGCCCGCCGCCAGGCACCGTGCGTGCTGTTCCTCGACGAGGTGGACGCGCTGGGCGCCAAGCGCAGTCGTATGCAGCACGGCGGGATGCGTAACACCGTCAATCAGCTGCTCACCGAGCTGGACGGGGTCGGCGGGGCCAACGAGGGGGTGTTCGTGCTTGCCGCGACCAACGTCCCCTGGGACGTGGACATCGCGCTGCGGCGCCCCGGCCGGCTGGACAGGACGCTGCTCGTGCTGCCGCCGGACGCACCCGCGCGCGAGGCGATCCTCCGCTACCACCTGCGCGACCGGCCGATCGAATCCGTCGACCTGGGCAAGCTGGTCAAGGTCACCGAGGATCTGTCCGGCGCCGATCTGGCCCACGTCTGCGAGTCCGCGTCCGAGCGGGCGCTGCTCGACTCGACCCGTACCGGCGTGGTCCGGATGATCAACATGAAGGATCTGCTGGGCGCGGCGAAGGAAGTGCGGCCGTCCACCGATCCGTGGTTCGCCTCAGCACGCAATGTGGCGATGTTCGCCAACGAGGGTGGCATGTATGACGAGTTGCTCGCCTATCTGAAGAGGAAGCGCAAGCTGTGACCACGGCGGGGCACGAACTGACCGAGCAGGCGAGCGCGCTGCTCATACTCGGCCGGGTCGATGAGGCGAAGGCCATGCTGGCCAAGCGGCTGGCCCAGGACCCCGAGGACGTCCGCGCCTGGTCCCAGCTGGGCCGGTGCCATGAGCAGCTGAAGGAGTACGAGCAGGCTGTCGAGGCGACCGGGGCTGCGCTCGCGATCGACCCCGAGTACGTCAACGCCCTGATCATCCGGACCTACGCGTTGCGCCGGCTGCGGCGCACCGACGAGTCGCTGGCGGCGGCACAGGAGGCGGTACGGCTCGCGCCGCATTACTGGCAGTCGTACATGGCGCTCGCCGAGGCGCTCAACGCCTGGCAGCCGCGCTGGCCCGAGGTGCTCGCGGCGGCGCAGGAGGCGGTGCGGCTGGGGCCTGAGGAGACCGGGGCGTACGGCTCGCTGTGGAAGGCCGCGCTGCTCAACGGCAGGAGCGACCTCGTCGACCTCGCGGTGCGCGAGACCTTGCGTATTGATCCCAATGACGCCTGGGCGCTGAGCCAGCAGGCGGAGAAGCAGCTCGCCGCGCCCGGCATGAAACCGAAGCAGCGGGCGGAGGTGTATGCGTCCGCGCTTGCCGCCGACCCCGCTTCGGACCGGATGCGCCTGGGACTGGACCGGGCCGTTTTCCAGATGCTGCGCCGTACCCGGTGGCTTGCGGTACTGAGCCTGGTGCTGGCGGGGGCGGCGATCGACCTGTTCCCGTCCGACGGGGAGGCCAAGGAGCTGCCGCTGCCGCTCGGCATCCGGGTGTATGTGCTGGCGCTGATCGGAGTGATCTGGGCGCTCGGCGCGTGGTGGCGCTACCGGAAGCTGCGCGCAGGGGTGCAGCTGAGTGTGCGGTCGTTGCTGCGGCGGATGTTCTGGGCGCGGCTGGTGCTGGTGCAGGCGGTGCTGGGGACGTTGTGCGCGGTGGCCATCGCGGCGGTGCCGTGGACGGGCCGGGGTGTTCCGCAGGTGCTGTTCTGGGTGGGGCTCGTACCGACGCTGCTGACGATCTGGTTCGACCGGCCGCGCACGCGACAGGCGTAACCGAAGGTCCGGCAGTGCGTGGTCGCCGGTCAGGAGATGCTGCGGTCAGAAGATGCTGCGGTCAGGAGACGAGGATGCCGATGCCGTCTCCGAGCGGTTTCGCCCCGGGTACGAAGAACAGGGCTGCCATGACAGCGACCTTGTGCCGGGCGGTCCAGTCCTTCCAGCCGCTGAGCACGGTCGTCGCCCGCTCCTCCGTGAACAGCAGTACTGCGAGCGGACGTCGACACCGCTGAGCCCGGGTCCGACGACAAGCCGCGGACAGGACGGCTCCGCGGTGCTCAGCGGGCCAGGCGGCCCAGCAGAGAACCGGCGGCGACGATGCCGGCCAGCGCCGCGAACGCGAGGACGGCGAGGTCGAGGCCCAGGTGGGCCTGGGTGCCGATGAGCAGTCCGCGCAGGGCGTCGACCTGGTAGCTCAGCGGGTTCACCCTGCTGACGGCTTGGAGCCAGCCGGGCATCAGGGCGACCGGGTAGAGCGCGTTGGAGGCGAAGAAGAGCGGCATCGTGATGGCCTGGCCGATGCCCATCAGCCGGTCGCGGGTCAGGACGATCCCGGCGATCGACATCGACAGGCAGGAGAAGAACGCCGAGGCGAGGAGGACCACGACGACCACGCCGAGCAGCCGCAACGGGTTCCAGGTCATGCCGACACCGATCAGCGCGGCGATCACGATGACGACCGCGGCCTGGATCACGGCCTTCACCCCGGCGGCGAAGGCCTTGCCGGTCACCAGGGCGGTCCGGGGCGTGGGCGTGACCATGAGTTTGGTGAGTACGCCCGAGTCCCGCTCCCAGATGATCATGATTCCGTAGAAGATCGCGATGAACATGGCGGACTGGGCGATGATGCCCGGCGCCAGGAAGTCGAGATAGGGGACGCCGCCGGTCGGGATGGCGTGGATACGGGAGAACGTCACGCCGAAGATCAGCAGCCAGAGCGCGGGCTGCACGGCGCGGGTGTAGATCTCGGTGCGGTCGTGGCGCAGTTTCTGCAGTTCGACGACGCACATCGCGGTGACGCGCGCGGGGACGACGCGCCAGCCGGTGCGGGGCGGCGGCGGGGTCAGCAGCAACGCGAACCGCTGATCCGGCGGGACGGACTCAGCCGAGGCGGGATGCGGTGCGACGGGTACGGCGGACATCTCGGAACGCTCCTTTCCCTTCGTCGGAGCCGGAGCCGGGGTCGTTCAGTCCGGCTCCGGAGTGGTGGCGGAAGACGTCCTCCAGGGACGGTGGCGGAAGGCCCGTCTCGCCCGATTCCCTGCGGTGGGCGACGAGCTCGTTCTTGAGCTGGGCGGGGGTGCCGAGCGCGCGGAGTCTGCCGAGGTGCATCAGCGCGAGCCGGTCGCAGCGCTGGTCGGCCTCGTCCATGGAGTGGGTGGTGACCAGCACGGTCATGCCGGCGGCGACCCGTATCTCGGTGATGCGTTCCCAGACGCTGTCCCGTGCGATCGGGTCCAGGCCGATGGTCGGCTCGTCCAGGATCATCAGCCGGGGCGCGCTGACCAGGGCCTGCGCGAGTTCGAGGCGGCGGACCATGCCGCCGGAGTACGTGGCGGCGAGTCGGTGCGCGACATCGCCGAGGCCGACCGCGTCCAGCGCCTGGGAGACCCGCGCGGCGCGCTGGCGGCGGGGCACGTCGAAGACGCGGGCGAAGAGCTGGACGTTCTCCCGTCCGGTGAGGCTCGCATCGGCCGACAGCTGCTGCGGTACGTAGCCGAGCAGGCGCCGCACCGCCATCTTCTGCCGGGCCGCGTCATGGCCGAACACCTCGATGACGCCGGGCGGTACGGGCAGGAGCGTGGTGATCGCGCGCATCGTCGTGGTCTTGCCCGCGCCGTTGGGCCCCAGGAGGCCGAACACCTCCCCCTGGCCGACCAGCAGGTCCAGGCCGTCGACGACCTTCGCGTCGCCGAAGCTGTAGCTCAGACCGGTGCAGTTGAGGGCGGGGGCGGTTTGCGTGGTCACGCGGTCTCATCCCCTTCGCTTCGCAGTGAGGCGGCGAGTCTGTGCAGGGCCGGGAGCGCGGCGGCGAGTGCCGCCCGGTCGGCCGCGTCGAGCCCGGCCAGATGCTCGCGGAAGAGCGCCTCGCGACGGGCGTGCCAGTCGCTCAGCCTCCCGATCCCTGCGGAGGTCGGATGCAGCAGCGCGGCCCGCCCGTCTTCGGGGTCCTTCTCCCGTCGCAGCAGTCCGTCGGCGACGAGATGGTTCACCAGGGTGCTGACCGAGTTGGGCGCGAGACAGAGGCTGTGTGCGGCCGTGGAGACGCGGATGCCGGGTCGGTCGGCCACCAGCCGCAGCAGTTCGGCGTGCGCCCCGCGCAGCCGGGGCGCCGGCAGGCCGCTCCACAGCCGCCGCCGGGCGAGCCTCTGGATGCGGGGCAGAAGTCCGGCGAGCTCATCAGGCAGATCGCCCGCCACCATTTATTCATTTTAACTCTGTATGAGACCTAATGTCCCTGTTGTTTTTGCCTGTACGGAAACGGGGCCGCCACCCCCCGCGATGAGCGGAGGACGGCGGCCCCGGTCGAGGGATCTCGGCGTGCGCCGCAAAGACCTTGGCGCCCGCCAACCGGAGTACCGCCGCGCGGTCAGTGGCCGGCGAACCGCTCCCCGCACCGACTGCAGAACACCGGCTCCGGGTCCTGCGAGAGCCGGCCGCACCCGGGGCAGACCCGGTCCAGCATGCAGGGCGCCTCGCCGCCCTCGTATCCGGCCGGGGGCGCGACCGAGGGCTTGATGGTCAGGCCGGGGCGTCGGCGGTGGACGGTCACATAGGCCAGACCGTCCGGTCCCGCGGCGAGGGCGCGGCGGGAGGTGCGGGGCAGCCAGACGACGCCGGTCGGCGTCAGGTTCAGCGCGTCGCCCCCGGCGACGACCCGGCCGCTGCCCGCGATGACGACGAGAAGGACGTCCAGGACGTCCTCCTGATGCTCACCCACCTCCGCGCCCGGCGGAAGACGTACCAGATTGGCATCCAGCTCCCGGCCCTGCTCGGCCAGTTGCCACAGCGCACCGCGGTCGTCGTGGGCGGCGGCGGTCAGCAGGTCGTCGAGTACGGCCAGTACCCGGGGTTCGGAATTCACGGCAATCAGGCTACGCCCGCCCTACGCTGACCCCTTTGCACGCCGAGCCGAGGGAGCCACCGCGCCATGGACCGCAAGCCCGACGAGAAGTACCCGCCGATCGAACCGTACGAGCACGGCATGCTCGATGTCGGGGAAGGCAACCTCGTGTACTGGGAGGCGTGCGGCAACCCGGACGGCAAACCCGCACTGGTCGTGCACGGCGGTCCGGGGTCGGGATGCAAGGAGCGGCCCCGGCAGTACTTCGACCCGGACCACTACCGCGTCGTCCTCTTCGACCAGCGGGGCTGCGGCCGCTCCACCCCGCACGCGAGCGATCCTGCCGCCGACATGCGGTACAACACGACCGACCGGCTGATCGCCGACATGGAACGGCTGCGCGTCCACCTCGGGATCAGCACCTGGCTGCTGTACGGCGGGTCCTGGGGCTCGACGCTGATCCTCGCGTACGCCGAGCAGTACCCGGAGCGGGTCTCCGAGATCGTGATCCCGGCCGTCACGACGACCCGGCGCTCCGAGATCGACTGGCTGTACCGGGGCGCGGGCCGGATCTTCCCCGAGGCCTGGGACCTGTTCCGGGCCGGGGTGCCGGAGGCCGAGGGGGACGCGACTCCTGACGTACTCGCCGCGTACGCCCGGCGGTTGGAGAGCCCCGACGCGGGGGTGCGGGAGAAGGCGACGGCCGACTGGTGCGCCTGGGAGGACGCGGTGCTCTCCCAGGAGGCGTACACCGGACCGCCGCCGTACAGCGGGCGCCCCGGCCGGGCGCAGCAGGCGCTGGTGCGGATCTGCTCGCACTACTTCTCCCACGGCGCCTGGCTGGAGGAGGGGCAGCTGATCCGGGACGCGGGGCGGCTGACGGGGATTCCGGGCGTGCTGGTGCACGGACGGTTCGACCTGGGCGGGCCGCTGATCACCGCGTGGGAGCTGGCGAAGGCGTGGCCGGACGCGGAGCTGACCGTGATCGACGGTGCGGGGCATCTGGGCGGTCCGGCGACGAGCCGGGCGGTGCTGGCGGCGCTGGACCGGTTTGCCCGGCAGTGAACGTAAGTGGAATTTGCGCCATTCGCGGACGGCAGGAGCAGGGGGGAGGGTCGGGCTGTCGGAGAGGCATGGCAAGCTAAGCCTCCGCTGCATGTGCGGTAGCACTCGTACCCCCCACTGGTCCCATCGTGACCAGCTGTCGCCAGCCGCAGCGCCTGACGAATCAAGTGTCCGAAAACGATCCTTGGGGTACGACTTGAGATCGAAGCGAAGAATCTGGCTCACGGCTGCCCTGGCCACGTCCGCCGTGGCGGGCGTCCTGGTCTTCGAGGGGGTGACGGGCAACTCCTCGGTGGACGCCGACGCCAAGCCCGGCCCGGCCAAGGCCGACGTGCACGCGACTGCGCTGAAGGTCGACGGCGACGGCACCTCGGCCACTCTCGGCAAGCGGGACACCAAGCCGTTCAGCATGCTGGGCATCACCTGGACCGACCCTGCGGCCAAGGTCACCGGAGCCGTGGAGGTACGGACCAGGTCCGCCGCCAACGGGAACTGGACGTCCTGGCTGCCGCTCGAAACCGAGGTCGACGGGCGCACGGAGACCGGTCGGTCCGGCGTACGAGGGAGCACCGAGCCGCGCTGGGTGGGCCCCTCCAACGGTGTCGAGGTACGGATCAACGCAGGCGGCAAGGTCTCCGCGAAGCTGCCCGCGGGGCTGCGGCTGGACACCGTGGACCCGGGCCGGAGCGGCACCCTGAACGCGGACCCGGCCGCCTTCGCCGCCGACATCCCCGCGGCCGACCCCTCGGCCGATCCGTCGGACCCGGCCGCAACCGAGCCGCCCGCGCCGAACGACAGCACCGAACCGCCCGCCGAGGTCATACCGTCCGCCCCGGCGTCACCGAGCCCTTCCGACACGGCCACGGTGGAGCCCGCTCCCCCGGTGAGCCCGAGTCCCTCCGCGCCCGCGAGTTCGTCCCCGGCCGCGACCCTGCCGCCCGCGCCGCCGTCGACCGTGCCCAAGCCGCCCATCACCTCGCGTGCGGGCTGGGGCGCCGACGAGTCGATGAGCCCTGAGGCGCCGGAGTACACCGACACCATCAAGGCCGTCTTCGTCCACCACACCGCGGGGACCAGCAACTACTCGTGCGCCGACTCCGCGGCGATCGTGCGCAGCGTGTACGCGTACCACGTCAAGAGCAACGGCTGGAAGGACATCGGCTACAACTTCCTGGTCGACAAGTGCGGGACGATCTTCGAGGGCCGTAAGGGCGGGGTGGACCGGCCGGTCTTCGGTGCGCACACCTACGGCTTCAACCGGCAGACGGCCGGCATCTCGGTCATCGGTACGTACACGGACTCGGCCGCCCCGAGCGCGGTGACCACCTCGGTGGCCCGGATCGCCGCGTGGAAGCTCGGCCAGTACAAGGGCAACCCGACGGGCAGCACCATGCTCACCGCGGGCGCCACCGGCAGCAACCTCGCCGGCACCAAGTTCACCGCCGGTACGCAGTACTCCTTCAAGCAGATCTCCGGCCACCGCGACGGCTTCGCGACCGAATGCCCCGGCACCAAGCTGTACGGGCAGCTGCCCGCGATCCGCAGCCTCGCCGCGGGTCCGGTCACCGGACTGGCCATCAAGTCGGTGACCGGCGCCGGGCTCTCGGGCACGACGTACTACACCAAGTCCACGGTCACCGTGGGCTGGTCGGCGACCACCCCGAGCGCGTTCATCTCCAAGTACGAGCTGCTGGTCGACGGCAAGTCCGTCGCCACCACCACGGGCACCGCCACCTCCGCCAAGGCCACGCCGGCCGTCGGCAGCCACCAGGTCCAGGTCCGCGCCACCCACCAGTCGGGCAAGGTCACCACGTCCGCCGCGGCCACCGTGGTCGCCGACCAGACGGCGCCCGCCTTCACCACCAAGCCGAACCTGGCCCTGCGCACCGGCACGGTGAACACCACGGCCGTCCCCGTCACCCTGAAGTGGAAGGCCGCCGACGCCGCTTCGCTCAAGGAGGTCAGGCTCACCGCCCCCCTCGCCAAGACCTACGGCCCGACGACCACCAGCGCCTCGCACACCGCGAAGTCGGGTGTGGCGACCAGCTGGGCCATGACCGCGTACGACCAGGCGGGCAACACCGCCGCCGCATCGGTCTCCGGCACGCCGGTCATCGTCCAGGAGAGCTCGGCGACGAAGACGGGCACCTGGACGACGAAGTCCTCGTCCAGCTACCTCGGCGGCAAGTCGTACTCCAGCTCGTCGAAGAGCGCGAGCCTGAGCTGGACGTTCACCGGCCGCTCGGTCGCCCTGGTGGCCTCCAGGGCTGCCACCTCCGGCCAGGTGTACGTCTATGTGGACGGCGTGAAGGTGTCCACGACGGACCTGAAGTCCAGCACCACCAAGTACCGCGACGCGCTGTGGACGAAGAGCTGGTCGAGCAGCGCCAAGCACACCGTCAAGATCGTCGTCGTGGCCACATCGGGCCGGCCGACGGTCACCACCGACGGCATCGTGTACCTGAAGTGACCGAAGCAGCCGAAGCATCCGCGTGAGGCATTCGCATGACCCCCTGCCCCCGGCACTCCGCCGGGGGCAGGACGCGTTCGGGGTCACCCTTGCTTCGAGCGGACTCGAAGGCGTTGGCTTGGTGCCCATGAAGTACACGCAGCTCGGACGCACCGGACTCAAGGTCAGCCGCCTCGTCCTCGGCACCATGAACTTCGGCCCGCAGACCAATGAGGTGGACAGCCACGCCATCATGGACGCGGCGCTGGACACGGGCTTGAACTTCTTCGACACGGCCAATGTCTATGGGTGGGGTGAGAACAGGGGCCGTACCGAGGAGATCATCGGCACCTGGTTCGCCAAGGGCGGCGAACGCCGCGACAAGGTGGTCCTGGCCACCAAGATGTACGGGAACATGGCCGCCGACGGCGAGGCCTGGCCCAACCACGACAAGCTCTCCGCCGTGAACATCCGACGCTCGGTCGACGCGTCGCTGAAGCGGCTCCAGACGGACTACATCGACCTCTACCAGTTCCACCACGTCGACCGGAACACCCCCTTCGAGGAGATCTGGCAGGCGATCGACGTCCTGGTCCAGCAGGGCAAGATCCTCTACGCGGGCTCGTCGAACTTCGCCGGTTACAAGATCGCCCAGGCCAATGAACTGGCCGCCAGGCGCGGCTCGTTGGGCCTGGTCAGCGAGCAGTGCATCTACAACCTGATGGAACGCCGCGCCGAGATGGAGGTCATCCCGGCCGCGCAGGAGTACGGCCTCGGCGTCATCCCGTGGTCCCCGCTGCACGGCGGCCTGCTGGGCGGTGTGCTGAGGAAGGAGCGCGAGGGCACGGCAGGGCGTCCGGCCTCCGGCCGCAGCGCGGACGCGCTGCGGAACTCGGCGCAGCGCGAGAAGATCCAGGCGTACGAGGACCTGCTCGACAAGCACGGCCTGGAGCCGGGCGAGGTCGGCCTGGCGTGGCTGCTCGCACAGCCGGGGGTGACGGGGCCGATCGTCGGACCGCGCAACCAGGAGCAGTTGGACTCGGCGCTGCGGGCGCTGGAGCTGGAACTCTCCGCGGAGGTGCTGGCGTCGCTGGACGAGATCTTCCCGGGTCCGGGTCCGTCGCCGGAGGCGTTCGCCTGGTGAGGACGGCCTGACGGACTGTCCGTCCGATACGTACGGGCCGCCGCCGCCCCGTCCCCGTTCGGGGGCGAGGGCGACGGCGGCCCGTTGTGTGTCCGCGTCAGAGCGAGGCGTCGAGTTCCTTGAGCGTCTCATCGAGCCAGCTCAGCTCCGCCTGGCTGGTCGCACGGGCGATCCTCAGCAGACCCTGCCGGAACGGGTCCTCGAACGTCTCGGCGCCGAGGGGCTGCTCGCCCTCGTAGAAGAAGCTGCTCGGCTCCTCCAGGAACGTGAGCCGGCGCCGCAGCACCTCCGCCTGCTCGGCCGGGGACGCCAGATGGCGCAGGAAGGCGAGGACGGTGAACCAGCGGTTCTCGTCACTGATGTCCGTCTCGTCGGCCTCCCGCAGCCGGCGCCGCAGCTCCTCGCGCCCCGGCTCGGTCAGGGTCAGCGTGTGGCGGGGGGCGGCCCTGCTGCCCGGCTCCGTCCGGCGCTCCAGCCATCCGGCTCGCTCCAGGCGCTTGATCGCCGGGTACAGCGTGCCGTCCGCGATGGGGCGGACGTGTCCGGTGAGGTGGGCGACCCGACGCTTCAGCTCGTAGCCGTGCAGCGGCTGTTCGTACAGAAATCCCAGGATGGCCAGTTCCAGCATGCAAGCATCCTCCCCCATGGCGTTATACATAGATGCCGATATATAGTCTCGCCGAGGTCATCGATGGTGGGGTACGGAGGAGGAAACATGCAGAACGCTCAGGTGACGGCCGACGGTGCGCGCATCCGGTGGGTGGAGCTCCCCGGCCGCCCCGGCACGTCCCGTACCAGGGTCTATCTGCACGGGCTCGGGGCCTCGTCCGGCCCGTACTTCACCGCGAGCGCCGTGCATCCCCTGCTGGCCGACAGCCGGTCGCTGCTCATGGACCTGCTCGGCTTCGGAATCAGCGACCGCCCCACGGACTTCGGCTACACCATGGAGGAGCACGCCGACGCGGTGGCGGCGGCGCTGAAGACGGCCGACGCGTACGACTCGGACGTGGTCGCGCACAGCATGGGCGGCGCGGTGGCCATCGTGCTCGCGGCACGCCACCCGCAGCTGGTGGCCCGGCTGGTGCTGGTCGACGCCAATCTGGACCCGGTCGCCCCGGACCCGGCCCGGCCGGGCAGCAGCGGTCTCGCCCGGTACACGGAGGAGGAGTTCCTGGCCGGCGGCCTGGAGGAAGTACGCGACCGAGTGGGGCCCCACTGGTGGGCAACCATGCGCCTCGCGGGCCCCGAGGCACTGCACCGCACCGCCGTGCATCTCGCCCGCGGGACGACGCCGACGATGCGCGAGCTACTGCTGGACCTGAAGATTCCGCGTACGTATCTGCGCCCCCGGGACAACGGACCGCTGCCCGGCGAGGAATCGCTGATCGAGAACGGGGTGCGGGTCGTGGCGGTCCCGGACTGCGGGCACAACATCATGCTGGACAACCCGGAGGCGTTCGCCAAGGAGACGGCGTCGGCCGTCAACGCCTGAGACGGAGGGGTGCGCGCCGGACGCGCCGGGCCCACGCTCGCGCCCTTGGGTCGGTTCGTACCGCTCCTGGTCGGAGCCCTTGCCGCGGTCATGGGCTTCTTCACCCGGCCGACGATCGTCGCACGTCGCCGCGGGGTTGCGGGCGCGGCAATCAGCGCGGCCCCGGCCTCCTGCAACGAGGCCCGCCGAGGCACCGACGAGGCACCGCCCACCAGGCGTACCACGAGATCCGGGCACAGGCAGAACGCCAGGTGCCGATCCCATCACCCGATGATGCGTGGCGGCCGGGACGACCGGACGAGGAGGGCGCACGCCTCCACCGCCCACTTGCGCGCCGGCCGCTGCGGCGTCTTCGCAGCCGGATCGGCCGCCTGAGACACCGCCGCCGACGTCACGCTCCGACGGCGGCTGCCACGGCGACGACGACGAACATCAGCACGAGGGCGGCGGCCATGATGCGGTTTCTGGTCTTCGGATCCACCCTCCGAGCGTAACCGCCCGTCTCAGTGACCCAGCGACCAGGATGCGATCACCTCGTACCGCGGCTGCTCGCCCCGCACCCCGGCGACCGGCAGGTTGCTGCGTACGAGGGCGAGCTCACCGACCTCCCACGGGGTGCCCTCGAAGCCTCCGAGAGCCTCGACGAAGGGGCGCAGGTCGGCGTCGGTGCGGCTGCGGGCGAGGGTGAGGTGCGCGCTGTAGCGGCGGTGCTCCTCCATCGGGATGCCGGTGCGGCGGGCGGCGGCGTCGGCTCGTTCGGCCAGAAGCCGCAATGTGTCGATCCCGCCCGCGGCCCCCGCCCACAGCGCCCGCCCGCCGAACCGGCCGGCGCCGTGGATGCGCAACGGGAAGGGATCAGTACGGTGGGCCGCCCGTTCGAGGCGCGCATGCAGCTCGGGCAGCACCTCCTCGTCCACGGACCCGAGGAACGCGAGCGTGAAGTGCCAGCTGGGCGTACCGGTCCAGCGCAGTTTCCCGGCACCGGGGAGCGCGCGCAGCGGGTCGACGGCGCGGCGCAGTTCCTGGATCGCATGGTCGGGCGGCGACACGGCGACAAAGAGTCTGAGGCGGCTCATGGGCCGAGTGTCGCACCGTAACGGCGTGTCCCGGGCTCCGTGCGTATCGTTGTACTACGCGGCTGCCCGCGCCCGTGCGGCAGCGGGGAGGAGCGGCACGATGACCGTCGTGGACACCGACAGGATCGAGATGGCCGACATCAGCGACGAGCGCACTCTGGACATGATGTTCGAGTGGCTTGAGCCCACCCCCGAGGGATTCAAGGTCGAGATCGTCGAGGGGAACATCTACATGTCGCCACAGCGGCGCACACACTGGCGGATCATTCTCGACATCATCGAACAGTTGCGCGAAAGGTATCCGCGGGAGAGTTTGCTGTCCGACGTGCGTATCGACTTCCCGGGCCTCCTCAACGGCTTCGCTTGCGACGTGGTCGCCCTGGCCGAGGGCGCCACCGAGGACGCCAACGGCCGCTGCCGCTACCAGGACATCGAGTTCGTGGCCGAGGTGATCTCCAAGAACACCGCCGCCAACGACTACGGGGCGAAGAAGGCCACGTACGCCACGGCCGGCGTACCCGTGTACGTCATCGTCGACCCGTACACCGGCACGTGGCATCTCCACACGCTCCCGAAGGGCGACGAGTACCGCAGCGTGCTGAGCCTCGACTTCGGCACCCCGATCGACCTCACCGCGACCCTTGTGGGCCTCACCTTGGAGACGGGCGAGTTCCCCCGCGACTGACATACGTGCCACGGGCCCCGACCGGTATCCACCGGTCGGGGCCCGTGGCACGTGTTTTGCGGCCGGCCCTCAGGCCGCCGTGGCCAGCTCTTCGCGCGGGACGAACCGCACGTGCGGGCGGCCCGGGCGAAGGTCGACCTTGAGGCGGAGGCCGCCCACGCGGGCCAGCATGAAGCCGACGCCGAGTGCGGCCACCAGTGAGAACGCACCGCCGACCACCATGCCCGTACGGACCCCGTAGGCGTCGCTGACCCAGCCGATGATCGGGGCGCCCACCGGCGTACCACCGGCGAAGACCATCATGTACAGGCTCATGACCCGGCCGCGCATCGCCGGGTCGGCGGCCATCTGGACGCTCGTGTTCGCGCTGATGTTGGTCGTCAGGCCGATCATGCCGATCGGGACCAGCAGGATCGCGAAGAGCCAGACGGACGGCGACAGGGCCGCGACGATCTCCAGCAGACCGAAGGCCGTGCCCGCGGCCACCAGCATCCGCAGCCTCGAGGAGCGGCGACGGGCGGCGAGCAGGGCGCCGGCGAGGGAGCCGGCCGCCATGAGGATGTTGAAGAACGAGTACATCCCGGCGCCGCCGTGGAAGATCTCGTCCGCGAAGGCCGTGAGCCAGATCGGGAAGTTGAACCCGAACGTGCCGACGAAGCCGACCAGGACGATCGGCCAGATCAGCTCGGGGCGGCCGGAGACATAGCGCAGGCCCTCCCGCAGCTGCCCCTTGGCACGCGGCACGACGGTGGCCTTGTGCAGCTCGCTCGTACGCATCAGCATCAGGCCGACCAGCGGGGCCGCGAAGGACAGACCGTTGAACATGAAGGCCCAGCCGCTGCCGACCGTGGTGATCAGGACACCCGCGACGGCGGGGCCGATGAGCCGGGCGGACTGGAAGTTCGCCGAGTTGAGACTGACCGCGTTCCGCAGCTGGGCGGGGCCGACCATCTCGGAGACGAACGACTGGCGGGCCGGGTTGTCGACGACCGTCACCATGCCGAGCAGGAACGCGATGAGGTAGACGTGCCACACCTGGACGACACCGGAGAGCGTGAGCACCGCGAGGGCGATCCCGCACAGGCCGAGAGCCGCCTGGCTGACGAGAAGAAGCTTCCGCTTCGGGAGACGGTCGGCGATGACGCCGCCGTACAGGCCGAAGAGAAGCATCGGAAGAAACTGGAGGGCCGTGGTGATGCCGACGGCGGTGGCGGACCCGGTGAGGCTCAGGACGAGCCAGTCCTGCGTGATGCGGGACATCCAGGTACCGGTGTTGGAGATCACGGCGCCCGTGGCGAACAGGCGGTAGTTACGGATCTTCAGCGACGAGAAGGTCCCGCCGGGCTTGCTCTCGTGGGTGGAAGTCGGTGCGGGGGCGGAGTCTGCTCCGGATCCCGTACTCAAAAGGGTTCGCCTCCTCGGGCGTATACATTTCGCTGACTGACGGGATGCGGCGGTGCGGGCGGTGCGCCGGCTGTGGTCCGGCGCGGTCGGCCCCGCTACAGGTGGGCGAGCTTCTCCAGCACGGGCGCCGCCTTGCGCAGCGTCTCCCACTCTTCCTCGTCCAGGCCCTCGGCGAGGGTGGTCAGCCAGGCGTTCCGCTTGGAGCGGCTCTCTTCGAGCATGGCTTCCGCCTGTTCGGTCTGGCTGACCATCTTCTGGCGACGGTCATCGGGGTGCGGTTCCAGTCTGACCAGTCCCTTGGCTTCCAGCAGCGCGACGATGCGAGTCATCGATGGAGGCTGCACGTGCTCCTTGCGGGCCAGCTCACCGGGCGTGGCCGAACCGCAGCGGGCGAGCGTGCCGAGCACCGACATCTCGGTGGGGCTCAGCGACTCGTCGACGCGCTGGTGCTTCAGGCGTCGGCCGAGCAGCATCACGGCGGAGCGAAGGGAGCTCACGGCGGCCGCACTGTCGCCGTCGTGGATCAGGTCAGGCATGTTTATTAGCGTAACTCATTACCTACCCTAAAGACCATTCGTGTTACACGCGCGAGAGCCACCTCACCCAATCGATCACCCGAACGAGTGAGTTGGATCCGGAAAGTGACGCCAAAAGACCTCGTGGGCCGTAACCCTGCTTGCCATGGGATCGACTGTGCTCAGCCTGCGGATAGACGGTGAGCTGCTCGACCGGCTCAGGCAGCATGCCGCCAAACGCGGAATGAGCGTCCAGGACTATGTCGTCCGGACGCTCATTCGCGATGACTTCGACGAGCGCTTCAAGGCGGCCGTCGACGAGACGGAGAAGTTCTACGGCTCGGAAGGGACCGCAGGGATCAGGGCGGAAGAGGTCACGTGAGGCCGAGGGCCGGCATCGCGTAGTAGAAGACGAAGACCGCCGACACCACATACATGGCCGCCGGCACCTCGCGCCAGCGCCCGGCCACGACCCGCAGCACGGAGAAGGCGATGAAGCCGATGCCGATGCCGTTGGTGATCGAGTACGTGAACGGCATCATCAGCATGGCCAGGAAGGCCGGGATGGCGAGCGTGTAGTCGCTCCAGTCGATGTCCCGCACCGAACCCGAGATGATCAGGAAGCCGACCGCCAGCAGCGCCGGGGTGGCCGCCTGCGACGGGACCATGGTCGCCAACGGCGTCAGGAACAGCGCCACCGTGAACAGCAGACCCGTCACGATGCTCGCGAAGCCGGTGCGGGCACCCTCACCGACACCCGCCGTGGACTCCACGAAGCAGGTACCCGCCGAGGCGGAGCTCGCACCGCCCGCGGCGACCGCGACGCCGTCGACGAACAGCACCTTGTTGATGCCGGGGAAGTTGCCGTCCTTGTCCGTCAGCTTCGCCTCGTCGCCGACACCGAGGATGGTGCCCATCGCGTCGAAGAAGCAGGACAGCAGCACGGTGAAGACGAACAGAATGCCGGTGAGCACACCGACCTTGCTGAAGCCGCCGAACAGGCTGACATTCCCGATCAGCCCGAAGTCCGGGGTGGCGACCGGGTTGCCCGGCCACTGCGGGACGGTCAGACCCCATGCCTCGCCCGGCAGATCGGCGACCGCGTCGATGATCATCGCGAGGGCCGTCATCGCGACGATGGAGATCAGGATCGCGCCCGGCACCTTGCGGACGATCAGCGCGAGGGTGAGCAGCGCGCCGAGGATGAAGACCAGAACCGGCCAGCCGTTGAGGTGGCCGTCGCTGCCGAGCTGGAGCGGCACGGTGGTGTGCGCGGCGTCCGGGATGCGGGAGACGAAGCCCGAGTCGACCAGGCCGATCAGCAGGATGAAAAGACCGATGCCGATCGCGATGCCCTTGCGGAGCGACTGCGGTACGGCGTGCATCACGCGTTCGCGAAGCCCGGTCGCGACCAGCAGCATGACCACGATGCCCGCGAGGACGACCATGCCCATCGCGTCCGGCCAGCTCATCCTGGGAGCGAGCTGGAGGGCCACGACGGTGTTGACGCCGAGGCCGGCGGCCAGCGCGATCGGCACATTGCCGATGACACCCATCAGGAGCGTGGAGAACGCGGCGGTCAGCACGGTGGCGGTGACCAGTTGCCCGCCGTCGAGCTGGTGCCCGTACATGTCCTTCGCGCTGCCGAGAATGATCGGGTTCAGCACGATGATGTACGCCATTGCGAAGAACGTGGCGAATCCGCCGCGGATCTCGCGCGCAACCGACGACCCCCGCTCGGAGATCTTGAAGAAACGATCCAGGCCGTTGTGCGGCTGAGGAGCCGGAGACTGCTTGGAGTCGACCGAAGCGGTGGCCGAGGGGGACATGTATGACCTCAGTCGTACGTAGAGGGGGGTTAAAAGTGGTCAGCTTTGGACTTTCACACGAATAATTCGAGACAGCCGTAAGCAGATTCAGTATGAATACATAAGGCGAAGATCGCTATCTCCGCGCGTAGACCCTTGAGCCGGCTGACCTGTCGACCTTTATGCATGCCGTCTATACGGGGTACGGGAAGCGGCCACAGGTGGGCCCATACACTGAGGTCATGGCGAAGTGGACACCGAAGCACGAGGCACCCGAGCCCCTGGAGGGGCCCGTCGTCGCCACCATCACCGGCGGCACGATCCTCTGGTTCGTCCTCTTCCTGGTCCAGCTGCCGTTCTACGGCTGGTTCGACGACCACGGGCACCTGTGGTGGGTGTGGACCTGCCTGGCCGGTGCGGGGCTCGGCCTGATCGGCATCTGGTACGTACGGGGGCGCGACGCGGCGATCAAGCGGGCGGCGGCTTCCGGGGCTTCCGCGCCGGATTCCGGAACGGACCACAAGGGCACGTCGGGCGCCACGGCCTGACGCCGCACGACGCCTCGGGCGCCACGGCCCGACGTTCTATTACGCGGGTGCCACGGCCCGACGTTCTACGGCGACGCGGGCGCCACGGCCCGACCCTGATCGCACGCGCCCGACGACGGGATCCGCGTCCGACCACAGGACCATTCCCCTCCTCCCCCGGTCTGATCTTCGGACCCCCAGTGGGTGAATCGGACGATCCACCCGTACCGTCGGAACCATGACGCAGCGGGCACCCCACTCCTTCGGCGAGCAGACCCCCGGGGCATCCGGCACTTCCGGCCGCCCCGGGCCGGCCATGATCGACGCCGGGTCCGAGCTCGACCCGGTCCATCCGATGAAACTGCCGGCCCCGGCCGTGAGCACCCGCGGGCTGACCGCGGCCGAGGTGGCCGAGCGGATCGCCCGCGGTGAGGTCAACGACGTACCCGTCCGCTCGTCCCGTTCCGTCCGCGAGATCGTCCGCGCGAACGTCTTCACCCGGTTCAACCTGATCATCGGCGTGCTCTGGCTGATCATGCTGTCCGTCGCGCCGATCCAGGACAGCCTCTTCGGCTTCGTGATCATCGCCAACACCGGCATCGGCATCATCCAGGAGTGGCGGGCCAAGAAGACCCTCGACAGCCTCGCGGTCATCGGCGAGGCCAAACCCACGGTGCGACGCGACGGGGTCTCGGCCGAGATCTCCACCACCGAGATCGTCCTGGGCGATCTCGTCGAGCTGGGCCCCGGCGACAAGGTCGTCGTGGACGGCACGGTCGCCGAGGCCGACAGCCTGGAGATCGACGAATCGCTGCTCACCGGCGAGGCCGACCCGGTGCTGAAGCAGCCCGGCGACCCCGTGATGTCCGGCAGCTTCGTCGTCGCGGGCGGCGGCTCGTTCGCCGCCACCAAGGTCGGCCGCGAGGCCTACGCCGCACAGCTCGCCGAGGAGGCGTCCCGCTTCACCCTCGTCCAGTCCGAGCTGCGCACCGGTATCTCCACCATCCTCAAGTACGTCACCTGGATGATGGTGCCGACCGCGATCGGCCTGATCATCAGCCAGCTCTTCGTCAACAACAACGACTTCAAGGGGTCGGTCGCCCGGACCGTCGGCGGCATCGTCCCGATGATCCCGGAAGGCCTGGTGCTGCTCACCTCGGTCGCCTTCGCGATCGGTGTCGTACGGCTCGGCCGCAAACAGTGCCTGGTGCAGGAACTCCCCGCCATCGAGGGTCTGGCCCGCGTCGACGTCGTCTGCCTGGACAAGACCGGCACCCTCACCGAGGGCGGCATGGACGTCACCGAGGTCAGGACGCTGGGCGGTGCGGACGACACGTACATACAGCGCGTACTGGGTGCCCTCGGCGCGTCCGACCCCCGGCCCAACGCCAGCCTGCAGGCCATCGTCGACGCCTACCCGGACGGGGAGGAGTGGCGGTGCACGCAATCGTTGCCGTTCTCCTCGGCCCGCAAGTACAGCGGCGCCGCGTTCGACGAGGGCGGCGGCCGGGCGTCGGCCTGGCTCCTGGGCGCGCCCGATGTGCTGCTGCCCGAGCAGGACCCGGCACTCACCGAGGTCGGGCAGCTCAACGAGCGGGGGCTGCGGGTGCTGCTGCTGGCCCGCGCGCAGGGCGAGCTCGAAGGGCCTGACATCGCCGCCGGAGCCGTACCGAGCGCGCTGGTCGTGCTGGAACAGCGGCTGCGGCCGGACGCCGGGGAGACGCTGGCCTACTTCGCCGACCAGCGGGTCGCCGCGAAGGTCATCTCCGGCGACAACGCCGTCTCCGTCGGAGCGGTCGCCGGAAAGCTCGGCCTGCCGGGCGCCGAGAACACCCTGGACGCGCGCCGGCTGCCCACCGACCCGGACGACATGGCCACGGCCATGGAGGAGAACGCGGTCTTCGGCCGGGTCACCCCGCAGCAGAAGCGGGACATGGTCGGCGCGCTCCAGTCCCGCGGTCACACCGTCGCGATGACCGGCGACGGCGTCAACGACGTGCTGGCGCTGAAGGACGCCGACATCGGCGTCTCCATGGGTTCGGGCTCCGAGGCGACCCGGGCCGTCGCCCAGATCGTGCTGCTCAACAACAGCTTCGCGACGCTGCCGTCCGTCGTCGCCGAGGGCCGCCGGGTGATCGGCAACATCACCCGGGTCGCCACCCTGTTCTTGACCAAGACCGTCTACTCGGTGCTGCTGGCGATCCTGGTGGTCTGCTTCCAGGTCGACTACCCGTTCCTGCCGCGCCATCTGACCCTGCTGTCGACGCTGACGATCGGCGTCCCGGCCTTCTTCCTGGCCCTGGCCCCCAACAAGGAACGGGCCCATCCGCACTTCGTGCGCCGCGTCATGCGGTATGCGATCCCGTCGGGCGTCATCGCGGCCGTCGCCACCTTCGTGACGTATCTGATCGCCCGGCACTACTACTCCGGTACGGGTGCGCTGGACGCGGAGACCAGCGCGGCCACGCTCACGCTGTTCCTGGTCTCGATGTGGGTCCTGGCGATCATCGCCCGCCCGTACACCTTGTGGCGGATCTGCCTGGTGGCGGCGATGGGGCTGGCGTTCCTGATCGTGCTGGTGGTGCCGTGGCTGCAGAACTTCTTCGCGCTGAAGCTGGTGGGAGCGGCGATGCCGTGGACCGCGGTGGGCATCGCGGTGGTGGCGGCGGCCGGCCTGGAGTTCGCCTGGCGGCTGGTCGGCCGCCGCTTCCCGGTGTAGTTCCTGTGCTGCTGCGTGCGGGGGCTACTTCACGTCGACGAAGTCGCCCGCGGTCGTGACGGCCGGGGTGGTGGACGTACCGGCGAAGCTGTAGCGCCAGTAACCGTCGACCGACGCCTTGACGGTCGTCTTCAGGTTGCCCGTGCTGTTCGTCTTGATCGTCTTGACCGTGGTGTAGGTGCTGCTGGTCTTCTTGCGGAACTGGAGCTTCACCGGCTGCCCGGTGTAGCCGTGGTACGCGTGGTCCTCCCAGTTCGCCCGCGACAGCTTCCCGGTGACCGTGATCGTCCCGCCCTTCTTCACGGGCTCCGGAGCGGCGTTCACCGTCAGCTTCGACAGCCGCTGCACACGGGCCGTGCTGTAGAAGTCGGTGTAGGCGACGTCGGTGTCGTTACCGGCGAACGCACCCGCGGTGACGTGCCAGGTGCCGGCCAGGGAGTTCTTGTACAGGTCGTAGCGCGGGTCGATCGTGAAGGTCCGCTTGCAGGTCGAGGTCGTCGCGTTGACCTTGGTGCACGTCGCCACGTCCTCGTTCGGCAGGATGGCCCCGTCGATGGTGTTCTCGGAGGACGGGTCCGTACCGTGCCACAGGTCGGCGTAGGCATTGACGACACCGTCCGGGTGCGACGCGGTGACCGAGATGGAGATCGTCTTCGTGGCGGTGGTGCCCAGGACGATGTCCTTGCCGCCGTTGACGACGACCTTGGAGATGACGGGTTCCGCCGTGGCCGCGCGGGTGGCCACGGCGGCCTTCGAAGAACCCTTGGCGGCGGTGCCGAAGACCTCGGCGGCCGACGTCGGCTTGTGCAGGTTCGCAGCAGAGTGGTCGCCCGCCTGGGCGGCCGGAACGGCAAGAGCGGACAGAGCCAGGGCGCCGGAAACGGCTGCAACAGTGGCACGAATTCGCATGTGTTTCCCCAGTGGAGAAAGGGGCCCCCGCGAGTACGTGGTTCGACCCGGCCGGGGCTCGTTCGGTCTGTGAGTCTGCTGACTCGGAAGACCAGACCTCTTACGCATGTGAAGGGTTGTACGCAAAGTGGAGTTTTCACCCGGTCGTCCCGCGGCGAGAAGCGCGGCGGCCCACGCGGCGGGCCGTGCCCGGGGACGGGAGCCGTCCCCGGGCACGGCCCGGAGTGGTGCGTGTTGTGCGACGGAAATTACCTCACGTCGAGGAAGTCACCCGCGGCCGAGACGGCCGGGGTGGTGGACGTACCGGCGAAGCTGTAGCGCCAGTAACCGTCGACCGACGCCTTGACCGTGGTCTTCAAGGTGCCGGTGCTGCTCGACTTGATCGTCTTGACCGTGGTGTACGTGGAGCTGCCCTTCTTGCGGAACTGGAGCTTCACCGGCTGCGAGGCGTAGCCGTGGTACTTCAGGTCGTCGAAGTTCGCACGCGACAGCTTGCCGGTGACCGTGATCGTCCTGCCCTTCTTCACGGGCTCCGGAGCGGCGTTCACCGTCAGGCTCGACTGCCGCTGCACACGGGCGGTGCCCAGGCCGTCCTGCAGCGCGAAGCCGATCTTGGTGACGTCGGGGTTCATCGGGTCCTCGCCGTTGTAGTCGACGGCGAAGCCCATCGCCTTCCACGTCGTGGCGTCGGCGTTGCCGATCAGGTCGTACTGCGGCCAGACGGCGATCTGCCCCTTGCAGGTGGCGACCGTGGAGGACACGGCCTTGCAGGTGGGGTCGACATCGCCGTAGAGCTCGTTCGTCGGAGAGTTGAACGAGCCGCGGTAGAGCTCGGCACCGAGCTTGAAGTCCGAGGCGAAGATGTTCACATCGGCGGCGTGCGTCACGGTGAACGTGGTCGGCACGGTCTTCGTGGCGGTGGTGCCCACGGCGATCGGCTTGCCGCCGTTCACCGTGAACTTGGAGAAGGTGAGGTCGAGCTGACCGGGGGCGCTCTCAGCCGCGAGGGAGCGCGCGCCGGACTTGGCACCGGAGTCGGCACCGGTGGTGGACTGAGCGGCGCGCGCGACGTCGCTGACGGTCGAGCGGTGCGCGTCGTCGGCCTGAGCCGCCGACGGAATGACAAGGGCGGAGAGAGCCAGGGCGCCGGTTACGGCGGCCACGGTGGCACGAATGCGCATGTTCATTCCCCAACATGGAGAAGGGGGCCCGCGGAGGTCGTCCGCCCACAGGCCCACGATCGTCTGTGAAGCCTGGTGGCTTCACAGACGAGACCATCGAGACACGTGAACGGTTGTGCAGCTGTTGGGGATTTCTTGCGCATGTGCCCCGCGCCCCGGCGCCGATGTACTTCGGACCCGCTCCGGTCCGTCAGTCGAACCAGCGGTCCCGGGCCAGTTCCTCCGTACGGGACGGGTCCTCCAGCAGCGCCGCGACCTCGAAGCGGCGCGGCCACTGCCCCGCCGCCCAGGCCAGGCCCGCAGCGACGCCCTCCAGCGTGGCGGCGTGCACGGTCCCGTCGGGGGTGCGGCGCCAGTCCAGTTCGACGCCGCCCGCGCGCAGTTCGCCGTGCTCGATGTACACGTCCGGCGTTCCGGCGCCGAGCAGGACCCGTACCGAATCCGGCACTTGGTGCTCCTCACCCTCCGTCGTCACCTCAGCCTCGACGCTCTCGCCGAGCCTGCTCACCTGGAACAGCTCGGCCAGATCGGCCGCGCGTGTCGAGGTGACCGGGAGCAGCGGGAGTCCTCCGGCGAGCGGCAGCAGATCCGGGGCGTCCGCGATCACGGCGTCAGCCGCGTCGACGACCCGGACCTCGCCGTCGACCACGGCCCGCAGTTCGTCGGGCAGCGTGACCTGTTCCGGGTCGAGATCGGCCAGGGCCGTGTACAGGGAGTGCAGTTGTACGGGGTCGACCACACGGTCCCCGTCCGCGAGCCGGCCGAGGAGTTCGGCGGCGCCGCCCGGCTCGTCGAGGAGGGCGGTCACGGACGTCCGTACGCCGAGGGCACGCAGCACCTGGGCGTCGTCGAAGCCGGTCGCGTCGGCGGAGTCGTACAGTCCGGCCAGCCGCGGGTCACCGCCCGCAGACCGCAGACCGGCCGGGCGGCGGCCGTCGAGCACGGGGTGGTCGCGCAGCCACCAGGCCGTATAAGGGCGGACGGACTGCGTCGTGCCGTCGGGCAGCAGCACCCGCACCGGCTGGGTCAGCGCGTCGCGCAACGGCGGCTGGGCGAGCAGGGCGAGCGCCTGCGGCCAGGCGCCGTCGTCGACGAGGTCCAGGTCGCGAACGGCGACGAGTTCGGTGGCGACCGGCGGCACGACGGTGTCGGGCAGCTGGTCGAGGATGTCCTCGCACCACACGTCCACGGCGTCGAGCAGCCCGGCGTCGTCGGGCTCGGCGAAGTCGCCCTCGCGGGGCTCCAGTTCGTCCGGGTCCAGGACGACATCGGTGGCCCGCACGAGGGCGAAGGTGGCGAGCACACCACAGGCGGTGAGCGGCTGCTCGCCCCAGCGGTCGGTCAATTCCTGGTCGCAGAGAGCAAGTTCACCCTCCCGCATGATGGCCGCGAACGGGCTGCCGGGCAGCACGAGTTCACCGGCAGGTGCGGGTTCGCCGTCCTCGTCGGGAAGGGCGAGCGCGCCGAGCCAGGGCTCGTCGCCCGGTGCCAGTTCCGCGTCCCGCACAAGGGTGAGGACGGTCTCTGCGAGCTCTTCGGCGTCCAGCGCGTCCTCGTCCCAGATCTCACCCGCGTCCAGCGATCCGGCGACGGCTGCCCGCACCTGCGGGGTCGTCAGCACGGCGCGGGGCGTGGCGGGCAGGGCGCCCAGCTTCTCCAGCAGCGGATGGGCGGCGTCCGGGTGCGCGACCTTCAGACCGAGCCGGGCGAGGCGGCCCAGGACCGGGCCGGTGAGCGCGTCGGGGAACGGGAGGAGGACCTGGCGGGGTCCGATGGCGGTGCGGGGGGCGGTCGGGGTCGCGGCTTCCTGTGCTTCCGGTGTACCGGCGAGCGGGACGGGCAGGCCGGAGAGACGGTCCGGGTCGATGCCGGACAGGCTGTCGTACAGCCGCCGCCACCAGCCGGGGTCGCGCTCCAGACCGGCGAGACGGTCGATCGCCTCGGTCAACGGGACGCGGGCGATACCGAGGGTGCGCAGTTCGCTGCGGCGCTCCAGTCCGGCGGGCAGCAGGCACGGCAAGACCTCGGCGAGCACCCGTACGGTCTCGGCGCCCACGCCTTCCAGTACCTCGGCCTCGATGGGGCGCAGCGCGGTGGTGGCCGTCTCGCGGATGCCGTCCGCCTGCGCGTCCCAGGTGTCCCACCGGTCCATTTCGGTGGTGGCGTCGCGCGGGGCGGCAGGCTCCAGGAACGCGACGCGCGGCAGCCGCTCCAGGATCGCGCCGCGCAGGGCGCCGTCCAGTTCGCCCTTGCCGAGCGGTCCGGGGACGAGGTCGATGGTGTCGATGGACACCGGCTGCCAGTCGGCGAGCAGCTCGGCGTACGCATCGGCCGCACGCTGCACCAGGAAGTCGGTGAGCGGTCCCGGTGCGAAGTGGCGGCGGGCGGTGTCGAGCGGCAGCGACGCGATGAGCAGCGCCGGGATACCGAGGGGTTCGTCGGTGGGCGTCGGCGCGTGGACGACGGGGACGGTGCGGGGGCGTACCGGGGCGCCCTCCGTGTCCACCGGCACCGCCCAGGTGACCGACCAGTGCGGGCGAAGCCGTTCCTCGCGGGGCCGGTCGGCCAGCAGGGCGGGCTCGACGGGGCCGTGCCGGGTGACGGTGCGCCAGCGGTGCGTACCGTGCGCGGAGTCCTCGACATGGGTGTACGGGCCGTGCTGCGACCGGCGCAACGTCCGTACGGTGTCAGGGGTTTCGATCACGATCTCGTCGAGGCCGCGCAGAGTGAGCAGGAGCGCGTCGTCGACCGCGTCGAGCAGCCGGACCACGAGGTCCTCGGCGCCGCCGTCGCGCAGCGGGAGGACGACGACGGTGTCGTACCCGTCGGGTGCGGTGCCCTCGGCGGGCAACGGGAGCCGCAGCAGGGGTACGTGGCCGTCGCGGCGGCGGAGCTCGTCGCCGAGGCCCGGACTGGCGACGGCCGTCCTTGCGGCGAGGTCGCGGGCCTCGGCGAGGGACCAGCGGACGCCGCCGTGCCGGCCGACGACGGCGGGCTCGTCGCTCACCGCGAGCACGGCGGCGAACCCGACGCCGAACCTGCCGACAGCCCCCTCGTGGCCCTCGCGCTTGGCGGAGGCGCGCAGGGTGGAGAGCGACTCCACGCCGGTGGCGTCGAGGGGGGCGCCGGTGTTGGCGGCGGCAAGTGCGGCGGGAGCGTCCGCGGTCGCCGGGTGCAGAGTGAGGCGGAGCCGGCCGGGGACCTGTGCGCGGGCGGCGGCGTCGGCGGCGTTCTGGGCCAGCTCGACGACGAGGCGGTCGCGGTAGCCGCCGAGCGCGAGGTCCTCCTCGGCGTTGGCGTCCTCACGGAATCTGGCAGGGCCGGCGCCCCAGGCGTCGAGCACGCCGCGTCGCAGCCGTGCGGTCCCGAACGGGTCGGCCCCCTCGGTCGCATTCATGCTCACGCTCTGACTCCGCTCTCTCCGGTTACGCGTTGCCCGTGCCGCCAGTGTGCGCCTGAAGGTACCGGGTCCTCTCGCCGGACGGGGGGCGGTGTCTGCGGGGTGACCCACGGCAGGCCGGATTCTGCCGCACCGCACACCACCGCTCAGGTTCCGTCCTCGAACGCCGGACGGGCTGGGGCGTGCGAAATCAAGCCCGTCGAGGGGGTCCCCCCATGCCCTCAAGGCCATGGGGGAGATTGAGGACAAAGCGGTTCGCCGGGCGGGCCCACAGGCACGTCTCAAGCCCGTCCGGCGTTCGAGGACGGAACCGGTTCGCGGGGCGGGCCCGCAGGTTCGATGGCCGGGCGCGCCGGGGAAACCCCGGCCCCGCTCAGGAGTGACCGAGGTCCTCCGTAGGGCCGTCCGGTTCCGCCGGGACCGAGCCCGAGTCCCGCGCCGGACGCAACGGATACTCGTCCACCTGCATCGTGTCCAGCGCATGCGGCGCCGGCTTCGGCGGCTTCGGCATCACCGCCGCCTCCGAATGCCCACCGCACCCGTACGACAGCGACACCACATGCCCGTCCGCCGGACCGAACTCGTTCGCACACACCCCGAACGCCTGCTTCAGCGAACCCGCCAACGGCACCAGGAACGCACAGGTGACACAGGACGCCGGAGCAGCCTGAGCCATCGGCGTCTTCGCGCCGAACGCCTCGTCCCACCGGTCGGCCGCCGTGTGCAGCCCGTACCGCGAGAGCACCCGCGCCCGGCGCATACCGAGCTCCTCCGCGACCGCCGAGATCGAGCCCCGGCTCGTCGTCGCGGGGTGCGTCGTCAGCTCCGCGTCCTCCGCGTCGACGAGGTCGGCCATCTCCTGGGACACCTCGGAGACCGCGGAGTTCGGCGGCGGCTCCTCCTCGCCGGTGTAGCCGGGCTCCAGACGGAGGTCGTCCGCCTCGGTCGGCAGCAGATCGCCGGGCCCCATGTCCCCGGGACGCAGCCGCTCGCTCCACGGCACCCACTCCGGGGCGAGGATCGCGTCGCTGCCGGGCAGCAGCACCGTCTCGTCGAGGGTGACGTTCTTCGCGCGGGACGCCCGGGCGACGGTCACCGCCCAACGCCAGCCCCGGTAGCCCGGCTCCTCGCACTCGAAGAAGTGCGTGACGACCCGGTCCCCCTCGGAGACCACGGCCACATGCTCACCGACGACCCCCGGCGCGGCTGCTTCCTCGGCCGCCGCGCGGGCGAGGTCCACCGCCTCGGCGCACAGACGGTCGGGAACAGGGGTACGGGCCGTACGGCTTCGCGTCGTCACAGCACTCACAGGTCTCGCTTCTCTCCTACGCCAGTCTCACGAGCGCGCCAGCACATCCATCGATTTCGGCCATGACGGATGCGGGCGGAGCGGACCTGAGGGCCGCGTCGACGTCCACACCCGTTGTGCCTGCCTCGGGCGCACCTTCTGCTATCCATTCTGCGGGATCGCCGATAGGCGCGCGGCCGAGAACAACCGCCGGTGGCGCGCTACGCACGCTACCCTCTCCGCCGCCCCCCGCCCACCTGCCCGTCCCAATCAAGGCCGTATCCGGCGCCGTGGCCCGTGCAAAGTCCGCCTCGGAACCGTCACAATCGCCCGCCGGCCCGGTCCGGGCAGGCCGTGCCCGGACCGGGCGGACCACTGACCCGACAGGGCGGAGTGCACCGTGCCTCGCGCCGATCCCGGTTCGCCACCGCCGTGACTGGGGCACTATGACGAAGTGACTTCCGCCCGGTCGCACAAGGATTCCGGCCCGCTCCGCAGGACGGGCCGGACGATCGGTCATGCCCTCCACGCCCCGTTCACCGGCACCGCGAGAGGAATCCGGAAGGCGACGCACGCCCACGGCGCCGGGGAGTCCGGTCTCGGCAAACTGATCGAACTGCACGCCGTGAACGGCGCGGGCGATGTGATGATCACGGTCGCGCTCGCCTCGACGGTTTTCTTCTCCGTACCGACGGACGAGGCCCGCGGCCGCGTCGCCCTCTACCTCGCCGTCACCATGGCGCCCTTCACCCTCCTCGCGCCCGTGATCGGCCCGCTCCTGGACCATCTTCCGCACGGCCGCCGCGCCGCGATGGCCGGTGCGATGCTGGCCCGTGCGGTGCTCGCGCTCACCATGGCGGGCGCGGTCGCCACCGGCGGCCTGGAGCTGTATCCGGCCGCGCTGGGCGTCCTGGTCTGCTCGAAGGCGTACGGAGTCGTACGCAGCGCTGTCGTGCCGCGTCTGCTGCCACCCCGCTTCTCCCTGGTGAAGGCGAACTCCCGGGTCACCCTGGCCGGGCTCCTGGCGACCGGGGTCGCCGCCCCGATCGGGGCGGGGCTGCACACCATCGGGTCCGCGTGGCCGCTGTACGGCGCGTGCGTGATCTTCATCGGAGGGGCCGTCCTCGCCTTCACGCTGCCGCACAAGGTCGACTCCTCGAAGGGCGAGCGGAAGGCCCAGCTGGTGCCGCCGTACGGCGTGACGGCCCCCCGGCCCGAACCGAAGAGGAACGGGAAGGCGAGGGGCCGCGAGAAGAACGGCGAGAAGCGGCCGGGGCTGCGGTCCGTGGGGCCGTCCGTACTCAACGGGCTCCAGGCCAACACCGCGCACCGCGCGCTCTCCGGCTTCCTGATCTTCTTCCTGGCGTTCCTGCTGCGCGAACAGCCGCTCGCCGGGCAGAGCGCCGCCGTCTCGCTCGGCATCGTCGGTGTGGCGGCCGGTGTCGGCAACGCGCTCGGTACGGCGGTCGGCTCCTGGCTCCGGGCCCGCGGCCCCGAAGTGATCGTCGCCTCGGTGCTGGCCCTGGCCCTGGGCGTCGCCGTGCTCGCCGCGCTCTTCTTCAGCACCGTCATGGTCACCGCGCTCAGCGCGACGGCGGGCTTCACCCAGGCCCTGTCGAAGCTCTCGCTGGACGCGATGATCCAGCGCGACGTGCCCGAAGAGGTACGGACATCCGCGTTCGCCCGGTCCGAGACAGTGCTCCAGATGGCGTGGGTGATCGGCGGCGGCATCGGCATCGCCCTCCCCCTCAACGGCGTACTGGGCATGTCGGTCGCCTCGGGCATCCTCACCCTGGGCGCCGCCACGTCCGTACGGGGGCTGCTGAGCGCCGCGCGACGCGGCTCGCCGCACCCCCGCGTGGCATGAGCCGGAGCGACCGATAGCCTTCGGCCCATGACCGTTGCGTTCTTCTCCGGTAAGGGCCGTCGAATCGGCGTCGCTCTTGGTGCCGTGTCCGCGGGACTCCTTGTCCTCTCCGCCTGCGACAAGCCGACCCCGCTCGCGACCGTAACGGTCGGCGGCGACACGGTGAGCACCGAGGCGTCCTGCTACAACGACGGCAATGCCCTCAAGGCGTCCGACATCCAGGACTGCCTCAACAAGAAGGCTCAGAAGACCGTCGAGGTCGCGATGGACGACAAGGTCCGCTTCGGCGTCGACCCGGAGATCGCGGACAACGGCTGGACGCTGTTCATCAACGGCCAGCAGGCCGAGCAGGAGCCGTACAAGAAGACCTACCGGTCCATCCCGGGCAGCGCCTTCTTCTCCAGCCAGACCGGCGAGACCGTGAGCAACAAGACACAGATCAGCATCGTGGAGACCAAGGGCAAGAAGCTCACCGGCGTCTGGCACTTCGAGCTGAAGAAGACCTCCTGACCTGCTTCCCTCCCCCTCCTGACCTCGGAGGATCCGCCCCGTGCGTGTGCTCGTCGTGACCGCTGTCCCAGCAGAACGGGACGCGGTCACGCGTGCGTTCGGGGACGTGTCCGAGGTGGCCGTGCGCGAGGTGCCGGGCGCGCGGCTCCACCGTGTCGACGCCCCCGGCGGCTGCGGCGTCGTCGATGTCCTCGCGGGCGGTGCCGGACCGGCCGCCGCGGCCGCCTCGACGGCTTTCGGCCTCGTCTCCGGGCCGTACGACCTTGTCGTCTCGGCCGGAATCGGTGGCGGATTCACGCCCGTGGCGCCGGTCGGCTCGCTCGTCGTCGCGAACGGCATCGTCGCCGCCGATCTGGGCGCCGAGACCCCCGAGGGCTTCGTGCCCGTCACCGGTCTGGGCTTCGGCCGCGACCGGCATCTCCCGCCCCGGTCGCTGGTGCGGGACGTGGCCGCCGCCACCGGCGCGCTCAGCGGCGAGATCCTCACCGTCTCCACCGTGACCGGCAGCGCCGAGCGCGCCGCCGCCCTGCTGGCCGCGCACCCTCGGGCCGCTGCCGAGGCCATGGAGGGCTTCGGTGTCGCCGAGGCCGCCGAACGCACGGGCGTACCGGTGCTGGAACTGAGGGCGGTCTCGAACGCCGTCGGCCCGCGCGACCGGGACGCCTGGCGCATCGGCGACGCGCTGGCCGCACTCACCGGGGCGTTCGGGAAGCTCATCCCTGTACTGGAAGGTTGGACCCACCATGAACGACACGACTCGTAGCCCGTCGCATCCGTTGAACATCGCCTTCTCTCCGTGCCCGAACGACACCTTCGTCTTCGACGCCTGGGCGCACGGAAGGGTCCCCGGCGCGCCCGCCCTCGATGTCACCTTCGCCGACATCGACATCACCAACGGCATGGCCGAGCGCGGCGAGCTCGACGTGCTCAAGGTTTCGTACGCGGTGCTGCCCTGGGTGCTCGACGAGTACGCGCTGCTGCCGTGCGGCGGGGCGCTGGGGCGGGGCTGCGGACCGCTCGTCCTCACGAAGGAGGCGGGCACGGATCTGACGGGCAGGACCGTCGCCGTGCCGAGTGAGCGCTCCACGGCTTATCTGCTGTTCCGGCTCTGGGCTGCGGAAGTGGTGCCGGGCGGGGTCGGCGAGATCGTCGTCATGCCGTTCGACGAGATCATGCCCGCCGTGCGCGACGGGAAGGTGGACGCCGGTCTCGTCATCCACGAGGCCCGTTTCACGTACCAGAACTACGGGCTGCACAACCTCGCGGACATGGGCCGGCACTGGGAGGAGACGACCGGGCTGCCGATCCCGCTCGGCGCGATCATCGCCAAGCGGTCGCTGGGCGCAAAGACGCTGGAGCTGCTCGCCGAGTCGGTGCGCACCTCGGTACGGATGGCCTGGGACGACCCTCAGGCGTCACGGCCCTACGTGCTGGAGCACGCGCAGGAGATGGACCCGGCCGTGGCGGACCAGCACATCGGGCTGTACGTCAACGAGTTCACCGCCGACCTCGGCGAGGACGGCTACGCGGCGATCCGCGGACTGCTGACCCGCGCCGCGGCCGAGGGGCTGGTACCGCCCCTCGGCCCGGATGCGCTGTCGTTCGTCTGAGATCAGCCGGGAGGCCGGGGTCAGACGTCGAGCTGATCGGCGACCGCGCGCAGCAGGCCACCGATCTTCTTACCGGCCGCCTTGTCGGGGTAGCGGCCGCGCTCCAGCATCGGCGTGATGTTCTCCAGCAGGGTGGTCAGGTCCTGCACGATGGACGCGAGCTCGTCCGGCTTGCGGCGCTGCGCGGCCGCGACGGACGGGGTCGGGTCCAGGACCGCCACCGAGAGCGCCTGGTCTCCGCGCTGACCTGCGACGACGCCGAATTCGACGCGCTGGCCGGGCTTGAGTGCGTCGACGCCGTCGGGAAGCACCGAGGAGTGCACGAAGACGTCACCGCCGTCGTCGCGGGAGAGGAAGCCGAAGCCCTTCTCGCTGTTGAACCATTTGACCTTGCCAGTCGGCAAAGCACGCACCCCATCTCAACCCGTATGCAACCTGTATGCCGGAACAAGCCTCAGCAGGTCAGGCTATCCAGTGGTGGTGCTCCCCTGCTGGCAGAAGCCTCCCCAGGTGAAGTACCCCTCGTCAAGCCTGGTCATCCGGACTGCTGTCCAGAAACGGTGCATGTCTTTGCGCGCCGCATGCCGTGGGGTGGGTCGCCCGGGTCGGGAACTACCCTGGCGGGGTGAGCACTACTCCTTCTGGCGCAGGTGACCGGCTCGTCCGGATCGGCGCGATCGTCTTCTTCATCGGCGCACTGGCCACGATGGCCACGATGGCCCCGCTGTTCCTCGGAACCCATCCGCTTCCGTCCATCGCGTGGTCGCTGTGCATGCTGATGGGGGTCGGCTTCCTGATCGCCGCGGCAGGCGTGGTGCGCTCGGTGCGGGCGGGGGCGCCGAAGCGGTAGGGCCGCGGGGCGCCCAGCGGGCCGTATCGGCCTCGCGCCGGACGGGCTCGGTCTTCGGCGCGGGCCCGGCTCCGGACGGGATTGAGCTTGCCCAGGCCTGGCACTCACGGACCTCTTGCCGACCGCAAACACTGCTGAGTCCCGCCCTATTGCCGTCCGACCCCCGCCTCACAGGACAGCAACAGGACCAAAAAGGGGGCAGCACAAGCCGCCCATCCAGCGATGTTTCTCGATCGCCACGCAGCCCGGCAACAACGCTGCGCGCCCACCACAACAGGCATTTGGCCTGAAATGCATTGCAAACGCTACGAGCACCTTGATACAGATGAAGATCCTGTTGTCAGTGGCACGCGTGTTGCCGGACGCAGTTGACGAGACGTATCAGCCGGGGGATGCAGGGGGGCGGCATGACGGGGTGGGACATCAGGCCGAGCGGGGTGGAGTCCGTTCTGTCGTTGGTGGGGCTGGCGGCCGAGGACCTGAGCAAGGACGTCAGGGGCTACGGCGAGAGCGTGGAGGACGCCGCACTGCACGCGGGGACGATCAGTGGGCCGTACTGCGGTGAGGCACCTGCGGGGCCGGTCGGGGCTGCGGTGGCGAACTTCGTCGCCGACACCCAGCAGCGGATCAGGTTCATGGCCGCCCGGACGAAGAAGTCGATGGACGGCACGGTCGAGGCCGTCACCGAGTACATCGAGGGTGACCTCGCCATGGCCGCCCAGGCCCAGCGCGACGCGGCCAAGGCACCCACCCCTGCCGAGATCAGGGCGGTCGGGCAGAAGCCCGGCCACCGGGGCGGGGAGTAGCCGGCGTGATCGAACCGGGTGGGATACCGCAGTACACGGGTGACTTCGGTCAGCTGGAGAAGGCCGCGTCCAGTCTGCGTACGCATGCCACGGGCATCCGGACCGGAGGAAAGGACGTCCACTCCCGTTTCCAGGCGACGGCCGCCTATTACAAGGCCCCCGAGGCCGACAAGCTGTTCTCCTCCACCCAGCCGGTGATGGATACGGCGGAGGAGTTCGCCGGGGACATCGAGGCGCTGGCCGATGCCCTGGACACGTTCATCTTCGAGGCCAAGCCGCACGCGGACCGGCTGGGGCAGTTGAAGCTGGACGCGTTCACCTTTGTCGACAGTGTCCGGGGCGATGACGACTGGACCGAGGACCAGAGCAAGACCGACGCGCACCAGGCACTGATGGACGGGGTCGCGGCGGCACGCGAGGGCTTCCAGGAAGCCGAACGCAACGCGGCCAACAAGATCAACGCGATCAGCCCCGGCATGTGCCGCCCGCAGTGGGTCGTGGACGACGGCACCCACGGGCTCGGCATGTACGGCCAGACCGCCGACGCGCTCAAGGACGTGAAGGATCTGCCGTGGGGCAGCCCCGAAGGGCGCACCTATGAGCGCTGGAGCCTGGACTGGTGGGGCCACGGGGCCAAGAGCTGGGCATGGGACGGCATCGCCAAGGACAGCATCTGGGGCGGCATCGACGGCCTGGTCACCCTGATCGGCTTCCACGGGGAGCAAGAGCGTGACCAGGCCTGGGACGGTCTCAAGCGCACCGCCGTCGGCGGCTACGCCTACGGCATGGACCTGTTCGGACAGGACGAGCACCTGACCGACTGGCAGCGCGACAGCAAGGCGTACGCCAAGGAGTTCGGCAAGCAGTTCATCGCGTACGACATGTGGGAGGAGGATCCCGCCCGCGCCCATGCCGTGGTCTCCTTCAACCTGCTCACGCTCGCCTCCGGCCCGCTGGCCGCCGCCTCGAAGCTCGGCAAGGGCGGCACATTCGCGAAGGCGGCCGGCACCATGGCGAAGATCGGCGACGCCCTCGACCCGCTCGGTGGCGCCTTCAAGGCCGCCAAGGCACTCTCGGACCTGCCGAAGGTCTCCCAGGTCCTGGCCAACGTCAGCGACCACCTCCAGATACCGAAGACGAAGTTCCCCGACGGCGCCCTCGACCTCAGCGACCGCTACCGGGTCGACAAGGGCGGCAAGTTCGTCCCACTCGACCCGGACGGCAAACCGAACGTCGACCCGGTCAAGCGCGAACCCTCCGCAGACGAACGGGGAGTCGGCGGACGGCAGGGCGACCGCGAACCGGTCGGCGTCGGGGGACGCACCCCCGGCGCGACCGCGCACGCGGGCGACGGCCTGCCGCCGCGCGGCGGCCATGACGCGGGCGGCGGCGGGGGTGCGAGAGACGGAGCACCTGGGCCGAGAGGCGAGGGCGGCCATGCCGCTGCGGGGCAGCACGGCCCTGGGGATGGTCATGGCGCCGGACCAGGCGAACATTCGGGCGGCGGCAGTCACTGGGGCGAATCTGCAGATTCCAGCCATGGGGATGCTGCGCACGTGGACACCCCGGTGGCAGGTGGTGGCGGAGACGGTACAGGGCACGCCAATAGCGATCACGGATCCGACACTTCCTCCGGATCGAACGATTCCGGGCCCATGGAGTTGGGAGGTGAGGCCGAGCGTCAATTCCGTGAAGGAATGCGCAAAATCCCTAATAACAATATCAAGCCCAAGGTTCTGGAGAAGATTGTCGCTCGAATGGGAGCGTATCCCCAGGGTCGCGAAATCGCCGATATAATCACCTCCGGACATCTTTCACAGACACGGAACTTCAGAGACGTCGTATCCATGCTGGGATCCGGCATTCGCGGCCAGGACCTTCGGGCCATTGATCAAATCCGACTCGGCGACCAGTTCTACAGGAGCGGGCTGCGCGACATCGAATTCGAGATCAAAAACCAGGCGTTCAAGGCAGATCTGGACGTTCGGGTGACTGACGCGAACGGAGAAAGTTACGGATATCAGATGAAGCGTCTGGAAAACCCCAAGAATCCTTTTGAATCGATCGCAAAGGCAGATCATCTGGGCCAGCTGTCGAAGTCGACCGCCGATCACAGGATCATGCTTGTGGACGGGCAGGGGACCGTAGCCGAGTGGCAGGCAAGAGGAATTCCCGAAGAGTTGCTTCAGGTTCACCGAGGTGAGCACGCCATCAAGAGCGGAAAGGGGCGTGGCATCCTGTTTGTCATCCGGCTCGACGACGGGACGATCACGATCCCTCCGGGCGCCAAGGCCGATCCGCGAGGTGTCCTGTGATTACAACAAATCCTGTGGGTAGCTGGTCCTGGGAGACCAAGGAAGAAAAACCGGGGCAAGACCTCGCGCTGCGTTGTGGCCGTATGGCCCTCCAGGCATGGGCAGCGATGCACGCTCTCGGCATCGTCAACGGAGACGCGACAGCTGACGTCACCATGCGTGCCGAGGACGACCACTCCGTCTTGTTCACGCGCAAGCGAGTACACGCGGCCCTGGCCGACGCCGCGAATGACAGTGAACTCTTCGCCGTCCTGAGGTCGACAGAACTGGAGCAGGTTGGCATGGTGGAGGTCAACCTGACCACGCCCGGCACCTGCATGCGCAATGGGGAAGCCCACCGGGTCGAGAAGCTCTTCGTGATTTCGGTCGAAGAGTGGGCAAGCGGCGCTGGAACCGTGACACTTGACACGTACGGCGATGCCTGGATGTCTCACGATCTGCGCGGCCATCGGCAGCCCGGCATTCAGAAGGAGAATGCTCCACGCCTCAAGGCTGCCCTCATCGCGATTACACGGATGGTCGGAGTTGAGGTCGTTGCCTCGGACTTCACTTCCTATGGAATCCCTACCAAGGACGGGTTCGAGGATCTTCCGGACGAAGACCCAGACCTTCTGGATTCCTGGTATATGGCGGAAGTTCCGCGTCGGACCGAGTGGCTCCAGTCATGCCTGCCGCCAAACTCACCCCGCTTTGAGGCAGAGACCGATGCGCCGGTCAGCTTCGTCAAAGTGGCTAGGGGCAGCCGCACAGTCGGCTATCTCTGGGCGGCAGAGGATGAAGTTGCGGCAGGGTTTGAACCTCGCACCCCGGCCGGTGATGAGGCACTCGACGCCGGACAGGATTGGCTGATGCGTCTCAGCGAGGCGAAGCAGCGGGGGCTGACGCCTGCCCAAGCGGTGCGTGAATTGGCGTCCTGGCCCGGCAGCGCTCGTTCCGGAACTGTTGTGCCTGGGACTCAAAAAGAAGCCTCCTCATTGGAGGACTTGCAGGACCTCTCAGGACGCGAGTGGTGTTCCGACACGTGAGACAAGAAGCCTGGGCCGCTCGCGAGGGAAAACCGGCTCCCTCACCTCCTGGATCCGTCTGTACGGAGCGCACATGACCCAGGACGTCATCGCCCTCACCCCGCAGATGCCGGACACGAAGACGCTGCTGGCTGGGCTCCACGCCGGTGGCCCGGACCTGCGGGTGAACCGGGCGGGTGGTGGGTCCGTTGTTCAGTTGTGCACCGCTGCCGGGCAAGCGTTGGTGTCGCTCGAAGCGCCCCGGTATATCCAAGTGCCGGGCGAGGTAACCCGGTTGCTCGGGACGACGGTGCACGCGGAGTCGCCCGTGTGGTGGACCGAGGCGCGAGCGACCACCGCTGTGGATGAGGCCGGGCGGCTGGCCGGGTCCGTCGCCGGGCGCCTGACGGCTGTGCTCGGGGGCACCGTCTGGCCGCGCGAGGCCGGTCATACCGACGTCGTGACCGATCTCGCAGGCGCCGTCACAGAGGCGGCCCCCATGGGTGTCGACATGCTCACCGACACGGCCGCCGTCGTCATCCAGGGCCGCCCCGTCGTCGCTGCCACGACCTGGCTGACCGACGTGGTGCGCAACGCGGTCCGCACCGGGCGTGAGCTACAGATCCTCACCCCGCCCGGCACCCGGCTCACACTCCCCGCCCGCACGCTACTGGACGGATTGCCCTCCCGCTGGGTCGTTCGGGACCCCGAGTGCGGCTACTACGACGGGCTCTCCGGAGCCGTACTGCACTGGCACGGCGGGCGATTCGTCCCGGTCGTCGGCGACGGCCCCCGGATCGCGGACGCCTTCCGGCCCCGACCCGGCAAGGAAGGGGAACGGCAACTGCTGCTCTCCATCCGCACGATCCACCCGGCCGACGAACGGCTCGTCCTGGGCAGCGCCCTGGAGCAGGCATGGCGCACGCTCACCGGCGCCCCGCCCGCCGGATGGGCCACCGCCGAACCCGTCAACGTTCCCTGGTCGCCACGGCAGTTGACCGACCTGGCCCGCACCCGTGCCCAGCAGTCCCTGCCCACCTGGATCGTCGCCGTCGGCGCCCCCGACCGCCCGGCGATCGCCGCCGTGCGCACCGTCCGCACCCGCGCCGGCGTCGAGGAGCACATCACCCTGGCCATCGGCTGCGGTGCAGACCAGAGCACTCCGGTGGACGCCCTGCCCGAGCTGGCCGAGACCCTGGCCACCGGCCACAACCTCGCCACGATGATCACCCAACTACGCACCGCACGCGCAGATCTGACCACCCCGGCCCACTACGAGCCGCCCCCGGTACCTGTCGGCCTTACTCTGGGCCCCGACGCTGTGGCCGACCGCGGCCTCGACCAGGACCGCGGGGTGTTCGACGGCATCACGCCTGCCCGGCTCGGCCCGGCCACCCGGCCCGCCCTGCACTATGCGCTCGGCGACGGAACCGACCTTGCCGCCTGGCAGCGCCTCCAGCGGATCAACGACCGCCTGAACGGCGCCCGGCAGAAGGAATGAGCAGGGTCTCGGCGACCTGCGTGGAGGACGTGGAGGTCAAGCGCCGCCGATATCCCGGGTGCGCTCCGGCAGCGAATGCTGGGAAACTCCAAGCATGCCGATTGTTGAAGTCTCGCCCGGAGTGTCCATCGCGTACGAGACCTTCGGTGACCCTTCTGACGCACCTGTCCTGCTCGTGATGGGTTTCAGCGCTCAGATGATCGCCTGGCACGAGGATTTCTGCCGTGCACTCGCCCGTCGTGGCCGCTACGTGATCCGGTACGACAACCGTGACTGCGGGCTGTCCACCAAGTTCGATGATCATCCCGTCGACACAGGCCGGCTCATCGCCGCTGTGAGCTCGGGAGACATTCCGTCCGCCCTCGCGATGGTTCCCTACACGCTTCAGGACATGGCCGACGACGGCCTCGGCCTGCTCACGGCGCTCGGAATCGAACGAGCTCACGTGGTCGGATCCTCGATGGGCGGAATGCTCGCCCAGATGATGGCCATCAGCCAGCCGACGCGGGTGCTCACCCTGACGTCGATGATGTCCTCGACCGGCGAACCCGAATACGGCCGGTCCAGTCCCGAAGCCCAGGCGGTGGTCTCCAGTCCGAAGCCGACGGACCGCGAGGGATACATCGCAGCGGCGGAGAGAGATCTGGTGTGGGCCTCCAAGCGCTATGGCGACCCCGCGGCCCTTCGTGAGCTGGCTGCCGACAGTTACGACCGCGCGTACTGCCCAGCCGGAGTCGGACGTCAACTCGGAGCGATGGTCCTCAGTGGTTCCCGCGCACATGCGCTCCGGGAGCTTCAGGTCCCGACCCTGGTGATCCATGGCCTGGATGACACGCTGGTCGACCCCAGCGGTGGGGAACGCACCGCAGATCTCGTGCCCGGAGCGAAGCTCTTGTTGATCCCCGGTATGGGTCACGACCGCCCCCGCGAACTCTGGCCCGAGATCAACGACGCCATCGAGGCGCACACCAGCCGCGAATGAAGAGTTTCTCGTTGCCTCGTGACGTCAGGACGGGGTGACCAGGCCCTCGCCGTCGAGTTCGGCGAAGTGATCGAACTCGCCAGCAACGACGCCCTTGGTGAAGGCGTCCCATTTCGTCGTGGTCGTCGTCACGACGTTCTCGGGGTCGCTGGTCTCCCGGAGGTAGACGAGTTCGTCCGGGCCGAAGGCGATCTCGATCCAGGGGCCGGGGCCCTCCTCGCCCTCGGGGGCGGCGCGGACCCAGGTGAGGTCGGTGGGGATGTCAGCCATGGGTGTGGCTCTCCTTGAGCGTGCGTACGAGGGCTGCCCAGGCGGCGGGTGTGGCGCGGAGTATCGCTCCGGTGGGGTCGCTGCTCTCGGTGAGTTCGACCGTGCTGTTGCGCGCGGCGACGTGCATGCACGAGTCCCCCTGGGCGCAGTAGGACGACTTCTGCCAGTGGCCGTACGTGGGCATGAATGCTCCCCTCAAGGGTGCTGACGGAATGTCAGCCATAGGCGCGGTTCTCCTTGAGGGTGCGTACAAGGGCGGCCCAGGTGGCAGGCGTGGTGCGGAGTATTGCCCCGGTGGGGTCGCTGCTCTCGGTGAGGCTGACCGTGCTGTTGCGCGCGGCGACGTACAGGCAGGATTCGCCCTGTCCGCAGTACGAGGACCTCTGCCATGAGTGCTGGTGCATATCCGGTTCCTTCACTGGTCGGCAATCAGACTGTGGATAAAGTCCCGGGACTTGTCCGGCGTCAGCGCCACGGCCGCCATGCGTGCCAGCAGGAGACGGTAGGCCTCCAACTCCGCCTCGGCATCCACCAGGACAGGGCCGTGCGACTGATCCAGCGAAACCGTGTCGAGGCGGGGCACCGAGCCGTGCACGTACAGGATGGTCTGCCCGGATCCGGGATAGGCGCCGATGAAGAACGGGATTACCTGGACCGTGATGTGTTCCCGCTCGCCCTGCTCAAGCAGATGTCGAAGCTGGTTCCTGGCGATGACAGGGCCGCCAACCGGCACGCGGAGAGCAGCTTCATGAATGACTGCCCGGTACGTTGGCGGGTTTGGTCGGTCAAGGAGGACCTGGCGCTGAAGTCGGTGACTCACGCGGTGCTCGATGTCCGAACGAGAGAACTCCGGCACCACCTGCCGGAAGATCTCGCGAGCATGGTCCGTGGTCTGGAGGAGACCCGGAACATGGGACGTGTTGGCGGACCGCAGCCCGGTCGCGTGGTGCTCCAGTTCCGCGATGTCCAGCAAAGGGGAGGGCAGGACCTCGCGGAACGTCTCCCACCAGCCCGATGAGCGTTCCCCGGCGAGATCGAGCAGCCCTGCGACATATGCGGAGTCCGAGCAGCGGTAGTTGCGAGCCATTGCCCGCAGCCGTTCCGCGCTCACACCGAAACGACTCGCCTCGATGTTGCTGAGCTGGGCCTGGCTGATGCCGAGCAGCCGGGCGCCCTCAGTGGCCGTGAGCCCAGCGCGTTCTCGCAACCGACGCAACTCGGCCCCAAGGCGCAGGCGTCGCACGCCGGGGGTGCTTCTGGACGCCATGTGTCAACTCTCCTTAATCAGGAACGTGTTGGCAACGTCACTCACACGAGTGCATATCTCAATCGATTGCCGATCTCGCAAATATTTTATGTCGCGTGCCGCTAATTTAGATCCAGGCCACCCGCCCGGAAGTGCCCCGCTCGACGGAGCGGCCTCGTCACCGGGCAACCCGAAGTGCACCTTCCAACTTCCCTCCGTGAACGGAGACTTCCATGGTCAGTGCCACGGTATCCCCGCCCTGGACGTACACCCTCCAACTCCCGCAGGATCCCCGCGCCCCCGGCGTGGCCCGCGCCACCCTCCGCACGATCCTGCGCGTGCACGGCATGCGCGAACTCACCGAGATCGCCGAACTGTTGGCGAGCGAGCTGGTCACCAATGCCTACCTGCACTCCTCGGGGGCGTACTCCCTGCGCCTGCGCGATGCCGGGCGCAGGCGTATCCGGCTGAGCGTCTGGGACACCAACCCGCACATCCCCGCCCCCTTCCGATGGGCCGCCGAAGCCCCGGAGGAACTCGCCGAGCGCGGACGGGGGCTCTATCTCGTCACCCTCTACGCGGAGAGCTGGGGCGCCCACCCCATGGGGACCGGACTGCCGGGGCAGGGCGGGAAGCTGCTCTGGGTGGAATGCGCGGCGAAGACGGACGATGCTCCGTCGTACGGCGCTCGGTGACCCCGCACCCGCCAAAGGCCCTACGCCGCGTAACCGTCCAGCCAGGACGGGAAATCCGTCAGCGACGACAGGACGACGTCCGCGCCCGCAGCCCGGAGCTCCTCCGCATCGCACGGGCCCGTGGTCACCGCCACCGAGAGCGCCCCGGCCGTGCGGGCACCCCGTACGTCGCCGGTGTGGTCGCCCACGTACACACCCGCCCCGTGCTCGCGCAGCGCCTCCCCCTTGGCCTCCGCCCACAGACCGCCGATCACCGCATCCGGCTCGATCCCGAGGTGCGCCAGGTGCAGCTCGGCGTTCGGCAGGTGCTTGGCGGTGACGACTATCGCCCGGCCGCCCCGCTCACGGATCGCCGCGACCGACTCCCGGGCACCCGGCAGCGCGGGGCTCGGGGCGATGGCGTATGTGGGATAGATCTCCCGGTAGCGGTCGGCGGTGGCGGCCACCGCATCGGCCGGAAACCAGTTCCGCAGCTCGTCGTCGACCGGCGGGCCGAGCCTGCTCACCACCAGATCCGCGTCGATCGGCGTCCCCGTCTCGGCGGAAAGCGCCAGGTAGGCGGCCTTGATACCGGGCCGGGAGTCGATGAGCGTCATGTCGAGGTCGAAGCCGACCGTCAGTGGGTGTGAAGGCATGGAATCCATTGTCACGGGGCCGCGCACGGCGGCGGTCCCGGTACGGGCCTCGGGCCGTGGAACGGCGATGCTTAGACTTAGCCAAGCCTAACTTTGCTTCGCTTTTGATTGGGTCCGATGTCAGCCGCCGCACCACGCCGCTCCAGACGCGCACTCGCGACGGCGGCGGCCGTCGTGGCGCTGCTGGTGGCGATACTCCTCAGCCTCGCCGTAGGGGCCCGCTCCATACCCCCGTCCGAGGTGATCGACGCCCTGCTGCACGGCGGGCACTCCGACGCCGCCGAAGTCATCCGGAACATGCGGGTGCCGCGCACCCTGATCGGGCTGATGGTCGGCGCGGCGCTGGCCCTCGCGGGCACGGTGCTCCAGGGCATCACCCGTAACCCCATCGCCGATCCCGGCATCCTCGGCATCAGCCAGGGCGCCTCGGTGGGCGTGGTGCTGGCCATCGCGTACGCCGGGATCCACACCTTGACGGGATACGTGTGGTTCGCGTTCGCGGGGGCGGCGATCGCCTCCGTCGCCGTGTACGCCATCGCCTCCAGCGGACGCGGGGGCGCCACCCCTGTGAAACTCGCCCTCGGCGGCGCCGCGATCAACGCGCTGCTGGTGTCGGTGACGATGGCGGTACTGACGACCAAGGCGTCCGCGCTGGACGAATTCCGCTTCTGGCAGGTCGGCTCCATCGCCGGGCGCGAGGCCGATGTGGCCCAGCAGATCTGGCCGTTCATGCTGGTCGGGACCGTGCTCGTGCTGTCCGTCGCCCGCGGGCTCGATGCGCTGGCGCTCGGCGAGGACGTGGCGAAGGGGCTCGGGCAGAAGGTCGCGACGGTACGGATCGTCGGCGGCATCGGGGCCACCGTGCTGACCGGTGTCGGCGTCGCGGCGGCCGGCCCGATCGCGTTCATCGGACTCGCCGTCCCGCACATCGCCCGCGCGATCGTCGGCAGCGACCACCGCTGGGTACTGCCGATGGCGGCACTGATCGGACCCGTCATGCTGCTCGTCTCCGATGTCATCGGCCGCATCCTCTTCCCGCCGAGCGAGGTCCCAGCGGGCGTGATGACGGCGCTGATCGGCGTTCCCTTCCTGGTCACTCTGGTACGCCGGAAGGCGGTGCCCGCATGAGCGACACCACTGTCCGGGTGCGGCCCGCCGGGTACCACGTCGTACGGATCGGGGCGCGGGGCCGGTTCCTGCTGCACCGGCGGGCGACCGTCGTCGCCGCCGCCCTCGTCGTCTCGCTGGCCGCCGTCTGTGTCGCGTACCTCTGCGTCGGCGAGAGCTTCGTCGCGCCCGGCGAGGTCGTGAAGGTGATCCTGGGGCAGCCGTCCCCGGACGAACTGGTCGTCGGGACGCTGCGGCTGCCGCGGATGGTCGTCGGGCTGCTGGTCGGTGCGGCGTTCGGGATCGCCGGTGCGCTGATCCAGACCGTCGCCCGCAATCCACTGGCCAGCCCCGACATCATCGGCATCAGCCAGGGGGCGAGCGCGCTCACGGTCGGTGCGATGACCTTCGGCGTCACCTCGTACACCGTGCTGCCGTACCTGTCCGTCATCGGCGGAGTGGCCGCGGCGGCGCTGGTGTACGTCTTCGCCTGGCGCGGCGGGCTGCACGCCACCCGCTTCGTCCTCATCGGCATCGGCTTCGCCATCGCGCTGCGGTCCGTCACCACACTGTTCCTGACGAAGGGCGACTATCTGGTCGCCCAGCAGGCGCAGATCTGGATGACCGGTTCGCTCAACGGCCGCGGCTGGTCCGAGGCCGCGCCGATCGGCTGGACGCTGCTGATCCTGCTGCCGGCCGTCCTGTGGGCCGCCCGCGCCCAGCGCACCGTCTCGATGGACGACGACACCGCGACGGCCCTCGGGGTGCGTCTGGGACGGGTACGGCTGGGGCTCGTCGCACTCGGTGTGGTCCTGGCGTCCGTGGCGACCGGGACGGCCGGTCCGGTCGACTTCGTGGCGCTGCTCGCCCCGCAGATCGCCCGCCGGATGACCCGTACCGCGCAGATTCCGCTGTTCTGCTCGGCGCTGCTCGGTGCGTTGATCGTCGTCTTCGCGGATCTGCTGGCGCGCAGGCTCTTCTCGCCCACCGAGCTGCCGGTGGGCGTTCTGACGGCGGCGGTCGGCGCCCCGTATCTGATCTGGCTGATCATCCGCGGCCACGGCGGCGGTCGCGGCCGTAGTGGAGGCACTGCATGAGCTCGACCCGTACGTCCGACGCCACGGCGACCGCGACCAGCCGGCTCACGGTGCGGGAGCTGACTCTCGCCTACGAGGACCGCACCGTCGTCCACGAACTGGACCTCGCCGTTCCCGACGGACAGGTCACCGTCATCGTCGGCCCGAACGCCTGCGGCAAGTCGACCACGCTGCGCGCGCTCGGCCGGCTCCTCAAGCCGCGCGGCGGGGCCGTGCTCCTCGACGGCACCGAGCTGTCGAAGATCCCCACGCGGAAGATCGCCCAGTCGATCGGGCTGCTGCCGCAGACCCCGGTGGCTCCGGAGGCCATCAGCGTCTCCGATCTCGTCGCCCGCGGTCGGCAGCCGCATCAGCACTGGTGGCAGCAGTGGTCCCAGGAGGACGAGCGGGCGGTGACGGACGCGATGGAGCGTACGGACGTCACCGCGCTCGGCGACCGGTCGGTGGACGAGCTGTCCGGCGGGCAGCGCCAGCGGGTCTGGATCGCGATGGCCCTCGCGCAGGAGACCGATCTGCTGCTGCTCGACGAGCCGACCACGTACCTCGACATCGCCCACCAGGTGGAGGTCCTGGACCTGGTGCGCCGGCTCACCGCCCCGGCGGCGGACGGCACCCGCGGCCGGACCGTCGTCACCGTGCTCCACGACCTCAACCAGGCCGCCCGGTACGCGGACCACCTGGTCGCCATGAAGGCGGGCCGGATCGTCGCCGAGGGCCACCCGAACGACATCGTCACCGCCGGTCTCGTGCGCGAGGTCTTCGGCCTGGACGCGGTGATCGTCCCGTGCCCGGTGACGGGTTCGCCGCTCGTGGTGCCGGGGGCGCCTTGGCAGGCCACGCCGGAGCTGTGAATCCGCGCCCCGCTTCCGGCCGGACCCCCCTCGCCATCCCGCCCCGGCAACCGGTTCGCCCGCGACGGCCGGCCGCCGGCACATCCGTGACCGCCCCGCCCCCGATCCCCCCGAAAGGCAAGTCCATGACCACCCACGCCCGCCGCCGCGGACTCAGCCTCGGCGCCCTCGCCCTGACCGGCGCCCTCGCGCTCTGTGCCTGTGGCTCCTCGGACTCCGACAGCGGCAACGACAGCGGCTCCGGCGCCGCCAGGACCCACACCATGAAGACGGCCATGGGCGACGTCAAGGTCCCCGTGAACCCGCAGCGCGTCGTGGTCCTCGACACCGGTGAGCTGGACTCCGCACTCACCCTCGGCGTGCAGCCGGTCGGCGCGACGCACTCGGCGACGGAGGACGGCTTCCCCTCCTACCTGCCCGAGAGCCGGACGAAGGACATCAAGGAAGTCGGCGAGATCGCCAACCCCAACCTGGAGACCGTCGCCTCGCTGAAGCCGGACCTCATCCTCACCAGCAAGGTCCGTGACGGTGACCGTTACGAGCAGCTCAGTGCGATCGCCCCCACCGTGATGACCGAGTCCACCGGGACCGCCTGGAAGGAGAACTTCCGGACGCACGCGGAGGCGCTCGGCAAGCAGGCCGAGGCGAAGAAGGTCGTCGCCGAGTACGACGCCCATGTCGCGGACGTGACCGAGGCGATCGGCGGCAAGGAGAAGGCGGCCGCCACGGACGTCAACTTCGTCCGCTTCGTCGAGGGCGCCGACATCCGCATCTACGGCAAGCAGAACTACATCGGCTCGATCCTCGCCGACCTCGGCATGGGCCGCCCCGCGATCACCGACAAGGCCAAGGACGGCTTCTCGTACGACGTGTCCCCCGAGAAGATCGACCTCGCGGACACGGACGTCATCTTCACGTCGACGTACGGCGACCCGGAGAAGGCGGGGGCGACCAAGACGATGAACAGCGGCCTGTGGAAGGGGCTGACGGCGTCCAAGGACGACAAGGTCTTCAAGGTCGACGACCGCCTGTGGATCGCGGGCATCGGGTACACGGCCGCGGACCAGATCCTCGACGAGTTCCAGACGGATCTGACGAAGTAGGGCGGGACAGGGTGAGCCTTTCCGGCGGGCATTCGGGCCCGGGCGAGAACGCGCAACGGTTCCGTCCTCAATCGCCGGACGGGCTTGATCTTGCCGCCGGCCGGCGCGCGCCCCCGCCTACCCCTCCCGCTTCCGCGCCCGCCACACCAGGAACACCGCCGACGCCACCGCGGCCGTGCGCACCACCACCGGCCACACCCCGCTCAGCGCCTCCGCCATCCCGTCCTGCGGGATCGGCTCGCCCCAGCGGCCCTCCGTCCGGCCCCAGAGCCAGACGAGTGCGCCCGCCACGACCACGCCGGGCAGCCCCATCGCGGCCCATTTCGCCTCCGCGCGGGACAACTTGCGCGAGCTGTACGCGAGCAGCCAGCCACCCGCCAGGGCCAGCCAGGAGCCCATCACGGCGCCCACGACCAGCAGCCCTGCGGCAAGCAGCAAAAAGGGGTGGGAGAAACCCCGGGCCCTCGACTCGCGCGGGGCGCGGCGGCGGAGGCCAGGGAGCCGTCGGCGTCGCGGCGCGGCCTCGTCGGTGCCGACGTCCTCGGCCGGACCGTCGTCCGCCGAGTCGCCCGCGCGCGGGCGCGGAACGGCGTCCCGGGCCGGCGGCGGCTTCATCATGTCCGGGATCTCGACGCCACCGACGAACCCCGGCACACCGACCCCGTCACCGAACGGCTCCGGCTCGATCCGCCACCAGTCGGGCTCGCTCCCGGACGGCCCCAGTTCGTCCGTACCGGCCATGTGCGGCGGCGAAGGCACCCGACCGGCCGCCGCTTCCGGAGCCGCGGAGTCCGCTGTGTCCGCCGTGTTCGCTGTGTCCGCTGTGTTCTCGGGGTCCCTGTCCGGCGCCTGTGCCCGCGCCCGCGACGCGCCCTTGCCGGAACTGTCTTTCCGGAGCATCCCCTTGCGCGGACGGGGAACGCCGCGCCCCTCCCCCGCGGCGGGTCCCGGCCCCTGCGGCAGCTCCACCGTGCCGTCCGCCGACGCGGCCGCAGCGGCGACCAGTTCGTCCGGCGTGCCGAGCCTCCCGATGATGCGGCGGACCGCCGCCGGGGCGTCCCCGGACTGCTCTCCGCGCTGCCGGTCGATCTCGCCCCGGAGTGTCGCGACGAGCCTCATCCGCGTACCCGAGGACAGTTGTTGCTGCTGTGCCAGGTCCCCGACCCGGCTCAGATAGTCGTAGACGAGCTGGTCGCTCTCGATGCCCACGCGATGGTTCCCCTCTACGGCCCTGCACCGACGGTAGCGCCCTTGAGCCTGTCCGGAGCGACTACCGTGGGACGGATGGGGATGACCACACCACCGCGGACGCTCGCCGAAGCTCTCCGCGCCCGGGACGACGAGTCGTTGGCGGGGCTGCTGCGTGCCCGCCCCGATCTCCTCACCCCCGTACCGGGCGACATCACTCAGCTCGCGACGAGAGCCGGCACGCGCGCCTCCGTCGTACGCGCCCTGGAACACCTCGACCGGTTCGCTCTGCAGACCGCCGAGGCGCTCGCCGTGGCCCCCGACCCCGCCCCGTACGAGACGCTGCTCGGCCTCCTCACCGGCGACGGCAGGGACGACGGCGAGTACCGCGGCGACGCGGACGCGGCGATCGGAGACGCGCTGCCCGCCGCCCTGACCACCCTGCGCGAACAGGCCCTCGTCTGGGGCGAGGACGACCGGCTACGGCTGGTGCGCACCGCACGCGAACTCCTCGCGCCCTCCCCGCAGTACCCCTCCCCGACCGGTCTGGGCCCGACCGTCGCGGAGGCCACCGCCGGAATGTCGCCGGGCCGACTCCAGGACATCCTGGCGACCGCCGGACTGCCCGCCACCCATGACCCGGTCTCCGCCGTGACGTCCCTGTCCGCGCTCTTCACCGACCGGGCCAGAATGGGCGAGCTGCTGGACACCGCCCCCGCAGAAGCCCTGTCCGTACTGGACCGGCTGGTGTGGGGGCCGCCGTACGGGGAAGTGACCCCGAACCCCACCCCGCCCGTGAAATGGCTGCGCGACCGCGGGCTGCTGCTGCCCGTGTCGACCCGCACCGTGGTGCTGCCCCGCGAGGCCGCCCTGCATCTGCGGGCCGGGCGCGCCCACCGTGTGCCGGAACCTCAGCCGCCCGCCGTGGAGGCGGTCGCGAACCGTGATCCCCAGGCTGTGGACAGTGCCGCGGCCGGCCAGGCGTTCCTGGCGGTGACCACCGTCGAGGAGCTGCTGAAGAGCTGGAACGGCGGCGGCCCCGCGATACTGCGCGCCGGCGGGCTCAGTGTGCGCGAGCTGAAGAAGACCGCCACCACCCTCGACGTCTCCGAGCCCGTCGCCGCGTTCTGGGTCGAACTCGCCTACGCGGCCGGGCTGCTGGCCTCCGACGCAGAGGCCGACGAACGGTACGCGCCGACGCCCGCGTACGACGACTGGGCCGAACTCCCCGCCCAGGACCGCTGGGTACGCCTCGCCACCGCCTGGCTCGCCGCCACCCGTACCCCGGGCCTGGTCGGCGGCCAGGACGCCAAGGGCCGGGCCCTGTCCGCCCTCGGCCCCGACCTCGACCGCTCCGCCGCCCCCGAGGTGCGCCACCGGGTCCTGGCCCTCCTCGCCTCCCTGGACCCGGGCACCGCCCCCGCCCCGGAGACAGTGCTCGCCCGGCTCCGCTGGGAACGCCCCCTGCGCGGTGCCTCCGCCTCCGCCGGGGACACCACCGACCTGCGGTCCCGGATCGCCCTGTGGACGCTCAACGAGTCCGAGCTCCTCGGCATCACCGGCCGCGGGGCGCTCGCCGCGCACACCCGCGCCCTGCTCGACTCCGGACCGGCCGAGGCCGCCGCGCTGCTCGCGCCCCTCATCCCGGAGCCGCTGGACCACGTCCTGCTCCAGGCCGACCTGACGGCCGTCGCCCCCGGTCCGCTGGAGCGCCCCCTGGCGGACATGCTCTCCGCCCTCGCGGACATCGAGTCGAAGGGCGGCGCGACGGTCTACCGGTTCACCCCCGGGTCCGTACGCCGCGCCCTGGACGCCGGACAGTCCGCAGCCGATCTGCACGCGTTCCTCGCCGCACACAGCCGTACCCCGGTGCCGCAGCCGCTCAGCTACCTCATCGACGACGTCGCCCGCCGCCACGGCCATCTGCGGATCGGCGCCGCCTCCTCGTACGTGCGCTGCGACGACGAGGCCGTGCTGAACGAGCTCCTCGCCGACAGGCGCTCGGCCACCCTGCGCCTGCGTCGCCTCGCACCGACGGCCCTGGCCGCCCAGGTCGACCCGGCGTCCCTGCTCGAAGGGCTGCGCGAGATGGGGTACGCGCCGGCCGCCGAGTCCGCCGAGGGCGATGTCCTGATCACCCGCGCGGGCGCCCGCCGCACCCCGCCCCGCACGGCCCCCGTCCCCGTGCCCGAGGGCCCTCCGGTCCCGGACGCCACCCTGCTCGGCGCGGCGGTAAGGGCGATCCGCGCCGGGGACACGGCCGCCACGGTGGCCCGCAAGGACAACGGCACCACCGACGCGCCCGCGGCCTCGTCCGGCTCCCTGCCCCGTACGACCTCCGCCGAGACCCTCGCCACCGTCCAGGCCGCCGCGATGACCGGCTCGGCGCTCTGGATCGGCTACGTCAACGCGGACGGCGCGGCCAGCCAGCGCGTCATCGCCCCGGTCCGGGTCGAGGGCGGGTTCGTCACCGCGTACGACCACACGGCGGACGAGGTCCGCACGTACCCGCTGCACCGGATCACCGGCGTCGCCGAACTGGCCGACGACGCCACGCCCTGAGGCTTCCCCCGCTCAGGCCCGGTCCGGCGACGACAGCAGCCACCGGGCTCCGGTCGTCCGGCCGGTCCGGTCGTTCCGGAGCCGTCGCCCCGGCGGCAGCGTCGGTCGTCCCGGGACCGTACGCCCCTGTGCGGAGCAGCACACCGCCCCATGGCCCCCGCATGCGGCACACTGGACGTTTGGCCGTTCCCGGCCGTTCCCGCAGCAGAAAGGGCCGAAGCGCGTGACCGGACCCCTCATCGTCCAGAGCGACAAGACACTGCTCCTGGAAGTCGACCACGATCAGGCCGACGCCTGCCGTCGGGCGATCGCGCCCTTCGCCGAGCTGGAGCGGGCACCCGAGCACATCCACACCTACCGGCTGACCCCGCTCGGGCTGTGGAACGCGCGCGCCGCCGGGCACGACGCCGAGCAGGTCGTCGACGCGCTCGTGCAGTACTCGCGCTATCCCGTTCCGCACGCGCTGCTCGTCGACATCGCCGAGACGATGGCCAGGTACGGCCGCCTCACCCTCTCCAAGCATCCGGTCCACGGTCTGGTGCTGACCTCCACGGACCGGCCCGTGCTGGAGGAGATCCTCCGGTCGAAGAAGGTCCAGCCACTGGTCGGGGCGCGGATCGACCCGGACACCGTGGCCGTGCACCCCTCGGAGCGCGGGCAGATCAAGCAGACGCTGCTGAAGCTGGGCTGGCCGGCCGAGGACCTCGCGGGTTACGTGGACGGCGAGGCGCACCCCATCGAGCTCGCGGAGGACGGCTGGGCGCTGCGGCCGTACCAGAAGCAGGCCGTCGAGGGGTTCTGGCACGGCGGCTCGGGTGTCGTCGTGCTGCCCTGCGGTGCGGGGAAGACGCTGGTCGGGGCAGGTGCGATGGCCCAGGCCAAGGCGACCACGCTGATCCTGGTGACGAACACCGTCTCGGCCCGGCAGTGGAAGCACGAGCTGGTGAAGCGGACCTCGCTGACCGAGGACGAGATCGGCGAGTACAGCGGTACGCGCAAGGAGATCCGGCCGGTCACCATCGCCACTTACCAGGTGCTGACGACCCGCCGCAAGGGCATCTACCCGCACCTGGAGCTGTTCGACTCCCGCGACTGGGGTCTGGTGATCTACGACGAGGTGCATCTGCTGCCCGCGCCCGTCTTCAAGTTCACCGCCGACCTGCAGGCCCGGCGCCGCCTCGGCCTCACCGCGACGCTGGTGCGTGAGGACGGCCGCGAGTCGGACGTCTTCTCGCTGATCGGGCCCAAGCGGTTCGACGCCCCGTGGAAGGAGATCGAGGCGCAGGGCTACATCGCGCCCGCCGACTGTGTCGAGGTACGGGTCAATCTGACGGACTCGGAGCGGCTCGCGTACGCGACCGCCGAAACCGAGGAGAAGTACCGGTTCTGTGCGACGACCGCGACGAAGCGGAAGGTGACGGAGGCGCTGGTACGCAAGCACCGGGGCGAGCAGACCCTTGTCATCGGGCAGTACATCGACCAGCTCGACGAGCTGGGTGAGCATCTGAACGCCCCGGTGATCAAGGGCGAGACGAGCAACGCCCAGCGCGAGAAGCTCTTCGACGCGTTCCGGGAGGGCGAGCTCAGCGTCCTCGTGGTGTCGAAGGTCGCGAACTTCTCCATCGACCTGCCGGAGGCGACCGTCGCCATTCAGGTCTCGGGTACGTTCGGCTCGCGGCAGGAGGAGGCGCAGCGGCTCGGCCGGGTGCTGCGGCCGAAGGCCGACGGGCACGAGGCGCGGTTCTACTCGGTGGTCGCCCGCGACACGATCGACCAGGACTTCGCGGCGCACCGCCAGCGCTTCCTGGCCGAGCAGGGGTACGCCTACCGGATCGTGGACGCGGACGAGCTGCTGACCGACAACTGAGGCCGGCAACCGACCCGCGTACGCCGGTCAGTTGCTGAAGATCAGCAGCGGCAGCAGGTCCGCCGCGATCACCGCGTGCGGCAGCAGCGCGAAGGCCGCGGCCCGTCGACGGGCCGCGGTCCAGCGCGAGCGCCATGGCAGAACCCACGTGACGAACAGGCCCAGAGGTGTCACGTACAAAATCGCTCGGGCGGCGGTCCACATGATGTTCCGGGTGGCCCCGGCGCCCCAGGAGCAGGCACTCTGCGCGTCACAGCTGCCGGGCCCCATGAGGGCGAAGAGGACGATCATCCCCGGTGAGGTTGTGCGTACTCAGTGCTCGCGGCGGTGAACGCCTCGGTGGACGCCTCGGTGGACGCCCGCCTCTTCCGCGTACTCGCCGAGGACGAGCACGCCGAACGCGGCGCGGGCGTAGACCTTGACGGCACGCAGGGCGTCGCCGACGTGATGGGTGTACGGGTGACCGGTGGCCGCGGTCGCGCCGTGCGCGGGGCCGGTCCTGCGGGGGTTCAAAGAGACGGTGCTCATGTACTCCATGGTCCTGCGGCCGGCCCGTGAAGGCATCGCCCCGCGGACGGAACCCTGGGGCGGTGCGCGTAGGTCTCCGGTCGCACGGCGTCCCCTACGGAACGGTCCCGGCATCAAAACCGTTCGACCGTGGCGAGGACGGTCGATACAATCGCCGGTCTGCCCGCCTCCCGCACCGTGGTACCGGCCATCGCCGGCAGCCGGGGGAGCGCCGCCGACCGGACGGAAACCGGCCGACAGCTGTACGTACACCTGCGTGCGTACCCCGTGATCGATCCCCCGAGCGGACCGCGTCACCCCCGAGCCGTAACAGGGGGCGAGGTGCGGTCCGCCGTCCTGCGTTGAACAGCCGGAGGCAACACCGTGCCCGCGCACGAACACGAAAGCGACACCACCACCGATCCCCTGGCTCGTGAACGCGCCCATCTCGCCGCGTCCCGCTCCGCGTTGCGCGCCATGCGCGAGGACGCCCAGGCCCTCGACATCCGCGATGTCACCGCGAACTGGGTCAACGCGGCCGTCCTGCAGGCCCAGATCGACGAGCGCATCAAGTCCCTCGCCGATCTCGCCCACACCCCGCTCTTCTTCGGCCGCCTGGACTATCTGCACCGGGTCGGTGCCGAGCAGGCCGAGGGCGCCGAGGGAGAGCAGTTCTACATCGGGCGCCGCCACGTCCATGACGCCGACGGCGACCCGATGGTCATCGACTGGCGTGCCCCCGTCTCGCAGCCGTTCTACCGGGCCTCCAAGAAGGATCCCCAGGATGTCGGCCAGCGCCGCCGCTTCGGCTACACCGGCGGCGAGCTGACGGCGTACGAGGACGAGCACCTCAGCGACCCCACCGAGGCCGCGCAGACCAGCAAGCTCCTCCAGGCGGAGATCGAGCGGCCGCGTGTCGGTCCGATGCGTGACATCGTCGCGACGATCCAGCCGGAGCAGGACGAGATCGTCCGTAGCGGTCTCGGCGGGACGGTCTGCGTGCAGGGAGGGCCCGGCACCGGTAAGACGGCCGTCGGCCTGCACCGTGTCGCGTACCTCCTGTACGCCCACCGGGAGCGCCTGGCCCGTACCGGCACGCTGGTCATCGGGCCGAACCGTTCCTTCCTCCACTACATCGAGCAGGTGCTCCCGGCCCTCGGTGAGCTGGAGGTGAAGCAGGCGACCGTCGACGATCTCGTGACGGCGGGCATCGAGGTGCGCGGCACGGACTCGGCGGCAGCCGCCGTCGTCAAGGGCGACGCCAGGATGGCGGAGGTGCTGCGGCGGGCGATCCGTTCCCATGTGACGTTGCCGACGGAGCCGGTGATGGTGGTGCGCGGTTCGCGCCGCTGGCGGGTGCCGGCGTACGAGCTGGAGGAGATCGTCACCGAACTGCTGGCCCGCGACATGCGGTACGGGGCCGCCCATGAGGCGCTTCCGCAGCGCATCGCGCACTGTGTCCTGGTCCGGATGGAGGAGGCCGGCGAGGCGCCCGACGACCGGGTGCAGAACGCGGTGGCCCGTAACCCCGCCGTGAAGGCGGCCGTGAAGGCGATCTGGCCGGCCGTCGAACCGGCCAAGCTGGTGCTGCGGCTGCTCGTCGACGCGGAGTTCCTGGCCGCCCACGCTCAGGGGCTGCTCACCGAGGACGAGCAGAAGACGATCCTGTGGACCAGGCCGGTCCGCAGCGTGAAGTCCGCGAAGTGGTCGGCGGCGGACGCGGTGCTGATCGACGAGGCGAACGACCTGGTGGCGCGTACGCACTCGCTCGGCCATGTCGTGCTCGACGAGGCGCAGGACCTGTCCCCCATGCAGTACCGGGCGGTGGGCCGCCGCTGCTCGACGGGTTCGGCGACGGTTCTCGGTGACCTGGCGCAGGGCACGACGCCGTGGTCGACGGAGAGCTGGGCGCAGGCGCTGCACCACCTGGGCAAGTCGGACGCGGTGGTGGAGGAGCTGACGGCGGGCTTCCGTGTGCCGCGCGAGGTGATCGCGTACGCCTCACGGCTGTTGCCGGTGATCTCGCCGGGCCTCGCGGCGGTGGAGTCGGTGCGTGAGTCGCCGGGTTCGCTGGAGGTACGGGAGGTGGGCGATCCGGCGGAGCTGGACGCGGCGGTGCTGGCGGCGTGCGAGGAGTCGTTGAGGCAGGAGGGGTCGATCGGGCTGATCGCGGCCGATGCGCGGATTCCGGCGCTGGCCGATGCGCTGGCCGCGGCTGGCCACGCGTATCTCTCCCCCGGTGAGGAGACGACCGCCGAGTCCCGGCTGACCCTGGTCCCGGCGTCGCTGGCGAAGGGCCTGGAGTACGACTACGTGGTACTGGACGAGCCGGCCGCGGTGGTGGACGGCGAGCCGGACGAGCGCACGGGGCTGCGCCGGTTGTACGTGGCGCTGACGCGTGCGGTGTCGGGGCTGACGGTGGTGCATGCGGCGGAACTGCCGGCTCAGCTGCTGTAGCGCGGCGCGTTCCAGCCCCTCCGGCGTTTGAGGAGCGGGGTCCGGGGCGGAGTCCCGGTTACGGGAAGGGGCGGGTCGGGGAACAAGCCCTCCGCGGGGCGACCCGCGCCGCCCCGCCCCGCCCCGCTACGCGTCGAGCACCGCCCGCCACTCCCGTACCGCCGCCGCGTCCACCGGACCCGACCAGCCGTGCGGGCGTGCGGCGCCGCCGATGTGTACGGCGTCGATGCCCGCGGACAGCAGCTGTGGCAGGTGCTCCAGGCGGAGCCCGCCGCCCACCAGGATCTGCGGCTCGTAGCCGGGCTCACCCTTGCGCGCCGCCTCGGCCAGCAGCGTCGGGATGCCGTCGTCGACGCCCTTGGGCGAACCCGCGGTGAGGTACGTGTCCAGGCCCGGCATGTCCGCCAGCTGCTTGCGCAGGGCGTCCCGGTCGGCGGCCCGGTCGATCGCGCGGTGGAAGGTCCAGCGGCAGCCGTCCAGCTCGGCGACGAGGCGTTCGACGGCGACCAGGTCCGGGTGGCCCTCGGCGTCCAGGAAGCCCAGGACGAATTCCTCGGCGCCCTGCGCCCGCAGCTCGTGCGCCCTGGCCACGAGCACATCGATGTCACCGGCCGCGAAGCCGTCCGCCAGTCTGAGCATCACCCGCAGCGGAATGTCCACCGCCGCCCGGATCTCCGCGAAGGTCGCGCAGGACGGCGTCAGACCGTCCGCCGCCATGTCGGTGACCAGCTCGAGCCGGTCTGCACCACCCGCCTGGGCAGCGACCGCGTCCCCCGCGTCGAGAGCGATCACCTCCAGGACTGCACGGTTGCTCATGTGATCCCAATCCTCCAGGAAGCAGCAATGAATAAATAGGTCTAGTCCAATGACCAGCTTACGGGCGGTCGACCGAGGGCGCAGCCTCGATGTGACGTGAAGATACGTGAGGTCAGACGCACATCAGGCGATCGGGCGCGCACACTCCGGACCCCGGCGGTGGATCACCCTTGCGCTTTATAGGGGTGGGGGGTATACATGAATCAGCAATGTATACCCCCTAGGGGTATCGACGTCTCCGCCAGGGAGGACATCGTGTCCGCGCACACCGCCACAACCGGCACCGGAACAGCCGTCGGCACCACCGCAGAGGTCGAGCTCGCGATCGGCGGCATGACCTGCGCCTCCTGCGCGGCCCGTATCGAGAAGAAGCTCAACCGGATGGACGGCGTCGAGGCCACCGTCAATTACGCCACCGAGAAGGCCAAGGTCAGCTACCGGGGCGAGGACATCTCCGTACAGGACCTGATCGCCACCGTCGAGAAGACCGGCTACACCGCGCACGAGCCCGCTCCCCCGGTGCGTACCGAGGACGACGCCCCCGGGGCCGCGGAGGCCGACGAGCTGCGGCCCCTGCGGCAGCGGCTGCTCACCGCCGTCGTGCTCGCCGTGCCGGTGATCGCCATGTCGATGGTCCCGGCGCTCCAGTTCGACTACTGGCAGTGGCTCTCACTGACCCTGACGGCCCCCGTCGTCACATACGCCGCCTGGCCCTTCCACCGCGCCGCCTGGACCAACGCCAAGCACGGCGCGGCAACGATGGACACCCTGATCTCGGTCGGCACCTCGGCCGCGTTCCTGTGGTCGGTGTGGGCGCTGTTCTTCGGCACGGCGGGCATGGTCGGCATGACCCACCCGTTCGAGCTGACCATCGGCCGCAGCGACGGCGCCGGGAACATATACCTGGAGGCCGCAGCCGGAGTCACGGCCTTCATCCTGGCCGGGCGCTACTTCGAGGCCCGCTCCAAGCGGAAGGCGGGCGCGGCCCTCAAGGCGCTGCTCGAACTCGGGGCCAAGGAGGTGACCGTGCTGCGCGGCGGCCATGAGGTGACCGTGCCGACCGCCGACCTCCAGGTCGGGGACCGGTTCCTGGTCCGCCCCGGCGAGAAGATCGCCACCGACGGCACCGTCGTGGAAGGCGCATCGGCCGTGGACGCGTCGATGCTCACCGGTGAGTCCGTACCCGTGGAGGTCGGCGTCGGCAACTCGGTCACCGGGGCCACGCTCAACGCGGGCGGCCGGCTCGTCGTCGAGGCCACCCGCATCGGCGCCGACACCCAGCTGGCCCGGATGGCCAAGCTCGTCGAGGACGCGCAGAACGGCAAGGCCGCGGCCCAGCGTCTCGCGGACCGAATCTCCGCCGTCTTCGTCCCCGTCGTCATCGCCCTCGCGCTCGGCACGCTCGGTTTCTGGCTCGGCAACGGCGCCGGCCTGACCGCGGCGTTCACCGCCGCCGTCGCCGTACTGATCATCGCCTGCCCCTGCGCCCTGGGCCTCGCCACCCCCACCGCCCTCATGGTCGGTACGGGGCGCGGCGCCCAGCTCGGCATCCTGATCAAGGGCCCGGAGGTCCTGGAGACCACGCGCCGCGTCGACACGATCGTCCTCGACAAGACCGGCACGGTCACCACCGGCCGGATGACCCTGCTGGACGTGCACACGGCGGACGGTACGGACGAGAGCGATGTGCTGCGGCTCGCGGGCGCCCTGGAGCACTCTTCCGAACACCCCATAGCCCAGGCCGTCGCCGCCGGAGCCGCCGAGCGCACCGGTGCCGCCCTGCCCACCCCCGAGGACTTCGCCAACGTCGCGGGCCTCGGTGTGCAGGGCGTCGTCGAGGGCCACGCCGTCCTCGTCGGCCGTGAGCAGCTGCTCGCCGAGTGGGAGATCCACCTGCCGGTGGAGCTGGCCCGGCAGAAGGCCGCGGCGGAGGCCGCCGGACGGACGGCCATCGCGGTCGCCTGGGACGGCGAGGCACGGGCGGTCCTCGAGGTCGCCGACGCGGTGAAGGACACCAGCGCCGAGGCCGTCGAGCGGCTGCGCGCCCTCGGTCTGACCCCGATCCTGCTCACCGGCGACAACCGGGCGGTGGCCGAGGCGGTCGCGGCCGAGGTCGGGATCGAGAAGGTGTACGCGGAGGTCATGCCGGAGGACAAGGTCGACGTCGTCAAGGACCTCCAGGCTCAGGGCCGTTCGGTCGCCATGGTCGGTGACGGTGTCAACGACGCGGCCGCCCTCGCCCAGGCCGACCTGGGCCTGGCGATGGGTACGGGCACGGACGCCGCGATCGAGGCCGGTGACCTGACGCTGGTGCGCGGGGACCTGCGGGCCGCGGCGGACGCCATCCGGCTCTCCCGCAAGACGCTGGGCACCATCCGTACGAACCTGTTCTGGGCCTTCGCCTACAACGTGGCCGCCCTGCCGCTCGCCGCGGCCGGGCTGCTCAACCCGATGATCGCGGGCGCGGCCATGGCGTTCTCGTCGGTCTTCGTGGTCGGCAACTCGCTGCGGCTGCGGGGGTTCAGGGCTGCGGCGTAGGACGGTGGCGTGGGGCAGCCGCGCGGTCCCGGCCGCACGGGGCGGCGGCGGCCGAGGCCGGCCGGTCCTCAGCCCGGCCGCACGAAACCGCACCCGGGTTCCCGGCACCGTCTGTGCCGCGCCCGCGAGTGCGGTTTCGTGCACGACACCGACAACCGGGCACCCCCTCGTCGGATGGTCGTTGAGGAACACCACCGGGCGCCCGTCCGACGGCAACTGAATCGCGCCGAGCACTGCGCCTGCACGGACCACTGACCGGCCACCTTCGCCGCACTGGCCCTGGACACCGCGCCCGGCCACTGACCGGTTCGGCGCACCGCCGCCCATGCAACGACCGGGCGGCTCGGCGGGCGGCTCCCGGCCCGGACACCTGCCCCATCGGGCAGTTCTCGTTGCCCGGGCCTCCACACCGGCGCCCGCGCTTCCGGCCGTTCTCGCCCCCACACTTGCCACATGGTGGGGACACTCGGTCAGATCGATGATGTCCGCTCGTACCCCGGGTACTAGGGCACGCTGCGGTGAAGGACTCTCCCGACAATGCCTCCGTGTCCGGCCGCGGGGGCACCCCCCGTCAGGAGAACGTGACACTCAAGCCCGAAGTGTCACGTTCGCAGGCGCCCCCACCCCACCGCCCACCGGGCGACCGCCCCGCCCCCGACCCCCGCAGCCTGCAACGCCTGCAACGCGCGGCAGGCAACGCGGCGGTCTCCCGGCTGGTGGCCCAGCGCTATACCGCCCCCGTGAAGCCATCGCCGGCCCAGGCCCCCGGCTTCCGCAAGGTCAAGGCCGATGTGGCAGCGAAGCGGACGAAGATCGCAGCCCATGCCCCCGCCACCACCGAGTCGAAGTCGGCACAGGACGCGGCGATCGCTCCCCCCGACGACAAGGAGGCACAGGGCAAGGCGGCGAACGCCGAGAAGATGAACGCCGCGAAGCCCGGCGAGTTCAACAAGCAGGCGTTCATCGACGCGGTGAACAAGGCCATCGACGCGCAGGCGCCGAAGAACCTCGACGACGC
>NZ_BMRN01000040.1 GCF_014648655.1 Streptomyces atratus
AGAAAAGGGGGCAGTGAGCGGGACACACCCGACCTCGTGGACCTCACACCGGCCGAGATTCGACGTCTGCTGGCAGTTGGACCCCACCGCCGTGCTCCGGACCGCGACCACGCGATGACGTGGTCCCACTGGCGTCGCCGCCACCAAGCACGCGCCCGCCACTGCCACTACAAGCAGCGCGGCCACACGTTCGTGGGACGACCCGGCAAAGACCGCCCCACCCCCATTCCAGCCCACTACACTCCCCACACCCAAGCCGCTGACCAGCACGAATGAAGAAGTCCGGCTGGAGTACTAAGAGGTCGCATGGCATTCTGTTGCGCAAATACTGGTTCTCGGTGAGTGACGCGGTGCAGGAGGAGCGGTTCCGACGCCGGCTGCAGGATCCCACCCGCCGGTGGAAACTCTCCCCGGTGGACCTGGAATCGATCACCCGCTGGGAGACCTATTCACGGGCGAAGGACGAGATGTTCGTCCATACCGACATCTCGGAGGCTCCCTGATATGTCGTCGAGAGCGACGACAAGCGCCGGGCCCGGCTGAACATGATCGCGCATCTCCTGTCGAGCGTGCCGTACGAGGCAGTCGCTCCGCCGGTGATCGAACTGCCTCCGCGGCCTCCGCCACCAGGTACCAACGACCGCCGAGAGACCTTCAGACGTACGTCCCCGACCACACGTCGCAACTCAGGAAGTGAGGCGAGGGGTCTCGCACGATCGGGCCGCCAGAGGTACGACAGCCACCGGACAGTCGGCGTGGTGGAGCAGGGTATGGGCAACTCGGCCGAGTTGGAGTCCGAGGTGGCTGCGGCGGCGATGCGCTCCGACAACGATCAGGTCTGCAGCGGCCGAACGCTGGACCAGCACTTTTGCGGCCGTTCCCTCGACCGCCGCCGAGTGCAGCCGGACCGTCGGGTGATCGCGTACGGACTCGGCCACCGCCTCGTCGATCAGGGTCGCCGCACGTTCCTTGTGGTACAGGTGCTCACTGGCAGTACGCCGGGGGTCGGCTCGGTTGTGCGAGGGACAGCGCCAGGCATGCACGGCATCCAGGTTGCAGCCCCTTGCCCCGGCCTCGTGGAAGGCGAACCGGACCGCCGCCCCTCCCCTGTCCGGTTCCCCGATACACACGAGGATCCGCCCGTGCGCGCCTTCGATTCCGGCCCTGTCACCGCGCACGACGATGACGGGACAAGGGGCCCGGGCAGCCACGGCCAGGCTGACCGAGCCGAGCAGAAGTCCGGTGAGCCCGCCACGGCCTCGCTCCCCGATGATCAGTGCCTGGGCATTGCGTCCCTCATACAAAAGGGCGATCACCGCGTCCTCGGGCGTCACCTCGACCGAGACGTCGACGTCCGGATGACGGCGGCGGGCACGCTCAGCGGCAATTTCGACGATGCTGTCGGCGAGCGCCTGCTCCGCAGGGCGGCCCCGGCTGAGCGTCGGCGCGGCGCCCTCGTACCGCTCCCACCTGGACGCGTACACCAGCCGCAGCGGCAGCCCATGAAGAGCCGCCTCATCGACAGCCCAGTCGACTGCCCGCAGGCTGGTCTCCGATCCGTCCACACCCGAGACCAGGGGCAGCTTCATCATCCCCACCGCCCTTTCATTCGCCTACTGGGGGGAGAAGCACCTGTCCTCACAGTTGCACTGGAGCGGGCCATTCGTGAGGACCGGTTCGGCCCGGATACGGAACGTTCGGCCCCCCTCCGTGGTCCGGCCGGTCCGCACGCACGACGTGCTCTTCGGCAGCGGCAGAAGAGACTCGGCGGTGCTGGTTGCCGCCCCGCGTCCGGCTGGCCCACAAGACGCAGGAGGCCGATAGTGGAGGGAGGAGTGCGGGGTGGTGCGGCGCGAGCGCGCGGCGGCCGGGCGGAAGTCCCGGAAGGGATGACGCGACGGGGAGGAAGGTGCCGTCGATGTCGAATGCAACGAGCACCGACCTCTACGAGGTCACGATGGCTCAGTCGTATCTGAACGAGGGCATGACACGTTCGGCGACGTTCAGTCTGTTCGTGCGCATTCTGCCGCCGGACCGAGGTTTCCTTGTCTGTGCCGGGCTGGATTCGGTCCTCGATTTCCTCTCCGCCTATCGTGTGGACGCAGATGACGTGGAAGTCTTCGCCTCCGTGCTGGGACGACGGCCCGAGGATCTGGCACCGCTGCTCGGCCTGGAATTCAGAGGCGAGGTCCGGGCAGTACCCGAAGGGCGCGTCGTGCTGGCCGGAGAACCCCTGCTGGAAATCACTGCACCCCTCCCGCAGGCCCAGCTCGTTGAAACCTACGTACTCAACCAGCTCAACCATCAGACCTCCGTCGCCTCCAAATGTGCCCGGTGTGTCCTGGCCGCGGACGGACACCCGGTCGTGGACTTCTCCCTGCGCCGCACTCATGGCATCGAAGCCGGACACCAGGCCGCCCGGCTGGGTGCAATGGTCGGCTTCGCCGGAACCAGCAATGTGGCGGCAGCTCACTCCGAGGGCCTGACAGCTGTCGGCACGATGGCCCACTCGTACATCGAAGCGTTCGGTACCGAGGAGGACGCGTTCCGGGCCTTCGCCCGGTCTCATCCGGGCCCGGTGACATTTCTCGTGGACACCTACGACACCGTGCGAGGCGTGGCGACAGCAGCGCGTGTACTGCGCGATCTGGGACTCGGCCCGGGGTGCGCCATCCGGCTGGACAGCGGTGACCTCGGAGCCCTGGCCGTGCAGGCACGGACCATCCTCGATGCTGCCGGCCTCCGGAAGACACGGATTGTGGCGAGCGGTGGTCTCGACGAGTTCGCCGTTGACAGCCTGGTCCGCTCCGAAGCGCCCATCGATACGTACGCGGTCGGCACCCGGATCGGCGTCTGTGCAGATGCCCCCTACCTGGATTCCGCATACAAGTTGGTCGAGTACGACAGCCGGCCCGTGATGAAACTGTCCTCGGCCAAGGTGACGGCGCCCGGACGCAAGCAGGTGTTCCGAAGGCCGGGATACGCGGATCTGATAGCCCTCGTCGACGAGCGGCCGCCGCCGGATGGCGTCCCTCTGCTGGAGTCGGTCATGCGGGAGGGACGACGCGTTTCAGAACGTGCAGAGCTGGACACAGCCCGGCAAAGGTTCATGACCGACCTCGCCGCACTGCCGCCCGGGGCCCGCACCATAAGGGCGCCCACCGTGCCAAAAGCGGAACTCTCACGACGCCTCAGCTCACTCACCGCAGATGTCCGCCGATACATCGAGAAGAATCTACTGGGTGGCGCTCACGAAGCCGTCTGATCCGAACTCGCGATCGGGCGCAAGGAGCGAATCGGCCGACAGAGCCGTCAAGTGCTCCGAGATCGCAGAGCTTGCCCGCCCAGGGCCGGACGGGACCGCGGCAGGGGCCGGTGGACCCATTTCCGTGAACCGGCCGTCCGGCGATGCTGAAATCGGAGGCTACAGAGGAGGCCACCGATGAGCGTTTCTCCGACTCGCATCACCGCAGCCCTGCCTGCCCAGTACCGTGCCCGCCTGATGGGGATCGGGCAGGAGGTCAATTTCGCGGAGGGAGTCCGCCTCTTCCAAGAAGGGGACCACGCAGACCGCTTCTGGATCCTGCGCTCGGGCACCGTCACGCTGGACATCCGCGTACCGGGCAGTTCCCCGGCAGCGATCGAGAGCCTCGGCTCCGGCGAACTGGTGGGCTGGGCCTGGTTGTTCGAGCCCTACGTCTGGCACCTCGGAGCAGAGGCGATGACGCCTGTCCGTACCCATGAGTTCGACGCGGCGACCGTACGGATGATGATGGACGCGGATCCCGCCTTCGGTTCGGCCATCGGCCATTGGGTCGGGCAGGTTCTCGCCCACCGGTTGCAGGCCACTCGGATCCGTCTGCTTGATCTCTACGCCCCTCATGGCAGCGGCGGGTTTGTGTGAGCACGCCGCCCGCCCGGGCCACCCAACAACTTACGGAGCACCCCATGGCTGCATCCCGGTACACCGTCAGCGACGTCATGACCCACACGGCCGTGGCCATCGGCCGCGAGGCCTCGTACAAGGAGATCGTCGAGCTGATGCACCAGTGGAAAGTCAGCGCCGTGCCGGTCCTCGAAGGCGAGGGCCGCGTCGTCGGGGTCGTCTCCGAGGCGGACCTGCTGCCGAAGGAGGAGTTCCGGCAGGACGCCCCGACACTGCCCGGCCAACTGAAGGAGGCGTCCAAAGCCGACGCGGTGCTGGCCGAGGAGCTGATGTCGAGTCCGGCCGTCACCGTCCACCCCGATGCCACTCTCGCCGAGGCCGCCCGCATCATGGCGCGCAAGCGAGTGAAACGACTGCCCGTCGTGAACGATCTCGGCATGCTGGAGGGCGTCGTGAGCCGCAGCGACCTGTTGAAGGTGTTTCTGCGCCCGGACGAGGAGATCGACGAGGAGATCCGGTCCGCTGTTGTCGCCGAACTCTCTCCCCCGGACCGGGTGGAATTCTCTGTGCTGGATGGTGTCGTCACCCTGCAAAGCCCCCTTCAGGACCGTGCCCTGGTGCCACTGCTGGCTCGGGCCATTCGCGCGGTCGAAGGCGTCGTGGACGTGCGCATGGAACTTGGCTGAAGTTCCCTCCAGGCAGTGCGTCCCACAGCAGCCGGCCCGGCTCCGCCGTGCGGGCACTCGACCTCTGCGCTGCGGGGGCAGTGTCGTGACTGCGCTGCTGCTGAAACCCGGTCGGGCCGTACCAGTCTCTTTGATCAAGCCGGCTGTCGCCACCGTCGTAAGCCATGCGTCGCCACGAAGTGGAGAGCCGGGCAAGCTGAAACGCTGCGCCTGCACGAAGATCTCGGCCCGCGACGTTCCGAGTGGCTCGTCTTCGTCGTGTCGGAAACACTGGAACGGTTTCTGGGACTGCATCCGCCGGGGGGCCGTATCCAGGAGGACGTCAGATGGCCACAAGGCGACAATTCATCAAGGCCGGCCTCGTCGGCGGAACCTGCCTCTTCATCCCCACCGCGTCTACCTCCGCACGGGTCTGGCCGGGGATCCCCAACCGCGTCCTGGACCCGACGCTCATCGACAAGTACGTCACCGAGCTCGCCGTCCCGCCGGTCATGCCCTGGGCCGAGAGGGACGAGGCAGGACGCGTGGACCACTACACGATCGGTGTTCGGCAGTTGCGGCAGCAGATCCTGCCAGCCGGTATGCCGGCCACGACGGTGTGGGGATACGGGTCGATCCGGCATCCGGGAAGCTTCGCCTACCCGTCATGCACCGTCGAAGCGACCTACGGCCGGGCCATTCGGGTCACGTGGGTGAACCAGTTGCTCGAACGCCACGGCAATCATCTGCCGCACCTGCTGCCGGTAGACCCCACACTGCACTGGGCCAACCCCGAAGGCGGCATTTCACGGCGTGACGCACGGCCAGCCTTCACCTCGACACCCGGCCCCTATACCGGGCCCGTGCCGATCGTGACCCACCTGCACGGGGGGCACAACACGCAGGAGAGCGACGGCTACCCCGAGGCGTGGTATCTGCCGCATGCTTCCGACATCCCCGACGGATACGCACGGGTGGGTTCCTTCTATGAACGGTTCAAGACGATATTCGAGAATCAGTTCGATGCAGTCTGGGAGCCCGGAACCGCCGTATTCCAGTACGCCAACCAGGAGCGTGCCGCCACCTCCTGGTTCCATGACCATGCCCTGGGGGTCACTCGGCTGAACGTCTACGCGGGGCTGGCGGGTTTCTACCTCCTGCGCGGCGGACCCTCTGACCTCCCGGACGGTGTGCTTCCGGGGCCGGCGCCGAAACTCGGTGACCCCCCGGGAAAGCACTACTACGAGATCCCGGTCGTCATCCAGGACCGGTCGTTCTCCACCGACGGCAGCCTGTTCTACCCGGCGAGCCGCGCATCTTTCGACCACTTCACCGGGCCCTACATACCCGGCAGCGACATCTCCCCCATCTGGAACCCGGAGTTCTTCGGCAACACGATGGTGACCAACGGCCGTACCTGGCCTGCTCTCTCCGTCGAGCCGCGCCGATACCGCCTGAGGTTCCTCAACGGCTGCAACGCACGCTTCCTGATCCTGAAGATCGTCACAGACCCGATGGCCCCTCGTCCCGCAGACCCGGTGCTGCCCTTCTGGCAGATCGGTTCGGAGGGAGGCTTCCTGCCCGCACCCGTGCAGCGCGACCAACTGCTCACCGCCCCCGCCGAACGCGCCGACGTCGTCGTCGACTTCACCTCGATCCCGGTCGGAACTGATCTGTACCTCATCAACGAGGGCCCCGACGAGCCGTTCAGGGGCGGGAGAGCAGGCACAGACTTCCGGCCGGCGGCCCCCGGGACCACCGGACAGGTCATGAAATTCACGGTGGCACGACCGCTCACTACGTCTGACAGAACCGTGCCCCCTGCTCACCTCACCCTTCCGCCGTTCGAACCTCTGGGTCCAGCGAGCCACACGCGGCAGGTCTCCCTGCAGGAGCAGAACTCCGCGGTCCTGCGGGGCGTGGGTCCCCGCATGGTGATGCTCGGCACCGTGGACCGGCACGGAAACCCGACCCCCATGGGATGGGGCGACCCCATCACGGAGAACCCGGCACTCGGGGCGACCGAGATCTGGGAAATACACAACTCCACCAAAGATGCCCACCCGATCCACATCCACGAGGTTCAGTTCCAGGTCGTCGACCGGCAGAGCACCGGGCACAGCGCAAGACCTCCAGAGCCCGGGGAGAGCGGTTTCAAGGACACGGTGATCGCCTATCCGCACGCCATCACCCGGGTCAAGGCCACCTTCGACCGGGCGGGACAGTACGTGTGGCACTGCCACATGCTGGAACACGAGGACAACGAGATGATGCGGCCATACCGTGTCGGCCCTCGCTGATCACCAAGGCACCTCGCTCCACGCTGCCATCGCTATGTGACGGTGACCGATTCAGTCAGCCGGTGTGGCGGCCGGCACCGGCCGCCACCTTGTTCCGGTCGCTGGTGACCCGGCCCGGCTGGCGATCGTGCGGCAGCTCACGGTCGGCGAAGCGAGGATGGCGGAGGTTCGAGCACCTGGCCTGTCTGTGCGAGCGCGGGCTGGTTGACGCCCGCTGGTGGGCCAGACGTCGGTGTCCGCTCTCGCCCGGCCCGCGCTATTGACTGCGGCGGAGGCCAGGCCAGCGGCAACCGAGCGCACGGGGTGTCTCCTCAGGCGGTTCTTGACGGACTCGCACCGTTTCGTGGCTTCGTCTTCGCGGCCTTCTTTTGCCGGAATGCGTTTCGTGTGATCCGAGCGGCCAGGTAGCCGCTCATGAGGGCAGCCGTCGCAAGAGCGGCCCCGGACCAACCGAGCGGCTCGGTCTCCAGGACCGACCGCAGCGGCGGAACGTACAACGCCGCCACCGCCAGCAGGGCGGACGCGAGCACAGCCAGGGGGAGGAAGATGTTCTGCCGGGTCAACAGGAGCGTCCGCAGGCCCAGGACAACGCCGAGCTGCGCGCCGAGCAGCGACAGGAACAAGACGCTCTGCCACGGAAGGTCCCAGGCGCGTGCGACAACACCTGCGGCGAGACAGACCGCGGTGACGACCGCGGCCAGCACGAGGAGACGCTGCCAGGCTCCGGCGCCGAGGATGTGCTGGCCGGACGGCCTCGGTGGCCTGCGCATGGCGTCCGGGGCCGCCGGCTCGGCGCCCATGGCCACACCCGTCAGACCGTGGGTCAGCAGATTGATCCACAGGATCTGACCGGCCCTGAGCGGCAGTGGAAGCCCGAGAAAGGGGCCGGCCAGCATGACGAGGATCTCTGCGGTACCGCCGGCCAGGCCGTAGACCAGGAAGCGCCGGATGTTGTCGTAGACGCGCCGGCCTTCTTCCACGGCCGCGACCACGGTCGACAGGTTGTCGTCGGTCAGGACGAGGTCGGCCGCCTGTCGTGCGACCTCCGTTCCCCGCTTGCCCATCGCCACGCCGATGTCGGCTCGGCGCAGAGCCGGGCCGTCATTGACTCCGTCGCCAGTCATCGCCGTGACCGCCCCTCGGGCGCGCCAAGCATCGACGATGTCCAGTTTCTGCTGTGGGTCCGTTCGGGCGAACACCCGCGCCATGGTGAGGTCGGCAATGCGCCCCGATACCAGATCGGGGCCGCTGATCACTTTCTCGTCATCGCTCTCCGAGCCAACGAGTCCCACCCGCGCGGCCACGGCACGGGCGGTAGCCGGGTGGTCGCCCGTGATGAGGACTGGCGTGATCCCCGCTGCGCGGCAGGCAGCGAGTGTGGTGGCCGCCGCGGATTTCGGGGGATCGCTGATGGCGACGAGGCCCAGCAGTCGCAGGCCCGTCTCAACCGTGGCCACGCTGCTCGGTTCGTTCCGACATTCGGTGGACGCGACTGCGAGGACCCTGAAGCCACGGGAAGCAAGGATCGCCGCCTGCTGTCGCGCGCCCATCAGTACGTCCTTTCGGTCGGCGAGCACTGTCGCGTCGAGCACCACTTCCGGCGCCCCTTTCAAGCACACCAGCAGATCGCCCGAAGCCATTCGGTGCACCGTGGTCATGCGCTTGCGCAGGCTGTCGAACGGCGCTTCCCACATCCTGGGGTACAGCCTCCTGGTCCCCGCCTGATCCGCACAGCCCACTTTGGCCGCGGCTGCCAGGAGCGCGGCTTCCATGGGGTCGCCGATCGCAGTCCACCGGTCCTCATCGGCGGCGCAGCCCTGAGGTGGCCGCAGAGTGGCGTCGTTGCACAACGACGCCACGGTCAGCAACTCCCTGACAGGGCCGAGCTCGGCGGGTGTCGGCTGCCTGCCGTCGACCTGGACGTCGCCCTGTGGTTCGTATCCCACTCCGAAGATGTCCGCTGCGACCGACGGGGTCCATACGTGCTGGACGACCATGCGACCTTCAGTGAGGGTGCCCGTCTTGTCTGTGGCCAGAACAGTCACGGAGCCGAGCGTCTCCACGGCGGGGAGCCTGCGTACGAGTGCGTGCCGGGCCGCCATGCGACGGGCACCCAGTGCCAACGCGAGGGTCACGACGGCCGGCAAGGACTCCGGGACCGCCGCGACGGCCAGGCTGATCGCCGTCACGGCCATGGTCCCGGCCGGCAAGCCGCGTGCGAGTCCGAGAGCAAAGACCACCAGGCACAGTCCCAGGGTGGTGGCGGCCAGGATGCGGCCCAGGGAGGCCAGACGGTGCTGCAGTGGTGTCGGCTCGCGCGTGCCGTCAAGCAGTGCGGCGATACGGCCGAGCGTGCTGGCGGCGCCGGTGGCCGTGACCGTCGCGACGCCCCGTCCGCGCAGCACGACAGTCCCTGCGCCCAGCAGCGACCTGGCGTCGTTGTGCACGGGAACCGATTCCCCGGTGAGCATGGACTCGTCGATGAGAAGAGCGGATGCTTCGATGAGCCCGGCGTCGGCAGCAACGATGTCGCCCTCGCCGAGCAGCAATACGTCGCCGGGCACCACAACAGCTGCGGCAACCTCCCGCGCGGTGCCGTCACGCAGCACGCGGGCGCTCGGTGCCGACAAGGCCGACAAGGCCGCCACGGCGTGGTCGGCACGGATCTCCTGCGCGACTCCCACCGTTGTGTTGAAGACGATCACCAGACCGATGACCGCCGCATCCGGGTGGTCACCGATCACGATCGTCAGCACTGCCGCACCCAGCAGCACCATGATCAGAGGATCGCGAAGCTGCGCAAGAACGCGGCTGTGCAAAGGCGCGCTGCGCGCCTCCGCCACCTCGTTGCGGCCGTGCTCGGCCAGACGCCGCTCGGCCTCCGGCCCAGCCAACCCGCAGAGCTCCTGTCCGGGCTCCCTCTCCCCTGCCGGGGTGGTCGTCACCGCGGAGTTCACACAAGGGGAACTGTGATGACCGGGCAGTGTGCCCGGTGCAGCAGTCCGTGGACGACGGAGCCGAGCCGCATGCCCGTGTAGCCGCCCCGGCCACGGCGGCCCAGGACGACGGCCAGAGCGTGTTCGGACGCCCCGGCCAGCTCCTCCACCGGATGTCCGGTCGGCACCTCGTGCGTCAGGTGCACGTCCGGGTACTTCGCCGACCATCCCGCCGTGGTCTCGCAGAGCATGCGCCGCTGAGCCTGCACGGCAACCTCCTCGTCCTGGAACATGACTACGGGTGGCTGCCAGACCGAGACGGCACGGAGCGCGGCTCCGCGGAGGTCGGCCTCCTCGAACGCCAGCGTCAGCGCCGCCTTCGAGGACTCGCTGCCGTCGATTCCCACGACCAGATAGGTGGGTTCCTGAGTGATGTGCTCCGCGTCGCCCACGACCACCACGGGACAGCGCGCCTGGGCCGTGACGGGGACGACGAGGGAGCCCGCGCTGAAGTACTCCGCCGTACGGCTCAGATGCCGGGACCCGAGAACGACCATCCGTGCCCGCGCGGACAGCCCGCCCATCACGGCAGCCGGGAATCCGTCGAGCAGATCGGTGGTCGGCTGCAGTTGCGGATGGCGCGCGCGGGCCCAGTCGGCGCCTTCCCGAAGAGCCTCCACCCCTGTTTGGCGCATGGCCTTTCTGCCTGGGCTGTCATCGCCGTGATGCCGGTCGTGCGATGGGGGTACGGCCACGACGAGCCGGAGTTCCAGCCCTCGACGATGCGCCTCGTCCGCCGCCCAGGCCAATGCCAGGTGCCAGTTCCTGGCCGGGTCGATACCGATGACGAGTTCACGGCGTTCGCCGGTGCCCATCACGACTCACTCCCACGCCCGGAACCGTGCCGCGGAATGAGCAGCACGGGGCAGTGCGCGTGGTGCAGCAGGCTGTGCGTCGCCCGCCCGAGGGTGGGGCCGATGAAACCGGGCGATCGCCGTCCGCCCATCACCAGCAGATCCGCGTGGCGCGATGCCTCCACCAGGACCCCGGCGACGGTCAGGCTCTTCTCAGCGTCCGCCTGCACGTTCAGGTCCGGGAATTCGGCGCGGATCCGGTCCGTTACGGCCATCAGGTGGTGGACGTGTTCTCCGGCGATCGCTTCGACATCGTCGAGCATGGTCACGGCGACTCCGGCGGATTCGAGAATGTTCCACACGTGCAGCAGCCGCAGCGACCCCTTACGGATCTCGGCTTCGCGCGCCGCGTACCGGGCGCATTCGGCGTCGTGGTCGTCACGGACCGCGGCGAGCACCACTCCGGTCTCGGCGCCGTTGTCGGTGCCCCTGACCACGACGACGGGCGTCGTGGCGCCTGCGGCGACCTTCAGGCCGACGGATCCGAGCATGAGGTTCTTGAACCCGCCGAGACCGCGGTTGCCCACCACGACAATGCCGCGCAGCCCGGCCGTCCGGTGCAGGCTGGGGACGGGTGCGCTGCGGCTGAACTCCGTCGTGACGTGCAGACCGGAATACCGTTCTTCGACGGCAGCGGCGGTTTCCCGCAGCAGTTCGCTGCCCGCGCCGCGGACGCGCTCGATGCTCTCCGCCGAGAGATGGAGGACCCGGCCGTCCGTGCCTGCCGCGTAGACGATGCGCAACGGACTGTCACGACGCGCGGCCTCGGCCGCTGCCCACAGCGCTGCCCGGCGGGCCGGGTCGGAGCCGTCGACGCCGACGATGACGGATCCCGGTTCCGGGCTGCCGACGGTGCCGTTCATGGTTCCTCCTCACCGAGGGCCACTGACGAGTCAACTCTCACACTGGCACCACGAGCCCTTGCGAGGAGAGGGCCGCTCAGGACCTCCCAAGGGGCCAGTGGACCCTGTGTCGGGAGAATCCTGCCGTGCACGGGTGCCCGGACGCCCGATCTGGGTCCGACCGGGCCATGGGGGTGGCCCGGCAGGAGATGGTGTTCACGCTACTGGGCCGTTGCCCGGAGCTCTACGCGACGGTGCTGGGCGCGCTGCGCAGCGCCCGCGTGCTGTGCCCGCTGTTCTCCGCGTTCGGCCCCGAGCCCGTGCGCCAGCGACTGGAACTGGGCGACGCCGGGTTCTTGTCACCACGGAGGAGCTGTACCGGCGCAAGGTGGAGGAGAACAGGCACCGCCTGCCGCGCTTGGAGCACGTACTGCTCGTCGGCGCACCGTGCACACGAACCCCGCTCACCAGCGCCAGGGCCGCCGCTCATGCCCACGTCGGCCGCGGTCCCGGTTCGCCCATCAATGAGGTCCAGGACCGATACCCTCACCGTGGGGGGGGAACGACCCCGCGTTCGGCGATCTCTGCGCTGATGACACGCGCCAACCGCGACATTCCCCACTACTACCTGTCCACGACGATCGATCTCGCGGCCGCCACGACGTGGATGCTCAATCGCAATGCGAACAGACCCGTGAGGGAACGGCTCGTGCCTGCGGCTTTGCTGCTGAAGTCCGTCGCACTGGCCGCTCGGCAGGTGCCCGAGCTGAACGGCTACTGGAAGGACGGTGCCTTCGTCCCGGCCGGTGGTATCCGGCTCGGCATCGCCGTGTCCCTGCGAGGTGGCGGACTGGCGGCACCGGCGCTGGTGAACGCCGACGCCCTGCCCCTGCCGGAGTTGATGGAGGCCCTCAAGGACCTGGTCTCACGGGCCCGCGTCGGGCGCCTGCGTGCCTCGGAGACCGCCGACCCCACGCTTACGGTGACGAACCTCGGCGACCAGGGCGTGGAGACTGTGTTCGGGGTGATCTACCCACCGCAGGTCGCGCTCGTCGGACTGGGGTGTGTCGTCGAGCGTCCTGTGGCCGTGGACGGGATGCTCACTGTGCACCCGACCGTGACAGCCACGCTCTCCGCCGATCACCGCGCAAGTGACGGTGCGACCGGCGCGCGCTTCCTGACGGCGCTCAACCGACTGCTCCAACGACCGGAGGACTGTGAACCGCGACGAGGCTTTCGAGTTGATCAAGCAGGTCCTGACAGACGTGGTGCCCGGCGCCGATCTCGCCGCGCTCTCACCCGACGAGAACTTCCGGAACGGTCTGGAGATGGATTCGCTGGACTTCCTCAATTTCGTCGAGGCACTGAGCGGGCGTACGACTCTCCCCCTTCCGGAGACGGACTATCCCTTGCTGAACACCTTGAACGGCTGCGCGGACTACGTTGCCTCACGCACGTCCACGGCGTAGACGGGACCGGTCGGCCCCACAAGGGGCCGCATGGCACCTCCTCGGTCCCCGCCCGGCAGGCCCAGGCTGAGAGCAGAGCGCAGACCTGCGGCGCAGGAGGTTCCCGCCATGAAGCGTCTTGTGACAGTCGGCGTCGACGGCTCCCCCGAGAGCCGGGCGGCCGCCGTTTGGGGCGCTCGGGAGGCGTCCTTGCGGGAGGTGCCGCTGAAGCTCGTCCACGTCATCGACTGGCCCGGCGGCCCCGCCGTTCCGCGGCTGGGCCGCGAGACGGCCGACCGATGGGCTGATGAGGCGCTCGCCGAGGCCCTGGAGGACGTACGCCGGCAGTACCCGCATCTGGAGAAAACCACCCGGCATCTCTCCGGCAGGCCGGCCGCAGCGCTGGCCGTCGAAGCGGCTGACGCCGGCCTGCTCGTCCTCGGTTCCCGCGGCCTGGGCAGTCTGGTGGCGTACCTCGTCGGCTCGGTGGGCATGGCGACCCTCGTAGCCACCGAAACGCCGGTGGTCCTCGTACGGGTGGCGGATGAGCCGGGGGACGCCGAGCCAACCCGGTACGACGAGATGATCGTGGGTGTCGACATCCACGAGGCACCCGACAATGTTCTCGCCTTCGCCTTCGAAGAGGCCATACGTCGCGATTGCGCCTTGCGGGTGATTCACGGCTGGAAGGTTCCTCCCGCCTACCGGGGGCTGCCCTTCATCGACTCCGACGGCGAACGGGAAGTCGATCGGAGTGTCGCACGGATGCTGGACGAGCTGCTGCTGCCCTGGCGCCATAGATTCCCCTCGGTGAGCGTCACCCAGAAGGCCTTCAAGGGATCCGCGAGCCGCCGACTCGTCCAGGCCGCGGCGGGTGCGGACCTCGTCGTCGGAGGCCGGCACCTGCGCCGCTCTCCTCTGGGTGCACACCTCGGGCCGGTGACTCATGCCGTCCTGCATCACGCCTCCGCCCCCATGGCCGTCAGCGCCCACGCCTGACGGCCCTGAACGAAAGGGAAATCGGACCATGATGCATCGCACTGTCTCCGAAGTCATGACCCGGGCCGTGGCCACGGCCAGCCCCGAAGCGTCGCTCAAGTCGGTCGCCTGGAGCCTCGACTACAACAATGTCTCGGCCCTGCCCGTCGTGGACACACGCCACCACCCCATCGGCATCATTTCCGAAGCCGATCTGCTCCGCAGGCAAACCGGACTGCCGGACACGGAAGGCCGTGACCAGTTGCGCAAGGCGGCATCCGTGGACCGCCACACCATGGACGCCCGCACGGCCGGCGATCTGATGTCCACCCCCGTACTGACAGCCCGGCCGGAGTGGGGCATCGTCGAGACCGCTCGCTTCCTGCACGAACAGGGCGTCAAACGCCTTCCGGTCATCGATGAAACCGGAACGCTTGTGGGCATCGTCAGCCGCTCCGACTTGCTGCGCCCCATGCTCCGCCACGACGATGCCATACGCGATGAAATCATCGACGAGGTACTGGGCCGGACTCTCCGGATGACGCCCGGGGGCGTGACAGTGGCCGTGCAGGAAGGAATTGTCACGCTGAGTGGCGGGGTCGAGGAGCACTCATCCATTTCGATTATCGAACACCTATGCCTATCCGTCGACGGTGTCGTCAGCGTCGACCAGTCCCTCGAATACGCCGTGGACGACCTGGCTCCCGGCCTCGATCCAGCGCGCGACACGGGCGACCGCTGAGCACTCACGCCATGGGACGGGAAGGACCGTCCGGTCCCGGACAGGGCCCGGACGGTCCTACCGCCGGCGCAGAACCATGTCGACGCTCGGACATACACGGACCCTTGTTCTTGGAGGAACCATGAAACATCTGCGCACCGTCGACGACGTGATGACGCACGCCGTCATTTCGGTCAACCGCAGAGCGCCCTTCAAGGAAATCGTCGAGACCATGCGGCGCTGGCGGATCAGCGCTCTGCCCGTACTGTCTGACGAGGGACGGGTCGTGGGCATGGTCTCCGAAGCGGACCTTCTGCTCAAGGCGCAAGGTGCGGATGAGGCCCGCGCCGTCTCCGCCGGTCAGCTGATGACCGTGCCCGCCGTGACGGTGGCCCCGGACGCAAGCATCGCGGGTGCCGCCCGGCTGATGGCCCGCGGCCATCTCAAGCGGCTGCCGGTCGTTGACGACGACGGCCGCCTGGTCGGCTTGGTCAGCCGAGGTGATCTGCTGAAGATCTACCTCCGCCCGGACAAGGACATCGCCGAGGAACTACGCGAGTTGATCACGGCTCGGCTCATCCCGGCCGGTTCGGCGACCGTGCACGTCCACGTGTCCGACGGCATCGCCCACCTGCACGGCTCCATCCCCGACCCATCGCTCAACGATGTGCTGATCCGTATCGCGCGCACGGTGCCGGGAGTCGTGGACGTGACGGCCCGGCTCGACGCCGAAGTCCCCGCCTGAAGGAGACGGACAATGAGGCATCGCAGCGTCGCCGACCTGATGACGCCCACGGCCGTCAGCGTCCAACGCGGCACCACGCTCAAGGAGATCGCCCGGCTCCTCGACGAATTCGGCGTCACCGCCGTGCCCGTCGTGAACGAGAAGGGATGTGCCGTGGGCGTAGTCTCCGAAGCCGACCTGCTCCGCAGGCGCAACGCCAGGAGCGGCGCGAACACCGCCGTCGGTCTCATGAGCCACCCGGCCATCACTGCGGCACCCGAGTGGAGCGTCGTCCGCGCCGCCCGCGTCATGGAGAAGCACAAGGTCAAGCGACTCCCAGTCGTCGACAACGATGGCCGACTGATCGCAGTCCTGAGCCGCAGCGACCTCCTGCAACTCTTCCTGCGCAGGGACCATGCAATCCAGGAGGAGATCCTCGAAGAGGTCCTGACCCACACGCTCCGGCTCAGCCCGTCGTCTCTGACCGTCGAAGTTGCCGACGGTCTCGTGACCCTCAGCGGCACCGTGGGACGGCACAGCCTGTGCCGACGACGGCGGGGACGCCGAGTTCGCGGCTGACGATGGCAGCGTGCGAGGTCCGGCCTCCATGGTCGGTGACGATCGCGGAGGCCCGCTTCATGACCGGTTCCCAGTCGGGGTCGGTGATGCCGGTGACGAGGACCCCGCCGGCCGGGAAGCGGTCGAGATCACCAGGCGAGTCGAGGACGATGGCCGGGCCGGAACCGATGGCCTCGCCGACCGCTGTGCCCTCGATCAGGCTCTGCCCCGAGCGGCGGTCAGGCGGCAGCGACGCAACGTCGTCGTACGGCGGCGGGACTGCACGGTTTCGGGGCGGGCCTGGACAACCGCCAGCTCTCCGGTCAGGCCGTCCTTGGCCCATTCCAGGTCCATGGGGTATCCGTAGTGCTCCTCGACGGTCATCGCCCATTCGGCCAACAGCCGGACCTCCGTGTCCATCAGGACACGTTGCGAGCGTTCCTCGCCGGTCGTGTCGACGGTCCGGGTGAGTCCGTGCTCTCCATAGACCGCCTTCTTCCGCTTCGCTCCGATCCGTACGTCGATCACGGGATCCAGTGCCGGGTCCTTCAGGCTCGGCTTGAAAACCGTGTGCTCGTCGGGGTCGACCTGGCCACTGACGACGGTCTCGCCCAGGCCCCACGCCGCGCTGACCACGATGACCTCGGGGAAACCGCTCTCAGGGTCGAGAGTGAAGATCACTCCGGCGCCGGCGAGGTCCGATCGGACCATGACCTGGATGCCTACGGAGAGAGCTACCGCGAGGTGGTCGAAGCCCATCCGCTCCCGGTAGTCGATCGCGCGGTCGGTGAACAGCGAGGCAAAACAGCGGTGACAGGACTGCAACAGCTGGGCAGGCCCGCGCACATTCAGGTATGTCTCCTGCTGGCCGGCGAAACTCGCCTGGGGCAGGTCCTCCGCAGTGGCACTGCTTCGCACGGCTACCTCGGGATCCTCTCTCCCCTGGTCGCTCGCGAGCTGCTCGTACGCGGAGACGAGCTCGGTCCGCAGCCCGGCCGGTAGCGGCTCGGCCATGATCAACGACCGGATCGCCGCCCCCACCTCGTCCAGCACGGCCCCGTCGTGCAAGCGCACAATCTGCTCCTCGATCCGCACACGCAGCCCGTGGCTGTCGAGCAACTCCCTGTACGCGTCCGCCGTCGTCGCGAAACCAGGAGGCACCCGCACGCCTGCGGCTGCCAGATGTGCGGTCATCTCTCCCAGAGAGGCATTCTTGCCACCGACCCGGCCGACATCCTGCCGGCCGAGCTCTGCGAACGGTACGACGCGTCGAGTGGTTGCCATGATGTCCTCCGCCTTGTGTGCGGTGGCCGCGGGCTTCAGTAGGGCATCGGCCGACCGGAGGGGGTACGCAGATCCGGCTGCGCGGGCTTGTGCGGCCGCCTCGGCGGTATCCGGATCCGAATGCGCTGCATCGTTGTCACCTCTTCGGGAGGCGGGGCCGGAGAAAGCGTCCGGCTTCCACGATCGTTCCCCGGGGGGTCATCGCCGCAGCACCGAGGGGGTCGGGAGCACGGGGCCGAGTGGGCCGTACCGGGGAGGGACCGATCGGCCCATGGCCGGGGCCGACCCGGCAGGGTGATCACCAAAGTGCGAAGTCATCGCAAGGCGGCGTCCGCTATGCGCCCCGGTACAGGCGCTCAAGATCAACCAGCATGACCTCGCCACGCGCATGCGCCGCATGCAACTCGGGGCTGAACCCCGAAGCACCGTAGAGAGCCAGGTGGACGCGGCTGACATCCTCACGGGAGCCGAGTCCGTCCAGGATGCGCCGCAGGCGTTGCAGATGGTGGATGTCAATGCCGGTATGCCATCGTGCGAGTCCCACCGACAGAAGGGGGCCGCTCATGTGTCCGTCCCGTCGGCGGACCACGACCTCGGCATCGAGTCCGGCCGTAGCCGACGGGTCGCTGAGGGAGCCGTACGACGCCGTGACATGTTCGGCACCGACGGTGGCCGGGTCGGCGAAACAGGCCGCCCACTCCCTGCAAACCTGGGCGAACCGGGGTTCGGCGACGAGAGAGTTGAAATCCGTTCGCGCGTCTTCCCACACCGTCTCGGCCTCGCTCTGCTCAAGCGCGGCCCTGCGCGGCCGCGCCACGGCGTACTCGAACGCGAGGAGCGAGTCCGCGATGCTATGACGCGTGATCCCCGGCTGCAGTCCGTCCGCCTGCGATTGGAGCACACCGTGGTCACGGAGGAGGACAAGTGCGCGCAAGGCACCAGTGAGTTGCTGTCCCAGGAAGGTGGCTATTTCGCCGTGGGTCGTGCAGCCTTTGGCCAGGGCGGCGAGCACGGAGTGACAAGCCCCGTGACTCCAGGGCCCGATCTCCTCGTCAAGGAGGTGGCGAGCCTCGTGGAACAGCGGCGTGCACGGATTCAGGACGGTACGGCAGACCCAGGCATCGAAGTCGTCACGATCGACGGGAACGTCGTCGCCCACGTAGTCGTACCGGTAGGCGGGCGTCCCGCCTACGACCGTGTAGACGAGGAAGGCGAGCCTCGGGTCGTCGATGCCCCACAGCTGCGCCGCCCTGCGGAAGTTCAGGGGCTGGATGTCGAGCTTCAGAGCGGCGAGGGCGTGCAACGGCGAAGACTGTGCGAACAGCCGGGTCATGACCGGTGCCGTCTCACCACCGAGCAGCAATCGCGCACGGCTCTCCAGGGGCGCTCGGTCGAGGTGCCGGAGGGCACCGTGGATGACGGACGGCAAGGCTGGGCTCGCCGCAACGAGGTCAGGGAACGAGTCGATGATGACGGGCAGTGGCCTGGCGTCACCCAGCGCCAGCAAGGCATCGATTCCTTCCTTCCAATCACGCCAGTGGCTGGGCTGTGCGACCTGCCGGTATCGCGCATACTCCTCGCCCACCCTGCGCAAGGACTCGGCTTCGGTGGCTTCCTGTCCGCAGAAATAGAACCCTCCCGTGGCTCGTGCCACCGACTCCAGCAGCAGCGTCTTGCCCTGGCGGGGCCGCCCCATGACGACGCCCAAGCCCGTTCCCGGACGCGGATCGGTCGAGAATGACACCAAGGCTGCCCATTCGTCCTCCCTGTCGAAGAGGCGATCGGGCTTGGCCGAGCGTTCAGGGTCCACGATCGAGGTTCGTTGCTGTCCGTGTACGGCATTCACGCCATGCACCTCCGGAACCAGCTGGCGGCTACTCCATTCTCGGGCTCGCGGCCATCAGGCGCGCGCTGTGCCGACCATCGTCGTCACGACGGACCGCACGGAATCCGCAAGGGGTCACCACAGCGGCAGACGGAACCAACGTTGCTCCCCCGCGGCCACGGTCACCAGCCGCTCGCCGGGCAGACACACCGGCAGAGGGGCAATGAGTCGCGAGTCGGGCACGCGAATCCCCACCCGGCCCGGAAGGAGCTGCACGCGGATGTCTCGGTGCCCGCGGTAACAGAAAGTGAACGAGCAGCGAGGCACCTCCCGGAGCGCGATGGGGTCGATGTGGAGTCCGTCCGGGCCTGCTTCCAGACCCGCGACGCCCCTTTCGATGAGATCAAGGGTGCCGGCCATGGCACCGAGGTGGATACCTTCCCCGGTGGTGCCGCCCTGAATGTCCGTCACGTCGCTGAGCAGAGCTTCCTCGCAGTACCGCCAGGCGTCCGGACCTTTCTCGCGAGCGAGGACCCAGCCATGCACCAGGTTACTGAGGGTCGATCCGTGACTGGTGCGATTCAGGTAGTAGTTGACGGTCGTACGCCACACTTCGTCATCGAGCCGGTATTCGAGACGGTCGAAGAGTTTCTGCAGCTCGGTTGGGCGGAAGAGATAGCCGAGCATGAGTGCGTCGGCCTGCTTGGATGCCTGATAGCGGTTGACCGTGTCCCCCTCGGACTCCAGGATCCGGTCGAGGCGGCGGATGTCGCAATAGCGGGAGCAGTAGGCGTCCCAGTCCAGTGCTGCCAGTTCGCCATAGCCCTCGAACTGGCTGATGACACCGCCGTGGAACGGCACGTACACCCGGCGGGAGATGTCCTCCCAGCGATTCAGGGTCTCGTCGTCCAGGCCGAGTTGCTCAGCCAGCTCCCGCCGCCGGGCCGCAGGCAGCCCGTCGAACAGCTCAAGTGCGCGTGCGAGCGTCCAGGCGGCAGTCACGTTGGTGTACGCGTTGTCGTCGATCCCGGGAGCAGCGGCCTCGGGGTAGGCGTCGTGGTACTCGTCGGGGCCGACCACGCCGCGGATGCGGTAGCGGTCGCGATCGGTGTCGTATGTGGCCACGGCGTCCCAGTAGCCGGCGATGTCGAGCAACAGCTCTGCTCCTGGGCCTTGGACGAACCCGGTGTCGCCGGTGCTGTGCCCGTACCGCCACACGTTCCAGGCGATGGCCGATCCGACGTGGTGCTGCAAGTGCGAGTGGTCGGGCAACCAGTGGCCCGATCGGGGGTTGAGATGCAGCGTTTGCGTCTCCTCAGTGCCTGAACCACCGCTCTGCCAGGGGAACATCGCTCCTCGAAGGCCCGCCCGCCGGGCTGCGGTACGGGCAGCGGGCAGGCGTCGGTACCTGTACATGAGAAGGCTCCGCGCCACTTCCGGGAAGTGCAGGGTGATGTAGGGCAGCACGAACAACTCGTCCCAGAAGACATGCCCTCGGTACGCCTCACCGTGCAGGCCTCTGGCAGGCACTCCGACGTCCAGCTCGGCCGTGTGCGGGGAAAGCGTCTGTAGGACGTGGAAGAGATGGAGCCGAAGGATACGGCCCGATTCGCCAGGCACCTTCAGTTCACCCTGGCTCCACAGACGTTCCCAAGCGACGCGGTGGGAAGCGAGCTGTGTCGCGAACGCCGCCGCGTGTGATACACGCTCGACGGCAAGCGGGAGGGGCTCGCTCAGCGGGCGGTCCTGGGATGTGTACAACGCGGCGCATTTCACGACGGTGGCAGAATGCCCGCGGGAGACCGGCAGCCTGAGTCTCTGGACCGTTCCGGCCTCCGTGCAACCCGCCCCCACTGCGACGAGGGGCCTCGGCGACGTTCTGGCTGCGATGGCGATCCGGATGCGGGACGAGCGGGTCCGGCAGGACAGCCAGGCCACGCCGTCCGCTTCGACTCCGGCACAGTGGCCGGTGAGATGGCGTCCGTTCAGACCGCGGTATCGCTCGACACCGGCGTTGGTGACGTTGCCGTCGATGATGGACTCGACCTCGATGGCCCCGCTCCAGCCGTACCCACGGAACGTGGTCCGCTGGGCGGCGAGGTACGGGTCACCCATGTGGACGAGCCTCGTGTGGGTGACACCGATTCGGCGGCCGAGGCCGTCCTGGAAGAACAAGCGACGAGTGAGAATGCCGCCCCTCAGATCGAGAGAGACGCTGTAGCGCCGCAGACTCGGGTCATCGGGTGTGAGCCACTCCCCTGCCGGTCCGTCGTCCGGCAGGCAGCGGTAGCGCAGGCGCGACCAGTCGGGCAGATTGACCATTTCCTCGTTACCGACCCGCTCTCCTGCGACGTCCGAGGAGAGCCACACCGGTGCGGTTCAGCGTCGGGGGCCGGGGACCCGCCGTCGACAAGCGAGCCCGCAGGGCGGCGAAGCCGTGTTTCCGCGCCGGCATGAGCATCGTCGACGACCAACGCGTCGAAGGGGTTGGTGCCCAGCGTTTCCATGAACACGCATGCTTTTCTTCCCCGGCGACAATCGCCCTTCGTCCACGGCGAGCCCACGAGTGGGTCGATCACGGACCCCGCGGCGTGTACTTCAGGCAAGAACAGCATCACAAGCATCGGCACCAGATCGACAGGCCCGGCGGACACCTCGATGGCGGTGGGTCCGGGACCGGTCCTGCTCATGGGCTTCACGCCCCCTTGGGCTTACGGCTGTGCCGGAGCGATGATCTCGCTGTGCTGCGATCCTCCCAGCACCACCTTGAGCGCACCGGTGTCCGCGGCACGGGAGAACACGTCATAGGCCTCCTCCATCTGTCCCAGCTCGAAGCGGTGGGTGATCAGCGGGGACGAAGGCAGCCGCCCGGCGGCCATCATGCGCAGCAGCATGGGCGTGGAGTACGTGTCGACCAGCCCCGTGGTGATGGTGACGTTCTTGGCCCACAGGTCTTCGAGGTGCAGCGTCGTCGGCTTGCCGTGGACGCCGATGTTCGCGACGCGGCCTCCGGGCCGGACCATGCGGGTGCACATCTCGAAGGCCTCGGGCACGCCGACGGCTTCGATGACGACGTCGGCACCGAGACCCTCGGTGAGGTCCTCGACGAGTTGTTCGGGTTCCTCGGCCGCGCTGGCTGTCGCATCCGCGCCCAGGGAGCGCGCGGCGGCCAGCCGGGATTCGGCGAGGTCGACGGCGATGACACGTCCGGGGCTGTAGAGACCCGCGCCGGCGATGGCGGCGAGTCCGATGGGGCCGGCGCCTACCACGACGACGGTGTCGCCGGGCCGGACGCCGCCGTTCAGCACACCGACCTCGTAGGCGGTCGGGAAGATGTCGGCGAGCAGTATGCCGTCACGGCTGTCGACAGAAGCCGGCAGGGGGTGGACGGACAGGTCGGCGAAGGGCACCCGGACGTATTCGGCCTGGGTGCCGTCGATGGTGTGGCCGAGCGTCCAGCCGCCACCGCCACGGCACTGTCCGTAGTGGCCCTCACGGCAGAAGCGGCAACGGCCGCACGCGGATATGCACGAGATCAGGACACGGTCACCGGGACAGACCGTGCGGACGTCGGCCCCGGCCTCGACCACGGTGCCGACGGCTTCGTGCCCCAGCACCCGGCCCGGAGTCGCCTCGGGTACGTCGCCCTTGATGATGTGCAGGTCGGTACCGCAGATGGTGACGACGTCGACGCGGATGATGGCGTCGGCAGCGTCCTTGACCGCGGGGTCCGGAACGTCCTGCCATGCGGTACGCCCCGGGCCCCGGAAAACGAGTGCCTTCACGACGTCGCCCCTCTTCCTGTGTCTCCTCCGGTGAGGTTCTCCCTCAGGCTGACCCGGCACGTGCCCACCCCGCATGGGCCGGTCGGTACCCGTCGGGGTCTGTCGGGCCCATCCCTCCCCAGGGCCGGGGGTGCGATGGTGAAGACGGCTGGCTGCCACCCACGGAAGAAGGGGGCGGCGATGTCCGAGGCAGAATCACACCCGGCCGCACCCGCGTCGAGACCCGCGCTGCTGCGCTTCCTCGGCGGCGTCCGGACCGTCACCGGCAGCAAGTTCCTCATCGAGAGCGACCATGCCCGGGTCCTCCTCGACTGCGGCCTCTTCCAAGGCTTCGCGGACCTGCGCCGCCGCAACTGGGCGAAGCTGCCGTGTGACGCCTCATCCATCCACGCCGTGGTCATCACCCATGCCCACCTGGACCACTGCGGCTATCTGCCCCGACTGGTTCGACACGGCTTCCGGGGACCGATCCTGGCCAGCGCCCACACCGCCCGGCTCGCCGAAATCGTGCTCCGTGACAGCGCGCGCCTCCAGATGGAGGCGGCCCAGCACGCCAACGAACACGGCTGGTCCAAACACCGGCCCGCCAGACCGCTCTATGACGAAACCGACGTCGACACCACCGTCAGGTTCTTCGACCCCGTTTCGGTCGGCAGCGAAGTCGAGATCATGGCTGGCACCCGGCTCACACTGCACCGCGGTGGACACATCCTCGGCTCGGCCTGGGCCCACCTGACCCTTGAGGACGGCCACACTCTCGCCGCCAGCGGCGACCTCGGCCGCCCCGGCCACCCACTGCTGCTGCCGGCGGAACCGTTCACCGGCGCCGACGTGCTGCTGACGGAGTCGACGTACGGCGACCGTCGTCACGAACCCGAGAAAGCCCAGGCCGAATTCGCGGCCGTACTCACACGTACCCTTGCGCGCGGCGGTACCGCCGTCATCCCCGCCTTCGCGATCGACCGCACCGAGGTCGTCCTCCACGAACTCGCCGGGCTGCGCCACAACGGGATCCTGCCGCGGTCCGTTCCCGTCTATGTGGACAGTCCCATGGCTCTGGCCGCGCTCGACGTCTATCGCGACGCGCTGCGTGCCCGCTCCTCCGAGATCCGGCCCGAGATTCTCGCCCGAGGCGAACAAGCGATCAGCCCTGCCCCGTTCCTGGCCGCCCGGACCGTCCAGGAGTCCATCGACATCAACAGCACGCCCGGTCCCGCCGTCATCGTTTCCTCGGCTGGCATGGCTACCGGCGGCCGGGTCCTGCACCACCTCCACCGGCTCCTGCCCAATGCACGCAATGCCGTCGTCATCGTCCTTTTCGCAGCCGCCGGCACCAGGGCCCGCGACCTCGTCGACGGTGCCCACACACTCAAGATGTTCGGCGAATACATACCCGTACGCGCGGGGGTGGCCGACCTCCCGCACTTCTCGGCACACGCCGACGTCGGCCAGATCATGGACTGGCTGCGCGGCGCCCCGCACCGCGCACGACCTATGTGGTCCACGGCGAGGAGTCGTCGTCCGATGCCCTGCGGGACCGGATCGACCGTGAGCTGGGCTGGACAGCGGTCGTGCCCAGACCCGGAGAGGCCGTCCTGGTCCGCTGACCGGCGCCGGGCGGCCTGCGCGATCTGGCACCACGAGGCTCTCTCGCAGCTCGCCCCCCGGTGCGGGGCTGCGAGTGAGGGATGGGAGGCACACCATGAACTTCTTGGAGTCTCCGCTCGTCGCGGATTCGACGCCATGGCCGCCACTCCCACGGCAGCAGTCGGCCACTCGCCCGCCCTCATCGAGGAACCTGAAATGACCTCCGCCCGGTACACCGTCAACGACGTCATGACGAAGAACGTCATCGCCGTCACTCCTGACACGGAATTCAAGGAAATCGCTGCCTGCATGAATCAGTGGAAGGTCACCGCAGTGCCCGTGATCGAAGGCGAGGGCCACGTCGTCGGCGTCGTCTCCGAAGCCGATCTGCTCCCCAAGGAGGAATTCCACGGGCAAAGGACTGGCCTGATCGAGCAGATGTACCGCCCGGGTGACACCGTCAAGGCCGGTGCGGTGCGGGCCGAGGAACTGATGACGAGCCCCGCCATCACAGTGAAGCCCGACGTGCCCCTCCCACAAGCCGCCCGGCTGATGGCCTACCAGCGCGTCAAGCGTCTACCGGTCGTCGACGCCGACGGCAACCTCAAAGGCATCGTCAGCCGCGCAGATCTCCTCAAGGTCTTCCTGCGCTCCGACGACGAACTCGCTGCCGAAATACGCCGCGAAGTCGTCAACCGGATATTCCCCGCCTCGTCCGTGAAAGTTAGCGTCACCTGGGGCGTGGCCACGTTCACCGGTCGTGTCCGCGACGCCGCCCTCATTCCTGTCGCTGCCCGGCTCGCTCAGTCCGTGGAAGGCGTGGTCGGCGTGGAGTGCCGGCTCGAAAGCGAGGCATCCGCCTAGACTTCGATGGTCCGGCATCCGCCTGGGCAGGGAACGGATGTGGCCCTGTCGAGGGACCATCCGGATCCGAGCGAGGGACGAACGGCCCATACGTGCAGGGCGGCGATCCGCTTCATGCTGAAGCCATCGACCATTCCCGACTCCCCGGGAGGCCTACGATGCTCACCAGAGCGCTCGACGACATCACGCTGGCCGACCTCGTCGCCGATGCCACCGCCGCCCCGTCCATGCACAACGCCCAGCCCTGGCAGTTCCACTACACACGCCACAGCCGCACCCTCGCTCTCCGGGCGGACCTCGACCGCGCGATGCCGGAGGCCGACCCCGACACCCGTGCACTGCACGTGGGCTGCGGCGCGGCTCTGCTGAACCTGCGGGTGTCCGCCGCCCACCACGGCCTGGACGCGGTCACCGCACTGCTGCCCGAACCATCGGCCCCGGCCGTACTGGCCACCGTCCGTCTCGGCATCCGCCCCGACGCTCCACGGGAACCCGCCGATGAAGCGCTCGCCGCTCTCCACCCCGCGATCCGGGACCGGCACACCAGCCGCTATCCGTTCGACGAACAGACGATCCCCGAAGACATCCGCGCGGGCCTCGCCGACGCGGCTCGTATCGAGGGCGCGGACTTCGCGTTCCTGACCCCGATCCACCTGGAGACCGTGCTCGAACTCATCCGGGACGCCGAGGGATACGACCGCGGGGACCCGGCACGGGAGGCAGAGCAGGAGCACTGGACCCGGAACACGAAGACCGAGGCACCCGTCGACGGAATCCCCGACTACGCCTTCGGCCCCCGCGACGCCTCCGAACGAGCCACCACCCGCGACTTCGCGGGAACCGGGGTCATCCCGGGCCGAGCCCGTGTCCTGTTCGAGAACCGACCTCAACTGGCCCTGCTGAGCACCCCGGGCGATCACCCCACGGACTGGCTGAATGCAGGACAGGCCCTGGAACGCGTACTGCTCACCGCCACGCTCCACCAGGTGTCCACCTCCTTCGCGACCCAGCCCCTCGAATGGCCGGACCTGCGGTGGCTCCTGCGCGACCCGGTCTACGGCACGGGACACGCACAGATGATCATCCGCCTGGGATACGGGCCGAGCGGGCCGCGTACACCACGCCGCCCCCTCGATCAAGTACTGACCATCGAACCGTAGAAACTCGCACCGTATGCATCGAGGCAGGCAGCCACCCGCACAGGAGAGGCGGTGGGAGCGATGCGGCTCCCGATAGTCGTCGGAGTGGACGGATCAGAGGGCAGCCTGCGCGCCCTGGACTGGGCAGCGGCAGAAGCGGCACGCTCACGTCTCCCCCTACGCGTCGTCCATGCGTCGTTGTGGGAGCGCTACGAAGGCATGCGTCCCACCTTCGACACCGAGCGTCCGGCCGAGCAGATCCTCGCCGAGCATCTCGTCGCGTCCGCACAGGAACGTGCGCAACGCCTCCATGCCGAGGTGAACGTGGTCGCCGACATACAGCCCGAAGACCCGGTGAATGCACTGGAGCGCGAGAGCTATGAAGCAGCCCTGGTCGTCCTCGGCTCCCTCGGCCGCGGCCGGATCGCCGGGATGCTCCTGGGGTCCGTCAGCCTTGCACTCGCGAGCCGGTCCCACTGCCCGGTTGTCGTGATCCCGGCGACCGCACCGAACGCTCAGCCGAAGCCGGGCCGAATCGTCGTCGGAATCGGCGACGCCCCAGGACCGTCGGCAGCCGCCCGTTTCGCACTCGCGCAGGCGACATCGCGCCACGGCGAGCTGATCGCCGTACGCGCCTGGCGCTGCCCCGCCCACGAAGCTGCGGATCATCCGCTCCTCGCGGGCTCGCAGGCCTCCGCACACCGCCAACAAGCCGAGGAACATCTCGAAGACGTACTGGCAGTACTGGAGCGGACCGAGTCCGATGCCGTTGTCCACCGATCCGTGCTGCAGGGGCCCGTGCATCAGGTACTGATCGAAGAGGCCGAGGGCGCAGAACTTCTGGTCGTCGGTGCGCGCCGTGCCGGCGGACGCCACGGGCTGCGCCCCGGTCCGGTGAACCACGCGGTGTTGCACTATGCACCCTGCCCCGTCGCGGTCGTCCCGGACACCCGCTGACAAGGGGCGCTTTTGATCAGGGGCGGGGAACGCGGACGACCAGGCAGAGCGCGTGGTGCAGGACGGCATGCATCACGCGGCCGAGCGGAGAGCCAAGGGAGTGGGAACGCCGACGGGATCCTCGCGCTCGTCCCGTACCGCGGCCAGGACGGCACCTGCCGGTTCACGGTCATCACTGCTGGGCACGACGACAACCGGAACGTGGGAACTCGCGCAACCCGGAGCGAGTCCGAACCGACCAAACTCGGCGTGCGAGTGCGGCAGCCTCTTCCAGCACGCTTTCCGCGAAGCCGTCGATTTCCTGGAATGTTCTCCCGGGAGAGGTGCAGACTTCAGTGGCTTGTCGCGGTGGCACACACGATCCGCAGCGACCGACCACAGGCACTCCTCGCCCGCCGCCCACCGCACGGCCCGCATCGCGTGGTCGGAACCGTCGGTCCCGACGACGGCAGGTCCCGTCATGGTCACACTTGATCGAGTGTTGCCCACGGTCTCTCCTCGAGCGGCTGCGCCCGAGGCACAGCGAGCGCCGATCTGCTACCGGTTCCGGAACCGCTCGGACAGCTCGGCCTCCACCTCGTCCCACTCCTTCTCCCACCCCATGTACCTGATGCGGTCCACCAGCTTCGTGAAGAATTTCCACACTGCGACGAAAAGTCCCGTCGCCGCTGCGAAGGTCCCTGCTGCAGTCATCCATGCAGACGCAACGGCCTCACCTGGCGTTGCGGGTCCCCTGCTGGTGGCCACGCCTTGAGCAGTGGTCCAGATCGGGACGGTGGTGCCGGCCGGGCTGCCCGCCCAGACGCTGACCACTGCCGTGCGCGCGGTTCCGTCGGGCTGTTTCCACCGGACGGGAGCACGCACCGTTGTCCGCCCGATGGCAGCTGCGACAGGGCCGTCGGCGTCGGAAATGAGCCGTGCCTCGACCTTCCTTGCATCGGAGAGCGTGGCGGCACGGCGAGTCTCGGCATCGTGCGCCGCACGGCCTGTGGCGGCCGACGCCAGGGGTGCCGCCAGTAGAAAGACCACAACCAAGAGCACCCTGCCCCAGCGCTGGATGCGATCCGAGGCGCGAATCGGCAGCCTCCGGGTGCTGGTGCTGGGTGCGTCGTTTCCTTGGCCTTCTCCAGGGGGCATTTCTTCAATCATGATCAGGCCTCATTCCCCTGTGACACCGTTCCTTGCCCGTAGTGCATCGCGAAGTGTGTGGGCAGGAGCGCCTGCCACCATCCTCTGCGCCCCGTGCGGCCCGTGGCATGGGCTGAGCGGGTCCGCGAGACCAGGCCGGTTGGCCCAAGCGCCACGCATTCCGGCGGCACACGATGGAGTGGAAGAGGAGCACACAGAGAAGAGCGCGCAGAACAGTGGCGGCCTGATGACCGGAGCGGATCCACAGAGGATGTGTGCAGCATGGGACACGAACAAAGCCACTCATTGGACAGCAAGCCGGACAGAACCCCGGCAGGAGACCTGGGCCGACGGGTGGTGATGCGCCGCGAGCAACTCGGGCTCAGCCGTGAGCAAGTAGCCGAGCGGGCCGGATCGGCGCCCGGATACATCCAGTACGTGGAGGAGCGGCAGGCCACACCCGGCATCGGGTTTCTGCTGCGACTGGCCCAGGCGCTGGAGACCACCGTGGCCGAACTGACCGGCAGCACAACGGAGCTGCCGCCTGGCATCGGCCGCGCTGGCTATCACACCCAGTTGCTCGAACTGGGCCCCCAGGAGTGCCACCGACTGTTGTCCACCCACGGAGTGGGCCGGATCGGTGTGACAACGGACGACGGGCCGGCCATCGTGCCGGTCAACTACGTCGTGGATGGTGACCGGATCTCTTATCGCTGTGCTCACAACACGCTGCCCGCCACCGCTGCGGACCACCCGGTGGCATTCGAAGTGGATCACATCGACGAAGCGCTGAGCCAAGGGTGGAGTGTACTTCTCGTCGGTAGGGCAGCAACTGTCACCGATCCCGAAGCCTCACGCAGGCTGGACGAACTCGCCTATACCACTCCGTGGGCCGGCGGCCCACGGAATGTATGGCTGACCATCACCCCCACCCGCGTGACCGGGCGCCGAATTCGCGTGCTCAAGAGCCACGCTGTTCCGACTGATGGTGAACCCCGAGATCCCTCGACGTGACGCCGCCATGGATCTACGGCAAGGCCCCAGCACACGAGGTTGCAGGTTGCGGCTAACGGCATGCGGCGTATGGGCACGGCGTGGATTCCGTTTTGCACCACGCAGCACAGCCGAGCGCTCCTCCGAAAGCGCGCATATCGTTCAGAGTGGGCGGGCGGGTATACATCGCCGGCCAGGAACGGAGGTTCCATGTCAACGGCCAGAAGTCTGCTCGATGTGATCCCACCCGAGAGCCGGGCCCGCTTGCTCAACGAGGCGGCCTGCGAAGTGCCTCTGGTCCTCGATGAACGCCTCTTCGAGGAAGGCAGACGGGCCGCACTTCTGGCTGATCCGCTCCGGACAGGTCGAGGTCGACATTCGTGTGCCCGGTCGTCGTGCGGCGGTCATCGAGACGCTGGGGCAGGACGATCTGCTGGGCTGGTCCTGGCTGTTCTCCCCACACGTGTGGCACATGGCGCGCACGTGATCCGGGCGGGACAGGCCGTGGAATTCGATGCAGCTGCCGTCCGCTCGTTGTGCGAGGCCGACGCGAACCTGGGCCGGGCGGTGTACAAGTACGTCGCCGAGACCGTGGTGGAGCGGTTGCACGGAACACGGGAAAGGCTGCTGCAGCTGTACGGTCCCTGGGCCGAGGCTCCTGAGGCCTGAGCGGTCCGGGGCGGGGGACCATCCGGCCCTAGTACGTCTCTCCTGTGCGGACCCACGATGGGTAAGCGGTGGGACTGCGCAGCCCGTCGCCAGCGAGGAGGGCCACCATGAGCGAAGAGACGGGGTTCTCAGCGCAGAATCCGATCCGTGTATTCCTGCTGGACGACCACGAGGTCGTCAGGCGCGGCGTCCAGGATCTGCTCGACGCGGAACCCGACATCGAAGTCGTCGGCGACGCCGGCACTGCCGACCACGCTCTGGCCCGCGGCCCGGCGCTCCGCCCCGACGTCGCGATTCTCGATGTGCGACTGCCGGACGGCGACGGGATCACGGTCTGCCGTGAGCTGCGCTCGCGGATACCGGAACTGGCCTGCCTGATGCTCACCTCGTTCGACGACGACGAAGCACTGCTCGACGCCATCATGGCCGGCGCGGCCGGCTACGTACTCAAGGAGATCAAGGGCTCGGACCTCGTCACCGCCGTCCGCACACTGGCTTCCGGACGCTCGACCCTCGACCCGTCGACCACGGCACGGCTGATGAACAGCCTGCGCGAGGAGGAGTCCGGCACCGGCTCCGAGGAGGACGACGCGCTGTCGGAGCTGTCCCCGAGGGAGAAGGACGTCCTCGCACTGATCGGTGAAGGACTGACCAACAGCCAGATCGGCAAGCGTCTCTATCTGTCGGAGAAGACGGTCAAGAACCACATCTCCCGTCTGCTGGCCAAACTCGGTGTCGAGCGCCGCATCCAGGCGGCCGTCATCGCCGCGCACGCCACGGAATCCGCCCCGCCCGGTGCCGGGCGCCATCAGAGGTGACTGTGCAGCCTCAAATCCTCAGGACAGCCGCAGTGGCACACGCCAACAGAGCCGGGCGCCGCCCCGCGCGGATGTCCCCACGTTCATCTCGCCGCCGAGTCTCTCGGCGCGTCGTGCGAGGTTGTCGAGCCCGCTTCGGGGACCGCCGTGCTTGGGCATGCCCACACCGTTGTCGGACACGACCAAGTTCAGTGCCCCGTCACCCACCACCAGCGAGATGTCCACCGCCGTCGCCCGTGCGTGGCGGGCGACGTTGCTCAGTGCCTCACCGAGGACCGCGATCACCTGCTCGGCGATCTCGGCCGGCACATCCGTATCGATCAGCCCTCCCATGCGCAGGGACGGCTGGAAGCCCAGGGTCCGCGCGGCCTGCTCGACCGTGGTCGCCGTCCGGGCGCGCAGCCCCTGGCCGGCCCGTCCCGAGTCACGGGCGCGGAGTCCGAAGATGGTGGACCGGATGATCTTGATGGTTTCGTCCAGATCGTCCACCGCGCGCAGCAACCGCTCCCTCGCCTGTGGCTGTTCTACGAGCCGGACCACGCTCTGCAGCGTCATCCCGGTGGCGAACAGCCGTTGGATGGCCAGGTCGTGCAGATCCCGGGCGATGCGGTCCCGGTCTTCCAGCAGGGCGATCTGCTCGGCGGACTCGCGCCGTTCGGTGAGTTCCATCGCCAGAGCGGCCTGTCCGGCGAACGCCAGCAGGGGCGTGGTCTCCGAATCGGTGAAGGCGGGACGGTTCCGCACCCGGGCCAGCAGCAGCACTCCACGGGTCCGCTCCCCCGTCACCATCGGGACCGCGACAGCCGGGCCGAGACCGGGCCACCTCGGGGGGCCTTCGGTGATCCTGGGGTCGTGTGCAACATCCAGGCTGGTAATCGGTTCGCCCGCGTCGAGAGCCGCACCGACGAACGATCCCTCACGTGGCAGGATCAGACCGCGATGCATCTCGGCGTCCACGCCCGATGCCCGTACCACACGGAGGGACTTTCCCTCGGCGTCGGCGGGGAGTGCCAGGACGCCGAGATCCGCGCCGAGAATACGCGAGGAGTGATCGACGATCATGTGCAGGATGTGTGCGTCGTCCTCTCCGCTCAGGAGGCCCGCGACGATCTCGCTGTTGGCCTCCTGCCAGCGTTGACGGTCGCGCGTCTGCGCATACAGACGGGCGTTCTCGATGGCCACTCCCGCCGCCACCGCGAGCGTCGACAGCACGGTTTCGTCCTCGGCGTCGAACACCCGGCCGCCCCGCTTCTCCGTCAGGTACAGATTGCCGAACACCTTGTCGCGGACCCGGATCGGAACCCCCAGGAACGAGTGCATCGGGGGATGGTTCGGCGGAAACCCGTAGGACGACGGATGCTCGGAGAGTTCGACGAGCCGCAACGGCTCGGGGTGACGGATCAGCTCGCCGAGGATGCCGTGCCCTTCGGGCAGGGGGCCGATGGCCTCGCGCTGCTCCCCCGTGACACCCACCGGCAGGAACTGCGTGAGCCGGGTTCCCTCACCAATGACTCCCAGGGCTCCGTACTCGGCATCGACCACAATGACCGCAGCCTCGACGATGCGGTGCAGCACTTGGGGCAGGTCGAGCCCTCTGCCCACTGACATGACGGCGTCCAACAGGACGGCCGCCTCGGAGGGACCGCGCTTCACGGTGTCGAGGCGCCCCTGGAGGTCCTCCGGCAACGTGCTCAGTCGACGGCGCTCCTCGCAGCAGCGTTCAGTTCCGTTGTCGCCCACGGTGCCTCCGTCTCGCCCCGCACATCCCGGGACCGGCCAACCTCCACGTTAGTGGCCAGGCCCCGAGAAGCACCTGGTGGAAGTAATCCGGGCGGGTGCCATACACCTATGCGGGCCAGGCGGCGAGGCCCGGAACGGTGACGCAGAATCGGAAAGAGGAAGCTGGCCCTTGGAGGCGAGAATCCACTCATTCAGTCCCCCTCCGGACCTCCAAGATCGCGCCATGAGCCCCCACGGCGGGCACGTCCTGAGCGTCCCACCCATCGACAGCTTCGAGGGCATGGCGGCCCCTCACCAGCTACCTGTTTCCCAGGGCGGCCACGGGCGCCTTCACTAATCCGCACGGGGCGGAATACCTCATCGACGAGCACAAGGGAACGTTTGAACTGGGTCGGCGCGCTCTGGGCGCGCCGAGGTACGCAGGCGACGAAGGGCACTTCCTGGAGCTTGGCGGCGCGGCAGTGAGTGTTGGCGAGGAGGCAGACTGACCGCTCGTTAGGTGGCAGTCCCGGGTCCTTCGGGCGGAGTCCCTGACAGGCGTGGCTCGGTGGGCGCCCGGTTCTTCGTGTGCCTTCCCGGCGTCGTGATCAGGTGCGCGGGGTGCGTAGGGCGAGGATTGCCATGTCGTCGTGGCCGTCGCTGGGGTGGTGGTCGTCCAGGGCTTGCGTGAAGTCCTGTAGGGGCAGAGCGGCGTGTTCGGTGGCGAGGGCGGCCAGGCGTTCCAGGCGGCAGACCAGCGCCCTGCCGGTGCTACGGGCCGAAGTCCGCGTCGTCGGAGCCGTGTCCGCACGGCATCCCCCGGAAGGGACTGCGCGTCGCCGCCGACTACACGATGGCTTCCGAGCGCCCGGCGCGGGTCGGTTCTCTGACCATCTCCGTGGACATCCCGGAAGTGTCCCCGCCCCGCGCCGGAGCGTGCCAGGCGGTGACCTCACACTGCGCCGTCAAGAACACGCTCGAAATCCCTCCCGAGATCACCATCACGCTGGGCGACAGCTCGGGTACCCAGTCGAGCGAGAGCCTGGACAACGCGTGCATGGACCGCGTGCCTGCCGACGGAGGTCGGGACTCCGGCGTCACCCTGTGACAGGGTTCAGGTGATCGATCACTTCGGTCACGTCGTCGATGTTCTTGATCTCCGCGAGGAGCCGCGGGACGTCGGCTTCCGCCATCCGGCCACTGACGTCCACCACTCCGTTGCGCACGGTGACCTCGACGGTGTTCCGCGCAGCCGGGAAGTCTTCGGCGAGGATCCTCGACTCAATCTCCTCGCGAATCCCGGCATCATCTCGTATCAGCGCGTTGAGCAGTGTGTTCCTGTGCACGACACCGATCAGGTGGCCCTCATGGTCCGTCACCGGCAGGCGCTTGAGACGCGACAAGGACACGAGCCAGGTGGCTTCGGCGACGGTCGAATCGGGGAACACGGTGACGGCCGGAGTGGTCATCAGCATCTCGGCGGTCTCGGCACGGGCCTTGTCGTGCAGCCGCCGTTCCCTCAGCCGGCCGATCGCGCCGGGTTCGTAACCGGACGCCTCGACCGCGGCCTTCGCCAGCAGGTCGGACTCCGACACCACGCCCATCACCCGGTCGTCGGCGTCGACCACCGGCAGGGACCCGACGTGTTCACGGGTCAGGCTCCGGGCGATGTCCATGAACGGCATGTCGCCGTGCACCGATGCGGCAGGTACGTCCATGACGTCACGGACCAGCAGAGGCGCGGGTTCGGCACCGGGCACGGGCTCGGCGGACTCCTTCACCCGCGCGGATGGAGCCGAATCGGGAGCGGTCGGGCGCCGTGCCGCCGCCTGCTTGGCGGACACCCTGGCCACCGTGCCGAGGTAGCGCAACAGCATGTCCTGCCGTAGTGGTTCGTCGGGCCTCCATGCCTTCCCCGGCACCGCGCGGCGGGCTTCGGCCCCTGCCGCGATGTTCTCGCGCTCAGTCATGGTGGGCTCCTCATTCTGCCCGAGCCGACCTACGTTCCCAGTCTTCCGCTGCTGGGGCCGCCGCCAAGGGCCGGTTGGCCCATGCGGCCCGACGGACGGCCCCAACAGGACAAGAAACGGCAGACCGACACCAGGCGGTGAAACTGGAGGAGGGGCGAAGGACAGGAGGACTGTCGTGGTGAGCTTTCGGCAGCGGCGAAGTCCTACTCGTCCGCTCCCAGCTCCCCACCTACCTCACCGGCCGGCGGCTGACCAAGTTCGACGTCGACGGCGAGATCCGCGTCGCTCCCCTCGCTCACCGACCAGCACTGGGGCGTCGACGCCGCAGTCTCCCACCGCGACGCCCCTCATTTCTCTCATCGAGGAAGCCACCGGTGCCACAGACACCGTGGCCCTGAACGAAACGGCCATCACACCGCAGTCCTGCGCCACAGGCCGCGCCCTCGCCGAGTTCATATTCCCCGCTGGCAGCGTCATCGCCACCGTCATCCGCGAAGGCCAACCCACCGTCCTCGCATCGGAGATGCGACTCCAGCCCGGCGACGAACTCCTCATCGTCTCCCACGCCGCAACCGAGTAGGAGATCCATGCCGCCTTCCAGTAACGGCCGCAGTCCCAGGACGGGGCCCACGGCTCACAGCCGAACGATCGAGGTGGTGTGCACGGACGAACGAGCAGAGGTGCGGGGGAAGCCCCCCTGTGTCCGATACCCCGCTGAGGCCGGCTACGACTCACCACCTCGTACGGGGTGAGGTGCCACGGCGACAGCGGTACAGGCAGGGACCGAACACTCACCACTGGGACGTACCCGAGGGCCGTCTCTTCGGGCGGGACCGGGGCGTCGCCACTGGTGGTCACTTCGCGGCGCAAATGGCCTCGACGAAGTGGCCCACCTGCTCCTCCGGTAGGCAACGTGCGAGGTCCGCCTCGCTGATCATGCCGACCAGGCGATGGTTCTCGATGACCGGCAGCCGCCGGATCTTGTGCTCCTCCATGGTCCGCAGAACGTCATCCGTGTCGGCCCCGGCGTCAATGCTGATCGGCTTGCCCTGCTCGAGCATGCCCGCGGTCATGCTCTTCGGGTCCTTGCCCTTGGCGAGGCACTTCACCACGATGTCGCGGTCGGTGATGATCCCGTGGAGCCTGTCGTCCGGCCCGCAGACCGGCAGGGCTCCGACGTGCAGCTCACTCATCCGGCGCGCCGCGTCCTCCAGCGTCTCGTTCCCTGGATGCAGTTTGCACCGACGTGCATGATCTCCCGTGCAATGGTCATGGCCGTCTCCTTCGAGCCTCAGGATCTACACGGACAGAACCCGTAGGTTCGGGCACGCCCAGAATCGGTCCTCCTTGAAGCCAGTGTGGATTCTTCGTATCCCGTGCGCATGCCGGCGAAGAGAAGCCACCACTTGAGCCCTCGCTGCGAGAAGGTCGATGGCCAGGTCACGGCTGCCGCTGTACGGCCCGGGCGGATGCGGATGAGCCGGACCGGCCCCCGGTCCGGGGCGACCGGCGAGGGACCGCACAGCCACCGTGTGGACACCAGAGGGCCCGAACGGCCCGACGAGCAAGGCCAATGGGCACTGGCGCACTACCCGGTACTACCGGTACGCGTGGAGAGTGGAAGAGTCGCCAGGAGGTGAACCACGGTGATGTACTGGAATGGTGGCTGGGCCTGGGTGGCCCTGATGCCCCTGTTGTGGATCGCGTTGATCGGCCTTGTGGTGTGGGCTGTCCTACGCCTGACGCCGCACTCGGCTGGTCGCCACGACGCCACGGACCCCCGGAAGACACCGAGGGAAACGCCAGAGGAGATCCTCGACCGCCGCTTCGCCTCCGGAGAGATCGATGCGGCAGCGTACACGGAGGCACGTAAACGTCTCGCCGACCACCGACCGGGCCCCCTGTGACCATGCTGCGGGGCCGTTGGCTGCCGCTCACCATGCTAGTTGCGGCGGTGGTGATGCCGATCGCCTCGATCGTGTGAGCCAGCAGCAGTGGCGTCGGGCGATCTGGCCCGCCGGCGAAGATGGGTACAGTCTCCCGCGACGGACCGGCGTCACGGGGAGGGCGTCGGCTTCCCTGCCGCCGCGGGGTGACCGTCCGGCCGCTCTTGCTGGTGGAGTACGTCGAGGACCACGGATCCGTGGACGGTCTCGCGGGTGGCGAGCAGTCCGGCAAGTGAGGTTCCCCCGAGATGCGGAGTGTGGTGACAGAGGGTCAGATGGTTTTCATGAGAGGAACATCGACCATGGCTGCCCCCAGGAAATACTCGCTCGAGTTGCGTGAGCGTGCGGTACGGATGTACCGCAGCCTCAGGCCGCCCCATGAGAAACCGGGGCCATATGGTCGGCGAACCAGTCACGGGCCAGATCAGTGACCTTCTCCAGGGCACCAGGTTCCTCGAAGAGGTGGGTGGCGCCGGGGACGACCGCGAGCCGGTTCTCGCAGCGCAACCGAGCTTGTGCCTCGCGATTGAGGTCGAGCACCAGCTGGTCGTGGCCCCCGACGATCAGCAGCGTGGGCGCCGTCACCGCCGGCAGTCGTGGCCCCGCCAGGTCGGGCCTGCCGCCTCGCGAGACGACCGCGGCGATCCGCGCACCTGGCTCGGCGGCTGCCCACAACGCGGCTGCCGCGCCGGTGCTGGCGCCGAAGTATCCGACAGCGAGCCTTTCGGTCTCCAGCTGTCCTGGCAACCAGCCGGTGGCGTCCGCCAGTCGCCGGGCCAGCAGTCCGGTGTCGAACACGTTGGCCCGGTCGATCTCTTCCTCCTCGGTGAGCAGGTCGAACAGCAGGGTGCCCAGCCTGGCCCGATTCAGTCCGGCGGCCACGAACCGGTTGCGCGGGCTGTGCCGACTGCTGCCACTGCCGTGCGCGAACACCACGATCCCGCTGGCGTCCTCGGGTACCGTCGGCGGCCTTCGTGCGATACATCGGTTCTTGCCCGATTCGCGAGGCGATAGGCAGGCACGCAGCATGGAGGTGTACCCGAATCGTCATTTTGCGGAGGTGAACCGCGATGGGTCTTCCCGTCGTACACCGCAGGCCCGGCCGTCTCCTGGAACGGCCGTTCCCCTCGCTGGGCTGGGGCGAGCCGACCGCCGCCGAGTTCGATGACCTCTTCGAGCGGATGAACCGCTTCCTGGGAGCCGTCGGCACCGAGCCCTCCGCCGGGGCATGGTCGCCTCTGGCCGACCTGCACGAGACAGACAACGCCTACGTGGTCGAGGCGGAGCTGCCCGGGATCGAGCGTCAGGACATCGACATCGAGATCAGCGACCGGGAACTGTCCATAACAGGGGAGTACAAAGAATGTGAGCGCGAGGGCGCCCTGCGCCACAGTACGCGGCGCACCGGGCATTTCGAGTACCGGGCGCTGCTGCCGACGGACCTCAAGGCGGAAAAGGTCACGGCGACACTGGCCGACGGGGTACTGACCGTCACCGTGCCCAAGGCGCAAGCGGCCAAGCCGCACCATGTCGAGATCGCTCAGGCCTGAGGCATGCACGGCGGTGGGGGCGGTTCCCAGCCCCCACCGCCTGGAAAGGCACCCTCCGTTTCCAGAAGAACTCGGTGGCACCGCATCGACACCCGGTGTCGACTCCTACACACGTACTACAAAGCCGGGCGAAACTGCGTTCGACCCTTCGGCTGATGGCCGCCGACCGCAACGGCACGCCCCGCGCCGGTCTCCGGCCCGGTCTCCGGCAGTGGGTGACCGGATTCGGGCGGACGTCTCTGCCCGCCGCGGCCCGTCCGACGGCGCCGGGCCACGGTCAGAGACCGCCGCGCCGCCCGGGGGCGGTGTTCATCAGCCATGTCACCGTGCGACTGACGTCCGAGAGCGAGACGATTCCGACCAGCCTGCCGTGATCCATGACCAGGACCCGGTGTTCGGCGCCCGGTTCCATGCGCGGCAGCAGATCCGCGAGCGGCGCGTCCGGCTCCACGACGATGGTCTGCGTCAGCGGCACCATCACCTCGCTCACCGTCACCGCATGGGCCTCGGCCTGTGGCACCTTTCTGGCGCTGTCGAGAGTCACCAGCCCGACCGGCGCCCCGTCGTCGGTCACCGGGAACGCCGAATGCCGGTAGCGGTAGCGCGAACCGGTGAGGAAGCCGACGACCGTGGTGTCGGCGGAAACCGTGAGAGGTTCGAGCGTCATGGCGTCCCGCACCGGGACACCGGCGAGCACGCCGCGCAGCTGGGCCTGCCGTCCCTCGGCGGTGGCGGCCGCGATGAGGAACCAGCCGATCAGTGCCGGCCAAAGACCGCCGAACGCGCCGGTCCTCATGAACGCGATCAGCCCGAACACCACGAGCAGCCACCCGAAGACCCGCCCCGCCGCAGCCGCGCCGGCTGTCGCCCGCAGCCGGTCTCCCGTGCGCCACCACAAAAACGCGCGCAGCAGCCTGCCCCCGTCGAGAGGTGCGGCGGGCACCGCGTTGAAGACCGCGAGCAGCACGTTGATGCCTGCCAGCCACGCCACCATCTCCACCACGATCCCGGACACGGACGCCAGGTAGAGCAGCCAGGCCCCGAGTGTGAACAGCGCACCCAGAAGGAGGCTGACGAGCGGGCCGACGCCGGCGATCCTCAGCTCCGCGCCGGGGCTGGACGCCTCGCCCTTGAGCCGGGCCACTCCGCCCAGCAGCCACAGGACGATGTCGTCCACCTCGACCCCGTTGCGCCGGGCCACGACGGCGTGCGCCAGCTCATGTGCGAGGAGAGAGGCGAAGAAGACCACGGCAGTGCACAGGCCGGCGGCCCAGTACACCGCCCAGGAACGCCCTGGATGCGTCTCCGGAAGGCGGCCCTGTGACAGGCCGAGCGCGATGATGCCGAAGATGAGCAGGACGCTCCAGTGCACGCCGACCCGGACCCCGGCGATCCGCACCAGAACGAACGTCGCCCGCACGGCTCTCTCCCCTGCTCAAACCGTCACCTGACGCACAGCCGTCCCGCTCTGACCACCGTCCCGCCTCGTACCGTCGGGACGATGTGAGCGCACAGATCCCCCCTCCCCATCGCAGTGCCGGATGGGCGCGGAGTGACACCGCCACCTGTGGGGACGACCTCCGGGGGTCACGGGCCTCGATCCGGCCGACTCATCGGGAGTGATACGCAGTGTGCGCACCACGTCATCGTCGGTCACGCGTACACTTCAAACGTCGCTGCACGGATCCTCTTGACTTCCAGTACACCCTCGGGCCCACGGCTTCGCGCGCTGGAGGGGCCTGGGGGGCACGTCGAGGTGCGACCGCCTCCTTTTGATCGCAGTGCCGCCGGACGGTGCCCTCAACTGGCATGTCGGACGGGTCGGTTCCTAGACTGTGAGACGTGGTCCGGCCCAATGAAGAGGTCGAGGCACTCCTTCAGGAGTACGCGGACCTCATCGCCATCACCGGAGGCGACACGTTCAAAGCGCGCGCCTACGAAAAGGCCGCCCGCGCGATCGGCGGCTACCCCGCCGATGCCTCCCACCTCGACATCAAGGGTCTGAAGGAGATCCCGAGTGTGGGCAGGTCGATCGCCGAGAAGGTCATCGAGTACTTCCGCACCGGCAAGGTCACAGTGGTCGAGGAGAGGCGGGCCCGGATTCCCTCAGGGGTACGGCAGCTCATCACCATCCCTACCCTCGGCCCCAAGAAAGCGATGGCACTCTACGAGGATCTGCACATCTCCTCGGTCGGCGAGCTGGCCGACGCCATCAAGGCGGAGAGGTTGCGCGACCTGAAGGGCTTCGGGGAGAAGACCGAGAAGAACATCCTTCACGGCATCGCCCTCATGCAGCAGGCCGGAGAGCGGATCCTGCTGAGCACCGCCATGGAGCCCGCCGAGGACATCGTCACGGAACTCTCCCGGATCACCGGCTGTGAAAACTGTGCGTACGCCGGATCGCTGCGCCGCATGAAGGAAACCATCGGCGACATCGACATCCTCGTCGCCGCCGACCGGTCTGCCCCCTTCATGGACGCACTCACCGAACTGCGCTCCACCGCCGAGGTCATCGCACACGGCCAGAAGAAGACCTCGATCCGTACCGTCAAGGGCATCCAGGTCGACCTGCGCGTGGTGCGACCGGAATCGTGGGGCGCCGGCCTGCAGTACTTCACCGGCTCGAAGGCACACAACATCCGCACCCGGACCATCGCCGTCCACCTGGGGCTGAAGCTCTCCGAGTACGGACTGTTCGAAACCGAGGGCGGAAAGCGGGTTGCCTCCCGCTCCGAGGACGAGGTGTACGCCAGGCTCGGCCTGCCCTGGATCCTGCCCACGCTGCGCGAGGACCGAGGAGAGATCGAAGCGGGCCTGCGCGGCGAGCTGCCCGACGTGGTGACCGAACAGGACATCCGCGGTGACCTGCACACCCACACCAACCTCACCGACGGCCTCGCTCCGCTGGAGGAGATGGTGGCAGCGGCCGCCGAGCGGGGCTACGCGTACTACGCGGTCACCGACCACGCACCGAACCTGTACATGCAGCGCATGACCGACGAGAAGGTCCTCGCCCAGCGCGAGCTCGTGCGGTCACTGAACGGCCGACAGCACGGGATGCGGCTACTGCACGGCATCGAGCTCAACATCGGCCCGGACGGGGAAGTGGACTGGCCCGGCGAGTTCCTCCGAGGCTTCGACATATGCGTGGCCTCGGTGCACTCCCACTTCAACCTCAACCGGGAGGCGACGACCCGCCGGATCGTACGCGCCTGCGAGAACCCCCACGTCAACGTCATCGGTCATCCCACCACACGTCTGATCGGCAAACGGCCAGGCATCGACGCCGACCTCGACGAGGTGTTCGCCGCCTGCGCCCGCACAGGCACCGCACTGGAGATCAACGCCCAGCCCGACCGTCTCGACCTGAGCGACGAGGACATCCTCCGGGCCAGGTGTCACGGGGCGAAGTTCGCCATCGACACCGATGCTCACTCCGTCCTCCACCTCGCGTACCTACGCTACGGACTCGGCGCGGCACAACGCGGATGGCTCACTTCGGAAGATGTGATCAACACGTGGCCACTGCGGCGGCTGCGCCGGTTCCTGCGAAAAGACCGGGCGGACTGATACACACACGTGTCCACCACTCAGGGGGAGGCCCCGTTCGCCAGGCAGGCCATCGCCGTCGGCGACACCGCCGCCGCCCGCTACTTCCGCCACAACGCCGCCGATGAGGCCAAGCACGCAGCCACCTTCCAGCAGGCACTCAACCAACCCCAATAACCCCCGGGCTGAGCCGCGAGACCGGCCGGACACAAGGCGATAAACGTCCAGCCGGTCGACGCGCCATCTGGGCCGACCGGGCTGCCACCAGCGCGACTGCTGCCGCATCAGTCCCTGCCGCCGGATCCGCTCGTTGAGAAACTGCCATGCCAGACCGCCATCGCACCCGATTCACCGATCCGATACACGTCCACGACCGCGCCGACGGTCACAACCAGGGCGATCACCAGCACCGCGACGCGCACCGCAACGGAAGAGGCCAGCCGAGCCACGGTGGACACCCCGTCCTCGGTGGGGCTGTCGGCCGCACCGCTGCGCTCACGCTCCCGGCGAAGACCGGCCCGGCCGAGCAGCCAGCCGGCGACCGTCAGCACGAACAGGGCGATCGCCCACGGAGTGAGCCCGGAGCCCATCTCAGCGTGCTCCTCCAGCAACGCACTCTCCCGCACCCGCTCCTCCAGCCACTCACCGGATTCGGTGGTCAGCACCACCAAAGCAAGTTGGCTGAGGCCCCTGCCTGCCCGCCCCTGGGCGGGCAGGCAGGCCGCTGCACGTTCCGACTGCACGGTTCGTCAGTGAGTGGTCCGTCCTGGCACCTCCTGCGGACAGCTGCGCGCACGGCGGGACCGCGGGGCCCCGGTACAGGATGGCCCAGCCGCAGTGCCACACCGCGGTGCGGGCAGAAGCCCTCGGCCACAGTGACGGAACGTCCGTCGCCGTACACCACGAGTTCCTCACCGAGAATGTTGCCGCTCGTGACGCCGTTCCCGAGGTCGGCGACCCGGGCGACCGGGAACCACATATGCCGCAGCATCTCGTATTCAACCGGATCCATTGTCATATCCCTGCTTCAGCTGATTCAGCACGTCAACGCACATACATCGAGAGCTTGCGAAGGCCTGAGAAGTGGAGAGTTCACCCACCATGGAAATCATTGAGACGCACCGTGACCTGTTGATCCGCCTGCTGCCCGACGACAAGGAGGACGAACTCTCCGTTCATCAGGGGCAGTTCCACCACGTAGTGGTCGGCTCGGAGCGCGTGGTGTGCTTCGCCCGCACCGAGGCTGCCGCAGTACGGCTGCCCGCGCGGGCAGCCGTATTGCGCGCCCTCGCCGGGCTCGACCTCGGCTTCCGTACTCCGCGCCCGCTCGCCCAGGGCGGCACCCAGGGCACGGACGAACCGCCCTACCTGGTGCTGAGCCGGATCCCCGGAGCGCCGTTGGAGGACGACGCGCTCGAGCGCCCCGAGGTCGCCCAGGCGGCGGCCGAGCAGTACGCCGAGCTCCTCTCCGGGCTCACCGCCGCGGGCAAGGACGAGAGGGTGCGCGCCGCGCTTCCCGCGGCCCCCGCGGGCCAGTGGCAGGAGTTCGCGGCGGGAGTGCGCGCCGAACTGTTCCCGCTGATGTCCGACGGCGGCCGGGAGCGTGCCGCGCGCGAACTTGCCGCGCTCGACGGCCTTCCCTCGCTCACTTCCGCCGTGGTCCACGGCGACCTCGGCGGTGAGAACGTCCTGTGGGAGATCTCGGACGGTGTGCCGCGCCTGAGCGGTGTCATCGACTGGGACGAGGTCACCTTGGGCGACCCCGCCGAGGACCTGGCGGCCGTCGGGGCCGGCTACGGGGAGGACCTGCTGGGCCGGGTGCTGGCGCTCGGCGGCTGGGCCGACGGTTCGACGGCCGGGCGGATCAACGCGATCCGCGGCACCTTCGCCCTCCAACAGGTCCTCTACGCACAGCGCGACGGTGACGAGGAGGAGCTGGCGGACGGCCTCACCGGCTACCGGTAGCTGGTGTCCCAGATCAGCGAGGTCCAGTGCAGGACCCGGTCGGCCGGGGTGATGCCGAAGAGCCGGACCAGGGACCCGGCTGCCGAGGTGACGGCGCCGTGCGGCACCAGCACGGCCTTGGGGGTGCCGGTGGAGCCGGAGGTGAGTCTCGAAGGCCAGCCCCGGCGGAGGCGGAGGCACCGCTTCGCTCGTAGGCCCGGCCGGCCCATCCACGACCTTGCCCCAGCCCGGCCGGGCCCGGCGGGCGAATACCCGAACCGGTGAACCTCCCACGCGCCCCGGTTCTTCCGGATCTCGAAGTCCATCGCACCCCTTGAGCTGGGGTGTTGCGACGACCACTAGAACGGAAGGACATCCCTCTGGGGCCCACGCGGCGAGAGCGACACCGAGCGCGGGACACTGGATCCGGCCGGATCTCACGGGCAGCGGCGGTGAGCCGCCAGCCAGCACGGAGCACACGTTCGTCCCTGCGTAGATCGACTGCAGCCAGGCGTCGGCGAGGAGTCGGCGGTACGCCCACCGCCAGGTGTTCTTGGGAAGTGACGTTGCAGGACGGACCGCACCACGCTCGGTTCCATCTCGGACGCCAGGTGGGCGTCCGCAGGTCGGCACCGAGGCCCAGGCCTTGAGCAAGTCGACGGTGGTTGAACCGCTCCGGGATCAGTGGCCGCAGCACGAGAGCTGTGGCACCAGCAGTTGCGCTGCAACCGAATACACCGCCGTCACAGCTCTGTGTCAGTCCATAGATCCAACAGGTTGTCGCCGAGGCCTGCACCGGGTTCGGCTGCGGCGTCGTGGAGGGATTGTTCGGTCCAGATGACTTTGCCGCAGGCGCCGTACCGGGTGCCCCAGCGCTGGGCGAACTGAGCGACGAGGAACAGCCCGCGGCCGCCCTCGTCCGTGGTGGCCGCCCGCCGCAGGTGGGGGGAGGTGCTGGAGCCGTCGGCGACCTCGCAGATCAGGTGGTTGCGGTCGTGTAGCAGGCGCAGCCGGATGGGCTGGGTGCCGTATCGGATGGCGTTGGTGACCAGTTCGCTGACGATCAGCTCGGTGGTGGAGGCGACCTGGTCCAGGCCCCAGGTCTCCATCTGGCGGGTGACGTCGGTACGGACGCGGGAGACGGCCGCCGGGTCCGAGGGCACTTCCCAGTCCGCGACCCGGGCTGGGTCCAGCAGGTGGGTCCGGGCCACCAGCAAGGCGATGTCGTCGCGGGGGCGCTCGGGGAGCAGGGTGGCGAAGACGGTCTGGCAGGTGGCCTCCGGGGTGCGGTCCACAGCATCGGCCAGGGCCGTGCGCAGCTGCTCGATTCCGGTGTCGAGGTCGCGGTCCCGGTCCTCGATCAGCCCGTCGGTGTAGAGGACCAGCTGACTGCCCTCGGGCACAGTGAGTTCGGCTGTCTCGAAGGGCAGGCTGCCGCCCAGGCCCAGCGGGGGACTGACGGGTACGTCCGGGAAGGTGACGGTGCCGTCGGGGTCGACCAGGGCGGGGCCAGGGTGGCCAGACCGGGCCACAGTGCATCGGCCGGAGACGGGGTCGTAGATGGCGTACAGGCAGGTGGCCCCCGTGACCCCCTGGCCATCGGCCTCGTCGTGGTCGATGTGGGCGACCAGCTCGTCCAGGTGACTCAGGAGTTCGTCCGGGGCCAGGTCCAGGGCGGAGAAGTTGTACACGGAGGTGCGCAGCCGACCCATGGTGGCGGCGGCGTGTAGGCCGTGGCCAACGACGTCGCCGACCACCAGGGCCACCCGGGCGCCGGGCAGGGGGATGACGTCGAACCAGTCGCCGCCCGCCCCGGCCTGGGCGGGCAGGTAGCGGTGGGCGGCCTCGACGGCGGTCTGCTCGGGCAGGGTGCGGGGCAGCAGGCTGCGCTGCAGAGTGGCCGCCAGGGTGTGCTCGCGGGTGTAACGGCGGGCGTTGTCGATGCACAACGCAGCACGTCTGACCAGCTCCTCGGAGAGGGAAAGGTCCTCCTCCCCGAAGGGAGGGGAGGCGTCCGCCCGCCAGAAGTTGGCCGTCCCCAGCACCACCCCGCGGGCCTGCAGCGGCACCGAGATCAGGGAATGGATTCCGTACTCCAGCACCCGCCGCGCCCGCTCCGGATCCTGGGCCCGCCAGCCGTCGGAGTCGGCGAGGTCCGACTCCAGCACAGCTTGGCCGCCGACCGCCCCAGCGGCGACGGGGTTGGTGGAGGCGAAGCGGATCAGCTCCCCCACAGGGTAGAGAGGCGGGTCGCCACGGATGCCGCTGACGGCGGTGCGGCGCATTTCGGTGCTTGCCTCGGCCGACTCCTCGCCACGAAGCACCGGATCCAGCAGCTCCACAGTGACGAAATCGGCGAACCGCGGGACGACCATCTCCGCCAGCTCCTCGGCGGTGCGCACCACATCCAGCGTGGTGCCGATCCGCACGCCCGCATCGTAGAGCAACTGCAGGCGCCCGCTGGCCACCTCGGCCCGTCCTGCGAGTGTGCGCAGTTCGGTGGTGTCACGCAACGTGGCCACGCTGCCCGCCGGGCCGCCGTAGCGCTCGACGGGCCGGACGTTGACGGCCAGCAGCCTGTCGCCAGCCAGATGGACCTCGTCGGTGGCCGTCCGCCCCGAGGAAAGCAGCTCGGCGGCGCCCGGGGTCAGGCCGAGGTCGGTGATCTGGCGCTGCTCCGCGTCCGCCGGCAGCTCCAGCAGCCGCCGCGCCTCGTCGTTGGCCAGCAGCAACCGCCCGTCACCGCCGACGATGAGCACGCCCTCGCGCACCGCATGCAGCACCGCGTCATGATGCTCGTACATGCGAGTCATCTCGGCGGGGCCCAGTCCGCGGGTCTGGCGCAGCAGCCGCCGGCCAATCAGCGCCGACCCGCCCGCGACCAGGGCGACCGCGCCGCCCGCGGCGCCAAAGAGCACCGGAAGCTGCCCGGCCACCGCTTCGTTCACCTTCTTGACCTTGATCTCGGGGGACACGATGCCAGCGACCGAGCCGTCAGGCCGGAAGACGGGGACCTCCGCGAAGACCGAAACACCCAGCGGAGTCACCTCGGAGTCCGTGAGGGCCGTGCCCCTCACCGCCTTCCGGTAGGGGTCGCCCTTGACTACGTGTTTCCCGATCCGATGCGGGTCGGGGTGGGTGTACCGGATCCCGTCCGTGCTGATGACCACGATGCCGTCGACGCCGGACCGCTTCTGGGCCCTCTCGGTGAGCGGTTGCAGCACCGCGCTCGGATCGCGGCTGTCCAGCGCCTGCACGATCCCCGGGGAGTTCGCGAACGCCTCGCCGACAGCAAGCACCTCGGCGCGGGCCTTCTCCGTCCCTTGGTGCCGGGCCTGGACCGCCAGCGTCACCACCGTCGCGGCCACAAGCAGCACCACGACCGCCAGCTGCAGAAGGAACACCTGCCCGGCGACGCTCCGCGCGCTCAGCAGGAAACGCAGGCGCCGCCTGGGCGGCCGGTGCTGGATCTCCCGTTCGTCTGCGGGACGAGTCGGCTGCTTCGTTCCCGGACGTGGAACCTCACGCCGCCTCCGCGCACGCCAACCAGCGAACCAGCGGGAATACGGTATCGAGGATCGGCGGAAACCTCTGAACGCATCCATAGGTCCAGTGTTGCCGATCACAGGGAGGCGACCGATACGCCGCAAGGCGAATGGCGGCCTGATCGGCACCCTGCTCCAGTGGATCCGCTCGGGTGATCAACCAGGTCGAGGCATACACCCACCTCTGATGTCGCCGGATCCAGCGTGGGTGCGCCAGTAGGCTGATCGATGCGCCAGATCCCGGCCAAAGACGCGCAGCCGGCGCGACACCTCCATGATGGTGCCCGGTGTTCCCGAACGCCGCAGCCACGAAGTGCTCGAGGCACGCCGTGAGCCGTTCGTGTCTCCAGCGTCCGACTGGACCTCGGTCTGCGGAAGAGCTCTACGGCTCGCGATCTGCTGAGAGGTCGGCCCCCGCCGACGGGCTGGGGACATGAAAACCTGGCTGGCTACCACCGGGCGGGGCGCGGTCTCCCGCGTCCGCGGGCCGGTCGTCCGGCCTGCACACGGCCGGGCGCGGTCGCCGCTGACAAGACATCCCACGCGGATAAGCGTCAAGCGGCGGCGGTGGCTTCCGCGGACGGTCGTTGCCGAGTGAGCCGGAACTCGAGCATCGCCGCAAAGCGTTCGTCGGGATCATTCAGGTTCAGTTGCGCGATTTCTGCCGCTCGGCGAAGGCGGTATCGGAATGTGTTGGGGTGTACATCCATGGTCGCAGATGCGTTCAGGGTGTTGCCGAGGTGGTCGAGCCATTGGGCCACGGTTTCCGCCATCGTGGTTCCGTGTTCTCGATCATGGTGATACAGCCGGGCGATGGGGCCGTCCAGCAGTCCGCCCTCATTGTTCAGTTGGTCACCGATCTCCATCAAGAGTGCGTCGAGTTGGACGTCGGCGAACATCGCGACTCGGCCGGCTGGTTCCTGGCGCAGGACACGTAGGGTTCTGTCCACATCGTGCCGCGAGCGAGCGAGGTCGGCCGGATCGGATGACGAGCCGTCGCGACCGATGCCGATCGCCACTCCTGCAGGTCTGTCCCGTGCACGGTCGAGGAAATCGTTCGAAACCCGCTGGGCCATGGCCGTGACGTTTTCTTTTCCTTTTCGGATCGGCGCCGGCACGATCGCATAACACACGTCGCCGACCAATGCCACGACCGCGCCGGGTGCCGCGACCGTCAGGTGAAATGCGAAGGAGTCGGTGATCCGTTCCAAGGTCTGCCGCCGCGTTCGCCCGGAGGCCGCAGTGTCGGCCGAGTTCCCATTCGGAAGGGACAGACCGAGCACGGTCACGGTCCGGTGCGCAAGTCCAAGACGCTCGATCGCGCCCGCCGCCGGGGCGGCCCCTGCCAATGCGGTTGCGATGAGGTCCGCGCGAACCTGCCGGTCGATGTCTACACCGATACGGTGCCGCAGCAGCTGCAGCGCAACAACTTTCGCGGCATCGACGAGTACTTGCTCCTTCTCGTCGCTCAGGGGCCCAGGGACTGCCGCCCAGATCGAGCCGAGCACTTGGTCACCTGCTCGTACGGCTATCGCCACGCGCGGAAGGCCTGGCGCTCCTTCGATCTGCGGTGTGTCGATGAAGATCGGTTTCTCGCTGGCGTGGAGCCGTTTGAAGACGCCCGCTCGTTCCTGCGCGAGGCGGGCGTGCTGGGGGACGACACGTCCGAGAATCGTCTCGATCCGTGTTTGATCAGCCTCGTTCTGGCGATCGGAGAACGCCAGAATCTGTGAGTCGCGATCTTCGATGGTGATCGGTGCCTCGAGCAGTGATCCGATCGCGTTGGCCAGGGCGAACGAGTCTTCCGCGGGCATTCCGGCCAGCAGTTCCTCGCCGCTCGCACTGCTGGAGAGCAGCGAGCGGAGCAGGACGACCAACTGTGCCCACGTTGCTCCGCCGGCGAGGCCGAGCAGGACCACACCGCTGCGTTCGACGTGAGCACGCAGCTCCGGCTCGAGATCCAGCGGCGCACGTACCACGAGGGCGGGCGCCTGGCGTGTGACCGCACGATCGAGCAAGGCCGGCAGATCTCGGACGTCGGCGGCGGTACACAGAAGCATGGCCCCGGGGCGAACCGGTACCTGCTCCCGCGGATCGTCTACGACGACGTCGGTGATCAACGTCGTTCCGCCGACGGTCCCCGCAAGAACCTCCAGCAGGGTGCCGGCGAGGTTGCTCACGACGTTATCGAGCCTGGCTCCAGGGCTGGTCATGATCGACACCCTCCGATTGCTTCCTGCTGCACCCAACGGTACGTCGTTCGTGAATGTGAATCCGCACCACACCTCGGTCGTGATTGGTGCGGATTCACGATGCACGTCGTGGTGACGTGCAGCACGCTGGTGCACATCGACGCCCCACCCCCGAAAGCAGGCAGTGTTTACATGTTCGCGACACCATCCACCAGCGGTGCATCCAGCGACGCGCGGTGCGCTGTCTCCGCGTCGTCCATGTCGTCATGGGCGAAAAGCCTCGCCGAGCTCGGGTTCGAACTGCCGTCGACGTCCACGCCGATCGGCGTCTATGTTCCGGCGGTGCGGACCGGTGATCTGGTCTACACCTCTGGCCAGTTGCCGTTGGTGCGGGGATCGATCGAACGACCGGGAAAAGTCGGCCGCCAGGTTTCAGTGACGGACGCCTCGAGGGCAGCGGAAATCTGCACTCTAAATGCACTTGCTGCGATCGATGCCCTCGTCGGCCTCGACTCGGTCGTACGGGTCGTGAAGGTTACCGGGTTCGTTGCTTCCGCCGACGACTTCGCCGGCCAGCCCGAGGTCGTCAACGGCGCCTCGAATCTGCTCGCGCGCGTTTTCGGCGATGCCGGTACACATGCACGCTCGGCTGTCGGCGTCGCAGAACTGCCACTGAATGCCCCCGTCGAAGTCGAACTCATCGTCGAGGTTGCCTGACCCCCGGCACCCAGCCGGACCCGGCCGAGCGACGCCCGGCGCGGTCTGCCACGACTGTCCTCGCCGACCCAAACGCCTATGTCCAAACACTGACCTCGAACAAGGGCACATCATGACAGTCGACAGCTCCCCCGAAGGGGCGAACGAGGACGGCCTCGCGCAAGGACTCAACAAACGGCACATCCGCATGATCGCGATCGGTGGCGCCATCGGAGTCGGGCTCTTCCTTGGATCCGGGAAAGGCATCTCCTACGCCGGGCCGGCCGTGATCGGCGTCTACGCGGTCACCGGCGTGTTCATCTTCATCATCATGCGTGCCCTCGGCGAGCTGCTGATGTACCGGCCCGTCGCGGGGAGCTTCGCCGAGTATGCGCGCGAGTTCTTGGGCCCTGCATACGGTTTCGTCACCGGCTGGGGCTACTGGATCACCTGGACCATCATCGGGATGGCCGAGCTCACCGCAGCCGGGGTCTTCGTCAAGTTCTGGTTCCCGTCGATGCCGCAATACCTCACGGCACTGATCGCGCTGCTCGCACTCGTCGGATTGAACCTGGCCAAGGTCGGATTCTTCGGGGAGGCCGAATTCTGGTTCGCATCGATCAAGGTCGTCACCATCCTTGCCCTGATCGGTGGCGGCATCTTCGCACTGGTCTTCGACGTCGGCAAAGCCGGCCAGGCAGGCGGGATCGAGAACCTCTGGAATCACGGAGGCATCGCCCCGCACGGGCTGCTCGCGGTCCTTCTGGCCTTCCAGATCGTGGTCTTCTCCTACCAGGGCGTCGAACTCATCGGCATGACCGCAGCCGAGACCAAGGACCGGGAGTTCGTGATACCGAAGGCGATCAACTCCGTGCCCTGGCGTATCGGGATCTTCTACGTCGGCACCCTGATCGTGCTGATGTCGCTGTTCCCTTGGGATCAGTTCAGCGCGGACGAGAGCCCCTTCGTCAAGGGCTTCTCGCACATTGGTCTTCCCGCGGCCGCCGGCGTCATGAACTTCGTGGTCCTCGCCTCTGCTCTGTCGGCATGCAGCGCCGGGCTGTACAGCAACGGACGCCTGCTCAAGAAGCTCGCCGAGGACGGACTCGCACCCAAGGTGTTCGAGAAGACCAGCCGTGGTCACGTGCCTGCGGCCGCCATCATCGCCTCCGGCACTCTGATGCTCGTCGGCGTCGCGGTCAACGCGATCGTCCCGGAGAAGGCGTTCTCGTACATCTCGTCGGTCGCCACCCTCGGAGGAATCTGGAGCTGGGGTGTCATCGTCGCCTGCCACCTCGTCTACCGGCGTCGCGTAGAACGCGGTGAGGCACCCGCGAGTACGTTCCAACTCCCTTACGCCAAGGCCCTGTGCTGGGCCACCCTCGCCTTCCTCGCAGCTCTGACGATTCTCCTCGCGTTCGACGAGGGCCAGCGCATCGCCTTGTACGCCCTGCCGGTCTGGGCAGCGGTTCTCATCGGCGGCTACCGAATGTCGTCGCGAAACGCCGCCCGCAAGGAGCACGTCCCGGCCCGGGCGCCGAGCGCGCTGTGAGCCCTGAGTCCATCCACTTGCGCTGACGCCCTGCCGAGCAGCCACCTCAAGGAACATTCGTGATTCCCGCCGCATACCCCCAGCTGCGTCTCGACGCCGCCGCCCTCGATCACAACATCCGCGTCATGGCCGACTGGTGCAAGACCCATGACGTCGCGCTTGCTCCCCACGTCAAGACGACGATGTCCGCTCCCGTCATCGAACGGCAGATCGCGGCCGGCGCCGTCGGCGTCACCGTTGCCACCGTCGACCAGGTCGCGACCGTGCTCGGCTGGGGACACAACACCGTCCTCATCGCGAACCAGGTCGTCGATCCATTCGGACTGGCGCGACTTCGGGCCTGGCTCGCCGCCGAGCCGGAACGGAAGATCCGGTGCTTCGTCGACTCCGCGGCCGGGATCGCCGCAGCGAATCGGGTGTTCGGCGCGCACGGCCCCGCTCTCGAGGTGCTTCTGGACATAGGCACCCCGGGTGGCCGCACCGGTATCCGCGACCCGGAGCAGGCCCGCCGCACAGCGGAGCTTGTCCGAGCGGCTCCCGGACTCCGGCTCGTGGGAGTCGCCGGGTACGAAGGCGTCGCCCCGAACACAAGGACCGACGAAACGATTGCGGCCGTGGACGAACACTGCCGCCGGGTCCGCGACGTCTACCTCGACGTCGCCGGACTCTTCGAGACCGACCGCCCCGTGTACTCGATGGGCGGATCGGCCTTTCCTGACCGTGTCGTCGACTTCCTCCCGACGGACGACGACGTTCCGGGCACAATCCGGTTGCTCAGGTCCGGTTGCTATGTCACGCACGATCACGGCGTCTACGCCCGCGTGAGCCCGATTCCCGGCCTCGTCCCAGCCCTGGCCGTGCGCGCGGTCGTCGTGTCAGCCGCCGAGGACGGCACCGCCGTGGTCGGAGCCGGAAAGCGCGACCTTCCCTACGACACCGAGACGCCGATCCTTCTGTCCGCCAGCACGGCGGCCGGACAGGACAAGTCCGGTGTCCGCGGACGTGTGCGCTCGCTGTACGACCACCACACCGTGCTCTCCGACGCATGGAATCTTGAGGTGACGGATGTCGTCGAGTTCGGGATCTCGCACCCGTGCTCGGCATTTGACCGATGGCCCGAGTACCTCATCACCAACGACCACGGTGATGTGATCGACGTCTGGCACACCGACTTCCGCCGATCGTCGATCGACACAGCGCTCAGCGAGTCAGCGAGTCAGCGAGTCAGCGAGTCAGCGAGTCAGCGAGAAGAACTGACCCTCCCCTCGTAGCGTGGAGTCCGTGATTGCAGGGGAAGTTGGGATTCATGGGGTCCAAGCAACGGACGTACACGCCTGAGTTTCGTGAGGGTGCTGTACGCATCGTGATCGAGACGGGCAGGTCGGTCCCGGAGGTCGCCAAGGAGCTCGGCGTGCACTCCGGCACGCTGCACAGCTGGGTGTCGCGGTGGCGGCGCAACGGGTCGGCGTCGTCCGACCGGCCAGCCGAGCCGGCACCGGATGGCCGGATGCGCGAGACGGAGCACACTGAACTGGAGCGGCTGCGCCGGGAGATGAACGAGAAGAACAAGCGGATACGCGAGCTGTAGATGGAGCGTGATGTCCTCAAACGATGCATGTTCCTCTGGGTGAAGTGACCGAGACGGAACCGGCCGCCCTGGCCGCGTTCATCGGTAACCAGAGGACCGAACACCACGTCTCACACCGTCTGACCTGCCAAGTTCTGGAAGTGTCGGAGTCCTGGTTCTACAAGTGGCGCAACAAGCCCACCACGGCCCGCGAGGTCCGGCGCGGACAGCTGGCCGAGGTGATCCGGCAGATCTTCGAGGGCTCCGGCGATACCTACGGCTCGCCGAAGATCTGGCTCCTCCTGGTCCGCGCGGGCTGGCGCGTCTCGGTGAACACCGTCGCCCGCCTGATGGCCGAACTCGGCCTGGCCGGAAGGAAGATCCGCCGACGGCGCGGGCTGACCAGGCCCGACAAGCGGCCCGCGGCGCCGGACTTCGTCCGCCGTGACTTCACCGCCGATGCTCCGGACCAGGTGTGGTGCGGCGACATGACCGAGAAGGATCGAGGAGATCCGTGACCCCCGTGGCGGCGACCGCCTGCGGGGTGAAGACCGTGGAGCCGTCCTTCGCTTCCCACAGAAGTGCAGGGAGGTGCGAGCTCCGGGTGCCGTTCCGATCACCGGGATGAACGGCACGTGGGCGATGCCACGCTCCAGCCGTTGGAAGGCAGAAGGCAGCCGCGCCAGTGCCTTGGGCTGCCAGCACATCAGGTCGACGACCGCGCCAGGCGGAATCGATGCCCGCCCGCCCGTCCGCCGCGGTGAGCACCGCGCGGGCGCACACCTCAGCCGCTACCACGGCCCGGTGCCGGCACCGACGACGGCCGCCGCGATCGACGGGCAGCGCGCAGCACGCCACACAGGCCAGCGCGGCCAGCCCCCCGAGCTCGTTCGGTCGCGCGCCTGGGACGGGGGGCAGCAGCAGGGTGCAACGGCCAAGCGGCAGGTCGCCACGCGCGGCCTCACGGCGGAGCAACGGTGACGCCTGCTTCCGTTGCCGTGCTGTCCCGCAGACACGGGGCCGCCGGCGAGCCGCCATTGCGACGCGCTCCAACACGGACACATGCCGGAAGGGCACACGTACGGCCCGCCTCGTCGACTGAGAACCAACTCCCCAGCAGCACTGTAGGAGTTGTAAGACGCTACGCGCCGAAATATTACACAGACTTCTGTGCACAACTTTCTATGCACAGACTCCTTTGTTGGTCTAGCTTGAACCTCATGGAACTACCGCAGCAGCCCTCCCAGGTACATCTGACCGCCCGTAACCTGCGCGGCATCGCCCACCCACTACGGGTTCAGATCCTCACCAGCCTGCGGACAGAGGGCCCGGCCACGGCCACCACGGTGGCTCGCCGGCTGAATCTGAACACCGGGGCGACCAGCTACCACCTGCGCCAGCTCGCGGAGTACGGCTTCATCACGGAGGCACGCTCACCGGGCGGGCGGCGTGAGCGCTGGTGGCAGGCGGCGCATGCGAATACCGTCGCGCCCGACAACGACGCGCTGGACGGCAGCGAGGGACTCGGCATCGCCTACCTCCAGGCCCTCGGCCGGGTCTGGTCCGACGCCCTGACGGCCGCGATCGAGGCGACCCCTTCACTCACGCCCGAGTGGCGCGACGCGCAGGACTTCGGTGACTACGCGCTTGCCCTCACCCCCGCCGACGCCAAGGAGTTGACGGCGGAGATCCACGCCCTGCTCCGCCGGCGTACGTCCGCCGCCGCGGCAGCCGACGCGCAGGCGCCGCAGGACGCGGCACGGGTCACCTTCCAGTTCCAGTTGTTCCCGACCAGCGAGGACCGGCGCGTCACCCAGCCCACCGACATGGAGTAGAGCGATGGCCACTCAGCACACAGCCGCCGGGACGGCGGCGGACAACGGCTCACGGATATCGGCGCCGGACACGGGCCCCAGGGTCCTGCGCGGCCTGGTCGGCATGCTGTCGGCCAACGCGGCGGCCCTGTCGGCCAACCGGGTGTTGTCGATCGCCCTGCCCTGGTTCGTTCTGACGACCACGGGCAGCGTGGGCAAGACCGGTCTGGTGGCCTTCTGCCAGATCGTCCCGTACGTGATCTCGCAGGCGCTGGCAGGCCCGCTCATCGACCGTATCGGCCCCAAGCGGATCAGTGTGGCGGGCGACCTCCTGTCCACTGCCGCGATGGCCACCGCCCCGCTGCTCTACCTGACGGGCGGCCTGCCCTTCGGCCTGCTGCTGGCCCTGCTCGCGGTCGTCGGCGCGGCCGACGGGCCGGCCAACGGCGCCAAGGGGCTCTTCGTGCCGTCGGCCACCCGCGCCGCCCGCGTACCCATCGAGCGGGGCACCGGTCTTTCGGCCGCTGTCGAGCGGACCGCGACGACCGTCGGGCCGGCCCTCGCGGGCGTGGTCGTCACCGCGTTCGGCAGCCTGTACGCGCTGTGGATCACCGCCGCACTGTTCGCGGTGTCGGCGCTGATCGTCTCGACGACCCTCACCGACCCGGTGCCCGAGCCGCACGAGACCCCGATCGAGGAGAGCAGCGGCTACCTCTCTCAACTGCGCCAGGGTGCCACCTTCCTGCGGGACGCGAAGCTGCTGCGGTCCATCGTGGGCATGCTGGCGGTGACAAATCTCCTCGACCAGGCATTCATGTCGGTGCTGTTGCCGGTGTGGGCGAAGGAGTCGGGGAACGGCGCGGAAGCCATCGGCCTGGTGGTGAGTGTCTTCGCCGCGACGTCGATCATCGCCGCGCTGGTGGCCGCCGGGGTGGCCGAGCGACTGCCACGGCGCACCGTCTATCTGATCGGCTTCTCCATGGGCGGCCTGCCCCGGTTCGCCGCCATGGCGATGGGGGCACCACTGTGGCTGGTGCTGACGGTGCTCGCGGTGGGTGGCCTGGGGTCCGGCTTCGTCAACCCGATCGTGGGTGCGGTGACGTACGAACTGATCCCGACACCGCTGCTGGGCCGGGTCAAGACACTGGCGCAGGCGGTCACCTGGGCGGGAATCCCGTTCGGCGGACTGCTGGGGGCGGGGCTGGTGACCGCGACCGGCACGTCGACGGCGCTGTGGATCGTGGGCGGGCTGTACCTGGTCGCCATCGGTGTGCCTGGCATGAGCAGGGAATGGACCGGAATGCGCAAGCGGACGGCATCCGAACGCGCCACCACCGACGCTGCGGAAGACAGCAGCGGGGCGGGCCCTGCGAGCGCGGCGGCCCAGACCGTGTCGCCGGAGGAGCCCCCGGTCACGGCCACGGCCTGAACCGGCGCGGGAACGGCGTGGCACGAGTGCGGCGGCCGGGGCACCCCGCCCCGGCCGCCGCGCGTACGGGCAGAAGTGGCCACGTTCTGCGGGCAGAAGTAACCAGTTATCTCGTCAAGATCGCTCTGCGAGCATCGAATTCGGCTGAGCATCCGAGGGCCTTCCGTTACGGGTCGACGACGAGGAACTGGTGGACGCATGACTACGAATCCGATGGTGCCGCCGGCACCGGCACCCGGCCGGGAAGCGGGGCGTGAGTTCTCGCCGGCCGAGGCCCGTATCGCCGACGTGTGGCAGTCCGTTCTCGGCACCGAGGTGAAGGCGGCGGAGTCCGACTTCTTCCTGCTGGGCGGCACCGGGGAGCAGGCGGCGGAAATGGCCCGCCGGGTGGCGATGGAGTTCGGCTCGGAATTCCAGGCCCCTTCGGCAAAGGGGCCTTTGACCGTACGGACCGTGGCATCGTTCCTCGCCGATGAGGCCATGCGACGGACCCGTCGGCTGTTCGAGTCCATCGACGAGGACATGGACGAGGGCGCGGATGCCCTGGCCTCACCGTCCGATCCCGACGTCACGGCCTCAATCCCCGCCGCCGCCCGTGACGGGCGGCCTCTGCCGCTGTCGTTCGCGCAGCGCCGCCTCTGGTTCCTGGATCAGCTGGAGCCGGGCCGCGCCGAATATCTCATCCCCATGGGGCTGCGCATCAGCGGTCCGCTGGACGTGCCGGCGCTGGAGGCGTCGCTGTCGGAGCTGGTGGCGCGGCACGAGGTGTTGCGGACCCGTTTCGTCACCGACGGGGACGGCACCCCCGGTCAGATCATCGACGTGCCCCGGCCGCTGCCGCTGGCCGTACACGACCTGCGGTCCGTCGCGGATGCCGGTGCCCGGGAAGAGGCCGCCATCGCGCTCGTGGACACCGAGGGCTTCCGGCCGGTGGATCTCGCCATCGGTCCGATGGTCCGCGCCTTGCTGATCCGGCTGGACGAGGCGGATCACCTCCTCTCACTGACGATCCATCACATAGCTTTCGACGGATGGTCAATGGGGGTGATCTCGCGGGAGCTCACCAAGCTGTACACGGCGCGGGTCACGGGCATCGCCGCTGATCTGCTCGAACCTCCGCTGCAGTACGCCGATTTCGCGGTATGGCAGCGCGCATGGCTCACCGGTGATGAGCTGTCCGCGCAACTCGACTACTGGCGTGACATGCTGGCGGGCACCGCACCGCTGGAGCTGCCCACCGACCGCAGGCGCCCGGCACGGCGCAGTGGCAACGGGGCGATGCTCACCTTCAGCATCCCCGCCGCGACCGCCGACGGCGCCCGCAGACTGGCGCACGACACGGGCGCGAGCCTGTTCATGACGCTGCTCGCCGTGTTCCAGGTCGTGCTGTCGCGCTACAGCGGCCAGGAGGACATCGCGGTGGGCACTCCGATCGCGGGCCGCAACCGGGCCGAGATCGAGGACATGGTCGGCTTCTTCGTGAATACGCTGGTCATGCGTACCGATCTGTCGGGCGACCCGACGTTCACCGAACTCATCGACCGCGTCAAGGACACCGCACTCGGTGCCTACGACCACCAGGATCTGCCTTTCGAGCGGCTGGTGGAGGAACTGGCGCCACAGCGGGACCTCTCCCGGAACCCATTGTTCCAGACCATGTTCGTCCTCCAGAACACACCCGACAACCAATCCTGGGAGCTGCCCGGCCTCAGCGTCCGCCAGCTGGACGTGGCCGCACAGGAGTCGAAGTTCGACTTCACGTTCTACGCGACGGAGGCCGACGACGGCGGTCTGGACGGCACCATCGTCTACTCCACCGACCTCTTCGACGAAGCCACGATGGTACGGCTCGCCGGACACTTCGAGACCCTGCTCGGTGCGGCCGCTCACGCTCCCACCGCCCGGCTGTCCGCCCTGGAGATGCTGACGGCCTCGGAGCGGCGGCACATACTCACCGCATGGAACGGCGCGGACACCGACGCCCCCGACGCCGTCACCGTGCACCGGCTCTTCGAGGACCGGGCCGCCGAACGCCCGAACTCCCCCGCTGTCACCTGCGGCTCGGATCATCTGACCTACCGCGAGCTGGACGAGCGGGCCGAGTGGATCGCCGCCCTGCTGCGCGAGCGCGGAGCCGGTCCCGGGACACTGGTCGCCGTCTGCCTCGACCGGGGCACCGACATGGTGAGCGCGCTGCTCGGAATTCTCAAATCAGGTGCCGCGTACGTGCCGTTGGACCCGACGTATCCGACCGAACGGCTCGCCTACATGGTCGAGGACAGCGGGGCCCCGCTGATCGTCACCCGGTCCTCGCACGCCGAGCGGCTGCCCGCCGCTACGCCGCTCCTGCTGCTGGAGGACTCCTGGCCGTCGGATCCGCCCGTCCGCCCGGGTGACGGTTCCGCGCCCGGGGCGAAGCCGGACGATCTGGCGTACGTGATCTACACGAGCGGTTCGACAGGCCGCCCGAAGGGCGTCCAGATCACCCACGGCGCCCTGCGCGCACGGATGCGGGAGACCCGGCGGCAGCTCGACCTCACCTGCGAGGACCGGGTACTGCAGTTCGCGTCGATCTCCTTCGACTCCTCGGTGGGGCAATTGTTCGCGCCTCTCGTCTCAGGTGCTTCCCTGGTACTGCGCGACGACGCGTGGGACCCGGGGATGCTCGGGCAGGCGCTGCGCACCAACAAGGTGACGGTGGCCTGGCTGACCCCGTCGGCGTTCGGTGCGCTCGCCGCCCAGCTCGACGGGCCGGATTCCCTCGGCCCGGAGCTGCGGCTGGTGCGGCTCGGCGGCGAGGCGCTCCCGCGGGAGCAGGTACGCCAGTGGTTCCGCCACACCTCGGTGCCGCTGGTCAACGGTTACGGGCCGACGGAGGCGGCGCAGGAGGCGGCGACGGCGCGGATCACCGGGCCAGGCGAGCACGTGCCGATCGGGCGCCCGGTCGCCAACGCGAAGGTCTTCGTGGTGGACCGCCACGGCCGGCCGGTCCCGGTAGGCGTCCCGGGTGAGATGTGGATCAGCTGCCCCGGCCTGGCCCGAGGGTATCTGGGCAGGCCCGAGCTGACCGCCGAGAAGTTCACGGTCGTCACGCTGGACGGCACGCCACGGCGCGTGTACCGCACCGGCGACCTCGCGAAGTGGCACCCTGACGGGCATCTGGAGTTCATCGGCCGGGGCGACAACCAGATCAAGCTGCGCGGCTACCGCATCGAGCCCGGTGAGATCGAGGCGGCGCTGCTCACCCACCCATCGGTCACGCTCGCCACCGTTCTGCTGCGCGAGGACATACCGGGCGACCCGCGGCTGGTGGCATACGTCGTCGCGGACCCACCTGCCGAGACGGGCGCGCTGCGCGCCCACCTCCGGCGTGAACTGCCGGACTACATGATCCCCGCCGCGTTCGTGCCCCTGGACCGCATCCCGCTCACCCCGAACGGCAAGACGGACCGCCGCGCACTGCCCGCGCCCGCCTCCGACCGGTCCGAGCTGGGCGCCGCGTACACGGCCCCGCGCACCGGGACCGAGCGGACGGTGGCCGAGGTCTGGGCAGAGGTGCTCGGCGTCGACACGGTCGGCGTGGACGACGACTTCTTCGCGCTGGGCGGCCACTCGCTGCTGGCGACGCGGGTCGTGTCGCGGTTGCGCCGGCGGCTGGGCGTGGACGTCCCCGTACGGACCCTGTTCAGCGCGCCGACCCCGGCGCTGCTGGCCGCCGCGGTGGCGGACCTCGATGACGTCGGGATCTCCCGCATCCCCGCCGTACCGCGCGACGGTGCCCCGCTGCCGCTGAGCTTCGCTCAGCAACGCCTCTGGTTCCTCGACCAGTTGGAGCCGGAAAGGGCCGAATATCTGCTGCCGTTCGCCTTCCGCGTCCACGGACTGGTCGATGTGGACGCCCTCAACTCCGCCTTCACCGCGCTGGTTGCCCGCCACGAGGTCCTGCGCACCCGGTTCGGCACGGACGAAGCGGGCTCCCCGGTCCAGTCGATCTCCCCCGAGGGGCCGGTGACGGTGCTGATACGGGATCTACGCGCCGTCGCCGACGCCCAGGCCCGGGACGACGCCTGTGCGGCGGTCGTGACCGAGGACGCCCTGCGCCCGGTGGACCTCAGCACCGTCCCGATGCTGCGCGCGGTGCTGGTACGACTGGCCGACGAGGAAGCGGTCCTGGCGATCACCGTGCATCACATCGCCTTCGACGGCTGGTCAGTGGGCGTGCTGGTACGTGAGTTGTCCGCGCTGTACGCGGCGGCCCTGGAGAAGGGACCGGTCCCGGCGCCGCTGCCGGTGCAGTACGCCGACTACGCGCTGTGGCAGCGCGGCTGGCTGACCGGCGAACCGCTGGAACGCCAGCTCAGTTACTGGCGTGCTTGTTTGGCGGACCTGGAGCCGCTGGAGCTGCCGACGGACCATGCCCGTCCCGCGCAGCGCACCGGCAAGGGTGAGGTCGTCCGGTTCTCGGTGCCCGCCGACGTCGCCGCACGTGCCAGGGCGGTGGCCGCCGACGGCGGCGCGAGCCTGTTCATGACCCTGCTGTCGGTCTTCCAACTGCTGCTGGCCCGCTACAGCGGACAACGGGACGTCGCGGTGGGTACCCCCATCGCCGGCCGCAACAGGGCCGAGACCGAAGACCTGATCGGCTTCTTCGTCAACACTCTCGTCCTGCGCACCGACCTCTCCGGCGATCCGGCGTTCACCGAGCTGCTGGCCCGCGTCAAGGACACGGCACTGGGCGCGTACGACCACCAGGACCTGCCCTTCGAGCGCCTCGTCGAAGAGCTGGCTCCCGACCGTGACCTGTCCCGCAATCCGCTGTTCCAGACTCTGTTCGCGCTCCAGAACACGCCCGGAGCGGACGCGTGGAGCCTGCCCGGTCTGACGGCGGAGCCCATGGAGTCCCCTGTACGCGACGCGAAGTTCGACCTGTCGATGTACCTCGCCGAGGCGGCCGACGGTACTCTGGACGGCGCCGTCGTCTACGCCGGTGACCTCTTCACCGAGGCCACCGCGCGGCGCCTCGTGGATCACTTCACCAACCTGCTGGACGCGGCGACGGCGCGTCCACGCAGCGCGCTGTCCGAGCTGGAGATGCTGGGTACGGACGAGCGCCTCCGGATCGTGACCGAGTGGAACGCCACCTCGGCGCCCGTCCCCGTCGCGGCCACCCTGCATCAGCTGTTCGAGGCGCGCGCGGCGCTCACCCCGGACGCCGTCGCCGTCGTGTGCGGCACGGAAGAGCTGACCTACCGCGAACTCGACGAGCGGGCGAATCAGTTGGCCCACCGGCTGCGCGCCGAGCCGGGGATCGGACCGGATGTCCCGGTGGGCGTCTGCCTGGAGCGCTCCCCCGCCCTGGTGTGGACGCTGCTCGGCATCCTGAAGGCCGGTGCGGCCTATGTTCCGCTCGACCCGGAACATCCGGCGGAACGACTGGCCTACCTGGTGGAGGACTCCGGTGCACCACTGGTCGTGACCGACACCGCACACGCCGGCCTGCTGGCCGAGGGCCTGGTCCTGCTGGCCGTCGACCGCGCCTCGGACCTGCCGGACACCCTCCCGGTAACCGCACCCCAGCCCGTCGCAGGACCCGGCGACTTGTCCTACCTGATCTACACCAGCGGCTCGACCGGGCGGCCGAAGGGCGTCCGCATCGAGCACCGAGGGGTGGTCAACTACCTGGCCGGGATGCAGGACGCGTTCCCGCTCGCGCCGGGCGAGGGCTTCCTTCAGGCGACGCCCCTGTCCTTCGACGTGTCGGCGTACGAGATCTTCTGGCCTCTGTGGCAGGGGGCGACGGTCGTGCTCGTACCCGGCTCCGACCGGCTGGACATGGCCGAGGTGTCACGCCTGATGGGGGCCCACCGGGTGGTCGGCCTGCACTTCGTGCCGAGCCTGCTGGACCTGTTCGTCTCACAGGCGGAGCCCGAAGACTGCGCGCACCTGCGTTACGCCTTCGCGAGCGGCGAACCCCTTCAGCCGACCTTGGTGGCCCGCTTCCTCGACCGTTTCCCCGGCGACCTGATCAACCTGTACGGGGCGACGGAGGTCTCCGTCGACACCACGTACTGGCGGGCCTCGCGCACCGACCCCCAGGGTCCGGTCCTCGCGGGGCGGCCCATGGTGAACCAGACCGTGTACGTCCTCGACCCGGACCGCCGGCCCGTACCCGCGGGAGTGCTGGGCGAGGTGTATCTCGGCGGAGACAGCGTGGGGCGCGGCTACCACGAGCGGCCCGAACTCACCGCGGAACGCTTCGTACCGGACCCGTTCACCGGCGGCCGGATGTACCGCACCGGTGACGTCGGCCGCTTCACCCCCGATGGCGAACTCGACCTGCTCGGACGCATCGACCGGCAGGTGAAGCTGCGCGGCGTACGGGTCGAACTCGGTGAGATCGAGGCGGCCTTGCTCGCCCATGACGCGGTCGGGGTGTGCGCGGTGACCGTCCGCGAGGACGCCCCGGGCGACAAACGGCTCGTCGCCTATCACGTACCCGCGCCGGACAGTACGGCGGACACGGACGCCGAGGCGCTGCGGGCATGGGCGGCCGAGCGACTGCCCCGGGCCATGATGCCGTCCGCGTTCGTGGAACTGCCCGAACTCCCACTCAACCGGAACGGCAAGGTCGACCACTCTGCGCTGCCGGCCCCCGACGAGGCCGACACCACGGCGGAATTCGTGGCGCCCCGGGACGACATCGAGGCGGAGATCGCCGACATCATGGCCGGCGTGCTCGGACGCGAAAAGGTCGGAATCCACGACCGCTTCTTCGACATCGGAGGGCATTCCCTCCTCGCCATCCAGCTCGTCAATCGCATCGAGGCGGTGACCGGGGTCCGTATCGGTCTGCGCCGCCTGTTCCAGGCGCCGACGGTCACCGGTGTCAAGGAGCAGCTCATCGAATTGTTCGACACACAGGAACAGGCGTCCTGAATTCAGCGGCCCCCTGCCCACCCGCAGAGACCCGTTGTCCCCGCGCAGAGACCCGTTGCCCACCCGAAGAGCAGAGGACAGACATCATCATGGGCGAGAACTCGATCGAGGCACGGCTACTGTCCCGTATGCGACGGCACGCGGACGCGGACCGGATCGTACGTGCCGACAAGGACGCCGCCGGACCGCTTCCGCTGTCGTTCGCACAGCAGCGGCTCTGGTTCCTGGACCGCCTGACCCCCGAGAGCGCCGACTACCTCGTGCCCACGGCGCTGCGGGTACGCGGCCTACTCGATGTCACAGCACTGGAGACGGCGCTGTCCGGCCTGGTGGCCCGGCACGAGGTGCTGCGGACGGCCTTCACAGCGGGCGACGACGGCACGCCGCACCAGGAGGTCAACGCGCCCTGGCCGGTCGACGTTTCGGTGCACGACCTGCGGGGCGAGGGAGACGCGGTCGCCGAAGAAAGAGCCCGTGAGGTGCTGCGCAGCGAAGCGAAGCGCCCCTTCGACCTCACGACGGGCCGGCCGCTGCGGACGGACGTCGTACGCCTTGCCGATGACGACCACTACCTGCTCCTGACGACACATCACATCGTGTCGGACGGCTGGTCCTCCGGCATCCTGGCGCGCGAACTCCGTGAGCTGTACGCGGCGGCCCTGGCCGGGGGGCGCGAAGCGTCGCTCCCGGACCTTCCAGTGCAGTATGCGGACTTCGCCGTCTGGCAGCGCGACCAGCTCACGGGGCCGGCGCTGGAGCGGCAGCTCGGGTACTGGCGCGAGCGCCTCGCCCGTTCCACACCGTTGGAGCTGCCCACGGACCGTCAGCGCCCGGCGCACGCGAGCGGCGCCGGCGACGTGGTCACCTTCGAGGTAGCGGCCGAGGTGGCGGAGCGGTTGCGGGAGGCGGCGGGACGGCAGGGTGCGAGCCTGTTCATGGCGCTGCTGTCGTTGTTCCAGGTCGTGTTGGCACGCTATTGCCGCCAGGACGACATCGCGGTGGGAACCCCGATCGCGGGCCGCAACCGGGCCGAGATCGAGGATGTCGTCGGCTTCTTCGTCAACACATTGGTGATGCGGACCGACCTGTCCGGTGACCCGACCTTCGGCGAGCTGATCGACCGCGTCAAGGACACGGCCCTGGGGGCTTTCGACCACCAGGACCTGCCGTTCGAGCGGCTGGTGGAGGAGCTGGCGCCGGAACGGGATCTGTCGCGCAACCCGTTGTTCCAGACCATGTTCGTCCTTCAGGCGCCGGGAAGCGCGGACGGCGAGGCATGGCAGCTGGCGGGCGTGGACGTCGAGCCGGTCGAGATCGAGCGGGGTGTGGCCAAGTTCGACCTGACGCTGACCGTTGTCGAGTCGTCGGACGGCCTCCGAGCTGTGTTGGAGTATCGGACGGATCTGTTCGATCGGGCGAGGATCGAGCGGATGGCCGGCCATCTGGCCACGCTCGCCGCCTCTGTGGCAGCTGCCCCTGACGCACGGTTG
>NZ_BMRN01000041.1 GCF_014648655.1 Streptomyces atratus
CCGACTCTATCAGACTCTTTCGTGTCCGATTCCCGGTCGAAGCGGGGCCGCTTTCCAGTTCTTCGCTTTCGCGTTTCCCTTTCCGGCGAGTCCGACTCTATCAGGCCTTTTCATTTCCCTTGACCAACCTCCTGCAGGCATGCAGGTGCCGATCCGAGTTAGAGTCAGGGCTTAAAAGTCGCCGCCGACCCCCGACTTAAAGTCGTGCTGGGGCCAGGCAGGAGCACGACAGTACAGGGCGGCGGGAGTTGAGGCAAATCGTTTCCGGTGCCCCTCTAGGGCCGCGAACCGTCAGGACTTACGCGGAACCGGAACTTCTTATGACTTACCCTGCTGAACAGTACGCCGTCGCACACAAGCTGTGACGGCGCCATTCAAGCTCCACCCCTGGGAGGTTCCCCATGACCACTGTGACGTCCCCTCTTGCCGGACGTGCCATCGGGCTCGCTGCGGTACCGGACCCGGTCTTCTCCGGCGCGATGGTGGGTCCTGGAACCGCCATCGATCCCGTACGCGAGCCGTCCGAGGCCGTATCGCCGGTCGACGGCATCGTTGTCTCCCTGCACCCGCACGCGTTCGTCGTCGTGGACGAGCACGGGCGCGGCGTTCTCGTGCACCTCGGCATCGACACCGTTCAACTCAATGGTGAGGGTTTCGAGCTGCTCGTGAACAAGGGGGACACGGTCACACGCGGTCAGGGCATCGTGCGTTGGGATCCTGCGGGCGTCGAGGCGGCCGGCAAGTCCCCCGTGTGCCCGATCGTCGCGCTGGAGGCCACCGCTGATTCCCTCTCCGACGTCCGCGAGGACGGGGACGTGAAGATCGGCGACACGTTGTTCGGTTGGCAGTGACGGACTCGGCGCAGTGAAAGCCGACTGGATATCCACCGCGGAGGCACGGGCCGCCGCACAACCGGGGACGGGTGAAATGGAGACAACGCTGCGAGGCGTCGGTGTGAGCCATGGAGTGGCGATCGGCGAGGTGCGTCATATGGGCACGGCGGTACTCGAACCGCCGGCCAAGCAGATTCCGGCCGAGGAGGCAGAGCGCGAACAGGGGCGTGCTCGCCAGGCTGTGGAGGCTGTGGCGGCCGATCTGATTGCGCGCGGCAATCTGGCCGGTGGCGAGGCCCAGCATGTGCTCGAGGCCCAGGCCATGATGGCTCAGGACCCCGAGCTGATGGCTGATGTGGATCGACGCATTGCGGTCGGCAGCACCGCCGAGCGCGCCGTCTACGACGCGTTCGCCGCGTACCGGGCTCTGCTCGCCAACGCCGGGGAGTACCTTGCGGGTCGGGTTGCCGACCTCGACGACGTGCGCAACCGGATCGTGGCTCGCCTGCTCGGTGTGCCGATGCCGGGTGTGCCGGACAGCGACGAGCCCTATGTGCTGATCGCACGGGATCTCGCGCCCGCCGACACGGCGCTGCTCGACCCGGCTCTGGTGCTCGGCTTTGTGACCGAGGAGGGTGGGCCGACCAGTCACAGCGCGATTCTGGCGCGGGCGCTCGGTGTGCCTGCCGTGGTGGCGCTCCCCGGTGCCGGTGAACTGGCCGAGGGCACGGTCATCGCGGTGGACGGCAGCACCGGTGAGATCTTCGTCCAGCCCAGCGCCGAGAAGCGTGCGGAGATGGAGAGTGCCGCTGCGGCGCGCAGGGCCGCACTGTCCGCTTCGACCGGTCCCGGCGCTACCTCCGACGGCCACAAGGTCCCGCTGCTCGCCAATGTCGGCGGGCCGGGCGATGTGCCGGCGGCGGTCGAGGCCGGTGCCGAGGGCGTGGGTCTGTTCCGTACCGAGTTCCTGTTCCTGGACGACAGCAAGCAGGCACCGTCCGAGGAGAAGCAGGTCGCGGCGTACCGGGCAGTGCTTGAGGCGTTCCCCGAAGGGCGTGTCGTGGTGCGGGTGCTGGATGCCGGCGCCGACAAGCCGCTGGACTTCCTGACACCGGCGGACGAGCCGAACCCGGCGCTGGGTGTGCGCGGGCTGAGGAGTCTGCTGGACCACCCCGAGGTTCTGCGGACCCAGCTGACCGCGTTGGCGAAGGCGGCCGAGGGTCTGCCTGTCTACCTTGAGGTCATGGCTCCGATGGTGGCGGACCGTAAGGATGCGAAGGCCTTCGCCGATGCCTGCCGTGAGGCCGGGCTGCGGGCGAAGTTCGGCGCGATGGTCGAGATTCCGTCCGCGGCGCTGCGGGCGCGCTCGATCCTGCAGGAGGTGGAGTTCCTCTCGCTGGGCACCAATGACCTCGCGCAGTACACCTTTGCCGCCGACCGTCAGGTGGGTGCGGTGTCCCGGCTGCAGGATCCGTGGCAGCCTGCGCTGCTCGACCTCGTGGCGCTTTCGGCCGAGGCGGCCAGGGCGGAGGGCAAGAGCTGTGGTGTCTGTGGTGAAGCCGCCTCCGATCCGCTGCTCGCCTGTGTCCTGACGGGGCTGGGTGTGACGTCGTTGTCGATGGGGGCCGCGTCCATTCCTTATGTCCGCGCCACGCTGGCGAAGTACACGCTTGCACAGTGCGAGCGTGCCGCTTCCGCCGCGCGTGCGGCGGACTCCGCCGAAGAGGCGCGGGTGGCGGCTCAGGCGGTGCTGTCGGGCGAGTAGCCCTGCGGCGTCTGTGGTGAAGGGGCTCCCTGCCGATGGCGGCAGGGAGCCCCTTCGGCTTGTCAGTGGTGTGCTTCCGGTTCGTCCGCGCCCAGGTCGAAGCCCGCGCGGTACTCCACATGTGACTCCGGGGCGACCGGCTCGCCGGTGTCGGCGTCGGTGCAGTAGGCGCTGAAGACCTCACCGGCGGTGAGCGGAACCAGGCTGCCGCGGAGCAGCCGCCAGCCGTGGACCCGGTCCTGGGTGCCGGGGTTGCTCGTACGGAGTACGACTCCCCCGGGCTTTTCGAGGGCGATACCGACTGCGAGCACCGTGACGAACTCGGCTCCTTCCGCCGTTTCGAGGCGGGCCGGTCCCACGGTGTCGCGCTCGGTGTGCAGGACGGCGAGCAGGTGCTCGTTCTCGGTGGGGGCGCTGCAGACGAGGTGGTGGGTGCCCGGGCCTGCCGTCTCCAGCATGCGCAGCAGCAGGTGGGAGGCCCTGTCGAAGGCGGCGCGGCCGATGTCCTGGCCGCAGTCCGCGCAGTCTCCGAGGCCTGCCAGGGTCATCGTGGCGTACTCCCAGGTGGCCTGACGGACTGCTCGGCTGACCAGGAGCGGGATCAGGGTGTCGATGGGCTGCCCTGCGTACGCGACGGTGGCCCCGGCTGAGGCGATCTCGGCGGTGAAGCGGCTGCGGCTGGCGGGAGCGTCGGGAGCGATTCCCGACTCGGTGCAGAATTCCGCGTACTCCTCCGGGTCGAAGAGAGCGACCGTGGCGTGCATGCCCTGTGCTGCCAGGGCTTTGAGCAGGCCCTCGACCTGCTGCAGATAGACGGTGTGGTCGTCGAACGTGAAGGTGCGGTAGCACTGCATCGCCGCGAAGTCCTGCTCGTCGGCCAGGAGGCCGACGGTGCTGGGTGCTTCGCGGCGCAGCGTACGTCGCATGGATGTGCCGGAGCGGCTGTACCCGGCGGTCGCGCTGTGCTTGGCGTGCTTGGTGTTCCTGGTGTGCGCCATGATTCCCCCAGTGCGCTGTCGATCATTTCTCACTCAGAGTAATCATGGGCACTGACAATGCGGACGGTCAGGCACGCTTGCGGGCGAGGTCCTCGTAAAAGCGGAGGAGTTCGAGGTTGTCAACCGAGCCGGGATTGACCGCCTTGGCCAGGGCCGTGCCCTGTAGAAGGCGTTTGACCGGAACCTCGATGCGCTTGCCGGTGAGGGTGTGCGGAATACCTGGGACCTCGATGACCTCGTCCGGGACGTGGCGCGGGGACAAGTTCTCGCGGATGGTCTGCTTGATGTTGTTGCGCAGGTCGTCGTCGAGCGCGGCCCCGTCGGCGAGGTGGACGAAGAGCGGCATCCAGTACCCGCCGTCGGGCTCCTCGATGCCGATGACGAGGGATTCACGGATCTCGGGGAGCCGCTCGACGGCCTCGTAGATGTCGGCGGAGCCCATGCGTACACCCTGGCGGTTGAGGGTGGAGTCGGATCGGCCGTGAATGACGACCGAGCCGTGTTCGGTGATCGTGATCCAGTCGCCGTGGCGCCACACACCGGGATACATGTCGAAGTAGCTGTCGTGGTAGCGGCTGCCGTCGGGGTCGTTCCAGAAGCGGATCGGCATGGAGGGCAGGGGTGCGGTGACGACGAGCTCGCCGACTTCGCCGATGAGCGGTTTGCCTGCGGGGTCCCAGGACTGGAGGTCTGTGCCGAGGCACGGGGCCTGGAGTTCGCCGATGTGTACGGGGAGGGTGGGGACCGCGCCGGCGAAGCAGCTGCAGACGTCCGTGCCGCCGCTGACGGAGGCGATCCAGAGATCGTCGGCGACTTCGTCGTGGAGCCAGCGGAAACCGTCGGGCGGGAGCGGGGAGCCGGTGGTGGCGACGCACTGGATGCGGGAGAGGTCGAAGTCGCGGCCCGGGTGGATGCCGGCCTTACGGCAGGCCATGACATAGGCGGCAGAGGTACCGACGAGGGTCGCTCCGGTCTGTTCGGCGACGCGCCACTGGGCGCTGACGTCCGGATAGCCCGGGCTGCCGTCGTACAGCACGAGTGTGGTCCCGGTGAGCAGGCCGGAGACGAGGAAGTTCCACATCATCCAGCCGGTGGAGGTGTACCAGAAGAACCGGTCGTCGGGGCCGAGGTCGCAGTGCAGGCCGATCTGCTTGAAGTGTTCCAGCAGGATGCCGCCCTGGGACTGGACGATCGCCTTGGGGAGTCCGGTCGTGCCGGAGGAGTAGAGCACCCACAGCGGATGGTCGAAGGGGACCTGTTCGAAGACGGGCTCGGTGTCCGCGGATGTGAGGGCGGACCATTCGAGGGCACCTTCCGGGGCCTCGGTGCCCAGTAGCGGGATGTGGACGACAGCGCGCAGAGTGGGGAGTTCACGGCGAAGCTCCGCGACCGTGTCGGCGCGGTCGTGTTCCTTGCCGCCGTAGCGGTAGCCGTCGACGGCGAAGAGGACGACGGGTTCGACCTGCTGGAAGCGGTCGAGGACGCTGCGGGCGCCGAAGTCGGGGGCGCAGGAGGTCCAGACGCCACCGACGGCCGCGGTGGCGAGGAAGGCGATGACAGCCTGGGGGACGTTGGGGAGGTAGGCGCTGACACGGTCGCCCGGTTCGACGCCGAGGGCACGGAGCTCGGCAGCGAGCGATCCGACCCGGCGGCGGAGTTCGGACCACGAGATGGGGACCTGGGTGTGGGTCTCGTCGACGTGGAGCAGGGCGGGTGCGTCTGCGCGCAGGGGGTCCTCCGCAGTGCGCAGGGCGTGTTCGGCGTAGTTGAGAGTGCCACCGGGGAACCACTGGGCGCCGGGCATGGTGCGGTCGCCGATGACGGTCTCGTACGGGGTGGAGAACCGTACGTCGAACCAGTCGGCGACGGCCCGCCAGAAAGTGTCCAGTTCGTCGACGGACCAGCGGTGCAGCGCCGGATAGCCGCCATCGGCCGGTGCTCCGTACCGCTCGGCCGCCCAGCTCTGGAAGCGGGTGACTGCCGCGGCGGCAATGCGCTCGGCGTCGGGCTGCCAGAGGGGGGCTTCGTTCGCTGCTGAGGTCATGGGGCGGCTCCCTGGCTGTACGGGTACGCGGGGTGGGCGTGGTTCGCGCGCACACGTGCTGGGGCGTGCGCGCGAGGCGGCTTTTACGGACGATGTCATGTGATCGTCTTTCGCACCAGGGTTCGCCACCCATGGTCGCGTGTCCGGACATGTGGTCCGGCCACGGGTGAACGGAAGTTGAACGAAGCCCGCACCCGCCCTGTCGGGTGGCAGGGTGAACTGCATGAACGGTCGTGACCTGGTGCGCTCGGTGAAGATGGTGGGTTCGGTGCAGGGGCTGCGCACGGTGCGCTCCTCCTTGCGGCGTCGGAATGCGGATGCGCGGGCGCTGCCGCGGCGCGGTGCGGAGCGGGCGAGAGTGCCGGGACTTGTGGTCGGGGCGGATCCGGGGCCGGGCGGTGGTGTGGTGCGGTTCGCACGTTCGGAGTTGCGGGTCCGGGTGGCGGTGGGCGGTGCGGTGTTCTGGGGCTGGGACGGCGCGGAGCCGTTGCCGTCGTACGCACTGGCCGGTGCGGTGCCCGAGGCGGATCCGCGGGCCGAGCTGGAACCTGACAAGGACGGCGGCTGGCAGGTGGTCTCGGAGCGCCTGACCGTTGCGGTGTCGCGGCACGGGGCCGTGGAACTGCGTACTCCTGGCGGGGTGGTGCTCCGGCGCGAGTTGCCGCCGCGCTGGTGGGAGCCGGTGGCGGGTGGTGGCGCTCGGTGGGTGCAGCGATCCGAGGTGCCGGCGGACGCCCGGTTCTTCGGGCTCGGCGGACGGGCGTCGGGGCCGCGACTGCGGGACGGTGTGTACGGGCTGTGGAACACCGATCCGGGTGGGCGCTTCGGGCCGGATGACGATCCGCTGTATCTGACGATGCCGGTGCAGATGGTGGTATCCGATGCAGGGACGCATCTGGTGTTCCACGACAACACCTGGTCGGGGCGGGTGACGTTGCGCGAGGGCGAGGAGGGTGCGGGATCCGGCCATGACCGTCCGGGGATGTGTGAGGTGCGGATGGACGGGGGGCCGCTGCGCTGCTGGGTGATGGCCGGTACGCCGGCCCGGGTGCTGCAGGGCTGGACGACGCTCACGGGTGCGCCCGCGCTGCCTCCGTCCTGGGCGTTGGGTCCGCAGCATGCCCGTTGGGGGTTCGGGAGCGAGCAGGAGGTGCGGCGGATCGTTGCCGGGTACCGGGAGCGGGGGCTGCCCTTGTCGGTACTGCATCTGGACATCGACCACTACGACGCACACCGGGTGTTCACCGTCGACCGTGAGCGTTTTCCCGATCTGCCGGGGCTGGCGAAGGAGTTGCGGGAGGACGGGGTGCGGCTGGTGTCGATCGTCGATCCCGCGGTGAAGGCGGAGCCGGGGGATGCGGTGTTCGACTCGGGTAGGGCGGTCGGGAGCGGCGGGGCGTTCGTCCGGGATGCGCGGGGCCGGGCGGTGCGCGGGGAGGTGTGGCCGGGTGAGTGCGTGTATCCGGACTTCACCGATCCACAGGTGCGGGAGTGGTGGGGCGGTCTGTATGAGGAGCGGCTCGCGCAGGGGTTCTCCGGTGTGTGGCACGACATGAACGAGCCGGTGTCGTTCGCGGCGTTCGGGGATCCGACGCTGCCGCGGTCGGCGCGGCACTCTCTGGAGGGCCGCGGGGGTGATCACCGCGAGGCCCACAATGTGTACGGGCTCGCGATGGCGCGTGCCGGGTACGAAGGGCTTCGCCGGCTGCGGCCGGATGTGCGTCCCTTTCTGTTCTCGCGTTCCGGTTGGGCGGGGATGCAGCGTTACGGGGGCACCTGGTCCGGTGATGTGGAGACCGGCTGGCCGGGACTGCGGGCCTCGTTGGCGCTGGTGCTGGGGCTGGGGCTGTGCGGGGTTCCGTATTCGGGGCCGGATGTGGGTGGGTTCGACGGCTCGCCGTCGCCGGAGTTGTATCTGCGGTGGTTCCAGCTGGGTGCGTATCTGCCGTTGTTCCGTACCCATGCGGCGATCGACGCGGGACGGCGGGAGCCGTGGGAGTTCGGACCGCAGGTGCTTGAGCATGCGCGGGCCGCGCTGGTGGAGCGGGAGCGGCTTCACCCGTACTTCGTGACGCTGGCTGAGCTGGCCCGGCTGACCGGTGCGCCGTATGTGCGACCGCTCTGGTGGGGTGCACCCGGTGAGCGGGCATTGCGGGAGTGCGAGGACGCGTTCCTGCTGGGCGACGCCTTGCTGGTGGCGCCGGTGCTGGAGCGTGGTGCGGACCGCCGGGCCGTGCGGTTGCCGCGGGGGCGTTGGTACGACACGGCGACGGGTGAGGTGTACGAGGGGCCGGGGCAGGTGTTGCTCGATGCTCCGCTGGCGCGGGTGCCGGTGTTGGCACGGGCGGGTTCGGTGCTGCCGGTGCGGGGTGCGGACGGCGGTGTGGAACTGGAGGTGTGGGCTCCGGCCGCGGGGCGCGGTGGGGGCGGTCTGGTGGTCCGGGATGCGGGTGACGGCTGGGAACGGGCGGAGGTCGAGCGGTATACGTCGCGGCTGGTGGACGGCGAGGTTCGGGTGGAGCGGGAGGGCGAGGAGGGGCCGGTGAACCACCCGGTGCGCGTGCGGGGGCTGTAGGCCGGGTCGCGGTGTGCAAAGGGGCCGTCGGGCCGGTCAGTGGTAGCCGCCTTCGAACCATGTGCGGGCGGCCCGGGTGTGCAGGGGGAAGGCCAGTTCGGTGGGTCTGCGGAGCAGTTGGAAGCCGGAGGTCTCGTCGGTCGGCATGGAGGGCGGGAGGCCGGCCGCGGGGCGTTCCGGGAGCAGGCCGAAGAGGAGCAGGTGGCCGTCCGGGGCGCTGAGGGCATCGGCGAGGCGGACGTCCTGTTCGTCGGCCTCGATGCCGGTCTCCTCGCGGAGTTCACGTACGACTGCGTGTTTCCAGTCCTCGTCGTGGTCGATGAAGCCGCCGGGAAGGGCGAGACCGCCGCGGTGGGGCGGGATGGTGCGGGTGATGACGGCGAGTCCGGTGCCGTCCCGGTCGGTGACGGGGAGCAGGGCCACGGCGACCGGCAGCGGGTTGCGGTAGGCGGTGTCGCCGCAGACGGTGCAGGTGCGGGGCCATGCGGTGGGAGGAAGCGAGGCGGAGTACGGTGCTCCGCAGCTGCCGCAGTGGGAGTCCTTGACCGGCTTGTCGGGGTTGCTCGTGGACGCAGGCACGCGCGGACTGTATCCGATCGCCTGCCAGGCCCCCCGCACTACTGGATTATGTGCTCATGACAGGCATCGCTTCCGCTTTCCGTGTCCTGGCAGCCACTGCCGCCACCCTGCTCGCCGTCACCGCCGCCGCCCCCGTGGCGCAGGCGCGGCCCGAGCCGAAAGCCCCCGAGGAGTTCGTCGCGCTGCGTGCGGTGGATCCCACGATCATCCAGGAGATGCGCTACCCCACCGCGCACAACTTCATGGGCGTACCGGTGGACGGCTACCGCCAGTCGCTCTGCATCCTGACCCGGCCGGCGGCCCGGGCCCTGCACCGCGCGCAGACCCGGCTGCTGAAGCAGGGCTACTCGCTGAAGGTGTACGACTGCTACCGGCCGCAGCGGGCGGTCGACCACTTCGTGCGGTGGGCGAAGGATCTCGACGACGAGTCCATGAAGGGCGAGTTCTACCCCCGGGTCGACAAGACGCGACTGTTCGCCGACGGTTACATCGCGGAGAAGTCCGGGCACAGCCGCGGCAGCACGGTGGACCTGACGCTGGTGAAACTGCCCGCCGCGCCGACCGCGCCGTATCTGCCGGGCCGGAAGCAGGTGCCCTGTTACGCGCCCCAGGCCGACCGTTTCCCCGACAACTCCGTGGACATGGGCACCGGATTCGACTGCTTCGACACGCTCTCGCACACCGACGACCCGCGCATCCAGGGAACTCAGCGGGACAATCGGCAGTTTCTGAAGAAGACACTCACCGACGCCGGCTTTGTGAATCTGGCCGAGGAATGGTGGCACTACACGTTCAAGCCCGAGTTGTTCCCCGACACCTACTTCGACTTCCCGGTGGCCAGGAGGTCCGTCGCAGGGCACTGACGCGGGCGCGGAGAAAGGGCGGCCGGGACCACCCCCGTGGGTTCCGGCCGCCCGTCCTTCCTCTCGGACGCGGATCGACCGTTTCCGGTTGCTGCTCAAGCCATTACGGTGCCCGTATGTCACAGCAGACGTTCGATTCATACGAAGAGTTCTGGCCCTACTACGTCGCGATGCATTCCAGGGCCGCCACCCGCTGGGTCCATCTGACGGGCACCCTCACCGGCCTCGCGGTCACCGCGTACGGCCTGGCACGGGGACGCAAGAGGTACGCGGCCGCACTGCCGCTGATCGGGTACGGGACCGCCTGGCCCGCCCATTTCCTGATCGAGAAGAACAATCCGGCCACCTTCGGGCACCCCGCCTGGTCACTGCGCGGCGACGTACAGATGATCCGGATGATGCTGGCGGGCCGCGACCGGGAGCTGGCAGAAACCGCCGCCAAGTGGCTCGCCGACAGCCGCTGACCGTGACACACTTCTGACGTACCGTCAGATCTCCTACCGGGGAGGGGTTTTGCCACAGACGCGCACACCAGTGGTGGCCGGATGGTTCACCGGGGACAGCACCGACGAGGACTTCCGACTGCTGGGCACCCGCTGTTCTGCCTGCTCGTCGGTCTTCTTCCCGCGTCAGGACGTCTTCTGCCGCAATCCGCAGTGCGCGGGCGGTGAGCTGACCGAAGTTCCGCTCTCCCGGCGCGGCACGGTCTGGTCGTACACGGACGGCCGCTACCGGCCGCCCGCCCCTTACCTCTCCGACCCCGACGTGCCCTGGGAGCCGTACACGCTGGTGGCCGTCGAGCTGGCGGCCGAGCGCATGGTGGTACTCGGACAGGCCGCGCCGGGGGTGGGCGTCGCGGATCTGGCGGTCGGAATGACCGTCGAGGTGGCGCCGGGCGTGCTGATCGGGGGCGCCGCCGCCGGGACCGATTCGGCCCCGGTGTGGACGACCTGGCACTGGCGGCCGGTACCGTCCGAGGGCACCGGCGGGGCCCAGGGCGGTGCGGCATGACCGGGGAGGTGGCCGTCCTCGGCGCCGGGATGCATCCGTGGGGCAAGTGGGGGCGCAGCTTCGTCGAGTACGGCACGGTGGCGGCCCGGACGGCGCTCGGTGACGCGGGGATCGGCTGGCGGGACGTGCAGTCGGTGGTCGGCGCGGACACCGTGCGCGGCGGCTACCCGGGCTATGTGGCCGGTGCGACGTTCGCACAGGCACTCGGCTGGCAAGGGGCGAGGGTCACCAGCGTGTACGCGGCATGTGCGTCGGGTGCCCAGGCGATCAACACTGCCAGGGCACAGATCCTCGCCGGCCTGGCGGAGGTGGTACTCGTGGTGGGTGCGGACGCCGCACCCAAGGGGTTCTTCGCCCCGGCGGGCGGCGACCGGCCGGACGACCCCGACTGGCTGCGCTTCCGGGTGCTCGGCGCGACGAACCCCGCGTACTTCGCGCTGTACGCCCGTCGACGGATGGCCGTGCACGGAGACACCCCGGAAGACTTCGCGCTGGTCAAGGTGAAGAACGCGGCGGCCGGTGCGCTGAACCCTCACGCCCGCTACCGCGCGCCCGTGACCGCCGAACAGGTCGCCGCCTCCGCCGTGGTCGCCGATCCGCTGCGGCTGCTGGACATCTGCGCGACGTCCGACGGCGCGGCGGCGCTCGTGCTGTCCAGCATGGAGTTCGCCCGGCGTCACGGGGCCACAAATCCGGTCCGTGTCCGCGCCGTCTCCACCGTGACGCCGACCTACCCCAAGGCCGTACTCGACCTTCCGGACATCGCGACCGATTCAGCGGTCGCCGTGGAGCCGGCCCCGGAGAGTTTTCGCGCCTCGATCGCCCGGGCGGCGTACGAGGAGGCGGGGGTCGGGCCCGAGGATCTGTCCCTGGCCGAGGTGTACGACCTGTCGACCGCTCTTGAGCTGGAGTGGTATGAGGACATCGGGCTGTGCGGTGCCGGTGAAGGCGCCAAACTCGTACGTGAGGGGGCGACGGCGCTCGGTGGCCGTATCCCGGTCAATCCGAGCGGCGGACTCGCCTCCTTCGGGGAGGCCGTGCCCGCGCAGGCCATCGCCCAGGTCTGCGAGCTGACCTGGCAGCTGCGCGGCGCCGCGGGCCGACGGCAGGTTCCGGGCGCACGGGTCGGGATCACTGCGAATCAAGGGCTGTTCGGCCATGGTTCCGCAGTCGTCGCGGTCCGCTGAGCGATTTCCCGGCCGATGTGCAGTGCGCGACGGCCTGTACCGCACCCGTCGTGAACAGCGCTTGCTGTCAACAGCCTTGACGACCCCTCACACAGGGTGAAAAATCCATGCGCGGTCAGGCAACGACGCGCGGCCCGTACCCCGGTCGGCGGGGGTGCGGGCCGCGTTCCCGGCACTGTGTCGGCCGATGGGCCTACGTCGTTGCGGGCTCGCGGGGACGCTCCGCCCGGGCCACTGCGTGCTCGACGACCGCCACCAGTACGTCCCGTGCGGAGGAGCGGTCGCGTGCGTCGCACATGAGCACCGGCACCTCCGGGTCGAGGTCCAGCGCAGCCTGCACCGTCTCGGTGGGGAACTTGTCGGCTCCCTCGAAGCAGTTGACTGCGACAGTGAACGGAATCGCACGGCGCTCGAAGTAGTCGACCGCCGCGAAGCAGTCCTCCAGCCGTCGGGTGTCCGCGAGCACGACCGCGCCCAGCGCGCCCTGAGCGAGTTCGTCCCACAGGAACCAGAAACGGTCCTGCCCCGGGGTGCCGAAGAGATACAGCACCAGGTCCTCGCGGAGTGTGATCCGGCCGAAGTCCATGGCCACGGTGGTGGTGGTCTTAGCCTCCACGCCCGCCAGATCGTCCACCGGACGGCCCGCCTCGCTGAGTCTCTCCTCCGTACGCAGCGGCCTGATCTCGCTGACCGCGCCGACCAGAGTCGTCTTGCCCACTCCGAAGCCGCCCGCCACCAGGATTTTCAGGGTAACGGGCTCAACGGGCCGCCTGTTGCGGCTAGAGCGCCCGAAGGCCATTGATCACCTCGCGAAGAATGTTCACGTCCGGCAGCTCGGCCGGCGGAACGGGACGGGTTACGTGCACCAGCTCGTCCTCGACGAGATCACCGACCAGCACCCGGACCACCCCGACGGGTAGATCCAGTCCGGCCGCGAGTTCGGCGATCGACTGGGGCATGTCACTGCAGAGTTCGACGATCTCCACATGTTCCGGGGAGAGCGTCTGGTTCCGGCCGGGATCGTCGGCTGCGGGTTCCGGGACGACGATCGCGATCAGGTCGAGCCGATGACGGGAGGCACTGCTGGTACGGCCCCGGGTCATCGCGTACGGACGGACGACAGGGCCCGCTTCGGCGTCGTACCAGCGCGATGCCTGCGGGTCCGTGGGCCTTGCCGGAGATCTGGAGGAATCAGCGCTCATGCCGTCCACTCACCCCCCGGCGGTCAGACCGGTCGTCCGGGGGGCGTTGGCCAGGTGGGCACCGACGCGCTTGACCATCAGCGTCATCTCGTACGCCACCTGACCGACGTCGGAGTCGGCGTCGGCCAGCACAGCGAGACAGCTGCCGTCACCGGCCGCCGTGACGAAGAGGAAAGCCTCGTCGAGTTCGACGACGGTCTGGCGGACCCGGCCCGCGTCGAAGTGGCGTCCCACGCCCTTGGCGAGGCTGTGGAATCCGGAGGCGACTGCCGCCAGATGTTCGCTGTCCTCGCGGGTCAGGTCCTTGGACGTGCCGGTGGCGAGGCCGTCGCTGGAGAGCACCAGCGCCTTGTGGATGCTGACGACGCGGTCGACGAGTTCGTCGAGCAGCCAGTTGAGCTGGCCGGAGCCCTGGCGTGCGGCGTCGGGTGCTGCGTCGGGTGCTGCGGCGTTCGGTGCGGTCATCGACCGTCCCCTCCCGGAGTGGTTCCTTGTGTTTCACCGGGACCGGTCACGTCCTCGGCGTTCTGCCGACGGCCGCGCTGCCAGCCGCGTTGGAGCGAAGCCATGCGGCTGCGTACCTCGTCCGCATCCCGCTCGAAGTCCTGGGACGGTTCCGTTACGGCCGGCTCCGCATCGCGGCCGCCGGAGACTTCGCGAAGCTGCGGGGCGAGGCTGGCCTGCCGGATGCGCCGGGGCAGACCACCCACGGTCTCCCGGGCCGCGCTCGGCGCTGTCGGAGGCGCGGGCTCAGGAGGTGTGGCCGGCTCGGCGGGTTTCCGGAAGCCGGTGGGCTGCCGGGGTTCGGTGGGGTGCCGCGGCTCGGTGGATCTGCCGGTGTCGACGGCGGAGGGCCACGGGGCGGCGGCCGACGGCCTGATCCCGGCGCCGGTGGGACTGCCGGTTTCGGCCGGACCGGGTGAGGAGTCGGGCTCGGCGGTTGCGGGGTGGGCGCGACCCGCCTCGTCGACCCGGCGCCCGTTGTCGGCGACCAGGGTCGGCGGTTTTCGGCGGGGCAGCGGCACCGGGCCGCCGGGGCGCATCGCCCGTACATCGCCCGCGGACTCCCCTGCCTGGTCGGACGCCTGCTGGTGCTGTTCGCGGTCACCGTCGCGCCGGGGGTCGCGGGCGCGGAAGATGCCGCCGCGTTCACTCTCGGTGCCGTCGATGTCGGAAGCACCGCCCAGCAGAGGGTCGATCAGCGGATCGAGTACGGGGTCGTTCTCGAAGCCCAGCGCTCCGACGGGTCCCTCCAGCTCGACGGGCCCGTCCAGGAGGGTCGGGTCCACGAGGCCGGTGGGGACGGGGGCGAGGCCGGAGGGCCTGCCGGTGGCGCGGCGGTCCGGCACGCCGTCCCTGCGGCCCTTGTCACTGCCCGGTCCTCGGCCGGCTGCCCTGCCGCCGCTGCCGATCGCCTTCTCGGACCGGCGGTCGAGGCGGAAGCCGGTGCCGTGCGTCTCCGGGGCGTCGGTGAGCAGCGCCGCCGGGATGAAGACGACGGCGGTCGTGCCACCGTACGGAGAGGTCTGCAGCGAGACACGGACGTTCTGCCGCTGGGCGAGACGGCTGATCACGAAGAGACCGAGCCGGTCGGTGTCGGAGAGTTCGAACTCGGGGGTCTCGGCGAGTCTCAGGTTGGCGTCGAGGAGGACGTCGGGAGCCATACCGAGACCGCGGTCGTGGATTTCGAGCGTGAAGCCGTTGGCGACGCGTTCGCCGTGCACCTGGACCCCGGTGTGCGGCGGCGAGAACACGGTGGCGTTCTCCAGGAGTTCGGCGATCAGATGGGTGAGGTCGGCGACGGCGGGGCCGCCGACACCGATGCGGGGCAGCCGGCGGACCTCGATCCGCTCGTAGTCCTCGACCTCGGCGACCGCTGCCCGTACCACGTCCATCAGCTGGATCGGCTTGCGCCACTGACGGGACGGTGCGGCACCGGAGAGGATCACCAGGCCCTCGGCGTGGCGCCGCATGCGGGTGGTCAGGTGGTCGAGGCGGAAGAGGTCCGCGAGTTCATCGGTGTTCTCGGTGCGGCGCTCCATGGTGTCGAGGAGCGTCAACTGCCGGTGCAGCAGGACCTGGTTGCGGCGGGCGAGATTGACGAAGACCTCGGAGACTCCGCGGCGCATGTCCGCCTGTTTGACCGCGGCTTCGACGGCGGCCCGTTGCAGGGTGTTGAGGGCCTGGCCGACCTGGCCGATCTCGTCCCGTTCGTACTGGAGGTGCGGTGCCTCGGTCTCGACATCGACCTGTTCACCCGCGGCGAGCCGACGCATCACGCTCGGCAGCCGTACGCCGGAGACCTCATGGGCGTCCTTTCGGAGCCGGGAGAGGTCACGGATGAGCTCGCGGCCGATGCGTACGGAGACGAACACCGAGGCGAGCAGGGCGAGGAATCCGAGGACACCCGCAACCCCGGCCTTGATCAGGACGCTGTAGCCGGCGGGCTTGCCGCGGTCCTGGAAACGGTTGTTCATCTCGGTGGAGTCGTTGGCAAGCCGGTCCAGGACCGGCGGGGCCACTTCCTGCCAGCGCTCGGCGTCGACCGCTCGCGGGTCCTGGGTGGGACCGCCCCTGATGAGCGTGTTCTCCGCGCTCCTCAGCGCTTCGCTGTCCGGGCTCGACCAGTACTGCTCCAGGCGTCGGCGCTCCGACGAGGGAAGCATCTCGCCATTTATCTCGTAGAGCAGCTTGCGATTGGCGACGAGGTCGGAGATCTGGCGCAGTTCGGAAGCGGTGAGCCGTCCGGCGATGAGTGACGAGGCGACCAGAGCGTCTTCGCGGGAGAGCATTTCGCGGGCTCGTGAGATGCCCACGAGCCCGCGGACCTGCTTGTCCATCGACACGTTCTCCATCGTGCGGAGGCCGGTCAGAAAGCGGTAGCAGGGGTCTATGAGACGATCGTAGAACTCCATCGCCTTGAGGCGGTCGATGGTGCGTTTCTCGACCGAATCGCGGAGTGCGCCAAGGCCCTCGACCGTGCCGAGGACCGCGTTCAGCTGTGATTCGTCCTCGGGCCGCAGTGCATCGCGGATGTCCTTCTGCTGTGCGCTGTCCCTGACATCCGCCACGACACGGTCGGTGGCTGCTCGTTGGCGCTCCAGCAGGGGCAGAGCGTTGGAGGCCCTGGGGTCGGCAAGGAAGACAAGGGTCTGACGGCGTTCATCCTGAATGGCACGGACCGTGCCCTCCAGAGGATGACCGACCTTCTCCACAATGGTGCTCGCGCTCATCAGGTGGCCGGCCTCGCGCCCCGTCAGGAAGGTGGCGAAACCCCAGAGTCCGGTGAGGGAGACGAGCGGCACCAGCAGCAACGCCACGATCTTCCTGCGGATGGACTTCCCGCGAAAGCGCATGGCCTCCTCCAGCCCGGCCCCACGGGGCAGTGGTCGTGTTCCGTCAACAAACGGCGCGAGCCTACTACCGACAGAGAGACAACTCGAAGGGATGTCCGGACGATTTTCAGCCGCACTCCCCGGCGTTGATCATGCGTTGTCCGGGTATTCCGGGCAATGAAATTCGCGAAAGCGGCAGAAGAGACCTGTCAGAGCATCGCGCTGTTCGGCAAGGCAGTTGGCTGGAATTCTTCGTTCGGTGACGGATCGAGGGAATCTTCACAGCTGGTCACTCGTCTCTCTCTACGGGTCAGGGGGAACACGAGGAGCGACCAGGGCGGGACGGTCCGGTCCGCCCGCGTAGAAGCGGCGTATGCCGGGCAGCAACCCTGAAGTCGGACAGCGGTGGGGAGTTGAGAGTCCTTGGATACGGAAGAGCGTCGGAGTGCGGTGTCGTCGGCACCGGCTGCGACGGCGGTCTCGGCGGCGACCGGCGGGGCGAAGATCCCGTACCAGCAGCACCGGCAGCTCTGGGTGGACGAGCCTGCGATACGGCGGCGGATGCCGGACCCGGTCCGTAGGGCTGCCGTGCGTGCCGTGCTCATCATGTCACTGACGGTCATCCAGGCCATGGTGGCGTTCCTGTGCACACTGGCGGGGTCCTGGCTTGCCTTTCCGATGGTGCTGAGCAGTGTGGGCAGCACGGTGGTTACGACCTGGTCGGTGCTGGATGTCTGGGTCACCCGGCAGGTCTGGAATCAGCGCAATGGCGTGGTGTCCGTGCCGAGCAGTTCGGCGCGGCAGTTGCGCCGTGAGCGGCGCAGAGCCCGTCGGGCGGCGCGGACGGCGCAGCGGGACGATGCGCGGATACGCCGCCGGGGCTCGGGCAGCCTCTCGCGGGCCTGAGCGCCGCCCGACCTGTCCCATGGATCGAACAGGGCTCTCGCGGCTTGCGGCCGCGGTGGCTCCCTACTCGCCGTTCCTGCTCGTCGCCCTTACCCGTCGGACGGGCCCCTAGCGGGAACCCGGGCGGTGTCGGTCGGTGTCGTGGCGCGCTTGAACATGCGGGTGGCGGTGATCTCGCCGTGCACGGTCTCGCCGTTCGGGTCCTGCTGAGGCAGCCCGGGGCGAAGGTGCTCCTCCACGCTGATGTACTTCAGCCCGGCCCGCAGGTCCGCATCATTGCGCAACCGGATGACCAGTGGGAATTCGGCGAGCGCCGTGGTGTCGAAGAGTCCGGTCGTGTAGAGCAGTTGTACGCCGAGGGCGTCCGACACCGCTCGCTGGAGCTCCAGCAGATAGGTGGCGTTGGCCCGGCCGATGGGGTTGTCCAGGAACAGCGTGCCCGCGTGCCGGTGCTGGTGCCGGTCGCGGCCCCGGTCGTTGCTGCGCAATGCAGCCATCGTGCAGTACAGGGCGATGGCGGCGGTGAGCAGCTGACCGCCGGAGAAGACGTCGCCCATCTGTCCGACCGGGACGCGTTCGGCACGGAGCACCGCGTCCGGCTTGAGGATCTCCACGGCGATGCCCTTGGGCTCCAGCGCCGCCTGCACACCGCGCAGCAGGAGGGACATGCCGTCCCTGCGTAGATCAGAGTTCTTCTTCAGGGCGGCGCGGGTGGCCTCGTCGATGACCTCGCCGAGGCGCTCGGTGAGCGTCGCCTGATCGGGTTCCTCGAAGCGGATCCGGAGGAACTCCTGGCCTGACCACTCCCCCAGTCCTTCGGGAAGCTGGGAGAGCCGCTGGGCGGAGCGGAGGGTGGTGAGCGCGGACTCCACGAGGCCGCGGAGCCGGTCGACGATGGAGTCGCGGTTGCGCTCCAACTGGGCCAGCTCGTCGGTGAGGACACGGAGCCGGGGTGCGAAGGCGGCGGCCCACTTCTCGGCGTGCTCGGGCAGTGCCGCGGCCGGCAGTTCGCGGATCTGCTGGCGGGCGGGGGTGCGGACCTGTTCGTAGCGGGTGGAGTTGGCGTGCCGTACCAGGACGTCGCTCGCTTCCCGTACGGCGCTCTCCGCGGCGGACAGGTCGGCGGCGCAGCCGCGCAGTGAACGGCGGGCCTCTGCGGCGGACTGCCGGGCCTCGTCGAGGCTGCCCGGGTACGGCTCGGGGTCCTCTGTGTCGTCGTCCGCGCCGTGGTCCCTGAGAAGATCACGCAGAAGTGCCGCGGTCTCGTCGAAGCCGCCTGCGGAGTCCTCGGCGGTGCGGTGGGCGTGCAGCAGCTCGGCGTGGGCGGCGCGGGCGGTGTCCAGGGTTGCGGTGGCAAAGGACAGTTCGGCCGTGGCGGTACGCAGGAGGGCCTGGGCCTGCTCGGCGTCGGCGGGGACCAGCTCGTCGGGGAGTTCGGTGTGATGGGTCTCGCCGTCGACCGGGGCCAGACGCTCGGCCTCTCCCCGCAGCCGGCCCAGCTGCTCGCTCGCGGTGGAGGCCCTGGTTTCCAGGAGCTGGACCAGGGATTCGGCGCGGGCGGCGGCCGCCTGCCTGGAGGGGCCGTCGGCGCCGTCGGTGCCTTCGAGAAGCTGGGCGGCCCGGGTGCGGACCTTGTTGGTGAGCCGGTCCAGCTCGGCAAGGGCGGCACTCTCGTCGCTCTCCGCGCGGGCCTGTTCGGCGCGCAGGTCGGCGCCGACGCCCACCTTCTCGTACAGCTGGGATGCGGCCCGGTAGGCCTCCCGCAGCGCGGGAAGCGCGGGGCGTGGGGTGTCGCCCTCGGGCTCCGGGAGGTGCTCGGGGGCACCTGCGATCTCGGCACGTTCGGCGCGCAGGGCGCGGGCGGTGCGGCGGGCGTCGTCGGCGGCACGCTGAGCGGCCCTGCGGTCCTCGTCGGCGGCGCGGGCCCGCTCCAGCCAGACGGTGGCGCGGGCCTCGGACTCGGCTGCTTCGTCGATCAGTTCGCGCAATTTCGCCTGCCAGCCCGCGCGTTCGCGGAGCCGGTGGGCGAGGCCCGCGAGGACGTCGGCGGCGCGGCGGGCGCGCTGGGCGGCCTCCTGGCGTTCATCGCGGACGCGGGCGGTGTCCGCGGCGGCCTCGTCGGCCTCGGCGCGCACGGTACGGGCTTCGGCGAGTGCGGCCTCTGCCGCCTCGGCGGCCGAACGGGCGGTGCGGGCTGCTTCGGCGAGCTCGGCGAGCATGCCGGGCGGGCAGTCGGCGCGCCAGGAGCCGATGCGGGCAGCGAGGGAGCGGTCGGCGGTGAGGCGGGCCGCGAGGGTGCGGATGTCCTCGTCGCGGGCGGCGGCCCTGCTCCTGAGAGCCTGCCGCTCCTCGTCGGCCGCGTGTTCGTCGTGCATCGCCGGGTTCGGCGGAACGAGGAACACCCCTTCCGTGCTCGCGGCCGAGCCCGTGCCGGTGGCCGGGACGGGGGCGAGCAGCGCGGCGGCGGTGCCTACAGCGACGGCGGAGCGCGGCAGAAGGGCGGCGCCGCTCAGGACGTCGCGGGCGCGGGCGTGCGAGTCGGGGTCGGTGATGACCACGCCGTCGACAAGTTCGGGACGGGCGGCGAGTACGGCCGCGTGGTCGGCGGGGTCGACGGCCTGGGCGAGGTAACGCCAGCCGGGAAGGGCGGGGATGCCGTGCTCGCCGAGGTATTCGACGGTGGCCAGGACATCTGGGCCGGGCGGCAGCAGTCCGCCGTCGCCGAGTGCGCCGAGGATGCGGGAGTCGTCGGCTGCCGCGGTGCGCAGTTCGAAGAGGCGGCGCTCGGCGGAGGCGATGCCCTGGTCGAGCAGCTCCCGCAGTTCGTCGGCGCTGCGGTCCAGCTCCTGGGCGGTGAGCGGCTGTTCGTGGGCGGCGGGCTGTTCGGCGGTGACGGTGTGCGTGGCGTTGGCGGCCCGGTCCGGCCGGCCGGTCTGGCCTGCCTGATCCGCCTGGCCCCGCCGGCCTGCCTGTTCCTGATGGTCCGGACTGTGCGGGGCGTCCGGGTCCGTCTCCGCCCCGGCCGCTCCGCGGCGGGGCCGGGGCACGCCTGTGCCGTGCGTGGCGGGCAGGCCGAGCAGGTCGGTCAGACGGTGGTCGGCGGCGATCGACTCGGCGGCCCTGAGCTCGGCCTCGTACGACTGATCCGCAGCCTGCGCGGCATCGGCGGCGCGGGCCGCGGCGAGTTCGGCGCGGCTCTCGGCGGCTGCGGCTTCCCTGGCCAGGTCGGCCGCCGAGCGTGCGGCCTCCCTGGCGGTGTCCCATACGGCGACGGCGGACTGCTCGGCGTCGCTCGCGGCGAGGGCGGCGCGCGCCGGGTCGGCGTCCGGCGCGGTGTTGTCGAGCCAGCCGGCCCGTACCGCCTCTGCTGTCTCCTGCTCGACCTCGGCGAGGCGCTGGCGCAGATGTCCGGCCTCGCTTCGGGCGCGCTGGGCCTCGGTGGCTGCGGTGGTGGCATCGCGGTGGGCGGTCTCGCCCGCCGTCTGGAGGGTGAAGGAGCGCTCCTCCTCCTCGTTGGCCAGGGTCTCGCCGGCCTCCGCCGCGGTGTGCAGGGCCCGTACGAGATCGGCGGCGGCCTTGGCGCGGGCGGCGAGCGCAGGCGCGGCGTCGCGCTCCGCCTCGCGGATGGCCACGGCCACACGTGCGGAGCGGTCGGCGGCGGCGCGGTGCCGCAGTACGGCCTCGGCAGCCTGCCAGGCGGAGTGCAGGGTGCGGGCGTCGACCAGTTCACGGCGCTGGGCGGCAGCGCCCTTCTCCGCCGCGGTCAGGGCCAGGGAGGCGTGCCGGTAGGCCAGTTCGGCCGCGATCAGGGCGCTACGGCTGCGGGCCTCCTCGGCGGTGGTGACGGTGTGCGCGGCGCCCGTCACCTGTTGGGCGAGCTCGGCGGTCCGGCCGCGCTCCTGGCCGGCGCGGGCGGAGAGCCTGCGGGCGAGCGTACGGGTGCGGCGCTCGGCGCGCGCGTGGATGTCCCGGGTGCGGGACCGGGTGCCGGCGGCCTCGACGATCCGGCCGAGCAGATCGACCGAGCCCGCGGTGAAGTCGCGCTCCGCGGTCAGCTCGGCTCGGCGGCCGAGCTTGTTGCCGAAGCCGCTCACCAGGTCGGCGAGCCCGTCCGTGTCCCGGGTGTCCGTGACGGCGCGGAGGAGGAGGTCGGTGAAGTCGGAGTCCTTCTTGACCGCGAAGAGGCCGGCCGCCTCACCCTCGTCGGCGTTCATCTCGCGCTGGTAGCGGAAGAGTTCGGGGTCGAGACCGAGGTCACCGAGGTGCTCGTTCCAGCGGTCGTGGATCTCTTCCCAGTGCACATCGAGGTGCTGGTAGAACTTTCCCGCCTCGGTCAGGGCGTCGCGGAAGCCCTTCATCGTACGCCGCCGGCCCTGCGCGCCGGATACGCCTTCCACGGGGCGGTGGACGGAGGTGGCCTCGGCGACCGGCAGGGAGTCCAGGCTGAGACCTGGCCCGGGGCGGAAGGAGTACCAGGCCTCGGCGAACTTCCGCGGGTCGTTGGAGACCTGCCGTCCACGCCACTCGCTGACCTTGCCGACGACGACGCACTCGCCGGTGAGGGTGTGCTGCCACTCCAGGGCGACATGCCCGCAGTCGTCGGCGAGCAGGAACTTGCGCAGTACGCCGGAGCTGGCGCCGCCGAGGGTGTTGCGGTGGCCGGGCAGCATCACCGAGAAGATCAGTTTCAGCAGCACCGACTTGCCGCCGCCGTTCTCCAGGAAGAGCACACCGGCAGGGGCAGGACGGCGCGGCGGGCCGACCGGCTCCTCCTCGAAGAACTCCGCCTGTGCCGGGGCGGGGTTGGGCACGGGCTCGCCCACTCCACGCAGGTCAAGCACGGTGTCGGCATAGCGCGCACCGGCAGGCCCGATGGAGTAGAGGCGGACCCGGGACAGCTCGTACATGGCGGCGGACTCTCGTCGTTCGGACAGCGGGGGGAGACGGCGGTGGTGGGGCGGGCCGGTCAGGCGTGGAAGGGCAGACCGGCGTCGGCGACCAGCTCCAGGTCGTCGGGGCCGGGCGGCGGCAGCAGCGTTGCCGTTCCGTCGGTCACCGGTACGACTCCGAGTTCGAGCAGTTCGGCCATGGCGGCGTTGCCGGCCATGTCGCGGACCTGGAGCTGGTAGCGCGCGGTGGTACGGAAGGCGCCTCCGGCGTCGTCCCCGGTGCGCTGGAGGAAGCCGGAGTCGGTGAGGAAGGCGACGGCCTTGCCGACGATGCCGGTGGTGGAGCCGGCCAGCCTTCGGGCGTCCTTCGTGGCTCCGGTGGAGCTGCGCCGGGCGTAGATCCGCCAGGCCTCCTCCAGTCCGGGGGCGTCGGTGGCCGGGTCGGTGTTGTCGCCGTGCTCCTCGGCGCGCTCCTCCAGGTGGTGGCACGCCTGGCGTACGAACGAGTCGACGCCGTTGACGGTGATCCGGCCGATGTACGCGTCGTCGGCGAGATCCTCGGGGCGCGGGAAGGCCATCGCGGCGACGGCGAGGTGCGCGAGCCCGTGCAGGAAGCGGTCGGCGGAGTCGGACGAGGCGCGGCGGGCGTAGTCGCCCATGCGGACGGCGAAGACCGAGTCCTCACCGGCGGTCACGGCCATGCCGGCGCGGGTGGACACTTCCAGGACGACCAGGCCGAGTCCCGTCGCCACTGCGTCGGCGAGCCGGGCGAAAGCGGGCTCCTCCCGGTAGCGGCGGAGCAGTTCGGCGTACTCGGCGTCGCGTGCGGGCAGCAGTTTGGGCTGCAGCCCGAGGGCGACGAGCCGGGCGGCGTCGGCTGCGTCGGCCGGGGTGACGGGTGCGGTGGCGGCTGTGGGCCCTGCCGGGTCGGCGGGCGTCGGGCTCTCGGTCGCGTACGCGGCGGTCGGCTCGCTCCACGCGTCGGCGTGCTGTGCGCGGTGGTCGCTCACGACTGTCGCTCCTCGATGCGGAAATTCTTCGGTACGGGGTGGACGGCGCCGGTTCTCGCGGCATCCGTCCTGGGCCGCGCGGTCCTGCCCGCGCACATCGCGCGGGCGCGGGCACGCCGACGGCGTCCATGGCCGACGTGCGCCGACCGGGTCGGCGAAGCGTGTGCCTCACGGGGCGCGCCGCTCATGACGCCTCCGAGCGGCCCGCGGCCATTCCGGCCGCGTCCAGCAGGGCCGTACCCACTATCAGGTCCGCACCGCCGAACTCCGGGTCGTCGAGCTGTGTCCCGTCATCGACGGAGAACAACAGTCGCTGCTCGCCCTGCCGGTAGGCGGTGCCGACCGGCGGACTCGCGGCGTGCACCGCGAGCAGAGCGACCAGATAGGGCAGTTCGGCATCGCGGCGCCGGGCCTCCGCGAGGAGTCCGGAGAGCCGGCGCGGGGCGTCGTGCTCCAGATCGAGGAGTTCCATGGCGCTCGCGAGCTGCTCCTCGCTGAACCTGCTGTCGTCCGGGGTGGCGATCAGATCGGGTTCGGGCATTTCGGCGCCCAGGTGTTCCCGCTCCAGGGGCGGGGTGAGCAGCATGTCGACGAGGTCGCCCACCCGCACCGAGGTGGGGGTACGCAGCCCGGTGCCTCGGGCGAAGAACGCGTCCGTGACACGGATGGCCTGTTCGACGGGGAGCGGCAGCAGCGGGACGACCAGCTGACCGTAGAGATCGAGGCCTGTGCGGGCCGTGGGGGTGGCGAAGGCCTGCCGGTCCTGCTCGGCGCGGAAGAGCGGTCCGGCTTCGAGCAGGCGGGACTGCAACTGGGTGTGGCGGCGGATGCAGTCCTTGACGATGTCGACGAGTTCGGCGGCGCGCCGCTTGTGCTCGGGCTCCTCGGCCTCGTCGCGCGCCTTGCGGATGTTGGTGAGGATCGCGTTCTCGTGACGGTAGCGGTCGGCGACATGATCGAGTGCTTCGGCGATCATGTCGGGTACCGCGTTGAGCCAGTCGACGGCCCGGACGTTGCGCCGGGTGGCCTCCAGCGTCTTGCGGAGGGTCTCCGCGTACTGGACGGTGCGGTAGCGGGCCTGCTCGGCGGCGAGCTGTGCGTCCGCCAGGCGGCCCCGGCTGATGAGGACCTCCAGCTTCACCTCGGCGGCGATCTGGGCGCTGGTGACGTCCGTGTCGAGGGCGCCGACCAGAACGTTGACCGCCTCGTCGGTGGCCCGGAGATAGACGGTGCCGCCGTGTCCCGGGACCTCTTCGATCAGCTTGAAGTCGTAATCGCGACGGACATACACCCCATCAGGGCCGAAAGTGCCGTACACCGCACGGAATCCGCGGTCGACGCTGCCGACATTGATGAGGTTCTCCAGCACCCAGCGGGCGACCCGCTCGTGCTCGGCGGCCGGGCGGCGCGGGGCCTGCGCGGCGACGCGGGGAAGCAGCCTGGTCACTATCTGGCCGTGATCGGCACCCGTGTCGAAGTCCATGTTGAGGGTGACGTGGTCGATCGCGGCGAGTGCGACCTCGGCCATCGCGTAGACGGTGTACTCGCCGGCCAGATTCGCCTTGCGTACATCGAGGTCGTGCAGTGGCGCCGTGCAGGCGAGCGCGCGCAGCCGCCGCGAGAGCCCCTCGTCGGCGGCCGGGCCCGGGGCAGGCCGCGGCCCCGCGCTGAGCTGGGGCGCAGCGTTGTCCGTGTAGGCAGGCGAAGTCACGCTGCACAGATTAGGTCCTCACCCTGACAACGGTCGAAACGGCGCAGAAGCGACCCCCCTTGCCCGGAGCCGGCCGGCGCCGGCTTCACAGCCGTTCCCCGGTGCGTTCCGGACGGTCGTTCCGGCCCGGCTCCGGGACTCCGTAGCCCCCGCCGCCCGGTGTGCGGAGCACGAGTACGTCCCCCCGCTCCAGCTCGGCCGTGTCACATCCGCGCAGTGGCGTGACCGTCCCGCCGTCGGAGCGCTCGATGTGCTGCTCACCCAGCGCCCCGGGTGCACCGCCCGCCATGCCGTACGGCCGGACCCGGCGGTGGCCGGAGAGCAGCGCCAGGGTCACGGGTTCGAGGAAGCGGATTCGCCGCTCCACACCGCAGCCGCCGTGCCAACGCCCCGCACCCCCGCTGCCGTCCCGCACCCGGAAACTCTCCAGCAGCACGGGGTAGCGCCATTCGAGGACCTCGGGGTCGGTGAGGCGGGAGTTGGTCATATGGGTCTGTACGGCGTCGGCGCCGTCGAAACCGTCGCCCGCGCCCGATCCGCTCGCCACGGTCTCGTAGTACTGGACGCGTTCGTTGCCGAAGGTGAGGTTGTTCATGGTGCCCGAACCCTCGGCCTGGATGCCGAGCGCCGCGTACAGAGCACCGGTGACGGCCTGGGACGTCTCCACGTTTCCCGCGACGGTGGCCGCCGGATGGACGGGGGCCAGCATGGAGCCCTGCGGAATTCTGACCTCCAGGGGCTTGAGGCAGCCGCTGTTGAGCGGGATGTCGTCGGCGACCAGGGTTCGGAAGACGTACAGGACAGCCGCCATCACCACGGATTTCGGCGCGTTGAAGTTACCCGGCTGCTGCGGTGAGGTGCCGGTGAAGTCGACGACTGCGCTGCGGGTGGCCTTGTCCACGGTGAGGGCAACCTCGATGACCGCGCCGTTGTCGGTCTCGTAGCGGTAGGCACCGTCGTGCAGTTCGGCGATGATCCGGCGGACGGACTCCTCGGCGTTGTCCTGTACGTGCCCCATGTACGCGGCGACGGCCGCGGTCCCGAACTGTTCGGCCATGCGTCGGAGTTCGGCGATGCCCTTCTCGTTGGCGGCGATCTGGGCGCGCAGATCGGCAAGGTTGGTGTCCGGGTCGCGGGAGGGGTACGCGGCGGTGGTGAGCAGTTCGCGCGTCTCGGCCTCGCGGAGTCTGCCGTCCCGTACCAGCAGCCAGTTGTCGAACAGCACTCCTTCCTCGTGGATGGTGCGGCTGAAGGCGGGCATGGAGCCGGGGGTGATGCCGCCGATCTCGGCGTGGTGTCCACGTGAGGCAACAAGGAAGCGCAGCTCCGGCTTCTCACCACCGGTGTCGTCGAACACGGGTGTCACCACGGTCACATCGGGCAGATGCGTGCCGCCGTGGTACGGGTCGTTGATGGCGTACACATCGCCCGGCCGCATCGCGCCACTGTTGCGCCGCAGCACCTCCTTGATGGACTCGCCCATCGAACCGAGGTGCACGGGAATGTGCGGGGCATTGGCGATCAGATTGCCGTCCGCGTCGAAGAGCGCGCAGGAGAAGTCGAGCCGCTCCTTGATGTTGACGGAGTGGGCCGTGTTCTCCAGGCGCACACCCATCTGTTCGGCGATCGACATGAAGAGGTTGTTGAAGACCTCCAGCATGACGGGGTCGACCCTGGTACCGACGGCCGTGCGGTCCGGGCGCGGGCGGACCCTGGTGAGCAGCAGATGGCCGGTGCCGGCGAGAGCGGCCTGCCAGCCCGGGTCGACGACAGTGGTGGCATCCGCCTCTGCGATCACGGCAGGGCCGGTCACGGTGTCCGCAGGGTGCAGTTCCTCGCGCCGGTGGAGCGGGGTGTCCTGCCACCGGCCGTCGGCGAACATCCTTACGGTGTCGTGCGGTTGAGGTTTTGCGCTCTCACGGGGCGTGAGGTCGGCCGGGCGCGGTTCGTGCTGTCCCGCCGTTCCGATCGCCTCGACCGACACCGCCTCGACGACGAGGGGTTTTTCCATGGTGAAGGCGTAGCGTGCACGGTGCTCCGCGGTGAACGCCTCGGCCATGGCGGGTGCGCTGTCCAGGCCGACGGGCAGGCTCGAGTCCGTACCGGCGTAGCGCAGGAGCACGCGGGCGTGCGTGCTGATCGCGCTGTCGGGAATGGCATCGGCACGTAGTTCGGCGCGGGTGCGGGCGGCAAGTTCGTCGCAGAGTTCGCCCACCGTGGTACGGGTCGCCTCACTCAGTTCCGCCTCGACGGACTGTTCGCGCATCGCGGTGGCGTCGGCGAGACCGATGCCGTACGCGGAGAGCACGCCGGCCAGGGGCGGTACGAGGACCGTGTCGATGCCCAGGGCGTCGGCAACGGCGCAGACGTGCTGGCCCCCGGCACCGCCGAAGCCGGTCAGAGCATAGCGAGTGATGTCGTGTCCGCGCTGCACGGAGATCTTCTTGACCGCGTTCGCCATGTTGAGCACGGCGATCTCCAGGAACCCGGCGGCGACCTCGGCCGCCGTGCGCCGCGTTCCGGTGGCGCGCGCCACGTCCTCGGCAAGCGCGTCGAAGCGTTCACGGACGAGGTCCGCGTCGAGTGGAAGGTTGCCGTCCGGTCCGAAGACGGCCGGGAAGTGCGCGGGCTGGACCCGGCCGAGCATCACATTGGCGTCGGTGACGGTCAGCGGCCCGCCGCGGCGGTAGCAGGCCGGGCCGGGGATCGCGCCCGCCGAGTCGGGGCCGACGCGGTAGCGGTTGCCGTCGAAGTGCAGGACGGAGCCGCCGCCGGCGGCGACGGTGTGGATGTTCATCATGGGGGCGCGCATCCGCACACCGGCCACCTGAGTGCCCAGTTCGCGCTCGAACTCGCCCGCGTAGTGCGACACATCGGTGGAGGTGCCGCCCATGTCGAAGCCGATGACCCGGTCGAATCCGGCCTGTCCGGACGTACGGGCCATGCCGACCACGCCACCGGCCGGGCCGGAGAGCACCGCGTCCTTGCCCCGGAAGTGGGAGGCTTCGCGCAGCCCGCCGTTGGACTGCATGAACATCAGCCGGATGCCGTCGAGTTCGCGGGCGACCTCGTCGACGTACCGGCGCAGGATCGGCGAGAGATAGGCGTCGACGACGGTGGTGTCGCCGCGTGGTACGAGCTTGATCAGCGGGCTCACCTCGTGCGAGCAGCTCACCTGGGTGAAGCCTGCCTCGCGGGCTGCGGCGGCCACGGCGCTCTCGTGTCCGGGGTGGCGGTAGCCGTGCATCAGGACGACCGCCACGCTGCACAGTCCGTCGGCCCGGGCCGCCTTCAGTCGCCCGGCCACCGCGTCCCGGTCGAGCGGTGTGACGACCCGGCCGTGGGCGTCGATCCGCTCGGGGACCTCGATCACCCGCGCGTACACGGCCTCGGGCAGCAGGATGCGGCGGTCAAAAAGTCTCGGCCGGTTCTGGTACGCAATGCGCAGCGCGTCGCGGAAGCCTTCCGTGATGACCAGGACGGTCGGCTCGCCGCGCCGCTCCAGCAGGGCGTTGGTGGCGACCGTCGTGCCGATCTTCACCGTGCCGACCCGGTCGGCGGGAACCGGGTCGGTGGGGCCGAGGCCCAGCAGCCCCCGGATTCCGGCCACGGCGGCGTCGCGGTAGCGGTCCGGGTCGTGGGAGAGCAGCTTGCGGGTGACCAGATGCCCGTCGGGATCCCGGCCCACGACATCGGTGAACGTCCCGCCACGGTCGATCCAGAAATCCCAGCGTCCGGTCATCCCTCCATACTGACCCGGGGCACGGACGGGGAGAAGCTCGACGCAGTGCGAGCGTGCGGTCCCGGGTTGCCTGACGGCACCGACGCCCTCTTCACGTCCGTACCTCGGAATCCCGCCCCGGTCCGGCACGTCGTGCGCTCTCCAGGCCCGACCGCCGCGAGCGCGGGGTCCGCGGCGAGTGCGGCGACTGCCGCCGCCACGGCACCGGTGTCGAGCGGCGGGACCAGCAGCCCGGTCCGCCCGTGGTCGACCGGTCGAGCGGTCCGCCCGCCGCCGGGGCGATCACGGGTACTCCGGAGGCCATGGCCTCCTGCACCGTCTGGCAGAACGTCTCGTGCGGTCCTGTGTGCACGAACATGCCCAGCGAGGCGAAGAGCCGGGCGAGATCGTCCCCGGTTCTGCGGCCGAGGAAGACCGCGCCGGGCAGGGCGGTCCGCGGCGACGCATCACTGGGGCCGTCCCCGACAACCACGACCCGGACCCCGGGGGTCGCGCAGGCCCCGGCGAGGAGTTCGTGGCGAGCCGTCCGACGTACCCGACGATCCGCTCCCCGCCCGGGGCGAGACGGCGGCGCAGTGCCTCGTCCCGCAGCCCGGGCCGAAACCGTCTGGTGTCGACGCCGCGTGGCCACAGCCGTACCCGGGGCACGCCGTGTTCGGCGAGGTCGCGGACGGCGGCGGTGGACGGGCGGGCGTGCGGTCGGCGGCGCTGTGCACGGCGCGCATCCGGCGCCAGGCGGTGTTCTCGCCGGTGCCGGGATACGTGCGTGCGTAGTCGGCCAGGTCGGTCCGGTAGACGGCCACGGTCGGCAGCCCGAGCCTGGTCGCGGCTGCCATGCCCCGTACACCGAGCACGAACGGTCCTGCCAGATGGACGAGTTCGGCGCGGTGCGCGGTGAGGGCGGCCGTCGGCCGCCGGCTCGGAAGTGCCACCCGGACCTGGGGACAGCCGGGCAGGGAAGTGAGGGTACCCGCACCACGGGGCACGGTGCGTCGGCCTCGTAGGCGTCGGAGGGCTCCGAACGGGATGTGGTCGTCGCGCCGGCCGTGGCCGGGGCGACGACGAGCGGTTCGTGGCCGCGGCCGGCGAGATGCCGGGCCGTCTGCAGGGTGCAGTGGGCCACGCCGTTGACATCGGGCGGAAAGGATTCGGTGACGATGACGACACGCATACCCGCGCCGTCGCCACGCCGGACGTGTCCGGGCCGACTTGGATCTTTCCGCCCGGGGAACGTCCCATGAGCGTTTGAGCCGAGCACGCCCCCGACGCGCTGCTCGCCCGTTCGCGCCGCGCGCCCCGACGCGCGCCGCTGTGCGTACCCCGGTCAGACCGCTGGGGTGTCGGGCCCGATCCTGCTGCGTACCGCTGTCTGCACCTCGGCCTCCTCGGCCGGGTCCGCGGCGAGTCGGCGCAGTCGCTCGGCGACCCTGATGTCGCCGGTCTCGGCGTGGAGTGCGGCGACCTCGCGGGTGGTCTCCTCGCAGTCCCACAGGCATTCGACGGCGAATCCGGTGGCGAAGGACGGGTCGGTTGCGGCCAGTGCGCGAGCCGCTCGGCCGCGCAGGTGCGAGGAGGACGTCTCCCGGTAGACATGGCGCAGCACGGGGGCCGCACAGGCGATGCCCAGCCTGCCCGTGCCGTCGACGAGGGTCCACAGGCGTGGTGCGTCCGGGCCTTCGCCCCGTACGGCCTCGCGGAGTGCTCCGAGGACCAGCGAGGCGTCCTGGGCGCCTCCCCGGCAGGCGAGCACACCGGCCGCGGAGGCGCCGAGCGCGTCGGGCCGTCGGGCCCAGCTCCTGGCGCGCTCCACCGCCGCGTCGCCGCACATCCGCTCGAAGGCGGCCACGGCCGCGTCGGCGACGGTGCGCGAGGCGCCGACCGCGGCGATCTCGATCAGGTCGAGCACGGCAGGATCTCTGGCCTCGGCCAGATAGTGCAGGGCGGCGCAGCGTGCGCCTTCCGGGCCGCTGCGGGCGGCCTCGGTGATCGTGGACCGGTCCTCGGGTCCGGCGACGGCGGTGAGACAGCGAGCGGCCGGGACATGGAGGGCGCTGCCGCGTTCGAGTCCTTGCTGGGCCCAGTCGAGGACGGCCTGGACGCTCCAGCCGGGGCGGGGGCCGCCGGACCGCATCTGCCGCTGCCAGCGGTCGAAGGAGCCCTGTTCGGAGGCGGCCCTGACCCTGGCGCCGACCTCTTCGCGCGGGTCGTCCGCCCAGAGCCGCCAGGGGCGGGGTTCGAAGGCGTCCCGTACGGCGGCGGCCAGCTCGGCGGCGCCCTCCTCGGTGGCCGGGAACCGGCCGAGCACGGGTACGGCGAGGGCGCGGAGCCCCGCGTCGTCGTCACGCAGGGCGAGCTCGTCGAGGGCCCACGCCCAGTTGGCTCCGGTCGCGGCGTACCGCCGCAGCAGGGCCAGCGCGTCGTCCCGTCCGTACGAGGCGAGGTGGCCGAGCACGGCGAGGGCCAGCCCGGTGCGTGAGTCGTCGGTGTCGAGGTGGTCGTCGGGATCGCACAGATGGCGCTCGATCTCTTCGATACCGCCGTCGAGGTCGAGGTACAGGCGTGCGTAGTAGAGCGAGCGGTTCTCCACCTGCCAGTCGTGACGCGGATCGCTCAGGACGCAGTGGTTGAGAGCCGCCAGGGCCTCGGGGCGTGGTGCGGCGAGCGCGTGGAGCGTGCCGTCGCCACGGCCCCTCTGCAGCAGGCCGAGCAGGGTCCCGCTCGGCGCTATGAACGGATCAAACATGGAAAAAGCCTCACATCAAGCTGTCGACGCAACCGGGACTGTGCAGTTCCAAGTGCCGGGTGGGGCACTACGCCGCGCAGCAACATGATCGGCCGACCGCCGTCTTCTGCTTGGTGTAGACCATCTTCCTCTGCCTCTCGTCGGTGGCCCGAACCGGGCCCGCGACGTCATGATGACCCAGCCATTTCGCCACCGCGACCACATTTACGGCGTACCCGGTCAGCGGGAGCCGAAGAGTTCCAGCAGGTCGGCCTTGCCGAACATGCGTGCAGTGTCCAGCGCGGAGGGGGTTCCGGCCGACGGGTCGGCCCCTGCGGCGAGCAGCGCCTCGATCACCGCGTCCTCGCCCTTGAAGACGGCTCCGGCCAGCGGTGTCTGTCCGCGGTCGTTGGCCCGGTCCGGGTCTGCGCCACGGCCGACGAGGGCGGTGACCGCGGCGGCGTGCCCGTGATAGGCGGCGAGCATCAGCAGCGAATCGCCCCGGTCGTTGGTGAGGTTCGCAGGAACACCCGCGTCGACATAGGCGGCGAGCGCTTCGGTCTCACCGCGGCGGGCCAGGTCGAAGACCTTCGTCGCCAGCTCGACCACCTCGGGATCGGGGGTTTCGCTCATCGGACGGACCGCCTTCCATCAACCGGATTCACACAGTCGACCTGCTGGGGCGTACGGCGTCGGGGCCGTACGAGTGAATCGACAGGGTACTGCTCAACCGCGCACATGACCTGGCCCGCCCATGGCGAAAGATCACGTCCGGTGACGGCGGAACAGCGCATGACATCGATGTTTCCGTCCTGTCGGCACCCCCACTTGGGCCAATCAAGTGAAAATACAGACTTTTCACCCGAATGCAGCTTTTATCGTATAGATACTTCCGGTGAACCTGGAAGGACTCATGGTGACTGTCCCCCCAACCAGGAGAACCTCTCATGATCCTGTCCATGTCAGGCGTAGTCATCCTCGGCATCATCGTCTTCCTGTTCTTCAGGAAAGACGGCCTCAAGGCATCGCACGCCGTCGTCACTGCCATGTTCGGCTTCTATCTGGCAGGCACCGCCATCGCACCGAGCATCACCGCGGGCGGCGCGAGTCTCGCCGGCCTCTTGGGCGGGATCAAATTCTGACCCCCCGCCACCACTCCCACCCCGTCAGGAGACCGACGTGGCCCGGCGACCACTCCCCCGCATTCTGAGCAGCGGCAGCGCCTCGATCACTCGCAGTCGCGAGTTCGCGCGCACGGCCGCGGACAACGCCACCGACGTCCTCCATCCGCTGATCACTATCACTCGTGGTCTGCGGCTGCTGGCCGGAGCCGGACGGCAGAAGTGGGCCGCGACGCCCAAGGACAAGCGTGGTCCCACGCTGTTCACCGTCGCGGCCTGCGTATTCGTGGTCGCGCTCATCCCGTACGGGTCCGTGCTCGCCCTGGTCACGGTGATGGGCGCAGCCGCATGGAAGGGCCGGGAGCGGACTCCCGCGAAGACCGGCCCCGACGAGGCGGAGACCGGGCGGTTGCGGTCCCTGTACGAGGCGCTCGTGCCGTACTTCTCCGTGGCCGACGACCCCAGCCCGCTGTTCGCCCACGGCGGCGACTGGGACAAGGTCTTCAGCGGTTACGAGTTCGACGGCAACGGGCGCCCGACACGTCTGCAGGTGACGTATCCCGCCTACTTCACCGACAGCGAAGCGGCCTCCCGCATCCGGATCGAGCAGCTGCTGCACGCAAAATCGGGCCGTGGCCGCGAGTACCACTTCGCCTGGGACGAGGAGGGCAACCGGCTCGTCATGAGCGTGCTCGACGCCCTGCCCACCTCGATCGGGGCCCAGCGCTTCGTCACCGCCCCCGGCGAGACCGTGCTGGGTTTCACCGACGGTGACGCGGTGCAGCGCACCGTTCCGGTGAACGACGGCGACGAGACCCGCGACGCGCCTCCGGTCGTCTGGCGGACCGGCGCCCGCTCCACCGAGCCGCATCTGCTGGTCGTCGGACAGCCCGGCAGCGGCACCACCACGCTGATGCGCTCCATCGCCCTGCAGGCGCTCCAGCACGGCGACATCCTGATCATCGAAGGCAGCGGAACCGGCGAGTACGCCTGCCTGAACGGGCGCGACGGCGTACTGGCCGTGGAGTGCGGCCTGGCGGGCGCGCTGGCGACCCTGGAGTGGGCGGCCCATGAGACGGAGCGACGGCTGATCGCGGCGAACCGGGCCCGGCAGTCCGGCCACCCCGCCCCCGACGACATCAAGCGCCCGCTCTGGATCCTGCTGGACCGGCCCAGCGTCCTCGGCCACCTGGCGGCAGCCGACGGCAAGCCCGACCCCCAGGAGCTGCTCCAGGTGCCGCTGCGGCACGGCAGGGCGGCGAACGTCACCGTGGTCGTGACCGATCAGTTCGACAGCCTGGACACCCTCGGTGAGACCGTACGGACCCACACCAGAGCCCGGGCCGTGCTCGGCGACTGTTCCCGCGACCAGGTCGAGTCGGTGCTCGGCACGGAGCCGCACACGACGCCGACACCGGACGTCCCGCCCGGCCGGGGGTACGCGCGGCTCGGCACCGGTCCCGTACTGCGGCTCCAGGTCCCTGCCACACCCGATCCGTACGACGAGGCGACCAGCGAGGCGCAGCGGCAGGCGGTCCTCGGGCTGCTCCCCGGGCTGCAGTCGCCGGCCGAGGAGACCGCACCCGTCGCAGCGAGCGTGCCGGACCCGGCGATGCCGCGCACCGTGATCGCGGCCGTGGCCGTCGAGGGCATGGCGGTCGGCGACTGAACAAACGGCACAGGGCTGCTCAGGGGTGACGGATCGGCTGATCCGTCACCCCTGAGCAGCCCTGTCGATCAGGCGACGAACGTCCGCGGCGCCTCCACTCCCGCGCCCGCCCCCGAACCCACCAGCTGCGCCGCCGCCGCGAGCCGTGCCGCCGCCTCGTCCGCGACCGGCCCGGAAACCGTGAACGGCAGCCGTACGTACCCCTCGAAGGCGCCGTCGACACCGAACCGGGGGCCGGAGGGAACGCGTACGCCGACCCGCTCCCCCGCCACAGCGAGCCGGGAGCCGGAGAGGCCGCCGGTACGCACCCAGAGGGTCAGACCACCGTGCGGAACCGAGAACTCCCAGTCCGGCAGCTCCCGGCGGAGCGCGGCGACGAGCGAGTCCCGGTTCTCGCGAGCCTGTTCGCGCCGGACCTGCACGGCCTGCTCCCAGCCGCCGGTACGCATCAGCCAGTTGACGGCGAGCTGCTCAAGAACGGGTGTCCCCATGTCGGCGTAGGCGCGGGCGGCCACCAGGCTGCGGATCACATCCGGGGCGGCGCGCACCCAGCCGATCCGCATGCCGGCCCAGAAGGCCTTGCTCGCCGATCCGACAGTGAGCACGGTGGAGCCCGCCGGGTCGAAGGCGCAGACCCGGCGCGGCATCTGCACATCGGCGTCGAGATACAGCTCGTTCATGGTCTCGTCGACGACCAGGACCGTACCGGCGGAGCGTGCGGCGTCCACCAGGTCACGTCGCCGGTCCTCGTCGGCCAGCGCACCGGTGGGGTTGTGGAAGTCGGCGACGACATAGGCGAGCCGCGGCGCCGCGTCCCGCAGCACCTGCCGCCACCGGTTCATGTCCCAGCCGCCGAGCCCCTCCTCCATCGCCACCGGCACCAGCCGGGCGCCCGCCTCCCGCATCAGCTGCAGGATGTTGGCGTAGCTCGGGGACTCCACCGCGATCCGTTCGCCGCGGCCCGCGAAGAGGTGGCAGATCGCGTCGATCGCGCCCATCGCCCCGGTGGTGACCATGATCTGTTCCGGCATGGTCGGGATGCCGCGCTCGGTGTAGCGATCGGCGATCATCTGCCGCAGGGCGGGCAGACCGGCCGGGTAGTCGCCGTGGGTGTGGGCGTAGGGTGCCAGCTCCTCCAGGGCGCCCTGGACCGCCCGGGTCAGCCACGGTTCGGGAGCGGGCAGCGAGGCGCAGCCCAGGTCGATCATCGAACCGAGCGACTCCGGGGGAAGCGGCTCCAGACCGCGTGCGGGCAGCGGATTGCCCGCGGGCACGGCGGTCCAGCTGCCGGCACCCCGGCGGGACTCCAGGAACCCCTCGGTCCGCAGCGCCTCGTACGCCGCGGCGACGGTGGTGCGGCTGACGGACAGGGCGAGCGCCAGTTCACGCTCGGCGGGGAGCCGGGCGGCCACCGGCACCCGGCCTTCGAGGACGAGCAGACGGACCCCGTCGGCCAGCGCGCGATAGGCGGGCGGCCTGCGGGCGCCCGGTCCGGCGGGCCGGGGCTGTTGGGCCCGGAGCTGCCTGGCGAGCTGTGCCGCACCGACTGCCGAAGTCCACTGCGCCATGAAAATCAGTCCACCTTCCTCGGATTGGCCATAGTTGGCGGCCAATCCCCTGCCACAGAGTGACATGCGGCAGTCCACTACCACCACTCCAGGGGGCACTTCTTGTCCATCACCCCTGTCCCTCGCGGGGCGCACCTCACCCGAAGGCTGATTCAGCTGTACGTCGGCCTCGCGCTGTACGGAGCGAGCTCTGCGCTCCTGGTCCGCGCCGGTCTCGGCCTCGAACCCTGGGGAGTGCTGCATCAGGGGCTCGCCGAGCGCACCGGGCTGTCCATCGGGGTCGTCTCGATCATCGTGGGCGCCGCCGTTCTGCTGCTGTGGATACCGATCAGGCAGCGTCCCGGTCTCGGCACCGTCTCCAATGTCTTCGCCATCGGCATCGCCATGGACGGCACGCTGGCGCTCGTGCCCGAGGTGCACGGCCTCGCCGCGCAGATCGCCGTGATGGTCGCCGGTGTCGTGGTCAACGGCGTCGCGACGGGGCTGTACATCGCGGCGCGGTTCGGCCCCGGACCGCGCGACGGGCTCATGACCGGTCTGCATCTGCGCACCGGCCGCTCCATCCGGCTCGTCCGCACACTGATCGAGGTGGCGGTCGTGGTGACCGGCTTCGTGCTCGGCGGCTCGCTCGGCGCGGGCACGGTGCTCTACGCCCTGGCCATCGGCCCGCTCGCCCAGTTCTTCCTGCGCTTCTTCGCAATCGGCGGGAAGCCGGCAGCAGCGACCGCCGCCGGATCCGATGACGAGGCGGCCGTCGCACCCGAGTCGGACGGCGTCGACACCGCCGTCACCGCCCGGACACCGGAGCAGGCCATACTGCCGCAGTGACCTCCGTACGCCACCCCTATCTGGACCATCCCGCGACCATCCCGTTCGCCCATCGAGGCGGTGCCGCGGACGGGATCGAGAACACCACGGCCGCGTTCCGCCGGGCCGCCGATGCCGGGTACCGCTACTTCGAGACCGATGTGCACACCACGGCGGACGGCCGTCTGGTGGCCTTCCACGACGCCGCTCTGGACCGGGTGACGGACACCCGGGGCCGGATAGCCGAGCTGCCGTGGAGCGAGGTGCGGCAGGCCAGAGTGGCGGGCCGGGAGCCGCTGCCGCTGTTCGAGGAGCTGCTGGAGACGTTCCCCGAAGCCCGCTGGAACGTCGACATCAAGGCCGAGTCCGCCCTGGTCCCGCTGGTCGATCTGATCCGCCGGGCGGATGCCTGGGACCGGGTGTGCGTCGGCTCGTTCTCGGAGACCCGGGTCGCCAGGGCCCACCGTCTTGCCGGGTCCCGGCTCGCCACCTCCTACGGCGTCCGCGGCGTGCTGGGCCTGCGGCTGCGCTCGTACGGAATTCCGGCGGCGCTGCGGGCCGGCGCGGTGTGCGCGCAGGTACCGGAGAGCCAGAACGGCGTCCGGGTGGTCGACCGGCGCTTCGTGCGCGAGGCACACGCACGCGGACTCCAGGTGCACGTCTGGACGGTGAACGAACCAGAGCGGATGGCAGCGCTCCTCGATCTCGGTGTGGATGGCATCATGACCGATCACATCGAGACGCTGCGTACGGTGCTGAGCGAGCGGGGGGCCTGGGCCTGACGCGCCGGTCGTGCGAGGTCTCCACGGGGAGAGACGAGGGGGTGCGGATTGAGCGCCGAGACCGCGGACACCGCTGAGCCGACTGGGCTCACGACAAATTCCGCCGACGCCGCGAGCCGCAGACGTGAACAACGCGGCTGGTATTTCTACGACTTCGCCTGCTCCGTCTACTCGACGAGCGTCCTGACGGTATTCCTCGGCCCCTATCTGACGTCGGTCGCCAAGGCGGCCGCCGACGCCGACGGTTTCGTGCACCCGCTCGGCATTCCGGTGCGCGCAGGATCGCTGTTCGCCTACGCGGTCTCCGTGTCCGTCGTGGTCGCGGTGATCGTCATGCCGGTCGTGGGCGCCGCCGCGGACCGTACGGGGCGGAAGAAGCCGCTGCTGGCGGTCGCCGCCTATGTGGGGGCCACCGCGACCACCGGCATGTTCTTCCTGGACGGCCACCGCTATCTGCTGGGCGCGTTCCTGCTGATCGTGGCGAACGCCTCGATCTCGGTGTCGATGGTGCTCTACAACGCCTATCTGCCTCAGATCGCCGGACCGGACGAGCGGGACTCGGTCTCGTCGCGCGGCTGGGCGTTCGGATACGCCTCGGGTGCGTTGGTCCTCATCCTGAATCTGGTCCTGTACACGGGCCACGACTCCTTCGGCCTCTCCGAGTCCGACGCGGTGCGGATCTGTCTCGCATCGGCCGGCGTCTGGTGGGGCGCCTTCACCGTCGTACCACTGCGACGGCTGCGCGACCGACGGGTGACGCCGGGCGGCGAGGGGGCGGTCGGCTCGGGGTGGCGGCAGCTGATGGCCACCCTGCGCGACATGCGCCGCCATCCGCTGACACTCTCCTTCCTGTTGGCGTACCTCGTCTACAACGACGGCGTGCAGACGGTGATCTCCCAGGCCTCGGTATACGGCTCCGAGGAGCTGGGCCTCGACCAGACCACGCTGATCACGGCCGTACTGCTGGTGCAGGTGCTCGCGGTGGCCGGAGCGCTGGGGATGGGCCGGCTGGCGCGGGTGTACGGCGCGAAGCGCACGATCCTCGGCTCGCTCGTCGTCTGGACGCTGATTCTCGTCGCCGGCTATTTCCTGCCCGCCGACGCGCCGGTCTTCTTCTATCTGCTGGCCTCGGCGATCGGTCTGGTGCTCGGCGGCAGCCAGGCGCTGTCGCGCTCGCTGTTCTCCCATCTGGTGCCGCACGGCAAGGAGGCCGAATACTTCTCCGCGTACGAGATGAGCGACCGCGGACTGAGCTGGCTGGGGCCACTGGTGTTCGGAATCGCGTATCAGCTGACCGGGAGCTACCGGGATGCGATCATCTCGTTGGTGATCTTCTTCGTGGTCGGTTCCGTACTGCTCGCGAGGGTGCCGATCCGACAGGCCGTGGCGGCTGCGGGGAATCCCGTTCCGGAACGGATTTAGACGTTGAAGTGAAAGGCCGGTAGTGTACGCCTTTGGCCTGCCCGGAGGACCGTTACTGCGAGTGGAAGAAGCCAAACCGCTGGGTGACAACTTCCGTCAGATGTGACAAACCGGGCATTGGCGGGTATCTGGACCCTGGGAAACCTGATAAAGCAGCGGCACGACGGGCGACGCATGACCGGCAACGGGAATCTTTGCCGCCGACCGGACGTTGACCGGATGACGACGACAGCGACACCTGTCCTGTGGGCGACAAGCCCGGGAGGCACGATTCATGAGTGAGCGAGCTCTCCGCGGCACGCGACTCGTGGTTACCAGCTACGAGACGGACCGCGGCATCGATCTGGCCCCGCGCCAGGCGGTGGAGTACGCATGCGAGAACGGACATCGATTTGAGATGCCGTTCTCGGTAGAGGCGGAAATTCCGCCGGAGTGGGAGTGCAAGGCGTGCGGCGCCATGGCACTCCTGGTGGACGGGGATGGCCCCGAGGAGAAGAAGGGCAAGCCTGCGCGTACGCACTGGGACATGCTCATGGAGCGGCGCACACGCGAGGAGCTGGAGGAGGTGCTGGCCGAGAGGCTGGCGGTTCTGCGCTCCGGAGCCATGAACATCGCCGTGCATCCGCGGGACAGCAGGAAGTCTGCCTGACCGCGTAACACCGCAGTACGACAGAGCCGCGGGCTGTGGCACACCTGGCGTGTGTCACAGCCCGCGGCTCTGTCGCGTCACGGTCCGGTATCAGGGAGTCAGCGGCGGCCGGGGGCCCTCGTCGGGGCTGGGGCCCGGCCGTGTGCCGTCCTGGCGGATGACCTCACCCGGCACGATCTTTCCGTCCGGCCGGTGAATACGGGCCTGCTGGAAGGCGTCGGAGAGGCTGCCGGGGCTCGCGGCTCGCATGCGGCGCTCCAGCGACCGTTCCGCGTACCGGCCCATCGTCGAACGGACCGGCGGCACGAGCAGCAGCAGCCCCGCCACGTCCGAGATGATCCCCGGGATCAACAGCAGCAGCCCGGCCAGCATCAGGAAGCCGTTGCCCTTGCTGCCCGAGGGTGCGGCCTGCGGAGCGGCGGCCCCGGGCTGCCCCGGCATCTGCTGGAGCGTCTCGGTGAGATTGCGGAAGGCCCGGCGGCCGGCCCGCTTCATCACCGCGGCCCCGAGCACGATCCCCGCCACCAGGAGCAGCAGCACGGTGAACCCGCCCGCCGTGTCGGCCACGACGGTGAGCAGCCAGATCTCCAGCACCGCCCAGGCGGCGATGGCGAGAGGGACGAAGGTACGGGCGCGTGAGCGCCTGGGGGCGGTCGGGGGCGGTGTGCCGGTCGTCATGGTCCCCAGTGTGCCCGTACGGGCGTCCGATCGGCGTATGGGGGGGGTGATCACGAGCGGCGGACCGGCGCCCGCCGCCTTCGGTGGCTCAGGTCGCCTTGCGGCCGAGGACCCGGTTCGTACGGGAGGTGACACCCCAGGAGGTGACCCGCCAGAGCGCCTCGACCAGGATGTCGCGGCTCATCTTCGAGTCGCCGATCTCGCGGTCCACGAAGGTGATCGGGACCTCGACGACGTGATACCCGGCGTCGATGGCGCGACGGGCCAGGTCGACCTGGAAGCAGTAGCCCTGCGAGGCGACCCGGTCGAGGCCGATGCCCTCCAGGGTCTCGGTGCGGAAGGCCCGGTAGCCGCCCGTGACGTCCCTGGTCCGCAACCCGAGGAGGAGACGGGAGTACGTACTGCCGCCGCGGGAGATCATTTCCCGGGACTTGGGCCAGTTGACCACCCGTCCGCCCGGCACCCAGCGGGAACCGAGCACCAGGTCGGCACCCTTGAGCGCAGTGAGCAGACGGGGCAGTTCCTCGGGCTGGTGGGAGCCGTCGGCATCCATCTCCACCAGCACGCCGTAACCGTTCTCGATGCCCCAGTGGAAGCCCGCGAGGTAGGCCGCGCCCAGCCCTTCCTTGCCCTTGCGGTGCAGCACCTGGACCTGGTCATCGCCCGCGGCGAGCTCGTCGGCGACCTTGCCGGTGCCGTCGGGGCTGTTGTCGTCGGCGACAAGGATGTCGGCTTCCGGTACAGCGGCGCGCACCCGGCTCACGATCGGCTTGATGTTCTCGGCCTCGTTGTAGGTCGGAATGATCACCAAGGTTCTGCCGAGCGGGCCGTATCGCCTCTGACCGCCGTCGTTCACTTACTGCCCCTTAAGTCCGTACGCAGGTGCACACCATATCCAGCGGGCGGGGGCCCGATACCGACGCGGTCGGGCGGGAGCGGACACCGCCACGGACAGAAGGAGGGAAGTACGGACAGACCCCCTGACGGGAACCCACGGGAACTACGGATGGGGGCCCAGCGCCCTTCGGGCCGACCTGGGACCCGCCGGCTGCGGGTCGACCTAGAGCCGTTGTCTACTGAACGTCCGGGCCCCACCCGGGTCGCACCTACCGTCCGGCTGAAACCTTCCCTCGCCCCCGAGGCGCGGGCGCTGAACCTGGCTGTCAGTGGTGGTGCGCCGGTGCGGCACACCACCCCATGACCCAGCGGCGTTCGACGACTGCGTGGAGGTTTAACCGGTCGGACGTCCTGTGGTGGACTCGGCCGAACCTACCGGCCGGTGGGCACTTTCTGTCAATAGCCGCCTGACCTGCAATGTTTACGGAACTTGCCTGGTCAGTAGCGAAGATCCGCAGGTCGCGGCGGAGCGGGGACGTCTTCGATCGGCGGTACGAAATGTCCGGACGTCACTCGTTCGGCCGAACGTAGACATTTTGTCCGAAGACTGCGGTGCTCAGGCAGACCGGGAGCTCGGCGCCCGGGGTGAGGTCCGGCAGGCCGGGCGTTCCCGACCTCGGGTCGGTGGACCAGCGGGCGACCCGGTCGTCCGGGGCCTGGACCACCAGGTCAGCGGTACGCCAGATCGCATAGTCGGCCGGTGCGCCGGGCACCAGGATCCCCGCGTCGTCGCGGCCGACGGCCCGCCAGCCGCCCCTGGTGTGGGCGGTGAAGCCGGCCCGCACGGAGATCCGGTGCTCGGGCGTGCGATGGAATGCGGCGGCCCGTACGGTCCCCCACGGGTCCAGCGGGGTCACGGGGCTGTCCGAGCCGAAGGCCAGGGGCACACCGGCCCGCAGGAGCGCCGCGTACGGATTGAGGGTCCTGGCCCGCTCGGCGCCGAGCCGCTGCGCGTACATGCCCTCCTCGCCACCCCAGGCCGCGTCGAAGGCAGGCTGCACGGAAGCGGTCAGACCCAGCTCCGCGAAGGCGGCGACGGTCTCGGGGGTGAGCATCTCGGCATGCTCGATGCGGTGCCGGGCGGCCCGGATCCGGGCCAGGCCGAGCGTCTCGGAGGCGGCCCGGACGCCCTCCACCACGGCGGAGACCGCCGCGTCGCCGATGGCGTGGAAGCCGGCCTGCAGCCCGGCCTCGGTGCAGGCGGTGACATGGGCGGCGATCCGCGCCGGGTCCAGGTGGGCGGTGCCCGTCTGTCCGGCCGGACCGTCGGCGTACGGCTCGTGCAGGCAGGCGGTGTGCGAGCCGAGCGAGCCGTCGACGAAGAGGTCCCCGGCGGCGCCGATCGCACCGAGTTCCCGGATGCGGCGGGCGTCCTTCTCGTCGCCGACCTGCTGGGCCCAGTAGCCGAAGACCCGTGGTCCGCTCTCCTGCGCGGCAAGTTCGAGCAGCGCTACGAAGTCCTCCTCGTCGGAGATGTCCGGGCCGCCGCACTCGTGGACGGTGCCGATGCCGAGCGACGCGGCGTGGCGCAGAGCGGCGCGCTGGGCGTCGGCGCGCTGCTGCGGCGAGACGGCGCCGTGGGCCGCGGAGCGCACCGCGTGGTGGGCGGCGCCGGTCAGCGGGGCGTCGGGGTGGTACCCGGCCAGCTGGGTGACGCCCGGGACCAGGTCCAGCAGGGCCGTGGTGACGACCGCGGAGTGCACATCGATACGGGGCAGGTACACGGGCCGTCCACCGGCGGCCGCGTCGAGCTCGCCGCGCGACGGCGGGCGTTGCTCCGGCCAGCGTGTGGCGTCCCAGCCGTGGCCGAGGACGACCCGGTCCGCGGGGTGCGCCGCCACGTACGTGCGCAGGAGACCGAGCGCCTCGTCCAGGGTCCGGGCACCGGAGAGGTCGAGGCCGGTGAGGGCCAGGCCGGTCGATGTGGTGTGGACGTGGGCATCGGTGAACGCGGGGGTGACCAGCGCACCTTCGAGGTCGATCACTTCGTCGACGCCGCCGGCGAAGGCGTCGGCGGCCCCTTCCGAGCCCACCCAGGCGACATGGCCGCGTTCGACCACCATGGCGGTGGCGAAGGGGTCGGCGGGGCTGTGGACGTCTCCACCGCGCAGCAGCACGGTGCGGTGTTCGCTCTGGGGGGCGGTGCTCTCGGTCATGGGACCAGTCTCGCGCCTGCCCGGACCCGCGCGTGCCGCGACCCCCTCAGATCTGCGGGGGCCGGGCCTCGTACGGCGTGGAGAGTACGACGGTGGTCCGGGTGGAGACACCGGCCAGCGAGCGGATCCGGGTGAGCAGGTGTTCCAGCTCCAGCGGGGTCGCGACACGCACCTTGAGGATGTAGTTCTCGTCACCCGCGACGCTGTGACACGCCTCCAGCTCCGGGACGCCCGCGAGCCGCTCCGCGATGTCGTCCGGCGCGCTCGGGTCGAAGGGTTTCACCGAGATGAACGCGGTGAGCGGCAGGCCGACGGCCTCGGGGTCGACGACCGCGGCATAGCCCCGGATCACCCCGCGCTGCTCCAGCCTGCGGACACGCTGATGAACCGCCGAGGTGGACAGGCCCGTGGCCTTGCCCAGGTCGGTGTAGCTCATCCGCCCGTCCTTGACGAGCAACTCCACGATCTGTCGGTCCAGCTCCTCCATACGGATCAACCTATTGCCCCAGGTCCCTCCAGGCACAGCGGTGAGGGCTCCGGAAGGGCACCTGCGGCGGGCATGTGACGAATGCCACAGGTTTACGGGTGGGTAGTCGACCCCTTCGCGGTTACGGCCGATGCTCGACGGGAAGTGCTTGCTGTGGTCGAGGCCGTGGCGCCTTGTCGGCCCACCCGAGGGGGGAATTTCCCATGCAGAGCCTGAAGCTCACCGTACGTACCGAACCGGAGCCCATTGATCCGGTAGAGGACACCGCTGGCGACGCGTACGACATGTTCGAGATGTACCGGGTGATCTGCCCGGACTGCGTGCAGCCGATCGCGCTGCTGGCGGACGAGGACGTACTGCCGGAGCACGCGCTGTGCCCGACTCCGTGGAATCCGTTCGTTCTGACGGTCTGTGCCGGTACCGGCCGCGCGGCGTCCCAGGCACGGCCCGCCGACGAGTCGCTCGACCTCCAGGAGCAGGAGACGGCCCTGCTGTTGACGCTCCCTCAGGGACTTGACTGGCGAATGCAGCCGTTCTCCCATGCCGGCGGCCCCGGCTCGCGCCCGCTGCGAGTGCCGCAGATGCGGCGCGACGCCGCCTGAGGGCCCTTCCCGCACCTGCGCGGGACCGCCCGGTCACATCCGGGCCCATCCGGCACACTTGCGCTGCACCACGACGGCTCGGCCGACGTGGTGCCCGCTGTCGATGAAACTCCGCCGCCCGGGGACCCGGCGAACGGGCTCTCGAATCGGCCGGGCAGTGACCCGGGCCCGCCCCGCACCGTTGGCCAGGCATGACCCTGCTGCACTCAACGGCCGGTCCCGGTCGCCGACGTCTCGCCGCTCCGACTGCCGAAGAATCGGTTCCGCAGCCCGGTTCACAGCCGGTGCCGCAGCCCGTGTCCCCCCGGTCCACGCCGCGACCGGCGCCGCACTCCACCGATCCGCCCATCTACCGGTCCCTGCTGCGTCATTGGGAGGGCACGGGACGGACCCTGCCGGGCCGCCATGACCAGGAGTGGAACCGGATCATGACGACACCCGTATGGTCGAAGCGACCGCTGCGGGTCAGCGCGTCTCAGGACCCGCGAGGTGGCGCGCGATGACCATCCGCTGGATCTGATTGGTGCCCTCGACGATCTGCAGCACCTTGGCCTCGCGCATCAGCCGCTCGACGGGGAAGTCGAGGGTGTAGCCGTATCCGCCGAGCACCTGGACCGCGTCGATGGTCACCCGCATGGCCGCGTCCGTGCAGAACAGCTTGGCCATGGCCGCCTGGCGCGAGAAGGGCCTGCCCTCGTCGCGCAGCCGGGCCGCCTCCAGGTAGAGCGCCCGGCCGGCTTCGATCTGGGTGGCCATGTCGGCGAGCATGAAGCGCAGGCCCTGGAAGTCCGCGATGGGCCGGCCGAACTGCTGCCGCCCGGTGGCGTAGGCGATGGCCTCGCTCAGGGCGGCCTGGGCGACGCCGATCGCACAGGCGGCGATACCCAGGCGTCCGGAGTCGAGTGCGGACAGGGCGATCGCGAAACCCTGCCCCTCCTCGCCGATCCGGCGGGCGTCGGCGACCCGTACGCCGTCGAAGTTCAGCTGGGCGGTGGGCGAGCCCTTCATGCCCATCTTCTTCTCGGGGGCGGCCGCGTTCAGCCCCTCGGCGTCACCGGGGACCAGGAAGGCCGTGATGCCGCGTGCACCCTCGGCTCCGGTGCGGGCCAGGACCGTGTAGAAGTCGGCGATGCCGCCGTGGGTGATCCATGCCTTGGTGCCGGTGATGACCCAGTCGTCGCCGTCCCGTACGGCCTTCGTACGGAGCGAGGCGGCATCGGAGCCCGAGGCGGGCTCGGAGAGGCAGTAGGCGCCCAGCAGGCCACCTCCCAGCATCGCCGGGAGGTGTTCGGCCTGCTGCTCCTTGGTGCCGTATCCGGCGAGCGCATGGCAGGCGAGGGAGTGGACGCTGACACCGAGACCGACGGTGAGCCGGGCGGCCGCGAGCTCTTCGAGGACCTGGAGGTAGACCTCGTACGGCTGGTCACCACCGCCGACGGCGGAGTCGTAGGGCAGTCCGAGCAGTCCGGACTCGGAGAGCAGAGTGAAGACTTCGCGCGGGAACCGGCCGGCGTCCTCCTCCTCGGCCGCCCGCGGCGCGATCTCTCGCTGGGCGATGTCGCGGACGAGCGCGACTAGCTGCCTGGACTCCTCGGTGGGCAGACGGCGTTCCACCAATTGCGGGGCACGGTCGGTCATGACGGCGCTCTCCTCCCTGTCGGGCGTTGCGACGGTCGCGCGCGCGGGGTGTGGGCGGCGCCGCCGGGGGGCTTCCGGGCACGGCCCGGAGAAGCACTGCAGCCCAACCGATGCCGGCCTCCCGGATTTCGAGAGTCGCTGGCCAGCGGCTGTGGCGGCTTGAGTATGCCCGATCGGACGATATCCGTCACGGGGTGACCGAGCGACTCGGCGACGAGCGGGGCGGCCACCGGAATTGGTCCGAACCATTGACCCAACTGGTCTAGTCCATCTACGGTTCCACCGAACCGGATTTTCCGCGTTCATGCCAAGTCCGCGGAGGGCCGAAAACTCGCCCCCCACTACCGAGTTCCCTCCCCCACGAGGAGACAAGATGTTCGGACCGCACAATCCCCGCGCCCGCCTCCGGGCGCTCGCCGCAGCCGCCTGTACCGTCGCCCTCGGCGCCACCATGCTGGGTGCCGCGGGCACCGCATCGGCCGGCTCGGCCCTCACCGCCACACAGGCCGCGGCCCCTGCAGCCGCCGTCGCCGCCCCCACAGCGGCCGGCGACAAGGTGGTCGGATACTTCACCAACTGGGGTGTCTACCAGCGCAATTACCACGTCGAGAACATCGAGACGTCGGGCTCGGCCTACAAACTCACGCACATCAACTACGCCTTCGGCAATGTCACCGGCGGCAAGTGCGCGATCGGCGACTCGTACGCCGACTACGACAAGGCGTACACGGCCGACCAGTCGGTCGACGGCGTGGCGGACACCTGGGACCAGGACCTGCGCGGCAACTTCAACCAGCTGCGCAAGCTGAAGAAGCTGCACCCGAACCTCAAGGTCATCTGGTCGTTCGGCGGCTGGACCTGGTCCGGCGGCTTCGGCGAGGCGGCGAAGAACCCGGCCGCGTTCGCCGAGTCCTGCCACAACCTGGTGGAGGACCCCCGCTGGGCCGATGTCTTCGACGGCATCGACATCGACTGGGAGTACCCCAACGCCTGCGGTCTGACCTGCGACACCAGCGGACGCGACGCCTACGGCAACCTGCTGGCCGCGCTGCGCGCCAAGTTCGGTGCGGACAGCCTGGTCACCTCGGCGATCTCCGCCGACGGCTCCGAGGGTGGCAAGCTCGACGCCGTCGACTACGGCCGTGCGTCGAAGTACGTCGACTGGTACAACCCGATGACGTACGACTTCTTCGGCGCCTGGGACGCGAAGGGGCCGACCGCCCCGCACTCCCCGCTGACCTCCTACAGCGGCATCCCGAAGGAGGGCTTCAACAGCGAGGCCGCCATCAACAAGCTGAAGGCCCAGGGCGTACCGGCCTCGAAGCTGTTGCTCGGCATCGGCTTCTACGGCCGCGGCTGGACCGGTGTAACCCAGGACGCGCCCGGCGGCACCGCCACCGGAGCAGCCCCCGGTACGTACGAGGCGGGCATCGAGGACTACAAGGTCCTGAAGACCAGTTGCCCGGCCACCGGCACGATCGCCGGTACGGCGTACGCACACTGCGGCACCAACTGGTGGAGCTACGACACCCCGGCCACCATCGCCACGAAGATGGACTACAAGAACCAGCAGGGGCTGGGAGGCACCTTCTTCTGGGAGCTCAGCGGCGACACCACCAATGGCGAGCTGATCAAGGCGATCGACTAGTCACTGTGCAAGGTCCTGCCAGGCGTCGAGCGCAGTTCGGCGACAGGACCCGGGAGCGGGGAGCGGGGCGGCGGGCCGATCGGCCTTCCGCCCCGTTTCATCCGTGATGGCCTGACCCTTCAGGGGTCCAACAGGCCGTGGTTCACGCGGCGTTCCCGCTGCGGCCGAAGCTTGCGTGACTCACTCCGGCATGATGGTGCCGCACCCGCCCCACCATCACCGACCCTCGTCTCCCCGACGTCGCCCTGCCCACACCGGTCATTCGCCGCGGGGGTGGCGAATGAGTGTGCCGGCGAGGTAGTGGTCGGGGTGTTCGTCGCAGCAAGAGCTGTGCCGCGCCATTGCTTGACCCGATGCGGGCATCGTGCGACAACGTTGCCGCGCCGGTAGGCGGCTTCGCGGAAGCCGCAGTGGCGTTCACGGCACCTGGCCCGGCGTACGAGCCGCGATGCGCAGCCGGACCCCTGTCCACAGCACTGCTAGCTCTGCTCGATGTGCAGATGAATCGGACCCCGCAGGACCGGGCTGGGCCGGTACGGCGGCGGGTCGGTCACCAGCCTGGGCCGGTCGAGTCGGCGCACCAGTTCGCTGAGTGCGATCTGGGTTTCCAGCCGGGCCAGCGGGCCGCCGAAGCACAGGTGGATGCCGCTGCCGAACCCGAGGTGCTGGTTGTCCTGTCGATCGGGGTCGAAGCGGTCGGGATCGTCGAAGCGGTCCGGATCGCGACTGCCGGAGGCGAGCATGAGCATGATCTGGGAGCCCTTGGGGATGACGGTGTCAGCGATGGTGATGTCGCTGTACGCCGCCCGCCAGGGGACGATGTGGACGGGGGGCTCGTAGCGCAGCAGCTCCTCGACCAGTCGCACGATCAAGTCCGGTTCGTCGCGGAGCCGTTGGAGTACGTGCGGGTGGCGCAGAAGCGTCAGCATGCCGTTGGTGATGAGGTTGACGGTGGTCTCATGGCCGGCGATGAGCAGCAGGTTGGCGGTGCTGATGATTTCCTCGTCGGTCATCCGCCCGTCGGGCCCGTCGTCGTTGGCCAGCCGTGACAGCAGGTCGTCGCCGGGCCGGTCGTGGCGTGGCTCCAGCAGCCCACCGAGATACTGGTGCAAGTCGTCGGTGGCCTGCGCGCCAAGGTTCAGTTTCTCCGGCGGGTCGGTCTTCGGGTCGTAGTCGAGCGAGTCGATGATGGCGTTGACCCACTGATGGAACCGTGGTTCGTCGTCGCGTGGCACGCCGAGCAGGTGGCAGATCACGGTGACGGGGAACGGGTAGGCGAAGTCGTCGACGATGTCGACCAGCTGCGTGTTCGCGAAATCGTCGATCAGGCTGCTGACGATCTCGGTCAGCTGGGGTTGCATGCCGGTCACCAGCCCCGGGGTGCACGGGGGGCCGAAGTGGCGCATCGCCAGGCGCCGCAGGCGGTCGTGCTCGGGCGGGTCGATGTTGATGAACGAAGGCGTGTCGCGCCTTTCGGCTGCCGGCGTCGGCCGCGACAGGTTGCGGACGTCTGAGCTCAGGTGCGGGTTGTGCAGTATGTCGGTGATCTCGCGGTAGGTGCTGATGACGTAGCTGCCGTCCTCCTGCAGGGCCACCGGGGTCTTGCGCAGCTCGGCGTACAGCGGGTACGGGTCGGCACGGGCGGAGTAGTCGAGGATTCGGTGCAGGGTGCTGGTCTCGGACATGTCGCCTTCCCTCCTACCGGTGGGTCCGCACGGCCGTGACGTGCCGCTCGCTCGGGTCATGGCCGGTGACCACTACCGTGGCGCCCTGGCTGAGCAGGACGGGGCCGGGGAAGTCGACGGGCACCGGCTTCGCGTCAACAGGTTGGTCGGGTGTGGGGCAGGGTGGCGGGAAGGGCGCGGCCGTCTCGATCAGCTTTCGGTAGTGGTCCAGCCACTTCGCGTTGTTGAAGCTGACCGCCGCGGTGACACGGCCCTGGTAGCCGTACGCGGCGACGAAGCGGTGGTCGGGCACTGAGCCCTGGGTGACAACGACCTCGTCGGCGAAGGTCGGTACACCGACGGACTTGATGTTGACACCGAACTGGATGGACCAGAACGCCGGGATGGCCAGGTGTGGCCAGCGGTCCGCCTGAGCGTTGACCATGTTGTGTGCCGCGATGTCGGCCTGTTCCACGGCGTTGGCCCAGTGTTCCAGTGAGATGAAGCGGTACTCGTAGACCGGGTGCGGGCAGCGTGCCACGTCTCCGGCGACGAAGACGTCATCGGTGACCAGGCCGTTGAGGTCGAAGGCGCGGCAGCCCGAGTCGCAGGCGATTCCCCATACACCTACCGCCAGTCCCGAGTCCTGCAGCCAATCGGTGTTGCGGATGCCGCCGAGCGCCACCACCGCCACGTCGGCGTCGACGGTGCTGCCGTCGGAGAAGTGAGCGCGGCACAACCGCCCCTGCGCGTCACCTTCCAGCTGAGTGACCTTGACACCGCAGCGCAGGTCGACGCCGTGGGCACGCTGCATGTCTGCGGCAACGTCACCGATCATGGCGCCAAGTGCCCCGACCAGCGGGGCGGGTCCGAGCTCAGCGACGGTGACCGAAATATCACGCTCGCGGCAGATGGAGGCGATCTCCGAGCCCGTGAAGCCCGCGCCGATGATCAGTACGCGGGAGGGGCCGGCGGCGAGTGCTTGCTGCAGGCCGTCGGCGTCCCCGCGCGTGCGGACGACGAAGACGCCGTCCAGGGAGGCTTCTGCCTCGACGGGCCAGGGCCGGGCGCGCACTCCTGTGGAGATCAGCACTCGGTCGAAGGCGACCTCGTTGCCGTCGGCGAGGTGCACATGATTGGTCGCCAGGTCAAGGCCGCTGGCGGGCACGCCCAAAAGCCACTGCGCGTCGATGTCGCGACGCCGCGGCAACTTGGTGCCGTCGGTCGGCACCCACCCGGTCAGCACCTGCTTGGACAGAGGGGGCCGGTCATAGGGCTCTCCCAGCTCGTCGCCGATCATGGTCAACGACCCGGTGAACCCCTCACCACGCAGAGCCTCCGCGGCCCGCAGTCCTGCCAGTGAGGCTCCGACGATCGCGATGCGGCCGTCGCGCTTGAACCCCTGAAGGGTGTGAGCGCTGCTCATGACGGCGACGCCTCCGCCGGCGCGTCCCGCTCGTTCAGCTGGTCGACGAGAATCGCCTGGAGCGGGCACGCTGCCGCAGCGCGTTCCATCTGTTCGCGCTGGGAGTCGTCGGGGTTCGGGTGATACATCAGCGCTTCCTCGCCGTGCATCCGGAACACTTCTGGGGCAAGGAATGCGCACTGCGCGTAACCCTGGCATCGGGAAAGATCTACGACAACCCTCATGCCGACCCTCCGTTTCAGGGGCTGCAGAGCTGCGGTCTTGGAGGTAGCACCGCGTCGGCGCGCCAAACGCGAGGGTGGGTCTCCGAGAAAGAAAATCGGCTGTTGCCCGCCCCTTCGAGTGCGAAGGTGACAGCGGCGCTCATCAAAGGTCTCCGCAGGTAGAACTGGTCATCTCGAACCTGGCGACCGGTGTCTGCGACACCACCTGGAGAACCTGACTGGTGTCACCAGCGTATCCCTCGCACATACCGCTCGCATGCCAGAAAAGGGGCAGGCACCAGGCGATGGCCGCGTAGACGGCCATCGCCTGTGAGGGAGGAACGCCATGAGAACCATCGTCGCGGGCCCTCAGCCGCACGCTGCCTCCGAGACCCGATGGTGGCTGGGCAACGTCCGGTTGCCCTGCGTCGGACATGGCTGAGCGGCCTTGACCGCGAGAGCAGCCGGCAAGCACCGAAGGGCCGAAGCAGCCCGTAACCCGACCGTGTGACGTGCCCGCCTGAAACACGGCTGTATGGCGCGGCGATCCGACCACCGGCGGCACAGGGTGCTTTCGTCTGGTGCGCAGGTCTGCGTCAGTTCCTGTGTGCCCGTCCTGGTGGGCAGGCCGAGGCCCCCTCCCTCATGTGCGTCGCCTGTTCCCGCAGGCGCTTGTCGCGTGGGCGGGCGCACCCTTCGAAACCGCCTGAGGAGAGATCGTGGCAGGTAGCGCCGACGAAAACCGCGGGACCGTGTCCGCGCAACTTCTCAGGGGTCAGAAGGCGCTGGTGACCGGTGCCAACTCGGGTATCGGCATGGCGACCGCCATCGCCCTGGGCCGGGCCGGAGCGGACGTCGTCGTGAACTACGTCGCCGGCGCGGACGAGGCCGAAAAGGTCGTGGCGCAGATCAAGGACTTCGGGGTCCGTGCCTACGCCCACGAGGCCGACGTGTCCGACGAGGCCCAGGTGGTCGCCATGGTCGCCCGGATGGTCGAGGCGTTCGGCACCATCGACATCATGGTGGCCAACGCGGGGCTCCAGCGGGACGCGGCCGCTACCGAGATGACGCTCGCCCAGTGGCAGAAGGTCATCGATGTCAACCTGACCGGTCAGTTCCTGTGCGCCCGGGAGGCCGCCAAGGAGTTCCTCCGGCGAGGCGTGGTGGAAGAGGTGTCCCGCGCAGCCGGGAAAATCATCTGCATGAGCTCGGTCCACCAGATCATCCCATGGTCGGGACATGTGAACTACGCCTCTTCCAAAGGCGGTGTGGCCATGTTGATGCAAACCCTCGCCCAGGAGCTCGCCCCTCAGCGGATCAGAGTCAACGCGGTTGCACCCGGCGCGATCCGCACACCGATCAACCGCGACGCCTGGTCGAGCCCCGAGGCCGAGGCCGATCTCCTGCGGCTGATCCCGTACCGCCGCGTCGGCGACCCGGAGGACATCGCCAACGCCGTCGTCGCCCTCGCCTCCGACCTGCTCGACTACGTCGTGGGCGCCACGCTCTACGTCGACGGGGGAATGACGCTCTTCCCCGGCTTCGCCACCGGCGGCTGACTGCCGATGCAGGACCACGTCACCGCCCGCCGGGTGATGAACCTCGGCGAGAGCACCGGGCCGATCGCCGTCGCTCCCCGCAGCAGTCACCGGTCACGGTGACCCCGTTTCGCGTTCGCAGCGTCCGACGGGCGCGTCGACGCTCAACCGCGGCATGCGGTCAGCGCCCCTGCTCATGGTCGAGGGCCTCATCGAGGGTGACGGCGGCCATGATCAGCGACAGGTGGGTGAACGCCTGTGGGAAGTTGCCCAGTTGCTCCCCACTCGGACCGACTTCCTCGGAGAAGAGTCCGACGTGGTTGGCGTACGTCTGCATCTTCTCGAAGGTGTAGCGGGCCTGGGGCAGCCGGCCCGCCCGGGCGAGCGCGTCCACGTAGAGGAAGGTGCACAGACTGAAGGTGCCTTCCGAACCGCGTAGCCCGTCCGGAGATGCCGCCGGGTCGTAGCGGTAGACAAGGCTGTCGGAAACGAGCCTGCGGTCCATCGCATCGAGTGTGGACAGCCAGGAGGGGTCCCTGGGGGCGATGAACGCAACCCTCGGCATGAGCAGCAGCGAGGCGTCCAAGACGTCGCCGTCGAAGTACTGGATGAATGCGCGCTCCGTCTCGCTCCAGCCGCGTTGCATGACCTGCTCGAAGACGGCGTCTCTCGCTCTGCGCCATCCCTCCAGATCAGCGGGCCTGCGGAAGGTCTCGGCCAGGCGAAGCCCGTGGTCGAAGGCGACCCAGGACATCACCCGGCTGTAAGTGAAGTCCTTTCGGCCGCCGCGGGTCTCCCAGATGCCCTCGTCCGGTCTGTTCCAGTTCTCGGCGAACCAGTCCAATGTTCTGGCCAGTGCCCGCCACCCCTGGTAGGTGGCCTGTTGCGCGATCTCGCCCCCTTGCGCCAGCGCGTATACCGCCTCGCCATAGATGTCGAGCTGAAGCTGGTCGGCAGCGCCGTTTCCGATGCGGACGGGGAACGAACCGCGGTAGCCCTCGAAATGATCGAGTATCTCTTCCGGCAGTTCGGGGTTGCCGTCGATCCGGTACATGGTCTGCAACGGCTCTCCGTCCTCGCCCTCGCGTTCGCGCAACCTGTCCACCAGCCAGTGCACAAAGGCTGTGGCTTCCTCGACGAAGCCGAGATCCAGCATGGCCCGCACGGACAGCGCCCCGTCACGCACCCAGGTGAACCGGTAGTCCCAATTGCGCTCTCCGCCGACCTGCTCGGGCAGACCCGTCGTGGCCGCCGCGATCAAGGCGCCGGTGGGGGCGTAGGTGAGGAGTTTGAGGGTAATGACCGAGCGGTGCACGAGCTCGGGCCAACGGCCCCGGTAGCGGGACTGGCACAGCCACTGCTGCCAGAAGCGGACGACCTCCTGGACCTGTTCTGTCAGCCCGTCGACGGTGGGGGAGGCAGGCGCCTCGGCGCCGGACGCGCAGACGGTGAAGACCGCGCCGTGGGACTCACCGGCCCTCAGCGTCACCTTGCCGCGCACGTCCTGGCCGTCCCGCTCCAACGGGAAGGTGGCCTGCAGGTGCCCATCGATCCCCGGAGCCCGGAACAGGGCGCCTTGGCCATCGAGTTCGAGCTGATGCTCGGCCCGGCCGTAGTCGAAGCGCGGCCGGCATTCGAGCGTGAAGTCGACGGTGCCCCGCACGGCGCGTACACCGCGAATCAGGGTGTGGCGGTCCGTGGGGGTGCGGGTCTGGTCCGGAGGCATGAAGTCGACCACTTCGCCCACGCCGTCCGGCGACATGAACCGCGTCACCAGGACGGCCGTGTCGGGGTAGTAGAGCTGTTTGCAGGAAGCGCCGGTTTCCTCGGGCGCCAGACGAAAGTACCCACCGCGGTCGTGGTCGAGCAGTGCGGCGAAGATGCTGGGAGAGTCGAATCTTGGAGCGGCGAACCAGTCGACGACGCCCCGCGACGAGACGAGCGCGGCGGTCTGCAGGTCACCCACCAGACCGTGCTCGGCGATGGGGGGATAGCGGTCCATGGCTGCTCCGGAGTTTCGGAAAACACCCCGCCATCCACGATCCCTCACCCCAGCCGTCCGCACCAATCGCAGCCTCACGCCGTCACCGGTGTCATGCGACGCGGAAGCCGCCTCGTACTCCCGCAACGGCACGAGCGCACGACGCCCGGCAAGAACGAGAAGGAAACGGGTGCCGTCGGCCTCCCCCGGCGGTCCGTAGCTGCGAGCCGGCGGCGAGATGCGCTGCTTCGGCCTCGGCCTGGTCGGCGACGGTGTGTGTCCACAACGTCACGTCATGCAGCCCGGCCCGTCAAGCGTCCGACGGAGCCGGTCGGCTGCAAGCCGGGGGTTCGGACAGTCGGGTACGACCAGCAGTTCGATCTTCATGCCTTGAGCGTTGTGCGTATCGGGGCTGGGCAGCTCAGGTGCAGTCAGTCGCATCCGGGGCGGCAGCCGCAGAGCGCGGATTCCGCGACGGCAGTGGGCGTCGGGGGATGTGCTGGGCGCGCGGCAGCCCTTGCTCTGCCAGGCGTCGTGTCCTTCCTTGACGGCGATGACGACGATGGTGGTGGTCGGGCCGGCCCGGGACCAGCCGAGCAGCAGGTTGACCAGCAGGCAGGCCAGGAGCACGGCGGAGAGGTCGGCGCACAGCAGGGTCTGCCTGTGCGTCGGTCGGTGGGCAGGGTGGGCGGCTCATCGGCGGTGGTGCCGTCGGCCCGATGCGGCTGCGTCCGCACCCGTACGGGTTCGCCCTCTGCTTCGACGTCTGACCACTGTGCGGTCGTGAGTGTCCCGGGCGGTTGGAACCGCCCGGGACACTCACGACGCCAGAGCGGCGCGGGCCTACCTGGCGAGTTCGGCCAGTTCGTCGAGTCGCGTCAGTTTCCGCGGGTTACGCACCACGTAGATCCGGGTGACACGCCCGTTCTCCACCACAAGGCTCACCGCAGCCGGCTCGCCGTCGAACTCGATCCGGCCCGCAGGCGCGCCGTTGAGCCACACGGCCGTCGCATCGAACCCGGCCACCACCCGGTTCGCGCGCGCGAGCAACTTCGCCACTGGTTCGACCCCGTGGATCGGGGCCGGAGCGGCGGCCACAACCCCGCCGCCGTCAGCGATCATGACCACGTCCGGGGCCATGACATCCAGCAGTTCCTGCAACTGCCCGGTGCGCAACGCGAACAGGAACCGGTCGACCACGACCTGCTGCTCCGACCGGCTCACCGGCACCCGTGGCCGCCGTGCTGCCACGTGCTCGCGTGACCGCCGCGCGATCTGCCGCACCGCGGCCGCGGACTTCCCGATGGCCTCGGCGATCTCGCCGTACGGCATGTCGAAGACCTCGCGGAGCACGAACACCGCCCGTTCGGTCGGCCCGAGCGTTTCGAGCACGGTCAGCATCGCGATCGAGACGCTCTCCGCGAGCTCGACGTCCTCGGCGACATCAGGGCTGGTCAGCAGCGGTTCCGGTAGCCACTCACCAACGTATTCCTCGCGGCTGCGCGAGAGCGTTCGCAGGCGGTTGAGCGCCTGCCGTGTGACGATTCGGACAAGGTAGGCCCGCGGGTCACGCACCTGCGAGTGATCGACGTCGGCCCACCGCAGCCACGACTCCTGCAGCACGTCCTCCGCGTCGGCCGCCGACCCGAGCATCTCGTAGGCGACCGTGAACAGCAGGGTGCGATGGGCGACGAACGGGTCGGCGGTCATGCCGTCGACGCCACGCCGGACTTCGTGGGACGCGCGGCCGGCGGAATCTCGCAGGCATCGGAGTAGCCCTGCGACGTGATCCCGTGCGCCGTATTGCACCTGGCCGCCATGTTGGCGAAGCCGATGAACACGGTGAGCTCGACCAGTGCCGCCGGGCCGAGCCGGTCGAGCAGGCGCTTCGACAGCTCGTCGGTGACGGTCGGCGGCGTGTTCGTCATGGCCTCGGCGTACTCGAGCACGTCGCACTCCAGCGGCGTGAACACCTCCGACTGCCGCCAGCGCGGCACCTGGCTCGCCTTGGCCGGGTCCAGGTTCTGGTTCAGCGCCTGGAAGTAGTTGATGTCGAGGCACCAGCTGCAGCCGACCTGTGCCGCGACGGCCATGTGCGCAAACGTCTTGAGGCTCGCGTCGGCCATGTCCCACGCGCCCACCTTGGCCGAGAACTCCTGGTTGGCCTCGGCGAGCTCGGGGTGGTTCCACAGCACCTCGACGGGCTCGGGCACGGCCCCGAGCTGCTTGATCATGTTTTCGCGGAGCTCGGCGGTGAGCTCGGCCTTCGGGACGCGGAGCGTCATGGTGTTCTCCTTGTACGTATGCCTGCTTGGCCGTTCGGCATGAAGACACCGCCGGACCCGCGCATGTGACAACCACCGCCATCGCGCACGGATCGTCAGCGCAGGGACCGCAGGCAGCTCCTTGGCCGCGAACGAACTGCTCATGCCGGGCCGTGCTGCGGCCCTCACCGGTGCATCGGAGTCGGGGGCCGTACTCTTCGCCGCACTCGCCTGCGCTGGATTCATCCGCTCCGGTATCGGCAGCCGCCTCGCGCCGCCGGCTGCCCGGGTTGCGGGCGGTGGCGAGCGTGCAGTCATGGTGAGCACCGGCGCGAGCGGCCTGCTTCTGCTCGGCGCCACCGCAGCGTCCACGAAAGTGGGCTCCGTAGCCCTCGCCGCCAACTCCTCCGTGCCCGCCGACGTCGGAGCCCGCCCTGCGGAGCACCCGGAGCCGTCGGCCCGGGGGCCGCGACGCGAGTGGCTGCCTGCCGTGACCCGATCTGCTGCGCAGGCCGTGGGATCGGGCCGTCAGGCGGCTCGGGCTGTCTGAATACCACCCGCACGACCTGCGGCACAGAGGACCACCGTGACCTCGGCGGGCGTCGTGTCCATCCGCGAAGTGTCGCGCCGGCTCGGGCATCGCTCGGTCGAGGTCACGGTGGACAAGTAGGGCCACCTCGCCCAGGACGGCCAGGAACGCTGCCGTCAGGTGGTCGAGGCGGCCGTGGCGCCGCACATGATCACAGCAGGCCGAGTGACTTCAGAACCCGGCGCTGACTCGGTGCCGGGTGAGCGGGCCAGTAGAGGTAGCAGACACCGCCCGTACCGCTTCTGACCTTGCCGTTCGCGTCGTAGCGCTTGGTGCGGAGCCAGATCGTCCAAATGGGAGGGCGTCGCATACCATGCGACGCCCTCTTACGCAAACATGCAGGTCACAAACGGGGGGCCGTGTGAGACCAGTGAAGTGCAGACGTGCCCGTGCCGACTCGGTGCTGACTTCCGTTGCCGTCCATTCCGGACCGTTCGAGTGCCTCGCGCTGGTTCGGTGCTGACCCCGTGCCGCTCGTCGCCCGGCAGGCGGAGGCCCTTACCTACCGTGACGAGACGATCCCGATCACCCAGTACGGGACATAATCGCGCATGCAGCCGAGGCCGACCGCAGCACGGCACCCCACAGAGGCGACTTCATGTATTCGGCGTCCGTCTTTTCATTTCCCTCTCGCCCCATCAGGTTATTAATGGCAGATGCCAGCATAACCATTGCCGCAACCTCTTCCTCTGACCTGAGAACGGTCCCAAGTGTCGAGGCGGGATCATCCAAGACCAGAGTGTCGTCGTAAAGGATATTTAGATTCATGGAGAAATCGTCATAGAAACCTTCCTGCGGGTAAATCCGCTCGACCCAAACTCGACGTTGATATTCTTTGTCCGCGAGCGCACCAACTGCAGAAATGACATTTCTGCGCATATCTGGAAAACTCACGCTATTCAATTCGGAGAGTTCCACGTCTTCCATTTCACCCAATCCTTGAGCGGGATGTGAGCCTCGAACGCATTCGACTTTATATCCCCTTCTATGATACCGCCATTTCGTCCGATGATCCTTCCGCCAGAGTTGATGACGACGTGGTCCACCTGCTGGTATGGCTGGGAATTGTTCGGGTTTCCCTTATCAATGCGGACTCCGTTTCCCTTGCCATCGTTCCAGCGCCAACCGACACCCTTCTTAGTGGCCTTTCCTCCACCGAAAACTTCAGGAACCTTACTGCTCGCGGACTCAGGAATCCATGATGGCGTCCCGGAATGCACAGGCTTACTGCCCGCCGACTCACTGTTGGCTTTTGCCTCATTGAGCGCTTTCCCTAGCCCGTTACTGAACCGCTCTGCTCCTGCTGTTGCGACGTATGCGCCACCTACCATCAAGCCTGCCCCGAAGGCGGCAGCGGGGGCTCCTGCGAGGCATCCGGCCCCACTGAGGCAGACCATGACACCACCTACAGCATCGACGCCGCCTTGAAGCATGCCTGCAACCCCGAGTGTGAGTTCGAGGGTTCCCCACCAAATATCTGGTGTGGTGACGATGGCAGTGCCGTAGTTGACGACGGTATCCGTTGCGCCTTTTAGCCACCCTTTCCAGCCAACTCCTCTATCGGTGTCACCAGTGCTGCTGGTGTGGCTGGTTCCGTGCGTGCCTCCGCTGCTTCCGCCCGGAGCCGCCCCCGGCACCGGGCCTCCCTGTCCGGTCGGGTTGCAGCTTGCCGAGTGGTTACCCCCATAGCAGTTGTCACTCCCTGCTATTCCTCCCCCCTGTCCGGTCGGGTTGCAGCTTGCCGAGTGGCTACCCCCATAGCACGCTAGCCCGGTTGGGTCGCTCATAGTGACGGGGGTGTTGTTCGCGTAGCTGTATCCGTTGAGAGACTGGTTCTGGCTTAGGGACAGGATGGGGTCCACGCTGATGAACTGGCCGATTCCCGGGTCGTACTCGCGAGCCCCTACGTGCGTGAGCCCAGTTGTGGTGTCGGCAGACTTGCCGAGGAATCCCTTGTCATCCGGCCAGGCCGTGGGCCCGGCGTCCCGGGTGGAGCCGAAGGGGGAGGTGTAGCGCTTGGTGACGGCCCAGGTGGTGGGTTCGAGTACAAGGGTGGCTGTTCCGTGGGGGTCTGAGCAGAGGAAGTTGAGTTTGGTACCGGACACTCCTCTGGTGGCGGTGCGAACCGCGATGGTCTTGCCGGCACCGGTGTAGTAGCGGGTGCCGGACAGGATTTTTGTGGTGCCCTTGGTGGTGAGGCGGACTTCCGTGCCACCGAGGTACAGCACGGTGTCGCCGTCTCCAGTGGTGCGCCGGATGAGAAGTTCGCCGTCTGCGTCGTACAGGTAGTTGGTTTCCAGCTTTGGCTTGCTGTCGACGGCGGGCTCGCTGGTGGAGACGAGTTTGCCTTCGGAGTTCCAGACCAGGGTCTGCTGGGCCTGAGTGCCGGGCCGGCTGGTGGTGTTGCCCGTGTCGTCGTACTCGTAGGTGCTGGTCTTGGGGCCGGTCGTCTTGGTCAGTGGGTGGGGCTGGCCGGTGGTGGTTCCGTACTTGTACGACGTTGTCGTGTCACCCGAGGAGGTGTGTTGCTTCTCGCTCTCGCGCTGGCCGGATGTGTAGTAGGTGTAGCTGGTCCAGTATGGAGCCGCACCGTCGAGGTTGGCGGTGGTGCGCCCGCTCTTGGCGCAGTCTGCGGTCTTGGGGGTCCAGGCTTCGGTCAGGCGGCGGTTGCCGTCGTATTCGAAGCATTGGTAGTCGGCCTTCGCGGTGCCGCCCTGGGTGCTGGCGTCGAAGATGGAGGTGACGTTTCCGGCGTCGTCCTGGGTGTATTTCAGTTCCTGGGGCATGTAGCCGTGGACGTCGTCGGTGACGTAGGAACGGGTCAATCGGCGGGTGCCGTCCTCGTAGTCGTAGTTGAGGTAGGCCTTCTTCGCCGAACTGGTGGAGTCGGTGCCCAGCGCGAGCTGGCGCAGGTCTCCCTGGGGGGAGTAGGCGGCTGTCTGGAGGTAGGCGGTGGTGCCCTGGACGGCGGTCTGCTGGCCGAGGGCGTTGTACTTGTTGGATATGGTCTCGGCGGAGAGGCCTGCGACGGCGGGCTGGGATGCCTGCTTGACGGTTCCGTCGATGTTGTAGCCGGTGGTGAACGACAGCGTCTTGGGAACCCCCGCCGTGACCAGCGGGTCGGTGTCGGGCAGGATCAGCTGGCTGCCGGTGACCTGGTAAAGGTTGTCGTAGGCAGTGACCTTGGTCGTGTACGCCTTGCCGGTCAGGCCGCCCTCGTAACGGGTGGCCGTGTCCTGCTGTCCCTTGGCCAAGTCGTCGAAGGCCCAGGAGGCGAGCTGGGTGGCATCGGACTTGGTCCCGTCCCACAGGCCGGTCTGGCGGCCGAGGTTGTCGTACTCGGAGATCAGGGTCTTACCGCGGGAGTCGCTGGTGCTGGTGACCTGGTCGAGCGCGTTGTAGTGGGTGTGCGAAGTGCCCTTGTCCGGGTCGGTGGCGCTGTCCTGGCGTCCGAAAAGGTCGTACGTGTAGGACCACTTGGTCTGGTCGGGCCCGGTGATGATCTTCTGTTGACCGGCCGGGGTGTACTCGTAGCCCGTGGTGGTGTAGTCGCTGCCGGTCGCCTGTGGTCCTGCGTACTCGCGGCGCTCTGTCGTCTGCCCCAGTGCGTTGGTGGTGATCATCGTGGCCTGGCCCCCTGCTGGGGCGCTGTTGGACACGGTGTCACCGGTGTAGTCGGTCTTGGTCTTGAAGCGTTCGACACCCCGAACCTTGGTCACCGACAAGGTGGCACGCCCGGCGCCGTCGTAGGTGGTGTCGCTTTCCATGGGCGCCTGGCCGCCCTCGGTTCCAACCAGTTTCCCGGACGGGACTGTCTTGTCCGCCCAGATGTCCGCCAGGCTGGTGACCGAGAGGCCTCGCTCGTCGTACAGGGTCTCGGCGACGATGGTCCCGCCGTTGGGCGAGGGGGTCTGCGTCTGCCGGGGCCGCAGCAGGGAGTCGTAGATCTCGTAGGCGGTGTTGTAGCCGGAACCGTCGCCCTTGAGCGAGCCGGTCGAGACCCACGGTGTGTCCGTGGCCGTGATGCTGTAGTTGTAGACGTAGTTCGGGGTGGCGTTCAGGACCTTGAGCCGGTTGGGCAGCCACACCTTGGTGACCCGGCCCAGCGAGTCGTACTCGGACTCGGTTGTCTTGCCGTTGGGGTCGGTGACCTTGGTGACAGCGCCGGTCGCGAAGTTTACCTCTGTGGTCGTGGTGTAGCCCTTGATGTTGGTGCTCGTGCTGGAAGTCAGGGGGCCGATCTTGCCGGACGGGATGTATCCCGCGGTTGTGACGAGTGCGTCGTTGGTGTCCTTGACGGTGAGAGGCCGGCCGAGGATGTCGTAGGTCGTGGTGACGAGCTTCTGGAACACCGGCGCGTCATCGAGGCCGTAGGACTTGGCCCGGCCCGTCCACTGGACTTCACCCTTGGTGGGCTTCTGTGTCGCACTCCAGGTGGTGGTGTCGTACGCGGTGGCGATGTCGGAGATGACGTCGCCGGGTTTGGTGGAGTCCGGGGGCAGGTCCAGCGCGGAGTCCGCGGTGGAGCAGGGCTTGGTGACCGTGCGTGTGCGCGCTGCCAGGGAGTTGATGCCCAGGGTGTCGTTGCGGGCGTACCAGGTGCGGGTGCACTTCTCGTCACCCGTTACGGCGTCGTCGCCCTTGTCCTCGACGGTTTCGGGCATGCCGTAGTCGTCGAAGGTGGTGACGGTGGAACGGACCCGGTCCTTGGGCGTGCCGCTGCTGGTGATATTGGTGCGGGTGTGGGTGGCGGCGGTGCGCACGTAGTACGCCTCGGTGTCGGCGTACGACTTGTGCTGTGTTGCTGTTCTCTTCGACCACGGGTCGTTGATGGTGCCGCCGACCTCGTTGACACCGTTGTAGGTGACCGTTTCGCGGGTGAATCCGGCGTACGGTTCGGAGTCAGTGATCTCTGCGGCCTTGATACCGGTGGCCTTGACGCTCTTCCGTTTGTCCGGGTCGAGGGTTTTCCCGTCGTCCTTGAGGACGCGGTCGCCGTTCATACCGCGCATGTAGACGGTGACTGTCTTCGACTGGGTCTTGCCCGGAACGCCGGTGAGGTGGGTGACCTGACCGAAGCCGCGCCAGATGGACCAGGTGCGTTCCTTCTCCTTGGTCATCGGGTCGTCGTTGTAATGCCAGGCACCGCCACCGGAGTAGGTGTAAGTGTTCTGTACGGCTTCGGACCCGCCGTGCGGGTCGGTGGTGGACACCGAGGAGACCGGGTACTTCTGGAACCAGTCCAGGATCGGTGTCTTCTCCCCGTTCGGGGACCAGAACACCGGGTAGCAGCGTCCGGTGTTCTGGTCCGGGCGGGGCAGGGTGTCCCTGGAGGTGCAGCCGGCGTCCATGTAGGTGACGCTGGTCTGTGCCCCGGCCTCGGACGTGACCGTCTTCAGCCGTGGCTTTTCCAGGGACAGGATGTCGTCGGTGGGTGAGTCGACACGGTTGGGGTGGGACTCAGGGGTGAAGACGACTGGGTCCAGGGCGAGGTCGGTGCCGCGCTTGCCGGTGTGCTTGATCTCGTCCAGCCATAGTGACTGGTCCGTCGAGTCACCCGTGTCGCCAGGATCGATGTAGTGCTGCTTCAGTGTCCAGTTGTCCACGGCGGAGAAGCCGGGGGTGGGCGCCGCGGCATCCCAGGCATAGGTGGTGATACCGGTCATCCGCTTGCGAGAGAAGAAGGTCGGGCCGACGTTGCCGGTGCACTTGCCACCGTCCTTGCAGACGGCGTCGAACGGAACGTCCGGCCAGTTGTCCCGGGTGTCCTCGGTCAGGGAATCACAGCCGGTGCCTGATGCGTCACAGCGTTCGTCGTAGGTGAAGGTGACCTTGTTCGAGGCGGGCTGGGTGGCGAAAAGGCCGTCGGCTCGCTGCCCGTAGCGGATCTCCTTCAGGTACCCGCCTCGGATGTAGGGGGTACCGGTGTTGTCGTCGCCAAGCTGGTCGTAGTTGTTGGTCTCAGCCGTGTACCAGTACGACATGGCGTTCTTGTGGGTGTCCTCGACATAGTCGAGGTTCCACCGCCATGCCTGCTTCTTGGCCCGGCCGGAGAAGCTGGTGCCGTCCGCATAGCCGGGCTCGCCGGAGTCGTCGCCGAATACCGGCACTGTCCATACCGAGTCGGTGCGATCAGAAGTGCCTGCACCATCCAGCTTGTTGAGACCGAAGACGTACTTCGTACCGTCCCCCGTGGTGACAGTCCAGTACTCGCCCTTGCCATCGACGCCCGCGTCTCCCTCGTCGCCGTTCTCGGCACCGGTGGAATGCGTGACAGTGGAGGCATCGTCGTTCTTCAGCCGCCACTTGCCTGACGTGTCGTCCTTGACCAGTTCACTGGACTTGCCGTTGAGGACGAGCGAAGCATTGTCGTACTTCCAGCACAGATCAAACTTGTCTGGCTGACGGGGCTTTCCCCTTGATCGTGGACACCGGTTGTCATGCGGCGGTGGCCAGCGTAGTTGATCGTTGTTCGTAGGCGATCGGGCTGATCTGGCCGAGGCGGGAG
>NZ_BMRN01000042.1 GCF_014648655.1 Streptomyces atratus
ACCAGCGAAACCGATCGCGGCGATGAGCACCGCACCGGCGACCACGAGCCCGATGAGTATTCGGTGGGTGCGTGTCAGCTGCATCGCGGCCACCCGCGTTCCCCTCCCCGTTTCCCTTGTCCGACGTCCTGCGCCGAAGCTCTGCTCCGACGTCCTGTTCCGACTTCTGGCGGGCACAGCCTGGCACATGAGGGAGCGGCGTGTTGCGCGGGGAGGGGCGAAGCCCGGTACTCGCAGGAGGACCGGGCTTCGTGAAACTGCTTCTGGGCAGGGGCGTTGGAACAGGTCCTGCCGCGTCGGCTAGCTCGTCTTCTTTTCCGTGGCCTTCTCGCCGGGCTTGGCCGACCCGCTCGGCTCGGCCGACTTGCTCGGCGCGTCCGGCTTCGTGTCGGCGGCGGCGACCGAGGCCACTGCCTCCTTGGCCGCCTTCTCGGCACCCTTCAGGATGTCGTCGGCGGACGGAGTCTTCGCGCCCGCGTAACCCGCGCCGTTGTAGGTGAGGGTGACGACGACGTTCCCCGTACGGGCCACGACTGTTGCGTACTTGAAGTCCTCACTCGTCTTGGTGAGGTCATGCGTGATCTTGGTGGCCTGCTCGCCGATGCCGGAGACGGGCGCCTCGGCGACCTTCTTCGCACCCTCGGTCGCCTTGGCCTTGGCGACCTGCTTCGCGTAGTCCTGCTGTGCGCGCTTGGCGCCGCTGCCCAGGGCCTGGTCCGAGTCGAAGCGGGTGAAGCCGACGTCGAGCCAGCGGTACTGGGAGCCCTTCACGCCGTTGTCGTCGAGGCCGTTCCAGGAGCAGCCCGAGCGGTACGCGGTGTCGCTGGAGGTGGCGGGCGTGCCGCCCTTGGACTTCGCCTTGGGGACCAGGGCGGTGACCGTCTTCGTGCTGATCGACTTGCACGGGTCGGGCAGCGCGGCGAACTTCGCCGGCTCGACGCTCGCTTCCGACTTCTTCGCGCTCGGCGCGGCGGACGCCGAGGACGAATCCGAGTCCTTCTTGTCGCCGGAGTCCGACGAGCAGCCGGCGACGACGAGCATCACCGGAACGGCGGCGCAGGCGAGTATGCGGGAGAGTCGCGGGGCTGAACGGTGCATGGTTCCTTCACTCGGGTGGCGCGGCGGGCGGGCTGCCAGGTGGTCGGCGCGGGCGGTCGGACGTCGGCGGTCGGCGGGTGTTCCGGAGGGCCACGGTACGACGGACGGCGGCCGGATGCCGCCTCGGCCGGGCGCTCGGCGGGCGTGACCGACACCGGTCCGGGGTGCCCCGGGCGGGGTCATTCGCTGAACTTGTCGACCAGCTGCCTGGCCAGCGACTGGGCCATGTCCTGCAGTTCCTTGCTGTCGGGGAGCACGGTGGAGACGGTCGGCTGCTCGGTGTACTCGACGGTCACGATGACGTTCGATGTGCGGAATACCACGCTCACCGTGCGGTTCTGTGCGGTGGAACCTGCCCGACTGGGCAAATCGTCCAGAAATGCACCGTCTCCGAGGTTGTCGAGGGTGCGTGGCAGAAGGCTCTCGTCGGCGCTGCCTGCGCTGCCGTCCGTGCCGCTGTCGCTGCCCTCGCTGCCGTTCTCGTCGGGGCTCCCGCCTGTGGGCTCGTCCGCGTTCCCGTCTTCGGAGGCCGGGCGGGACAGGGCGTGCGAGGCGGAGTCCGACGCGGAGTCCGAGGAGGGGGGTGCCTGTTTCTCCGTGTCCTTCGTGCTGCTGGGTGCGGCGGAGGACGAGGACAGACCGGCGGCGTTCTCCTTCTTGGCGTACACCTCGCGGGCGCGGTCGTCGTCGCTCACCGACGGGTCGTAGGACACGACACGCTCGAAGTCGATGAAGAGGGTGCGCGAGGAGTCGGGGGCCTCGGACTTCCAGCGGCAGCCGACCCTGCGGTCGGTGTCGTAGGTGACGGTGGCCGTGCCCTCGTACACCTTCTTCTGCTGGTCCTCGGGGAGTTCGGCGGCGCCCGGGAGCAGGTCCTTCAGCGTGGACGGTGCAACGGCGCGGCAAGGGTCGGGGAGGGTGCGGTACTTGCCGGGGGCCGCGGCGGCGACGGTTGCCTCGCCGGGCTTGCTGTCGGGGGCGGAGCCACCCGTTCCGGTGCTGGCACTGCAGCCGACGACAAGCGCTGCCAGTAGCGCGGTGCCGGGTACGTACGCCATTCGTCGCACGGTCCTGGGCTCCCTTCGTGCGAAAAACGGTTGCCGCTCGACGGCGACCGGTGGACACAATGTGTATCGCACGCGCCGCTGTGAATGCCGGTCGACCGACTCATTTGCCGACCTTGGCACCGGTTTTGCGTTTTCAGACTTTTCGGGGGAATCGAGGAACTATGTCGTATGTAGAGATGCCGGGCGCGAAGGTTCCCATCCGCATGTGGGCCGATCCGGCCTCGGTCGAGGACGTCGCGATGCAGCAGCTGCGCAACGTGGCCACCCTGCCCTGGATCAAGGGTCTCGCCGTCATGCCGGACGTCCACTTCGGCAAGGGGGCGACGGTCGGTTCGGTGATCGCGATGCACGGTGCGGTCTGTCCGGCGGCGGTCGGTGTGGACATCGGCTGCGGAATGTCCGCGGTGAAGACGTCCCTGACGGCCAATGACCTGCCGGGCGACCTGTCCCGGCTGCGGTCGAAGATCGAGCAGGCGATTCCGGTGGGCCGCGGCATGCATGACGAGGCCGTGGAGCCGGACCGGCTGTACGGCTTCCGGGCGCCGGGCTGGGACGACTTCTGGGGGCGGTTCGACGGGGTTGCCGATGCGGTCAAGTTCCGTCAGGAACGTGCGACGAAGCAGATGGGAACGCTCGGTTCGGGCAACCACTTCATCGAGTTCTGCCTCGACGAGTCGGGTTCGGTCTGGCTGATGCTGCACTCCGGATCGCGGAACATCGGCAAGGAACTGGCCGACTTCCATATCGGGCAGGCGCAGAAGCTGCCGCACAACCAGGACCTGATCGACCGCGACCTGGCCGTATTCATCGCCGACACCCCGCAGATGGCGGCGTACCGGAACGACCTGTTCTGGGCGCAGGAGTACGCGAAGCACAACCGCGCCATCATGATGGCGCTCTTCCAGAACGTGGTCCGCAAGGAGTTCAAGAAGGCCAAGGTCACCTTCGATCCGGTCATCTCCTGCCACCACAACTATGTGGCGGAGGAGCGGTACGAGGGCATGGACCTGCTGGTCACGCGGAAGGGGGCGATCCGTGCGGGTTCCGGGGACTTCGGGATCATCCCGGGCTCGATGGGCACCGGCTCGTACATCGTGAAGGGCCTCGGGAACGAGAAGTCCTTCAACTCGGCCTCGCACGGCGCCGGCCGGAAGATGAGCCGGAACGCCGCGAAGCGGCGCTTCTCGACGCGGGACCTGGAGGATCAGACGCGGGGCGTGGAGTGCCGTAAGGACTCCGGCGTCGTGGATGAGATTCCGGCCGCGTACAAGCCGATCGAGCAGGTCATCGAGCAGCAGCGGGATCTGGTGGAGGTCGTCGCCAAGCTCAAGCAGGTTGTGTGTGTGAAGGGTTGAGGCCTTTTGCGCACGACTGAACGGAGGGCCTTCGGGCGGAAGGACCTCTGAACGGAGGAGCTCCGGACGCGGGTGGTGTGTCCGGAGCTCCTTCTGGGTTTTGGGCTCTTGCGGGTCTTCGCCGGGCTCAGGCGGTGCGGGTCAGGTGGTGCGGGTCAGGTGGTGCGGTGGACCTTGGCGTTGGAGGCCTGGGCGCGGGGGCGGACCACCAGGAGGTCGATGTTGACGTGGCTGGGGCGGGTGACGGCCCAGGTGATGGTGTCGGCCACGTCGTCGGCGGTGAGGGGGGCCTCGACGCCCGCGTACACCTTTGCCGCCTTCTCGGTGTCACCGCGGAAGCGGGTCGTGGCGAACTCCTCCGTCTTGACCATGCCGGGGGCGACCTCGATGACGCGGACCGGGGTGCCGACGATCTCCAGGCGGAGGGTCTCGGCCAGGACGTGTTCGCCGTGCTTGGCAGCCACGTAGCCGCCGCCGCCCTCGTAGGTGGCGAGGCCTGCGGTGGAGGAGAGGATCACGACCGTGCCGTCCCCGCTCTCGGTGAGGGCGGGGAGCAGGGCCTGGGTGACGTTGAGCGTGCCGATGACGTTCGTCTCGTACATCTGGCGCCAGTCGGCGGGGTCGCCGGTGGCGACGGGGTCGGCGCCGAGTGCGCCGCCGGCGTTGTTGACGAGGACGGCGAGGGTGCGGAACGCCGTGGCGAACTCGTCCACCGCATGGCGGTCGGTGACATCCAGGGTGTAGGCCGTCGCCTGGTGGCCCGCCTCGTTGATCTCGGCGGCGAGCGCCTCGATGCGGTCCTTGCGACGGGCGGTCAGGACTACGCGGTAGCCGGCGGCGGCCAGCTGTCGGGCGGTCGCGGCGCCGATGCCGCTGCTCGCTCCGGTGATGACGGCGATCGGGACGGCGGCCATGGCGGACTCCTCGGGCAGCTGATCGGTACGGGGCCAGGATAGGCAGGCGCTCGGTCAGTGGTTGCGCGGGGCGTACATGATCACGGCCATGCCGGCCAGACAGATCAGCGCGCCGATCACGTCCCAGCGGTCGGGGCGATAGCCGTCGGCGACCATGCCCCAGGCGATCGAGCCCGCGACGAAGACACCGCCGTACGCGGCGAGGATGCGGCCGAACTCGCCGTCCGGCTGGAGTGTGGCGACGAAACCATAGGCACCCAGCGCGATGACGCCCGCGCCGATCCAGATCCAGCCCCGGTGCTCACGCAAGCCCTGCCAGACGAGCCAGGCGCCGCCGATCTCGAAGAGTGCGGCGATGACGAACAGAGCGACAGAGCGGGCGACGACCATGGAAGCAGCGTGCCATGGACGGTGAGAAGGAGGGCACGCCGATCCAGTGGGTGAATATGGACGATTCGGTGCATTACGGGCTCGGGCCCTGGGTGTGTGCTCATGGGGTGAGTGCGGCCTGCAGGGCCGCCGGGTCCGCGTGGTCGCTCGCCCGGGCGATGTAGCCGTCGGGGCGGACGAGCAGGGTGGTGGTGCGATCGCCCCTCCAGTGGGTGTGCAGCAGCGGGGCCGGTGATGCCGGGGTGGCGGCGTCGTCCGGGGTGACGAGGACGAACGTGCCGTCGCGCAGAAGTCGGTGGAGGCGGCCCTCCTGCAGGCTCAGGTCGGGGGCGCGCTTTGCGGTGAGGGGGTGGGCGCCGCGCGGTGCCGCGTAGGCGATCGAGATACCGGAGATCAGGCCGATGGCCTTGTCGGAGGCGGGCCGGATCGTGGACAGCGCTCCGGCGGCGAGTGCCCGGACCGTCCGCTGGAGCGGGGTGCGGGCCATGGCGAGGCGGACGAGGGCGCCGCTGGAGCGAGCAGCTCGGTCCGATAGCGGCCGGCGTCTGCCCCGACCCGGCCGACGCCCCGCGTCGTGCGGCCCTCGTCGCCTCGCAGATCCGCAGGACATGGCGCTCGCGCGCCATGTCCTGCGGATCGCGCCCGCTGCTGCGATGGCGCGCGAGGAGGTGATCGCCTGGCTCGCGACCACCGTTCAGCGCCATCTGACCGCCGAGCGGCCGTAACGCAGCCGCGAGGGCTGTTGTCTGCTTCGTACACTCTCTGCATGCCGCAGAAGTCCCGCCGCAGTGCGCTGATGGCCGAGCTGACCGTCGAGTCGCGCCGCTACATGGCCGCGTACGCCCTCTTCAACCAGGCCGTCGCGGACCATTTGCGGCTCCACCCGACCGATCTGCAGTGCCTCAATCTGCTCAGCCTGGAGACGGTGCCGGTCACCACGGGTCGCATCGCGGAGCTGACCGGGCTCACCACGGGGTCGGCGACCCGGCTGGTCGACCGGCTGGAGCGGGGCGGCTATGTGACGCGCGAGCGTGACACGGCCGACCGGCGGCGGGTGCTCGTCACGACCGTCCCGGAGCGGATGGCGGAGATCGGTGAGGTGTGGGAGCGGCTGAACGGGGCATGGGCGGCGATGTTCGAGGCGTACGACGACGACGAAGTGGCTCTGCTCATTGCCCATATGCGGCGGACGGTCGAGCTGAGTGCACTGCAGGTCACGGCGTTGCGGGAGGGCGTCCCGTCAGTCTCCGGCCCCGGACGGGCTTGACGGCGCCCGGTCGTGGTCGTTCTCCTCGGTGTCGTCCGGGGGAGCGGTCGCGAAGTTGTCGAGCGCCTTCGTGACGATTGCGTCCAGGCGGGAGTGGTGGGCGCCCCGCCAGTAGACGCGGTCGCACTTCGTGCACTGCGCGAAGACGTCGTACGAGCGCCGGGTGCCGTGCTCCAGATGGTCGCTGACGGAGTCCTTGTCGGCCGCCTTCAGCGGGCCGTTGCAGGCGGTGCATCTGGTCCAGGGGGCCAGATGCGGCGTGAACCGCTCCAGCACGTCCCGCAGTTGGTCCTCCGGCCGGTCGCTGTAGACGTACGCCCCGGCCCAGATCTCCCGCCGGTGCAGAAGCCCGCGGTCCCGGGAGAGCAGTACGCGGCGTTCGTCCGCCGACCGGGTGGCCAGCGCGGCATCACCGATGTCCTCGCTCTCGTACGCCGCATCGACACCCAGCAGCCGAAGCCGCCGGGCGAGCGTGCCGAGGTGGACGTCGAGCAGGAACCGCAGGGGTGCGCCCGGGATGCGCTGGGGGCGTTCCACGGCGCGTACCTCGACCAGCTCGCCCGCCCCCGGGATGTGCGAGACGGGTACGGGGCGGCCGTCGACCAGGAGCTGTCCGGCCTCGGTGAGCGGGATGCCGAGCGACTCCACGACATGACCGAGGGTGGAGGAGCCGTCGGTGGTCACGGCAGTGCGTCCCCTGCGGCGTTCATGGGCGACGAAGAGCCGCAGTTCGGGGTCGACTTCGAGGTGGATCTCCGGTCCGTTCACCTCGTCAGGATGTCATCGCGCGGGGTGCGTCAGCCAGGGGTTTCGGCACCGGGTGCTGGGCTCAGGGGCGGAAGGCGGCCGCGTGCTCCTCGGCCCAGGTGGCGAAGGTGCGGGCCGGGTGGCCGGTCAGCTTCTCCGTGTCGCCGGTCACCTCGGCCGGTGAGCCGTCCGTGGCGGCCGAGTAGGCGAGCAGCGCGTCGGCGATCGGCTCGGGAACGAAAGAGGCCATGGATTTCTTCCAGGCCTCCTCGGTCACGGTGTCGACGGTGATGGGGCGCCCGGCTGCCGCCGCCAGCAGGCCGACCTGTTCGGCGGCGGTGAGCGATTCGGGGCCGGTCAGGTGGTACGCCGCGCCCTGCAGCCGAGGGTCGGTGAGAACGGCGAGGGCGGCCTCGGCGATGTCCGTCCCATGGATCGGGCTGGCGTGGCTGCGGGGGTGGGGAAGGCCGACGGAGCCGTGGGTTCGTACCGACTCCGCCCACTGGAACGCGTTGCTCGCGAAGGCGCCGGGGCGGAGCAACGTCGTGGTGAGGGGCGAGGCGCTCAGGGCCTGTTCCACCGCGTGGTGGGAGGCGGCGATCGGGTTGCTGTGGGCGTCTGGGCCGAGGACCGAGCTGGAGGACAGCAGCACGATGTGGTCGACCCCGGCGGTCTCGGCCGCGGTGAGGAAGGCGTCGATGCAGGACGCCTCGGCGTAGAGGAAGACGGAGCCGACCCCGTCGAGAGCGGTCGCGAAGGTGGTGGGATCGCCGAGATCGCAGGCCACGATCGGTACGTCGGCGGGCAGGGCGGTGAGCGTCCCGGGGTTGCGCGAGGCGGCACGTACGGCGTGACCGTCCCGGTGCAGGAGCGAGACGAGCGTGGAGCCGATACGGCCTCGGCATCCGGTGACGAGAGTGAGCATGGGTGTCTCCTGTGCGTTTTTATCTGCGATACACATAAGCTGCGTGACGCAGATAAATATCCTCAAGGAGGACCCGCCCGTCAAACGGTTTCGGGCGGGCCCGGGGGCAGGGCTCCGGAGGGCGGGGCGGGGCGGGGCGTGGCGGCTACGGCACGACGCGGCAGTGCGTGGTGATGCGCCCGCCCGCGCCCCTGTCGTCCTCGTCCAGGACGTGGAAGGCGACCCTCGGGGGCGCCGTGGTCCGCGATGTCTCCGGTGACCAGGACCGCATCCGGCTGCCGGGCCAGGGAGTTGAGGTACGCCACCACTCGGGTGGCCCTGTCCGTGGCCCGGTCGGTGCCGTCGAGATGCAGATCGCTGATGTGCGCCGGCAGCATCGCTTCGCCCCGTCGGTCGATGAAGTTGATCTAATGGTTTATGTGCGGCTGTCCATTAGATGGATGGGTCGGGCGTCCGCGCAAGAACCGGGAGGAAGCGGATGGGCCCGGGCGGCCCCGGCGCCTACAGTTCCCGCATGAAGATCCTTGACCTCGAACCCGGCGATGCCCGACTGGCCGCCGACCTGCTTCCCGTCCTGCGCGAACTCCGCCCGCACCTCACCGAGGACCTCTTCCGGGAGGTGTACGAGAAGGGGCACGCACAGGGGCTGCGGTTCAGTGCCGCCTACGACGACGAGGGTGCCTGCGTGGGCGCGGCCGGCTGGCGCATCGTCGACAACACCAGTCAGATCCGGATGCTGTACGTGGACGACCTGGTCACCGCCGAAGGTGCCCGTTCCACCGGGGTCGGCCGCCGGCTCCTCGGGCATCTCGAAGGGCGGGCCAGGGAGGCCGGCTGTCTGCACCTCAACCTGGACTCGGGCACGCAGCGCACCGACGCCCACCGCTTCTATCTGCGGGAGCGGCTGAGCATCGTCGCGTTCAACTTCGACAAGGTCCTTGATCTGGACTGAGCTCAAGGGCCCGAGCCCGGGCCCGGCGCGGGCCTGAGCGTGGGCCGAGGTTCAGCGTCCCGTGTCCGGGGCGTCCGGGGTGAGGTCCAACCGCCAGTCGTTCGTCAGCAGCACATTGCCGGGCGGGTACTCGAAGTCGCACGTGCCGATCAGGGTGAAGCCCGCCTTGCGGCACACCGCGTTCGACGCACCGTTGCCGACGGACGGATAGGCGTGCAGATAGCGGTGCTTGTGCTCGGCGCGGGCCTGTTCGGCGACGGCCGTCGTGGCGACCGTCGCGATGCCCAGGCCCTGGTATCCGGGGAGGACGGCCCACCCCGTCTCGTACACCTCCCGGCCCTGCCAGCTCCGCTCCCAGAAACCGATCGTGCCCACGGCCTCGCCCCCGTCGGCCAGGGTGATGCGGAACATCCTGCCTCCGCCCGTCCGGTCCGCGCTCATCGCCACGTAGCGCTCGTGACGCGCTATGAGCTGCTCCTCCGTCTCGGGGCCGCCCAGATGGTCCATCAGCTCCGGTGCGTTGGCACGGCGGAGCAGCTCCAGGTCTGCTTCCGACCAGGGCTCGATCCGTACGGATGATGAAGCGGTGCGTTCCATGCCAAAACTGTAGGACGCGGCACTGACAGCCGGATGGGGCTTGGGCAATCAGAGGGGGCCCTTTGGCCATCAGCGTGGGGCGAACGCCGTCGGCGGGACACCGACCGTGGCCGTGAAGTCTCTGATCAGGTGGGCCTGGTCGCTGTATCCGAGCTCCGCGGCGAGTGCCGCCCAGTCCACCTCCGGGTCCGACTCGGCCCGCTCCAGCGCCTCGTGGATGCGGTAGCGGAGGATGACCCACTTGGGGCCGGCGCCGACGTACGCGGCGAAGAGCCGCTGGAGCGAGCGCGACGACAGCCCTTCGATGCGGGCGAGCTCGTCGACGCGGCGCACCGTGCGATCAGTACGGACCAGGTCGACCAGGGCCATCGCACGTTCGGCCTGCGGGTCCGGTTCCGGGCCGAGCGCCAGCAGATACGCGTCGAGCGCCGCCACCCGTGCGTCCTCGTCCGCCGGGTCCAGCACGGCCGACGGCGGGGCGGGCGGGGCGAACACCTCGTCTGCGGGGAGCCGCCGCCCCGTCCACTGAGACACCGGCCGGTCCGGTGCGAACGGGCGGAAGCCACCGGGCCGGAACTGCACCCCGCAGACCCGCCCCCGGCCCTCCAGCTTCTGCGTGAAGAGCTCCAGACCGATGCCCGAGACCTCTGCGAACCCGGCGCCGGGGTCCTCACCGGTCCCGTACCGCTGGAAGACCAGATTCACGGACGGGTGCGGCACCAGATGGGAGGCGTACGGCTTCGGCAGATCCCAGTCGATGAGCCAGTAGTGCTCCAGGTACGGCCGCAGTACGGGGGCGGGCTCGCGGCGGCGGAAACGTACCTGCGCGAAGAGTTCGGGGGCGTCGACGATGCCCCGGGTGTCGCGTCGAGGACCTGCCATGGCGGCGATCCTATGACGCGCGGAACTCCGTTGGGGCAGTGTCGCGTTTCTTCAAGTGGCGGTCAGCTCCGGCATGCAGGGTCGAAGCATGAAGAAGATCAGCGAGTTGCTGGAAGCGGCCGCCGGGCGGGCCGTCCCCGTGATGCACGGGATCGACGACAACAGCCTGGGAGACCCCACGCCGTGCGCGGAGTACGACGTACGGGCCCTGGTCGGCCATCTCTTCCAAGTGGTCGTCAACTTCCAGGCCCTGGCGGCCAGGGAGCAGGCCGACTTCGGCGAGGCGCCGGACGCCGTCACGGGGGACTGGCGGGCCCGTTTCGGCGAGGAGACGGCCAAGCTGGTGGCGGCCTGGGCCGTACCCGGCGCCGACGAGGGGACCGCGGGGTCCATGGGGCTCCCGGCCAGGACCGTCGGGAACATGGTGCTGGGCGATCTGACCGTTCATGCCTGGGACCTGGCCCGTGCCACCGGCCAGGAGTTCGTTCCGGACGAGTCCGTGCTGAGCGAGATCGGTCCCGGACTGGCCGCGATGGCGCCGATGGCCCGGGAGGCGAAGGTGTTCGGCGAGCCCCGTCCCGTACCGGACGGGGCTAGCCCCTTCGAGCAGGTGCTGGCGCTGACCGGCCGGGATCCGGGCTGGCGGCCTCCCCGCGCGTGACGCCGGGGGCCGGTGGGTGCGTGTCCGGCGAACCCGGGCTGTCGTAGAGGCCGCCCAGCCGCGTGTAGGCGCCGTCGACGATGTCCTCGGCGTCCACCAGCATCGCGCGCTCGGCCAGCCGCGCCGCCTGATGCGTGTACGGGGACGGCGGCGCGGGGTGCCGACGCCTCCACCAGCTCTCGCACGCCGCGTAGATACCGCCGGCGAAGACCAGCACGGGGATGGACAGGGCCAGCGCGGTGTCGTCCATGACAGGCCTCCTCGCGGCGTGGAACAACGTGGATGTCGTCTGCATCGGCAGGATCGACAGGTCAGCTGAAGATCATTCTTCGGCCAATGAATGGCCGAATGCGGGTGATCGGGGACGGGGGCCTCGGGCCGATGCCCCGACCCGGCCTACCGGCTCCACACATGCACGGCGTCGCCCGCCTCCGACACCGTGTACCAGGTGCCGTCGCCGAGGGCCGTGACCATGCCGGATATCGGGAAGGGGTACGTGATCTGCGCGGTCACGCGCATCTGCGCCGCGTCCGTGCTCACCAGCCAGTGGCGCTGCTCGCCGTACTCCGCGTCGCTCTCCGACGTACCGGCGACGACGGTCTCCTCGTCGAGGAAGCCGCACTCGTAGTCCCAGATCGTCTCGTTGGCGTCCTGGTCGTCGGGATCGGCCCCCGGGTGGCGGGGAACGGCGTTCTCGGTGTCGAGTTCCCACAGCACGGAACCGTCGTCGACCCGGTGCACGCCGAGCGTCTCCTCGTAATGAGTCACCGTCAGGAAGCGCTCGCCCGACGGGCTCACCGCCATCAGGATCCGCTCGTCGTTGCAGAACCGCTCGATGGAGAGCTTCTCGCCGTCCCACCGGCCCCACAGCATCGGCACCCCGTCCTGGCCCTCGCCGACGCTCAGCCCCATCCGGGAGGGGTCCGGGTGCGGGACATGATCCGAGCCCGCCGCGACGGTCTCCGCGTCCGCCCGGCCGAGCACCCGCCCGTCGGCGGCGTCGATGACCAGCCACTCGTCCAGCGCCTCCGGGTCGGGTCCGGCCGCCGCGACGGGGCCGCGGATGTGGGCCCACACCAGTGTCCCGTCCGCCGAGAACACGGCCGAGCCGCTGTCCGCGTACAGATGCGAATGGTCGGTCGCGTACTCCTCGTACGACGTGTGGAGCGTGCGGCAGCTGCCGTCCCAGCAGCCGTGCCGGACCTCCCAGCGCACCGCGCCCGTCGGGTCCACCGCGCGCAGCGCGTGCACCCCGGCGAAGACCGCGAGATCGCCGCTCGGCGCCACCGTGCAGGTACCGAAGCGGCGGGGCCAGGGCGCGGGGAAACGGATCGCCGGGGCGCCCTCGGTGTCCGGGTCGAGGGCAACCAACTCGGTGTCGCTGCGCTGGAGGAGCAGACGCCGGCCGGGAGCGGGCTGCTCGTCGCCGGATGCGGGCCGCGTGTCCTTCTGATGCGCGGGCCACCGCAGGAGGTGCGGGGCGTCCTGCTTGCGGTCCAGCGGTGCGGCGAGTGTGGTGACAAGACGTGCGGCGGCAGTGTTGGCCATGGGTCGGCCCTCCCCCTCGTACATGAGTGCATCGACTCGTACATGAGTGCATCGGTACGAGGAGAACCGTACGGCCGGGAACCGACAGTCGCTCGCGCCCATGGGGTCCTCGCGCGCCCCGACCCACGCCGTGCCCGATCTCCTCGACTGCTCAAGTGTTCGACGTAGTATCCGGTTCGTGGACCGTGACGATGAGCCAGTCTTCATACGGAGCAAGTGGGGGACGAGTCGCTATGTCTACAACCCGCGCAACCCCGTCGGCCTCGCGCTGATCCTGATCAGCCTGCTCTTCGCCGTGGTGATGCTGATCCTCATGCAGGAGCGCATGGGCCCCTTCGCGCGCCCCGAACCCACGCCGTGGAGCACCGTGCCGGCGTACGAGCCCTGGCCGGCTTCGACGTACGTCCCCGACACCGACCCCACGCCGAGCGCGGGAGAGTCGGGTACGGGCGACCCGTCGGGGCCGTGAACCGGCGGGTGCGGCCGGGCGGCAGTCGCTTCGACTGCTTCGATCGGCGTCGGTGTCCCCGCTGCCGGCTCCGGCGGCTGCTGACCGCAGGGCTTTCCCGACCGGCGTCAGCTCCGGTACGTCTCAGGCTCGGGACGCCAGGTACGCATCGGGGACGACGGCGACCGGGCAGGGCGCGTAGTGCAGCATCGCGTGGTTCACCGGGCCCAGATGGAATCCGTGCCATCCGCCGGTCCGCCGGGCGCCGACGACCAGCAGTTCGGCACCTGCGGCGGTTTCGATCAGTTCCTGGTGCGCCGGTCCCTGCACCACCGACCTGTGGATGGTGACGTCGGAGGAACCGCTCCGGTCCAGCGCCGCCAGTACCTCTTCGAGGTGTTCCTCGGCCTGTTGGTGGTGTGCGGAGGCCGGGGAGCCCGCGAGGAGCGGATGGCTCATGGCCTCGTGGGCGGGGGAGCGCCAGGCCCGTACGGCGATCAGCTCGCCGTGGCGCGACGCCGCCTGGTCGAGTGCGAAGGCGGCGGCTGCCGAGGGTCCTGCGGCGCTGCCGATCCCGACGACGACGCGGCCGGGCTTCGGCGGGGTGCCCGGCGCCGTTGCCTGGACCACCACGACCGGGCAGTGGGACCGGCCCGCGAGCGCGAGGCTGACGGACCCCAGGAGCATCCCCGCGATCCGGCCCCGGCCGCGGGAGCCGAGGACGACCAGGGCTGCCTCATGGCTCTCCCTGACAAGTGTGGCCACCGGGTCCTCGGGCTCCACGGATGTCACCACGCGCATCTCGGGGCCGAGCCGTTGCGCGCGTTCCTGGGCGTCGGCGACGAGACGCTCCGCGAGGACCTGTTCGGTGGGACGCTCGGTGTCGGAGGGGGAGTGCGTGCCTTCGTAGCGCTCCCACAGCGACGCGTGGACGATACGCAGCGGGCGCCCCGATCGTGCCGCCTCCGCCGCTGCCCAGTCCAGGGCGCGGAGGCTGCCCTTTGACCCGTCCACTCCGACGACTACGGGGAGCTGCATCGCTCCCACCGCCTTCCGTGCTCGGTTCACCTCGGGCTCGGGCGAATTGCTCGGGCGCACGTCCGGGCATGAGCCCGGATGTTCCTACGGTTCGATCGTCAGCACCTGGTCCAAGGGGCGGCGTGGCGTGTGCGGTCCCGTGGGCCCGTATCCCAGGCGGACGATCATCTGTGCGTGCCCCGTGCCGAAGACCGGGTCGCGCAGGAGCCACCGCAGGTCGGGCCATTCGATGGGCTGGGTCGCGAACGAGGTGGACACATGGTGGAGCGTGGCGGTGAGCAGTACGCGCTCCAGCGCCTGTCCTGCGTTCAGCCAGTCCATGGGGTGATCACCCGGGGTGCTCAGCAGGGCCAGTTGCGGTTCCTTCTCGAACCGGACGTGTGCCCGGCCCGGGAGGACGCCCGTTCCCGCGAAATCGCGGGTGGTCGCTCGTTCGGAGGCGTCGCGGGGGCCGAAGGCGTAGTCCGGGATTCCGTCGACGGGCGCCTCGGTCTTCGTGTCCCGGGTCCAGTGCTCCTGCTCCGCCTCCCGGGCCGGATCCCCGCGGTTGTATCCCTCGGCGTCCCGGATCAGTTCGAGCACGGTCTGCAGATGCGGCGGGGCCAGGAACGCGAAGTCCGCGCCCTCGATACGGGCCGCGTCGGCGAACCGCGCACGGATGTCCTCGGGGATCGCCTGCTCGTCGAACGGATAGCGGCTGGTGTGCCGGTCCCGGATCGCAGGGTGGAGAGTGGCGAGCGCTTCATCCGCGGGTTCCCGTGGAGCGTCGGGGCGGACGCCGAGACGGACGGCGGCCAGTACGGCAGGGTCCGACGGTTCGGGCAGCAGCGCGGTGACCGCGTCCAGGCCGTGGTGGGCGGCGGACACCCGCAGGTTCAGCAGCGCCGCTCCGCAGCCCACGTGCAGTGCACGGGTGGCGGGGTCGGCCTCCGGCATCGCGCGGTCGAGGTCCGCCACGAGGGTGAGGGTCCGGCCGGCGCGTGTGTAGCGGAACTGCCAGGGCTGGGCGTTGTGCATGGACGGGGCGGCGGTGGCATCGGCGACGAGGCCGGCCAGTGTTGCGTCGTCGAGAGTCTGGCTGGGCATCGGAACTCCCGGAGATCGGGAACGGTCGATGGTCTCTTCAGCATGGAACAGATGCCGGCCGGATGGTATGGGCCTTTCGTCCCTCGGGCACGCCGCGGAGGGTCCTGCCGCGAAGGGCCCCGCGCCCGGACGGTCCCGCACCCCGGAAGGTCCAACGCCTCGGAACGTTTCAGTCCTCAAGGGACGCGCCCCGGGGACCGTACAGCTGCAGCAGCCTTTTCCGTGTTCCGTACAGGCGCTCCGCCACCGTCTCGGCGACGTACTTGTACACCGCCCGGCCCAGCTTCGCATCGGCCTCGCACAACGAGCGGACGGCGGCGGCATCGAATTCCACGGCCTGTCCTGCCCGGATCACGTGCGCGCCCATGTGCCACACGTGCGGGGTGAACAGCCAGGACCAGCCCAGCAGATCGTCCTGGCCCAGCGTCTCGATGACCGCCGCACGACGGCCGGGCACACGGATGTCGACCTCGACCTGTCCGGAGCGGATGATCCAGAAGTGGTCGGCCCGTCTGCCTTCTTCGAAGAGGCGTTCATCGAGGGCCAGAGGCACTTCGCGGGCCGCCTCGTCGAGCAGGCGTGTCCGGCCGTCGGGCGGGAGCGCGTCGAGCAGACTCCTGGTCGTTGACATGGAATCCTCCGTCCGTGGCGGGTCCCTGGAGGGCTGCGGCGGCGGCCGCGCGTGCCCGGCCGCGACTGCCTGTTGTGAACGATATGTGCGGTTTCCAAAGGGCGCTCGGCCGCGATGCCGTACGGAGTCCACGACGCGCCCGTGCGCCGGAACCGTGGTGCCATGAAGAGGAGCCCCTGACGAAGGGACCGCCCCGGTCATGGCAGCCGCACCGTCCCTGGCACCGTGCCTGCGCTCCGTGCGGGCCGTGGTCTTCGACACCGACGGAGTGATCATCGACTCCGCCCGGAGACACGCCGCAGCCTGGAAGAAGGCGTTCGACGCCTGTCTGTCGGCCGTCGAGGGGCAGCGGCCGTTCGACGCCGACGACGACTATCTGCGCCACGTCGACGGCCGGTCGCGGAAGGACGGTGCGGCGGCCTTCCTGGCATCGAGGGGACTGGACCTTCCCGAAGGCAGCCCCGACGACGCACCGGGAACCGAGACGGTGTGGGCGATCGCCGCCCGCAAGGACGAGCTGTTCACGCAGAGCCTGCGCAGCGACCCGGTCGACGTCTGGCCCGGCACGGTCCGTCTCCTCGGTGTGCTGCGCGGTGAGCGGGTGCCCTGTGCCGCCGTCTCCGCGTCCCGGCACGCGACGGAGCTGCTGGCGCGGGCCGGCCTCATCGACCGGTTCGACGCCGTGGTTGACGGAAACGAGGCGCGTCGGCTGCGGCTGCCCGGGAAACCGGACCCCTCGCTCTTCGCCGAAGCGGCGAGGCGTCTGCGGACCCCGGCCCGGGACACCGCCGTGGTGGAGGACGCGCTGGCCGGGGTCGAGGCCGGGCGACGCGGCGGCTTCGGACTCGTGGTCGGCGTGGACCGTACAGGCACCACCGCCGGCGCCGCCGAGCTGCGCCGCCACGGTGCCGACATCGTGGTGCCCGACCCGGGGGACCTGCTGACGGCCGGGGACGACTGATGGCGCGGGCCTGGACCTGGTCGTACGAGGGGTACGACCCGCAGGAGGAACGGCTGCGCGAGGCGCTGTGCACGCTCGGCAACGGATACTTCGCCACTCGCGGAGCCGCGTCCGAGACGGCCGAGGGCCGGTCGCACTACCCCGGCACCTATGCGGCGGGCTGCTACAACCGGCTGGCCTCCTCGGTCCGGGGCCGCCGGGTGGAGAACGAGGACCTGGTCAACCTGCCGAACTGGCTGCCGCTGCGCTACCGCATCCACCCCGCCGGTACCGCCCCGGGACCGTGGCTCTCCCCGGATCACGAGCACCTCGTGGAACACCGCCGGTCACTCGATCTGCGCGGGGGCACGCTGACCCGCCGGTCCGTCTACGAGGACGGGGCGGGCCGGCGGCTGCATGTGGAGCAGTGCCGCCTGGTGCACATGGGCGATCCGCATCTCGCCGCCCTGCACACGGTGTTCCGGGCGGAGGGATGGGCGGGCGCGATCGAGGTGGAGGCGGGGATCGACGGCGACGTCCGCAACTCCGGCGTCGCGCGGTACCGGGATCTGTCGAACCAGCACTTGACCGGCTGGGTGACCTCGACGGAGGAGGACGGTGCGGTGTCGCTGAGGTGCCGCACGGTGGAGTCGGACATCGGGATCGCGCTGGCGGCCCGCACACTGGCCGGGTGCGGCGGTGAAGGGAAGGGACAGCAGGTCGGCCCGAGTTCCCGGCACACGGCGAAGGCGGTCTTCCAACGGCTGATGCTCCCGCTGGGCCCGGACTGCGACGCCGTCGTCGACAAGACGGTGGCGCTGTACACCTCGCGCGACCGCGCGATCGGCAGCCCCCTGCGGGCAGCCGTCGCCGAGGTTCGAAGAGCCCCGGGCTTCTCGCATCTGCTCTCCTCGCACCAGCGGGCCTGGGCCGATCTGTGGCAGCAGGTCCGGCTGGAGGTCCCGGGCGAAGCGGGCCGCATTCTCCGGCTGCACCTCTTTCACGTACTGCAGACGCTCTCCCCGCACACCGCCGGACTCGATGTGGGGGTACCGGCGAGAGGACTGCACGGTGAGGCGTACCGGGGCCATGTCTTCTGGGACGAGCTGTTCGTACTGCCGTTCCTGAATCTGCATCTCCCGGAAGTCTCCCGAGGACTTCTCGACTACCGCCACAGGCGGCTGGCCGCAGCCTGCCGAGCGGCGAGCGAGGCGGGCAGGGCCGGTGCGATGTACCCCTGGCAGAGCGCCGACAGCGGACGTGAGGAGACCCAGGAACTCCATCTCAACCCGCGTTCGGGGCGCTGGCTGCCCGACCGCTCCCGGCTGCAGCACCATGTCGGCTCGGCCGTCGCGTACAACGTCTGGCAGTACTGCCAGGCCACCGGGGACACGGAGTACCTGTACTCCGAGGGCGCGGAAATGCTGCTGCAGATCGCCAGGTTCTGGGCGGACAGCGCCGAATGGGACGCGTCACTGGCCCGGTACCGCATCCGCGGTGTCGTCGGACCGGACGAGTACCACGACGCCTATCCGGGAACCGAGGCGGCAGGCCTCGACGACAACGCGTACACGAACGTGACAGCGGCCTGGGTCCTGTCACGTTCGACGGAGCTGTACCGCGCCCTGTCCGAGACACGACGCCGGCAGCTCCTCGACCGGATCCGGCTCGATCACGATGAACCGGAACGGTGGGAGGACATCTCCCACCGGCTGCATGTGCCGTATCACCGGGGTGTCATCAGCCAGTTCGCCGGTTACGGGGAGCTGGCTGAGCTCGACTGGGAGGGGTACCGGAAGCGGTACGGGGACATTCGGCGACTGGACCGGATCCTGGAGGCGGAGGGCGACACCGTCAACCGCTACCAGGCGTCCAAACAGGCCGATGTGCTGATGCTCGGCTACCTCTTCTCGCCGGAGGAACTCGCCGGCCTCTTCCGGCAGCTCGGGCATGTGCTGGACGACGACACCTGGCGCGCCACCGTCGACTACTACCTCGCCCGTACGAGCCACGGCTCCACGCTGAGCTCTCTGGTCCATGCCTGGGTGCTGGCGCGCACACGCCGCGAGACGGCGTGGAAGTACTGCGAGGAGGCGCTGACCGGGGACGTGACCGACATCCAGGGCGGCACCACCGAGGAAGGCATCCATCTGGGGGCGATGGCGGGCACCCTCGACTTCGTACAGCGCGGGATGACGGGGCTGGAGACCCGCGACGACGCACTGTGGCTCGCGCCGGCCACGCTGCCCCAGCTCTCGAAACTCGGGGTAGGCATCAGATTCCGCCGGCACTGGGACGTGGACCTGCGCATCCGCGCCCAGCGCCTGCGGATCGCCGTACCGGACTCGCCCCACCCGGCCGTCCGGGTCGTCCTCGGAGGCCATACCCATGTGATCACACCCGGTACGGCCCGATGGCTCGATCTGCCCCCGGTCGGGCACGGTGCTCCCCCGCCCGGCCGTGAAAGCCCTGCCTCGTCCGCCCGGGGAAGCCCTCCCTCGCCCGGCCGAGGAACAGGGAGGGGCGTGGAGGAAGAAGGCGGAACGTCTCTCACCGGAGGTGCATGATGCCCCGCCCCGTGACCGTCGGCCTGAACGGTACGCCCGCGAGTCCGCCGGGATCGCGGGCGGTGCGGTCCTGGAGGGCGTCAAGCTGTCCATCCCGGGCTCCGTGACGCGCTTCGCCGGCACCCACCCTGCCTTGAACGGGGCTCGTCGGCCCCGGGGGAACGGGAAGTTCTGGCCCCACCCCTCGAACGGGCGGACGACCGACCACCCGGGCCCCTGACGTCCTCCTCTCGCCGGCTGCGCTTGTGCACGGACCATCCACCGGCCCGGCGTCGAACACCTGGCGGAGCGACTTCTCACCGTTTCGGTGGGGCCGGAACTGCCCGGCGGAGACAGTCGGCGTGAACGGCCGACCCCGAACCCGTTCGGCCGCCGCCGGCCGCGACGCACGCCCTCGCTGCGACTCGTCGACTACCGGGTCGCCCCGAGTCGCGTGACCAGGTGGTGCCAGCCCTCCTCCAGGCGCTCCAGCGGAATGCCGCGCTCCTCGGTGAGGTGGTGGACCAGGGCGGTGTCGATGGATCCGAGCAGGGTGTGTGCGAGCAGTTCCGGGTCGCCTGCCACGTCCGCCCGACGCAGCAGCATCGTGATGTGACTGAGCCGCAGATGGTGGGCCGGGACGGTGTAGTTGCGCAGCGGGTCCGTCCGGCTGGCCAGGATCAGGGGGTGTTGATTGCGTTCGTGGCGCAGGACGGCGGGCCCGAAGGCGTGCAGACGCTCTGCCGCGGGGGCGCCGGGGCCCAGGGGCGGCGGACCCGAGAGGAAGGCGGCCTGGAGCTGCTCCTCGCGATGGTCCAGGAGCGCGAGCAGGAGTCCGGCTCGGTCACCGAAGCGCCGGAAGACGGTGCCTTTGCCCACCCCTGCCGCGGCGGCCACCGATTCCATGGTCAGATTCGCCGCTCCGCACTCGGTCAGAAGCCGGGAAGCGGCGTCCAGCAGGCGCGTGCGATTGCGCGCCGCGTCCGCCCGTAGCTGCGGCGGCTCACCGGTCGGGGCGAGCGGGAGAGTCGTCCGCGCCTCGGGCGGCCTGAGCGGTGGGGGAACGTGACCGGTCATGGGCTCAGAGTATCGCCCGGAGGACATAAGTGGACCGCAGTCCGCTTAAGTGATACAACTTTCAACGGACCACGGTCCGCTTGTTCCGCAGATTCCGCCTTCCGGGAGTTCTCCATGTCTGTACGCATCCTCGCGCTCGTCGGCAGCCTCCGCGCCGGCTCGCACAACCGTCAGCTCGCCGAAGCCGCCGCCAAGCACGCCCCCGCGGGTGCCGACATCGAGCTGTACGAGGGCCTGGCCGACGTGCCCTTCTACAACGAGGACGTCGACGTCGAGGGAAGCGTCCCGGCCGCTGCCGCCCGGCTGCGCGAGGTGGCGGGCCAGGCCGACGCGTTCCTGCTGTTCTCGCCCGAGTACAACGGCACCATGCCGGCCGTCCTGAAGAACGCCATCGACTGGCTGTCCCGCCCGTACGGTGCCGGCGCCATCTCCGGCAAGCCGGTCGCCGTGGTCGGCACCGCCTTCGGCCAGTACGGCGGCGTATGGGCGCAGGACGACGCCCGCAAGTCCGCCGGGATCGCGGGCGGTGTGGTCCTGGAGGACGTCAAGCTGTCCATCCCGGGCTCCGTGACGCGCTTCGCCGACACCCACCCCGCCGACGACGCCGAGGTCGTCACCGCGCTCACCGAGGTCATCCAGCAGGTGACCTCGCAGGCCGCTTCCGCGGCTGCCTGACCTCCTCGCGTGCGCCTCGTCGAGGCGCCGAAGAAGGCCGGCCGCGCCGGTCGGGGCGGCACCGTCACCGCCGCGCGGACCGGCGCCGAGGCGGAAGTCCCGGACTTCCCTGGCTCACCGAAGGGCCGTCGCAACACGCGGGTGTTGCGACGGCCCTTCGGTGTGCCTGGTGTGGAGGGGGCTTCCAGGGCCTCGAATTCATGGCGGCAGTCCCTCGGAAGCCCGTCGCGCAACGCGCGGGTCCCGGGGGACTGCCGCATACGCTCACCTGCGGAAACGGGGTGGGGCCCGGGGTCTTCTCGGAATGCCCGCAGGCGATCATTTGTGACAGCGGGCTGACCGGACCGCAATCCGATGCCCCGGACCGGCGGGCCTGTGTGATGACCGTCACGCTGATCATTTCGGTTTCGGTGTCGTCCGGATGTGGGGTGCCGGGCGTATGCCCGGTGAGAACGAGGAGATCCAGGAGCTGATTGTTGACCGTCGAGGAGTTCGAAGAGTTCTATGCGCAGACGGTTGCCCGGCTGACGGGGCAGTTGTTTGTGATGCTCGGCGACCAGCACGAGGCGCAGGACGTGGTGCAGGAAGCTTTCGTCAAGGGCTGGAGCCGACGGCGTCAGCTCGACCGTGACGGGCAGCCCGAAGCGTGGGTCCGCACGGTCGCCTGGCGACTGGCGGTGAGCCGGTGGCGCGGGCGGCGCCGTACGGCGGATGCCTGGCAGCGCAGTGGTGCCCCGCCCCATCTGGAGGCTCCTGGCCCGGAGTCGGTGGCCCTGGTGGAAGTGCTGCGGGATCTGCCGCCCAAACAGCGCCGCACGCTGGCCTTGCACTACGTATGCGATCTGACTGTCGAGCAGATCGCCGCGGAGACCGGTCTGGCGGCCAGCACCGTCAAGACGCATCTGGCCCGGGGCCGGGCCACGCTCTCGCATCGTCTGCAGGATCCGCGTACCGAGGAGGGGCCCCGTGTCTGAACCCCAAGATCCGCTGCGGTCCCTGTTCAAGGAGGCTGCCGCCACCGGTCAGTCCCGTGCCCGTTCCGCTCCGCTCTCCTTCATCGCCGAGCGTGCGGAGCAAGTGCGCAGGCGCCGGATCCTTGCGCTGGCCGTCGGGGTCTGCCTGGTCTTCTCCGGCACGGGCGTGGCCGTGGCCGCGCTCCTGCCCGACAGCACCGGCACCACCGTCCCGGCCACTCCTTCCACCCCCCGGCCCTCTCCTGCGTCCTCCCTGCCCTCCTCGCCCCGCACCAGCCCGCCGTCGGCGAGCAGCTCCCCCCCCGGCCGGAGCGCATCGGGGACACCGGCCACCCCCACCCGGAGCCAGAGCAACCCGCCCCGCTGACCTCCCGATTCCCGCGCCCCGGGTGACTCTGCCCGGGGCCGTTCGGCGCGCACACATTCGACCCAGGAGATCCTGTTGAGCCTTTCGTCCCCCCAACGGCAGCGTGAGCGCCTGCCCGCCCGGACCAGGACCGCTCCCGGGCCGCCCCGCGACACGCCGTCGCCGAGCACGACATCCTTCGGCCGGCTGTTCCTGCGGCGGCTGTTCCTCCGGCTGGGGCCCGCCGACCGCGAGGTGCTGTGGCTTTACCTGCTGACCCGCGCGGGCATCTGGATCACCGCCTACTGCACCCGCTGGCTGTTCGCCGACGACGGCCAGAGTCACCACGCCGCCTCGTTCTTCTCACCGTGGCAGCGCTGGGACTGGTGGCACTACCTGCACATAGCCCAGGACGGCTATTTCCCGGGCCGGTCCGGCCCCTGGATATCCGGCTGGGACAACAGGGAAGCCTTCTTCCCCGGCTTCCCCTTCGTGCTGCGGGCCGTCCACACCGTCATCCCGAGCTGGCCCGCTGCCGGTGCACTGATCTCCCTCGTTGCCGGAGGCGTCGCCGTACTGGCCCTGGCCCGGATCGCCCGGCTGCACCTGCCACAGGACAACGCGGGCCGGCGCGCGGTCCTGTTCTTCCTGCTCTCCCCGTGCGCGGTCTTCCTGGCCGCCGGCTACACCGAAGCGCTCTTCCTCGCCCTGGCCCTGCCGGCCTGGCTGGCCGCCCAGCGCCTCAACTGGCCGCTCGCAGCCGCCCTGACGTGCCTGGCCACCACCGTCCGTGTCAGCGGTCTCTTCCTCGCTGCGGCTCTCGCGGTCCACTTCCTGGTCACCGCCCGCACCCCCGGCCACTGGCGACGTCTTCCCTGGCTGACCCTGCCGGCCCTCCCGCCGTTTCTCTACAGCTGGTACCTGCACACGCACACCGGCGACTGGATGGCCTGGAAACACGCCGAGGAACGCGGCTGGTACCGCGACTTCCACGCCCCCTGGGAGGCCTGGCAGAACACCTGGCACGCCGCCTTCGGGCACTCCCAGAGCACCGGGTACGCCCTGATGAGCCAGGCGGAACTCCTCACCATGCTGGTCGGCATCGGCCTGTGCGGCCTGCTCCTTCGACAGCGGCGCTGGCCGGAAGCCGTGTACATCGGCCTCAGCCTGTGGGCCCTGGGCACCTCCTACTGGTACACGTCCATCCCCCGCGCGACCCTCCTGTGGTGGCCCCTGTGGACCGGCCTCGCTGCCTGGAGCCTGCGGAACGCCCGCGTCCAGACCGCCTACCTCGTCATCGTGGCACCCCTGATGACCGTCTTCGCCGTCACCTTCCTCTCCGGACGATGGGCCGGCTGACCCACACCTCGCGGAAGCTGCGGTGACGCCGAATCCATCGGCCGGGCACGGGCGTTCAGCACTCCGGCCGGCGCCGCGGAAGTGACGCCGGACCGGTCCCTGGGCCCGGCCTGCGGTGGACGTGGTCCGATCGTGGGCTGCTCCGGCGCGAGCGAGTCGCTTCCGCGCCGTTTCGACGTGTTCATCGGCGACGCGGCCTGACGGGCGTTCCCGGACAGCCCCCGGGCAAGGGGCAAGCTCTCCAGAGGGCCGTCCGTACTGAATGGAAATCCAGGTCAGGGCCAGACCAGGCAGTACGCCTGATGCCCCGCGTCATGCAGACGATGGCTGAAATCCTGCCACTGGTGCAGCAGTTGGTAGACGTTGAACGCGTCGCGCGGGCCGCCGCGGTCCGGGACCGTGGACCAGATGAAGGCTGCGGCACCCACCGTCTCCTCGCCGACGCCGCGCAGCGGGTCGACGACCGTCATCGGGAGCCTGACCACCGCGTAGTCGGGGTGCAGTACGACCAGTTCCAGCGGTGGGACCTTGTGCAGGGGTATGCCCTGGATGCCGGTGAGGACCATCGCCGCCACCGTCTCCGGCTTGATCTTGGTGAACATGCCGCCCGTGCCCAGTTCGTCGCCGCCGAGCTCCTCGGGGCGCATCGAAATGGGCACGCGTGCCGCGGTCGCCCCGTCGGGGGCACCGAAATACTTGTAGGTCACCCCCACCCGGCCACCACTCCTGCTTCCGGCTCCGACACCCTGCGCACCATCGGCCTGTATGCCCTGCTTGCGTTCCGCCTCACGCCGGTGCCGACCCCGCCGGGCAGGCTCGGGCCCCAGGTCGTCGGTCCCTTCGCCCACTCCGCCACCGCGATGCATATCTCATCCACCCGACTACTACTTAGGAGACACAGCCCCCGCCGCGCAACCCGATCATCGTGTCAGTGACCTCCCCCACGGGCGTGCGGTGAAACACCTGTCCGCAAGACCGTCCGTGGCTCTGACACCATGGCTTGTGTGAGCTTTCCCTATGACGCCCCAGTTTCGCAGACGCTTTTCGACCGCGCGTCCCTCGTGACGCCCGGCGGCGTGAACTCTCCCGTCCGTGCCTTCCGGGCCGTGGGTGGTACGCCCCGCTTCATGGTGTCCGGTACCGGTCCGTACCTCACCGATGCCGACGGCCGTGAGTATGTCGACCTCGTGTGCTCGTGGGGGCCGATGATCCTCGGCCATTCCCACCCCGAGGTCATCGCCGCAGTCCAGGAGGCTGTCGCCCGCGGCACCTCGTTCGGTACGCCCGGTGAGGGCGAGGTCGCGCTCGCCGAGGAGATCGTGGCCCGGGTCGAGCCCGTGGAGCAGGTGCGGCTGGTGTCGTCCGGCACCGAGGCGACCATGTCCGCGATCCGTCTCGCCCGCGGGTTCACCGGCCGGCCCAAGGTGGTGAAGTTCGCCGGCTGCTACCACGGCCACGTCGACGCACTGCTCGCCGCCGCCGGGTCCGGGGTCGCGACCTTCGGCCTCCCGGACACCCCGGGGGTCACCGGTGCGCAGGCCGGCGACACGATCGTGCTGCCGTACAACGACCTGGACGCCGTGCGGGAGGCGTTCGCCGCGCAGCCCGGTGAGATCGCCTGTGTGATCACCGAGGCGTCGCCGGGCAACATGGGCGTCGTACCGCCGCTGGACGGTTTCAACGCCGGGCTCAAGGAGATCTGTGCCGCGGGCGGTGCGCTCTACATCTCCGACGAGGTCATGACCGGTTTCCGTACCTCGAAGGCCGGCTGGTTCGGCATCGACGGGGTGCGGCCCGACCTGATGACCTTCGGCAAGGTCATGGGTGGTGGCTTCCCGGCCGCGGCCTTCGGCGGGCGTGCGGACGTGATGGCGCACCTCGCCCCGGCCGGTCCCGTCTACCAGGCGGGCACCCTCTCCGGTAACCCGGTCGCCACCGCCGCCGGTCTCGCCCAGCTGCGGCTGCTCGACGACGCCGCGTACGCGAAGGTGGACGCGGTCTCCGCGGAGATCCGCGGCCTGGTCAGCGAGGCGCTCGCCAAGGAAGGTGTGGCACACACCGTGCAGACGGCGAGCAACATGTTCTCCGTCTTCTTCACCGACCGGCCGGTGCGGAACTACGAGGACGCGAAGCAGCAGGAAGCTTTCCGCTTCACCGCCTTCTTCCACTCGCTGCTGTCGCAGGGCGTCTACCTGCCGCCGTCCGCCTTCGAGTCCTGGTTCGTCTCCACCGCCCACGACACGCAGGCCGTCGAGCGCATCGCCGCCGCCCTGCCCGCCGCTGCCCGCGCCGCATCGGAGGCCACCGCATGAGCGAGAACGGAAGCCGCAAGGACATCACCGTCGTCCATCTGATGCGGCACGGCGAGGTGCACAACCCGGAGGGCGTGCTCTACGGGCGCCGCCCCGGCTACCACCTCTCCGAGCTCGGCCGGCAGATGGCCGACCGGGTCGCCGAGCACCTGGAGGGCCGCGACATCACCCATGTCGTCGCCTCCCCGCTGGAGCGCGCCCAGGAGACGGCCGCACCGATCGCCAAGACGCACGGCCTGGACCTGGCCACCGACGAGCGGCTCATCGAGGCCGCCAACGTCTTCGAGGGCAAGACCTTCGGGGTCGGCGACGGGGCGCTGCGCAAGCCGGACAACTGGAAGCACCTGACGAATCCGTTCCGGCCGTCGTGGGGCGAGCCGTACATCGAGCAGGTCGTACGGATGATGGGCGCCCTGGACGCCGCGCGTGACGCGGCGCGCGGGCACGAGGCGGTGTGCGTCAGCCATCAGCTGCCGATCTGGATCGTGCGCAGCTTCGTGGAGCGGCGGCGGCTGTGGCACGACCCGCGCAGGCGGCAGTGCACGCTCGCTTCGCTGACCAGCTTCACGTACCAGGGCGACAAGATCGTGTCGGTCGGGTACACGGAGCCGGCGCGGGATCTGGTGCCGGCGCATCTGCGGGCCGGCGCGAAGCCGGTGAAGGGGAAGTCGAAGGCGTTCGGCGCGTAGCCGGCCCGGGGCCGGCGGGGTGTGGGGTGGGGTGGAGTGCACCCGAGCCCCGGCCCCGGGCCGCCGGTTTCCCCGGTCGTCCGGTTGCCGGTTTGTTCTCAATCGCCGGACGGGCTTGATCTTTTCGCCCGTCCGGCGTTTTTGCTGCTGTCACGGGACCGGCGCTCCGAGGCGGCGGTTGAGCCCTGCTCCCGCCGCGTCCAGGTCGCTCAGTCATGCGTTCGGTCAAGGCCGAGGTCTGGTCGCGCACAGAAAAATATGCTAATCGGCGGAACCTCTGGGCTGCTTCCCTCATCTAAGCCTTTGCCAGTTTGTATGGACTTGAGGCAAAACGACCGCAGATGGGGAACTCATGCGCGACATCAGCCGAAGGGGTCTGCTCGGAACCGGGCTTGGGGCCGCGGCCGCCATCGGTCTGACGGGGTGCGGTTCCTCCGGCACGGGCCGGCCGGGTGCTGAGACGGGGACCGCGGGGGACAAGGGCGCCGACGGGCACACCCGGGGGACCGGGCCCGCGAAGAAGGACGTTCGCGAGATAGGGGATGGTTCCACCGCGGACACCGGGAAGCAGCCGCACCAGCCTTCCGCGCCGGTTCCGCTCGAACCCGGGCAGACGCCACCGCAGTTCGTGATCTTTTCCTGGGACGGGGCGGGCGAGGTCGGCAACGGGCTGTTCCCGCGCTTTCTGGAACTCGCCAAGGATCATGAAGCGTCGATGACCTTCTTCCTCTCCGGCCTCTATCTGCTGCCCGAGTCGAAGAAGTCCATGTACCGGCCGCCCAACAACCCGATCGGTGCTTCCGACATCGGTTATCTCACCGATGACCACATCAAGGAGACGCTGAAGTGCGTCCGTCAGGCCTGGCTCGACGGGCATGAGATAGGCACCCACTTCAACGGGCATTTCTGCGGCGGTTCCGGATCGGTCGCGAACTGGTCGGCCTCCCAGTGGCGGAGCGAAATCGATCAGGCGGTCTCCTTCGTCACCGAATGGCGCACCAACACCGGCTGGAGCGACCTCGATCCGCTGCCTTTCGACTACCGCAAGGAACTGGTCGGCGGCCGCACTCCCTGCCTGCTCGGCCAGGACAATCTGCTGCCCACGGCGCGCAAGCTCGGCTGGCGCTACGACGCCAGCTCGCCCGGTGGCACCCAGGTGTGGCCCCGGAAGCGTCAGGGCGTGTGGGATCTGCCGCTGCAGGGCATGCCGTTCCCGGGGCACTCCTTCGAAGTCCTTTCGATGGACTACAACATCCTCGCCAACCAGTCGGTGAATTCGACCAGGGGCGTGCCTTCGCGTTATCCGGGCTGGCGCAAGCAGGCCGCCCAGTCGTATCTCGCCGGTTTCAACCGTGCGTACACGACGAATCGCGCGCCCTTCTACATCGGAAACCACTTCGAGGAGTGGAACGGCGGCATCTATATGGACGCGGTCGAGGAAGCGCTCAAGAAAATCGCGGGCAAGCCGGATGTACGGCTCGTCTCCTTCAAGCAGTTCGTCGACTGGCTCGACGTCCAGACCCCGGCCGTGCTCGACAAGCTCCGTACGCTGGGAGTCGGACAGTCTCCCGAAGGCGGCTGGAACGCCTTCTTTAAACAGACCTGACAACGGGCTTTACGGGCACCGAGGGGGGTGCCCGAGATCGCCGGAACCGCCATGCGAAACTTTTCACATGAGCTATGGCCGCGCACCCCGACGCCGCTTCACCCTGCTCGCCGCCCCCGCAGCGGCCGTCGCACTCGCACTCACGCTGACCGCGTGCAGTGGGGACGGCAACAAGGCCGGCGGTGGTGGCAATACGAACTTCGTCACGGGCAGTGGCGGAATCGCCACCGTGGCCAAGGGTGACCGCAAGGCCGCCCCGAAGCTGGACGGCGAGACCCTCGACGGCAAGCAGCTCGACGTCGCCGACTACAAGGGCAAGGTCGTCGTGCTGAACATGTGGGGCTCGTGGTGCGGACCCTGCCGTCTGGAGGCCCAGTACTTCGCGAGGGTGGCGAAGGAGACGAAGGACCAGGGCGTCCAGTTCGTCGGGATCAACACGCGCGACGCCAAGAAGGGCCCCGCGGTGAGCTTCGAGAAGGACTACGGGGTCCCCTACCCGAGCCTCTTCGACCCGACCGGCAAGCTCATGCTCCGCTTCCCCAAGGGCACGCTGCGTCCGCAGGCCATTCCGTCGACCGTGGTGCTCGACCGGGACGGGAAGATCGCCGCCCGTTCCCTGACCGGGCTCGACTCCGACAAGCTGCACAAGATGATCGACCCGCTGATCGCGGAGAAGTGATTCCGTGCTCACTCTTGCCGCGGTCCAGGGCGAGAACCTGACCATCGAGAACGGGGCGCTGATCGTCGCCCTGCCCGTCGCCGTACTCGCCGGGCTCGTCTCGTTCTTCTCGCCGTGCGTCCTGCCGCTCGTTCCCGGTTACCTCAGTTACGTCACCGGGGTCAGCGGCACGGACCTGGCGCAGGCCAAGCGGGGGCGGATGGTCGCGGGCGCCTCGCTCTTCGTGCTCGGTTTCACCGCCGTGTTCGTCTCCGGCGGCGCGCTCTTCGGCTTCTTCGGCCAGACCCTCCAGGAGCAGAGCGGGATCCTCACCAAGATCCTCGGCGTGCTGATGATCCTGATGGGGATCTTCTTCATGGGCCTGATGCCCTGGATGACGCAGCGCGAGTTCCGTATCCACAGGAGGCCGGTGACCGGGCTGGCGGGCGCGCCGCTGCTGGGCGCCCTCTTCGGGATCGGCTGGACCCCGTGCCTCGGCCCGACGCTCAGTTCGGTGAGCATCCTCGCGATGGACCAGGGCACCGCCGGACGCGGGGCCATACTGACCGTCGCGTACTGCCTCGGGCTCGGTCTGCCCTTCGTCCTCGCGGCGGTCGCCTTCCGCAAGGCGCTCGGCGCCTTCGGCTGGGTCAAGCGCCACTATGCATGGGTCATGCGGATCGGCGGCGTCATGATGATCGCGACCGGGCTGCTCCTGCTGACCGGCGTCTGGGACACCATGATGCAGGAATTGCAGGGCTGGTCCAACGGCTTCACTGTGGGGATCTGAGTTCCATGAGCAACACCAAGTCCAACCCGGCCCCGGAGCGCGAGCACCGGGACGAGCGCGAGCGCCAGGACGAGCGGGACCGGGAGAACGCCCGCGAACTCGGTGCGGCCGGCTCCCAGCTCTCCACCGCCCCGCGCGAGGAGAGCGTGGCCAACCTGCCGGCCATGGGCGTCATCGGCTGGGCCCGCTGGTTCTGGCGGCAGCTCACCTCGATGCGGGTCGCGCTGATCCTGCTCTTCCTGCTGTCGCTCGGCGCCATCCCCGGCTCGCTGATCCCGCAGAACAGCGTGGACGAGCTGAAGGTGGAGACCTTCAAGAAGGCCCACACCGCTGTCTCGCCGATCTACGAGAAGCTCCAGTTCTTCGACGTCTACAGCTCGGTGTGGTTCTCCGCGATCTACATCCTGCTGTTCATCTCGCTCATCGGCTGCATCGTGCCGCGCACCGGCCAGTTCATCGGCCAGCTGCGCAGCCGGCCGCCGGGCGCCCCCAAGCGCCTGACCAGGCTGCCCGCGTACACCACCTGGCGCACCGAGGCCGAGCCCGAGCAGGTCCGCGAGGCCGCACTCGCCATGATGCGGCGGCGGCGCTACCGCGCGCATACTGCGGGGGACGCGGTCGCCGCGGAGAAGGGCTATCTGCGCGAGGCCGGGAACCTGGTCTTCCATGTCGCCCTGATCGTGATGCTGGTGGCGTTCGCCTGGGGACAGCTCTTCAAGTCCGAGGGCGGCAAGCTGATCGTCGAGGGCGACGGCTTCTCCAACACGCTGACGCAGTACGACGACTTCAAGCCGGGTTCGATGTTCGACAGCGACTCGCTCGCCCCGTTCAGCTTCAAGCTCGACAAGTTCATCGGTACGTACGAGCGCAGCGGCCCCCAGATCGGTACGCCCCGGACCTACGAGGCCCATGTGACGTACGAGAAGGGCGCGTACGGCAAGCCGCAGAAGACCGTCATCAAGGTCAACGAGCCCCTCGTCATCGACGGCACCAAGGTCTATCTGAACGCGCACGGCTACGCGCCCGTCGTCTCCGTCAAGGACGCGAGCGGCAAGGTGGTCTACCGCAACGCCGTGCCGCTGCTGCCCATCGACAACAACGTCACCTCGACCGGGGCGATCAAGGTGCTGGACGGCTACCGCGACAAGAACGGCAAGAAGACCCAGCTGGGCTTCCAGGCTTTCTTCGTGCCGAGCTTCGCGGGCGAGAACCAGGGCACGATGTTCTCCCAGTTCCCCGCCGCCGACAATCCGCGGCTCGCCCTCAACGGCTACCACGGCTACCTCGGGCCCGACTCCGGGCTGGCGCAGAACGTGTACCAGCTCGACAAGTCCAAGATGACGGAGTTCAAGGACAGCAAGGGCAAGCAGCTCAAGCAGCGGCTGGCCGTCGGCGACACGATGAAGCTGCCCGACGGCGCCGGTTCGATCACCTTCGAGGGCGTCGAGGAGTGGGCCAGCTTCCAGATCTCCGAGCAGCCCGCCAGCGGCTGGGCGCTCACCGGCGCCATCGCCGCGATCGCCGGACTCGCGGGCTCGCTGTTCATCCAGCGGCGCCGCATCTGGGTGCGGGCCGTGCGCGGTGCGGACGGCGTCACCGTCGTCGAAATGGCGGGTCTCGGCCGCAGCGAGTCCGCGAAGCTTCCCGAGGAGCTGGCCGATCTCGCGGTCACGCTCAATGCCGTGGCGCCCACAGCGCCCGGCCCTGACACCGACCCCGGATCCGATGCCGGCTCCGTCGAAGAATCCTCCGTAGAACCTGCCGAAGGGGCTGAGAAGTGAATCTCGCCGCCGCAACCAACGAGAACCTGGCGCACACCAGCAATGTGCTGATCTATTCGTCGATGGCCGTCTACACCCTGGCCTTCTTCGCGCACATCGCGGAGTGGGTGTTCGGCAGCCGCAGCAAGGTCGGCCGCACCGCGGCCGCCCTGACCGAGGCCGAGGCCGGGGCCGAGGGCGCCGGGGCGTCGGCGAAGGTGCAGGTCGCGCAGAAGGGCGGCGGCACCGCCGTACTGGACCGCCCGAAGATCATCACGCGCTCCGCGGCCGGTACCCGAGACGTCCCGGACGGGCCCGGCGCGGCCGGTGGCACCTTCAAGGGCGACCTGTACGGACGCATGGCGGTCTCCATGACCGTGCTCGCCTTCCTCGTGCAGGCCAGCGGCGTCATCGCCCGCGCGCTGTCCGTGCAGCGTGCCCCCTGGGGCAACATGTACGAGTTCTCCATCACCTTCTCCACGGTGGCGGTCGCCGCGTACCTGACCCTCCTCGCGCTGAAGAAGAACGTCCGCTGGATGGGGCTGCTCCTGGTCACCACCGTCCTGCTGGACCTGGGTATCGCGACCACGTGGCTCTACACCGACAGCGACCAGCTGGTGCCCGCACTGCACTCGTACTGGCTCTGGATCCACGTCTCCACCGCCATCCTCTGCGGCGCCGTCTTCTACATCGGCGCGGTCGGCACCCTGCTCTACCTCTTCCGCGACAGCTACGAGAACAAGCTCGCCAATGGCGGGCAGCCCGGTTCGTTCGCCCGGTCCGTGCTCTCCCGGCTGCCCGCCGCCGCCTCGCTCGACAAGTTCTCGTACCGCATCAACGCCGCGGTCTTCCCGCTGTGGACGTTCACGATCATCGCGGGTGCCATCTGGGCGGGCGATGCATGGGGCCGCTACTGGGGCTGGGACCCCAAGGAGGTCTGGTCCTTCATCACCTGGGTCGCGTACGCCTGCTACCTGCACGCCCGCGCCACCGCAGGCTGGAAGGGCCGCAAGGCCGCCTACCTGGCACTGATCGCGTTCGGCTGCTGGCTCTTCAACTACTACGGCGTGAACATCTTCGTCACCGGCAAGCACTCCTACGCGGGCGTCTGACCGGCCCCATCCCGTACGGGTGCGGATCCCGCACCACCGGGCCACGCTGGAACCATGACCGATGCGACCCCCGTCATCGAGCGTGGCACCAGCGAAACCCATGGTGACCGGCACATCCTGCGGTTCACGCTACGGCTGCCCCACCCCGTCCCACGGGTGTGGGCAGCCGTTGCCAGTTCCGAGGGGCTGCCCGGCTGGCTCGCCTGCGCCGACCCGTTCGAACCGCGCATCGGCGGGGCCGTCACGCTGCGCTGGCTGAACACCGACCGGGACGGGCATGCCACGGTCGCCACCGGCACCGTCACCGCCTGGGACATCGAGCGGGTCGCCGAATACACCCTCGAAGGACCCCACGGCCGCATCCGCTTCCACCTGGAGCCACCGCGCGGCGACCATGTGCTGCTGCGCTTCACCAACGAGTTCCGGGGCGACGACGAGCTGCGCCTGGACTGCCTCGCCGGCTGGCACGACCACTTCCGCTACCTCGTCGACGCGCTCGACGGATACCCCGCCGACTGGTCGAAGTGGACCCCGGTCCGGTGGGCGGGGCTGCGCGAGGAGTACGCGGCGGCCGAGCGGTGACGCGGCGTCACGGTGCCGAGGACGGCGGCAGGCACTTCGGGTCCGGCGGCGTGCGCTCGGGCCAGGCGATCGCCACGAACCGCTGACGGGCGTCCTCGGGCGCCAGCTCCACCACCGGCACCGCCTTGTTGTACGGGTTTCCGTGGTTGTCCAGGCAGATCCAGCCACTGGCCCCCGACACCCGCAGCGAACCCTTCACCCGCGGCCACTGCTCACCCACGTCCGCGGGCTGCGGAAGTTGCTTGCCTTCCCCGGTCGCCTGCCGGATGCCGTGCACCGCCAGCGACATCGCGTCGTACGCGATGATGACCTGGCCGTCGGTCAGCTCCTGGTGACCGGTCGGACCGATCGGGCCCACGGGCTTCTTCGCCACCGTGGCCAGCAGGTCCAGGAAGCTCCGGTAGTCCGCCGGGGAACCGCCCGTCGCCGCCCCGCCCTTCTCCTTCGCCACCGCCCAGGCGTCCGGGTGCGCCAGCGAGGCGTAGCGGACCGTCACCTTCCGGCGCAGCGCACCCCGGTCCAGCTTCTTGTCGTTGCCGAGGTACGAGCCCTCGTCGCCGGTCAGGATCGTGAACGGGCGGCTCTGGCAGCCGCGGGACCCGAGCGCGTTGATGAACTGCCGCAGCTGGGTGTGGCGTCCGGCGAAGAACACCGTCTCCGCGTCCGTGTCGCAGATGAGGTGTGTGATCTGCTGGAACGTGTTGGCCGTGGTGCCCTCGTCGTTGGGGTCCTTGCGCGAGGTGAACAGCTGCGGCTCGTACTGCGTGCCCTTCACCAGCGAGGTGAACGCCGCCCGCAGCGTGTCCGTGTAGTGGTCCCCGGTGCGGGTGTCCTGCACCAGCAGCGCCTTGTCCGCCTTCACCTTCCCGAAGTGCGCCAGCGCCCGCGCCTCGTCCCGGTTCGTCGGCGACACCCGCGCCAGACCGGGGAACGGGTCGCCGCCAGGGCTGTTGGCGATGTCGTCGGCGGTGATCGTGGTACCGACGACCGCGATGTGCGCGGCGGTCAGCTCCTTGACCGCCGACCTGACCTGCGTACTGCTGGTGGCGACCCCCGACACGGCCCGCAGATGGTCCGGGGCCCCGGTCATCTTCTTCAGCCGGTCCACCGTCGGCTGCCACAGCAGGTTGTTCTTCCCCGTGTTGGCGAGAACCAGCCGGATCCCCGGCACCTGCTCGTTCGACAGATGGTTGGCCCGGTACTGCTCGGCGAACGCGCCCTGCAGCTCGCGCTGCATCTTCGTCTGCATGGCTTCGTCCGTCGACGTCAGCGGCAGCAGCAGCGCGACCGTCGCGTACCGGCCGGGCTTCAGGGTGTTGTTCTCCCGGGCGATGGCCGCGGCGACCTCGGTCAGCTTCGGCCGCCCGAAGTCGTAGCCGTCGCCGGAGACGCCTATGCATTCGTCGCTGCCCTGCGGCCGCTCGACACCCTTCGCGCACGAGCGGTCCTCGGGGGCGGTGAGCCGGCCTATGCCGTACCAGCCGGACGTGACGACCAGGGCGCCGACCACCACCGTGGTGACCACCTTCTGCCTTGCCGTGTACCAGACGTGATAACGCAGTGGATTACGCATCCGAGCCACCGTTCCCCCGCCTCTGCCCGCTTCCGCCCGTGCCCGGTCCGCCCGTGTCCGACGATCCCGGCGGCATGGACAGCGGCCGCCAGGCCCTGATGTCCCGCGGCCAGTGCGTCGCCGCGTCCCACAGCACGCTGTTGCCCGTCGGATGCCTGCCGGACAGTTGTCGCAGTTCGTGCGCCATTTTGTCGATCACCTCTTCGTCCGGCACAGCCAGTGGATCGGACAGCAGCCATACCGCGTGCAGCAGCCGGCGCAGCTGCAACTGGAGCTCCACGGCCCGCTCGCCGAGCCCCGCGAGCCCCGTCTCCCCGTCCGGCAGCGAACCGGCCGCCTCGCGGCCGAGCGCGACCGCCCGCCGCGGATCGGGGCCGGCGTGACCGGGCGGACGCGGATACGGGGCCGAGGCGATGAACCGCAACGAGCCGAGCCAGGCGGTGACATCCCCGTCGGTGAACCGCTCCCGCAGATGCGTCACGCAGTCTCTCGTCCTGCCCAGCACCAGCTCCTGGTGCAGCCGGTGCGGGACGCTCGGGCAGCGGCCCCCGGGCGCGTACGCCGTGCGCAGCGTCTCGTGCACCGCACGCCACACCGCGTAGTACGGATGGTCGTCGTCCTGGAACCGCAGCCGGTGCAGCAGCAGCGCACGCAGCAGCGGATCGGCGACGAAGTACTCGGGGCCGACCGGCCAGTCCTGGGCCCGCAGCATGTCCCGCACCTGCAGCGCCACATCGCCGTCCAGCGACCGGCCGCGCAGCCGGGCCGTGGCCAGCAGCCGCGCCGAGTCCTCTGAGTGCGCGGCGGCCAGCACACTCAGTACGTCGAGCTGCTGCCCAGGCAGCAGCTGAGCCAACAGCTCGTCCGCGACCCGCACCGGCGCCCGGCCCTCACGCAGCTCCACCGTGCGGCCCAGCAGCGCCCCCGGCACCAGAGAGCCCGGCTGCGACGCTCCCGGCACCAGCGCCTCGCCCGCCGCCTGCGCCAACAGCGCCACACCCAGCGGGCGCCCACCCGTCAGCCGGTGCACCCCACGTGCCAGCCCGGCCGGGGTGCGGCCCACCGGATCGTGCCGGTCGAACGCCGCCTGTACGTGCGCCGGGCTCAGCGCGGTGAGCTCCACGGCCAGAATCCCGGACGTCACCTCCGAACCGCGGACCCAGTGCGAGCCGTGCGCCACCTCGGGCAGCCGCCGGCGCACCGCATGGCTCAGCCCCTCATGGTCACGGGCGCGCGAGGAGGCGAACAGGGCGATCTGATCGCGCACCCCGGAGGCCCGCTGCCGCAGCACCGGCTCGACCAGCTGCCGGCCCAGCAACGTGTGCGCGTTGTCCAGCAGGAGCACAGGACGGCCCCGGCGGGCACCCCGCGCCAGACCCCCGTACGCCCGCACCAGATCCGCGACCAGTGCGAGCACCAGATGGTCCTCGGCCCGGCGGCGCAGATCGCCGCCGCGCTCGAAATCGACCGCCAGCTGCCGCAGCCCGATCCGGCCGTTGCCGCCCGCGTGCGGATAACTCCCGTACCAGTCCGCCGAACGCCGCTGGAACCGGCTGAACGTCTCCTCCAGCACCGTCTCGATCGTGGCCTCGGCGACCATCCCGGCCAGCGGGACCACCGAGTCGAAGGCACTCGCGGCCAGCTTCGTCAGCACCTTGGTGACCCAGCCCGTCGCCGCGTCCCCACGGGTGTCGACGGTCGCCAGCACCGGGCCGAGCGACTGCAGATCCCGCTGTGCCCGCGTCTCGTCCTCCCGTGTCCAGGAGATCGAGGCGACCGCCACGAGCCCGAGACTCAGCCGGGGAAACTGCACCGGCCGCGCGGCACGCACCTTCGCCGTCAGCTGGGTGGCGAGCTCCGGCAGCGCCCCGGTGACCGGAGTCCAGCCGGGGCCCGGGTCCGCGGGCGGCGCGACGGCCTCGCAGTCGACCAGGGCCACCGGAGTGATCTCCCGGTACAGATGACGCAGTTGTTTGAGCGCGGCCGTCTTGCCCATGCCGCGGCCGCCGGTCAGCACGGCGACCGGCGGATCGTCACGGTGCTCGTAGGCGACCCGGGCGGAGCCGTACGGAGTGAGACCTGTCAGACGCGCCGCAAGTCCGTCGTTGCCGAAGATCGCCTCGCGCCCGTACAGCTCTCTCTCCACAGCACCCCCAGCGCCGATGCCCCACCCGAACTGTCACACCGTCAACACAAGGATATCGGCAGGGTGTTGGAGCAGGGTGAAGAATTTCGAACGATCGGGAACGCGGGGCCGTAAATCAGTCGGCGCCGATGTCCTCGTTCCACACGTCGGGATGCTCCCGTACGAAGTCCCGCATGAGTGCGACGCATTCGGCATCGTCGAGCAGCACGATCCCCACCCCGTGCCGGGCCAGCCAGTCGTGTCCGCCGGGATAGGTCTCCGCCTCGCCGATCACCACCCGCGAGATCCCGAACTGCCGCACGAGACCGCAGCAGTACCAGCACGGGGAGAGCGTCGTCACCATCGTCGTGCCCCGGTACGAGCGCTGCCGTCCGGCCGCTCGGAACGCCGCCGTCTCCGCGTGCATGGACGGATCGCCGTCCTGGACGCGGCGGTTGTGGCCGCGGCCGAGGAGGCTGCCGTCCGGCCCGTAGAGCGCGGCACCGATGGGGATGCCGCCCTCGGCGAGCCCGGCACGGGCCTCGGCGAGGGCGGCGGCGAGCATGGCGCGGTAGTCGTTCACGCGCCCACTCTCCACCGTGTGGACAGCGGATTCCCGGCACCCACGACGGCCGCAGCGTGTCCAACGACATGCACGGGCCGCCGACAAGCGCCGGCCGGCCCTTCGCGATTACGAAGCGGGTGGCGCCGACTCCTCCGGCCCCGCCCCGCTCTCGCGACGCTTGAGCTCCTCCTCGCGGCGGCGCAGATCCGCCTCCCAGTCCTTGAGGAGCGACTCGTCCTTCTTGTTCTCTTCCTTCAGCGCCTTCAGGAACTCCGGATTGTCGTCCGGCGCCACCCACTGCGAGCGGTGATTGCGGTGCCATTCGGACGGCGTACGGCCCCCGGCGGGCACCTGGCGCATCTTGCCCGCGGCCAGCCAGACGATCGGGCCCACGATCCAGAACAGCAGGATGATGAAGACCCAGGCGATCTTCGGCAGGTGCTTGGCCTCGTCCTCGGGGGTGTTCAGGCAGTCGATGAACGCGTAGATCGTCAGCGCCAGAGGCAGGAGATAGATCAGGGCCCGGAACATGATGGAAAGGTCCCCCTGCGGAGAGTTGGCGGGGCTTGTCCGGCCCCGGTGACGGGCCCAGAGTAGCCGGTGTCAATTACGTCCCACGGCGAGCAGGTGGGAACTGGCGGCGAGCAGGTCGGGGTACGGCTCCGCCATGCGGGCCGCGGCCGGCGCGGAGGCGAACATCCATGATCCGGTGAGTGACTCACCGGTGTGCTGCTCGGTCGCTTTCAGCAGCGCCCGGACGGGGCCCTCGACGCCGTACACCCGGGTGTCGGTGAAGCCGGCCTCGCGCATTTCCGCCTCCAGCTCGGGATCGGTGTGGAAGTGCGCTTCGGTGAATCCCTCCTTCCCGTCGTGCGAACCGGTCGCCAGGATGCGGCCGATGCCGTCCTGGAGGGCCGGGCGGTCGAGGTGGGCAAAGGCGGTGTGCTCGAACAGCGAGGCGTACCGGTTGATGCCCGCCGCGGCGACGAGGCCGCCGGGCCGGACCACCCGGCGGCCTCGGCGAGGGCGGTTTTGCGGTCGGCGGCGTCGACGAGGTGGTACAGCGGGCCGAGGAGCAGAGCCACGTCGTACGAGTCGTCCCGGGCGCTCAGGGCTCGCGCGTCCCCCGGTTCGACGCTGCATCCAGAGGCCTCGGCCTCTGCGATGTGGCGCGGTACCGGGTCCACGAGGTGCACCCGGTAGCCGTCCTCGGCGAGCCACCGGGCGTGCGTCCCGGGCCCGCCGCCGACGTCGAGCACGGATGCCGGTGCGGGCGGGAGACGGCGGCGCAGGAGCTCCTGGGTGCGGACCGTCTCCAGGACGCCGCCGGTGCGACAGTGACAGAACTCCGTTTTGCTGCGGTCCGGGTGGCCGAGTGCCTGACCGATGCGCTTCGGATCGCCGAGAGCCGGGGCGGACGGCTCCAGCAGGGCCTTTCGGCGGAACGCGGCGTGGAGTCCGACGATGTTCGCAGGCCGTAAGCGCCCTGTATGCCGCGCGGAGCCTTCCGGCGTTGATGGTTACGGGGTGACCAGGCGGCTGCGGTTGAACCACAGGGGAGCCTCAGGTTCGGGCGGTTCGGCCCGATCGTCACTCGTATGGGCGATGGTCGGGCTGTGCTCGTTTCCGGCTCCGTCGGCGTGCTCATGATGGTCCCGCGAGGGGTTGGGGCCGGATGGCCGAGGGAGCCGTGCTGCGCCGACGGCGCGGGCGTGAAGTCGTGGAGACTCCGCCCGGACCGCCGATGGTGCGCGGCCGGGCCCCAGCACAAGCGCCCACGGCAGAAGCCCTGGGCAGGGCGAACGCAGGGGAATGGCTGTGCACCTGACTCCACATGAACAAGAGCGCCTGATGATCCATCTGGCGGCGGACGTCGCCGAGAAGCGCCGGGCTCGGGGGGTGCGGCTCAACTACCCCGAGGCGGTGGCGCTGTTGACCGTGCATGTCCTCGAGGGGGCCCGGGACGGCAGCACCGTGGCCGAACTCATGGCCTCCGGCCGGAAGCTGTTGTCCCGGAAGGAGGTCATGGAGGGCATCCCCGAGATGATCAAGAACGTGCAGGTGGAGGCCACGTTCCCCGACGGTACGAAGCTGGTCACCATCCACGATCCCTTGCCGGAGGCGGGCGAGGAGGAAGAGGCGCTCGTCTCCCCGGGGCAGGTCGATCACTCCGCGAAGCCGGAAGACAGGCTCGTACCCTTCAACGAGGGCCGGGAGATCACTTCCCTGACCGTCAAGAACCCGTGTGACCGTCCCATCCAGGTCGGATCCCACTATCACTTCGCCGAGGCCAACTCCGGGCTGGAGTTCGACCGTGAGGCCGCGTGGGGCAAGCGTCTGCACGTCCCGGCCGGCAGCTCCGTACGCTTCGAGCCCAGCATCACCGAAGAGGTCGAACTCGTACCCATCGAGGGCAAGCGTCTGGTCCACGGCCTGCGCGGAAGGATCGACGGTCTGCCCGGCAAGATCGACGGTTCACTCGACAACACCGAGGGTCCGTTCGGTGAGGTCGGAGGAGAGTCCGATGACTGACTTCACCGAGTGTCCTTGCTGCCCGGAGCACCCCAAGCGCTCCGATCCCCTGACCCGTGCCGCGTACGAGGACCGGTTCGGCCCGACGGTCCGCGACCGCATCCGTCTCGCCGACACGGAGCTGCGGATCGAGATCGAGGACGACTGGGCGGGTGGCCCCGGGCGCAGCGGGAACGAGATGGTCTTCGGTGGCGGCAAGGTGATCCGTGAGTCGATGGGGCAGTCCATCGCGCCGCGCGACCCGGCCGGTGCCGACGGGCCGGGAGGCCCTGGCGAGTCCGAAGGCGGCGAGGTCGTCATGCCCCCGGACACGGTGATCACCGGTGCCGTCGTCCTGGACCACTGGGGCATCGTCAAGGCCGATGTCGCCATCCGCGACGGTCGCATCACCGCGCTCGGCAAGGCGTACAACGACGAGACCATGGACCCTCTCCACGAGGGGGCCGGCAATCACAACGACGTCGGCCCGATCCCCACGGACTTCGTCATCGGCCCCGATACCGAGGTCATCGCCGGCAACGGGAAGATCCTCACTGCGGGCGGGGTCGACACACACGTCCACTTCATCTGCCCCGAGCAGGTCGGTGAGGCGCTGTCCGCGGGCGTGACCACGCTCATCGGTGGCGGTACGGGACCGGCGGAGGGCAGCACGGCCACCACCGTCACACCCGGTTCCTGGCACCTCGCCCGGACATTCGAGGCGCTGGACTCCTTCCCCGTCAACGTCGGACTGCTCGGCAAGGGCGCCACGATGTCGGAGAAGTCCATGTACGACCAGGTGGACGCGGGCGTCATCGGCTTCAAGATCCACGAGGACTGGGGCGCCACACCGGCGGTCATCAAGAAGTGTCTGGAGGTCTGCCGGCAGACTGGAGTCCAACTCGCGCTCCATGCCGACTCGTTGAACGAGGCGGGCTTTGTCGACGACACCATTCGGGCCATCGACGGCCACTCCATCCACGTCTTCCATGTCGAGGGCGCGGGCGGCGGCCATGCCCCCGACATGATCAAGATGGTGCATGAGGGCAATGTGCTGCCCGCCTCCACCAACCCCACTCGGCCACTGACCATCAACACGGTCAAGGAGCACTTCGACATGGTGATGGTCTGCCATCACCTCAACCCGAAGATCAAGGAGGATCTGGCCTTCGCGGACTCCCGGATCCGGCCCTCCACGATGGCCGCCGAGGACATCCTGCACGACCTCGGCGCCATCTCGATCATGTCGTCCGACGCCCAGGCCATGGGCCGCATCGGCGAGATGATCATGCGTACGTGGCAGACCGCGCACGTCATGAAGGTTCGCCGGGGCTTTCTGGAGGGTGACAAGCTGCCGGAGGGTGAACAGCCCACGGGCGACAAGGGCTCCGACAACAGGCGCGCCCGGCGGTACGTCGCGAAGTACACCATCAACCCGGCGATCGCCCAGGGAGTCGACGCAGTGGTCGGGTCCGTGGAGCCTGGCAAGCTGGCCGACCTGGTGCTGTGGGAGCCGAAGTTCTTCGGGGTCAAACCGCATCAGGTGATCAAGGGCGGGCAGATCGCGTACGCGCAGGTGGGCGACGCCAACGCGTCCATCCCGACCCCGCAGCCGGTCCTGCCCCGCGCCATGTGGGGCGCCACGGGCCTGGCGCCGCGCGCCACCTCGTTCAACTTCGTCACCCAGCGGGCGATCGACAACGGGTTGCCCGAACGGCTCGCGCTGGGCAAGCAGTTCAAGGCCATCAGCAGCACACGTGACGTCCGCAAGGCGGACATGAAGGAGAACGACGCCACCCCCGACGTCCGGATCGACCCCGACACCTTCGAGGTGATCGCCGGGGGCGCAAAGGTGGAGGACGTGACGACCTGCATCGAAGGCCAGATCGTCGAGCGGAACTACCCCCGTGAACTCCCCATGGCGCAGCGGTACTTCCTCTTCTGAGGTCCCGCGAGAGGGCCGCGGTGCGACGCGGGCGGCGAGCTGTGAAGTGTGAGCTTCGAAGGCGAGTGACGAAAGGTGACCTGCGAAATATGAGCCGAGCCGCGCTGTTCGTCCTGGCCGACGGCCGCTTCCCCGCCGGAGGGCACGCCCACTCCGGCGGAGCCGAGCCGGCCGTGGCCGCGGGCCGGATCAAGGATGCTGACTCGCTGGAGGAATTCTGCCGGGGGCGGCTGCACACCGCGGGTCTGGTCGCGGCGGGTCTGGCCGCCGCGGCCGCCGCGGGCCACGATCCGCTGGCGCTGGACGAGGCCGCCGACGCCCGTACTCCGGTGCAGGCGCTGCGGACCACTGCCCGCAAGCTGGGGCGGCAGATGATGCGGGCCGCCCGCGCGACCTGGCCGTCGGCCGAGCTGGACGCGCTGTCCGCGGCCCGGCCGCGCGGCGCTCACCAGCCAGTGGTGCTGGGTCTGGCCGCGCGGTCGGCCGGGCTGGCGCCGCTGGATGCCGCGTATGCGGTGGCGTACGAAACCGTCAGCGGGCCGGCCACTGCGGCGGTCCGGCTGCTGAGCCTGGACCCGTTCGACGCCACCGCCGTCCTCGCCCGCCTCGCCCCCGACCTCGACCGGACCGCCGCCGCGGCGGCCGCGGCCGCCGGGCGCATCCCCGAGGAGGGGTTCGACGCCCTGCCCGCCGCCTCGGCGCCGCTGCTGGACATCACCGCGCAGCAGCACGCCGCCTGGCCGGTACGCCTTTTCGCCTCCTGACACCCACGACCACGGAACACCACACACGACTGGAGCCCGTATGCACCTCGACCACGCAGAGACGTTCCCCGAGCGCCACACCCACAGCGCCGAACCCCGGCGCCCCGACGGCACCCGGCGTGCCCTGCGGATCGGCTTGGGCGGGCCGGTCGGCTCGGGCAAGACCGCCACCGTCGCAGCCCTGTGCCGGGTGCTGCGCGACGAGTTCTCCATCGCCGTGGTCACCAACGACATCTACACGCGCGAAGACGCCGAATTCCTGCTCCGCGAGGCGGTACTGCCCGCCGAGCGGATCACCGCGGTGGAGACCGGTGCCTGCCCGCACACCGCCATCCGCGACGACATCTCCGCAAACCTCGAAGCCGTCGAGGACCTGGAGAACGCCATCGGCCCGCTCGACCTCGTTCTGGTGGAATCGGGCGGCGACAACCTCACCGCCACCTTCTCCAAAGGCCTGGTCGACGCCCAGATCTTCGTCATCGATGTGGCGGGCGGCGACGACATCCCGCGCAAGGGCGGCCCCGGCGTCACCAATTCGGATCTCCTCGTCATCAACAAGACCGACCTCGCCGCCCACGTCGGCTCCGACCTGGAGAGCATGGCGCGCGACGCCGAGGTCCAGCGTGGCCACCTCCCCGTCGCCTTCACCTGCCTCAAGACCGAGGACGGTGCGAAGCCGGTTGCCGACTGGGTCCGCGAGCGACTCACCGACTGGACCGCAGGCCCCGCATGACCCTCGTACCCCCGCCGGCCGCGGCGGCTCCCGGGCGGACTGCGGTGGGCGTACGTGCCACCGCCCGCATCACGGCGACCGTCGGCGGCACCGCCACCACGCTGCCCGTCCTCGACGGCGACGGGCCCTTCGAGCTCCGTCGCCTGCGCTCACACGGGAGTGAGGCGCGGGTGTGCATCGTCGGCGCGATGAGTGCCCCTCTCGGCGGTGACCGGCTGCGCATCGAAGCGACCGCCCAGCAGGGCGCGGCGCTGCACATCACCTCCGCTGCCGCGACCCTCGCCCTGCGGGGCCCGGACTCCGAGCACGCCACCTACGACGTGCATCTGACCGCAGGGGAGCACGCACAGCTCCACTGGCTCCCCAAGCCGTTGATCTGCGCGGGCGGCAGCGATCTGCGCCAGACCTGGACCGTCGACCTCGCCCCCACCGCACGGCTGGTACTGCGCGAGGAACAGATCCTCGGACGGACGGGCGAATCTCCCGGCCATGTGGCGACCCGTCTCACCGTCCGACGCGGTGGGCGGACTCTGCTGGACCAACAGGCCGAGTACGGACCGGGTGCACCCGGCTGGGACGGCCCCGCCGTCCTCGCCGGCCACCGCGCGGCCGGGCAGCTCCTGATCGTCGACCCCGTCTTCGAGGAGACGCCCCTCGAAGTTCAACTGCTCGGCGGCTCCCCGGAAGACGGCCAGGCCGTGCTGACACCGCTCGCCGGTCCCGCTGCGCTGGTCACCGCCGTCGCCCCGGACGGCCTTCGCCTGCGCCACCTCCTCGACACGGCACAGGCCACCTTCCGCCGTACCGTCCCGGGCGCGTCCGCGATCCGTGAGGGGCGCTGAGGTGGGGCACCCCGGGTGATCCACAGGGGTGATGACAAACTGGACGGCATGGCTTACGACGATCTTCGTTCCCTCCTCCGGGCCCTGGAGCGCGAGGGCGAGCTCAAGCGCATCAAGGCCGAGGTCGACCCGTATCTGGAGGTCGGCGAGATCGTCGACCGGGTGAACAAGGCGGGCGGGCCCGCGTTGCTCTTCGAGAACGTCAAGGGGTCCTCGATGCCCCTGGCCATGAATGTCTTCGGGACCGACAGGCGGCTGCTCAAGGCGCTCGGACTGAAGTCGTACGCCGATATCAGCGACAAGATCGGCGGGCTGCTCAAGCCGGAGCTGCCGCACGGCTTCGTCGGGGTGCGTGAGGCATTCGGGAAGCTCGGCTCGATGGTGCATGTGCCGCCGAAGAAGGTGAAGTCCGAGAGCGCGCCCGTGCAGGAGGTCGTGCTCACCGGCGACGACGTGGATCTGGATCAGCTGCCCGCGCTCTTCACCTGGCCCGAGGACGGCGGATCGTTCTTCAACCTGGGGCTCACCCATACCAAGCACCCGGAGACGGGTGTGCGGAACCTGGGTCTGTACCGGCTCCAGCGTCACGACCGGCGCACCATCGGAATGCACTGGCAGATCCACAAGGACAGCCGCAACCACTACCAGGTCGCCGCCAAGCGCGGGGAGCGGCTGCCGGTCGCGATCGCGTTCGGGGCGCCGCCCGCGGTGACGTACGCCTCCACCGCGCCGCTGCCGGGGGACATCGACGAGTACCTCTTCGCCGGTTTCATCCAGGGCAAGCGGATCGAGATGGTCGACTGCAAGACCGTGCCGTTGCAGGTCCCGGCGCAGGCGGAGGTCGTCATCGAGGGGTGGCTGGAGCCCGGGAAGATGCTTCCCGAGGGGCCGTTCGGCGACCACACCGGCTTCTACACGCCGCAGGAACCGTTTCCCGCACTGACCATCGACTGCGTGACCATGCGGAAACGACCGCTGCTGCAGTCGATCGTGGTGGGACGGCCGCCGACCGAGGACGGGCCGCTGGGGCGGGCCACGGAGCGGTTCTTCCTGCCGCTCCTCAAGATCATCGTGCCGGACATCGTGGACTACCACCTGCCGGAGGCGGGCGGCTTCCACAACTGTGCGATCGTCTCGATCGACAAGAAGTACCCGAAGCACGCCCAGAAGGTGATGAGTGCCATCTGGGGTGCGCACATGATGTCGCTGACCAAGCTGATCGTCGTCGTGGATTCCGACTGCGACGTCCACGATCTGCACGAGGTGGCGTGGCGGGCGCTCGGCAATACGGACTACGCGCGTGATCTCACCGTCACCGAGGGGCCCGTCGATCATCTCGACCATGCTTCCTACCAGCAGTTCTGGGGTGGCAAGGCGGGCATCGACGCGACGAAGAAGTGGCCCGAGGAGGGTTACACCCGGGACGGGGGCTGGCCGAACATGGTCGAGTCCGACCCTCGGACGGCGGCGAAGGTCGACCGCCGGTGGAAGGAATACGGACTGTGAGCGCCGCCGAAGCAGCACTGGGCTCAGGGCCCGTACAACCGAACAGCAAGGTCAAGGCGTTTCTGCGGCTCGTGATGATCGAGCACTCGGTCTTCGCGCTGCCCTTCGCGTACATCGCCGCCCTGACCGCGATGTTCCAGGCGGACAAGTCCATCCACTGGGTCACGCTGCTGCTCGTCACCATCGCGATGGTGGGGCTGCGGACGTTCGCGATGGCCTGCAACCGGATCATCGACCGGGAGATCGACGCCCGTAACCCGCGCACCGCGAGCCGGGAACTGGTCACCGGGGCGGTGTCCGTGAAGTCGGCGTGGACGGGGGCGCTCGTCGCCGTTGTCGTCTTCCTCGGGGCGGCGGCTCTGCTGAACCCGCTCTGTCTGGCGCTTGCGCCCGCCGCCGTCGTGCCGATGGTGGTCTATCCGTACGGGAAGCGGTTCACCCACTACCCGCACGCCATCCTGGGAATCGCGCAGGCCATAGGGCCGATCGGCGCCTGGCTGGCTGTGACCGGCAGTTGGTCGTGGGACGCGGTGATCCTCGGCCTCGCGGTCGGGATCTGGATCGGTGGCTTCGACCTGATCTTCGGCTGCCAGGACGTCCAGGCGGACCGGGCGCACGGGGTGCTGTCGGTGCCGGCCCGGTTCGGGATTCCGGCCGCGCTGTGGGGTGCGCGGGTCTGCCATGCGGTGACGACCGGGCTGCTCGTCTGGTTCGGGCTGGCCACGGAGGCGGGCCTGTTCTACTGGATCGGCATGGTGATAGTCGCCGTCGCCTTCGTGTACGAGCACCGGGTGGTGCGCCCGCACGATCTGTCCCGGCTGAACCGGGCGTTCTTCTCGGTCAACGGGTTCATCGGAATAGCGCTGTTCGCGTGCGCGCTGCTGGATCTGCTGGTGCGGGGTCTGACGGTCTGAGCCGGACAAGGCCCTACGGCATGAGCGGTCGGGCGGGTGTCGCCGTGCTCCGTCGGCGGCGGAAGACGAACGCCGCCGCCACGCCCGCCGCCAGTCCGAACAGATGGCCCTGCCAGCTGACCGAGGTGTTGGCGGGGGAGATCCCCAGCAGGATCGACGAGCCCCATATCGCGCCGATCACCAGCCCGGCGCCGATGTCCAGCACTCTGCGGTCCACGAAGCCGCGGACCAGCAGATAGCCGAAGAGGCCGAAGACCAGCCCGGACGCGCCCGCCGTGTTGGAGCCGGCCGGCGAGACCAGCCAGACCCCGAGACCGTCGACCACGATGATCAGCGCGGCCACGGCCGCGAACCGGCGTATGCCGCCCAGCGCGGCCAGGAAGCCGAAGACCAGCAGCGGCACGCTGTTGGAGGCGACATGGCCGAAGCCGAAGTGGATGAAGGACGCGGGCACGACGTCCAGCAGTTCGCCGGGCCGGCGCGGTTCGATCCCGTACGTGTCCAGCGAGTGGCCACTCGACACGTCGACGACTTCGAGTATCCAGAGGAACGCCACCCAGCCCAGCATCAGCTTGGCAGCGGCCTTCGCGCGGTCGCCCGTGCTCCACGCCGGTGCGATTCGATCTGACGATGCGGCCATCACGACCCCCCTGCCGGTCTCCTGTGTCGCCCCTGTTTCCATCCCTCAGAACGGCTGGGGCACCTTACTCGGTTCCGGGTTCGGGCAGCCGGATAGGCTCGGCTGTGTGGATTCCGGGACTTCAGTGAGTCAGCACCAGCGGCAGCCTTGGATTGTCGGGGTTTCAGGCGCTTCGGGCACCCCATTCGCCGCCGCCGTGCTCCGCGGTCTGCTGGCCGCGGGGGAGAGCGTCGATCTGGTGGTGAGCCGGGCGTCGCGGCTGACGCTGCTGGACGAGACCGGGATCGCGTTCCGCGACGCGCACTGGCAGGAGGATCTGCGCAGCTGGCTGGCGCGAGGGGCGGACGGGAAGCCGCACACCTTCGATGTGGATGTCGAGGGTGTACGGCACTGGGCGGCCGGTGATCTCGCCGCCGGGCCGTCCTCGGGGTCGTACCCGGCGAAGGGGATGCTGATCGTCCCGGCTTCGACGGCATGTGTGGCCGGGGTGGCGCTCGGACTCTCGAAGGATCTGCTCCAGCGGGCCGCGAGCGTGACGCTCAAGGAGCGGCGGAAGCTGGTCGTCGCGGTGCGGGAGACACCGCTGAACGGGCAGACACTGAAGCATCTGGTGAGCCTGGACGAGGCGGGCGCCGTCGTGCTGCCCGCCTCTCCGGCGTTTTATGCGGGGGCGACGCACATCCAGGATCTGGTGGACTTCGTCGCGGGGCGGGTGCTGGACGCGGCGGGGGTGCCGCACGACCTGTACCGCCGATGGGAGGGAGAGCTCGGTGGCGGCTCTCGCGGCTCTCGCGGCTCCGGAGACTGAGCCTGTGGTCAGCGCTTCTTCTTGGCGCGCGGGGTGCGGGTCTTGTCGACCCGGTGCGCGGCGGCGGCCTGGTGGGCACGCGAGCGGTTGGCCAGGTCCTGCAGCTCGCGCATTCGGGCGTAGGCCATCTCGATCGTGTACACGGTGTTCTCACTCCTGAAGATTCGAAAGCATTTTTTGGATGTTCGGAAAGATTTACAGGCGCTGAAGCCTGCATGCCTTAGATTCTACACGTAGACTCGCGATACTGCTGAACAATGGAAGGTTTCAGTCATATGGACGCGGTGGACAGGCAGCTCATCCAGGCCCTCAGGGAGAACGGCAGGGCCTCGTATGCCGAGCTGGGGCGGCTCGTCGGGCTCTCCGGGCCCAGCGTCACCGACCGCATCAACCGGCTGGAAACCGCCGGTGTCATCACCGGCTACCGCGCCACCGTCGACGCCGCGTCCCTGGGGCTCGGGGTCACGGCCCTGATCGGTATCTCGCTCTCCGACGCCGCCGATCACGAGGACGTGGCGCGCCGGCTGAAGGACCTCGCGGAGATCGAGGACGCCTGGTTCATCGCGGGCGACGACTCGTACATGCTCAAGGTGCGGGTCGGTGACGTGGACGGTCTGGAGAGGACCATCCGCCGGCTCAGCGGTACGAAGGGCGTCTCGCGCACGCGTACCACGATCGTGCTCTCCACCAAGTGGGAGAACCGGGTCGGGGAACTTCCCGAGGAGGCGTAGGCGTAACGTGGTGGAGCCCCCGGGTGACCGGGGGTTTCGCCCGGTATCACCGGGAAAGGCACAGCGCGTCGACAACTGGGAGGCAGCCGCATGGACGTTGGGCTCAAGCGCGAGCTGGAGGAGAAGGTCCGCGCAGGGGAGCGGCTGACCCGTGAGGACGGCATCGCCCTCTACGCGTCGGACGACCTGGCCTGGCTCGGCGGCCTCGCGCACGAGGTGCGTACGCGGCTGAACGGCGACGTCGTGCACTTCAACGTCAACCGGCACCTCAACATGACCAATGTGTGCACCGCGTCGTGCGCGTACTGCTCGTTCCAGCGCAAGCCGGGCGAGAAGGACGCGTACACCATGCGCATCGAGGAGGCCGTCCGGCTGGCGAAGGCGATGGAGGGCGAGAACCTCACCGAGCTGCACATCGTCAACGGGCTGCACCCCACCCTGCCGTGGCGTTACTACCCGCGCTCGCTCAGCGCGCTGAAGAAGGCTCTGCCGCAGGTCTCCCTCAAGGCGTTCACCGCCACCGAGATCCACCACTTCGAGACCATCTCCGGGCTCTCGGCCTCCGAGATCCTCGACGAGCTGATCGAGGCCGGTCTGGAGTCGCTGACCGGCGGCGGCGCGGAGATCTTCGACTGGGAGGTCCGTCAGCACATCGTGGACCACGACACCCACTGGGAAGACTGGTCGCGCATCCACCGCCTCGCCCACGAAAAGGGTCTGAAGACCCCGGCGACGATGCTGTACGGGCACATCGAAGAGCCGCGTCACCGCGTCGACCACGTGTTGCGACTGCGTGAGCTGCAGGACGAGACCGGCGGCTTCCAGGTCTTCATCCCGCTGCGCTACCAGCACGACTTCGTGGACATGAAGGACGGCAAGGTCCGCAACAAGCTCCAGGCGCGGACGACGATGGCGACCGGCGCCGAGGCGCTGAAGACGTTCGCCGTCTCGCGTCTTCTCTTCGACAACGTCCCGCACGTCAAGGTCTTCTGGGTGATGCACGGGGTGCAGACCGCCCAGCTCGCGCTCCAGCACGGCGCGGACGACATGGACGGTTCGGTCGTCGAGTACAAGATCACGCACGACGCGGACAACTACGGCACGCCGAACAAGCTCGGCCGCGACGACCTGCTGGACCTGATCCGGGATGCGGGCTTCCGCCCCGTCGAGCGGAACACCCGGTACGAGATCATCCGCGAGTACCCGGGCCCGGACGCGGAGCGCCGCGAGTCGCCGCAGCCGATGCGCGTCTGACCCGTCCGACCTGCCGCGTCGTCAGTAGTTCAGATGTGAGAGAGCCCCGGCCGCCGGCCGGGGCTCTCTCGCGTACCGGACAGGGCTTGAGGCGATGGATCGGTAATAGTTAACCTGCGCCTATGGCGCTTACTTTTGAGCTGGATCCCAAGTTCGACCGCACCCTGCGGGACGGCATCGCCGAGCTGTGGACCGATGTCTCCAACGCGGGTGGTGCGGTCGGCTTCGTACCGCCCGTCACGGCCGATGACGTCCGGCCCGAACTGGTCAGTCACCTGGTCGCCATGGCCGAGGGGCGGACCCGGCTGCTGGTCGGTTACGACGAGGCGGGCGCCGTCGCGGCCACGGCCTTCCTGGCCCTCAACACACACCGGCTGATGACCCACTGGCTCTGGCTCTACACGGTGATGGTCCACCCCCGCCACCAGGGCAAGGGTTACGGGCGCGACCTGATGGACGCCGCGGCACAGGCCGCGCGCGGGATGGAGGGAATGGAGGCGATCCGGCTCACCTGCCGCGGCGGCACCGGTGTCGACCGGTTCTACACCTCGTGCGGGTACAAGGAGGTCGGGCGGGTCCCCGACGCGATACGGGTGGCCGACGGCGACGACCGCGACGACATCATCATGCTGCTGCCGCTCGGCTGAGGTCCTCGGTCCCGGTCCGCCGGGCAGGCCGACGCCCCCCTCGGACTTCCTTTGGTGCAACCCTCCGAAGTGATCGATTCCGGGGCATGCTTCACTGGTCGGGCAGGATCGCAGGACTGTCGTACGTAGAGAGAGGGGCCAACTGTGTCCGCTGCCAAGCCGAGCGCGACGATTCGGTACACCGCGATGCGCCTCGGCATCTTCGTCGGCTGCCTCGCCGTCGCAGCCGTGGCCGTCCACTTCGGTCTGTTTCCCTCGGGGGCGAGTGGCTCCAATTTCGTCTGGGTGATCCTGCTCGCGCTGGTCCTCTCCGCGCCGCTCAGCTACGTGCTGCTGCGCAAGCAGCGTGACGAGATGTCCGCGCAGATCGTGTCCACGGTCGACCGCACGAAGGCGCGGCTCGAAGCGAACCGGACCCGCGAGGACCACGTCACCCAGTGACGACCCGGTGAGGATGGCGTAAGGGCTACGTAAGGTTCCTCACACCCCGCACAGATTCCGAATGAAACCCCGGTGCCGGAGCGAGCGCTCCTGTACTGGGGTTTCGTCGTTCCCGCACGTGTGCCGGGCGCTCCGAGGTCCGTATCCCCGCTCAAAGAAGACCTTTGAGGTTCTCAAAGTTCAAGTGTTAACGTGTTCGACATGAAGACAGCAGTGCGCCATCGATCTGCCGCGAGCATCCCGCTCGTGGAGCGCCTGCATGTCGATCTATGCCGCTGTATGTCCGCGGTCTGTTGCCGCAACGTCTGAACCGGCACCATGCAGCGGCGCCGCCCCTGACGCGGGCGCCGCACCCCCGTCCCCCCGCACGACGTCCCCGTGCGCCCCGATGCGTCACATCTGGAGTGTGTCCGTGTCCGCGAATCCCGCGTCCGCCGCCGCGACCGACAGCCCGTCCGGCTCCGGCTCCGGTTTCCGTATACCCAAGGTCCCGTTCTGGGCCCAGATCGTCGCCGGTCTCGTCCTCGGTGTGCTGCTCGGGTGGCTCGCCCGCAGCCAGGACATCAACTGGCTCTACACCACGCTCGACAAGGTCGGCCACATCTTCGTCCAGCTGCTGAAGCTGGCCGTCGCACCCCTCGTCTTCTTCGCGATCCTGGTGTCGATCACCAACCTGCGCAAGGTCAACAACGCCGCCCGGCTGGCCACCCGCACGCTGCTCTGGTTCATGATCACCTCGCTGATCGCGGTCGCCATCGGCCTCGCGATCGGTCTGATCACCAACCCGGGTTCGGGCACCGGTCTGACCCCGAAGGACGGCAAGCTGCCGGAGCACGCGGGCTCCTGGCTCGACTTCCTCACCGGCATCGTCCCGGACAACGTGATCACGCCGTTCACCGAGCTGAACGTGCTCCAGATCGTCTTCATGGCGGCCGTCGCCGGTATCGCAGCTCTGCAGCTCGGTGAGAAGGCCCAGCCGATCCTCACCCTCAGCGAATCCGTCCTGGAGCTGCTCCAGAAGGCCCTGTGGTGGGTCATCCGCCTCGCCCCCATCGGCACCATCGGCCTCATCGGCTATGCGATCGCCGACTACGGCTGGGACCTGATCGGCAAGTACGCGACGTTCACCGCCGACGTCTACATCGGCTGCGCCCTGGTGCTGTTCGGCGTGTACCCGCTGCTGCTCGTCACCGTCGCCAAGCTCAGCCCGCTGCAGTTCTTCAAGGGTGCCTGGCCGGCGATCCAGCTGGCCTTCGTCTCCCGCTCCTCGGTCGGCACGATGCCGGTCACCCAGAAGGTCACCGAGCGCCTCGGCGTCCCGAAGGAGTACGCCTCCTTCTCGGTCCCGTTCGGCGCGACCACCAAGATGGACGGCTGCGCCGCGATCTACCCGGCGCTGGCGGCGATCTTCATCGCGCAGATCTTCGACGTCCAGCTGGGTGTCGGTGACTACGTCCTCATCGCGTTCGTCTCGGTGATCGGTTCCGCGGCCACCGCCGGTCTGACCGGTGCCACGGTCATGCTGACCCTCACGCTGTCGACGCTGGGCCTGCCGCTGGAGGGCGTCGGTCTGCTCATGGCCATCGACCCGATCCTGGACATGATGCGTACGGCTACGAACGTTGCCGGTCAGGTTGTAATCCCGTTGATCGTGGCTTCGCGGGAGAAGATCCTCGACCGCGACAGGTACAACGCGGCGACGTCCTCCCCCGTGGACGAGCCGCAGGCTGTGCTCGCCGCCGCCTGACGTCCCCAGGCTCGTACGGAACGTGCCCCGCACCCGCGATTTGGGTGGCGCCCGCGTGGGACGGTGCGGAGAGGCGGCGTTACGGTACGGACGACCTCACCCGGGTCGGTGTCGTCGTCCGGGCCGAGCAGGCAGGGCTCGGCCCGGATGCGATCCGGGTTCCGGTCTTTGCCGCGGACCCCGACGAGCGCCGGGCGGTGCTCGTCGGTGAGGCGGCGCGGCTGCGGACCCGTATCGCTGCCGCGCAGGCTTCGCTGGACCTGGTCGAGTGCGCGCCGGGCTGCGAGCACGGCGACTTCACCCGGTACCCGCACCACCGCACGCACGTGGCACTCGGGCTCCGAGCACCACGTGCGTGCGCGACGCCACGCGCCTCGTCCCGTACGGGCCGGATCAGTGCTGGAACCCGACCTCGGGGTTGTCCGGTGTCGGGCCGTCCAGGAGCGGCTGGGGGGTTCCCCGCAGATGCAGATCGAAGAAGGCCGCGACATAGTCCCGGGTGATCCGCATCGAGCGTTCGCCGGAGAGCGGCGCCTCGGGGTCGACGATGCCCAACTGGTCTCCCAGCGCGGGGACATCGGTGAAGGAGAAGTGGCCGGAGCCGGTGACGGTCAGCCAGCGCTTCCAGCCGTCCAGCCGCGCCCAGCCCTCGTCCCAGCTCTCGTCCTCACCGCCGGGATGGTGGTCGGAGGCGGTGCCGAGCATCAGGAACGGTCTGCCGTCGAGTCCGCCGGCGGGGACCGGGTCGAAGAAGGTGCCGTCCATGTCGACCCCGGCGCGCACGCGGTGGTCGGCGGCCATCGTCGAGGCGGTGGCGTTGCCGCCGATGGAATGGCCGGCCATGCCGATCCGGTCCGGGTCGATCATGCGGGCGTGACGCCAGGCCGGGTGACGGCCGGTCAGCCGGTCCAGTACGAAGGAGAGGTCCTTGGCCCGCCCCGTGGCCACGGCTGCGATCCCCGTCGTCGCGGTCTGTTCGCAGGCGGCGCAGGTGAGCAGGCGCCCGCCGGGGAAGGTGGTGCCGGTGGACTCGTAGGCGTGGTCGACCGTCGCGACGACGTATCCACGGCTGGCCAGGTCCTCGGCCAGGCCGGTCAGCGTCGTCCGCGGCGTGCCGAAGCCGGGGGAGAGCACCACCAGCGGGAACCGGCCGGGTGCCGGCCGGGCGGCCGGGCGGGCGTGGGTAAGGGTGGCGCTGACCGTGGTCGCGGGGATCACGTCCTCCAGACCGCGGGACGCCAGCATCAGCCGGGCTTCGTCCGTGGTCATGTACGGCGCGGTCGCCGTGCCGCTGCCGGGGCGGGCCGGGTAGTGGACCGACACCATCAACTGCCGGGCGCCCGCGGCGGGGACCCAGGGGTCCTGGCGACTCCAGTCGGTCAGATGCAGGGTGTCCCGGCCCGTTGCGTAGGGTCCGGTCGGCCGGGGGACTTCGAGCGACGGTGCGGTGGCGGCGTGTGCCGCAGGGGTCGCATCGGGACGGGTTGCGGGACCCGGGGCGGCTGAGGCGGTCGAGGGTGCGGCGAGCAGGACGGCCAGGGCGATCGCCGTGGCCATGGCCAGGCTGCGAGGACTGATCATGGTGAAGACGCTACGGATCCGGCCGTGCCGGAACATCACGCGCAGGGGGGAACCGCTGTCCCACCACAGGGTGATCCCGGGCCCCGGAAGACATGACGTCCGGCGGGGGCACAACCGGCCACTCGGCGGCCGCGGAAGCCCTCTTCGTACAACGGGCAAGGGGCCTGCGCCGTACTCTTGCCGAGGAGCAGGACAGCGGGGCGGGAGGAAGTCGGACGTGGGTGCTGTGAAGAGCAAACGGATGCCGCGTGCCGTGCGCGAGCAGCAGATGATGGACGCCGCGGTACGGACGTTCGGGCAGCGCGGATACCGGGCCGCTTCGATGGACGAGATCGCGGAGCTGGCCGGGGTGTCCAAGCCGCTGGTCTATCTGTATCTGAATTCCAAGGAAGAGCTCTTCACCGCCTGCATCCAGCGCGAGGCGAAAGCACTGGTCGCAGCGGTGCGGTCGGGCGTGGAGCCGGAGCTTCCGGCGGATCGGCAACTATGGGCGGGGCTGCGGGCATTCTTCACGCACACCGCAAAGAACCCGGACGGCTGGGCGGTACTGCACCGGCAGGCGCGTACGCACGGGGAGCCGTTCGCCACCGAGGTCATGGTGATGCGCGACGAGATCGTTGCGTTCGTGACGGGTCTGATCGGTGCGGCGGCCCGTGAGGCCCACCGTGATCCGGCACTGCCGGACCGCGATGTGGCGGGTCTTGCGCAGGCCCTCGTGGGGGCCGCGGAGTCGCTCGCCGGCTGGGCCAACGACACCCCGGGCGTCTCGGCGAAGGAAGCCGCGGCCACACTGATGAACTTCGCCTGGGCGGGTCTGGAGAACCTCATGCACGGTCGCCCGTGGCTGCCGCCGAGCCAGTTGGCCGGTCAGAGGTAGCAGCGGCCGGTCACGAAACCGCTCCTGCACCGTCCCGCGTCGTCGACCCCGTGAGATGGACCCGGCTGCCGGTGCGGAGCTGGAAGGCGGAGCCCGATCCGTCCGCCGCGTACGTCACCGTCGCCGGGAGCAGGACCGGTGCCTTGAAGTCGGCGCGTACGGAACGGATCCGGCACGGATCGTCGGCCTCGGCCAGGCAGCGGGCGACCATCCACATGCCGTGCGCGATGGCCCTCGGGAAGCCGAACAGCCGGGCCGTCAGCGGGTACAGATGGATGGGGTTCCGGTCGCCGGACGCCGCACCGTAGCGACGTCCCAGATCGCCGGGGAGCCGCCACTCGGCGACGGCGGGGAGCTCGGTGGCAGGGGCGGCGCCGGGAGCAACAGCGGTCGTGGTCGGGTGACGGGACAGATAGCCGCTGCGCGACTCCCAGACCGGCTCACCGCCCGAACGGGCCTCCGTCACCATCGTGACCTCGGTGCCACGTCGGTGCGGCGTCAACCTGTCTGCGTACACGGTCAGTTCGAGCGGATCCGTGACGGGTGCCGCCCGGTGCCGGGTGATCTCGATCCAGGTGTGGACCAGCCCGACGACCGGCAGCGGAAAGCTCCGCCCGGTCATCAGCCGCATCGCGAGGGGGAAGCCCAGCACATGGGGGTACGTCAGCGGCAGCGGGCCCGACTCGGGGAAGCCGCAGATCCTGCCGTACGAGGCGAGGGCGCCGGGGGCGATGCGGACGGCGCCGGCCGTCAGCCGGTCGGCGGCGAGCGTGGCGCCGGACCGGCCGGCGCGCTTGAACGGGGACGTGAGCGCACCCCGTACGAGTGATGCCGTCAGGGTCCGGGAAGGGGCAGCAGCCGTCATCGGACGTCACGCCCCCAGCAGGCTCTGGCCGCAGACCCGGACGATCTGGCCGTTGACGGCCGTCGACGCGGGCTGGGCGAACCATGCGGTCGTCTCCGCGACATCGACCGGAAGGCCGCCCTGCGAGAGCGAGTTCATGCGACGGCCCGCCTCCCGGATGAGGAGGGGGACCGCGGCGGTCATCTTCGTCTCGATGAAGCCGGGGGCGACCGCGTTGACCGTGACGCCGTGGTCGGCGGCGGCACGCGGGGCCAGGGAGCGGACCAGGCCGATGATGCCCGCCTTGCCGGCCGCGTAGTTCGTCTGCCCGTTGTTGCCCGCGATACCGGCGATGGACGCGGTGGCGACGATCCGGCCGCCCCGGTTGACGGTGCCCGACATGAGCAGGGCGTCCGTGGTGCGCAGCACGCTGCCGAGGTTGACCTCGATGACGGAGGCCCAGCGGTCGGGGGACATGTTCGCGAGCCGCCGGTCGCGGGTGATGCCCGCGTTGTGGACGAGGATGTCCAGGCCGTCGGGGGATGCGGCGGCGATCCGGTCGGCGGCGTCGTCCGCGGTGATGTCCAGTGGCAGGGCGGTCGCGCCGAGCCGCTCGGCGGTGCGCTTCAACTCGTCGGCGGACCGCGGGATGTCCAGGCAGATGACCTGAGCGCCGTCCCGTGCCAGGACCGAGGCGACGGAGGCGCCGATGCCGCGCGCCGCACCGGTGACCAGGGCGGTGCGCCCGGTGAGCGGCGCGGCCCAGTCGGCGACCGGGTCGGGGGCGGCGCCGCTGAGTTCGATGACCTGGCCGCTGATGTACGCGGACCGGGGTGAGAGCAGGAAGCGGAGAGTGGATTCGGCCGAGGCGACGGCCCCCGGCGTGATCCGGAGCAGTTGGACGGTGGTGCCCCTGCCGATCTCCTTGCCGAGCGAGCGTACGAACCCTTCGAGGGCCTGCTGCGCGGCCGCCTGGTGGTGGTCGTCGGCCGACGGCCGCACCCCGAGGACCACGATCCGTCCGCCCGGCGCCGACGAGCGTATGACGGGGTGCAGCGCCGCGTGCACGTCCCCGAGCCCGGCGGCGGTGGCAACTGCCGTAGCGTCCAGGACGATTCCGGCCGGTCGGGCGGCCGTTTCGGCGCGGTCCGTCACCGGGAGGCCGGTCGCGGCGAGGAGTGCGGCGAGCTCCTCCGTGACCGAGGAGTCCCCGGCGGTGAGGTGCAGGAGCGGACCGTCCAGCGCCTGGGTCTCCAGTGTCCAGCGGCGCAGCGGCGCGGGCTGCGGCAGCCCGAGCTTCCGGGTCAGAAAACGGCCGGGTGCTGTGCCGGTGACGTGCAGATAGCGGTCGGCCATTGTCCAGACTCCCTGCTCGGTCGTAGATTTACTCCCGAGTAAGGTTACTCAAGGGTCAAGAGCTGGTCGAGATGAGTTGGTCGAGTTGATCCCCCCTCGCTCTCCCACAGCCGCGCCGGGTCGCTCGCCAAGCTGACGGCGGAACGGGGAGCGCCGGGCCGCGGACTGATCTCGATCTGTGCCGCGGGCAGCCAGGGAGTCACCGCGATCCTGGAACGCCCGTGACGCCCGTGACGCCCGTGACGCCCGTGACGCCCGTGACGTCCGTGACGTCCTGACGTTTCGAGCCCACCGGCGTCAGGTCGCCCGGCGCGGCTGAAGACCCTGTGCAAGACCGTTCGGCGACCGAGGACGAGACGGTCGCCGGACAGAACCGGCGCACCGCCCGACCCCCGAGTTGAGGAGCCGCTCGTGTCCACACCCGCTTCCGCCACCGCACCCGCCGTGACGCCCGCCGTACCCGCCCTGGTCGAGCCGACGAAGGTCAAAGGGGCGGACGGTTCCGTACGACAGGTCTCCGTACCCGCGTTCGCGCCTCCCGTACGGCGCGGTTCGCTCGCCGAGATCCCCTTCGACAATGCCCGCGAAGCACCGGCCGACGCCGTCCTCAGCCGCAAGCAGCCGGACGGCAGTTGGCAGGACGTGACGGCGGCGGAGTTCGCCGACGAGGTACTCGCAGTCGCCAAGGGCCTCATCGCGGAGGGCCTCGGCGCGGGCGACCGGATCGCGATCATGGCGCGTACGACCTATGAATGGACGCTGCTCGACTTCGCCGCCTGGGCCGCCGGACTCGTCACCGTCCCCATCTACCCGACCTCCTCCGCCTTCCAGGCCCGCTGGATCCTCCAGGACTCCGGCGCCGTCGCCTGCGCCGTCGAGGCCGCGGACCAGGGCCGGCTGATCAGCCAGGAACGCAAGCAGCTCGGCGACCTCACCCACCTGTGGCAGTTCGACACGGGCGCGCTAGGCCGGCTGAAGAGCCTCGGCCGGAACGTCCCCGACGACGCCGTCACCGCCCGCCGCGCCACGCTGGAACCCGGAACCCCCGCCACCCTCATCTACACCTCGGGCACCACCGGCCGCCCCAAGGGCTGCGTTCTCACCCACGGCAACTTCTTCGCCGAGGTCGACAACGCGATCGAACTCCTTCACCCGGTCTTCAAGTCGGTCAGCGAATACCCCGCGTCCACGCTCCTCTTCCTCCCCCTCTCCCACGTCTTCGGACGCATGGTCGCGATCGGCTGTCTGCGCGCCCGGGTCCGCCTCGGCCACGCCCCGTCCATCCGGACCGAGGACCTCCTGGCCGACCTGGCCGGGTTCAGGCCGTCGTTCCTGCTGGCCATCCCGTACGTACTGGAGAAGGTCTACAACACCGGCCGCGCCACGGCCGAGAAGATGGGCCGCGCCTCGTCGTTCGACCGCGCCGCGAGGATCGCCCAGCGATACGGACAGGCCGTCGAGGCCGCCGAACACGGCACCGGCCCCGGACCGGGCTGGGGGCTACGAGCAGCTCGTGCGCTGTACGACCCGCTGGTCTACCGCCGTATCCGGGCCGCACTCGGCGGACACGTCCGGTACGCGATCTGCGGCGGCTCCCCGCTGGGCGGCCGGCTCGCCGCGTTCTACTCGGGCGCCGGCATCGAGATCTTCGAGGGCTACGGCCTGACGGAGACCACCGCGGCCGCCACCGTCACCCCGCCGCTCAAACCGCGCCTCGGCACCGTCGGCTGGCCGCTGCCGGGCACCGCCGTACGGATCGCGGACGACGGCGAGGTGCTGCTCAGCGGCGGCCAGGTGTTCCAGGGCTACTGGGACACCGAACGCGGCGAGGCCGTGCCCGTACAGGAGGGCGGCTGGTTCGCCACCGGTGACCTCGGCGCGCTGGACGAGGACGGCTACCTCACGATCACCGGCCGCAAGAAGGACATCATCATCACCTCCGGCGGCAAGAACGTCACCCCGGCACCACTGGAGGACTGGCTGCGCGCCCACCCGCTGGTCAGCCAGTGCATGGTGGTCGGCGAAAACCGGTCGTTCATCACCGCCCTGATCACCCTGGAGCCGGACGGGCTCGCCCACTGGCGGCAGATGAAGAAGAAGCAGGATGTGCCGATCCGCGAACTGGTGGCGGACGAGGAGTTGCGCAGCGCGCTCCAGCGCGCGGTCGACGAGGCCAACCATCTGGTCTCGCGCGCCGAATCGATCCGCAAGTTCGCTGTGCTGACGGGGGACTTCACGGAGGAGAGCGGGCACCTGACGCCGTCGCTGAAGCTGAAACGGGATGTGATCGCACGGGACTTCGAGAAGGAGATCGAGGCGTTGTACCGGAAGTGACCGCGCGAGCGGCGGGCACATCGTCACCGAGGCCGGACCTGTTGCGCGCCTCTCCCGGTTTCCCCTCAGCCGCCCCGCGCGCCTGTCATGCGGTCTTCGGGCGGGCAAAGGTGGCGGGTGCTGACCGACTGGAGCGTGCTGCGACGAGGTCGGCCGCGAACTTACGGTTCTTGATGGTCTGTTCGCGGTAGTCGGCCGGAAGGTCCGCCAGGGCGAGGAGGCGGTCGCAGGAAGCCAGCGATCCACGCGCGTCACCGGTCCAGTAGGAGGTGATGGAGTGCTCGAAGAGCAGGCCCCAGCTGTAGATCCAGGGCTCCATGAACAGCCAGTCCTTGGGGGTGGGGCGATTGAGGCCGGCGACGGCGACTGCGTTGGCCGCTTGATAGCGCCCCATCTTCCTCAGTCGGCTGGTCAGTTCGTAGCAGGCCTCCAACCGCTGCGGCCGGCTCTCCCATGCGCGGGTGAGAGCGTCCATACCGCCGGGCCAGTCACCGGAGTCGGCCTTGAGCACTCCCACTTGCAGCAGGGCGTAGTACACCTCCTCGTCCCACCCGCCCATGCCGGACCGACGTTCGTACGTCGCGATCGCTTCTCGGGTCTCACCCATGTCGCGGAGAGTCTGCGCGAGGTAGAAGACCGTGCGGGGATTGTCGGGGTTGCGCTTGAGGTCCTCGCGCAGCAGGCGGGCATCCCGGGTGAACTTGTCCCCGCGCGAGCCGCCGTCGGCGAAATGCTCGATGCTGAGGGCCGAGAGATCGGCAACCGTGTGCTGCTGGGCCGTGGTCAGAAATTCGTGCGTCGCGCCCTCGTAGCGCCATGGGATGTCCCCCCTGACCAGCCGGGGGATGCGGTATTCGAGGGAACCGAGATGGCGCAACATGTAGGAATCGGCGCTCAGTTCGGACAGTTCGGACAGCGGGCCCTCCCGTCGGACGGCCATGTCGGCGTCGATGAGCAGGAGGTAGTCGGCCTTGCCGCGTGCGCGCTGGATGTTCAGGGTGCGGTTGTGGCCGAAGTTGGCCCAGAGGTCCTCGTGGAGTTCTCCCGGAATCCCCTTCATCGTGGCGCGGATCAGTTCCTGTGTTCCGTCACGGGAGCCGGTGTCGGAGATGACCCATGCGTCCACCAGGTCGCGTACGGAGTTCAGGCATCGCTCGATGACCTTCGCCTCGTCCTTGACAATCATGCACAGGCAGATCGATGGCTTGCGGTGCAGGGCGGGTGGCCGTTCTTCGGCAGGACGGTCGATCAGATTAGTCATATACATCTCCCGATCTGACTTCTATGGAGTAACGCTCCACGGCGAATTGGAGCGGTGCACGGGATCGGCCGATCCGGTCACCGAGGAAAGCGACGCTAGTGCGCCGGAATCCGGCGGTCGCGGCGCGACACGGATTTCGCGGGGGTACGTAGGCGGTCGGGCCGAAATGGCCAACGGGCCTAACCAATATGTGAATAGGGGCAGATGGTCGAAGCCTTACTCACTCACAAGGGGAACCGTCAGTACTCGGACGGTAGATCATCGGCGTGGCGCATATGCCCTTGCCCTGTTGCTGATGTCACAGTCACGGCTCCGATCCACGCAGACCCGGTAAGGAATCCGAGATGTACAAATCGAGAAGCTGGGACATCCTGTCCCGTTCGACCCTGGGTGCCATGTCGCTGGGTGTGACCCTGGCGCTGTGCCCCATGGACATCGCTCACGGAGCGCCGAACCCCACGGGTTCGCAGGCGGCCAACCGAGTGATGGCCAGCCGGGTGGCGGCCAGCGTGTCCGGGACTGTCACCTCCCAGACCTCTCAGAACATCCGTAGCGCTCCCACGACCCAGTCGCAGATCGTGGGCAGCGTGCCGCCCGGCGGCACGGTGTCCATCGCCTGCCAGGTGGTCGGCCAGAACGTCGGCGGGAACTCGTTCTGGTACCTGCTGTCCGACGGCAGCGGCTGGATGACCGCTCGCTTCATCTCGACGCAGACCCCAGTGCCGTTCTGTGACGACTTCCCGGGCACGGGTGACACCGGCCCGACGGGACCCATGGGTCCGATGGGTCCGATGGGTCCGACGGGTCCGTCGGGTGCTAACGGTGCTAACGGTGCGACTGGTCCTGCTGGTCCGACGGGTGCGACGGGTCTGACGGGCGCCACCGGTGCCACGGGTGCGGCGGGTGCCAACGGTGCCAATGGTGCGACCGGTGCGACCGGTGCGACTGGTCCTGCTGGTCCGACGGGTGCGACGGGTCTGACGGGCGCCACCGGTGCCACGGGTGCGTCCGGTGCTGTTGGTGCTCACGGTCCGACGGGTGCGACCGGTCCGACGGGTGCGACGGGTCTGACGGGCGCCACCGGTGCCACGGGTCCGGCGGGTGCCAACGGTGCTAACGGTGCCAATGGTGCGACCGGTGCGACTGGTCCTGCTGGTCCGACGGGTGCGACGGGTCTGACGGGCGCCACCGGTGCCACCGGTGCGTCCGGTGCCAACGGTGCCCCGGGTGCTACCGGTGCTACTGGTCCGACGGGTCCGGCGGGTGCCAATGGTGCTAACGGTGCCAATGGTGCGACCGGTGCGACGGGCGCCACCGGTGCCACCGGCGCGTCCGGTGCTAACGGTGCCAATGGTGCGACCGGTGCGACTGGTCCTGCTGGTCCGACGGGTGCGACGGGTCTGACGGGCGCCACCGGCGCCACGGGTGCGTCCGGTGCCAACGGTGCCCCGGGTGCTACCGGTGCTACTGGTCCGACGGGTCCGGCGGGTGCCAATGGTGCTAACGGTGCGACGGGTGCGACGGGTGCTGCCGGTACCAATGGTGCTGATGGTGCGACCGGTCCTGCGGGTCCGACGGGTGCGACGGGTGCGTCCGGTACCAATGGTGCTGATGGTGCGACCGGTCCTGCGGGTCCGACGGGTGCGACGGGTGCGTCCGGTACCAATGGTGCTGATGGTGCGACCGGTCCTGCGGGT
>NZ_BMRN01000043.1 GCF_014648655.1 Streptomyces atratus
CCCGGTGAGTTGTATGTCTCCGGTCCCGGCCTGGCGCGTGGTTACACCGGCCGCCCTGCCCTGACGGCCGGGCGTTTCGTGGCCAGTCCCTTCGGTGCCCGTGGTGAGCGGATGTATCGGACGGGCGATGTGGTGCGGTGGAACGCCGACGGGCAGTTGGAGTACCTCGGCCGTGCCGACGACCAGGTCAAGATCCGTGGCTTCCGGATCGAACCCGGGGAGATCCAGGCGGTGTTGGAAGCCGAACCAGGGGTCTCCCAGGCCCTCGTCGTCGCCCGGCGCCACCACGACGACGACCTGCGCCTCGTTGCCTACATCGTCCCCGAGGACCGCCTCGGCCGCTCCCTCGGTGCCCTGCGCGAATCGCTGAGCCGTCAACTGCCCAGGTACATGGTGCCGTCGGCGATCGTCGCGCTGGACGAGTTCCCGCTCTCCGTGAGCGGGAAGCTCGACCGCCGCGCGCTGCCGGAGCCGGAGTACGGCGGTGTCGGCACGTTCCGCGCGCCGCGCACGCAGACCGAAGAGGTCGTGTGCGAGCTGTTCGCCGGGGTGCTGGGTGTTCCGGTGGTGGGTGTGGACGACGACTTCTTCGATCTGGGCGGTCATTCGCTGTTGGCGACGCGGTTGGTGAGCCGGATCCGCAGGGTGCTCGATGTGGAGGTGCCGTTGCGGGCGTTGTTCGATGCTCCGACGGTGGCGGGTGTGGTGCGGCATCTGTCGGTGGGGGGTTCGCGTCCGGTGCTGGAGCGGCGTGAGCGGCCCGATTCGTTGCCGTTGTCGTTCTCGCAACGGCGGTTGTGGTTCCTGTACAAGTTCGAGGGTGCATCGGCGACGTACAACATGCCGTTGGTCCTCAGGCTCACCGGGAAGCTGGACGCCGGTGCGCTGGACGCCGCGCTCAACGACGTGATCGCCCGGCACGAGCCGTTGCGCACCGTCTTCCCCGACGCCGACGGACAGCCCTATCAGCGGGTGCTCGGCCCGGAGCAGGCGCGGATCGACGTCGCGGTGGAGGAGATCGGCGAGGAGCAGGTGCCCGAGCGGGTGGCGCGGATCGTGCGGCACGGTTTCGAGCTGGACCGGGAGATACCGGTCCGGGCCGGGCTGCTCCAGACAGGACCCGACGCGTCCGTACTGGTCGTGATCATCCACCACATCGCCGCCGATGGCTGGTCGATGGGACCGCTGGCACGTGACCTGGTCGCCGCGTACACCGCGCGCCGCGACGGCGCACGGCCCGAGTGGGCGCCGCTGCCGCTGCAGTACGCCGACTTCACGCTCTGGCAGCACGACCTGCTCGGCGACGGGTCCGATCCGGACAGCCTCTTCGCCCGGCAGGCCGAGTACTGGTCCGCCCAGCTGGCCGGGCTGCCGGAGCTGGCCACGCTGCCCCCGGACCGGCCGCGGCCGGCGCTCCCCTCGTACCGCGGCGACGTCACGCCGTTCCACATCGGTGCCGACACGCATGCCGGGCTGCGGGAGCTGGCACGGTCGGCGGACGCCACGCTGTTCATGGTCCTGCAGACGGGCCTGGCGGCTCTGCTCTCGCGGCTCGGCGCCGGGGACGACATCCCCGTGGGTTCGCCCATCGCCGGTCGTGGCGACGAGGGGCTGGACGATCTGATCGGGTTCTTCGTCAGCACACTGGTGCTGCGCACGGACACCTCCGGGGACCCGACCTTCGCCGAGCTGCTGGCACGGGTGCGGGAGACCTGCCTGGCCGCGTACACCCACCAGGATCTGCCGTTCGAGTACCTGGTGGAGAAGCTCAACCCCCAGCGTTCGACCGCTCATCACCCGTTGTTCCAGGTGGTGTTGGTGCTGCAGAGTGACGACGGCGCCCGCTTCGAGCTGCCGGGACTGCTGGTGGGGGCCGAGAAGGCGGGCGCCGGGTCCGCCAAGTTCGATGTCTTCGTCAGCGTCACCGAGACGTTCGGCGAAGACGGTGAACCGGCCGGGATCACCGGCCTCGTCGAGTACGCCACCGACCTGTACGACGCGACGACCATCGACGCGTTCACGGCGCGCTGGGCGCGGCTGCTGGACTCGGCGGTCGGCGACCCCCGGCAGCCGGTCAGGTCGCTGGAGATCCTCGCACCGGGCGAGCGCGGAAGGCTGCTCGCATGGTCCGGAGCCGACCGGGCCGACCTGCCGCCGGTGACCCTGCCGGAGCTGTTCGCCGCGGCGACCCGGCGGGCACCGGACGCGGTGGCGACAATTTCGGGCGAGGGCGAGATGTCCTACGGCGAACTGGACCGCCGCTCGAACCGTGTGGCCCACCATCTGCTGCGCCTCGGCGTCGGCCCCGGGCAGCGGGTGGCGTTGCTGATGCGGCGCGGTCCGGAGCTTGCCGTCACCATCCTGGGAGTGATCAAGACCGGCGCCGCGTACGTGCCGGTGGACCCGGACTATCCGGCCGACCGGATCGCGTACATGCTCACCGACGCGGAGCCTGTCGCGGTCCTCGACGACGGCTGGGCGGACGGGGTGGACCAGGAGGCGGTCCCCGACACCGACCCGGGCGTGCCGATCCATCCCGCGCACACCGCGTACGTCATCTACACCTCCGGCTCCACCGGCCGCCCCAAGGGCGTCGAGGTGACCCACGCCGGGTTCGCCAACCTCGCGCGGGCTCAACTGGACGCGTTCGCGCTCACGCCGGACAGCCGGGTGCTGCAGTTCGCCTCGCCCAGCTTCGACGTGTCCGTGTGGGAGCTGGTGATGGCCTTCGCCTCGGGAGCGGCCCTCGTGGCGGCCTCCGCCGACGCACTGGCCGGCGAGGCGCTGGCCGGGACGCTGAGCGGGCGGCGGGTGACGCACGTGACGCTGCCGCCGTCGGTCCTGGCGACCCTCGACGCGCGGGGGCCCGGCGTACCGTTCCCGGACCTGGCGGTGCTGCTGGTGGCCGGTGAGGCGTGCTCGCCGGACCTGGTGGAACGCTGGGCGCCCGGCCGCCGCATGATCAACGCGTACGGGCCCACCGAGTCCACCGTCGGCGCGGCCATGAGTACCCCACTGACCGGCCGTGAGACCGGGGTGGTCCCCATGGGGCGGCCACTGTTCGGCCTCTCGGGCTACGTCCTGGACGCCGGCCTGAACCCGGTGCCGCAGGGAGTCATCGGTGAGCTGTACGTGGCCGGGGCGGGCCTGGCCCGCGGCTATCTGGGCCGGCCGGGGCTCACGGCCGAACGGTTCGTGGCCAACCCGTTCGGCGGCCCGGGCGAGCGGATGTACCGCACCGGTGACGTGGTCCGGTGGAACGCAGAGGGTCAGCTGGAGTACCTCGGCCGCGCCGACGACCAGGTCAAGATCCGCGGTTTCCGGGTCGAACCCGGCGAAGTGCAGGCCGAATTGCTGCGACAGCCCGGCATCGTCCAGGCCTATGTGATCGTCCACCGGCACCGCGGCACGGATCCGCGGTTGGTCGCCTACGTGGTGCCCGAGGAGCTCGACGGCTTCTCCGTGACCGCCGTACGCGAGGCGCTGCGCGATCGGCTGCCCGGCTACATGGTGCCCGCGGCGGTGACGGCCCTGCCCGAACTGCCGCTCAGCCCCAACGGCAAGGTGGACCGCAAGGCACTGCCCGCACCCGATTACGGCGGTCGGGCCGGCCGCCCGCCGCGCACTCCGCAGGAAGAGGTGCTGTGCACGCTCTTCGCCGAGGTGCTGGGCCTGCCCGGGGTGGGCGTGGACGACGGGTTCTTCGACCTCGGCGGCCACTCCCTGCTGGCCACCGGGCTGATCAGCCGGATCCAGACGGTTCTCGGCGTCGACCTGCCGCTGCGGATCCTCTTCGAGGCGTCCACCGTCGCGGAACTCGCCCAGCGGCTCGATCACGACGTGGACGAGGGGGCCGGCCGAAGCGCGAGCTCCAGGGGACCGTCCAGTGCCTTCGAGGTGCTGCTGCCGCTGCGCACCAAGGGCGACCGGGCGCCCCTGTTCTGTCTGCACTCGGGCGGCGGGATGAGCTGGAATTACGCGAGCCTGCTGCCGCACATCGGCGCCGACATCCCTGTATACGGCCTCCAGGCGCGTGGCCTGTCGGATCCGGACGACCTGCCGGGGTCGGTCGAGGAGGTGGCCGACGACTGCATCGAGGCGATGGTCCGGGTGCAGCCCGAAGGGCCGTACCGGCTGATGGGGCACTCCTTCGGGGGCATCGTCGCCCACGCGGTGGCGGCCCGGCTGGCCGAGCGCGGTCAGCAGGTCGAACTGATCGTCTGCCTCGACGCGAAGCCCGCCGAGGACGAGGAGGACATCCCCGAGCACGGGCACGAGGAGTACTACCGGGGGATCCTCGAACTGCTGGGCGTGAGCACCGCCGAACTACCGGTGGAGGACCTGACGTTCGAGGATTTCGCAGCGGTGGCCCGGACGACCAACACCGTCCTCGGCAGCATCGAGGAGAGCGAGTTCCTCACCGTCATGCGGGTGATGGAGAACAACATCGAGATCACCAAGGGCTATCGGCACCGACAGGTCGCAACCGAGATGATGCTGTTCGCGGCCACGCAGGAGACCGACACCGTCCTGGAGCCGGATGTGTGGCACGATTACCTTGCCGGGCCACTGGAGTACCGGCGCATGGACTGCTCCCACGCCGGCATGCTCAAGCCGGAGGTGCTGAGCCAGATCGGCACGTTGATCCAGGACCGCCTGCGGCGCGGACCCGCCGGTTCCCGGTAGGCCGGCGGTACGTCGCGCCTCCGGGCATCACTTCGGCCGCTCTGCCCAAGTCCTGGGCGGAGCGGCCGAGATCCCTGAGGAGCGGGAGTCCGCGAGGCGTGCAGCGGAAGAGCCGACCCTATCCGGCGCGCAGCCGGACGCGGTCCGGCGTGAGGTCCTTGACCGAGGTGGCGCCGAGCAACTGCATGGTCTGCCGGACCTCCGTCGAGAGGATGTCCAGCACCCGGCGCACGCCGGCCTCACCGCCCGCCATCAGGCCGTAGAGGTAGGCCCTGCCGACGAGGACGGCCGTGGCACCCAGGCAGACCGCCGCCACCGCGTCCGCGCCGGACCGCACGCCTCCGTCGAGGTACACCTCCACCGCGCCGTCGACCGCCCGCACCACGGCGGGCAGCTCCTCCAACGGCACGGGCGCCCGGTCCAGTTGGCGCCCGCCGTGGTTGCTGACGACGAGTGCGTCCACTCCGAGGCCGGCCATCACCCGCGCGTCCTCGGCCGTCTGGACGCCCTTGATGATGAGCCTGCCGGGCCAGACCTCCCTCAGCCAGGCCACGTCCTCGGCGGTCGCCCCGGGATCGAACATCAGGTTGCCGAGATCCGCTGCGGTGCCCTGCCACTGGCTGAGAGAGGCGAACTCCAGCGGCGGGGTGGTCAGCAGGTTCATCCACCACCACGGCCGCAGCGCCCCGTCCAGGAGAGTCCGCGCGGTCAGCGCCGGCGGAATGGTCATGCCATTGCGCACATCCCGCAGCCGGGGTCCCGCGACCGGTGTGTCCACGGTCAGCATCAGCGCCTCGTACCCCGCTTCCGCCGCGCTGAGCACCAGGTCCCGGCTGCGGGACCGGTCCCGCCACAGGTACAGCTGGAACCAGCGGCGAACGCCGGGCACGGCAGCGGCCAGCGGCCCGGCCGCCGTGGTGCCCATCGTGGACAGCGTGTACGGCACGCCGTGGTCCGCCGCGGCCCGGGCCACGGCCGTCTCGCCCTCATGGTGCATCATCCGGGTGAAGCCGGTCGGGGCCAGCGCGATCGGGAGCGCGGACACCTCGCCCAGCAGGGATGCCGAGGTGTCGACCGACGAGACGTCCCGCAACACGCTCGGCCGGAACTCGATCCGGCGGAAGGCGGCCTGGTTGCGGGCGAGCGAGAGTTCTTCGCCCGCGCCCCCGTCCGTGTAGTCGAACACGGCTCTGGGCGTACGCCGGCGGGCGACCGCTCGCAGGTCCGCCACGTCGGCGGCGGCGGCGAGTCGTCGTCGGGCGCCGGCGAGCTGCGGTCGTCGCGGCCGCAGCAGTGGAGCGAGTTCCGCCGGGCGCGGGATCCGGCGCCGGAGGCGGTCGCCCACCGGTGGTGACGGGTAGTTGTCCATGGCCCCTCCTTCTTCTCAGGGGCCCCTCGCGGCCGGCCACGGGCGGCGCCCGGGAAGACCCGGGGGCCGGTCCTGCCACGTCACGGGCACTGTACGTCCGTGATGCGGCACGCGACGACAACTGTTCGGCTGCGCAGGCCTGCCGGAATTCCGCGGGGCCCGCGTACTGCTCGGAGGACCCGCACTTCGTCGGAGGGCCCGGTGCGTTCCGGGGCGGGGGAGAGGCCCTGTTCGGCGCGATGTCCAGCCGGTCGGCCGGTCCGGGTTCCTGTTCCGCGAGATGTCCGGCCGGTCCCGGGCGGGGCCCCTGTTCAACTGCGCAGGGGCCCCGCGGACCCCGCGCCTATCGTGACGTCATGGTTCTTCCCGAGGTGATCCGGATCGTCTCCCGTGACTCGCCCATGGCACTGGCCCAGGTCGAGCGGGCCCGCGCCGAACTCGCCGCCGCGTACCCGGGAACGGCGACCGAGGTGGTCCCGGTGCGTACCACCGGCGACCGATGGCTGGGCGACCTGTCGCTGGTCGAGGGCAAGGGTGCCTTCACCAAGGAGGTGGACGCCGCTCTGCTGGCCGGAGCGGCCGATCTCGCCGTGCACTGTGTCAAGGACATCCCAGGCGACCGCCCGTTGGCGGCCGGCACGGTCTTCGCCGGCTTCCTGGCCCGCGACGACATCCGTGACGCCTTGGTGGACCCCGCTGGCCGCACGCTCGACCAACTGCCGCCCGGCACCCGTATCGGCACCTCCTCCGTTCGCCGCACGGCCCAACTCGCAGCTTCCCACCCGCATCTGGAATGCGTACCGATACGCGGCAACGCCAATCGGCGCCTGGCCCGCATGGCCGCGGGTGACGCCGATGCCCTGCTGCTGGCGGTGGCCGGCCTGGAGCGGATCGGCCGCCCCGACGTTGTCAGCGAGGTCATCGATCCGGACGTGATGGTGCCGGCGCTGGGTGCAGGGGCGCTGGCGCTTCAGTGCCGCGAGGGCGACACCGAGCTGATCGAGGCAGTGGGAGCCATCGGTGATGGTGACACGCTTCGGGAGGTGACCGCCGAACGGATGCTGCTGCACGTCCTCCAAGGTCGCTGCAACAGCCCGATCGCCGGATTCGCCCGGGTGGCCCGGGAGGGCGCCCTCTCCCTGCGGGCCTGCGTCTTCAGCGCTGACGGCAAGACGATCCTCCAGGCTCACGAGCGGGCCGAGCCCCACGCAGCCAAGGATCTGGGCGCTTCGGTCGGCGCGGCACTGCTCCGCCAGGGGGCCCGTGACCTGATCGACGGCATCGGGTGCGGGCAGAGCCTGTCGGGGCGCGGGCAGAGCCGGTAGGGAGACCCGACGCACCGACGACGGCCGACCGGAAGCGATCTTGTGGGTTCAGGGCCGGACGCTGGGACCGAACCCCGTCCAACGAAGCTCCGCCGGCAGATGGCTCATGTCGTTGTACAACAGCAGTGACGGGGCCGCGCCGGTGTAGTACTCGATCGCCGTCACCGCCGCGTTTCCACAGCTCAGCCCCAGCCATCGTTCCCGCGGCGCCTCCAGGGCGTGCCGGAGGAGCCACGCCACCTGGTAGGCGTGGGTGACCAGGACCTCGTGCGTCTCGACCTCGGCATCGCGCGCGAACCGGTCGGTCAGCGCGTCCGCGAGACGCTCTCCCTTGGCCGCTTCTGCGGGGTCGTACCCGTCGAAGACCCCTGCCCACGCCGCCGGCGGTTTCTCCGGCACGTGCGGGATGTGGTCGATCAGCTCAGGCGCTTCTTGCACAGGGACTCCGCGCAGCCGTTCGCCGATGAGCTGAGCCGACCGCACGGCCCGCGGCAACGGCGAGTGCCATACGGCACCGATCGGCAGGCGAGCCAGGCGCTCCGCGAGCAGCTCCGTCTGTCTCTGTCCGACATCGGTCAGCGCCCCGAACGCGTCCGCCGCGCCGTGCCTGACCACGTACAGACGCCGAGTCGCCATGAAAATCCCTCCACAGGGGGCAGTCGGATGCTCTGGGCATCTGGATGTTACTAACATTTCGGCTTCGGGTCATGGGAGAGAACGAGGCCTGAGCGAGATCACCCGTTTCGATGTGTTCCTTGAAGTCGAAGCAGACGATCCCGCCGCAGGTGAATTCAAAACCTGTGTCCGGGAGCATCACCACGGAATCCGCTCTGTCCGGGTGAGCGACCTACTTCAGAAGCGCGGCGCCGTCGTGGTCGTCGGCTCGTGCGGTGAGGGAGGCGGAGTAGCGGCGCAGGAGCAGGATGGCGGTGGTGGCGAGGCCGGTGAGCAGGCCGAGCCAGATGCCCACGGCTTCGAGGTCCAGGGCGTAGGCGAGGAGCCATGCCGCGGGCAGGCCGACGGCCCAGTAACCGATGAGCGTGATGCGAAATCCGCTCTTGGTGTCGTCGAGTCCACGCAGCAGGCCGACGCCGATGTTCTGGGCGCAGTCGAAGAACTGTAGGAACGCGGTCACGATCAGCAGGTGGCCGGCGATGGTGAGCGCCTTGTCCGAGCCGGACTCCAGGAAGGGGGCCAGGACGAGCTCGGGCAGGGTGAGGTAGAGGATGCCGACGACGATCATGACGACGCCGGCGCAGGCCAGCGCGGTGTTCTTGATGCGTCGGGCGTCGTCGTAGCGGCCCAGTGCCAGTTCGCGGCTGACGTTGATCGAGGCGGCGTGGGAGAGGCCGACGGCGACCTGGAAGACGATGTAGACGAGTTGGTTGACGGCTGTGTGCGCGGCCAGTGCGGCGGGCCCGAAGGACCCGGCCATCAGCGCGGTGAGGGAGAAGAACCCCGCTTCGGAGCCGTAGGTGGCGGCGATCGGAATGCCCAGGCGCAGCAAGCGCTTGAGGGCTTCCGGATCGGCCTCCATCAGGTTCAGGGACAGCAGCGGGGCGAGGGTGGTGTCCTTCTTCGCCGACAGATAGAGAGCGATGAAGGTCAGCAGGTAGACGCTGGAGGTGGCGATGCCGACGCCGGTCAGACCCATGCGGGGCAGGCCCCAGGTGCCGTGGATGAGGATCCAGTTGAGACCCGCGTTGACCGCGACCGAGGCGATGGTGATCTGCAGCAGGGCCTGGGGGCGCTGCATGCCGACGGTGAACTGGCGGATCACCTGGAACCAGAGGCAGGGCAGCAGGCCGGGGGCGAGCGCGAAGATCATGGTCTGCGCGCGGTCGGCGACTGCGGCGTCCTGTCCGAGCCAGGGCAGGGCCTGCCCGATCAGGATCATGAGGACGGCGCCGGCGATGCCCGCGAGGGTGGCCAGCGCCATGCTGGCGCGGACGATGCCCCGCACCTCCTCGCGGCCTTGTTCCTGCCCGTCCTGGTTGGCATCCTGAGCGGCTTGTTCGGCGCGGGCTCCGGCGGCGGCGATCTGGTTGCCCACGGAGGTGACCAGGCCGACGCCCATAGTGCGCAGCTGGTTGAAGATGACGATGGCCAGGCCGCCCGCTGCCAGTTCCTGTGTGCCGAGGAAGCCCATCATGACGGTGTCCGTCGTGGTCAGGGCGACCTGTGCGAGCTGGGTGAGGATCAGCGGGACCGCGAGGGTGGCGAGGGCCCGGCTGTCGCGGAGGAGGGTGGTGAGCATCGGGTTACCGGTTCCTGCGGAGCTTGGTGAGGAGTTCGTCGATTTCCCGTTCCGCGTCGGGATCGAGGAGGCCGCGGGCCTGCATCCAGTCGTCGTTGAACACGGTGTCCATGTACTTCTCCCCGCCGTCATTGACCAGGGCGACCATAGTCGTCCCCGGCGGCAGCGAAGGCAGGCGGGTCAGCGCCTCGTGGACCACGCCGCCGGCGGAGCCTCCGATGAGCAGGCCGGTACGGGCGACGGCCCGGCAGGTGGCGAACGCCTCGACGTCGCCCACCTTGACGCCCTCGTCGATCAGGTCGAAGTCCACCAGGGCGCCGAGCCCGGCGCCCTCGGGGGTGCCGGTGCCGGACTGGTAGTAGTCGTGGGCCGGTCCGCCGAAGGCGATGGAGCCCTTGGGTTCGACTCCGATGGTGGAGAAGCCGGGTATGAGGGTGCGCAGTTCGCGGGCGGTGCCGCACAGTCCGCCGCCGGTTCCGACGGCGCCGACGAGGAAGTCGAGGTTTCCGTCGAGGGCCGCGTTCAGTTCGTGGGCGACGGGGAAGTAGCCGACGCCGTTGGCAGGGTTGTTGTGCTGCTCGGTGAAGATGGTGTTGTCCTGGCCGCGGGCCATGTCCGCGGCGAGTTCCTCGCGGGCGGCGGTGGCGAGTTCCGCGGTGCCGTCGTCGACGACGTAGACCAGTTCGGTGCCCAGGGTCTTCATGGCGCGGAGCTTGTCGGCGGCGGCGTGGTGGTCGACGACGGCGGTGAAGGTGTAGCCGCGCTCGGCGGCGATCACGGCGAGGCCGAGTCCGGTGTTGCCGGAGGTGGATTCGATGATGCGGCCACCGGGCCGTAGTTCGCCGGACTGTTCTGCGGCGTCGATCATCGCGCGTGCCATGCGGATCTTCGCGGTGCCGGTGGGGTTGAACATTTCCAGCTTCAGCAGCAGGCGGCTGCCGGTCTCTGCGGTGGCGAGTTCCAGAAGGGGCGTGTAGCCGATGAGGTCGGATACCTGGGAAACCACGGCTGGGCGGGCGAGAGCCGCGTTCATGGAAGGACTCCTGGGTGGGTGGGGGACGTCAGTAGGCGGTTCGGCGGTCCAGGCGCCAGCGCGGGCGGTCGTCCAGCCGGTCGAGGACGACCTTGGGGGGCAGCGGCAGGTCGTGGAAGGGCGACTCGTTGGAGTCCATCTGGTAGCCCGCGGTGTTCGGGTACACGAGGAGGTCGCCCACCCTGGGGCGGGCGGGCAGGGGAATCTTGCGCCAGGTGACCATGTCCGACTCCAGGCATGAGGCTCCGCCGACGCACGTGGGGTGGATCCCGGTGCCGCGGGAGCGGCCCGTGGGGGTCACCAGTTCCGGGTCGGGCAGGTATTCGCTGTTGAACCACTGCTCGGACAGGCTCAGGCTGGTCCCGTCGACGGTGGCGATCCGGTACCCGTCGCGTTCCTTGAGGCCCTGGATGGAGAAGACCGTCGAGCCTGCGCCGGCCAGCAGGGCGCGTCCGGGCTCCATCAGCAGCAGTGTCCCCGTCTCCTGCAGTCGCTCGGCCAGGCTGGTCTGCCCGCCCTTGGGGACGGAAGCCAGGATGGTGCGCAGGGCGTCCGCTCCCGCGACCGGGGAGTGGTAAGGGTAGAAGTCGCCGCTGTGGAACGTCTTATGTGCGTGATAGTGCTCGGGATGCTGCTTGGCGAGGAAGGTGTACCACTGGTCGGCCGGGCTGTAGTCGACGGCGAAGCCTCCTCCGATACTGATCCGGTCGGCTTGCAGTCCAACGACCCGGGCCTTGAGACACCACTCGACCAGTTCCGCCGCGAGGTCGGCACGCGGCTGGGTGGCGTAGCCGGACAGGTGGAAGCTGAAGCCTTCCATCCGCACCGCGTCGCCTGCGCGCACGCACCGATCCAAGGCGGTCTCCAGCTCACCTGTGTTCATGCCGAAGCGGCTGTGTGGCTGCGTGGGAGGCAGGCGGCGCAGCAGCAGTCGGGCCTGTCGCACGGCGCCGGTCAGTGCCAGGGTGATGAGCATGTCCAGTTCGTCCAGTGCGTCGACGGCGACCAGACAGCCCTGCAACAGGGCAAGCCTCAGCAACTCGTCGCTCTTGGCGGGGCCGGTGACCACGATGTTCTCGCCGCGTACCCCGTGGCCGAGTGCTTCCCGCAGTTCACCGACGCCGGCCACGTCGACGCCGGCCTGGTGCACAGCGCAGCGCTCCATCCATATGGCTGCCTTGTTGGCCTTCTTCGCGTAGTACACGAGCCCCTCAACCCCGGCGTCGCCGAGCGCGGTGCGGAAGGCGGCGAGGTTGGCGTCGAAGCGGTGCGGCAGCAGGAAGTGGAAGGGGCCGCCGAAGGCGTAGGACAGCTCGTGGAGGAGTCCGCTGTCCAGCACCCGGTCGGTGTCCGGGTCCGGGTGGGCTGGCAAGGTCGGCACATTCGTCGTACGCGGGGCGGTCACTGCCACAGCGGCACCTCGGTGCCCAGGCCCTGCGCGAGGGCGAGCTGCGCGAATCGGTGCCCGAGCGCGATGTCGGTGACGACGAGTCCGCTGTTGTAGGCGAAGATCCTTTCTTCGGCGCAAGAGCGGCCTGCCGTGAGGCCGGCGATCACAGGGGGCAACTCGGTGTCGACCGGGGGGAGTTTGCCGTCGGCGTCGGCCATGTCGGTGCCCGTGACGTTCATCTGGGCCTCGCTGGTGGCGATCACCCGGTCGGCGCGGTGCAGGGTTGAGGGGGCCAGGCCGTGGCCGACCAGGATCGAGAGAGCGCCCTCCTTGAGCCAGCCCGCTTCGACGGCGGCTGGGGTGTGGCCGCCGGCCGTGGCCACGATGACATCGGCGTCCGCGGCGGCAGCCCGTACATCCGTGACGATCTCCACGTCGCGTTCGGGGTGGTGCGTACGGAGTTGTTCACGCACCGCGGCGATGCCGTCGGCGTGCGTGCCGAAGACCATCAGCCGGTCCAGACCGGGCAGCGTCGTCAGCAGGAACGGCAGTGCCAGGCGGCCCTGGGTGCCGGTGCCGATGACCAGGGCACTGCGGGCGCCGGGGGCTGCGCATTCGCGGGCCAGCAGAGCGGAGACTGCCGGGGTGCGCAGGGAGCCGATGCGGGAGCAGTCCATCATGGCCACCGGCAGGCCGGTGACGTCGTCGTAGAGGGTGAGCGTCGTGTAGTAGTGCTGCTCCTCGCGGCCGACGTGGAGGCCGTGCTTGTAGGAGGTTTTGATGGCGACGACATCTCGGGAGCCGTCGCGGCCCAGCATCGCGTAGGCGACCGAGTGCTCGTCCTGCGGTTTGACGGTGAGTTTGCGGGGATTGTCGGACTGTCCGGCGTGCAGCGTGCGGTAGGCACCCTCCACTGTGGCAACCACGTCGGCCAGCGTGATGTCGATTCCGGCCAGGTCGCTCTTGGACAGGATCCGCAGGCGTGTGTCGTCGCCGGATATCGCGCCGTCGGTCTTGAGGGTCCGGGTGTCGGTCATGTGTCGAAATCCTTTATTGACGGGGGCGGTTCAGCCGGCGTGGGCTTCGATCGAGGCCTGACCGTAGCCGTGCTCCTCGGCCTCGGACAGAGGGCGTGTGCGGCGCCCGGGGACTCGGACGGAGGCGCGCTTGAGCCAGCGGTCGGTGCCGTCGTAGCGGGCCTGGAAGGGAACGCGGCCGTGAACGACCATGTCGTTGTCGACGACGAGGATCTCGCCGGGGCTGAGGCTGACCGCGACGGAGACGCGGGCCAGTTCCTCCTCCAGTCGCCCATAGGCTGCGCGGTAGGTGCCGTCGGCCTGGTCGAGGGGCGTGCAAGCGGGGTCGAAGCGCAGCGTCGTCCCGTCCTCGCCCGCGAACAGGGCGGGCACGGCGGGAGGTTCAGCGCCTGCGTAGCCCTGGGCCTCGGCGTAGGCGTCGTCGGGCAGGATCGGCACGACGGGCCGGGACAGGGTCTCCACGTGGGCGTCCGACAGGGCCGTCTTGCGGATGCTGGCCGCGGTGGTGGCGATGTTGTCGTGGTTGCGCATGCAGCCGAGCATCAGCAGGTGGGCGCGGCCCGGGTGGAAGGCGTCCTCGGTGTGCGGGCTGAGCAGCACGCTGCTGCTCGCGCCGGTCTGCTCGCTCTCATGGCCGGGCGAGGGCACGATGTTGTGGACGAAGCGGCCGTCCTGCTGCCCTTCCCAGGCGATCGGGTTTCCCATCACGCTGGCCAGCAGCAGAAGCATGATGTCGTAGAGGGCGCCGCTGTTGCCGGCGGCGGCCCAACTGTCCGGCGTGGCGCCGATGGCGGAGTCATCGACGTCCAGGCTCCGCAGCACGAACAGGCCGTCCACGGTATCGACGGGCCGGCAGGCATGTCGCAGGGCGTCACTGAAGCCGCTCGCGGCCTTCGCGACATGCTCCAGGAGTGCGGGAGATGTCGCCGAGGTATCGAATTCTTCGAGTATCTGCTCCGCTGCCGTGCGGAGTTCACCCACGGTGTGGGGGGCGAGCTGGCGGACAGGTGTGGCTGCCGTGCTCATGGCAAGAAGATCCGTTCCGTGCGGGGATGGCAGACGGTGCCGGCGGTGCGCAGCAGGGGGCGGTCGTCAACTGGCGGTAGCGCAGGGAAATTTAGCCAGCCACTGCGGGCGCTACGGCTCCCGGCGGCGATCGAACGCTAGCATCGAACTTAGGTAAGGCATACCTTGTTTTCGAGCTAGGATGGCTGGAACCCTTCAAGGCGGGATCGGCCGATGAGTGAGTGTGCAATCTCCTGCGCGTGAGCCATCCCGCCCCTTCTTGCGGAATTGATTGTCATTAGGGTAGGCAAACCTTAGACATTTTTAGGCTGCCCGGAACATGGAGCGAGGACGTACGTGGACATCAACAGACGCCAGGTGCTGTTGGCCGGCGGGGCGATAGGGGCGGCCGCGCTGCTGGCTGCGTGCTCCTCGGGTAGCGGTGACACCGCGGCCGACTCCTCCGGCAAGGGCGGCAAGCCCCGAAAGGGTGGCACCCTGCGCATCGGCGCGCTCGGCCGGGCCGGCGCCATCACCCGCGACCCGCATGGCACGCAGGCCAATGAGAGCGACTACCTGATTCTCGCGCTTACCTTCGACACGCTCGCCGTTCCGGGCGCCAAGTCCAACACCGTGCCCCGGCTGGCCTCGTGGGAGCCCTCGGCGGACCTGAAGACGTGGCGCTTCAAGGTGGCCAAGGGCGCTGTCTTCCATGACGGCACCCCGGCCACCGCCGACGACGTGGTCTGGTCGCTGCGTCGACTGCGCAACACGCCGGCCGGTGCAGCCCGCCTGCCCGGAGTGAAGAACGCCGACAGCATCACGGCCGAGGGCGCCGACACTGTGGTGGTCGTCTCCGAGTACGCCAACGCCGACTTCCCTCTCATGACGCGCTTTGCCACGTTCGTCATGAAGAAGGACACGCCGGACAAGGCAGTGGCGAAGGCGCCGGGCACCGGCCCGTTCAAGCTGGACTGGTACCGCAACGGCAACGCCCGTCTGGTGCGCAACGACAAATGGTACGGCGGCACCGTCTACCTCGACGCGATCGAGGTGACCATGTTCGAGACGCCGCAGGCCATGGCCAACGCCCTGTTCGCCGGGCAGATCGACGTCGCCTCCAACGCCGGCCCCATCGCCGCGCGCACCGCGGAGTCCCGCAAGGACATCCAGGTCGTCCGCCGCCCCGACGACATGTCGATGCCCATCGTCATGCGCACCGCCGACGGCCCATTCGCCGACCCGCGGGTGCGGGAAGCCATGCGCCTGGTCGTGGACCGCGAGGCAATGGTCAAGCAGGCCCTCTCCGGATACGGGAACGTCGCCAACGACATCATGGGCACCGGCGACCCCGACTACGCCAAGGACATCCCGCAGCGCAAGCGCGACCTGGCCAAGGCCAAACAGCTCCTCGAAGACGCCAAGTTCGACCTGTCCAAGACCTATGAGCTGTACACCACCGAAGACGTCTCCGGAATCGCCGACTCCGCGACCCTGTTCGCCTCGCAGGCGCGTGAGGCCGGGATCAAGATCAAGGTGGTCAAGCAGGAGTCGGGAACGTTCTACGAGAAGACCTGGCTCAAGGGCGACCTCTACACGAACTACTGGGGCACCAACGACTCGGTGCTGTTCTTCGCGTCCAAGACCCTGCTCAGCGGCGCCGGTCAGAACGAATCGGGCTTCGACGACAAGGAGTTCGACGCCACCTACCGCAAGGCCATCGGCACCACGGACAAACAGGCGCGGGCCAAGGCCCTGCACGAACTGCAGCAGATCGAGTACGACCGCTCCGGCTACCTGCTGTGGGGCATGGCCGACGGTGTCGACCTGGCCGCTGCGAAAGTCCAGGACCTGCCGAAGCTGCCCGGCTACGGCCGCGTCCAGCTGGAGAACGTGTGGCTGAGTTGAGCCACGCGCCCAAGGGCAGCGCGGTGGCAGCTCCTGCCGGCACAGGGGCGGCCACCGCGCGACGCCGCCCGCTGCCGATTCCGCACCTCGGCCGCTTCGCCGCGGCCGTGGGGCGGCGGGTCCTCATGCTGGCCATCCTGCTCGCCCTGGTGTTCGCCGCCGTCGAGCTGCTTCCCGGGGACGCCGCGACCGCGACTTCCGAACGCGGCGAGAGCGCCGCCGACATCGCGGCCCGCCGCCACCTGCTGGGACTTGACCGGCCGGTGTGGGAACGCTTCTGGGACTGGATGGCGGGGCTGTTCACCGGGGACCTGGGTGTCAGCGCCCGAGGCGAGAAGATCACGCAGATGCTGGCCGACCCGTTTCCGAACACGCTGCTGCTCGCGGCCCTCGCCTTCGTCCTGACCGCGGTGGCGTCCGTGGCCCTGGGGTGCTGGGCCGCCGCCCGCCCCGGCCGGCTCATCGACCGGGTCATCGGCCATGCCTCGACCTCGGCATTCGCCATCCCTGAATTCGTCGTCTCCGTCGGCCTGCTGATGTTGCTCTCGCTGTGGACCGGCTGGCTGCCCGCAGTGACCGTGGCCGGGGCCGACGGCAGGCCGGCCACATGGACCATGCTGATCACGCCGGTCCTCGCCCTGGTCATCCCGCAGACCGGATGGAACACCACCATCGTGCGCGGCGCTCTCGCCGACCAGGCGGCCACACCGCACGTCGAGGCCGCCCACCTGGACGGCCTGCCGGTGCGCCGCGTCATCTGGCGCCACGCCCTGCCCGGCGCCGTCCCGGCCATCGCCACCGGCCTCGCCACCTCCACCGGCATGCTCCTGGGCGGCACCGTGGTCGTGGAAACGCTCTTCAACTACCCCGGTATCGGAAGCGTGCTCGCCAGCGCCGTATCCACCCGCGACACCCCGCTCATCGCCGGAGTCGTCGTCTGTGCCGGTACTGCCATCAGCCTGGTCCTGCTGACCGCCGACCTCGTCCGCGCCCGAGTTCTGGGGAGTCACGCATGAGCACCGCCCTCACCACAGCCCGTGCACCGAGGGGCTCCGCGGGCCGAGGACGGGTGATCCGCCGTCTGGTCCCGGGCGTCCTGCTGGTTTTGCTCGCCCTCATCGGCCCGTTCCTTGCCGCGCACCCCCTCGACAAACCGGTCACCGCCCCCTTCGCCACCGCCGGCGACGGCGCACCGCTGGGTGGGGACCAGCTCGGCCGCGACGTCCTCAGCAGGCTCCTTCACGGCGGAACCGCCCTGATCGGCAGCGCCCTCCTGGTCGCCGCCGTCGTCACCGCGCTCGCCGCGTTGGCGGGCTGCTTCGCCGTCCTGCACCCGGCCGTGGGGAGGGCCGTGGAACGCACCGCCGACGTCTTCATCCTGCTCCCGCCGATCCTCGGCATCATGCTCATCGCGCTGGCCTGGCCCGGCGGCGGACGATGGGCCGTCATCAGCGCCGCCATCATCCTGGGCACCCCTTACGCCGTCCGCATCGTCGCCGGCGCAGCCGCTCCCCTCGCCGACGCCGGGTACGTCGAAGCAGCCCTCGCCGGCGGCGAATCCCTCATCTACACCGCCACCCGTGAACTCCTGCCGAACCTGCGCTCCACCATCCTCGCGCTGTTCGGCCTGCGTTTCGTCGAAGCCGTCTACGTCATCTCCATGGCCGGTTTCCTGCAGATCGGCCCCCAGCCACCTGCCGCGGACTGGGCTTTGATGATCCGGGAGAACTCCTCGGGCATCCTCCTCAACCCATGGGCGGTCGTAGCCCCCAGCCTGGCCATCGCCGCCCTCGCCATCAGCGTCAACCTCGCCGCCACCTCCCTCGCCCCCCGCTCCGCACGCAAGGCGGTGATCACTCCGTGAACAACCCCCTACCGTCGCCCACCACCAACGAGACCCCCGACCCTGCGTCAGCCGGCAAGGACAGCGCATCCGCGACAGTGGTGACGGTGACCGATCTCAGCATCCGGATCCCCGACGGACCCGTTCTGCTTCGGCCCACCAGCCTGACCGTCCGGGCCGGGGAGATCACCGCCCTGACCGGGGCCTCCGGATCCGGCAAGACCACCCTGCTGCGCACCCTGATCGGCCACCTTCCCGCTCAAGCCACCACCCACTGCACCGCGTTCGACGTCCTGGGCCACCACGTCCCCAGCCTTGACCCGACGGCACTGCGCACCATGCGCCGCACCCAGGTCGCCTACGTCGGCCAGGACCCCGGCTCAGCGCTCAACCCCCGGATGAAGATCCGCCACCTCGTCGCAGAAACCGCCCCCGCTGCGAGCGAACAGGCCGTGCTTGACCTGCTCCGCGAATGCAAGCTGCCCACGGACGGCGGATTCCCCGACCGCAGACCCACCGCGATCTCCGGCGGCCAGCAGCGCCGCGTCGCCCTCGCCCGCGCCCTCGCCCGCACGCCCGACCTACTGCTCCTCGACGAACCGACCGCGGGACTCGACAAAGCGCTGCGCGACGACATCGCCAGTCTGCTGCGCCACCTGGCCACCTCGCGCGGTCTGGCCATCGTCATGGCCTGCCACGACCCCGAACTCGTCGATGCCTGCGCCGACCACGTCGTACAGCTCACCACCGCGCAACCACGCCTCCCTCGACAACGCACACCGCTGACACAGCAGAAGGCCGAATCCGCGGACTCTCCCGTGGACGGGATCACGGCACAGTCCGTCAGCGTGACCTTCCGCGGCCGAGGCACAGCCCAACTGGCGCTCGACAAGGTCGACTTCGTAGCGGCCTCCGGCTCGGCGACCGCGATCATCGGGCCCTCCGGATCCGGCAAGACCACCCTGCTGCGCGTCCTCGCCGGCCTGCAGCGGCCCGACGCCGGATCCCTCGTCCTTGACGGGCACCCGCTGGCCCATGCAGCCCGCAAGCGTCGTCGCGAACACCACCGGCGCATCCAGCTGGTTCCGCAAAACCCACTGGGCGCGCTCAATCCGTCCCGCACCATAGGCGCGGCCCTGGCCCGGCCCCTGCGCCGGCACACCGAGCTGACCAAGGCGCAGATCGCAGCCCGGATCACCGAACTGCTCGACCAGGTCGACCTGCCGGCCGACTTCGTCCATCGCTACCCGCACGAACTCTCCGGCGGGCAGCGCCAGCGCGTCTCCATCGCCCGAGCCCTCACCGCCAACCCCGACTTCCTGCTCTGCGACGAGATCACCTCCGCGCTCGATCCCGACACCGCCATCGCCATCATGGAGCTCCTGCAACGCCTGCGCACCGAACACGACATGGCCATCACCCACGTCAGCCACGAGACCCACCTGGTCGCCGCCTACACCGACACCGTGCACATCCTGGAAACGGGACGACTCACCGCGCACGGACCCACCACGGCACTCATGCCAACCTGACCACCTGCGGTGCCTGCGGCACGCCGCAATCGCACCGGGGCACCGGCGTACTGATTGCGCCACTGCGTGCCATCGGCCCAGGTGGGGTGGCCGCCTGGGGCCAAAGTCCCAGAGAAGTCCCACAGATGCCGCCGCACCTCCTCTTGGCCTGCATTCGCGCAGGTCAGGAGAGGCGGCGGCCTCCGCCGGTCAGTTGTCCCGCAAGAGCCAGCCCGATGGGCGCTTGCGGAGCGCTGACCAGCATGGAGGGGCACCGACAGGGTGCGGGGGAGTGGCCTGACGGGTAGTGCCGTGCGTGCTCCCCAGACTTCCGCCAGCCGGCGCAGTTTCTTGAGGCCGTCACATCAGGGACTCTCGTTCGGATCAGGTCGGACCGGGGAGCGGGGCCTGAATCACGTGCCGGAGACCGCGCCGCAGCAGGCAGGACCGTGACGCCATTGCTGCGGGCTCCGGCGTACCGTCGCCCTGGCAGAGATCGCCGACCGAACCGGACCCGTGGCCGACTGCGGAACTCCGCTCGGCGGACCGCGTACTCGATGTCAGTGCTCTGCGATAGAAACTCCGGCAGCAGCGTGAACGCGACCGCGGAAGAGGGACCCACCATGGCAGACAACGCAATGTCAGACACCGCACCGGGAGAAAATGTGACGGATCCGGATCCGGTACACGGGCTGACCGGTCGCATCGGCGTCGTCGGTGGTATCGAGTCGCTGGCCCTCGACGGCCGCCGCCTGTGGTTCGGCTTCGATTTCACCTCCGACCAGGTGCTCTCCCCCCTGATCGACGACGCGGGGGCCATGGCGCGGTACGCCGCACGGCACATGCGCCAGCGCACAGGTGCCCACGACGAGTCCTACTGGGCCCAGCTCGTCCAGGCTGCCGTGGAAAACTCAGATCTGGTGCGGTATGACGAGCAGCGCACCTTCACCACGCAATCACTGGAAGCAGGGGACGCCGGCCCCGCACACGGGCACCTGCTCTACCTCCTCGACGCGGCAACGGAGGACTCTGCTGACGGCGACCCCGTCCACACCGGGACCGGATCCCAGGAGCCGGCCACCCAGTCCGGCCTCCGGCCCGACGAAGTGACCCCCGATGACGAGGACGGGGAGCTGGGGACGGCACTGGGCCGGACCACGGTCGGCAACTGGTCGCTGCTGTTCGCGCCGTACGCCCGCAGCGCACAAACCGCCTGACCGCCGGCTCGGACCCGCCGCGGTGTCGGCCCGCGGATCTCCGTAGAGGCAGTTTCGGCGTTCGACGCGCCGCCGCCAGCCGGCCGCCCGGCGCGCAACTGGCGCCGGGCGGCCCGGCCGGGCCGATGGCTGGACGGAACGGCCGCGTGCTCGTCCCAGTCGGCGAAGTTCAGCAACCGCTGGAACCGTCCGGGCGACGCCGGCCGGCCTGCTCAGCCGGCGTCCACCCATTCTTCCTTTCCCACCCCGACCCCGAGCAGAGGTCGCATAGCGTCGAGGAACTCCGAGAACTGATCAACCGTGAGCTCACTGAACCAGCAAAACCGCCGTGCACATCGTGCGGGCGACCTCGTCGAGCAGGTACCAGTCGTCCCTTAAGCTCTCTGTTGGGACAGTCAGCGCATCTTGTAGCAGCGGTTCTACGTGATTACCCCCGCTCTGGCGGCACTTCTCCGGCTTGGCCCAAGACGGGGCCGTGGACCTGTGGATCCGCCGGGCGATTCGTGAGGCCACGGCGAATCAATACTGCAACGGTGTCTGCCGTGACGGGTGGCCGCCGGCAGCGAGGTCACCGAAGTCCCAATAGCGCGAGTGGTACGGCGACGGCATCGGCCGACAGGCGGCTGTGCCGTCGCCGGTCGCCTCACCGAGTGTCGTCGGACGTCACGGAGGGCAGGTACCGCGGTGCCCGCCAGGCGTCCAGCCGCTGCTCCACCGCCGCCCCCAGCGACAGCAACTCGGCGTCTTGGTGGTCGCCGGCCATCAGGAGCAGGCCGACCGGCAACTCGCCCACGAACCCGGCGGGCACGGACAGCGAGGGGTAACCGGCGACGGCGGCCGGAGTGGAGGACGGGATCACGTCGTTGTCGCCCCGCGCGCAGTCGGTCGTCCAGGCGGGCGGGTTCGCCGGGGAGGCGATGGCGTCCAGGTCATGGGCGGCCATGGTCTCGTCGATGGACCGCCGGGACAGGTCCTTCAGTTCGGCGCGCATGGCCCGGTAGCGCGGGTCTGTGGTCGACGGCGCGACCAGGGCCTGCTCGAACAGCTCCTGGCCGGCGAAGCAGGTCCTCTCGGCCGGGTGCGTGCGGTTGAACTCGATCAGCTCGGCGAGGTCGTGAGGCCCGTTGCGTGTGGACAGGTAGGCGTCGATGTCCCGGTGGAACTCGCTCAGCAGGGCCGGGAACTCGAGTTCGGCGAGCCTGTCCTGGTAAGGCGGCGTCACCTCGACGACCTGGGCCCCGGCGGCACGTAGTTGTGCCGCGGTCCGGGTCATCAGGGCGTCCACCTCGGCGCCGAGCGAGGGGAGCCGCCACAGGCCGATCCGTTTGCCGCGCAGGCCGCCGGGGCGCGTGGCCGCGTCCGTGAGGCCGAAGGCACCGTCGGCGCGCGCGGCGTCGTGACCGCTGAGCACCGAGAGGGTGATCGCGGTGTCGATGACGTTGCGTGCCATGGGGCCGGCCGTGTCCTGCTCGGCGGAGATCGGGACGACGCCGGACTGGCTGACCAGTCCGAGGCTGGGCTTGTGGCCGACGACCCCGTTCATCCCGGCCGGGCACACGATGGAGCCGTCCGTCTCGGTGCCGATCGCCACCTGCGCCAACGACGCGGCGAGCGCGGCGGCCGAACCGGAGGACGATCCGCACGGATTCCGGTCCAGGACGTACGGGTTGTTTGTCTGGCCGCCCACCGCCGACCAGCCCGACGTCGGCTTCGCCGCGCGGAAGTTGGCCCATTCGGACATGTTGGCCTTGCCGAGGATCACGGCGCCTGCCGCGCGCAGCCGTCTGACCAGGTCCGCGTCCGTGTCCGGCGGACTTCCGGCCAGCGCCAGCGACCCGGCCGTCGTCGGCATGTCGCTGGTGTTCACATTGTCCTTCAGCAGGACGGGGATGCCGTCGAGCGGACCGCGGACGTTTCCGAGGCGATGCCTGACATCGCTGGCGACTGCCTGGCGCAGGGCCGTCGGGCTGGTGCGCAGCACCGCGTTGATCTTCGGGTCGATGGCTTTGATCCGCCGGAGGTACGACAGGGTCAGCTCCGACGAGGTCAGGGAACCGTGCTGCATGCGCGCCTGTAACTCGGGGATCGTCACCGTCTCCAGGTCCACTCCGCGCAGGAGCGTCGACTCGGTGGGGGGCGAGGAATCGTCGGCGCCGGAGTCGGCGGCCACCGCACGCTGCCCTGGCACACCCGCTGCCAGAAGGGGTGCCACGGCCAGGGCCGCGGTCAGTGTCGCAATGCTTCTCTTCTTCATGGGGGACAGCCCACTCCAGGAGGATCGCCGGGCGCAAGAAACTTCTGCGCCTCCCTCCGCCGCCGGGGAGACACGCTCGTCCGTCCGTCCGTCCGTCCGTCCGACCGACCGGCCGACCGGCCGACCAGGCGCGGCCGGCCGTGACCGGGATCGTCTCCTCCGATGCCATCACGGGTCCTGCAGCGGTTCCTCGGCGCGCGGCAGAGGAAGCAGGCCGGCAGGCGCCGAAGCCCGTTCCGGCCGCATGTCCGCCGTCGACCGCCGTGGCCCGGGCGGCGAACGTTACTGGCCGCGAGGACGGCGGGTGCGGGGGTGCGTGGGACGGAGCCGTTCCCTACCCACCCCCGTACCCGCGCCTCTCCCAGGACGTCCTCAGAGCCGGCTGCCGAGCCACCGGTGGACGGCGAGTGCGGTGGTACGGGCATGTTCCTCCAACACGGTGAAGTGGTCCCCGGGCACGGTGACCTCGGCGTGCGGCAGGCTCCAGTTCGGGGCGGGTTCGGTGCCGGGCAGCGGGTCGCGGGCTCGTACGTACAGGGTGGGACAGGCGAGCGGCACGGGTTTCCAGTCACTGAAGAGCTCGAAGTACCGGGCCATGGCGGTGAGCCGGTCGGGGTCGGCAGAGGCGAACTCCGCCGCCCGGCGCAGCATGTCCGAGGTCATCGCGGAGAGCGCCTGACCCCGGTCTCCGTGAACGGGGGGATAGGTGTCCACCAGGACGACGGCCACCGGGGCGGCACCCTCGGACTCCAGACGCTCGGCCACGGCATGGGCCACCCAGCCACCGGCCGACCGCCCCAGCAGTACCAAGGCGCCTTCGGCCGCGGCCACGCGGACGGCTGTGGCCTGGGCGGTGACGAGGGCGTCCAGTGTGGCGGGCAGAGCCTCTCGGGGACCGAACCCCGGGTGCCGCACCGCGGAAACCGGCCGCAGCCCTCGCAACCCGGCACCGAGGCGCGCGTACTCCTGCGGTCCGGAGAGCGCGCTGAGCGCGGGGGAGCAGACCAGCCGGGCCCCCGTGCCGCCCGCCGCGAGCGTGACGGGTTCGTGCGTCGCAATGGGCGCCCCGCTCCTGTCGAAGACCGGGCGCAGGCGCGCGGCGACGGTGAGAAGCGCCATGCCGTCCCAGCTCTGTCCCCGGGCGCATGCGGTACGAAAGAGCGCGCCCAGGGAATCCGTAGCTCCCCCGGCGTGCGGTGCGTCGGCGGCCCGCACCCGCGCGTCCGGCCGAGCGCCCGCCTCCGGACCGCCCTCCGCGCAGTCGCCCGCCGGTCGCCCCGGGGAGCCCGGAGGTCCGGCGGCCTCGGGCCGTACCGGGCCATCGGACGCGGCGCCCACAGGAGGTGCCTCGGTGGCATACCGCCGCGTCAGTTCGGCGGCGAGCGCGCGCGGCGTCGGGAAGTCGAACAGCAGCGTGGACGGCAGTGCCAGCCCCGTCCACGCCGCGAGCTCATTGCGCAGATCGACCGCGGCCAGGGAGTCCAGCCCCAGGTCCGCCAGCAGGGTGTCCTCGTCGATCTCGCCGGCCTCCTCCCCATGGCCCAGGACGCGGGCTGCCAGGATCCGGACCTTTGTGAGCAGCACCCCGCCCTGCTCGCCGGGGGGAGCAGCCGCCGGCGCCCGGCCGAGTCGGTCGCCGCCCGCGTCCGCAGCAGGGGTTCGGAGCCTGTTCGCCGCCGGGTCGCCGCCGCGGAGAGCGGCCGGGGCGAGGCGGGCCGCCACCACCACAGGTTCGTCACCGGCCACGGCGGCGTCGAAGAGGACCAGGCCTTCTTCCGGCCCGAGCGGGACGAACCCGGAGCGGGCCATCCGCTGCCGATCCGCGTCGCCGAGGCGCGCCATCATGCCGTCGTTCTGCCGCCAGGGGCCCCAGACGATCGACGTGCCGGGCAGTCCGAGCCGTCCGCGGTGTCGTGCCAAGGCATCGAGCACGCAGTTGGCCGCGGCGTAGTTGGCCTGGCCGGCGGAGCCGAAGGTACCCGCCACCGAGGAGAACAGCGCGAACACGGCCAAGTCGTGTCCCCGGGTCAGTTCGTGCAGAGCGAGAGCGGCATCCGCCTTGGGGTGCAGCACCCGCCTCAGACGGTCGGTGGTGAGCGCCGCGACGACGCCGTCGTCCAGCACTCCCGCGGTGTGCACCACACCGGTCAGCGGGTGGGCCGCCGGCACCGCGTCGAGCAGGGCGGCGAGCGCGGTCCGGTCCGCGACGTCACAGGCGTGAACGGTCACCTGGGCGCCCGCCTCACGCAGCTCCGTGACGAGTTCCCGGGCCCCTGGAGCGTCTGGCCCGCGTCGGCCGGCGAGCAGCAGATGCCGGACGCCGTGGGCGGTGACCAGGTGCCGCGCCACCAGCATGCCCAGGGAACCGGTGCCGCCGGTGACCAGGACGGTGCCCTCCGGGCCGAGCGGCCGCCGCTTCCCCGGCATCGGTGCCGCCGTGGCCAGTGGCACCAGCTTCGGCACGTACACCGTCCCCCGACGTACGGCTGCCTCCGGTTCCGAGGCGGCCGGCAGGGCGGGCAGGGCACTCCAGGAGTCGGGGTGTTCGTCCACGTCGATCAGGGCGAAGCGGCCCGGGTTCTCCCGCAGGGCCGAGCGGACCAGCCCCCACACCGGTGTGTGCAACGGTACGGACGCTGTTTCGCCGGATCGGCCGTCATTCCCGCGACCGGCGCCATCCACAGGGAAACCGTCGTCGGCCGAAGTGATGGCGCCGGACGTCACGAGGACGAGACGGGAGCGGGACAGGTGCGGTTCGGCGAGCCACTCCTGCACGAGCCTCAGCGCCCAGTCCGCTGCCCGCAGCAACCCGGCAGCTTGGTCCTGCGCGCCGCCGGTGGTGTCAGGCGGCGGCGGGCACGGTGCCACGACGACGGCCGACGACGCGTCGCACGCCGCCGGGCCGGGGTACACCGGGATACCGGAACCCGGGGGCGCGAGGACGTCCACCAGCCGTGTGCCCGCCGTGCCCAGAACCCCCCAGCGGGGCATCGCCGCAGGTGCGGGCGGCTCGGTCAGCGGCACCCAGTCCGTCCGGTGGAGGGCGCCGTTGACCGCGTCCGCCATCGCCGAGCCGGTACGCGGAAGGGGCCGGAGCGTCAGCGAACGGATCGTCGCCACCGGTGAGCCCGTGTCGTCGGTCAGCTCCACTCCGGCCTGCCCGTCGGGCCCGGGGGTCACCCGTACCCGCAAGCGCTGTACGCGGGTGGTGTGCACGCGCACTCCGCTGAAAGCGAACGGCAGGGACAACCCGTCGGCCGCCGGACCGGCTGTCCCGGAACCGTTCGAGACAAGGCTTTCCAGGGCCAGGGCGTGCAGCGCCGCGTCGAGCAGCGCGGGATGCAGGACGAACCCCGGGCCGCCCACCTCCGGGCGCGGGGCCCGGGCCGCTTCGGGCAGCGCGACGTCGGCGTACAGCTCCTCCCCGTGCCTCCAGGCGGCGTGCATGCCCTGGAAGGCGGGGCCGTAACGCAGCCCGTCGGCGGCCAGACGCTCGTACGGTCCGGTCCCCGGACCGTCGGCATGCAGCGGCGTCGCCGCCTCCGGCGGCCAGGACGCGTGCGGCCGGGGCGCGCCGCCGGTCTCGGTGGCGGCCGCTTTCCGGTTCGCGGGCGGCTGCGCCGGCGAAAGAGTGCCGGAGGCGTTGCGGAGCCAGGGCTGGTCACCTGCCGGAGTGTGCGGCCGGGAGTGGAAGAGCACGGTCCGCCGTCCCGCGTCGTCCGCCCCCGCCACCTTCACCTGCAAGGCGGCGGCACCGTCCGAGGGCAAGGGCAGCGGCGCGGTCAGAACGAGCTCGTCCAGGACGGCCGCGCCCACCAACTCACCGGCGTGGAGTGCCATTTCGACGAAGGCGGTCGCCGGCAGCAAGATCTCCCCAGCCACCACATGGTCGGCAAGCCACGGCTGGTCGCGCACCGAGAGCACCCCGCTCAGCAGCAACCCGTCGTCGTCGGCCGTGCGGGTGTCCGACCGCAGGAACGGATGAGTGGGCTCGGCCTTCGGGGACATGGGCGGAAGTCCCGGGGCGGGCTCCAGCCAGTACCGGCGGCGCTGGAAGGCGTACATGGGCAGGCCGACGCGTCGCCCGCCGCGCGCGGCGAAGACGGCCCGCCAGTCGACGGGCACGCCGTGGGCGTGCAGCGCGGCCAGCGTGTCGAGCAGGGCGTCCGCTTCCGGCCGCGTCCCGCGCAGTGTCGGCAGGACCAGCGGTGCCGGGCCCCGCTTGCCGCCCGCTTCGCCCGTGTCCGGGTCCGCCGGGGCCGGTCCGGACGAGGCGAGGCAATCGCGCACCAGGCCGGTGAGCACCCCGTCCGGCCCCAGTTCGACGTAGTGTGCCGCGCCTCGCTCACCCAGGTGCGCCACCGAATCGGCGAAGCGGACCGGACGGCGGACATGGTCCACCCAGAACTCCGGTGTGCACAGCTCCTCGTCGGTGGCCGCCCGGCCCTGCACGGCGCTGATCAGGGGCAGCTTCGGCGCGGTGAAGGACAGCCGCCGGACGACGTCCGCGAATTCGGCCAGCACGGGCTCCATCCGAGCGGAGTGGAAGGCATGGCCGACCCGCAGTGGTGTCACCGAACGGCCCCGCTCCCGGAAGTGCGCGGCGGCCTCCCGCACCGCGGCCTCGTCGCCGGAGACGACCACCGAGGCGGGCCCGTTGACCGCGGCGATCTCCACCGCGCCCCCGGTCCCGGCGAGGTGGGCGGCCACCTCGTCCGCGCCGACGGCCACAGCCGCCATCGCGCCGCCCGGAGGCAGCGCGTCCATCAGCCGGCCCCGGACCGCCACCAGTGTGCACGCATCCGCGAGGGACAACACCCCGGCGACATGTGCCGCCGTCACCTCACCCACCGAGTGCCCGGCCACCAGGCCGGGGCGCACCCCCCAGGCCTCGAACTGCCGGAACAGGGCCGCCTCCAGGGCGAAGAGCGCCGGCTGCGCGAACCGGGTCGTGTGCAGCAGCGCGCCCGTCTCCGTACCGGGTCCGGCGAACATGACGTCCCGCAGCGGCACCGGCAGCAGCGTGTCGAGCAGGGCACAGCACTCGTCCAACGAACGGGCGAAGGCCGGATGCAGATCCCGCGACTCGTACAGTTCACGGCCCATACCGGCGCGCTGGCTGCCCTGGCCGGTGAACAGCAGGGCCGGCGGGCCGTGGTGGCGGGACGTACCGGTGCGCACTCCGGGCCGGCCGTCGTCCTCCGCCACGGCCCGTAGGGAGCCGAGCAGTTCGGCACGGTCCCGGGCCACCACCACGGCCCGGTGCTCGAAGGCGGTACGCGTGGTGGCGAGCGAGTACCCGATGTCCACCAGGGACGCGTCAGGGGCGGCGACCACATGGTCGTGCAGGCGTAGAGCCTGGGCCCGCAGCCCCGGCACGCTCCTGGCCGACACCGGAAAGGCCACCGCGGCCGGTCCGGGATGTGCCGCACCTTCCAGCACCGCCCCGGGCCCGACGCGGCCGCTCGCGGTCCCATCGTCCGCCACGGCAGGCGGCGGTGCGGCCTCCCCAACGCGCGGAGCCTCTTCGAGCACCACATGGGCGTTGGTGCCGCTGATCCCGAACGAGGACACCCCCAACCGGCGCTGACGGTCCGTCGCAGGCCACTCCACCGCCCGGGTCAGCAGCGCGATCCGCCCCGTCGACCAGTCGACACGGGGGGTCGGCTCGTCGGCGTGCAGCGTACGCGGCAGCACGCCGTGCCGCATCGCCTGCACCATTTTGATCACGCCGGCCACTCCGGCGGCGGCCTGGGTGTGACCGATGTTCGACTTCACCGAGCCCAGCCGGAGGGGACGTTGCCGCGCCTGGCGCCCGTACGTCGCGAAGAAGGCCTCCGCCTCGATGACGTCCCCCAGCCGGGTGCCGGTGCCGTGCGCCTCCACCGCGTCGATGTCCCCGGCATTCAGCCCCGCGTCCACGAGTGCCTGCCGGATCACCCGCTGCTGCGCCGGTCCGTGCGGTGCGGTCAGCCCGTTGCTCGCCCCGTCCTGGTTCACCGCCGAGCCGCGTACCACAGCCAGTACCGGAAGTCCGGCGCGGCGCGCCTCGGACAACCGGCTCAGCAGCAGCATTCCAGCGCCCTCGGCCCACCCCGTGCCGTCGGCCGATGCGCCGAACGCCTTGCAGCGGCCGTCCGGAGCCAGCGCCCGCTGGCGACTGAACTCCACGAACGACGAGGGCCCCGACATCACCGTGGCGCCGCCGGCCAACGCGAAGGCACACTCACCCCGGCGCAGCGCCTGGGCCGCCAGGTGAAGGGCCACCAGGGACGAGGAACACGCCGTGTCCACGGTGATGGCCGGGCCTTCGAGGCCGAAGGTGTAGGCGATACGACCCGAGGCGATGCTTCCGGCGTTGCCGAGGCCGAGGTACCCCTCGACATGCTCGGGCGTCCTTGTCAGGTGGCGGGCGTAGTCGCTGTACATCAGCCCGACGTACACCCCGGTCGCCGAGCCGCGCAGGGTGCCGGGGACGAGACCGGCGTGCTCGAAGGCCTCCCACGCCACTTCGAGCAGCAGCCGGTGCTGCGGGTCCATGGCCAGCGCCTCGCGGGGAGAGATGCCGAAGAAGCCGGGGTCGAAGCGGTCCGCACCGGAGAGGAAACCGCCTTCGCGCACATACGTCCGTCCGGGCCGCCCGGGATCCGGGTCGTACAACGCCCGGGTGTCCCAGCCCCGGTCGGTGGGGAAGGGACCGATGGCGTCCCTCCCGTCGGCCACCAGCCGCCACAGTTCCTCGGGAGAGGTCACGTCTCCGGGATAGCGGCATGCCATCCCCACGATCACCACGGGGTCGTCGTCCGACCGGGCCGCACTCCGGTTCACAGGCCCGGCGGCGGCCGGCGCGGCGGCGTTCCGTGCCCCGAGGTGGGCGGCGAGCGCGGCGGCCGTGGGAAAGTCGAAGGCGACGGCTTCGGAGAGCGGCAGGCCGGTGACCGCCGACAACCGCTCCCGCAGCACCGTCGCCGTCAGGGAGTCCATACCCAGGTCCCGCAGTGCCGTGCCCGGTTCCACCGCCTCAGCGGTACAGCCGAGCACGGCCGCCACCTCGTTCCGCACCAGGGTCAGCAGGTCCTCCGGCGGCTTCCCGGTGGCCTCCGCGCCCAGCGCCCGCGCCGGCCGGCCGGCGAGGTTCCGCCGCAGGATCTTCCCGGAGGCGGTACGGGGAATCTCCTCCACCTCGAACAGCTCGACGGGTACCTTGAAGCCGGACAGTTCCGCACGGCAGGTGGCGAGGATGCGCCCCCTGTCCAGCCCGCCGCCACCGGGCTCGGGGACCAGATAGCCGACCGGCACCTCGCCGAAGACGGGGTGCGGGCGTCCGGCCACGGCGGCGTCCGCCACCCCCGGCAGCCGACGCAGCACCGCCTCCACTTCCGAAGGGTGGATGTTCACCCCGCCGCGAATGATCAGATCACTGGCCCGGCCGGTGATCGACAGTCCACCGAAGGCATCGATCCTGGCCAGGTCACCGGTGCGGAACCAGCCGTCGCGCAGCACTTCCGCGGTGGCTTCCGGCCTGCCGTGGTAACCGGCCATGACCCCGGGCCCGTTGACCCACAACTCGCCCTCGCCCGTGTCCCGGCCGTCGGGGCCCCCGCCGACCCGGACCCGGGTGCCGGGCAGCACCCGGCCGCACGTCCCGGACGCCGCCGCCCCGTCCGGCGCCGGCATGGTGACCGGGCCCGCCTCCGTGCTGCCGTAGTGCTCCAGATAGGGGACACGGCAGAGCGCCTCGAAGGACTCGCGGAACCCGGGCCCCGCCGCGGCACCACCGCTGACGCAAGCCCGCAGCTCGGGGGCGCCGAGACCGGTGCCGTCGTTGCCGCCCCCCTCGCCCCGGACCGCGTCGAGCAGCGCCGAATACGTGGTCGGGACCCCGCCGAGCAGAGTGAACGAGGCTTCCTCGCACCGAAGTTCGCCGAGCACGCCCGCCACCGAGAACCGGGGCAGCAGCATCGCGCTCGCCCCCACCGCGGTCACCCCGAGGAAGCATACGATCTGACTCATCGCGTGATGGAGGGGCAACGGCCACAGCACGCGGTCCCGTTCGGACAGGCCCAGGACACCGACGAGCCCCGCTGCGACGGGCGCGAGGCGGTTGCGCTGGGTGGACAGGACGCCCTTGGGCGTGCCGGAGGAGCCCGAGGTGTAGAGCAGCCAGGCCACTTCGTCCAGGGCGAGATCGTCCCGCGCCGGCGTCCGCGGCTCCGTACCCGCCAACTCCTCGTACCGCAGAACGCCGCCCGCGACCGCGATCGCGGCGGGCCGGCCCCCGGTTCCGCCGGCCTCGTCCGCCGGCTCCTCGAAGTCCGCGCACCAAGGCGAGTTCCCGTCCCCGTCCTCGGCGCCGCCCTGGGCCACCACCACGGTCAGCCCGGGGCGCAACGGCAGCGTTCGCCGCCGCGTCAGGCAGGCGCTATCGGTGATGAGCACCCGTGCCCCGCTGTCGTCCAGCAAGCGGGTCAGCTCCTCCTCCGAGTTCCCGGGGTCCAGAGGTACGCCCACGCCGCTCGCCCGGGTGACGGCGAGCAGGCTCTCGACCGCCTCGACACGGTTGCCGAGCAGTACGGCCACCCGGTCACCGCGCGCCAGGCCGAGTCCTGCCAGGTGACCGGCCAGCCGTGCGGTTCTCCTTTCCAGCTCCTGGTAGGTCACCCGCCTGAGCCGGTCCTGGAAACAGACCTTGTCCCCGAGGCGCCGGGCGTGGTACCCGAGCAGTTCCGGCAGTGTTTTGACGATGTCGGCGTGCGTACCCACCGCATGACCTCCTTGAGACGACCCGTCGTTGAGGATGACGGCACGGTTCACCGGGTTGCCTCCCGGCGATGGGTGGACCGCGTCGGGACCCTCCTTGCGCCTTTCTCAAGGTCCGCGGCCGCCACGACTACCCGACCGCCACTTGTCTGCTGATCAACGCCGACGCGGGCGGCTCCAACGGCTACCGCACCCGCGCCTGAAAGACGGGAACTCGCCGCTCCAGCCACCGAGGCAGGCCTGGACATCACGGTCTGCTCCAGGCAGGTGTGTCTCTGCGTCGGGAATCTCAGCCCACGCGGCTGGCGCCGGAACGGCCTCGCTCGGCTCCACACACCAGGCATCGTCCGGCAAGGCGTACTGGAACCGGAGGGCGTAGTGACGGCCTGCATGAACACGCAGCTCCGGCATGTCCGCAGGCTGCCACAGCTGCCGTGTCGGAGTCTCGCGAGTATCGCGAGTATCGCGCTCGGCACCCGGTGCAGGACCCAGTCAGCGTTTGCGGGACACCCTTGGACAAGTCCCATCGTTACTGGGAGCACTCTTCGTGTTTTCGATCCCACCTCGGACACCCGCCCATTGAAAGATCGAGGTTGCACCCCCTTTTTTCAATTGATCAGCCGGACTTCGGAACAGTTCTGGTCAGGAGACCTTCCACAGCCAGCAGCCGTCGTCATAAGGAACGCCGAAATGCGTGTTCTTGCTGCTTTCTTTGGAAGTTGCGCCTGCGAGGGTTCCACCGTCAGGGCTGAATGCAAGAGAGTGGGTTGTGTTGCCCGTGAGAGTGCCGGTGGTCCGGCGGGTGGCCAGGTCCCACAGCCGTACGCCGTCCGGTCCTCCAGTGGCAAGCGTCTTGCCATCGGAGGTGACTGCCATCGTGTACGTCTCTCCCGTGGCAAGAGTGGCGATGATGCGCCTCGTGGTCGTGTCCCACAGCCGGCTTCCACCCGAACCGCTGGTCATGAGTTTGCTGTGGGAGATGAACGCCACCGCGTGTGTCCACTCGCTGACGGGGAGAGCGGTGAAGTGCTGGCCAGCCACGTCCCAGAGCCAGCACCCGTGGTCGTTGGCGCATGCGACCATCTTGCCGTCCGGGCTGAATGCCACAGCCTGCACGTCGTGTTTTGTCGATGTTGCGATGACGTTTCCCGTGGTCACGTCCAGCAATCGGAAGGCGTCCTTCCTGTCCTCGGCATTGCCGGAGTCGTCGACCATGCCCGCCTTGGCGCCGCCGCATGCGAGCATTTTGCTGTCGGGGCTGAATGCCACCGGCCGTATGTCGAACTGCTGGGGGGCGCTCAGTTCGGTGACGGTGACGCCGGTGACCGAGTCCCGCAGTCGCACGTCAAAGTATCCGCCGGTGGCAAAGATTTTTCCATCGGGGCTGAACGCCACAGATCCTATGGAGTTCTGATCGCTGGGGAGATCGGCGATGCTTTCTCCGGTGGCTGCGTCCCTGAGTTGTGAGTCAGATCCAACGCGGACAAGGGTCTTGCCGTCGGGGCTGAACGCCACCTCGGCGGTGCCCGAACCGGTGAGCTTTTTCGTTCCGCTGGTTTCGGCGGTGAACTTGGGCCATAGCTTCACCCCGGCCCCTACCCCCGGGCCGGCAACCGCAAGCATCCCGAGGACAAGGGTGCGCCGGCGGACGCCTTTGCGGGTCCTCGGCGTCTCCGGCTGATGGGTCGGTTCTGCACGGTCAGGCGCACTGGGCTGGGATGGGGGTGTCGCCTGCCTGGCAGTCGGCTCGTGCGGCCGTGTTTCGGTCGGCGGATCCGCCATGGCCGATGCTGGTCCAGGGGGCCGGGCCGTTTTGGCGGCCGCACGATTGTGGAAGCGGATTTGCTGGGCGACGGTGTTCTGCGCGAACTGCTGAGGCTCGGGACTTCCCTGTTCGCGTAGCCGGGCGCGGATCCGGCGCCAGACCCGGTCCATACTCAGCGAAGGCCCAGCGCCAGGGATGCCCTCGTTCAGGACATTGATCAGCTCACCCGTGAACTCCGGGTAGTCCGCACCCGGTTGGACGAACGAGCGCTGTGTGGGCGGTGCGGAGGTCAATACCAGATTGCCGTAATCATCCGCATCACCATCTGCGTCGTGTGCCGGGATGTGTGGCTCGTTGAGGGCTCGCGCGAGGTCGGAGCGGCTTGGCACGGTGCTGGCGTCCATGCCGCCGGCCAGGCCGCTGTAGCAGCAGTCCAGCACAAGCAGCCGGTAACGCGCTCTGTAGCCGGCCTGTCGCATGACATCACGCAGGGTCAGATAGGACAGGGTCCCGATCTGCGGGTGATCGGCATCCGCGTCCGGCAGGGCCAGGTAGAGACGCTCGTCGCGGTCACGGAGTCCGTGTCCGGCGAAATAGACCACCAATGTTCCGGTCGCTGCTCTGGCGGCGTCGCGAACAGCGCCCAGGATATCTTCCGCAGAAATGTTCGTGTCGAGCACGGCGACATGGTCGTCGGGTAGACCCCACACCGTGGGGTCCTGAAGCAACGTGGCTAGGCGCTTTGCCGCAGCAGCCGCCGCGGGCAGAGGCGCCAGATCCGGGTGAGTGTAGGCATTGACGCCGACGAGTACGGCCCGGCTGGCGCTGGGATCAGGAACCGTCATCGGGCTCGCCGCCGGGCGGTGTACCGCCTCCGGCAGGGGACGACGAAATCGTAGGTGGGGTCCCGAGGTCAGGGGCGGCCAGCGCGCGGGCGATCCGGGCCGCGTCTTCCGGTGAGCCGTCCTCGATGACGATGCGGGAGTTGCCATGTTCGACGACCAGTCGCGCGGCCGACCGCTGTCGAGGTGGAAGCGAGGCACGGAAAGTCTGATGCGCATAGACAAGTGACGCCACTGAGAATCCGGAGGACAGGGCCAGGTCGAGCCATCCGATCAGGTCTCCTGACATCCCGCCGTCACCAGTGGCCGTGCGGACCCGCCGGATTTCCGTATACGGACCCACGCTGCGGTCCTGGGCAAGCCAATCCGCGAACAACGCAGTCAAGCCCACCCCTGCGTCGGCATCACGGTCCATGCCGCTGCCCTCGATACGGATACGCACATCCACCCCCAACTAGCCGGCGCACCTTGCGCTCACCCTACGCCGCCACTGTTCACACCAGCCAAGTCTCGGCGAACGAGGAGCATACGTTCCAGACAACTACGCGGTGCACCAACTCGGATCAGCGGCGATCCGGCCATTCCAGGACCCGGTAGTCGCGAGTTCGACTGCTGCGTCGAGGCCGGGTGGCCGGCTCCGGTCTCCAGCATTCGGCGCACCGTGTGGCACTACAGCAAGACAGTCGACGTGCCGCTGTACCGGGCGGGTGACCTCGGCATGGTGCTGCAGATCGAGGACGTCGACCGGGAGAAGGTCGGGGCCCTCCTGTTGCGGCAGGCCTCTCCGTTGCGGAAGTTCGTGACGCTCGCGCCGAAGCGCGCGGACGCAGTGCACGTGTTCGCGGCCCGGCTGAGAAAGGAGCACGGGTTGGCGTCCTGGTCCCGGTACGCCAACCTGGCCAACCACTGGTTCGTCGACCGGGAACCGCGTGAGGACGGCACGCCCCGCTAGGACATAAAGGGTTCCCGTTGGGGAGCCCGATAAGAGGGTTGTAACACGCGTTGTGAGTGAACTTCGATCCCCAATGTGAGCGAACTTGGGAAAAATGACGTCCGGGGGCGTTGAGATCGTGTAAGGGGAGAGTTCCCGGGAGGTACCGGCGGATCGCCGGACGCTGACTGCGCCGCTGTAGGCCCCGCGAGGGGCAGGGGATTAGGTTGGCGGAGAAAAGTCTTCGGGCAGTCGGACTCGCGATGGGGGCGGGCATGACCATGCTAAAGGGAGCCAATGTTCCGGTGGCGGCTCACGCCGTGCGGGTCGAATTGGGGTGGCGCACCTCCCCGGGCGCACCGGACGTCGATGGCTCGGCGCTCCTTGTCGTGTCGGGAAAGGTGCGCAACGACGCCGACTTCGTCTTTTACAACCAGCCCTCCCACGCATCCGGCGCGGTGCGCCACGAGGGCAAGCGGACCGCCGGTGACGGGGTGACGGACAGCCTCGCGGTCGACCTGGCGCGCATCGAGCCGGCCATCGAGCGCGTGGTCCTGGCAGCCTCCGCGGACGGCGGCACCTTCGGGCAGGTGACGGGGCTGTACGTACGGATCACGGACGCGGCGGACGGCTCGGAGATCGCGCGCTTCGACAGTGCGGATGCGACGGTCGAGACCGCATTCATTCTCGGCGAGCTCTACCGACGCCAGGGCGCCTGGAAATTCCGTGCCGTCGGTCAGGGATACAGCACCGGCCTCGAAGGTCTCGCGACGGACTTCGGTATCTCCGTCGATCAACCACAGCAGCCCCAGCCGTATCAACAACCCCAATCGCCTCAACAGCCCCAGCGAGGGGCGCGGGTTGACCGTCTGCGGCCACCGCCGCCGGTCCTTCCGCCCGCACCGCCGACGGCGCCACCGGCACCTCCCGCACCCCCGGCCACCCCGCCGGTCCGTCTGTCGAAGGTGACTCTCACCAAGGACGTGCCATCGGTCTCCCTCGCCAAACAGGGCGGCACTTCGGGAGCACTCCGGGTCAATCTCAACTGGGAAGTGCGCAAACAGTTCAAGGGCTGGGGAAGCAAACTGGGCAGAGCGGTCGCCAACCACGCGGACCTCGACCTCGACCTCTGCGCCCTCTACGAACTCACCGACGGCCGCAAGGGAGTCGTGCAGGCGCTCGGAAACGCGTTCGGCGCACTCCGGCAGCCCCCTTATATCCATCTCGACGGAGACGACCGCACCGGCGCCGTCTCCACCGGCGAGAACCTCACCGTCAACCTCGACCAGAAGGACAAGTTCCGCCGCATCCTGATCTTCGTCACCATCTATGAAGGCGCCCGGAGTTTCGCCGATCTCCATGCGACCGTCACCCTCCGGCCCCAGCATGGCGCCCCGATCGACTTCTCCCTCGACGAATGCACCGTCCCGTCCACCGTCTGCGCGCTCGCGCTCCTCACCAACAACGGGGGAGACCTCACGGTGCAGCGCGAGGCCCGCTATCTCGTACCCGAGCGCGGAGTGAGCCCGCAGCGCACCATCGACTACGCCTATGGGTGGGGCATGAACTGGACACCCGGCCGTAAATGACCCCCCGAGGGTCCGGCCGGCACTGCGACAATCGGCCCACGGACGGCTCCGCTCAACGGTCCGGCGCGGCCTCGGGACGGGCGTACGTACGCCCCTTCCAGGCCGCGCCCCGCCCCCGGTGGTGCTGAACCGCCGAATCGACCGTCATCAGCAGATAGAGCACAGCGGTGAACGGCAGCAGCGGCGCCAGCCACAGCGACTGCCGGTAGTAGCCCAGCATCGGCATGTACGTCCCGGCCATCACCGCCCACGCCACCCCGCCTGCCCACGCCGCCACCGGAGCACCGCTCAGCAGCCCGGCGACGAGCGTGACCGGCGGCGCGAGATAGACCAGTGCGAGCCCCAGCACCGTCCCGAGGAGCAGCGGCGGACTGTGCCGCAACTGGGCGTATGCGCTCCGTGACACCATCCGCCACAGATCCGCCAGCCACGGATACGGCCGGACGCTGTCCACCCGCTCCGCGAGCCCCAGCCAGATCCGGCCGCCGCTGCGCTGCACCGCCCGCGCCAGCGACACATCGTCGATCACCGCCTGCCGGATCGACTCCGGCACCCGCGCCCGGTCCGCCGCCCCGGTCCGCAGCAGCACACATCCACCTGCCGCCGCAGCCGTCCGCGCCCCTGCCCGGTTCACCCACCGGAACGGATAGAGCTGCGAGAAGAAGTACACGAAGGCCGGTACGACCAGCCGCTCCCAGACACTCGACACCCGCAGCCGGGCCATCTGCGAGACCAGATCGAACCCGCCCGTGACGGCAGCGGCGACCAGCCCCCGCAGGCTGTCCGGCTCATGCGCGATGTCCGCATCCGTCAGCAGCAGAAACTCCGGCTCCCGGGCCCGGGCCAGCGAGATCCCGTGCCGCACGGCCCAGAGCTTGCCCGTCCAGCCCGGCTCCGGCTCACCGGGCGACACCACCGTCACCGGCAGGCCCCCGTACCGTACGGACAGCGCACGGGCGACGTCCCCGGTGCCGTCCTTGCTGCAGTCGTCGACGAGGAAGATCTCCGCGGATCCCGGATAGTCCTGCGCCAGCAGCGACGGCAGACTCACCGGCAGCATGTCGGCCTCATCACGTGCGGGCACGACGATCGCCACGGACGGCCAGTGCTCCGGGGCCTCCCGGCGCGGCAGCCGCTGATCGGTCCGCCAGAAGAACCCTTGTCCCAGCAGCAGCCACACCCATGCGGCCAGCGAACCCACGGCGATCCAGGCAACGGCACTCATTTGCCGCAGTCTGCCCCACTGTGACGGAACCGCAAGGGCGGTCGACTAAGGTGACCGGGTGAAGATCGCGCTCATGGATTCCGGAATCGGCCTGCTCGCGGCCGCCGCAGCGGTACGCCGGATCAGGCCCGACGCCGATCTGGTGCTCTCCTCGGACCCCGACAACATGCCCTGGGGGCCGCGTACCCCCGAGGACGTGACCGCTCGCGCGCTGGACGTGGCCCGCGCGGCCGCCGCCCACCGGCCCGACGCACTGATCGTCGCCTGCAACACGGCCTCCGTCCACGCCCTGCCGGCGCTCCGCGCCGAGCTGGAACCCGCACTGCCGGTCATCGGCACCGTGCCGGCCATCAAGCCGTCCGTCGCCGGTGGCGGCCCCGTCGCGATCTGGGCCACGCCCGCCACCACGGGCAGCCCCTACCAGCGCGGACTCATCCGGGAATTCGCCGGCTCCGTCGCCGTCACCGAGGTCCCGTGCCCGGGTCTCGCCGACGCCGTGGAGCACGCCGACGAACCGGCGATCGACCGGGCCATCGCCGCAGCCGCCGCACTCACCCCGCGCGATGTGCGGGCCGTGGTCCTGGGCTGCACCCATTACGAACTGGTCGCCGAACGCATCCGTGCCGCCGTGCGGCAGCCCGGTCTGCCTCCGGTGGCGCTGCACGGCTCCGCCGGTGCCGTCGCCGCCCAGGCACTGCGCCGAATCGGGGCCGAACCCGCTCCGTCGGCCGAATCGGCCGGCGGCCTCACCGTCCTCCTCAGCGGGCGCACCGCCGAGCTGCCGGAAACCGCTCTGGCCTACGCCGAGGGGCAGCTGCTGGGGGCCGTCAGCCCCGCCCGCTGACCCGGCGCAGGCCATCGGACCCATCCCCGGCGTGCGGAATCTTAAGTACGCTGCTTGACATGAGGGACCACCCCCGAAAACCGAGACACACCGGAGCCGACCCCCACTCCGACGTCTGGATCGGCCGGGCCACCAACCGGGCCCAGTGGGTACTCGCCGCCGCGGGCGCGGCCTGTCTGGCGCTCGGCATCCAGCTGGCCGTCACCTCCGACTGGGCCTCCGGAATCGCCCCGCTGCTGATGTCGGTGATCGGCTGCGTCGCCGCCGGACTGCTCATGCTGTTCGGCACACTTGCCTTTGTGAACGTGGCCGTCAGGGTCGACGGGGACGCTCTCGAAGTGCGCTGCGGCCACATGGGCCTGCCGCGCCGCCGGATTCTGCTCACCCATGTGGTGGGCGCGGAGTTCGCACCCCAGGTCACCCCGCGCCAGTGGGGCGGCTGGGGCTACCGCTGGCGCCCCGAGCAGGGTACGGCCGTGGTGGTCCGCAGGGGCGAGGGCCTGGTGCTCCGGCTCGGTGACGGCAGGACGTTCACCATCACGGTCGACGACGCCGAAGCGGGCGTACGGTTCATCCGCGAACGCCTGCACCTGTCGGCGACCGGCACACCGGCCGGGGCCTGATCGCGGCCCGATGCGTTGCCCTCGGGGCTCGCGACCGGCTCAGAGCGGGGTGGAGCGGTCCGCTCGCCGTGTGCGGCGGGCTGCGTCGCCAGGACGGTTGGCCGCTCCGTCCGCGCCCTCCGGATCACGTACCTGATGTACGTCGTCCGCACCACGTGCCTGATCCGCACCATCCGGTCCACGTGTCCCGTCCGTACCGTCCGCCCCTGTCGTACCGTCGCCGATGGGCCGCCGGGCCGACGCCAGCCCCGCGAGCAGCCCAGCGCCCGCGGTCACCGGAGTGAAGCTCAGCGCATTGCCGACGCTCGCCAGCACCGCGAGCGCGGTGAGCGCGGCGCCCGCCGTCAGGACGACGGCCGTGGTGCGGGGCGACCGCCACAGCACGTACAGCAGCCAGCCGAAGGCCGACCCCAGCAGCCCCACCCCCACCACCCCCTGCTCGGCCGCCTGCTGCAGAGGCGCCGAGTGCGGCTTGCCGTCGGAGTGGACGGTCTGCTCCACGGCGGGGCTCAGCTCGGCGAACCGTCCGGGGCCGACGCCCAGCACCGGATGTTCGCCCGCCAGCTCCAACGCGTCCTGCCACAGCAGCACCCGGTGCGCGGTGAGTGGACCTTCCAGGGAAACCATGAGGCCCTGGGGCAGCGCGTCCGCGGCGACCGCCCAGGACGTAGCGACGACGAGACCGGTGGCCAGGGCGAGCCCGGCAAGACCGAGCAGCCGTTGTCGCATCCTGGCGGCGGCCAGCGAACACAGCAGCACCCCGAGTGCCGCGGCGAACCCGGCCACCGAGCGCAGCGCCAGCGCGGCGCAGGCTGTGCCGAGCGCCAGCAGCCGCAGGGAGAACCGCAGTGGTGCCTGCCGGGACGCCGCGGCCGCGCAGCAGGCGGCGCCCGCGGCGAGCACCAGCAGCGCGGCGGCAGCCCCGGCGTGACCGGGCGCCGTGTCCGCCGTGGCCGTGGCGCCAGGCATGCCATGACGCGAGAGGAGCCCCATGAGGAGCGCCCCCACGGCGGCAACCGTGGCCGTCGCCACCGGGAGCAGAGTTCCGCAGATCCGTCCACAGGCGAAGCCCGCGGCGACGGCGAGCAGAGCCAGCAGGACACCCTCCGGACCGCTCTCCCGCCCGGCGGCGCTGATCAACGACCAGATCGCGCAGGCGGCGAGGATCACGGCCCCGGCTCCGTCGGAAGCGTTGCCGCGTTCCCGCGCCCGGCCCCGCCCCGCTGGTGCAATCGTCACGTTCGCCCCCGACCTGTGACCGTCCCGTTTGCGATCGGCCGGATCCGGCCGATCGGTGGGGGGCTGGCGGACACGGTAGTGCCAGCGGCCCGGATCTGTGCGGGAAAGTGGCGAAACGATCCGGCGCGAGAGGTTCCATCACGCGAGCGGGGCTGTCTGACATACAGCTGATCACCGTAGACTCCGCCGGGTGAGCGCCACCATCACCCCAGTCGACGACCCGCAGCGGCCCGCATCCACCCCCACGTCCCGGGGGAGACGGGCGATGCCGCGGCTCGTACGGCCTGCAGCCGCCGTGATCTCGGGAGTGCTGCTGTACCTGAGCTTCCCGCCCCGGCCTCTGTGGTGGCTGGTTCTGCCCGGCTTCGCCCTGCTCGGCTGGGTGCTGCACGAACGCAGACTGCGCGCAGCGTTCGGACTCGGCCTGCTCGCCGGACTGGGCTTCATGCTGCCGCTGCTGCACTGGACGGGCGAAGAAGTCGGTCCGGTGCCCTGGCTGGCACTCGCAGCGGCCGAGGCGTTGTTCATCGCGGTCGGCTGCATCGGGATCGCCGCGGTCTCCCGCCTCGCCTGCTGGCCGGTCTGGGCCGCCGCTGTCTGGATCCTCGACGAGGGGATTCGGGCCAGGGCGCCGTTCGGCGGCTTTCCCTGGGGGAAGATCGCCTTCGGGCAGGCGGACAGCGTGTTCCTGCCGCTCGCGGCCGTGGGCGGTACGCCGCTGCTCTCCTTCGCGGTGGTGCTGTGCGGCTTCGGTCTCTATGAAGCGGTACGTCAGTTCCGTGCCTGCCGCGGCACGCGCGAGGTGCCCCGGGCCGCCGTCGCCGCAGCCGCCGCGACCGTGCTCGTACCGGTCGCCGCCGCATTCGCCGCCCTGCCGCTCGTGGACGACTCGGCCGAGGACGGCACCGCGACCGTCGCCGCGATCCAGGGCAATGTGCCGCAGCTCGGACTCGACTTCAACGCCCAGCGCCGCGCCGTCCTCGACAACCATGTGCGCCGCACGGAACAGCTCGCCCAGGACGTGAAGGCGGGCAAGGTTCCCCAGCCCGACTTCGTCCTGTGGCCGGAGAACTCCTCCGACCTCGACCCCTACCGGAACGCCGACGCCCGGATCGTGATCGACGACGCGGTGAAGGCGATCGGCGTACCCACCGTGATCGGGGCGGTGGTCGAGCCCGATGCCGGCAAGCTGCGCAACACCCTCATCCAGTGGGATCCGAAGAAGGGGCCTGTCAGCACATACGACAAGCGCCACATCCAGCCGTTCGGCGAGTACATCCCGATGCGTTCTTTCGTACGCCTCTTCAGCTCCGATGTGGACCGTGTGCAGCGGGACTTCGGCCCCGGAAAGCAGGTCGGCGTCTTCGATCTGGCGGGTACGAACGTGGGGCTCGTGACCTGTTACGAGGCGGCGTTCGACGACGCCGTACGGGACACGGTCGAGCACGGCAGCCAACTGATCGCCGTACCCAGCAACAACGCCACCTTCGGGCGCAGTGAGATGACCTATCAGCAGCTGGCCATGTCCAGGGTGCGGGCGGTCGAGCACAGCAGGTCCGTCGTCGTCCCCGTCACCAGTGGGGTCAGCGCGGTCATCCGTCCGGACGGGACGATCGTCCGGCAGACGAAGCTGTTCACCGCGGACGCGCTGGTGGACGAGGTGCCGTTGAGGTCCTCGCTCACGCCCGCGACCCGGATGGGCACGCTCCCCGAAGGAGTCCTCGCACTGATCGCCGTGGCGGGGCTCGGCTGGGTCACCGTCCGTTCGGTGCGGCTCCGGCGGAGCCGCTGATCCACTCGCGCGCCACGTAGGGTCGGGCCCATGGCTACTCCTGATTTCATCCGCGAGATCCGCGCCACCGCGGGCCAACAACTGCTCCTGCTGCCGGGCGTCACTGCCGTGGTCTTCGACGACGAGGGCCGAGTGCTGCTCGGACGCCGTTCCGACACCGGCAAGTGGTCGGTCATCGGCGGCATCTGCGAGCCGGGTGAGCAGCCGGCGGCGACGGCGGAGCGCGAGGTGTACGAAGAGACCGCCGTGCGCTGTGTGGCGGAGCGGGTGGTGCTCACCCAGGCCCTGGAGCCGGTGCAGTACGCCAACGGCGACCGCTGCCAGTTTCTGGACGTCACCTTCCGCTGCCGGGCGATCGGTGGCGAGGCACGCGTCAACGACGACGAGTCGCTCGAGGTGGGCTGGTTCCCGGTGGACGCGCTGCCGCCGTTGAACGAGTTCGGGCTCTTCAGGATCAAGCAGTCCCTGACCGACGAACCCGCCTGGTTCGAGCCCACTGCGCAGCCGTGACATCCGGCGCTCGCCGGGCGGGCCCGGTTCTCGGGCCCGCCCGGCGAGCAGGGCTCAGACGGTTCGGGCGTCGGCCGGCAGCGCCGTGGATGCGTCCGGCTCCGCGGCAGCCCCGTCGATGTCCGCGAGATCCCGGTTCCTGGTCTCCTTGGCGCAGGCGACCGCCAGCACGGTGATGAGTGCCGCGGCGATGACATACAGCGAGATGGGGGTCGAGCTGTGGAAGTCCGCGAGCAGCGCGGTGGCGATGAGCGGCGCCGGGGCGCCGGCCGCGACCGACGAGAACTGGGCACCGATCGACGCACCCGAGTACCGCATCCGGGTCGCGAACATCTCCGAGAAGAAGGCCGCCTGCGGCGCGTACATCGCCCCGTGGAAGATGAGCCCGACAGTGACGGCGAGCAGTAGATTCCCGAAGCTGCGGCTGTCGATCAGCGCGAAGAACGGGAACATCCACAGCGCCACGCCGATCGCACCGACGAGATAGACGGGCTTGCGCCCGACCCGGTCCGACAGCGCACCCCACATCGGGATGACCGCGAAGTGGACGGCCGAGGCGATGAGCACCGCGTTGAGCGCCGTCTGCTTGCTCAGGTCCGCTGCCGTGGTCGCGTAGACGAGGATGAACGCCGTGATGACGTAATAGCTGATGTTCTCCGCCATCCGGGCTCCCATGGCGATCAGCACATCGCGCCAGTGGTGTCGCAGCACGGCGACGAGCGGCATCTTCTCGGCCGCCGCGGCGACCGCCTTGCGCTCCTCGGCCTGTGCCAGCGCCGCCTTGAACACCGGTGATTCATCGACAGAGAGCCGAATCCACAAGCCGATGACCACCAGCACACCGGAGAGCAGGAACGGTATCCGCCAGCCCCATGCCCCGAAGGCCGAGTCCGACATCAGCGCGGTGAGCGCGGAGAGCACCCCGGTGGCGAGCAACTGCCCGGCCGGAGCACCCGTCTGCGGCCACGAGGCCCAGAACCCGCGCCGCTTGGCGTCCCCGTGCTCCGATACGAGCAGCACGGCCCCGCCCCACTCACCACCGAGGGCGAAGCCCTGCACCAGCCGCAGGACGGTGAGCAGCACGGGGGCGGCGGCCCCGACCGTGGCATGCGTCGGCAACAGGCCGATGGCGAACGTCGCTCCACCCATCATCAACAGACTGAGCACCAGCAGCTTCTTGCGGCCGAGCCGGTCGCCGTAGTGCCCGAACACCAGGGCACCGAGCGGCCGGGCGGCGAATCCGACCGCGTAGGTGAGGAAGGAGAGGAGCGTGCCGACGAGCGGTTCGGACTCGGGGAAGAACAGCTTGTTGAAGACCAGCGCGGCAGCTGACCCGTACAGGAAGAAGTCGTACCACTCGATGGTGGTGCCGATGAGGCTCGCGGCGACGATGCGCTTGAGTGAGCGGGTGGTAGGCGGGGCGGATGCCGAGGCAGCCATGAACACCACTTCCGGGCGGTTGGCGGGGACGGTTTCGTGTCGCCACACCGTAGGAATGGGCAGGTCAGAGGCACATGTGGCGGGACACCATAGTTCTCGGGCCGGGTGTGCGCGGGGCCACCATGACAGGCATGTTGAGACTGCTTCGAGGACCGTATTGAAGGCTGACAGGCACCTGTCCGAGTTGCGTTGTTCGGCATGGTTTAGTGCCCTGGTGCTGACTCCCGTGCTGGTTTGGTGCTGACTAAAATCGCATGTCAGCACCCCTGATCACCTATCCCGTGCTGGTTTGGTGCTGACTACGCAGCGTTGAACTTCGGCATTCGGGGCGGATCGGACGGGTAGTGCAGTGCTCCTCACCTCCGCGCGACTGCCGTCAGGCCCGGCGGGTCCCTGCGGAACCGTTGCCGGATGACGTCCGCCAGGAGAGCGGGTGTTGACGCGTCGGTGTTCCAATGAGGAACGAGGGCATCGGTTTCGGGTTTGCTCGCCTCAAGGTCGAGGCAGGTTGCCGTGTTCAACACCACCGAGAAGGGGTCTCGGCCTGCGGGTCGAACGCGGCTGGCTCGGGCTGATCCTGACAGGCGTGTGTCTGGCGGCCGTTGCGACGCCGAGCCGATCACGATGAGTTGTTGCGGCGACTGTCCAAGCGCAACAACGACCCGGAGTATGGGGTGATTTCGCCGGAGATGCTGGCCTGGATATCCGCATCTCGGATCCCAGCCGCTGAACGGCGTCGGCACGGAAACGCTGCGCAGCTGGAAGAAGCGACTTGAGAAGGACCTCGGCCCGACCTCGATCCGCCTCGTCTGGGCGACGCTGTCCAGCGTCCTACAGGCCGCCGTCGAGGACCGCCGACTCGCACGCAATCCGTGCCGCTCAAGCACCGTCGGTCCGCCGGCCGCGGCACCCGGCAGAGTTGAGGCGTGGGCTCCCGAGCGTGTGCTGGCCGTATGTGCGGCAATGCCGGACCGGTACCGAGTCCTCGTCGAGGTCGGAGCGGGCCTGGGCCTCCGGCAAGGAGAGGCGCTGGGACTGAGTGCCGATGACTTCGACTTTGCCAAGGAAGTCGTCCATGTCCGGCGCCAGGTGAAGGTGGTGCGGACGAAGTTGTGCTTCGCGCTTCCCAAGGGCCGCAAGGTGCGAGACGTGCCTCTGCCCAAGAGTGTGGTCCTGGCCGTCCAGCGGCACATGGAGGTCTTCGCGCCAGTGCCGGTCACGCTGCCCTGGGACGATCCTCGTCCCCCTGAGACGCCTGTGGAAGCCAAGCACCGGCGGGCCGAGGACGTACAGCCCCTTGGTGACGGGACGCGAGCGGAAGGCGGTCAACCGGAACTTCTTCAACCCCTATGTCTGGAAGTCGGCCCTGGCCGGAGCAGGCGTCATCGCTCCACTACAGGAGAGCAGTCGGAGCGGATCCAGAGTGTGGGAGCCGTCCCGTGAGCACGCCCTACTATCGGCTACGTGCCCGGAACCAGGCACCCGCGTGATCAAACTTCCGAACGGTGAGCTCCGTTGCCGTCGGTCCGACCTGGATGCCTGGTGACAGGCGTGCGAAAGGGATACGCCTGAATGGCGATGAGTTACAAGGTCCGCTTCTGGGACATCCGCGAGCGGCCTCAGCGTCGCAAGCCGTTCGAGGTCCGTTGGACGGTCAACGGCCGTGAGCGGTCGGAGTCCTTCATTACCAAGGGGCTGGCCGAGAGCCGGCGCGCGAAGCTCATGACGGCTGCCCGTGAAGGTGAGGCGTTCGACGAGCAGACCGGTCTGCCGGCTTCCGAAATCCGCGCCATCAGGCAGCGCACCACCTGGTACGACCTGGCCCATGCCTACATTAACGAGCGATGGGACCGAACGCCGGGCAACACCCGCCGTACTCTCGCTGATGCACTCGCCACCGTCACGCCCGCGCTGGTGCGGCCCGAAGCGCGCTACTCGGAGCCTAGGGTTCTCAGGCGCTCACGAACACCGTCCGCGGGTTCTTCCGCTCGGTCGTCCCGGGCATGTCCAGCCCGGAGAAGAAGCAGTACTTCGTGCCGGGTTCGTCGGGGTGCATGAATAAGCCGTCACGGATTCTTCGGCCTGGACCAACAGCGGTGCCTGATCTCCCTCCTAGGGTCGCACTGGAGGCCAGCAGGTGCTCCAGTGCGTCCTCGACGAGGAGACGAAAGCATGCAGACACTTTTGCGTGGCGGCCGTGTCATTGATCCGGGAACAGGGTTCGACGGCATCGCCGACGTCCTCGTGTCCGACGGCGTGGTCAGCGCCGTCGCCGCAGGGCTCGACGTGCCACCGGGATGCGCGGTCGTCGACGTCACGGGTTTGGTCGTCGGTCCGGGGTTCGTCGACCTGCACAGCCATGTGCACTCCATCGCGGGGCAGCGGCTGCAGGCCATGGACGGCGTGACGACGGCCCTCGACCTGGAAGCGGGCCTCATGCCCATCGGACGTGCGTACGCCGAGGCCGCCGCGGACGGACGCCCGCTGCACTACGGCTTCTCCGCCTCGTGGGGTGGTGCCCGGGCCCAGGTGCTCGCCGGCATCCAGCCCGACGCACAGATCGGGAGCGGTCTCGCGGTGCTGGGAAACCGCGCATGGCAGCGCTCCTCCACCGATCGTGAACTCGCCGAGTGGCTGGCCCTGATCGAGGGTGAGCTGAGCGCCGGAGCGCTCGGCATCGGAGTCCTCCTCGGGTACGCGCCCCACAGTGAGCCTGCCGAGTTCCTTGCTGTCGCCCGGCTTGCCGCGAAGGCCGGCGTGCCGACGTACACCCACGTCCGCGAGCTGGTCGAGGTGGATCCCGGAACTCCCGCAGACGGCTCCGAGGAGATCGTCATCGCCGCGGCCGAGACCGGAGCAGCGATGCACCATTGCCACGTCAACAGCACTTCGGGCCACCACATCGACCGGGTACTCGGTGCGTTGGACGGTTCACGGCGGTCGGGATCTCGGGTGACGGTCGAGGCCTACCCGTACGGGGCCGGCAGCACGGCAATCGGAGCGGCCTTCCTCGACGCCGAACGCCTGCGTATGAAGGGCCTGTCCCCGTCGAGTGTCGTGATGCTCGAATCGGGGGAGCGCATCGCCGACGAGGGGCGCCTGCGGCAGTTGCGGAACAGCGACCCCGGGGCGCCCTGCATTCTGGAGTTCCTCGACGAGGGCAACCCGCGCGAGCTCGCGATGCTGCACCAGGCGCTGGCCTTCCCGGACGCGATTGTCGCCAGTGACGCGATGCCCGTCTTCTGGCCCGACGGCAGCAACGACAGCACCGAGTGGCCACTGCCGCCCGGGGGAACGACGCACCCGCGCACCGCGGGAACGTTCACCAAGACGCTGCGCGTGATGGTGCGGGAGAGCGGTGCCTGGGACTGGCCGGAGGCGTTCCGGCGGTGTGCCCACCTGCCGGCGCGGGTCCTCGACGAGGTGGCGCCGGGCGCTCGGGCGAAGGGACACCTCGGGGTCGGCGCGGACGCCGACATCGTAGTAATCGACCCCGTAGCGATCACCGATTGCGCGACCTACTTCGCGCCCACGCGGCCGTCTGTGGGCGTGCGGCACTTGTTTGTCGGTGGTGTCCCAGTGGTCAGCGCGGGGGAGCTGCAGGTCGACGCGCTTCCCGGACAGCCGCTGCGAGGTGAGCCGCGATGACGGCGACGCGCGCGGAGGTGGCGGTGGAGGTTCTCGTCGCGGACATCGAGACCCTGGTGCGGTGCGAGTCGCCGTCGTCCGATCACGAAGCCGTCGCCCGCAGCGCAGACGTCGTGGCGGCACTGGGGCGCAGGCTGCTGGACACGGAACCGGATCGCGTGGTGATCGACGGGTGCACGCACCTGAGGTGGCGGTTCGGCGAGGCGCCGCGTGTGCTGCTGCTCGGACACCACGACACGGTGTGGCCCACCGGATCGCTGGAGACACACCCGTATTCCGTCCGGGACGGAGTGCTGCGCGGGCCGGGCTGCTTCGACATGAAGGCAGGTGTCGTGATGGCGCTGCACGCCGCTGCTGCCGCCGGGAACCGGTCGGGTCTTTCGATCCTGGTCACCGGTGACGAGGAGATCGGCTCGCCGTCGTCGCGGCGGCTGATCGAGGAAGAGGCTCGCGGCTGCGACGCGGTGTTCGTGTTGGAGGCGTCGGCAGGCGGCGGAGCGTTGAAGTGCCGCCGCAAAGGCGCCTCCCTGTACCGGATCGAAGTGGACGGCCGGGCCGCGCACGCCGGGCTCGAACCGGAGAAGGGGGTGAACGCCGGGGTGGAGGCGGCGCACCAGATCCTCGCAGTCGCGGCACTGGCCGACGCCGAGCGGGGCACGACCGTCGTGCCGACGGCCCTCTCCGCCGGCACCACGACCAACACGGTTCCCGCAGGCGCCAGCGTGGCGGTCGACGTACGTGTGTGGGACGAGACGGAGCAGCGGCGGGTCGACCGGGCCGTGCGGGACCTCCGCCCCGTACTCGAGGGCTCGCGGATCCGCATCTCGGGTGGCATCAACCGACCGCCGCTGCAGGCGGTCGCGTCGTCGAGGCTGTTCGACCTCGCTGCAACGATCGCTGCCGAACTCGGCCTCGGAGCTCTTACCGCCGCCGCTGTCGGCGGCGCCTCGGACGGGAACTTCACCGCCGGCCTCGGGATCCCCACCCTCGACGGCCTCGGCGGCGTGGGCGGCGGTGCGCACGCGGACGACGAACACGTCGTCGTAGCCGAACTGCCACGGCGCACCGCCCTGCTCACCGCCCTGATCGACGCCGTGCTGGCGAAGTGAACTCTGTGCGCTACGACGAACGCGGCGGACAACCCTGGTGCGGCACCACGGTGACCCGCCCGGTAAGCCCGGAAAGGAAAGTCCCGTGAGAGATCTTGCGACATATGAGTCAGGTCTGGTTTCCCCGGCCGTGAGCGCAGCCGCGCTGGCCGCCGCGACCGCTGCTGCCGCCGCCTCACGTGTGGAAATCCGGGACCTGACCGAGGTGTCCGACCTGACCGATGTCTGCCAGCTCTTCGCATCGATCTGGCAGCCGGGCACCGGTGCCCAACCGGCGACGACAGAGCTGTTGCGGGCGATGGCCGCGGTGGGGAACTATGTCGCGGGCGCGTAAGAAGGGGAGGAACTGCTGGGAGCCTGCCTCGGCTTCTTCGGCAGCCCGGCCAAGGCGAGCCTGCACAGCCACATCGCCGGCGTGGCGCCGCAAGGGCTCGGGAGGGGGATCGGATTCGCCCTCAAACTGCACCAGCGCGCCTGGGCGTTGCGCCAGGACGTCTCGCTGGTCACCTGGACGTTCGATCCCCTGGTGCGGCGGAACGCGTATTTCAACCTGGCCAAACTCGGCGCCGGCCCGGCGCGCTACCTGCCCGACTTCTACGGGCCGATGCGCGACGGCATCAACGGCGCCGGCGACACCGACCGGCTGATGGTCCGTTGGGAGCTTTCCGCCCCGGCGGCGTCCACCGCTTCGCTTGGTGAGGCTGCCCGAGTCGAAGTAGCCGCGCTGCGAGAGCGCGGTGCGGCCCCTGCCCTGTCGGTCGCACCTGACGGGGGACCGCTGACCGCAGTGGCCGACGGGCCGGTCGTGCTGGTCGCCGTGCCGCCCGACATCGAGACACTCCGGCGCACGGACCCGGATCAGGGCCAAGCGTGGCGCGTCGCGCTGCGGGAGGTGTTGGGAGGCCTGATGGCGGAGGAAGCCAGGGTCATCGGATTCGATCGTGCCGGCTGGTACGTGGTCTCAAGGGAGAAGTCGTCATGAAGCCCAATGGTGTGGAACTTCTGCGTGTCCAGATGCCTTTGGCGGCACCGTTCCGGACGTCGTTCGGTACGCAGGACGTACGGGAACTGCTGCTCATACGAGTCGTGACAACGAACGGCGAGGGTTGGGGCGAGTGCGTCACGATGGAAGAGCCGCTCTACTCCTCGGAGTACGTCGACGGGGCCGAGCACGTGCTGCGGAACTTTCTGGTCCCGGCCCTGATGGAGGGCGAGGTCACCGCGAGCCGAGTCGCGCCCCGCCTGGGCAGGTTCAAGGGTCACCGGATGGCGAAGGCCGCACTCGAAATGGCCGTGCTCGACGCTGAACTCCGATCACACGACCTGTCCTTCGCCACCGCGCTCGGGTCCACCCGGGACTCCGTGCCCTGCGGGGTCTCGGTCGGCATCATGGACTCCGTCCCACAGCTCCTGGACGCCGTAGGCGGCTATCTCGACGCCGGCTACGTGCGGATCAAGCTGAAGATCGAACCCGGTTGGGACGTCGAGCCGGTGCGAGCGGTGAGGGAGCGCTTCGGCGACGATGTGCTGCTGCAGGTCGACGCCAACACGGCGTACACGCTGTCCGACGTGTCCCAGCTCGCCCGACTGGATCCCTTCGAGCTCCTCCTCATCGAGCAGCCCCTGGACGAGGAGGACCTCCTGGGCCACGCCGAGCTGGCCCGTCGTATCCGCACGCCGATCCGCCTCGACGAGTCGATCGTGTCCGCCCGTTCCGCTGCCGACGCGATCACGCTGGGTGCCTGTCGCATCGTGAACATCAAGCCCGGCCGGGTCGGTGGTTACCTTGAGGCACGGCGGGTGCACGATGTCTGCGCCGCCCACGGGATCCCCGTGTGGTGCGGTGGCATGATCGAGACCGGGCTTGGGCGGGCGGCCAACGTCGCGCTCGCCTCGCTGCCCGGGTTCACCCTGCCCGGCGACACCTCGGCGTCGGACCGGTTCTACCGGACCGACATCACGGAACCGTTCGTCCTGAAGGACGGACACCTGAGCGTGCCCCAGGGGCCGGGCCTCGGCGTCACCCTGATTCCCGACCTGCTGGCGGAGGTCACGACCTCGACGGTGTGGCTCGGTTCGTAGCACGCGACGAACTCGCCGTGAAATCCCGTCGGATCGGACCAACAGGTTCCGGTGCGGCCGGAGTTACCTTTGGGCGGTGCTGACACCGACGTCTGGCAAGCCACACACAAGCCTGGCGCGCGTTCTCGAGGACCTGGGGGACGTGTTGCTGGAGTCGATAGCCGGCGGCGGGGGCACGCGCCGGCAGTTGAGCGGCGTAGTCATCCACGACCCGCTCGACGAGGCGCAGTTCCCCGCCCAGGCCGTCGTCCTGGGGGTGGGCGTCCACGAACCGGACGACGTGGTCCGTCTCCTGTACGAACTCGGCCGCAAGGGCGCTGCGGCGCTCGTCGTCCGGTCACCCTTCACCGCGACCGTGAAAATCCGGCGGGCCGCTGACGAGTCCGGCGTCGCACTGCTCGGACTCACCCGAGGCGCCTCGTGGGCGCAGGTCGCCGCCATGCTCCGCACCCTGCTCGTCGAGGGAGACATCGGCGACATCTCGCCGCAGACGCTGGGCGGCATGCCGTCGGGCGACCTGTTCGCGTTGGCCAACGCCGTGGCCGCGCTGTTGGACGCGCCGGTCACCATCGAGGACCGCAGCTCACGGGTGCTTGCCTTCTCCGGCCGCCAGGACGAGGCCGACCAGTCCCGAGTGGAGACGATCCTGGGCCGTCAGGTACCGGAACGGTTCACGCTTGGCCTGGCGCGCAACGGCGTCTTCGAGCGTCTCCATCGCGGCCATACACCTGTGTACGTCGATCCGCTCCACGACGAGACGATGACCGTTCCCCGGGTGGCGCTGGCGGTGCGGGCCGGCGACGAGATCCTCGGCTCGATCTGGGCGGCGGTGCCCGGGCCCTTGTCCGAAGAGCGGACGCAGGCGCTGATCGACGCCGGCAAGCTCGTCGCGCTCCACATGTTGCGTCTGCGTGCGGGCGCCGATGTCGAACGCCGCCTGCGCGCCGACCTGGTGAGCACCGCCCTCGAAGGCGGCGCGGGGGCACCGGAGGCGATTGCGCGGCTCGGGCTGGTGGCGCAGCCCGCGGTCGTGCTGGCACTGGGTCTGTTCGGTGGTGGGGACGCCGATCCGTCGACGGAGGACGGTCTGCGCCGGGTCGCGGATCGCCAGCGGGTCGCGGACGCGCTGGCCATGCACCTGAGTGCGGTCCAGGCGCGCTCGGCCGTGGCGCTGGTGGGCGACGTGGCCTACGGCATCGTGCCGATGCCGGGAGGCCGGGCGGACTGCCAGGAGCGGTCGATCCGCGTCGCGTCGACCTTCCTGGAGCGCACCGGGCAGCGCGTGGACGCGGCGATCGGCATCGGCCCGCCCGCACTCGACGGCTCCGGACTCAGCCGCTCGCGCGACGGCGCGGACCGGGCGCTGCGGGTACTGCTCGCCAACGAGGGCGCCCGGCGGGTGGCCACGGCGGAGGACGTCCACGTCGACGCGCTCATGCTGGACCTCGCCGATCTGGCCGCCGCGCGCGGGGACGTGGCGACCGGGCCCGTCGCCCGCCTGCTCGACTACGACGCCCGGCACCAGTCGCAACTCGTCCACACGCTGTCGTGCTGGCTGGACGCCTTCGGCGACGTGGCCGCCGCGTCCGCCGCGGCGTACGTGCACCCCAACACCTTCCGGTACCGACTGCGACGGGTCGCAGAGGTCGGTGAGATCAACCTCGACGACCCTGGCGAGCGGTTCGCGGCGATGCTGCAACTGCGGCTCCACACGCCCGGCACCATGAGCAGAAGCCGGACGCCGCAACGAGTCAACATTCGTCCGCACCGCCCGAACACCACCTGAAGGTTTGTGGAACTCCACGAATCCGCTGCGTCACCTGATGTCCAGGATGGGCCATCACCCCCGACGCAGCGGTACGGAGGCAACCATGACCGCGGTGGTCACCGAGGACACCTGGACACCTGAGCGGGTCAACCGGACAGCAACGATCACGATGGTGGTCATGCTGTGCGCCTGGTCGATCGACTACATCGACCGGTTCTCCATCAGCATGGCTCTGCCGTCGATCGGAGAGGAGTTCCATCTCGGCAAGACCGCGCAGGGCTCGCTGGTCACCGTCTTCGCGCTGGTCTACATGATCTGCCAGATACCGGCTGGCTACCTGGCCGATCGGTATGGCTCCCGCAAACCAATGCTGATCACGCTCGTGCTGTGGTCGCTGTTCACCGCTTTGACCGGAATGGCCGGCACCTTCGGTCTGCTCCTGCTGTTCCGTGGCCTGTTCGGTGCTTGTCAGGGCGCCTTCCCGGCGGCGTCGTTCAAAGCCATCGCGGAACGGACGACACCGCAGAGACGGGGAACCGCCACCAGCGTGATGTTGTCCGCCAGTGGGATCGCCGGCCTTGCACCCCTGCTCGTCGCCCCACTGCTGACAGCCATCGGCTGGAGGCACACCTTCCTCTGGATGGCGGGTTGTGGCGCGGCCATCGGCATCGGGCTGTGGGCGCTCCTGCCCAAGGCGTTGCCGGACCGGCTCAGCCGGCTCCCGCAAACGGCGGTGACGACGCCCGAAGTCTCGCGTGCGCAAGTGCTGAAGTCCCCGGCCGTGTGGAAGTTCGCGGTGCTGTTCTGCGCGATGAACATGCTCAGCTACGGCCTGGTCACCTGGGTGCCCAGCTATCTGCTCGAGGCCAGACACCTGTCGCTGAACGCGACCGGCGTGCTGTCGGCGATCCCGAGTCTGGTGGGCTTCGCGACGACCATCTTCGGCGGCTGGCTGTTCGACCGGTACTTCCATGACAAGGCCAGGTGGTACCTGGTGTCCATCGCGACGGTGACCTCGGTCCTGCTCGCCCTGATGGTGTCGGCGGGCAGCGCGGCGACATTCACGGTCTACGAGACATTGGCCGTCGGAGTGTTCGGGATGGCGACGATGTGCGTCTTCGGCCTTCCGCTGCGGGTGCTTCCCACGGCGGTGGCCGGACTCGGTTCCGGAATGACGAACTTCGGCGGCCAGGTCGCCGGAGTAATCGCGCCTCTGGCGATGGGCTGGCTGGCGGACGCGTTCTCCTACACCGCGGCGTTCGGCTTCCTGATCGGCACCACGCTGCTCACCGCGGTGCTCGCGTTCTGGGTCCCGCAGCGCGCCGAACAGTTCAACTTCCCGCCGACCGGCACCAAGTAGCCGGCCGGCGCACCAGCAAACAGATCCGGTCCGGACAGACAGTCCGCACCGGACAGACAGAAGGGATCACCCCATGGTCACCGAATCGGAACTGGTCGCGACAATCACCGCCCGAGCGGCGGAAGTCGGCGTCCGCGTCTGGCTGCACGCGGCCGATCTGGACGGCCCGCGACAGATGGGCATCGACGCCGAGGAACCGGTGGTCACCGCGTCCGTGTTCAAGGTTCCCGTGGCAGTGGAACTTGCCCGGCAAGCGGCCGACGGCGAAGTCGACCTCGCCGAGCGGATCACGGTGGCACCGGGACATCCGACCGCCAGCCCGTACGGCCTCGCGACGTTCCGCCACGACGTCACGATGTCCTGGTACGACCTGGCCGTCCTGATGATCGGCATCAGCGACAACGTCGCCACAGACCTGATCCTCGGGAAGGTGGGAAAGGCCGCGATCGCCAAGACGCTGCGGCGGCTCGACCTCCCGCACACGGCCGTCCCCCACGACTGCGGGGAGCTGTTGCGCACGATCGGCGAGGACCTCGGGATCGACTACCAGGACGACGAACGCATCCTGGCCGCGTTGCCGGCCGAACAACTCGCCAGGCTACGTGCGTTGACACCCGAAGAGACCTGCCGGACCACCGCCGCGGAAAGCACCCGGCTGCTGGGCCTGATCTGGCGAGACGAAGCAGCGCCCGCGACGGCGTGCGCCGACGTCCGGCGCTGGCTGGAACTGCAGCTGTGGCCGCACCGGCTGCGCTCCGGCTTCGCGGACGACGACGTCAGGATCAGCGGCAAGACTGGAACGCTGCCCTCGCTGCGCAACGAGATCGGGGTGGTGGAGTACCCGGACGGCGGCCGGTACGCAGTCGGCGTCTTCACCAGGGCCGCCGACGCCCGATCGAGAGTTCCCGAGCGTGACGCCTTCATCGGGTTCGCCGCCGCCCGGGCGGTGGACTGGCTTCGGCGGTAACCCATACCGGCGGCCGGGTGTTTCGTCGGCCGCGATGAAGGAATCGCCAGTTCTCGTCGTTTCTCACGAATCGGCCACGAGCGCGTAGGTCGTACCCTCCCGGAATCACCCGTTCTCCCTCGCAGAGACAAGAGGTGCACATGTCCGAACTCAATGAACTCTGTAGCTGGTTGGAAAGTCGCCTTCCCGAGTTGCTGGCCGAGTACAAGGTGCCGGCCGCATCGATCGCCGTATACGCACACGGCGAGGTCATCGACCGCGCGGCCGGGGTACTGAACAAGGACACCGGCGTCGAGGCCACTGCGGACTCCGTCTTCCAGATCGGTTCGATCACCAAGGTCTGGACGACCACGCTGGCGATGCAGCTCGTCGACGAGGGCGCGCTCGACATCGACGCCCCGGTCCGGGCGTACCTGCCCGAATTCGCCGTCGGTGACGAGACAGCATCCGCGAAGATCACCGTCCGCCAGCTGATGTGCCACACCTCCGGTTTCGAGGGCGACATCTTCCTCGACACCGGACGCGGCGACGACGCGGTGCACAAGCTCGTCTCCCTCCTCGCCGGCCTGCCCCAGTTGTTCGCGCCGGGCGAGATGTTCTCGTACAACAACGCCGCCTTCTGTGTGCTCGGACGCATCGTCGAGGTGCTGCGCGGCAAGTCCTACGACGACAGCCTGCGCGACCACCTGTTCACGCCACTGGGGCTGACCCACGCCGCCCCCAGCCCATACGAGGCTGTCAGGTTCCGTGCCGCGTCGGGGCACCTCTCGCCGGAGCAGGATGCCGAGCCGCAGCCCGCGCAGGCCTGGGCACTGCCCCGGTCGAACGCGCCCGCAGGATCGATGCTGGCGATGCGAGCGCGGGACCTGCTGACGTTCGCGCGGATGCATCTCGACGGGGGCAGGGGGCCCGATGGGACGGCGGTGCTCACGCCGGAGAGCGCGCTCGCCATGCGGCACCGCGAGGTGGACCTGATGGATCTCGGTCTGATGGGCGACGCCTGGGGACTCGGCTGGTCGCTCTTCGACTGGCCGGGCGGCGCGGTGGTCGGCCACGACGGCGGCACGCTCGGCCAGTCCGCCTTCCTGCGAGTGGTTCCCGACCGCGACATCGCGGTGGCACTGCTGACCAACGGCGGCAACTCGCACCCGCTGTACGTCGAACTCGTCGGCCGAGTGCTGCGCGAGCTGGCCGGAGTGGAAATGCCGGCGCTCCCGGTGCCGGACGCCAACGCCCCACGCGTCGAGACGGCGAGGTTCGTGGGCGAGTACTCGTCGTCCGTCAGTGACACCGTGGTCAGCGAGGACGCCGACGGCCGGCTGTGGGTACAGCGGAACCCGAAGGGGGTGTTTGTCGAGCTCGACGGCGGCCCGTCGGAAAGGATCGAACTGGTCGTGTACGACGGCGACAAGCTGATCCCGGCCGAGCCGCAGCACGGCATGCACACGGTGCACGCGTTCGTCGGTGACGACGGGAACGGGCGGGCGCAGTTCCTGCACACCGGCCGGGCCGATCGGCGGGTGAGCCGGTGAACGCCATCGCTCGAAGAGATCGAAGCCGCCCGCACGCCCGCTGGCGGCCGGAAGCGTGACCAGCTTGCCGCCTGGGGCGTTCCGTGGCCCCCGCCGAAGGCCTGGAAGGACAAGCTGACTGAGCGGTTTCACCCTGGACATCGCGGGCGGCGGGGTTGGGGTACTTCCCCGAGCACCCCGCCCCCGTCCCACGCCAGCCCCGAGTTTTGGCACCACTTGGGGGCTGGCTGTCCCATCGGGCTGTATCTTGGCTGCCCTCTGTCCCTGTGTCTCATACACTGAGCCGATGGAGACAGCACTGATACTCGGCGGCAGCGGGGTCGCGCTGCTCTTCTTGAGCATCTTCGCCGTGGTGCTGCTGTGCGGGCGCCGAGTGCGGCGCGGCCGGAAACTCGGCCGCTACCCATACCGTGCCAAGCCCAACGGCACCTACGACAACTGGTGGTAGATGGGTTTTCGACCAAGCGAACTGTCTCCACCAGAGGCTTCGCATGCTTGTTTACCCGTCCGGCGTCGACGTGTCCGGCTCCGCCCTGCGCTTCCTCGCCGCCCGCCTGAAGGAACACCGCCGCGCTCTCGGCACCCGATGGCGGCGCCTGAGCGCCGGCCGACAGGCCCTGCTCACCCTCGCCCGTGATCAGACAGCCTCCCGGGTCCTTGCCCGGCATCAACGCCTTAGCGATCGCACCGGCCAGCAAGCCGATCAAGATCCACGCAATGACACCCATACGCACGCACCTTTCACCCAAGCGCCGTTGCCCACCGTCCCTCGTGTCCCACTTCGGCCACAACGAACGGTTGGCCCCTACCAGCCGGACAACATCCAGCATCCGTCGGCGGCTGCCCCGCGCCACTTCAACGCGCGGGACGACGTTGATCTGGCTGAGTGCGGCCACTGAGCTTGGCGTTTAACCTCGGTGCCTCTGTGTCTTGTCAAGTCCCATGGTTAGGGAGTGACTTGGCTTTTCGCTCATCGGCGATCACGACGCGCCACACGTGGTCGGCCAGGCGGCGTTTCAGGCACCGCTTCGCTTCCTTCGGCGTCTTACCCTCGGAGAGTTTGCGCTGGTAGTAGGCGTGTCCGGGTGATTTCGGCATCCGTATCTGCACGACCGCGATGGTGTGGAGGACGGAGTTGAGCTGGCGGTCGCCGGAGCGGGAGAGCCGGT
>NZ_BMRN01000044.1:0-369 GCF_014648655.1 Streptomyces atratus
CCACCGCAGTTCCTTGCCGTGGTACTCATCCGCCACACCGTCCGCCGCGAAGTCCGCCATCGCGGCCTTCACCTGCGCGTCACGCGCCGCGATCACTTCCTCCAACTGCGCGATCACCACCTGGATGTTGCCCTGCGCATCCGCGGACGCACCCGTGTCGTACGAACGACGATCACTCTGACCAGCCATCAGAAACCCAACCCCCGTCTGTCAGCGGCCGCCGAAGCGCGCCGCGTCGAAGTTCGCCGCCGACATCTGCTGCCGTGCGTTGTCACCCTGCTCCTGATCACCCGAGCTGAACGCCGCCTCCATCCCCGACTGACCACCGAGGAGAGCCGACAGCGAACCGTTCAACGCCGCCGTGATCTC
>NZ_BMRN01000044.1:379-55262 GCF_014648655.1 Streptomyces atratus
GAACGAATCAAACGCCGCACGCCCCGCACCGTTGAACTTCCCCTCCAACGGCTGCGCGGCCTGCACCAGCTGACGAATCAACGTCCCCAGATCAGTACTCGACCCACGCGACTTCGACGACAGCGTCGAAAGAACCTGCGCCCCCATGTCGAACTTCATCCAGTCCCCCTGCCGAGCTGTGCAAACAAATGTGCTGCCATGCCTATCAACTCCACGTGGCCGGAAGCAATCGAGCGCCTCAGAGCTGTGGAGAGGCTGTGGCAGAGCCGTCGGCGATCCGGTGCAGGCAATGAGGTGCAAAGACTGAGCACTTGATCCGGCCGTGGAAGGCAAGGGGTCTTCTCGGCGCGACCGGGTTGCCGAGGATCTTCAGCCGATCTTCACTCCGTGCACACGATCACCAAAAGCGGCGACCGTTCGATCGCCGCCGGATGGTCCGGCTGGTCCGGATGGTCATGGGCGGATGTGCTTCTCCGCCTCGGCCTGCTCGACCAGCTCCGGATACGGGTCGTCCTCCTCGAGTCCCGACCCGTGGAGGAGGGATACCGACCACGGAATCGGGCACGGCGGGGTGTGATCGGGGTCCGGGCACAGCAGCCCGACGATGCGCTCCTCGATCTCTTCGGCCTGCTGCCGCGTGGCGTGAATGCCCAGCCGCACTTCCCAGATGCTCGGGCTCTCAGACATCGCTCACGTCCCGGATCGGCGGAGGGAAGGGGGGAGTAGAGATGAAAAAAAGGGGTGAAACGGCTCGCGCCCTTCCCGAGGCTAGCAGGTGCGCCTGGCGTCGCAATGGCGCTTGTAGTGGCCCGACGGGACGGGGATGTGGTGGCCGGCTTCTTCCGACTGCCGGAATCCACCGATGCGGGCATCTGCTGACCGGCACCGGCACCGGCACCGGTGCCGGCACCGGTGCCGGTGCCGGAGGTGGGCGGCGGATGGCCCTGGCTTTGTCCGCGAGAACGAAGTCATGACGTCACTTGTTCACGGGTCTGAGAGGAGCTTGGACTCACGGTCGGGCGGTTTCGTGAACATTGAACGCGACGCGGTTGGGGTGCATCCGAGACTTGCGCCCCCGATCGACTCGGCCGCCCCGGCACCGGGTTTCTGGACGAGAACCCCCTGATCAGAGGCTGCGTCCTCAGCACTCGATGATGTTCACCGCAAGCCCGCCGCGCGCCGTCTCCTTGTACTTCACGCTCATGTCCGCGCCCGTCTCCTTCATGGTCTTGATGACCTTGTCGAGGGAGACCTTGTGGCTGCCGTCGCCACGCAGCGCCATCTTCGCCGCCGTGACGGCCTTCACCGCGGCCATGCCGTTGCGCTCGATGCACGGGATCTGGACGAGACCGCCGACCGGGTCGCAGGTCAGGCCGAGGTTGTGTTCCATGCCGATCTCGGCGGCGTTCTCGACCTGCTCGGGGGTGCCGCCGAGGACCTCTGCGAGGGCGCCCGCGGCCATGGAGCAGGCGGAGCCGACCTCGCCCTGGCAGCCGACCTCGGCGCCGGAGATGGAGGCGTTCTCCTTGAAGAGCATGCCGATGGCTCCGGCGGCGAGGAGGAAGCGGACGACGCTGTCCTCCTTCTCCGCCTCGGTGGCGCCACCGGCCGCGAAGTTCATGTAGTAGTGCAGCACGGCCGGGATGATGCCCGCGGCGCCGTTGGTGGGTGCGGTGACGACGCGCCCGCCCGCCGCGTTCTCCTCGTTGACCGCCATCGCGTAGAGGGTGATCCACTCCATGGCGAGGGTCTGCGGGTCGCCCTCGGCGCGCAGCTGGCGGGCGGTGTTCGCGGCGCGGCGGCGGACCTTGAGGCCGCCGGGCAGGATGCCCTCGCGGGACATGCCGCGCGCGACGCAGGCCTGCATGACGCGCCAGATGTCCAGCAGACCCGAGCGGATCTCGTCCTCGGTGCGCCAGGCCTTTTCGTTCTCCAGCATCAGCGAGGAGATGGACAGGCCGGTGTCCTTCGAGAGCCGCAGCAGTTCGTCTCCGGTGCGGAAGGGGTGCTTCAGCACGGTGTCGTCGAGGACGATCCGGTCCTCGCCGACCGCGTCCTCGTCCACGACGAAGCCGCCGCCGACGGAGTAGTAGGTCTTCTCCAGGAGAAGGGCGCCCTCGTGGTCGAAGGCGAAGATCGTCATGCCGTTGGCGTGGTACGGAAGCGCCTTGCGGCGGTGCAGGACCAGCTGCTCGTCGGCGTCGAAGTCGATCTCGTGCATGCCGAGGAGGTTGATCCGGCCGGTGGTACGGATCTGCTCCACCCGGTCGTCGGCGGACTCCACGTCGACGGTACGCGGCGACTCGCCCTCCAGACCGAGCAGGACGGCCTTGGGGGTGCCGTGGCCGTGACCGGTCGCCCCGAGCGAGCCGTACAGCTCGGCGCGTATGGAGACGGTGTGGGCGATGAGGCCCTCGTTCTTCAGCCGGCGCGCGAACATACGGGCGGCGCGCATCGGGCCGACCGTATGGGAGCTGGACGGGCCGATGCCGATCGAGAACAGGTCGAAGACCGAGATGGCCACGGGGAGACTCCTAAGGGTTGGTAGACGCCGTTGTCTGCCGGGTGATGCGGTACGGGCCGGTCGGCCCGAAGAGCAGCGGGGACAAGGGATGGGGCACCGCGCCCACTGTCCAGTGTGCGCGGTGCCCCGCCCGAAACGTGACGAACTGTGTCCCGGATTACTTCAGGACAACCTGTGGCCCGGACTACTTCAGGCCGGGATACAGCGGGAACTTCTCGGCCAGCGCGACGACGCGGGCCTTGAGGGCGTCCGCGTCGAAGGACGGCTTGAGCGCCGACGCGATGATCTCCGCGACCTCGGTGAAGTCCTCGGTCTGGAAACCGCGGGTGGCCAGGGCCGGCGTACCGATCCGCAGACCCGAGGTGACCATCGGCGGCCGCGGGTCGTTCGGGATGGCGTTCCGATTGACCGTGATGCCCAGCTCGTGCAGCCGGTCCTCGGCCTGCTGGCCGTCCAGCTCCGAGTTGCGCAGGTCGACGAGGACCAGGTGCACGTCCGTACCGCCGGAGAGGACGGAGACGCCGACCTCGGTGACGTCCGGCTGGACCAGACGCTCGGCGAGGATGCGGGCGCCGTCCAGGGTGCGCTGCTGGCGCTCCTTGAACTCCTCGGTCGCCGCGACCTTGAACGAGACCGCCTTGGCCGCGATCACGTGCTCCAGCGGACCACCCTGCTGGCCAGGGAAGACCGCGGAGTTGATCTTCTTGGCGAGCTCCTGCGTCGACAGGATGACACCACCGCGCGGACCGCCGAGGGTCTTGTGCGTGGTGGTCGTGACGACATGGGCGTGCGGCACCGGGTTGGGGTGCAGACCCGCGGCAACCAGGCCGGCGAAGTGCGCCATGTCGACCATCAGGTACGCGCCGACCTCGTCCGCGATGCGGCGGAAGGCGGCGAAGTCCAGCTGACGGGGGTAGGCGGACCAGCCGGCGACGATCAGCTTCGGCTTGGACTCCTTGGCCAGACGCTCGACCTCGGCCATGTCCACGACGCCGGTCTCGTCGACGTGGTACGGGACCACGTTGTAGAGCTTGCCGGAGAAGTTGATCTTCATGCCGTGGGTCAGGTGGCCGCCGTGGGCCAGGTTCAGGCCCATGATCGTGTCGCCCGGCTTCAGCAGCGCGAACATCGCGGCGGCGTTGGCCTGCGCACCGGAGTGCGGCTGGACGTTCGCGGCCTCGGCGCCGAACAGCGCCTTGATGCGGTCGATGGCGATCTGTTCGACGACGTCGACGTGCTCACAGCCGCCGTAGTAGCGGCGGCCGGGGTAGCCCTCGGCGTACTTGTTGGTGAGGACGGAGCCCTGGGCCTCCATGACCGCGACCGGAGCGAAGTTCTCCGAGGCGATCATTTCGAGGGTGGACTGCTGACGGTGGAGCTCGGCGTCGACAGCGGCGGCGACGTCCGGGTCCAGCTCGTGGAGGGAGGAGTTGAGAAGCGACATCAGGTGGTCCCTTGGGGTCTTTAGTTGCCGGAGAACTCGGTGTACTCGTCGGCGGAGAGCAGGTCCTTCGGCTCCTCCGCCAGGCGTACCTTGAACAGCCAGCCGCCCTCGAAGGGCGCGGAGTTCACCAGCGACGGGTCGTCCACGACGTCCTGGTTCGCGGCGGTGACCTCACCGGTCACCGGCGAGTACAGGTCGCTCACCGACTTGGTCGACTCCAGCTCACCGCAGGTCTCGCCCGCGGTCACCGTGTCACCGACCTCGGGGAGCTGGGCGTAGACGACATCGCCGAGCGCGTTGGCGGCGAACTCGGTGATACCGACCGTGGCCACACCGTCCTCGACGGCCGACAGCCACTCGTGCTCCTTGCTGTAACGCAGCTGCTGGGGGTTGCTCATGACCTGAATTCTCCTGTACGCGGGGGAGTGCTGATGAACGGTGGTCTTACGGTGTGAGACGCGACTGCGTCACTTCTGAGGTACGCGGACGTCACTTCTGGCGCTTGTAGAACGGCAGAGCCACGACCTCGTACGGCTCGTGGCTGCCCCGGATGTCCACTCCGACGCCCGTGGTCCCGGGCGCGGCGTGCGAGGCGTCCACGTACGCGATGGCGATCGGCTTGCCGAGCGTCGGCGACGGGGCGCCGGAGGTGACCTCGCCGATGACCTGGCCCTCGGCGACAACGGGGTAGCCGGCGCGCGGCACCCGTCGGCCCTCGGCGATCAGACCGACGAGCTTGCGCGGCGGGGCGGTCTCGGCGCGCTCGGCGGCGGCCTCCAGGGCCTTGCGGCCGACGAAGTCGCCCTCCTTCTCGAACTTCACGACCCGGCCCAGGCCGGCGTCGAAGGGGGTCAGCTCGGTGGTCAGCTCGTGCCCGTAGAGCGGCATGCCGGCCTCCAGGCGCAGCGTGTCGCGGCAGGACAGACCGCACGGGATCAGGCCACGCGAGGCGCCTGCCGCCGTGAGGGCCTGCCAGAGCTGCTCGGCGTGCTCGGGGGCGACGAACAGCTCGAAGCCGTCCTCGCCGGTGTAGCCGGTACGGGCGATGAGGGCGGGGACACCGGCGACCGTGCCGGGCAGACCGGCGTAGTACTTCAGACCGTCCAGGTCGGCATCGGTGACGGAGGCCAGGATGGCGGGGGACTCGGGGCCCTGGACGGCGAGCAGCGCGTATGCGTCGCGGTCGTCGCGCACCTCGGCGTCGAAGCCGTCGGCCCGCGCGGTCAGCGCGTCCAGCACGATCTGGGCGTTCCCGGCGTTGGCGACGACCATGTATTCGGTGTCACCCAGGCGGTAGACGATGAGGTCGTCCAGGATCCCGCCGTCCTCGGCGCAGATCATCGTGTAGCGGGCGCGGCCCACGGCGACGGTGCCGATGTTGCCGACCAGCGCGAAGTTCAGGAAGGCCGCGGCCGCGGGGCCGGTGACGGTGATCTCGCCCATGTGCGACAGGTCGAAGAGACCGGCCCTGGTGCGCACCGCGTTGTGCTCGTCGCGCTCGCTGGCGTACCGCAGGGGCATGTCCCAGCCCGCGAAGTCGGTCATGGTCGCGCCCAGCGAACGGTGCAGGGCGTCGAGGGCGGTGAGACGGGGGGCGGTGCTCATGGATATGGCTCCCAGGGCATGACGACGAGGACGATCCCTCCCCATCTGTCATCGGAACCTGAGAGGTTCGCCGGGAGCCCCCTGAAGGGTTCGGCTTGCACCTTGGGTGGAGCCGCAGAGCGGCCCGCTTTTCAGATCTGCCTCATCCACGCGGTACGGGGCCTGAGAGATTCAAGGGAGGAACTTGCTCCTTCGGCGCCCGGCACATGCAGTGACCGGAACTCTCCCGCGCGGATTCAAGCGGCCTTTATGCAGTTGGCCGGGTCATCATCGCATGCATCGCACTGGAGTGGGGCCCCGGTCCCTTATGGGAAATCAGCGGCGTGGACGGTTGTGCCGCATTACCTTTTCTTTACACTTCATGGGCATACGTGGGGTGACCCGACAGGGGGAGGGCGATGACGTTGCAGCGGTACGCGACAACCGCGGGGGTCGCGCACGGCGCGATGCCCGCACAGCCAGGGGCTCCGGCCACGGAGGCGCTCGGCACGCACGCGCCCGTCGTACGGGATCTGCGGGAGCGGGCCGGGCGCAGCCCGCACAGCCTGCACTTCGCGGCGGGCGACGTGGTGGTGGTCTCCGGGCTGCCCGGCAGCGGCAAATCGACGCTCATCCGGCGGGCGGTCACAACGGCCCGTGCCATCGACTCCCAGGACACCCGGGACCGCTGGGCGGGACTGATGCCCCGTTTACTCCCGTACGCCCTCTACCGCCCCCTCGTCCGTGTCGCCCACTACTGGGGACTGTGGCGGGCGCTGCGCTCCGGCGAGTCCGTCGTCGTCCACGACTGCGGAACCCAGGCGTGGGTACGCGGCTGGCTGGCCCGTGACGCGCGGCGCCGGGGCCGCGTCCTCCACCTCGTCCTGCTCGACGTCACACCGCAGACGGCGAGGGAGGGCCAGCGGGAGCGCGGACGCGGCGTTTCCGGATATGCGTTCGCCCGGCACCGCAGGGCGGTGGGGAGGCTGCTGCGGAACACCGAGACCGGCCTGCTGCCGCCCGGGTGCGTTTCGGCGGTACTGCTGGACCGGGAAGCGGCGGGGAAGCTGGGCCGGATCCTGTTCGCGGACGCATAGGGCCTGGGGGTGAGGGGCCGAAGGGCCTGGCGGCCGGACGTTAATCTTCTGCCGGAAGGCTCGGGCAAGAAGGGGAAGCAGTGGACATTCCGGCACAGGTCCAGTCCCATCCGCAGAGCGGATGGCCGGCCAATGAGCTCGAAGAGGTTCTGATGGCCTCGGTGGGCAGCCCGGAGGCGGGCGGGCGGCTCGTCGAGGTGCTCGGGCGCAGCCACATCTGGGTGCCCCTGCCCAACGGCGGCGGACCCGACTCCTCCGACCTGGACCTGCCCACGCTGGAGATCGAGGGCGCTCCGTACGTTCCCGTGTTCAGCTCCGAACAGCAGTTCCTCAGCTGCGTCGGTAACCAGATGTCTTTCACTGTCGCGCCCGCCCGCGAGTTCGCCCGCGGCCTGCCCCCACAGCTCGGCATCGCCGTGAACCCGGGCGGCGCCGTCGGGATGCCGCTGCCGCCGCCCGCCGTGGCCGAGCTCTGCCGCGGCGGACGCACCCCGCTGGACGGGCCGGCCAGTGGAGGCCGGGTCCGGCTGTACGAGCCGGCCTGGCAGGAGGAGCCCGTCGACTTCCTCTCCGCGACGGCCGGCGAATTCGAGGAGAGCGGTGTCGTGCTCACCGCCCGCCGGGCGCTGGCCAGCATCGAGGGCGGCGAGCCCGTCCTCTTCATCGGCGTCGAGTTCTCCACCTGGGAGGGTGCCGGGCGCAACGCCCCGATGGACGCCCTCGGCCGTGCGCTCGGCCGGGTCGAGGTGCCCTGGCCGGTCAATCTGGTCCTGCTCGATGTGGCGCAGGACCCGGTCGCCGACTGGATGCGGGAGAAGATCCGGCCGTTCTACCAGCGGGCGGGCCAGTAGCGCCCGGCGCGGCGGCCGCGGACGCCTTCGGAGCGGATCAACGCGTCGGCCCAAGGCGTCAAGTCGGTGTCAGGACCGGCGCATAAGCTGGTTTGATGGCTGGTGCCACGGCATCATGCCGCACCCGTGTGCCCCGGGAGCGGCGGGCCGACACAGTGGATCGAAGAGGGGCGGGACCAGGTGAGTGCGTCAGGCACCGCGGCGGCCGGGCAGGTCGAGCACATGCTGCGCCAAGTGACGCCCGGGCGCTACGACGCGTACGAGGCACTGCTGCAGGCCCTCGCGAACGGCCGGATCTGGATGCTCCTCTGGCACGGCCAGGCGGGCTCGCCCGACGCCCAGTACGGGAACATGGAGATCGACGGCCTCGGCTACGCGCCCTGTGTGACCTCCGCCCAGGAGCTCTCGGCCAGCGGCTGGAACCGGGCCCATGAACTGGTCGGCGGCCTCGACATCGCCCGTGCCCTCTTCCCCGACCGCTGGGGCATCTGGCTCAACCCGCACGCCCCGGGCGGCGGCGTAGGCATCCCCTGGCTGGATCTGCGCAGGATCGCCACCGGTCTCGACCGGATGCCCGCGGGCCCGCTCCGGCTCACCGAACCGGCCATCGAGATCCCGCAGTTCTACGCCCTGCTCTCGCAGAACGCCCATCACACCCCCGCGATCCGCTCGCTGCGCCGCGCGTGGGTGCAACCCGCGCTCGGCGTCCCGTATCTCGCCATCGGTCTCGACCTCTACGACACGAGCCAGACCTCGGTCGACGCGGTGCGAGCGATGATGCAGCAGTCGATCGGCGCGGTCCCGGAGGGGCTGCCCGTCTCCACCGTCGCCATGTCCGACGAGTACGACCCGGTCGCGATGTGGCTGCGCGCCAACTCCCGTCCGTTCTACGACCGCGAGGCCCACGCACCGGCGGCGCCGGTGACGGGCTACGGCTATCCGCCGCCGCAGGGCGCATACTGACCCTGCCGACAGCGGTGTTGCATCTCCCCGGCACCCGAAATGTCGCTGTACGCACCCGGCTTCCGGAATGCGGCCACCCGCTCCCGTCCGTGCCTGGGTGAACGGCGCGTCGCCCGGACCTCTGCCCGCGGGCCGGAACTCCCTCATGTCCGAGATTTCCCTGCTGGGGGTGTCTGATGGTGAAAGCGACGCGAATCTATGCGCATGCCCCCCTTCCGCATCAACTGACCTGTGTTCGAGGGGCGTTCACATGCGTCCGGATAACGGAACACCCCTGACCGCATCACGGTTACGCATCCATTCGCCTGACGGTATGGCTACCTCGCGCGACGGCAATGAAGACTCCCGCAGCAAGGGCGTCTGCCGCCTCTGCGTACGACTGACTGATCGAGCCGCCACAGCGGCCAGTTCGGCCCGGCCACCGCCGGTTGAGAGGGGTCCTTGCCACGATGACGGCACCACTGCATGAGCCGACCACGGAAGCGGACCCGATCGCGACCGGCGGTCCCGCAGCCGACTCCGGGGTGAAGAAGGTCGAGGGGCGCTCCCTCAAGCAGATTGCTTGGAAGCGCCTCAAGCAGGACAAGGTCGCTCTGACGGGTGGCATCGTTGTCCTCGTCCTGATCGTGGTGGCCGTCTTCGCGCCCCTGATCGTGGGCCTGCTGGGTCACCCGCCGAACGAATTCCACCAGGACCAGCTCGATCCGCTGACCAATCTCCCCACGGGACCCCTGGGCGGCGTGAGCGGCGACTTCCTCTTCGGCGTCGAGCCCAACAAGGGGCGCGACATCTTCAGCCGGATTGTCTACGGCGCCAGGATCTCGCTGCTCGTGGCGTTCCTGGCGGCCGTGGTCGCCGTGGCGCTCGGCACCCTCTTCGGGATCATCGCCGGCTACTTCGGCGGCTGGGTGGACGCGGTGATCAGCCGGGTGATGGACGTGCTGCTGTCCTTCCCGCAGCTCCTGTTCATCATCTCCCTCGTCTCGGTCCTCCCCGACGACCTGCTCGGCCTCACCGGCAGCGGGGTGCGCATCGCCGTACTCGTCGCCGTCATCGGCTTCTTCGGCTGGCCGTACGTGGGACGTATCGTTCGTGGCCAGACGCTTTCGCTGCGTGAACGCGAGTACGTGGAAGCGGCGCGCAGTCTCGGCGGCGGGCGGGCGCACATCCTCTTCCGTGAGCTGCTGCCGAACCTGGTGGCGCCGATCACCGTCTACGCGACGCTGATGATCCCCACCAACATCCTCACCGAGGCGGCCCTCAGCTTCCTCGGCGCCGGTGTCCGGCCGCCGACGGCCTCCTGGGGCGGAATGCTGCGGGACGCCCTGGAGACGTACGAGCACGACCCGATGTTCATGGTCTTCCCCGGCGTGACGATCTTCATCACCGTGCTGGCCTTCAACCTCTTCGGGGACGGGCTGCGCGACGCCCTGGACCCCAAGGGGACCCGATAGCCCACGACTTGCCCCTGCCGCATCGTCAGGTGGCTCTTCCCATGGTTCTCCGGCAAGCAACGGCCTGGGACCGCGATCTCGGAGGTTACGAGAAAATGTCCACAGTTACCTCGAAACGACGGCTCACCGCTGGTGCGGCCCTCGTGGTCGCGGCGCTGATGACCACCACGGCGTGCGGCGGCGGCGACGACGGCGACAGCGGCGGCGGCAAGGCGAAGGGCGCCGGCTTCAACGCGGCGTTCAACAAGGTCGCCAACCCGTCCACCAAAAAGGGTGGAACGCTGAAGATGGTCGGCAAGCAGGACCTCGACTCCGCCGACCCCCAGCGTGCCTACTACGGCATGGCCTGGGACTTCATGCGCTTCTACACCCGCCAGCTGGTCACGTACGACACCAAGCCCGGCGCCGCCTCCACCAAGCTGGTCGGCGACCTCGCCACCGGCCCCGGTGTGATCTCGGACGGCGGCAAGACGTACACGTACAAGCTGCGTCCCGGCGTCACCTGGGAGGACGGCTCCAAGCTGACCTCCAAGGACGTCAAGTACGGCATCGAGCGCATCTGGGCGACGGACACCATCACCGGTGGCCCGCAGTACCTGATGCAGACGCTGGACCCCAAGCACGAGTACAAGGGCCCGTACAAGGACACGTCCGCGGACAAGCTCGGTCTGAAGGCGATCGAGACGCCCGACGACAGCACCATCATCTTCAAGCTGCCCAAGCCCAACGGTGACTTCGAGCAGTTCCTCGCCATGCCGTCCGGCACGCCCGTGAAGGCGTCGGAGGACACCAAGGCGAAGTACACCCAGCGGCCGTTCTCCTCGGGCCCGTACAAGTTCGAGTCGTACAAGCCGGGCAAGAGCATCGTGCTCGTCCGCAACGACAAGTGGGACAAGTCCTCGGACCCGGTCCGTGCCGCGCTCCCGGACAAGGTCACGGTGACGATCTCCGCCAACCTGGAGGAGAACGACAAGAAGCTGATGGAGGGCGACTACGACGTCGACCTCAACGGCACCGGCATGACCCAGTCCGGCCGTGTGACCGCCGTCCAGGACCACAAGGACAGCGTCGACAACATGCAGACGTCCTTCGTCCGCTACGTCGCGCTCGTTCACACGGCGAAGCCGCTGGACGACGTCCACTGCCGCAAGGCCGTCTTCTACGCCACGGACTTCGCGGCCCTGCAGCAGACCCGCGGTGGCGAGATCGCCGGTGGCGCTATCGCCAACAGCGCCCTGCCGGCCTCCATCAAGGGCCACAGCGACTACGACCCGTACGGTGTCCTCGCCCGCAAGGGCAAGCCGGATGCCGCCAAGGCCAAGGAAGAGCTGAAGGCGTGCGGTCAGCCCGGCGGCTTCACCACCAAGCTCAGCGCCCGTAACAACAACCCGGGCGAGGTCGACACCGCCGAGGCGCTCCAGGAGCAGCTCGGCAAGGTCGGCATCAAGATCGAGGTCGACCCGATCGACGGCGCCGAGGCCTCCAGCATCACCGGTTCGCCGTCCGTCGTGAAGAAGCGCGGCTACGGCATGACGATGAGCGGCTGGGGCCCGGACTTCCCGTCCGGCCAGGGCTTCGGCCAGCCGCTGTGGGACAGCCGGTTCCTCTCGGAGACCGGTAACTACAACGAGTCGCAGCTCAAGGACCCGCAGATCGACAAGCTCTTCGACGACGCGATCGCGGAGACCGACGCGGACAAGGCCGGCGAGATCTACAAGGCTCTCGACAAGCGGATCCTCGACCAGGCCGACTGGATGCCCTTCATCTACGAGAAGAACATCACCTGGCGCGGTAAGCGACTGACGAACGCCTACATGTCCGACGCCTACAACGGCCGTTACGACTACGTCTCGCTCGGCGTCGTCAAGTAATCGCTGTAGTCAACAGCATGTGCAGTCAACCCGGTTGACTGCTCCACCGCCGCCGAAACCCGCCAGTCCGAAGGGCAGGTGATGGCCCGGGGCGGTGGCCGGGAGCCCCCACAAGGGGTTCCCGGCCACCGGCGGGCCGCGCACAGTGCTTGCTTATCTCATCCGGCGTCTGTTCGCCGTAGTCATCATGGTGCTCGTCGTACTGCTCGCGACCTTCACCATCTTCTTCATGCTGCCCAAGTGGGCGGGTCAGGACGTCGCAGTCCTCTTCGCCGGCAAGGCTTCCGGTGCCGAGCAGCTCGCGGGCATCCGGATCAAACTGGGTCTCGACGACCCCCTCCTCGTCCAGTTCTGGGACTTCGTCAAGGGCATCCCGATGGGGCGCGACTACGCGAACGGTGACGACGTCACCCACTGCGCCGCACCCTGCTTCGGCTACTCCTTCCGCACGGAGGTGCCGGTCTGGACCACGCTCAAGGACGCCCTGCCCGTCACCGGTGCGCTCGCCGCCGGTGCCTGCGTCCTGTGGCTCCTCGGCGGCGTCGCCACCGGTGTCGTCTCCGCGCTCCGGCGCGGCAGCATCTGGGACCGTGCCGCGATGACCACCGCCCTCGGCGGCGTCTCCCTGCCGATCTTCTTCACCGGCATGGTCGCGATGGGCCTGTTCGTGCACAACCTCGGCTGGGTGAAGATCGCCGACAACCTCTCCACGGACGACGGCATCGGCACCTGGTTCCAGACGCTGATCCTGCCGTGGATCGTGCTCGCCTTCCTGAACGCCGCGATGTACGCCCGCCTCACCAGAGCCACCATGCTCGAAGTGCTCGGCGAGGACTACATCCGCACCGCCCGCGCCAAGGGCCTGGGCGAGGGCACCGTCATCACCCGGCACGCCCTGCGGTCCGCGATGACGCCGATCCTCACCGTCTTCGGCCTCGACATCGGCGTGCTCCTCGGTGGCGCAGTCCTCACCGAGTCCACGTTCAACCTGCCGGGGCTCGGGCTCGCGGCGGTCCAGGCGATCAGCAACAAGGACCTGCCGGTGATTCTCGGCGTCACACTGTTCGCGGCTCTCGCGATCGCCGTCGCCAACCTCGTCGTCGACATCATGTACGCCGTCATCGACCCGCGAGTGAGGCTGGGATGACCGAACTGCACAAGAGCGGTGCCGCGCTGGGCGAACCCTCCCCGGCCGGCTCGCCCGCTCCTACCGCCTTCCTCGAAGTGCGCGACCTCAAGGTGCACTTCCCGACCGATGACGGCCTGGTCAAGTCCGTCGACGGGCTCAACTTCCAGCTGGAGAAGGGCAAGACCCTCGGCATCGTCGGCGAGTCCGGCTCCGGCAAGTCCGTCACGTCACTGGGCATCATGGGCCTGCACACCGCGGGCCAGTACGGAAAGCGCAAGGCACAGGTCTCCGGAGAGATCTGGCTGGACGGCAAGGAACTGCTGTCCGCGGACCCGGACGAGGTGCGCAAGCTCCGCGGCCGCGACATGGCCATGATCTTCCAGGACCCGCTCTCCGCGCTGCACCCGTACTACACGATCGGCAAGCAGATCGTGGAGGCGTACCGGGTCCATCACGACGTGGACAAGAAGACCGCCCGCAGGCGTGCGATCGAGATGCTCGACCGGGTCGGCATCCCGCAGCCCGACAAGCGCGTCGACAGCTACCCGCACGAGTTCTCCGGCGGGATGCGCCAGCGCGCGATGATCGCCATGTCTCTGGTCAACAACCCCGAGCTGCTGATCGCCGACGAGCCGACGACCGCGCTGGACGTGACCGTCCAGGCGCAGATCCTGGACCTGATCCGGGACCTGCAGAAGGAGTTCGGCTCCGCGGTCATCGTCATCACCCACGACCTCGGCGTCGTGGCCGAGCTCGCCGACGACATCCTGGTGATGTACGGCGGGCGCTGCGTCGAGCGCGGACCGGCCGAGAAGGTGTTCTACGAGCCCCGGCACCCCTACACCTGGGGTCTGCTGGGCTCGATGCCGCGCCTCGACCGCGACCAGACCGACCGGCTCATCCCGGTCAAGGGTTCCCCGCCGTCGCTCATCAACATCCCGTCGGGCTGCGCCTTCAACCCGCGCTGCCCGTACGCGGATGTGCCCAAGGACGACGTGACCCGCACCGTACGGCCCGAGCTGCAGGTGGTCGGCAGCCGGCACTGGGCGGCCTGCCACATGTCGCAGGAGCAGCGGGAGCGTATCTGGACCGAAGAGATTGCGCCCAAGCTGTGAGCGAGGACAAGGCCGTGACGAGCGAGGACAAGGGCGTGGACGTTCCGGCGCAGAGGTCCGCCGGGAGCGGCGCGGAGGTCAAGGACGCAGCCTCCCGCGAGGTGCTGCTCAAGGTGACCGGGCTGCAGAAGCACTTCCCCCTCAAGAAGGGGATGCTGCAGCGCAGTGCCGGTGCCGTGAAGGCCGTCGACGGGATCGACTTCGAGGTGCACTCGGGCGAGACCCTGGGCGTCGTCGGGGAGTCCGGCTGCGGAAAGTCGACGATGGGCCGGCTGATCACCCGGCTGCTGGAACCCACCGCGGGGAAGATCGAGTTCGAGGGGAGGGACATCACGCACCTCGGCGTCGGCGCAATGCGCCCGATGCGCCGCGACATGCAGATGATCTTCCAGGACCCGTACTCCTCGCTGAACCCCCGGCACACGATCGGCACGATCGTGGGTGCCCCCTTCAAGCTGCAGGGCGTCACGCCCGAGGGCGGCGTCAAGAAGGAGGTGCAGCGGCTGCTGGAGGTCGTGGGCCTCAACCCCGAGCACTACAACCGCTACCCGCACGAGTTCTCCGGCGGTCAGCGTCAGCGCATCGGGATCGCCCGCGCGCTCGCGCTCAACCCCAGGCTGGTCGTGGCGGACGAGCCGGTGTCGGCGCTGGACGTCTCGATCCAGGCGCAGGTCGTGAACCTGCTCGACGACCTCCAGACCGAGCTCGGCCTGACGTACGTGATCATCGCCCATGACCTCTCGGTCGTACGGCACGTGTCGGACCGGATCGCGGTGATGTACCTCGGCAAGATCGTGGAGCTGGCGGACCGCGAGTCGCTCTACAAGGCGCCGATGCACCCGTACACCAAGGCGTTGCTGTCGGCGGTCCCGATCCCGGACCCGAAGCGCCGTTCGGCCAAGAGCGAGCGCATCCTGCTGAAGGGCGACGTGCCGTCGCCGATCTCGCCGCCCAGCGGCTGCCGCTTCCACACCCGGTGCTGGAAGGCGACGGAGATCTGCAAGACGCAGGAACCGCCGCTGGTCGCGCTGAAGACCGGGCACCAGGTGGCCTGCCACCACCCGGAGAACGCGCCGGACCAGGCGCCCGGCGAGACGGTGACGGCGGCGGCGCGCGAGGCGATCGAGATCGTCAAGGTGCAGAAGCCGGAGGCCGACGAGGTGCGTAAGCCGGAGGCCGAAGAGACCGCCGCGGATGACGGCGCCACGTCGTCCGATACGCCGGAGGACAGCCCGAAGGAGTAGTACCGGCACAATTGCCCGGTGCTCAACGAACTGTTCACGCCCTCCGTCCAGCATGCGCTCGACATCGTCGGAATCTTCGTTTTCGCGATCTCCGGCGCTCTGCTCGCCGTACGCAAGAACTTCGATGTCTTCGGCATCGCGGTACTCGCCGAGGTGACCGCGCTGGGCGGGGGGCTGTTCCGTGACATCGTCATCGGGGCGGTCCCGCCCGCGGCGTTCACGGATCTCGGCTACTTCACCACCCCGCTCCTCGCCGCCGGCCTGGTGTTCTTCCTGCATCCGCACGTCGAACGGATCCAGGTGGGCGTCAATGTCTTCGACGCGGCCGGCCTCGGACTGTTCTGCGTCACGGGCACGGTCAAGGCGTACGCCTACGGCCTCGGCCTCACCGCGTCGGCGGCCCTGGGGCTGGCCACCGCGGTCGGCGGCGGCGTGCTGCGCGACGTACTGGCCAACGAGGTGCCTTCGCTGCTGCGCTGGGACCGGGACCTGTACGCGGTACCCGCGATGGTCGGCGCCACCATGATCGTGCTGTGCATCCGCTTCGACACGCTCAACGCGTTCACCAGCGGCACCGCGGTCATCCTCGCCTTCGTGCTGCGGCTGCTGGCGATGCGCTACCACTGGCGGGCCCCGCGCGCCTACAACCGGCGGTCGGCGACGGCCGAGGAGGGCCCCGCGGCCACCTGACGCGACTTCGCGGCGCCGGGCCGACGCCATGCGCCGACATCTTCAGGGCACCTAAAAGCTACCGCTTAGTAATGCAATCGGTGTACGGTGCATCGCATGGCACAGGCAGCAGCGCAGACGGCTCAGGCCGCGCAGGCAACCATCGGGAACAGCGAGTTCGACCGCGACACCGCCGTCACCCTTCGCGAGGAAGGCGTCTACGACGCCGAGCTCTCCGCCGGATGGACGATCATCCACGCCGTCAACGGCGGCTATCTGCTGGCCATGCTCGGCCGTGCGCTCGGTGAGGCCCTGCCGCACCCGGACCCCTTCTCGGTCTCCGCGCACTACCTCACCGCATCCGTCCCGGGCCCCGCGGTGATCCGCACCCAGACGGTCCGAACCGGCCGCACCCTCTCCACCGGCCAGGCCTCCCTCTTCCAGTACGCGCAGGACGGCACCGAGGTCGAGCGCATCCGTGTCATCGCCACCTACGGCGATCTGGACGCGCTGTCCGACGAGGTACGCACATCGGCGAAGCCGCCGGCCATCCCGCCGCCGGCACACTGCCTCGGCCCGGGCGACGGCCCGGCCCCGATCCCCGGCAGCTCCGCCATCACCGAGCGGCTCGACATCAAGCTCGACCCGGCGACGATCGGCTGGGCCGTCGGCGCTCCCTCCGGCAAGGGTGAGATGCGCGGCTGGTTCGGTCTCGCGGACGGCCGCGACGCCGACCCGCTCTCGCTCCTGCTCACCGTCGACGCACTGCCGCCCACCTCGTTCGAGCTGGGCCTCAAGGGCTGGACGCCGACCATCGAACTCACCACCCACATCCGCTGCCGCCCCGCCCCCGGCCCGCTGCGCGTCTCCATCACCACCCGCAACCTCGCGGGCGGCTTCCTGGAGGAGGACGCGGACGTCTGGGACAGTGCGGACCGGCTGGTGGCCCAGTCCCGCCAACTGGCGCGGGCACCGCGCGCATAGCGGTGTGGAGCGGCAGGAGGAGGACGGGTGAAGCCCTGTGCCAGGAGCCCGAACAGCCGGGAGGCAGCGAAAGGCTGAGCAGGTCCGATCACGGCTGCGGGCCCCGCCGGCTGCCCCGGCGGGGCCCGCAGCCCTCATCGCGTGTTCTCAGTCGTTTTCGCTCAGGACGACTCCGTACTCGTCGTCGTAGCCGTTGTCCTTCAGCAGGAGTGACAATGCGGCGCGCTCGCCGGTGAAGCGGACGTCGACGGTGCTCTCCTTCTCGCCCAGGAGGAAGTGGGCCGTGACCGGGTGCTGGGCGGCCTTGCCCCAGCGGGTCACCCAGCGTTTCGCGTCGCCCTTCGAGCCTTTGTCCTCCGCCGCGAGATCGGCCAGGCCGTCGACGTCCCGGGCCTTGAGCCGCGCCAGGACCTGTTCCGTGATGGAGAGGCTGCCGGGGGTGGGGCGGCCGGTGACCGTCAGGTCGAGCTCGGAGGTGCCGTTCCTGACGCGGTCGGGCGTCTTGTCCGTGTTCAGGGCGTCACACCCGCCGAGGACCAGCACCGCTGCTCCCATCAGGCCGACCGCCCCGTATGCCCGCCTCAACTGCGCTTCCCCGGGCGGATGATGCTGATGGCACTGAGATTCTTGTTGCGCTTGAACCACTGGTTCAGTGTCGTGTGGGCAGCTGTGCCGTGCTGGGTGATGTTGATGTTGCCCCCCTTGGCGGACGTGACCACTCCGGTGTGGTTCCACTTCTTGGACGATCGGTAGTAGCCAAAGATGATGTCGCCCGGACGGGCGTCGTATCGCGAGATCTCCCGGCCGCCCCGGTGGTTCTTCAGGTGCTGGCGCAGGTTGGCTGCGGCGGCCCAGGTGTAACTGTCGAGGCGGATTGGGCCGATGTTGTTGCGGAACCAGCGTGAGGCATTCTTGCGACCGCCCTTGCGCTGCTGCATCTTTCCGCCCCAGTGCAGCGCCTTGGAGACGAAGTTCGCGCAGTCGGTGCCATAGTCCCACTTGATTTTGACGTTGCGCTTGGCCCAGGTCACGGTGCCCGAGTGGTTGGGAGCGGCGCGCAGCGCGCCGGGCGCTCCGGCGGCGGGCACGGGCTCGTCGACGGGCATGCCGTCGGCGTCCAGCTCGATCGGGAGGGTCTCTTCCTCGCCCGTCGGGATGTCGTCGATGCTGTCCTCGGCGGGAGGGGCGACGGTGGCGTCCCGCACGGCGTCGCCCGTCGACGGCAGGGTGACTTCGACGGCTGCGTCGTCGGCCTCTTGGCGCAGGACGCCGCCGTTGAAGACGAAACGGCCGGGCAGTTCGCCTTCTTCCGGTTCCTGGGTGCCGTCGGTGTGGGTGAGCACGCTGTGCTCGGCGAGGGTGCCGCGTACCACCACGGAGTTGTCGGGGCCGGGGCCGGTCAGGACGTTGTCGAACGTGCTGGTGACCTCGGTGAAGCGACGGTTGTGGCGGGCGTATGCCTCGCGGCGGTCGGTCAGATCAGGCAACTGCTCGGCGAGCAGGTCACGGAACATGGCGCCGTTCGGGCTGCTCGTGGTGGCCTGCTCGATGGTCGTGTGGGCGCCCTTGAGGACACCGGCGCGCGCGGCGAGGTAGTCGCGGACGGCCTTGACGTAGCGCTCCTGATCGGTCACGGCGACGGGCTTCGCGGTCGAGGACCGGGTTGGCCCGGAGGTGCCGAAGGCCGAGGTTGCGGTGACTGTCACGGTGTGGTCGGCGCCGTTGGTGAGGGTGTCGAAGACAGCGCGGGTGTCCTGCGTGGTGGTGCGGGCGACCTCGGAGGCGCCTTGGTGGACGGCCACGGTGTAGGTGAGAGTGTCTGTCGCGGCGCCGGGGTCGTTCGGCGGGTTCCAGGTGGCCAGCAGACCGTGGTCGGCCGGGACGGCCTTGACGTTCTCGGGGCTGCCAGGGGCGCCGGAGGGGATGTAGGACACCGTCAGGACCGGGCGCAGTGCCAGATCGGCGGCGCGCGAGGAGTGGTAGACGATTCCGGGGGCGGCGGTTTTCTCGTCGCCGAGCTGGAGGCTCAGGCCGTGGTTGTCTGTGCCGGCCAGCCAGTCCGCGACGAGCGAGCCGAGATTGAGGTCACTGAGCGTGGCGGGGAGTTCGTCGTCGTTGAGGAGCGGCTCTTCGTTGGCGGCGGTGGCGAGCTCCTGACCGCTGAGGGAGGCGTCCCATGCCTCGGCGAGGTCGAGGACGGTGGCTGCGGGTTCGGCGCAGGTGCTGCTGTCGTCCGTGCAGTCGGCTCGGTGCAGTTTCAGTCGGGCGTCGGTGATCCGGGCGCCGGCGGGAAGGGCCGACAGATCGGCGTGGAGCCAGCTGCGCCAGGCTGTGCCGCCGGGGGTCCCGACGCGCAGGGTGCCGTCTTCGACGGCTGCGCACGGGGTGCCGCCGCAGTCGGCGTCGCCGACGGGCGCGGTGGCGTCGCGCAGGGCGGCGCCGGATATGTCGACGGTGCGGACCTGTGGGGCCGGTATGGCGGCGGGTGTCTTGGCAGTAAAGGTGCGCTTGGCCGTCCACGGAGAGCAGGCCGCGTCACCGCAGGCCCGCATCGCCCACTGGTAGGCGCGTCCGGGCACCAGCGTGCCCTCGGGGATCATCGTGGCGACGCGGTTGCCGCTGTTCTCGAAAGACGGCGGCAGTTGTACGTTGCCCAGGGCCGAGCCGGCGGCGTCGAACAGCGTGAATTCGCCGCGCACGTATGCGCGGTTGCCGGCTGTCAGCACACCGGACAGCAGGGGTGTGGTCGTGTGCTCAGCGCCTTCCTGGAGCGCGGTCGGCACGTCCGGGACGGGCAGGACGGTCGGCTTGGGACCGACGCCGAACTGGTGGGCGGTCACGCCGGACAGCAGGCCGGCGGAGTCCACGGTGCGGGCGTTCAGGGTGTGCCAGCCTTTGGCGGGCTTGATCTTGACGGTCTGCGGCTTGCCGCCGGTGCCGGCGGGGTCGTTGACCTGCTGCGGGGTGTTGGGGTCGTCGAGGCCCCACAGGTAGCCGCGGCCGTCGGTCGACGTGGTGGTGAGGGTGCAGCTGATCTCGCCGGTCCTGTCGGTCCACTGGTCGCGCGGGAAGCCCTCGCAGCTGATCTGTGGCGCGGCGGGATTGGCGGTGTTCACCCGGAACGGGAGGTAGGCGCTCCAGGGGCCGTACGCGGAGCCGTCGTACGCGCGGGTGCGCACGCGGTAGCCGAACGCGCCGAGCTTCTTGTCGGCGGGCAGGGCCAGCTTGGCGGTGCCGCCGGAGGCGACGGCGCCGCTGGTACCGGTCCAGCTGTAGGCGCCGGCGTCGTTGAACGCCGGATCCGCGGTGACCTCGAACTGGGCCCGCACCGTGCCGCCGTCGGGGTCGGCGACCTTCGCGGCGAAGGTCGGCGTCAACGAGGTGGCGTACGTGCGCTTGTTGAAGGTGTTGTACGAGGACGGGGAGAGCGCGACGGCGGTCGGCGCTCCCGGCGGGTTGTTGTACGTCACCGACAGGACGGGCACGTTCTTGGCCGCGTTGCGGGAGTTGAAGCGCTTCCAGGCGAAGGAGTCCTTCTCGTCCGTCGCCCGGATGCCGAGCGTGTTCTCGGCGTTCGCGTTGGACGCCCAGGCCCGGGCCAGGGTGGTCACATCGGCGGCGACCCAGCCGTCGTCACAGCCCGCGCCGAAGCCCTTGGTCTGGCTGGACGTGGCCCACTTGCGGTTCCAGTTGGGCTGGTTGGTCCAGCGGGTGGCGGTGGTGGGCGCGCTGGTGTCCCAGACCTCCCAGTCGCGGGCCTGGCAGGACCACGAGTGGTGGTTCCACAGCTTCAGCGTCGCCGACGTGACGTCCTTGCCCTTCACCGGCTTGGTGTCGAAGCGGAGAAAGGACCGCGCGACCTGTCCCGAGCCGTTATTGCCGAGCTTGAGTTCGGTGGCGGTGGACTGGTCGGTTCCGTAGCCCTCCTGGACGAAGGTGGTGAACGTGGTGAGCAGGTTGACCGCCGGGTCGACGGTGACGGGGAACTGCGTGGCCGGATCAGCGAGGAACGCGGCGTCGGGGGTGAGCGTGAGGTCGACCCGGTCGCCCTCCTGCGTCACCTCCATGGCGACGGGCGCGCGGTGCGGATGTTCCCCGGAGCGTACGTCGGCGCGCGCGTCCCACATCACGGGAGCGGGCAGGATACCCGCGGGCTTGCCGGTCTTGCTGTCGGTGAAAGCCACCCCGCCGTCGCTGTCGGCCTTGGCAGTCAGGCCCTTGGCCGTGAGCGTCATCCGCAGAGCGTCCGCGCCGTCAACGGCCTGGCGGGACTTGAGGACGAGGAACTGCTCGAAGCCGGTACGGGTGGCCGAGACCACGAGGTCGGCGTACGGCAGCGCATCGGGGTAGGTGGCCCGGGTGCCGGCGATGCGGGGCGCGGTCAGCGCACCTCGCCAGCCCAGCTCGACGCGACTGCCCTCTGGCGAGGTCAGCGTCACCAGCGGCGTCGAGGCGGCGACCGGCTCCGCGGCCCGCAGTCGACGGGTGGCCGGTTCGTCGGCCCGTGCGGGGGTGGCCCCACCGAGAGTGAGGCCCAGCGGGTGCGCCTTCGCCTCGACCGTGCCGTCGGCTGCCTTGGCAAGATTGATGTCGACCGTGGTCCACGAGCCGTCGGCGTTCCGGAAGCGGACTGGGCCGGCGGCCTGGTCCTCGGTCAGGGTGCCGCTCGGGTCGGCCCACAGGGTTCGGGTCTCGGTGCGTTCCCCTACGACCTCGACGCGCTTGCCCTCCAGGCGTGCGCGAAGCAGCGCCGAGGTGACATCGTCCTGAGGCCGCGGTGTGCCTGTCGGACGTGGGGCGGTGGCCGCTGCGAGCGCGACGGCTGGAGCCGCCACATCGACGGCCAGAAGGCCGGCGAGCACCAGACCGGTGGTCGCGAACCACCTGGATCCGGACATGGCTGTGCTGAACAAGAAGAATCCCCTCCCGTAAAAAAGAAGTCAAGAACTTGTAAAGATATGGGGGCTTCCTGCTTCATGATCGAGTCAAGGGTCCCGAACCGGGCGGGCCTAAAGTCCTGCGCCCTGACAGCGATGCAGGTGGAGGGGGCGGGAGCGTGCATGAACGCCGTCGCGGGGCGGCTGGCCGCCGACGGGCGCGAGGAGTTCGCCCACGAGATCGGCGGACTCCGCGACGACCTGGTCGCGGCCGTGCCGGCGGCCGTTGCCGCCCCGCCCCCGGCCCGCTGCGCGTCTCCATCACCACCCGCAACCTCGCGGGCGGCTTCCTGGAGGAGGACGCGGACGTCTGGGACAGTGCGGACCGGCTGGTGGCCCAGTCCCGCCAACTGGCGCGGGCACCGCGCGCATAGCCGCACGGGAGCGGCGGGCGGGGCGCGGAGAGTCAGGGGGGAAGCTGGTGGAGTGAAATCCGACCGGCTGCTCTCGATCCTCCTGCTGCTCCAGACCCGCGGCCTCGTGCCCGCCACCGAGCTCGCCGAACGCCTCGAAGTCTCCGTACGCACCATCTACCGCGACGTCGAGGCGCTCTCCGCCTCCGGCGTCCCCGTCTACGCCGAGCGGGGACGGCGCGGCGGTATCGCGCTGCTGCCGGGATTCCGTACGGATGTCACCGGGCTCACCGCCGACGAGGCGCGCGCCCTCTTCGTCCTCGCCGCTCAGGGCGCCCATGCCGCGCTCGGCCTCGACGCGGCGCTCGGGTCCGCACTGCGCAAGGTGATGGCGGCCCTGCCCGCACCGCACCGGCCCGCCGCCGAGCTGACCAGCAGAAGGATCCTGGTCGACCCGGCGCGCTGGATGAGCGGCCCGCAACCGGTCGTCGATGTCGCCGAACTGCACGACGCCGTGTTCGCCGACCGGCGGTTGCGGCTGAGCTACCGGCACAGCGGCACGCAGACCCCACGCACCTACATCGTCGATCCGTACGGCCTCGTCGTGAAGGCGGGCGTCTGGTACCTGGTCGCGGACCGTGACGGTGTGCCCCGGCTGTTCCGGGCGGACCGGGTGCGGAGAGCCGCTCTCACCGACGATCCCGTTGTGCGCCGGCCGGGAGTGGAACTGGCCGATCTGTGGGACGCACTGCGCAGGCAGGTCGAGGAACGGCCCGGAGATGTACGGCTACGAGTGCGCGTGCACCGTTCCCGGCTCGATCTGTTCGTACGCCTCCACGCCGGGGCGCTGACCGGGGAACCGTGGCCCGAGGGGCAAGAGGAGCGGGCGTCGGCCGAGGGGCAAGGGGATTGGGTGCGGGCCGAGCTGGCCGTGGACTCGGTGGAGTGGGCCCGCTCCCTGCTCTCCTTCGGCCCGAACCTCGAAGTGCTCTCGCCGCCGCAGGCGCGGACCGTTCTCGCCCGTCACGCGGCGGCGGTCGTGGCGCTGTACGGGGAGGCGGGTGCGGAGCAGGGAGTGGAGGGGAAGGACAGCCGAGGCGGGCCGGGACGGTGCCGGCTGCCGTACGGCGCATCGCGCGGGCCCCGCGCCACGTAGCGCGCTCAGCCGCAACTACCTCGGGGACGACCGTGCAAGGCCGCGCCGCCGCGGTGCGGTCAGAGCCGGCGCAACCCGTCAGCAATTCTTGGGGGTTTCGGCCAAAACATTCGTCCCTGGCCATTGTCGGCCGACCAGGCATGCGTCATGGAGGCGCGGGATAGAAAGGCCCCGGCACCTGACGGAACTTTTGCTGGCGTCTCGGTGAATACAGGGGGTTTCATCGCGTGAGTGGCTTCGCGGATCTCGAAGTACAGGTGAAGAACTTCCACGAGTACGGTTACCTGGTGCTGCCCGGTTTCCTTCCCGCCGGTCTTGTCGGGCGCCTGGCGCCCGAAGTCGATGAATGGGTCTCCACCGGTCTGCGGCAGTTGTCCATCGACGCCTGCTTATGTCCGCAGGAGTACGATCCGCCGGCCAGGGTGGAGTTACAGATGGACGCGCACGGGGAACTCGCTGCCTATGCCCCGCTGCTGGAACTGCTCAGTGATGCCAGTCTGCTCGGGTCGTCCTTCGTCTTCCACCACCTGCACAGTGACCGCCGTCCACCCGGAGGCGGCGGCAAGAGCTGGCACCACGACTACGAGCAGCACCCACAGCGGGACCGTGAGTACCCCATGATTCATGCCCTGCACTACATCCACGGGCTCCAACCCGCGATGGGCGCTCTGGCCGTGCTGCCCGGGTCGCACCAGCACGTTGCCGAGAAGGACGCGTGGAACCACCTCGGGACGACCGAGCTGCCGGGTGAGGTGCTTATAGACGAGCTTCCGCAGGGCTCCACCGTGGTCCTGCACTCCGCGCTCTTCCATACCCGGCGCGCTGCGCCCGCTCCACTGCGGGGCGGGGGTCCTCGGTACATGATCGATGCGTCCTACTGCCGGACGGGCACACTGTGGCCGCCGGTCAAGCCGTACTGGCGCATGGTGCTGGCCGTGGGCCGCGAGCGTCGGCTGGGCAAGGGGCATTGGCCGGAGCTTTTTGCCGACCGGCACTTCGACGAGTACGGGCGCACGAGCACGGGGATGCCGTCATGAGAGTGCTTGAAGCCGTCACGTTCGAAGCCGTCATGAGCCATTTCGGCCGGGAGCATCTGTATGACGAAGAGGATGAGTCCAACTCGAACGACGAAGCCGAGACCCACATCCGTAACGCGCAGCTGACTCTGCGGGGCCTCTGGCACCGGGTGCTTCTGGAGGGCACCGAGGTGCTCGATGTGGTGCTGCCCTGGCATTTGGGGGAGGACGGCGAGGTGGAGCTGATTCCGAAGACGGGTCTCACCGTGGCCGCGGCCGCATCGCGGTTGGCCGCAGCCGGGGCGTCGTACGCCAGGACCAACCCCCTGTGCGCGCTCAAGCTGGCACGCCAGACCCATGCCCGGCCCAGACCTCTGTTCCTCAGCACCCGGGCGGTGCCCGGGCGGGACTACGAGGCGCTGACGGTCCGCGCGGGGCTGATCCACCTCGACGGGCTGCACCGGATGCTGGCCTGGGAGCTGGCCGGGCGGCTGGTACCCGGCCGCTGGATCGAGGCGTACGTCGCGGGGCTACCCCCGGCCGATGTAGGGCATGGAGCTCGGCATGATCAGGACGGACTGGATGTTCACCCCGACCGGCAGCGCCGCCATGGTGCGGACCATGTCGACGACGTGCTGCATGTCCATGGTCGGCTCCACCCGCAGTGAGTCGTCGGCCTGGCGCACCGAGGGCTGCGGTCGATCCTGCGGGGTCACATTGCCGATGTCGATCTGGCCGCAGGAGATGTCGTAGCGGCGGCCGTCGAGGGAGAGGGAACGGGTCAGGCCGGCCACGGCGTGTTTGGCCGCGGTGAAGGCGATCGAGTCAGGCCGTGGCGCCTGGGCGGAGGGAGCACCGTTGTTGATGATCCGGCCACCTCGCGGCGACTGCTGCTTCATCAACCGAAACGCGGCCCGAGAGCACAGAAAGGTGCCGGTGGCGATGGAGTCCATGACCCGATGCCAGTCCTCGGTGCTCACGTCCTCGGTGGGGGTGTAGGGCATGGTGTCGGCGGCGTTGTTGAACAACAGGTCGAGCCGGCCGAACCGGTCCGCCACGCCGGCGAACAAGTCATCGACGGCTGCCGGGTCGGTGATGTCGGCGGAGACCGCCACGGCGTGGCCTCGGTCCACATCGGGCGCGAGCCGGGCCGTCTCCTCCAGCGGGTCCTTGCGCCGGCCGGTGAGTACGACCGTCCAGCCGTCGGCCAGCAACCCCAGTGCGCAGGCCCGTCCGATACCGCTCCCCGCCCCCGTGACGACAGCCGTCTTCACAGCCACGTTGTACACACCCTCTCCCTGTGAGCCCGCTTCCCGGCGAATGATTCTCGGAGCGTGTCCCACGGTGTCCTCATCCAAACAGGAGCAGCAATGAATGGCGTTTTCCCGGCGCTGGGCGGTACGGACAGCAGCCGATCCTGGTTCGAGCGTGCGCAGCGATCCCTCGCCGGCGGCATCAGCTCTTCCTCCCGGCTGACCTCGACCGGACCGGACCCGTACCCGCTCTACATGAGCAGCGGGTCGGGCGCCCGTATCCGCGACGTCGACGGCAATGAGTACATCGACTACCTCATCTCCTACGGCAGTGCCGTCCTGGGGCACGCCTCCCCTCTGCTCACCAACGCCCTGACCGAGGTCCTGCGCACCGGCACGATGTTCGGCACCTGCAACGTGCCGGAGGTCGAGCTGGCCGAGCTGATCTGCCGGATGGTGCCGTGTGCCGATCTCGTCCGGTTCGCCAATTCGGGCAGCGAAGCAGTGCAGGGAGCGGTGCGCGCGGCGCGCGGGTACACCGGGCGGTCAAAGATTCTGAAGTTCGAGGGGCATTACCACGGCTGGTCCGACACCCTGGCCATTTCCAACCGGCCGACCGCCGCCGAAGCCGGACCGTACGACACACCGCAGTCCGTACCTCACTCGCCCGGCATCCCGCAGGGTGTCGTGCAGGACGTGGTGGTCTGCCCGTGGAACGATCCCGCCGCCCTGCGAGCCGTCCTCGACGCCCACCGCGACGTGGCGGCCGTCATATGTGAACCCATCGTGGCCAACAACGCCTGCACCATGCCCGACGCGGGCTTCCTGGACCTGCTGCGCGAGGAGTGCACCGCGCGGGGCATCGTACTGATCTTCGACGAGGTGTGCACCGGGTTCCGAACGGGCCCCGGCGGCGCTCAGGCACTTTTCGGGGTGGTACCGGACCTCGCGGTGTTCTCCAAAGCGCTGGGGGGCGGTCTGCCGATCGCCGCGTTCGCCGGCCGACACGAGGTGATGGAACCGCTGGCACGGGGAGAGGTCAAACACGGGGGCACCTACAACGCCTCACCATTGTGTGCCACTGCGGCCCTCGTGACACTCCGTGCGCTCCACGACCCCGCCGTCACCAAACGCATCGACGAGACCGGTCGCCGCGTGATGGAAGCAGTGCGACGCGCGGCCCATGACAGTGGCGTGCCCTGCGCGGTCCAAGGCGTCGGAGCAATGTTTCAAGTCGTGTTCTCCCCGGACGGTACGCGCACCCGGCAGTACCGGGACCTGCTGCGGACCGATCGCGCCCGGTACGACACCTTCCGGCACGAGCTGCTCAAACGCGGTGTACACACCAACGCGTACGCAATGGCGTGCTGGTTCGTGCCCGCCACCGTGACGGACGACGATCTCACGGCCACCTGTCAGGCCGTGGAAGAAGCCTTCAAAGCCCTGTGATCGCGTCGCTGCGCGCATCCGTGATCACCACGGCGGCGGCAGCCCGGTGCGATCCCGCGAGCCGTTCCGCGCGGCCCAAGGTCCGCTTCCGCTGCCCTTCGCGCTCGCGGCCGTGATCGGCTGCTGGCTGCCGATCTTCGCCGTGCGGGAGTGGAAGGAGCGGCTCGCACGAGCGTCCCGCACGAACGGCCCGCACCGGCGGTCTCCGCCGACGCCGTCCCTGACCGGATCGGGCTCCGGATCGGGCGCGCGACCGAGTGCCGCAGCGGGTGCGCGGGGACCTGGCTGCGATGCGCCCGGCATACGCCCCGCCGCACGCTCGTACAATCGAGCCCACCATGGCTTACCTCGACCACGCCGCGACCACCCCGATGCTTCCGGAGGCGATCGCGGCGATGACCGCCCAGCTCGCCGTCACCGGTAACGCGTCCTCACTGCACGCCGCCGGGCGGCTGGCCCGCCGTACCGTCGAGGAGTCGAGGGAGACCCTCGCCGATGCCCTCGGCGCACGCCCCAGCGAGGTGGTCTTCACCTCCGGAGGTACCGAGGCCGACAACCTCGCGGTGAAGGGTCTGTACTGGGCCCGCCGCGCCGCCGATCCCCGCCGCACCCGGGTGCTGGCCAGCCCCGTCGAGCACCACGCGGTGCTGGACGCCGTCGACTGGCTCGCCGAGCACGAGGGCGCGAACGTCGAATACCTACCCGTCGATCCGTACGGACGCGTCCACCCGGATGCACTGCGCGAGGCGATCCTCCGTAACCCCGACGATGTCGCGCTGGTCACCGTGATGTGGGCCAACAACGAGATCGGCACGATCATGCCGGTACGTGAACTGGCCGACGTGGCCCGTGAGTTCGACGTGCCGATGCACGCCGACGCGGTGCAGGCGTTCGGGCAGCTGGGAGTCGACTTCGCCCGGTCCGGTCTTGCCGCGATGACGGTCAGCGCGCACAAGATCGGCGGCCCGTTCGGCATCGGCGCGCTGCTGCTCGGCCGCGAGTACACCCCCGTACCCGTGCTCCACGGCGGCGGCCAGGAGCGGCACGTCCGCTCGGGCACCCTCGATGTGCCCGCCATCGCCGCCTTCGCCGTCGCGGGGCGGCTGGCCGCCGACGGGCGCGAGGAGTTCGCCCACGAGATCGGCGGACTCCGCGACGACCTGGTCGCGGCCGTGCTGGCAGCCGTCCCCGACGCCGTCCTCGGCGGCGACCCGGCGCCGGGCGGCCGGCTCCCCGCCAACGCCCACTTCACCTTCCCCGGCTGCGAGGGCGACTCCCTGCTCCTGCTGCTGGACGCCCAGGGCATCGAATGCTCCACCGGCTCCGCGTGCACCGCGGGGATCGCCCAGCCGAGCCACGTCCTGCTGGCCACCGGCACCGACCCGGACCTGGCCCGCGGCACCCTGCGCTTCTCGCTCGGCCACACGTCCACCAAGCAGGACATCGACGAGGTGGCCCGCGCCATCGGCCCGGCGGTGGAACGGGCACGGACGGCGGGCCTCAGCTGAAATCGGGCCCGTCCGGCGATCGGGCGGGCCTCGTGGTCACCGCGTCCCCGCCGCCCTGACCAGCTTCAGATACCGGTCCCAGTCCCAGTGCTTCCCCGGATCGGTGTGGTCGGTGCCCGGCACCTCCACATGCCCGATGATGTGCTCGCGGTCCACCGGCATCCCGTACCGCCCGCAGATCGCCGCCGTCAGCCGCGCCGACGCCCCGTACATCGCCGCCGTGAAGTCCTGCGGACGGTCCACGAACCCCTCGTGCTCTATGCCGACACTGCGCTCGTTGTACGACCTGTTCCCCGCGTGGAACGCCACATCCAGCTCGCGGATCATCTGCGTCACATGGCCGTCCTTGCGCACCACGTAGTGCGCCGCCGCCCCGTGTCCCGGGTCCTGGAAGACCTTCACCGCGCTTTGGTAGCTGCCCTGGGTGACATGGATGACGACCCGGTCGATGGTGTAGTCGTCGGGGCGGTCGGCCTTCCGCCAGTTCGCCGACGAGGCCGATATCCACTGGGCCCGCGCGTAATCCACCGCGCCGGGCTTGCGGGGCTTGTCCACCCCGGGCAGCCGCCACCAGGCATGCTCCAGCTGCTCCCGCGCCAGCGCGGCCGTACCCGCGGCCGTGACGGCAGCGCCGATCAGCAGCCCGCGCCGGCTGATGCGGTGCCCGGACTTCGCGCCCCCGGAGCTCTTGGCGCCCGGCGTCCCCTTGGTCCCCATGTGATCCACAACGCATATCCGTGAGCGTTCGGTTCCCGGCGCCCCGTACTCTGGTGGAGCTATGACTGAGACTTCCCAGCGCCCCCTCCGTGTGCTCGCCGCCATGTCCGGCGGTGTCGACTCCGCCGTCGCCGCGGCCCGTGCCGCCGAGGCGGGCCACGACGTGACCGGTGTGCACCTCGCCCTCTCCGCGAACCCGCAGTCCTTCCGTACCGGAGCGCGCGGCTGTTGCACGATCGAGGACTCCCGCGACGCGCGCCGCGCCGCGGATGTCATCGGCATCCCGTTCTACGTCTGGGACCTGGCGGAACGCTTCCGTGAGGACGTCGTGGACGACTTCATCGCCGAGTACGAGGCCGGGCGCACCCCCAACCCGTGTCTGCGCTGCAACGAGAAGATCAAGTTCGCCGCGCTGCTCGACAAGGCCCTCGCCCTCGGCTTCGACGCCGTGTGCACCGGCCACTACGCCACCGTCGTACTGAACGAGGACGGCAGCCGCGAGCTGCACCGCGCCTCCGACATGGCCAAGGACCAGTCGTACGTCCTCGGCGTCCTGGACGAGAAGCAGCTCGCCCACGCGATGTTCCCGCTCGGTGACACCCTCACCACCAAGGACGAGATCCGTGCCGAGGCCGAGCGCCGGGGCCTCGCCGTCGCCAAGAAGCCCGACAGCCACGACATCTGCTTCATCGCCGACGGCGACACCCAGGGCTTCCTGGCGAGCCGGCTCGGCACGGCCGAGGGCGACATCGTCGACGAGTCGGGTACGAAGGTCGGCACCCACGAGGGCGCCTTCGGCTTCACCATCGGCCAGCGCAAGGGCCTGCGCATCGGCCACCCCGCCCCCGACGGCAAGCCGCGCTACGTCCTGGACATCTCCCCGGTCAACAACACGGTGACGGTCGGCCCGGTCGAGTCCCTCGACGTCACCGCCCTCACCGCCATCAGGCCCCGCTGGTGCGGCAACGCCCCGGCCGGCCCCGGCACGTACACCGCCCAGCTCCGCGCCCACGGCGGCGAGACCGAGGTGACGGCGGAACTGGTCGACGGGACGCTGAACGTCTCGTTCACCGAGCCGGTACGGGGCGTGGCCCCCGGCCAGGCGGTCGTGCTGTACGACGGCACCCGGGTGGTCGGCTCGGCGACGATCGCGACGACGGTACGGCGCTCCGAGGCCGGGGCAGCGGCCGGCTGACCGGGCCGGCACCGGCCTCGCGGCCGTCGAGCCGACGCACGAGGGGGCGGGACCCCGCCAGGAGGTCCCGCCCCCCTCGTCAATGGGTCATGCGTCAGTGGGCGATGCGGCCGGGCTCAGAAACGGTCCGGGGCGCGCTCCGGAAACGGAGACCCGGGGAGCACGTCCCGCTTCTGGTTCTTCCGTGCCTCCGCGTTCGAGTCGGCCGTCGCCTTGCAGGTCACGTCCTTCGCCGGGAGCTTGCCGGTGAGCAGGTAGCCGGCGACCGTACCGTCCGTGCACGCGTTGCCGTTCGGGTAGACGCCATGGCCCTCGCCGCCGAGGACGGTGAGCATTTTCGAGCCCTTCAGGTCGGCGTGCAGGGCCTGACCGCTGGGCAGCGGGGTCTGCGAGTCCCACTCGTTCTGGACGACCAGGGAGCCGGCCCTGTTGTTCACCTTGGTCGCCGGTTCCACGGACTTGTCCCAGAAGGCACAGGGCTTGATGCTGGACGCGAAGTCACCGTAGAGCGGGTAGCGGCCCATGTCCTTGATGGCGTCGTGCCGGTAGCTCTCAGGATCGCGGGACCACGCGCCCGAGTTGTCGCCGCACACCACGGCCCAGAAGCTCGCCGTCATGTTGTCGGACGGCGCCTCGGAGGTATTGGCGGCGCCTGAAGTCCTGGTCCCGTGGGATCCGGTGAACGCCGCGAGCTTCTTCGCGGAGGCGGGCTCGCCGACCGCGGCCTTCTTCAGTTCCACGAACCCCTCGGTGGCGTACTCCGGGCTGAAGACGGCCCCGCGCATACCGCTTCGGATGTCATCACCGTTGATCAGCTGCCCGTCCAGCTCGATGGGCTTCTCGTCGGCCTGCGCGACCAGGTCCCAGAAGGTCCGGTCGACCTGCTTCGGGGTGTCACCTAGGCCGTACTTCTCCGAACGCTCGGAGGCCCACTCGGTCCACCGGTCGAACGCGGGCTCGGCGCCCTCCGCCCACCACTGGATCATCCCTCGCCAGGCGCGCGCCGGATCGACCGCGCTGTCCAGCACGAACCGGTCGGCCCGGCCCGGGAAGAGCTGGGTGTAGACGGCGCCCAGGTAGGTGCCGTACGAGTAACCCACGTACGAGATCTTCTTCTCACCGAGGATCGCCCGGAGCAGATCCATGTCGCGCGCGGTGTTGCGCGTGGTGATGTGCGGGAGCGTGTCGCCCGCTTTCTCCTTGCACTTGTTCGCGACTTCGCGTGCCCAGGTGACGTCCTTGTCGAACGTCGCCTCCTTGTACGGCCGCAGCCAGTTCTCCTCCTCCGGCTCCAGATCGCAGGAAACCGGGCTGCTCTGTCCCACACCGCGCGGGTCGAAGCCGATGAGGTCGTACTTCTGCTGTGCGGCCTTGGGGAGCGTCTCCTGCATCCCCAGCGGCATGTAGAGCCCCTGTCCCCCCGGGCCGCCGGGGTTGGAGAACAGGACACCGTGCCGCTTTTTGGGCGCGGTGCTCTTGATCCGGGATATGGCTAAGTCGATCCGCTTGCCCCCGGGAACCCGGTAGTCCAGCGGGACCTTGATCGTGGCGCACTCAAACTCCGCCGGAGAGTCGGCTTCGCACCGCTTCCACTGCGGCTTCTGCTTCACATATGGGTCCAGCGCGCCCTTGGCGGCGGACGAGACGTTCGACGGGGTGGTGGCCGGGGCGGCGGTGGCCGTCGAGGTGGCGAGCGTGGGAGCCAGCATGGCCGTGACACTCACGGCCAACAGGGGCGCGAGGCGTCCTCTGCGCACGATATCGATCCTTCCGGTCGCATGTTCGGACAGGAGAGATCTTTCAGGAACCCGTCACGGATGCGGATCCCCCGCGGGGCCGCACCTCCCCTCCACCCTGGGGATGAAACAACAGCCTTAGGTAGTACCCGAGTTGTAGGGGGACGGAATGCCCTGGGCGACGGGCGGTACCCGCCCCAGCGACGGGACTGACAGGAGACGGTGCCCTACCTCAGGCAAGCGCGGACTTGCCAGCCTTCACTCCGAGCACAAGGGCGCGTAGCGCTGCCCGGTTCGTCGATATGACAGCGGCCGGGCTCTCGCTCTCGCGGAGGGCGATGCGGTCCGCGTTACCGGCGGCAATCTCAACGCAGTTGTTGCCGGAGGCCTCGGAGAACGAGGACTTGAGCCAGTTGAGTTCGGGCAAGGCCGACACCTCTTACAGGTCATTTGCGATGGTCAGGATGACGTCCTGCGACTGCGTCGGATTCAACGCCACCTGTTCGACCGCGTCCAGCCGCCTACGGAAGTTGGTCAGTTGTGTCGGTGAGTCGAAGTAGACAGCGCCGATGGGGGAGTCCACCTGCACTGTGTCCAGGTGGTGGCTGTGGGCTGCTGCGTACAACACCGAGTCTCCCGCCATGGGGAATCCGCCGATCGAGAACGGGATCACGAGAAGTGTCACGTTGTCGCGCTCACTCTCTTTCAGCAAGTGTTTGAGCTGCGCCTTGGCCACGTGGCGGCCACCCACTTGCATCCGTAGCGCTGATTCGTGGATGAGTCCCTTGTACGGAATGACGGGCGTGTTCGTGAGTACCTGGTGGCGGGCCAGACGCTGGGCGATACGCAGCTCGATCTCCAAGCGGGGAAGCGCCGGGATGAAGAGATCGAAGAGAGCCCGCGCGTGGTCTTCGGTTTGGAACATGCCAGGAAGATGCGCGGTCTGGAGTGTCCGGAGACTCGATGCGTGGTGTTCGAGTTCGGACACTTCGAGGAAGTCCGGCGGGATCTTGCCCCGGTACTCGTCCCACCATCCTGCCTTCCGGCCACCCGTCATCGTGGCAAGAGCGTCGACCAGTGTGGGATCTACGCATTCGTAGATGCTGGCCAGTCGGCGAAGACGCTCCTCGCTGATGCCGAAGCGACCGGCCTCCATGTTCGAAATGGTCGTGCGATCGGTACCCAACAGCTCTGCAGCCTTCGGGGCCGACATGCCTGTTGCTTCGCGTAGCCGCCGAAGCTCTGTACCGAAACGGCGTTGACGAACTGTTGGTGCCTGCCGTGGTGCCATGTGTTCTCTCCTCGATCGCGCTCATTGTGTCGACGTCGGATGTGCTCGTCCATCCATCTCGGAATTTCAACTCGTTGAAGTGAAAGTGGTATCACGGGTTGGAAGCATGTGGTTACTCTATGTCCTGTGCTGCTCACGCTGCCGTCGCAACGGAAGCGCACCGGTCCGCTCCGCACAACCCGGGAAGGCGGTCCCCGGGCCGGCATTGCCACCGCTCGACAGCAACCGCTCGTGGCGCACTCGCACTTGCCACTGATCGCACGCACCCAGGAGGTGCCCGTGAGGACTGAACCCATCCCCGGCATCCGCCCCCACCCGGTTCCCATCGCGTTCACCGAACCGTGGAGCTACGAACTAGCCTTCCCCTGTGACCCGCGCAGCCCCCGGATCGCCCGCACCACCCTCCGTGCCATCCTCGGCGCCCACGAACTGACCGAACTCAGCTACCGGGCCGAGCTGTTGACTTCCGAGCTGACCACCAACTCCGTACGGCACACCAAGGGGCCTGCTGCCCTGCGGCTCCAGTGGCGGCACCCGGTGCTCCGGATCAGCGTCTGGGACATGAGCCCGGACCTGCCCAAGCCGTATGCCCCGCCCGTCGACCCCCACGCCGAAGCCGGGCGAGGCATGGCCATCCTTGAACTCGTCGCCGACCGCTGGGGCGGGTGTGCCATAGGGGAGGGGGCGTACGGGCCGGGCGGCAAGACCGTCTGGTTCGAGCTCGGGCTCGGAGCCTGAGCTCGGCGAGGCGAGGCCCCGCCCGGCCACGTCCGACCCCTGTACGGGCGTGGCCGAGCGGGGTGGATTGTGGGCTCAGGACGCCTGGCGCGCATACACGTCCCTGCCGAAGAACTCCGCCAGGACCGGGGCCACCGCCTGGGGAGCCAGATCGCGAGTCTGGCCCGTCAGGGTGCGGTGGCGGGCGCGCGGGAGTGCGTCCGCGAGGGCGCGGGTCGCGAGCCGGGCCGGGGTGGGGCTGAAGCCTCCGCAGACCACCAGCGTGCGTGACGTGACGGACGCGAACCGCTCCACCGGGATCGCGCCGTCGCCGAGCAGCGCATCGTCGTATGCGAGTGTGTGCGCCAACGACACCAGGCCGGGCCACAGCGGCGCACGTCGCATCCGGGCGATCATGTCGGCCGGGACGCCCGTCACGGACAGGAACAGCTCCACGGCCCCGCCGCGGTCCCCGGCGGACAGCAGCCGGTGCAGCCGGGCCGTGCAGCAGGCCTTGAACCGCACCCCCGAGGCCCCGGGGGCGTAGGGCGGTTGGTAGACCACCAGCAGGTTGACGGGGAGCCCCGCGGCCCGGGCCTCCAGGGCCAGTGCCCCGCCGGCCCCGACGCCGAACACCGAGGTCCGGCCGCCCACCACGGCGACGAGCGCGGCCAGGTCCCCGGTCTCGCGTTCCACCGAGTACGGCCCGCTGTCGCCGCTGGAGCCGCGGCCGCGCCTGTCGCACGTGACCACCTCGAAGTGCGGCGCGAGGAGGCGCGCGAGGGGAGCCTCGGTCGCCGCCGTGCTCAGTGCCCCGCCCACCAGGATCACCGGCGGCCCTTCACCCCGGCGCCGATACGCGACCGAAGTGCCGTCGCGGGAGAGAGCCTTGTCCATGTGACGGTTGACCGCGATGGCGCGGAAAAGTCATCGCTTCGGCCGAGAATTTTTTGATATTCCTCAATTCCCCCGGTCAGGGCCGCGCTTGGCGATCAGTCGGGAACCGTCTCGGTGTCGTAGAAGCAGAAGTGGTCCTTGATCGCTGCGACTTCGGGCTTGGGTTCCGGATACGCCCAGACGAGATCTGCCGCGTCCGGCAGCGACCAGTAGGAGGCGTCGCCCTTGAACGGGCAGTGGGTGTGAGTGTCCGAAGCCGTCAGGAGTTCCGTACGGACGTCCTCGGGTGGCAGGTAGTAGCGGACCGGACAGCCCGTCTCGCGCAGCACGAGCGGGCGCCGGCTCTCGGCGAGCACCTGCCCGTCGCGCACCACACGCACATGCTCGGTGCCCGGTTCGACGGTGATGACATGGCCTTGTGTGGAAGTCATGTCTGGTTCAGCCGTCTCGCGGGCCGATTTCTTCCCCTTTCCTCCCTTCTCTTCTCCGGTGCCGGCCGGATCTCCACCCGGCCGGCCGGGCGTGTCAGTGGTGGCCTTTACGGTTGCTGCATGAACATCTGTGTTTTCCTCTCCGCCGCCGACCTCGACGACCGCTACACCCGGCCAGCCCGGGAATTCGCCGAAAGGCTCGGCCGGGGCGGACACACACTCGTCTGGGGCGGGTCGGAGAGCGGGCTGATGAAGGTCGTCGCCGACGGGGTGCAGGAATCGGGCGGACGGCTGGTCGGGGTGTCGGTCGACTTCCTGGCCGCGAAGGCGCGTACCAATGCGGACGAGATGGTGATCGCGCGCGATCTCGCCGAGCGCAAGGCGCTGCTCCTGGAGAAGGCCGACGCGGTCGTGATCATGGTGGGGGGTACCGGGACGCTCGACGAGGCGACCGAGATCCTGGAGCTGAAGAAGCACGGCAAGCACGACAAGCCGGTGGTCCTGCTCAACACGGCGGGTTTCTACGACGGGCTGCGCCAGCAGTTCCAGCGCATGGAGGACGAGGGCTTCCTGCCTCTCCCGCTGACCGACCTGGTGTTCTTCGCGAAGGACGGCGTGGGGGCCCTGGCCTACCTGGAGGAGTGGTCCGGCCTCCGGTGACACGGCGGCGGGGTGCGATCATGGGGGGCATGTCCACTCATGTCATCACCGGCGCAGGCTCCGGCATCGGCGCAGCTGTCACCCGTCGTCTTCTGGAGCGTGGTGACGAGACCGTGCTGCTGGCCCGTGACGCGGGCCGCGCGAAGGAGCTGGCCGAGCTCCACCCCGGCGCCCGTACGCTCGTCGGTGACCTCTCCAACCCGGACCGGCTCTCCTGGGCGTTCGCCCAGCAGGCGATGCCGGAGCAGGTCGACTCGCTGCTGCACGTCGCGGGCGTCGTCGAGCTCGGCAAGGTCGGTGACCTCACGCCCAAGGCATGGCACTTCCAGCTCAACGCCAACCTGGTCGCGCCCGCCGAGCTGACCCGGCTCTTCCTGCCGCAACTGCGGGTTGCCCAGGGCCATGTGCTCTTCGTGAACTCGGGCGCCGGTCTCGCGGCGCACGCCGAGTGGAGCGCGTACGCCGCGAGCAAGCACGGCCTGAAGGCGCTCGCCGACTCGCTGCGCCAGGAGGAGCACGCGAACGGCGTCCGGGTGACTTCCGTCTATCCGGGGCGCACCGCCAGCCCCATGCAGGCCAAGGTCCACCAGCAGGAAGGCAAGGAGTACGACCCCTCCCGCTGGATCGACCCGGAGTCGGTGGCCACCACGATCCTGATGGCCGTCGACCTGCCGCGCGACGCCGAGGTCAACGACCTCACGGTGCGCCCCGGGCGCTGACCGCCGCCGGTCGGCCGTCATCGGCCGGGGCCCGCCGCCCGTCCGGTGACCGCCGACCGCACGGGCCGGGCACGGCCTTAGGCTTCCCGTGTGAGCGAGAAGAGCAAGTTCAGGGGTTGCCCGGCCACCGGAATCGGTTCCATGCCCGGGGAAGACGCACGGGAGGCGGCGAAGACCGTCACCGGGTCCTTCGGGGACGGCGAGGGCCTGCCGTATCTGGCCGAACTGCCGGCCCGCGGGCCCGGTGCGGACATGATCGGGCGGACCATCGGGCTGCTCGTCGACCTGTACGGGCATGTCGAGCCCAGTGGCTGGCGGATCAGCGACCGGCCCGGACGGGACACCCGCCGGGCCAGGTCCTGGCTCGGCGAGGACCTCGACGCGCTGGAGGAGTTCACCCAGGGGTACGAGGGCCCGCTCAAGGTCCAGGCGGTCGGCCCTTGGACGCTGGCCGCCGCACTGGAACGGCGGGGCGGCGAGGCCGCGCTCGGCGACCCGGGGGCCTGTCGCGACCTGGCGGGCTCACTGGCGGAGGGACTGCGCGCCCACCTGGCGGAGGTACGGCGCAGGGTGCCGGGCGCCGAAGTGATCCTCCAGCTCGACGAACCGTCGCTGACCGGCGTGCTGAGCGGGCGGATCAGGACGGCGAGCGGCTACCGCACCTACCGGGCCGTGGACCGTCAGGTCGTGGAGGGCACCCTGCGCGATGTCCTGGCGGCGGCCGGGGACGGGGCGACGGTCGTTCACACCTGTGCACCCGATGTGCCGTTCGCGCTGCTGCGCAGGGCCGGGGCCGACGGCATCTCGTTCGATTTCTCGCTGCTCACGGAGCGTGAGGAGGATGCGATCGGGGAAGCGGTCGAGGGCGGCACCCAGCTCTTCCTCGGGGTGGTGCCGGGCACCGACCCGGCCTCGGGTGATTTGTCAGACCCGGGCGGTAGCGTCATGGGTGTCAGGACGCTGTGGCGCAGGCTGGGGCTGAATCCGGGGACTCTGACGGAGTCCGTGGTGATCACCCCGTCGTGCGGGCTCGCGGGTGCCTCGCCCGCGTATGCGCGCGCCGCGCTCGCCCACTGCGCCCGGGCCGCGAGATCGCTCGCAGACAACCCTGAGTAACGGGGCAACGGGTAACGGGAGGACGAGACGATGGCCGGCGAACAGCAGATGTCAGTGCCCGCACAGGATCAGGAGCAGCACGCACTGCTTGCCGAACAGATCGAGGAGCACCGCTTCCGGTATTACGTGAACGACCAGCCGGTCGTGAGCGATGCCGAGTTCGACCGGCTGATGCGCGCGCTGGAGGCCCTGGAGGAGACGTATCCGCAGCTGCGCACGCCGGATTCGCCGACACAGAAGGTCGCGGGGCCGTACCGGACGGAATTCACCTCCGTCGAGCACCGCGAGCGGATGCTCTCGCTGGACAACGCCTTCGACGATCTGGAGTTGGCGGCCTGGGGTGAGCGGATCGCCAAGGACGTCGGCACCACCGGCTACCACTTCCTGTGCGAGCTGAAGGTCGACGGACTCGCGGTCAACCTCACCTATGAGCACGGGCGGCTGACCCGGGCCGCGACCCGCGGCGACGGCCGCACCGGCGAGGACATCACCCCCAATGTCCGTACGATCGCCGAGATCCCGCACCGGCTGAAGGGCGACCGGATTCCGGCGCTGGTCGAGATCCGCGGCGAGGTCTTCTTCCCGATGGAGGCCTTCGAGGAGCTCAACGCCCGGCTCGTCGAGGCCGACGACAAACCCTTCTCCAACCCGCGCAACGCGGCGGCGGGTTCACTGCGCCAGAAGGACCCGAAGGTCACCGCCACCCGCCCGCTGCACATGGTGGTGCACGGCATCGGCGCCCGCGAGGGCTTCGACATCGACTGCCTCTCGCACGCCTATGAGCTGCTGCACGAATGGGGTCTGCCCACCGCCAGGCACAACAAGGTGGTGGACTCCCTCGACGAGGTACGGGAGTTCATCGCGTACTTCGGCGAGAACCGGCACTCCGTGGAGCACGAGATCGACGGCGTCGTCGTCAAGCTCGACGAGATCCCGCTCCAGGGCCGGCTGGGTTCCACCTCGCGCGCCCCGCGTTGGGCGATCGCCTGGAAGTACCCGCCGGAGGAGGTCAACACCAAGCTGGTGAACATCCGGGTCGGTGTCGGACGCACCGGCCGGGTCACCCCGTACGCACAGGTCGAACCGGTCGAGGTGGCGGGCTCCGAGGTCGAGTTCGCCACCCTCCACAACCAGAACGTGGTGAAGGAGAAGGGCGTCCTCATCGGGGACACGGTGGTGCTCCGCAAGGCGGGCGATGTGATCCCGGAGATCCTCGGCCCGGTCGTCGATCTGCGTGACGGCACCGAGCAGGCGTTCGTGATGCCGACGCACTGCCCCGAGTGCGGTACGGAGCTGCGGCCCATGAAGGAGGCCGACATCGACGTCCGCTGCCCCAACGCGCGGTCCTGTCCCGCGCAGTTGCGGGAGCGCCTCGCCTATCTGGCGGGCCGCAAGTGCCTCGACATCGACCACTTCGGCTATGTCGCGGCCGCGGCCCTGACCAGGCCTCTGGAGCCGGCCGAGCCGCCGCTGCACGACGAGGGCGATCTCTTCGGGCTGACCGTCGAGCAGCTCCTGCCGATCCGGGCCTATGTCCGGGACCAGGACAGCGGGCTGCCCAAGCGCGACCCGAAGACCGGCGAGGAGAAGACCGCCTGGGTCTTCGCCAACCAGCAGGGCGAGCCGAAGAAGAACGCCCTCGCCATGCTCGACGCCATCGCCGCCGCCAAGGAGGCACCGCTCGCCCGGATCCTCACCGGGCTCTCGATCCGTCATGTGGGCCCGGTCGCCGCCGCGGAGCTGGCCCGTCAGTTCCGTTCCATCGACCGGATCGACGAGGCGACCGAGAAGGAGCTGGCCGACGCCGACGGGGTCGGCTCCATCATCGCCGCATCGGTGAAGCAGTGGTTCGCCGAGGACTGGCACCGGGAGATCCTGCGCAAGTGGCGGGAGGCCGGGGTCCGGATGGAGGACGAGGGAGCGGGGGAGGAGGTCGGGCCGCGCCCGCTCGAAGGACTCACCGTCGTCGTCACCGGCACGCTGGCCGGACACACCAGGGATGGCGCGAAAGAGGCGCTCCAGAGCCGGGGGGCGAAGGTCACGGGTTCCGTCTCGAAGAAGACCTCCTTCGTGGTCGTGGGTGACAACCCCGGTTCGAAGTACGACAAGGCGATGCAGCTGAAGGTGCCCGTGCTGGACGAGGACGGCTTCGCCGTACTGCTCGAACAGGGGCCGGATGCCGCGCGCGAGGCGGCCGTACCCGTCGAGGAACCGGCGGAGTAGGGCAGATTTCCTTCGCATAACCGGCGCAATGGGACAGAACTCCGTTGGTCGGCCCCGAAATGGGGTCGACCGGTGGATGAGTGGTGAACGGGTGGGCAGAAGGGGTGTAGACGGACGGGCAGGGACAAGGGTTGTCGTCGGGGGGCCGGGTTCACCCGATCGGCGCATAGCAGATGCTGACGGACGGTCGGTTCGCATTCGGGCAAGAGCTGTAGAGCGCTGCCCGTAGAAGCCTTCTGCGGCCTACTGTTGAGATGCGCACCTGCCGTGCCCGGCCACGGTGTGGGAAATCGGGTCGTGGTGGCATGGAGCCGAACCATCGGGCGACATCGGCACCGCCGGCTGTGAGAGGGACGGAATGAAACCGACCGAGAGCGCCGCACCGGTGTCGCGGCTGCAAGGTTTCGTCGGCCTCACGCCCAAAGTGGGTGCCGTCGTCGTGGCGATCGCCGTTGTTCAGCTCGCGACCGGTTTCTACCGGACCGTGAGTGAAGGACACGCACTCTTCCCCGACGGCAGGGCCGGCTGGTCCCTCGCCGTCCTCACCGGAATCGTCGTCGGACATCTGGTCGCGCTCGGACGAGACCGATGGTGGGGCGGCACCGGTTCCGGAGCCGCCCTCACCCTTGCCGTGCTGCTCCTCTACGGCTGGGTGCCCGCCGGTCTGGTCAGCCTGGTCGTCGTCGTCCTCGTCTGCGTGGCCCGCAGACACCGTTGGTGGCAAGGGCTGCTGCACGGCGCGGTGGACATTCTGGGGATAGGCGCGGCAGCCCTGGTGCTCGCCGCGTTCGGTGAGGTGCAGACCGTCGAATCGCCCTGGCAGCCACTCGACTGGGGCATCGCCGCCGTCCCGGAAGTCCTCCTGGCCGCCTCCACCTACCTTCTGGTGACCCGGGTCCTGCTGTGGTATGTGCAGGCACCCCAGGGCGGCGGGCTGCCGACCATCGCCCGTACCGCCCTGTTGCGCCAGGGCCTCGTCGCGGTGGCCCTGCTCGGCATCGCACCGCTGATCTGCGTCGTCTCGATGGCCATGCCCGTACTCCTGCCGCTCTTCGCGGTCCCGCTGATCGCCCTGGACTCCACCCTCTGGATCGCCCGCGCCCGGGCCGAGGAGCAGCTGCGCGACCCGCTGACCGGGCTGCCCAACCGGCAGTGGCTGCTGGAACGCACCTGGGCGGCCCTGGAGGACGCCGAGTCCACCGGCGCCAGATCCGCTCTCGTCCTGATCGACCTCGACCGTTTCCGTGCGGTCAACGACACCCTCGGTCATCTGGCGGGGGACCGGCTGCTGCTGCAGATAGCGGAACGTCTCAGACTGGCGCTCCCGCGAGGAGCGGAGGCCGCGCGGCTGGGCGGTGACGAATTCGCCGTGCTCCTGCCGACCGCGGACTCCACCACCAGCGCCCAGCGGGTCGCCCGCCATCTGGTCGCTGAGCTGTCCTCCCCGCTGGACCTGGACGGTCTGACCCTGGTGCTGGAGGCGAGTGCCGGAGTCGCCGTCTACCCGGACCACGCGCTGGACGCCGAAGGGCTGCTCCGGCGTGCGGACGTGGCGATGTACCAGGCCAAGCGCGACCGTACGGGCGTCGAGGTGTACGAGTCGAAGCGGGACAGCAACACCCCGGACCGGCTCGGGCTCCTCGGCGATCTCCGGCGTGCGCTGGACGCCGGAGAGGTGGAGCTCCACTACCAGCCGAAGGTCCGCTTCGACGGCCAGGTGGCCGGCCTCGAAGCTCTGGTGCGCTGGGTGCATCCGGAGCGCGGCCGGGTCCCTCCGGACGAGTTCATCGCCATCGCCGAGTCGTCCGGCCTGATGCCGCACCTCACGGAGTACGTCCTGGAGACGGCGCTGGCCCAGGTCGCCCGGTGGCGGGCGCAAGGGCTCTTCGTCCCGGTCGCGGTCAACGTCTCCCCGCGCGACGTCCACACCCCCGGATTCGCGGGCAGCGTCGCGGCACGGCTCGCCCGGCACGGCGTCCCGGCCGGGGCGCTGCAGCTGGAAATAACGGAACACGTGCTGCTGGAGGACCCGCAGCGCGCCGCCGACACCCTCGCCGGACTCACCGGGCACGGCGTGAAGATGTCGCTCGACGACTTCGGTACGGGGTACTCCTCGCTGGTCCATCTGCGCCGGCTGCCGGTCAGCGAGCTGAAGATCGACCGGTCCTTCGTGGCCCGTCTGGCCGTCGACAACGAGGACGCGGAGATCGTCCGCTGCACCATCGACCTGGCCCACTCGCTCGGTCTGCTGGTGGTCGCGGAAGGGGTCGAGGACGACGAAACCTGGGAGCGGCTGCGGGATCTGCGCTGCGATGCGGTGCAGGGGTGGCTGGTCGCCGCTGCGATGCCGCCGCTGGAGACGACGGCCTGGCTGCGGGCGCGGGGCGAGCACGGCTGGCGGCGGCCGGCGGAGCTGGCGGCCGCGGCGGCCGCCGCAGCCGCCGCCGGTGCGACGCCCGAGCTGGAGCAGCGGCCGGGCGGGCGGGCGGTCGAGTCGAGGCCCGCGACGACATGAGTTCGGGGGAGCGGTGTGTGGGCACCGGCGCAGTCCGGTGGCCGCTCCGTCCCCCATTGCCGGACGGGCCTGAACCGGGCTCGCCGGACGGACTCGAATCTGTCGCCCGACCAGGGTGTTCGCCCGGGTGGCGGGAGTGGCTGCGGGCGACACCATAGGATTGGGCCAAAACCACACACCAACCCCTGAGGATCGCTGCATGCCTGGCATCACGCGCGAGGAGGTCGCCCACCTCGCCCGGCTGGCGCGTCTGGAGCTGAAGGGCGAAGAGCTCGATCACTTCGCCGGTCAGCTCGACGACATCATCGGCGCGGTCGCCCGCGTCTCCGAGGTCGCCGACCAAGACGTACCGCCGACCTCCCACCCGCTGCCGCTGACCAACGTCATGCGCGCGGACGAGGTCCGTCCGTCGCTCACCCCCGAGCAGGCGCTCTCCGGCGCCCCGGCCCAGGAGCAGCAGCGTTTCAAGGTGCCGCAGATCCTGGGGGAGGACTAAAAGCCATGACGGACAACAGCACCATCATCAAGCTCACCGCCGCCGAGATCGCCGCGAAGATCGCGTCCGGCGAGCTCACCGCCGTCGAGGTCACCGAGGCCCACCTGGCCCGGATCGACGCGGTCGACGAGAAGGTCCACGCCTTCCTGCACATCGACCGCGAGGGCGCGCTCGCGCAGGCCCGTGCCGTCGACGCGAAGAAGGCGGCCGGTGAGAAGCTCGGTCCGCTGGCCGGTGTCCCGCTCGCGCTGAAGGACATCTTCACCACCGAGGGCATGCCGACCACCGTCGGCTCCAAGATCCTCGAAGGCTGGATCCCGCCGTACGACGCGACCCTCACCAAGAAGCTGAAGGCCGCCGACGTCGTCATCCTCGGCAAGACCAACATGGACGAGTTCGCCATGGGGTCCTCCACCGAGAACAGCGCCTACGGCCCGACCGGCAACCCGTGGGACCTCACCCGTATCCCGGGCGGCTCCGGCGGTGGCTCCTCGGCCGCGCTCGCGTCGTACGAGGCCGCGCTCGCCATCGGCACGGACACCGGCGGTTCCATCCGCCAGCCCGCAGCCGTCACCGGCACCGTCGGCGTCAAGCCCACCTACGGCGGCGTCTCCCGCTACGGCATGGTGGCGTTCTCCAGCTCCCTGGACCAGGGCGGGCCCTGCGCCCGTACCGTCCTGGACGCGGCCCTGCTGCACGAGGTGATCGCCGGGCACGACCCGATGGACTCGACGTCCATCGACGCCCCGGTCCCGCCGGTCGTCGAGGCCGCGCGCAACGGCAGCGTCGACGGCATGCGCATCGGTGTCGTCAAGCAGTTCGCCGGTGAGGGCTACCAGGCCGGTGTCGTCCAGCGCTTCAACGAGTCGGTCGAACTGCTGAAGTCGCTCGGTGCCACGATCGTCGAGCTGGACTGCCCGTCGTTCGACCTGGCGCTGTCGGCGTACTACCTGATCGCGCCGTCCGAGTGCTCCTCCAACCTGGCCCGCTTCGACGCCATGCGTTACGGCCTGCGGGTCGGCGACGACGGCACGCGGTCCGCCGAGGACGTCACCGCGCTCACTCGCGAGGCCGGCTTCGGCGACGAGGTCAAGCGCCGCGTCATCCTCGGTACGTACGCCCTCAGCTCCGGCTACTACGACGCGTACTACGGCTCGGCGCAGAAGGTCCGCACCCTCATCACCCAGGACTTCGAGAAGGCCTTCGAGCAGGTGGACGTCATCGTCTCCCCGACGACGCCCACCACCGCCTTCCCGATCGGCGAGCGCGCCGACGACCCGATGGCGATGTACCTCGCGGACCTGTGCACCATTCCGACCAACCTCGCCGGCAACTCCGCCATGTCGCTGCCCTGCGGCCTGGCCCCGGAGGACGGCCTGCCGGTCGGACTGCAGATCATCGCCCCCGCCATGAAGGACGACCGGCTGTACAAGGTCGGAGCCGCTGTCGAGGCCGCCTTCGTGGAAAAGTGGGGCCACCCGCTGCTGGAGGAGGCTCCGTCGCTGTGAGCGCACTGACCAAGGCCAAGGGCTTCAAGAAGTCCAAGACCGGCACGTACCTGTCCATCGGCAGCACCGCTTTCGGGGCGTTCGGCGTCATCAAGCAGGCCAGGAAGGCCCGCTTCGAACACGACACGCTCCGACTGATCGACGCCGTTGTCTCCGCCGCCGCCATCGCCACTGGTGTCGCCCTGCTGCTGCGCGAACTCAAGCGCATCGGCGATGACGACGTACTGCTGGGCTGAGAGGGAAGTTTCACCGTGACTGTCACTGACCTGGTGTCGTACGAGGACGCGCTCGCGTCCTACGACCCCGTCATGGGCCTGGAGGTCCATGTCGAGCTCGGCACCAAGACCAAGATGTTCTGCGGATGCTCGACCGAGCTCAAGCAGGACGCCAACTCCCAGACGTGCCCGGTCTGCCTCGGCCTGCCCGGCGCACTGCCGGTCGTCAACGAGATCGGCGTCGAGTCTGCCATCAAGATCGGCCTCGCGCTGAACTGCGAGATCGCCGAGTGGTGCCGTTTCGCCCGGAAGAACTACTTCTATCCGGACATGCCGAAGAACTTCCAGACTTCCCAGTACGACGAGCCGATCGCCTACAACGGCTATCTGGACGTCCAGCTGGAGGACGGGGAGATCTTCCGGGTGCAGATCGAGCGTGCCCACATGGAGGAGGACACCGGCAAGTCGACCCACGTCGGCGGTGCCACCGGCCGTATCCAGGGCGCGTCCCACTCCCTGCTCGACTACAACCGTGCGGGCATCCCGCTCATCGAGATCGTCACCAAGCCGATCGAGGGCGCGGGCGCACGCGCACCCGAGGTCGCCAAGGCGTACGTCGCCGAGCTCCGCGAGCTCATCAAGGCGCTCGGTGTGTCGGAGGCCCGGATGGAGATGGGCCAGATGCGCTGCGACGTCAACCTGTCGCTGCGCCCCAACGGCACCGAGACGTTCGGTACGCGCTCCGAGACGAAGAACGTGAACTCGCTGCGTTCCGTCGAGCGCGCGGCCCGCTTCGAGATCCAGCGCCACGCCGCGGTGCTGAGCTCGGGCGGCACGATCGTGCAGGAGACCCGGCACTTCCACGAGGAGGACGGCTCGACCACGGCCGGCCGCATCAAGGACAACGCCGAGGACTACCGCTACTTCCCCGAGCCCGACCTGGTGCCGGTCGCCCCGGCCCGCGAGTGGGTCGAGGAGCTCCGGGGCGGCCTCCCCGAGCTGCCGAGGCTGCGCCGCAACCGGCTGAAGGAGGAGTGGGGTGTCTCCGAGCACGACATGCAGTCCATCCTCAACGCCGGTGCGGTCGACCTGATCGTCGCGACGACCGACGCGGGCGCCCCCTCGGACCAGGCCCGCAAGTGGTGGATGGGCGAGCTGGCCCGTAACGCCAACGAGACCGGCCGCGGCCTCGACGAGCTGCCGATCACCCCGGTGCAGGTCGCCAGGGTGGCCGAGCTCGTCACCGCGGGCGACCTCAACGACAAGCTGGCTCGCCAGGTCATCGAGGGCGTCCTCGCGGGCGAGGGCGACCCGGACACCGTCGTCGAGAAGCGCGGCCTGAAGGTCGTCTCCGACGAGGGCGCGCTGGGCACGGCCGTGGACGAGGCGATCGCCGCCAACGCGGCCATCGCGGACAAGATCCGCGGCGGCAAGGTCGCGGCGGCGGGCGCGCTCGTCGGCGCGGTCATGAAGGCCACCCGCGGCCAGGCGGACGCGGCCCGCGTGCGCGAGCTGATCCTGGAGAAGCTCGGCGTCGAGGGCTGATCCCGTCCCCCTGCGCGGGCGGTTTCGGTACGTCCCTGAAGGGGCGGTGCACCCGTGAGCCGGGTGCACCGCCCCTTCACCCATCCGGAGAGTCTCAAGTCCGTTGAACACCGTCACTGCCGAGATCGTCTCCGTCGTCCTCCTGCTCGGCGTGCTGGCCTTCGCAGTCGTACGCCCCCGGGGGCTGCCGGAGGCGACCCTTGCCGTGCCCGTTGCCGTGCTGGTGACCGTGACCGGTGCGGTCCCGTGGCCGGAAGCCCGTGCTCAGGTGGGCAGCCTGCTGCCGGTCGTCGGATTCCTCGCGGCGATTCTGGTCCTGGCCCAGCTCTGTGCGGACGAGGGGCTGTTCACGGCCGCCGGTGATCTGGTCGCCCGGGCCTGCGGCGGGCGGACCGGTCCCCTGCTCGGCGGGGTCTTCGTCGTCGCCTCCGTGATCACCGCTGTGCTCAGCCTGGACGCGACCGTGGTCCTGCTGACCCCCGTCGTCCTCGCCACGGCCGCCCGCGTCGGCGCCCGCCCCCGCCCGTACGTCTACGCCTGTGCGCACCTGGCCAACTCGGCGTCCCTGCTCCTGCCCGTCTCCAACCTCACCAACCTCCTGGCGTTCACCGCGAGCGGCCTCTCCTTCACCCGCTTCGCCGCGCTGATGACCCTGCCGTGGCTGGCCGCCATCGCCGTCGAGTACGCCGTATTCCGCCGGGTCTTCGCCGCCGATCTGGCAGCGGGCGCGTATCCGCCGAGGTCGCGGGAGGACCCTCCGGGCATCCCCGCTTTCACGCTCGTCGTCCTTGCCCTGACTCTGGGCGGATTCGTCGTCACCTCGTTCGCGGGTGCGGAACCGCTGTGGGCGGCGCTGGCGGGTGCCGGGGTGCTGGCCGTCCGTGCGCTGGCGAAGCGCGAGACCACCGTCAGGGGCCTCGTCCGCTCCGCCAACCCGCTGTTCTGCCTGTTCGTGCTGGCGCTGGGCGTCGTGGTCAAGGCCGTGGTCGACAACGGCCTCGGTGCGGGGATCGACGCGTTCCTGCCGGACGGCTCGTCACTTCCCGCGCTGCTGGCAGTGGCCGCGGTGGCGGCCGTGCTCGCCAACCTGATCAACAACCTGCCCGCGATCCTCGCTCTGCTCCCGGTCGTCGCGGCGGCGGGTCCCGGCCCGCTGCTCGCCGCCCTGATCGGCGTGAACCTCGGCCCGAACCTCACGTACGTCGGCTCGCTCGCCACCCTGCTCTGGCGCCGCATCCTGCACACCCACGGCGCCGCGCCCGACCTCGGCCACTTCACCCGGCTCGGGCTGCTGACCGTACCGGCGACGCTGGCCGTGTCGACGGTCGCGCTGTGGGGTGCGTTGCAGCTGATCGGGGTGTGACCGGACGCGGGGCGCGGTTGGACTTTCCCGGCCGACCTGTTGGACGTTCACCACCGAGCCGTACGAAATCCTTCCCGGCGCCACCTGGCTTGATTAGTTTCCGGGCTGAACGACAGGACTCGGGAGGCTCACTTGACCACGGACATTTCACGGCGCCGGCTCTTCGCGCTCGGCGGCGGTGCACTCGGCGTCGCGGCTGCGGGGTCGCTGCTTCCGCCGTCGCTGCAGGCCGCGATTGCCGCGCAGCCGGCACATTCGGCGGGGTCCGGTGGCGGGCTCGGAGCCATCAAGCATGTGGTGATCCTGATGCAGGAGAACCGTTCCTTCGACCATTACTTCGGGACGCTCCGGGGAGTGCGCGGCTTCGGCGACCGCAACGCCGTCGAACTGCCCTCCGGCAAGCCGGTCTTCGAGCAGCCCGCTCCGCTGGGCACCTCTGTGCTGCCGTTCCCGGTGCGGGACGCCGCCGAGACGCAGAAGAAGGACCTCCAGTACATCGGCGCGCTCGACCACTCCTGGAACGGTGGCGGCAAGGCATGGGCCGGGGGGTGGATGAACGGCTGGGTGACCGCGAAGACGGCCGCCACCATGGCGTACTACGACCGCCGTGACATCCCGCTGCACTACGAACTGGCCGACACCTTCACGGTCTGCGACGCCTACCACTCCTCCATCCACACCTCGACCAGCCCCAACCGCAACCACCTGTGGAGCGGGAAGACGGGCAACGAGGCGAACGGCAAGCGGGCCGTCGGGAACGACGCGTACAACGAGGGCACGCATCCCGGGTACGACTGGGGCACGTACGCGGAGCGGCTGGAGAAGGCCGGGCGCAGCTGGCGTACGTACACCGAGTGGGAGAACTTCACCGACAACCAGATCGAGTTCTTCGCCACCTTCAAGGCGATCGCCCGCAAGGCGCTGGCGAAGACCGGCGGCCATACGTACATGGAGTCGTTCTACTCGGCGGTACGGGACGCGGACGCCACGGAGCGGGAGCGGCTGTTCGGTCTGCTCGAAGAGGGTGTCGCCACCCTGGACAAGGCCGAACGCAGCCTCTTCGAGCGTGCGCTGCGCCGGGTGGAGACCGGAACGCTGGCCGATGAGTTCGCCAAGGACGTGGCGGCGGGCACGCTGCCCGAGGTCTCCTATCTGGTGCCGTCGGCCGTCGACTCCGAGCACCCGAGCGTCTCCTCGCCGATCCACAGCGCGACGATCGTCTACAAGGTCCTGGACGCGCTGGGCAAGCACCCCGATGTGTGGCGGCACACCGCCGTTCTCATCAACTACGACGAGAACGACGGCTTCTTCGACCACGTGCCGCCGCCGGTCGCGCCGCCCGAGGTGGCCGAGGAGCAGTGGGAGGGCAAGCCCACCGGCCTCGGGATCCGGGTGCCGCTGCTCGTCGTGTCGCCGTGGACCGTGGGCGGCTACGTCTGCTCCGAGGTCTTCGACCACACCTCCGTGATCCGCTTCCTCGAGCGCTGGACCGGCGTGAAGGAACCGAACATCAGCGACTGGCGGCGCACCGTCACCGGCGATCTGACCTCGGCCTTCGACTTCAAGCATGCGCGGCGCCGGCCCGAGGTGGAGCAGCCCGGCACCATCCCGCCGTTCAGCGGACGCTGGGCGCCGAAGCCGCCGCTCGTGCAGCACATGCCCGTGCAGGAGCCCGGGGCCCGCCCGGCCCGCGCGCTGCCGTACCAGCCGGACGCCCAGGCGAAGGTGGTGGACGGGGCGGTGCAGGTGGCCCTCAGCAACACGGGGCGCTCGTCGGCGCACTTCGCGCTGTATCCGTACGCGGGGGAGTTCCCCGTACCGCAGCACAGGGATGTAAGGGGCACGGCGCAATGGACGGTGCCCCTTACCGGTGCGGCGTACCGGTTCACGGTGACGGGGCCGAACGGCTTCCGGCGCGAGTTCGCCGGGCCCGCGAAGGACGGCGTTTCGGCCGGGGCCGAGGTCGCCTCGCGGGTCGATGCGCATGAGCGGGATCTGCATCTCACCCTGCGCAACACGGGACGGACGGCGCTCACCTTCACCGTACGGCCGCTGGGCTACGTCGACGAGGCGGACCTGCGGGACTGGACCAGGACCGTCAAGGTCAAGCCGGGACGCAGCCGTACGGTCGTGCACTCGGCGGCCGACGCGCACGGCTGGTACGACCTGTCCGTCACCGTCGACGGGGACGATGTCTTCCGGCGACGGCTGATGGGGCACATCGAGAACGGCCGGGCGAGCGTCTCCGGCTGACGGACCGCCCGGCAGGCCCGGCATCGCGTACGGGAGTTCGGCGCCCACCGGAACCGCCGCGGCGCGGCCGGCGTTTCCTTGATCACGAATGGACTGATCGAGAAATGGGCCGGAGTCACGGCGGGCGCCGACCCCGAGGAGGCGGACCCCGTCGTCCTGGAGTGCGCCCGCCTGCTCGCCGCCGAACCGGACGGCGAGCAGGCGGTCCTGCTGACCTTCGGTCCGGTGAACATGGCGCGGTACGTCCTCGGGCGACGCGGCGCCCCCGTCGAGCGGGCCGTGGTGGACGCGCCTGGAGCTGTCGTACGGAATCGCCCGCGAGATCCTCGGCATCCTCCGTACCGCTGCCGCCACTTCGCCCGGTGGTGCATGCGCCCACGCGGACGGCCATGCGCCCGGCCACGAGCGCACCTCCGATCGCGTGGCCCGCATCGCGCACCTCTACGCCCCCGACGCATGCCCCACCCCCGGCGCGGACTCCGGCCAGGGCTTCGGGAGCGAGGTGCTGATCTGCCCCGTCCATCTGGCGGAGGCCGTGGCGAGGGGCATCGCGGAGATCGAGGAGCAGTTCGAGGAAGAACTGGAGGCTGAAGAACAACTGGCCGAGTGAGGTGGCCGGCGGTCGTCGTGACTCGGGCGCCACAGTAATTCCTGTGGCCATTGTGAGTAAGGCCACGAAAGGGACAAAGGATCACCAGTGGCTGCCAGAGTGGCGGTTCTCAGGTCATGTGTTCTTTGCGGGTAATTCATGTTTTTTCCCGGTAAAGATCCACGAACCCTCAGGGAGCACGTCAGTTGGCCGCCATTGCCCGCTGGTGCATCAGGCACCGCCTCATCGCCGTCCTCATCTGGCTCTTCGCCCTCGGCGGCGCAGCCACCGCGGCGGGCTTCGCGGGTTCTGCCTACTCCAACGACTACGAGGTGCCCGGTACGGAGTCCGGCCGGGCCGCCGAGCTCCTCAAGAGCGGTTTCACGGACCTCGGCGGTGACACGGACACCATCGTCTGGCACACCACCGACTCCACCGTGCGGGCCGCCGATGTCCGGCAGACGATGACCCGGACCCTGCACGCGGTCGAGGAACTGCCCGGTGTCGGAGCCGTCACCGGACCGTACGGGGCGTCCGGCGCCGGTCGGATCAGCGAGGACGGACACACCGCCTACGCCACGATCACCTTCGACCGGCAGTCCGACGACATCCCGGTGCAGCAGGCCCGGGCGGTCGTCGACACAGCGAAGGCCGCCGCCGGCGACCACCTCCAGGTGGAACTGGGCGGCTCGGCCGTCGCCCTCACCGAGGCCCCGTCCGTCCACTTCAGCGAGGCCATCGGGGTCGTCGTCGCAGCGGTCGTCCTGTTCCTCGCCTTCGGCTCGCTCGCCGCCAGCCTGCTGCCCATCGCCACTGCTCTCGTCTCCGTCGGCACGGCGTACGCGGGCATCGTGCTGCTGGGCCATGTGATGACCGTCGCCGACTTCGCCCCCATGCTGGGCATGCTGATAGGGCTCGGCGTCGGCATCGACTACGCGCTGTTCATCGTCACCCGGCACCGCACAGGACTGCGCAGCGGCATGACCGTCGCCGAGGCGGCGCAGAACGCCGTCGCGACGACCGGGCGGGCCGTCGTCTTCGCCGGAGCCACCGTCTGTACAGCGTTGCTCGGCATGCTGATCCTGCGGCTCGGGTTCCTCAACGGTGTGGCGATCGCCGCCTCGCTCACCGTCGTCCTGACCGTAGCCGCCTCCGTTACCCTGCTGCCCGCCCTGCTGTCCTTCATCGGCATGCGGGCGCTGAGCCGGCGCGAGCGCAGAAGGCTCGCCGAGCGCGGGCCGCAGCCCGAACTGCCCACCGGCTTCGCCGCCCGCTGGTCCGCGTTCGTCGAACGCCACCCCAAGTTGCTCGGGGCGTGCGCCGCCGTGGTGATGCTGGTCCTCGCGCTGCCCACGTTCTCCCTGCATCTGGGCACCTCCGACCAGGGCAACAACCCCTCCTCGTCGACCACTCGGCAGGCGTACGACCTGCTGGCCGACGGATTCGGACCGGGCGTCAACGGCCCGCTGACGATCGCCGCACAGCTCGACGGCGCGGACGACCGGCTGGCGATGGACGGCCTGCCGGACGCCCTGCGAGCCACCGACGGCGTGGCCTCGGTCGGCCCGGTCACGTACAACAACAGCGGCAGTGCGGCCTTCATCACCGTTGTGCCGAAGTCGTCACCGCAGTCGCAGGAGACCAGCGCGCTCGTCGGCCGGCTGCGTACGGACGTCCTCCCGCAGGCCGAGGCGAACACCTCGCTCCGGGCCCATGTGGGCGGGGTGACGGCCGGCTACGACGACTTCGCCCGGATCATCATCGGCAAGCTCCCGCTCTTCATCGGCGTCGTCATAGGGCTCGGCTGTCTGCTCCTGCTGCTGGCCTTCCGGTCGATCGGCATTCCGCTGAAGGCCGCCGCGATGAATGTGGCGGCCGTCGCCTCCTCGTTCGGCGTCGTCGTCGCGATCTTCCAGTGGGGGTGGGGGAGCGAGCTGCTGGGGCTGGGCAGCTCGGGGCCCATCGAACCGTTCCTGCCGGTCATCATGGTGTCCGTACTTTTCGGGCTCTCCATGGACTACCAGGTGTTCCTGGTCGGGCGGATGCACGAGGAGTGGCTGAAGACCGGTGACAACCGGCGGGCGGTGCGGGTCGGCCTCGCCGAGACCAGCCGCGTGATCAACTCCGCGGCCGTGATCATGATTGCGGTCTTCCTCGCCTTCGTTCTCAGCGGGGACCGGGTCATCGCCATGTTCGGAATCGCGCTCGCCGCGGCGGTCGCCCTCGATGCCTTCGTTCTCCGTACGCTGCTGGTCCCCGCCCTGATGCATCTGCTGGGCGGAGCGAACTGGTGGCTGCCGCGCTGGCTGGACCGGCGGCTGCCGCGGATCAGCATCGAGCCTCCCGAGTGCCGCGCGCCGCATGGGAAAATCCCGAAGGCAGCGCAACCGGTGGAACCGGTGGAAACTGCGCAGGCAGCGCAAGCGGTGGAAGCGGTTCGAGAAGGAGCATGATGTTCGCGATATCCCTGGGTGACGACGGAGCGGAACTGCGTCCGCTGGAGATCTGGCAGGCGGCGGAGTTCCTCGCCCATATCGACCGGGCCCGCGAGACCGTCGACCCCTGGATCCCCTTCGCCTCGTTCGTCACCGACCTGGACTCGGCGCGCGCCCTGCTCCGGCGGTACGCGGAGAAGCAGGCGGCCGACACGGGGCGCCTCTACGGCATCTGGCTGGACGGCACGCTCGTCGGCGGTGTCCTGTTCCGGATCTTCGACACGGAATCCGGGAACTGCGAGGTCGGCTGCTGGCTGGAGTCGGCAGGGGAGGGGCGTGGCCTGGTCACCCGGGCGGCACGGAAGCTGATCGACTGGGCGGTGTACGAGCGCGGCATGCACCGCGTGGAGTGGGACGCGTCCGCCGCGAACACCCGAAGCATCGCCGTGGCCAAGCGGCTCGGTATGACACGCGACGGGGTGCTGCGCGAGAACTACCTGTACCGCGGTGAGCGGCACGACTCGGAGATCTGGTCCGTACTGGCCCGGGAGTGGCGCGCACAGAAGGTCTGAGGCCGGGGCGGGGGGGCCGGCCGGCGGTGCGCGTTAAGAGGGTTCTCATACGGGCCGCCTAGCGTGCGGGACATGAACCCCGGAACTCCCAAGAACCCCACCACTCCCACTGGCCCCGCCGCTCCCGCTGTTCTCGACGCCGAGGAGACCGCGGCCGAGGACGCGGCGTACAGCCTCGACAAGGGGGCGGCCGAAGCCGAGGGAGAGCACGCGGTGGCCGACGACGCCGAGGCGGGCTCCGCCCCGGGCCCCGCCCAGGACCTCGATCCGGATGCCGCCCTCAAGGGATCCGATGACGACTCCGACTTCACGGATCCCGACTTCGAAGCCTCCGGCAAGGAGTCGTCCGGCCTCGCATCGGCCGCTGCGGCCGTGGCCGCCGCCGGTCTCGGTGTCGTCGCACTGAGCGGGTCCTGGACCGGCAAGATCGCCGCCGAGCGCGAGACCCTGATCGGGCAGATCAAGACCTCGAGCGGTGGCACCGCGGCCCAGCAGATCTCGGAGATCTACGGCGACGCCTGGCACTCCACCGCGCTGGTCAACGGCCTCTTCGCACTGCTCGCCCTGCTGGTCGGCGTCTTCGCCCTGGTCCGCCCTGCCTTCGGCGCACCCTCCCCGCACCCGCAGCCCGGCTGGGTGCGTGCCGTCGCGACCGCCGGCATCGCGCTCGGTGTTCTCGGCTTGGTGATCTCCATCGGCATGTACTTCGACCTCATCGTCGCTCTGCCGACCGCCCAGTGAGTACGTACCGCCCTACGGCCGGCTGAGACCGACCGGCAAATGGAGGGCGGCGTCGCGGGACCGGGCACGCACTCCCCCAAGGCCTTGAGGGCCAGGGGGACCCCCTCCGGCGTTGTCGTCAGTCAACAACTCCCCCATGGCCCTGAAGGCATGGGGGACCCCCTTCGCGTTGCCTCCCTCCTCCGCCTTGCAGCTGCACGCACCCGGTCCCGCTCCTTCTCCCGCCCCCCATTTGCCGGTCGGTCTAAGCTTGGCTTTAAACCCCACCAAGATCATTTCTTGGTGGGGTTTGTTGTTCGCCTGACAGCTGGACGGCCTCTGCTTGATCATGTGTTTCCGCCAAGAGAC
>NZ_BMRN01000045.1 GCF_014648655.1 Streptomyces atratus
CTGGAGTCGCTGAATCTGAAGCAGCGGCGGCTGGAGATCGTGTCGTGTCCGTCGTGCGGCCGGGCGCAGGTGGATGTGTACAAGCTGGCGGATCAGGTCAGTGCCGGTCTTGAGGGCATGGAAGTGCCGTTGCGGGTGGCCGTGATGGGCTGCGTCGTCAACGGTCCGGGTGAGGCCCGTGAGGCGGACCTGGGTGTCGCTTCCGGGAACGGCAAGGGGCAGATCTTCGTGAGGGGCGAGGTCATCAAGACCGTGCCCGAGTCGAAGATCGTCGAGACGCTGATCGAAGAAGCCCTGAAGATCGCCGAGCAGATGGAGAAGGACGGCATCGCCTCGGGTGAGCCCCAGGTCTCCATCAGCTGAACCAGGACTCGCACCACCGCGCCCCGCCGGACGAACACCGCCCGGCGGGGCGCGGTCGTGAGCGACCCCACGGGGTCCTGCGGACGCTGTTCCCGGGCACGGGCGGCGCCGATGAGCCTCTTTGGGTACAGTGCGGAAATCAGCAGACCGCATGGTGAGGCCCCCTCGTGTTGACGCAGACCACCACCCGGGTCCTCGAACCCAGCGACCTCGGCGCCGCTCTCGCCATCCTGGAGAGCGAACCCGTCGCCAATGCCTTCGTGACGTCCCGGGTCCAGATCGCAGGTCTCGATCCCTGGCGCCTCGGCGGCGAGATGTGGGGCTGGTACGCCGATGGACGGCTGCGCTCGCTGTGCTACTCGGGCGCCAATCTCGTACCGATCTGCGCCACCCCCGAGGCCGTCAGGGCCTTCGCCGACCGGGCCCGCCGGGTTGGCCGCCGCTGCTCCTCGATCGTCGGCCCCGCAGAGCCCACCACCCGGCTGTGGCGGCTCCTCGAACCCGGCTGGGGCCCCGCCCGCGAGGTCCGGGCCCATCAGCCGCTCATGGTCACCGAGAGCCCGTCCGCCGAGGTCACCCCCGACCCGCTGGTCCGCCGGATCCGCAAGGACGAGATGGGCGTCCTGATGCCGGCCTGCGTGGCGATGTTCACCGAGGAGGTCGGCATTTCCCCGCTCGCGGGCGACGGCGGACTCCTCTACCAGGCACGCGTCGCCGAGCTCATCGGCGCCGGCCGCTCGTTCGCCCGGATCGAGGACGGCAGGGTCGTCTTCAAGGCGGAGATCGGCGCGGCCACCCCGCAGGCCTGCCAGATCCAGGGTGTCTGGGTCGCCCCCGAACAACGCGGCCGAGGACTCTCCGAGACCGGCATGGCGGCGGTCCTGCGCTACGCCCTGGCCGATGTCGCACCCGTCGTCAGCCTGTACGTGAACGACTACAACACCCCTGCGCGCAAGGCCTACACCAGGGTCGGCTTCCGCGAGGTCGGAGAGTTCATGAGCGTGCTGTTCTGACCGGTCGGCGGCCGGTGCCACCGACCCGTACCACCCACCCCACCCGGGCCAGTAGGGTCGGCGCATGGCAGCAGTTTCCGGGGGCGTCCCCCACACTCCCAGCGTCCGGATCGGACCGATCGATCTCGCCGCGCGCGTGGACGAGGCGCTCGCGGTGCAGGCTGTCGCCTTCGGCCTGGGACCGGAGGAGATCGAGGTACGGCGCCACATCGTCCTCAGGCACCTCGACCACCCCTGCGCCCGCGCGCTGGGCGCCACCACCCCGGGCGGCCGGCTCGTCGGCTTCGTCTACGGCATGCCGAACGAACGCGGCCAGTGGTGGTCCACCGTCGTCGAGCCCTACCTCCGCGCCACCGGCTCCGCGCACTGGCTCGACGACTCGTTCGTCATCACCGAGCTGCACGTCCTGCCGAAGTTCCAGAACCGCGGCATCGGCCGCGCGCTGATCACCGCCATCACGGACGCCGTCGACCAGCCCCGGTCCATCCTCTCCGCGATCGACACGGAGAGCCCGGCACGTGGTCTCTATCGCAGTCTCGGCTACCAGGACCTGGCCCGGCAGGTGCTCTTTCCCAGCGCTCCCAAGCCGTACGCGGTGATGGGAGCCCCGCTTCCGCTGCGTCGCAGGGGCTAGGACGGAAGCCAATCGATTTCCGCCCACCCGTACCACCCGGCTAACCTCCTGCACATCACCCTTCCGAGCAGGAGTTCATCATGGCCCAGGTCCAGCGCATGTCCCGATTGATGATCAAGACACTGCGCGACGACCCGGCGGACGCCGAGACGCTCAACCACAAGCTGCTCGTCCGGGCCGGATACGTACGTCGCACGGCGGCCGGAATCTGGACCTGGCTGCCGCTCGGCAAGAAGGTCCTGGAGAACATCACCCGTGTCGTGCGCGAGGAGATGGACGCCATCGGCGGCCAGGAGGTGCTGCTGCCCGCGCTGCTCCCCAAGGAGTCGTACGACGCCAGCGGCCGCTACCACGAGTACGGCGATCTGCTCTTCAAGCTCAAGGACCGCAAGGGCGCCGAGTACCTCCTCGGCCCCACGCACGAAGAGATCTTCACCCAGGTCGTCAAGGATCAGATCACGTCCTACAAGGACCTGCCCGTGATCCTGTACCAGATCCAGACCAAGTACCGGGACGAGGCCCGCCCCCGCGCCGGTGTGCTGCGCGGCCGCGAGTTCCAGATGAAGGACTCGTACTCCTTCGACACCACGGACGAGGGGCTCATCGAGGCGTACCGGCTGCACCGCGCCGCCTACATCCGGATCTTCGAGCGGCTCGGCCTCGACCACCGCATCGTCTCCGCCGTCTCCGGCGCCATGGGCGGCTCGGCCTCCGAGGAGTTCCTGGCCCCTGCCCCGGCCGGTGAGGACACCTTCGCCGACTGCCCCGCCTGCGACTACGCCGCCAACACCGAGGCCGTGACCTTCAAGGCCACCCCCGTGGACGGTTCGGCGCACGGCCCCGTCGAGGAACTGGACACCCCCGACACTCCGACCATCGAGACGCTCGCCGCGCACCTGGGCGTTCCGGCCTCCGCGACACTGAAGAACCTGCTGGTCAAGGTCGACGGCGAGATCGTCGCCGTGGGCGTGCCCGGTGACCGCGAGGTCGACCTCGGCAAGCTCGGCGAGCACCTCGCCCCCGCCGTCGTCGAACTGGTCACCGCGGAGGACTTCGAGGGCCGCGCCGACCTGGTACGCGGCTACGTCGGCCCGCAGGGTCTGGAGAAGGTCCGCTACATCGCCGACCCGCGCATCGCCGCCGGCACCGCCTGGATCACCGGCGCGAACAAGCCCGGCACCCACGCGAAGAACGTCGTCGCCGGCCGTGACTTCGAGGTCGACGACTACCTCGACGTCGTCGTCGTCGAGGCGGGCGACCCGTGCCCCAAGTGCGGCACCGGCCTCAAGCTGGACCGCGCCATCGAGATCGGCCACATCTTCCAGCTGGGCCGCAAGTTCGCGGACGCCTTCCAGCTCGATGTGCTCGGCCAGAACGGCAAGCCGGTCCGGGTCACCATGGGCTCCTACGGCATCGGCGTCTCCCGCGCCGTCGCCGCGCTCGCCGAGCAGACCGCCGACGAGCAGGGGCTGTGCTGGCCCCGCGAGATCGCCCCGGCCGATGTCCATGTCGTCGCGGCGGGCAAGGCGCTCCAGACGGAGCTGGCTCTCGACGTCGCCGAGAAGCTCGCCGCCGCCGGTGTGCGGGTCATGGTCGACGACCGCGCGGGCGTCTCGCCCGGTGTGAAGTTCACCGACGCCGAGCTGATCGGCATCCCGAAGATCCTGGTCGCCGGCCGCCGCTCGGCAGAGGGCGTCCTGGAGCTCAAGGACCGCCGTACGGGCGAGCGCGAGGAGCTCACGGTCGACGAGGCGATCGCCCGCCTGACGGTTCAGGGCTGACACCGCGACGCGAAGCCGTAGGCCCCCGCGGGGGCCTACGGCTTCGCGTCGCATTCACAGCCAGCCCGCGAACTCCAGGGTCAGCTCGCCCTCCTGGCGACGGCCCACCGCCAGCGCCCGGGTTCCCGACTCCACCGCGCGGAACAGCGTCCAGCCGTGCAGCCGCTCCCGGTCCACGTCCAGCGAATCGGCGAGCCTCTTGATCCGCCGACGGGCCGTCACCGGGCCGCCGGGGGAGGCGATCAGATCCTCGACGCGGTCGCGCACCAGGCGCGCCAGATCGTAGGCCCGCTCACCGACCAGCGGTTCCGGCCCGACCGTCAGCCAGGGCACCCGCTCGCCCGCGAGCACCTTGCTCTGGCGGAAATTGCCGTGCAGCAGCAGGAGTTCGGGGGAGTGGGCGACAAGCTCCTCACGCGCCGCGAGCGCCGCGCAGACCAGTGGCTCCAGGCTCGGGTCAAAGGCGGCGTAGGCGCGCATCGGCTCCGTACGGCGCCCGGTCCGCTCGGCGACCGTCTCGAATCCATGGCCGGCCGGCGGCTCGACCCAGAGCCGGCGCACCGTACCCGCCGCCTCCAGCAGCGCCTTCGCCTCCGGCAGTGAGCGCAGCGACACCTCGGGGTGCAGCCGTTCGAGAAGCAATGCGCCGGGGGCGCCGTTGAAGAGCTGCACCGCCCCCCAGCCGTTCCAGTGAGCGAGCGCCGCTTGCTCCAGCTCGGGTGCGGCCCCGGACGGAGCGATCTTCAGCGCGGCCGGGGTGCCGTCGGAGCAGGTCACCAGCAGGACCAGACTGCTGCGCCCCCCGGGGGCGGCAACCCGTTCCACGGTCAGCCTCTGCCCGGTCGAGGACAGCGCTTCCTCGGTCAGTGCGGGAAGCTGCGCGAGCCAGTCGGCGGCGGCATCCCCGTACGACTCGCCGAGCGCTCGCACCAGACGCTGCGGCGGTTCGAAACCCATACGTGCTTTGTTCCCTTTCAGAGCTTCTTCAGTGCCTCGCACGGGTCCCGTTCGTCACATCGGTCCCTTGGAGCGCGTCGGACCCGGCGTTCGCATGCTTCCCTGCCGGCGCGCCGGTCCCGGCGGCGGTCCGCTCGGCGAGCCCGGGAAAGGGTACGCCGCTGCCCCGCCAGCGGACCGCACGCACCGCGGCCTCCCGCAGCGCATCCGCGGCCTCCCGCCTGAGCGGACCCGCGGCGGCCCGTACGAGATCGGAGTACACGTCCGCGACCCGGTCCTCCAGCAGGGCGGCCAGTCGCACCGCCGCAGCCGGGTCCGGCACCGCGAACGGCAGAGCGTACGCCGCCTGAGCCGCCACAGGTTCACCGCCCAGGTCACGCACGGTCCGTGCCAGCGCATCGCGCCGGGCCCGGTGCGCGTGGTAGGCCGCAGTGGCCTCGGCCCGTCGGCCGTCGGCGACCCGGCCGCCGACCACCCCGTACCCGTACACCGCCGCGTGTTCGGCGGCCAGGGCCGCCTGAGCCGCCTTCTGTGTTCCGGCGCTCATGACGAGGTCTCCTTGGCCAGTTCGGTCAGCAGATAGGCATGGGCCGCGCCCGCAGCCGCGATCGACGCCAGCAGCCGGGCCAGCTCCGGCGGGGCGTTCAGCAGCGTCGCCGTGTGGGCGTCCGCGGTGCGGCGCTCCGCCGCGGCCAGTTCCTTGAGGGCGCCGGCGGCGTCGGTCGCGCGTGTCCGCGAGAACACGAGCGTCTTGCCGCCATCAGGCGCCAGCGCCTTGGCATGGGCCCGCACGGCGTCCCGCAGCGGCGAGAGCCCGGCGGCGGTCGCCGGATAGGCCCTGACCACCTGTTCGTACCGGGCGAGCAGTTCCCTGCTGGTACCCGCTGCACCCGTCCGGAGCGTCTTCTCCGCCCGTGCGGCGGCCTGCTCGGCCGTGGTCGCCGCGTCGGCCCGGGCGGAGCCCTCCTGGGGCCCGGTCCCGTCGCCGCAGCCGGCCAGCACCGCCCCCATGGCGATCGCCCCCGTCGCGGTGAACGCACCTCTGCGCGTCGTCCCCGTGCGCCGCACTTGTTCTCCTTCGGGCTTGGACCTGTCTTGACTGGATCTGTCCTGAAGTGATCACCGCAGGCGAGCGTACCCGCGGCAGCGGAGCAGGCGGACGGCAACACCCCTCGGGACCGGATACCCTTTGACCTGACACGCGAGATCCCCACAACAGCAGACGCGGCCGAGGAGTCACCCGGATGAGCACCACCCAGAGCGAGAGGCTGCGCGGACTGCTCGAACCGCTCGTCAGCGCCGAGCAGCTGGATCTCGAAGAGATCGAGGTGTCCCGGGCGGGCCGCCGCCGGGTGCTGCGGATCATCGTGGACTCCGAAGAAGGCGTGGAGCTGGACGCCTGCGCCGAGCTGAGCCGCGCGATCTCCGAGAAGCTCGACGAGACCGACGCGATGGGCGAGGGCGAGTACGTCCTCGAAGTCAGTTCCCCCGGTGCCGACCGTCCGCTGACGGAGCACCGCCACTACGTACGTGCCACGGGCCGCCTGGTCAAGCTGCACCTGCGCGAGGGAGGCGAGCTGGTGGCTCGCATCCTCGCCGTGGACGAAGAAGGACTCGACCTCGAAGTGCCGGGCGTCAAGGGCCGCAAGCCCACGTCCCGCCGGGTCGCCTTCGACGAGATCACCAAGGCGCGCGTGGAGATCGAATTCAGCCGCAAGGACAAGAAGGAAGAGGAGGCGTAGCCGTGGACATCGATGTGAAGCTCTTGAAGGGCTTGGCACAGGACAAGGAGATCCCCTTCGACGTGCTCGTCGAGGCGATCGAGTCGGCCCTCCTCATCGCCTACCACCGTACGGACGGCAGCCACCGCCGCGCGCGCGTGAAGCTCGACGAGCGCGGCCATGTGACGGTGTGGGCGAAGGAGGACCCGGCCGACCTCGAACCGGGCCAGGAGGCCAAGGAGTTCGACGACACCCCGTCCGGCTTCGGCCGGATCGCCGCGACCACCGCCAAGCAGGTCATCCTGCAGCGGCTGCGCGACGCCGAGGACGACAGGACGTTCGGCGAGTACGCGGGCCACGAGGGCGATGTCGTCACCGGCGTCGTCCAGCAGGGCAAGGACCCGAAGAACGTCCTGGTCGACATCGGCAAGCTGGAAGCGATCCTGCCGGTGCAGGAGCAGGTGCCGGGCGAGGAGTACACCCACGGCCTGCGTCTGCGTACGTATGTCGTACGGGTCGCCAAGGGCGTGCGCGGTCCGTCCGTGACACTGTCGCGGACCCACCCCAACCTCGTGAAGAAGCTCTTCGCGCTGGAGGTGCCGGAGATCGCGGACGGTTCCGTCGAGATCTGCGCGATCGCCCGCGAGGCCGGTCACCGCACCAAGATCGCGGTCCGTTCGACCCGTTCCGGGCTGAACGCCAAGGGCGCCTGCATCGGCCCGATGGGCGGCCGGGTGCGCAATGTCATGGCCGAGTTGCACGGCGAGAAGATCGACATCGTGGACTGGTCGGACGACCCGGCCGAGATGGTGGCCAACGCCCTGTCGCCCGCGCGGGTGAGCGAGGTCGAGGTCGTGGACCTCGGCGCCCGGTCCGCCCGGGTCACCGTCCCGGACTACCAGCTGTCGCTCGCGATCGGCAAGGAGGGGCAGAATGCCCGCCTCGCCGCCCGCCTCACCGGCTGGCGCATCGACATCCGTCCGGACACCGAGACCGACGCCGAGCGCGACGTCGCCGACCGGGAGCGGGCCGAGCGGGCCCGCGAGCGTTCGGAGCGCCGCTGACCAACCCGGCGGTCGCCGGGCTGTGGCCCGCGCCGGACTCCTGGCGCCGCCCCGGAAGGGGTGTCAGGGGCTCGGTCGCGCGGGCCGCGGGGAATACATCTCAGCGGCATGCCGTTGAGAACACGACAACATCCGTTCGATTTTTGCCCCAAAGGGGTGAGGTCGGTGCGGGGAGGTAGACTTAAACGTGTCTGGCCGGACGCAGGCTCTCGCTTGCCCCGAGCGAACCTGTGTGGGATGCCGGGAGCGGGCGGCAAAGAGCGAGCTGCTGCGCATCGTCGCGGACGGGGATGCATGCGTCCCTGATCCTCGCGGTACGCTGCCCGGCCGGGGTGCATATGTACACCCCGTCTCTGTCTGTCTGGACCTGGCGGTTCGCCGCCGGGCATTCCCCCGGGCCTTCAAGGCCAAGGGGCCGTTCGACCCCGCCGCAGTGCAGCGGTTCGTCGAGCGGGCGACACCGTAAGAAATGAACGGCACGGGACCCCGTGCGGTCAGGTACCTCGCGAGTTGGAAGTAGGTCGAGATTGCGATGAGCACTCGATGAGTACGCGATGAGTACGCCCATGAAGTAGCGACGGTCCGGCGGTAACCCGGACCTAAAAGGAGCGAAGTGGCTAAGGTCCGGGTATACGAACTCGCCAAGGAGTTCGGCGTCGAGAGCAAGGTCGTCATGGCCAAGCTCCAAGAACTCGGTGAATTCGTCCGTTCGGCGTCCTCGACGATCGAGGCGCCGGTTGTACGCAAGTTGACTGACGCACTGCAGGGTCCCGGCGGCAACGCCGGCAAGTCCGCTGCAAAGCCTGGCGCGCCCCGCAAGGCGACGCCCGCAAAGCCCGCAGCGCCCTCCCCGGCCGCTGCGGCACGTCCCGCTGCCCCGAAGCCCGGCGCCCCGGCCCCCAAGCCGGCCGCAGCCGAGGCCCCCAGCAGCACCCCTTCCGCTGCCGCGCCTTCCGCGCCGTCGGCGGGCCCGCGTCCGGGTCCCAAGCCCGCGCCGAAGCCCGCTCCGGTCACCCCGGTGCCCGCAGCAGAGTTCTCCGCTCCGGCCCCGGCCCAGCCGGCCGCGCCGCAGCAGGCCCCGCGTCCCGCGGGTGCCACCCCCGGGCCCCGTCCTGCCGGTGGCCATGCCCGTCCGGCTCCGGCCGGCGGTCAGCGTGACGGCGGCCGTGGTGGCGAGCGCGACGGTGGCCGTGGCGGCGACCGTCCGGCCCGTCCCGCAGGCCAGGGCGCCCCGCGCCCCGGCGGCGCCCGTCCGGCGGGTCCCCGTCCGGGCAACAACCCCTTCACCTCCGGCGGCTCGACGGGCATGGCCCGTCCGCAGGCGCCCCGTCCCGGCGGCGCACCGCGTCCCGGTGGCGGTCAGGAGCGTCCCGGCGCCCCGCGTCCGCAGGGCGGCCCCGGTGGCGCCCCGCGTCCGCAGGGCCAGGGCGGTGCCCGTCCGACTCCGGGCGGCATGCCTCGTCCGCAGGCTCCGCGTCCGGGCGGTGCGCCCGGTGGTAATCGTCCGAACCCGGGCATGATGCCGCAGCGTCCCGCTGCGGGCCCGCGTCCCGGTGGTGGCCCCGGCGGTGGCCGTGGTCCCGGTGGCGGCGCAGGCCGTCCCGGCGGCGGTGCAGGTCGTCCCGGCGGCGGCTTCGCCGGTCGTCCGGCCGGTCCCGGTGGCGGTGGCGGCGGTTTCGCCGGTCGTCCCGGTGGCGGCGGTGGCGGTGGCGGCGCAGGCCGTCCCGGTGGTGGTGGCGGCGGCTTCGGCGGTCGTCCCGGCTTCGGTGGACGTCCCGGCGGCCCCGGTGGCCGTGGTGGCACACAGGGTGCGTTCGGCCGTCCCGGCGGTCCTGCGCGTCGTGGTCGCAAGTCGAAGCGGCAGAGGCGCCAGGAGTACGAGGCCATGCAGGCCCCGTCGGTGGGCGGCGTCATGCTGCCTCGCGGCAACGGACAGTCCGTCCGTCTGTCGCGCGGTGCCTCCCTCACCGACTTCGCGGAGAAGATCAACGCCAACCCGGCGTCGCTCGTCGCCGTGATGATGAACCTCGGCGAGATGGTCACGGCGACGCAGTCGGTCTCCGACGAGACGCTGAAGCTGCTCGCCGAAGAGATGAACTACGTCCTGGAGATCGTCAGCCCGGAGGAGGAGGACCGCGAGCTGCTCGAGTCCTTCGACATCGAGTTCGGCGAGGACGAGGGCGGCGAAGAGGCTCTGGTCTCCCGTCCGCCGGTCGTGACCGTCATGGGTCACGTCGACCACGGTAAGACCCGACTTCTGGACGCGATCCGCAAGACGAACGTCGTTGCGGGCGAGGCCGGCGGTATCACGCAGCACATCGGTGCGTACCAGGTCTCCTCCGAGGTCAACGGCGAGGACCGCCGGATCACCTTCATCGACACCCCGGGTCACGAGGCGTTCACCGCCATGCGTGCCCGTGGTGCGAAGTCGACCGACATCGCGATCCTCGTGGTGGCGGCGAACGACGGTGTGATGCCCCAGACGATCGAGGCGCTGAACCACGCCAAGGCGGCCGACGTGCCGATCGTGGTCGCGGTCAACAAGATCGACGTCGAGGGTGCCGACCCGACCAAGGTGCGCGGTCAGCTCACCGAGTTCGGTCTGGTGGCCGAGGAGTACGGCGGCGACACGATGTTCGTCGACATCTCCGCCAAGCAGGGTCTGCACATCGACCAGCTGCTGGAGGCCGTGGTCCTGACCGCGGACGCCTCGCTCGACCTGCGGGCCAACCCGGAGCAGGACGCGCAGGGTATTGCGATCGAGTCCCACCTCGACCGCGGCCGCGGTGCCGTTTCGACCGTCCTGGTCCAGCGAGGCACCCTGCGCATCGGTGACACGATGGTGGTCGGCGACGCGTACGGCCGAGTCCGCGCGATGCTCGACGACAACGGCAACAACGTCGAGGAAGCGGGTCCGTCGACCCCCGTCCTCGTCCTCGGTCTCACCAACGTCCCGGGTGCCGGCGACAACTTCCTGGTGGTCGACGAGGACCGTACGGCCCGTCAGATCGCCGAGAAGCGTGCCGCCCGTGAGCGCAACGCCAACTTCGCCCGCAAGGGTGTCCGGTTCTCCCTGGAGAACCTGGACGAGGCGCTCAAGGCCGGTCTGGTCCAGGAACTCAACCTCATCATCAAGGGCGACGCGTCCGGTTCGGTGGAGGCTCTCGAGTCCTCGCTGCTCCAGCTCGACGTCGGTGACGAGGTCGACATCCGGGTCCTGCACCGCGGTGTGGGTGCGGTCACCGAGTCGGACATCGACCTGGCGACCGGATCCGACGCCATCGTGATCGGCTTCAATGTGCGCGCCGCAGGGCGTGCGCAGCAGATGGCCGAGCGCGAAGGCGTGGACGTCCGGTACTACTCGGTCATCTACCAGGCGATCGAAGAGATCGAAGCGGCCCTCAAGGGCATGCTCAAGCCGGAGTACGAAGAGGTCGAGCTCGGTACGGCGGAGATCCGCGAGATCTTCCGTTCGTCCAAGCTGGGCAACATCGCCGGTGTGCTGGTCCGGTCCGGCGAGGTCAAGCGCAACACCAAGGCGCGCCTGCTGCGCGATGGCAAGGTCATCGCGGAGAACCTCAACATCTCCGGTCTGCGCCGCTTCAAGGACGACGTCACCGAGATCCGCGAAGGCTTCGAGGGCGGTATCAACCTCGGAAACTTCAACGACATCAAGATCGACGACGTCATCGCGACGTACGAGATGCGCGAGAAGCCGCGAGGCTGACCCGTACCTCAACAGTCGGGGCCGGTCGACGGGTCATATTTCCGTCGATCGGCCCCGGCCGTTCCGTGTACGGTTCTTGTGTCCCTGCCAAGCGCTGGCAGGGCACGAACCCGAACCGGCGGGACATCCGGACATACATGTATGTGGGGACACTGTCCTTCGATCTGCTTCTCGGCGACGTACGGTCGTTGAAGGAGAAGCGCTCCATCGTCCGTCCGATCGTCGCCGAACTCCAGCGCAAATACGCGGTGAGTGCGGCGGAGGTGGGCGGTCAGGATCTCCATCGCAGGGCCGAGATCGGCCTCGCCGTGGTCTCCGGGGACACCGGACACCTCACAGACGTACTCGACCGGTGCGAGCGGCTGATCGCCGGCCGGCCCGAGGTGGAGCTGTTGTCCGTACGACGACGGCTGCACAGCGACGAAGACGATTGAGCAAGGCAAAGAAGGAGACGGACCAGTGGCCGACAACGCGCGGGCGAAAAAGCTGGCGGACCTCATCCAGGAGGTGGTCGCCGAGAAACTGCAGCGCGGTATCAAGGACCCGCGTCTGGGTACGCACGTGACCATCACGGACACCCGGGTCACCGGTGACCTGCGGGAGGCCACGGTCTTCTACACGGTCTACGGCGACGACGAGGAGCGGGCGAGCGCGGCGGCCGGCCTGGAGAGCGCCAAGGGCATCCTGCGTTCGGCGGTCGGAGCGGCGGCGGGGACGAAGTTCACCCCCACGCTGGCCTTCGTGGCCGACGCCCTCCCGGGGAACGCCAAGGCGATCGAGGACCTCCTCGACCGGGCACGGGCCTCGGACGCACGGGTGCGCGAGGCGTCCTCGGGCGCCACGTACGCCGGTGGCGCGGACCCGTACCGCAAGGCGGAGGACGAGAACGACGAGGACACCGCCTCCGAATGACATCGCAGAACAAGACGCCGGACGGTTTGATCATTGTCGACAAGCCGTCCGGCTTCACTTCGCACGACGTCGTCGCCAAGATGCGCGGCATCGCCCGGACCCGCCGCGTCGGCCATGCCGGCACGCTGGATCCGATGGCGACGGGCGTTCTCGTGCTCGGTGTGGAGAAGGCCACCAAGCTGCTGGGCCATCTCGCGCTGACCGAGAAGGAGTACCTCGGCACGATCCGGCTCGGCCAGAACACCATCACGGACGACGCGGAGGGCGAGATCACCTCGTCCACCGATGCGTCCGGTGTGACGCGTGAGGGCATCGACGCCGGGGTGGCGGCCCTGACCGGACCGATCATGCAGGTGCCGTCCAAGGTCAGCGCCATCAAGATCGACGGTAAGCGGTCCTACGCACGGGTGCGCGGCGGCGAGGAGTTCGAGATCCCGGCCCGGCCGGTGACGATCTCGTCCTTCAACGTCTACGACGTCCGCGAGGCGGTCGCCGAGGACGGGACGCCGGTCGTCGACCTGGTCATTTCCGTCGTCTGCTCCTCGGGTACGTACATCCGCGCGATCGCCCGCGACCTCGGCGCCGGGCTCGGCGTCGGCGGGCATCTGACCGCGCTCCGGCGCACCAGGGTCGGGCCGTACGGCCTCGATATGGCGCGGACGCTCGACCAGCACCAGCAGGAGCTCACCGTGATGCCGGTGGCCGAGGCCGCCGCCTCGGCGTTCCCCCGCTGGGACGTGGACGAGAAGCGCGCCAAACTGCTGCTGCACGGGGTGCGGCTGGACATGCCGGCCTTCCCGCCGGGACCGGTCGGGGTCTTCGGGCCCGACGGGCGGTTCCTGGTACTCGTCGAGGAACAGAAGGGCAAGGCCAAGAGCCTCGCCGTCTTCGCCTGACCGGCGACCCGGGTCCTGGGACCCCATCGTGGAGCGGGCAGGGCCCCTGTGCCCGCTCCACGATCCCCCAACGATTTCTGTCCACCGGACGCCATCAATTCACCCCAACGAGCAGGCGCTCGGAGTGAATCGGGGGTGCATTCGGGGGCGCTTTTACTCCGAGTGGTATTCGTGCCGATCACCGTCGGCCTAACGTCGGACCATGGGAAGCGGGGACCGGGCAGCGCTGGTACGTATCTGCGATTCGGCCGGCCGGCCGCGGGGGACCGGATTCGTCGCCGACGACCGGGGCACGGTGGTGACCAGCCACGAAGCGGTCGACGGTCCCGCCCGGCTCGTCCTGTACGGAACGGACGGTCGCAGCTGCCCCGTCGAGGCCGCCGATGTCACCGCGCTGCCCGAACTGGACCTCGCCCTGCTGCGTACCTCGGGGCCCTCCACGCTCGGCGTGGAGCCGACACCGATCGCCTTACGGGACCGGATCGGCGCCGGTACGTACGTGACGATCGCCGCCCACGGCTGGCGTGAGGCGCGGGTGTTCGGCACCGCTCCGGTGACGTACACCACGAACGGCCGCTGCCATCGGATCGGCGCAGCATTGGAGCTGGCGCTCGGTACGGACGGAAGGGACGCGCTGCGGCTCGGCGGTGCGGCCGTGGGAGGGCCCGTCCTCGATCCGGAGAGCGGCGCGGTCATCGCCGTGCTGGGCACCGAACTGCGCGCCGGGCGTCCCGCCGCAGGGTTCGCCGTGCCGCTCAGCGGCGCGGGCACCGACGGTCCGCTGGGCGAGCTGCTGCGGCGCAACGCGACGAGCGTTCCCGGATACGGACGCGACCTGAATCTCGCGGGCGCCCTGCACCTCACCGCGACATCACTCGGCTCGGCGGGCGGGCCGGCCGGCTGTTCCGATCCGGTCGAACGCCCGGACGTCATCGCGGAGTTCAGCGCCTTCTCGGACCCCGGCCACCTCTCGTCCGCACCGCACGGCCCCGTCGTGGTCCTCGGTCTCGTGGGAGCGCCGGGCACCGGCCGCACCACCGAACTGGCCGCACTCGCCGCCCGCCGGGCCCGCGGCGCCGTACCCGCACCCACCCTCTGGCTGCGCGGCGCCGATCTGCTGGCCGACGACGACTCGGTCGCCGACGCGATCGCCCGTACACTCCGGCGGGCCGGGCGGATCGTCACCGCCGCCGGAGCGAGGGGCGACATGGCGAGCGCCACCCCCGAGCGGGTGGCCGGGCTGGCCGAAGAGTCCGGGAGCCCGCTGCTCGTCCTGCTGGACGGCCCCGAGGAGATGCCTCCCGTACTGGCCCACGGGCTGGCCCGGTGGACCGCGGGCACCGTCGACTGGCTGCGGGAGTGCGGGGCGCGGCTCGTGGTCGCGTGCACGCCCGAGCACTGGGAGACGGCCGGTGCGCTCTGCCCGCCCGGTGCCCTGCACCGTCCCGTCAGGCCTGCGAGGCGGCTGCCGTCCGCGGTCCGCCTCGGCGACCTCACCGCGATTCAGGCCGAACAGGCCCGGGAGCGGTACGCCATCCCGTCCGATGCGCTCGCCCCCGGCCACGGTCGGCACCCGCTCACTCTGAGTCTTCTCGCGCAGGTGCGCGAGGCGCTGCCCGGGGACGTCGTCGGGCAGCCGGACGCGGAGGACGTCTTCGGCGCCCACCTGGACCTGATGTGCCTGCGCATCGCAGTCCGCATCGCAGCCGTATCGGGCCCGTCGCCCGGCGGCACCGCGGTCCGCCGGCTGGCCGCGCAGGTGGCGGGGCAGGTCCACGAAGCGGCGCGGCGCTGTCTGGGTCCCGGACAGGGGGAGCTGGACCGGGCGGTGTTCGAGGAGGTGTTCCCCTGGCGCACGGGCTGGGCGTCGGCGGTCCTCACCGAGGGGCTGCTGGTCCCGGCGGGAGCGGGCTACCGCTTCGCGCACGAGGAGCTGGGGGACTGGGTGCAGGGCGCCCACCTGGACCTGGACGCGGCGCTGCACGCGCTGGTCCACCGGTGGCATGCGGAGGAGGGACCGGGAGCGGGGGCGGCGGAGCTGCGCGTTCCGCAGCCGAGGAGGCCGCGTACCGGGCACAGCCGGGCGCCCGTGCCGGAAGCGTCGACGGAGGCCGCGGTGACGACGGGGCCGCGCACCCTGCCCGTACCGCGCCATCGGATCGGCCCGGTGATCCAGGCCCTGCTGCTCCTGGGCCGCCGCCAGGGCCCTGCCGCGCTGGCGCACCGGCTGGCCGATCTGATCGAGGCCCTGGACCGGATGCCACCGGGGCCGGGGGCGTCCGGTCAGACCGCCCATGACGCGCGCTGGTGGGCGGTGCACCTGCTCTCGGAGACCCTGCTCCGGGTGCCCGATGCCCGGCCTCATCTCGGGGTGTTGCGGCTGCTTGCCGGCCGTATCGTCCGGCGTGCGGCCGCGGGTGGGCCGGGGAGCCGGGGGGCGGGGGTGTACGCCGAGTTCGGGCCGTGGTTCTGGCGGCGGCTGAGGCTGCCCGAAGCGGACCGGATCGATCTGTTCCGGCGTCTCGTCCCCGTCGACGGCCCGCGCCGTGCCGACCCCCGTGGTGACGGCGACCGCACCTGCGACCCGTACCCCGACGGCGACAGCGGCGAGCGGTTTCTGGATGCCGTCGCGCGGCGGCTCGTCGCGCAGCCCCGGACGATGCAGCCGCTGCTCTGCGGCTGGTTCACCGACGAGCGCCCCCTCCCTGGTGATGAGGGCGTCACGATCCGCCCGACCGTGGCCGCCGCCGCTCAGGCGCTGCTCTACGCCCGTCGGGACCTGGCCGTCGACGATCTGACCGACGCACTCGTCTCGACCGCCCACCCCCGGGCCGAGGAGCTGCTCGCCGCGCTGGCCGAGGACGAGCCCTCCGCGCTCTGCCGGGCCGTCGACAGATGGGCCCGTGACGAGGACCGGCCCGCCCGCCGGACCGCCGCAGCCTCGTACGCACTGGTCACCGCGGCGCACGTCACCCTCGACGCCGACCGCGAGCTGCTGCGCCGAGCCGCCCGCGCCCTGCTGGCCCGCCAGGCCGACGCCTCCCTGCACGGGGCCGCGCTCACCCTCCTCGTACAGGATCCGCAGACCAGGGACCGCTACCTCCCGCAGGCTCTGCGGGCCTTCGTCGCGGGTGAGCCCCAGCTGCCCGCGGACGCGCTCGCCATCGCACTGCCCTCCCATGCGGAGCAGGTGCTCACCGCGTACCGGGAGCGGCTCACCCGTCCCGACGAGAGGGCGGGCGAGGTGCTGTGCTCGCTCGCCGGGATCGACGCCCCCGCGCTGGCCCTGGACGCCGCCGGGCTCGTACGGGCGTACATCGACAGCCATCCGGAAGACGCCGTGCACGCCGCCGCGTACATCGACCGGAGGCTGGAGCACGGACCCGCCGCCCGCGCCCTGCTGCTGCCCCTGGTGACCGGACTGCTGCGGGACCGTCCCGTGCCGCCGCCGGTGCGCGGCGCGCTCGCGGAGGTGCTCGCGGCGCCCGGCAGCCCCGCCTCCGGGCATCTGAGGGGCGAGCTGCTGGAGGTCCTGCTGGAATTCGAGCAGGATGCCCACCGCGACCCGGCCGTGCTCGACGCCTTGCTGCGGGCTGCCGCGACCGGCTCCGGCGGACGCGCACAGGCCCGCACCCGCGCCCTGGTCCACCGCACCGGGATGCTGCTGGTCCGTACCCCCGAGGGCGCGGTCCGCTTCGACCGCCGACTGGTCGAACTCGCTCGTGACGTGCCCGGATTCGCGGCCCTGGTCACCGGGTGGCTGGCCGAGGCCCCGCAGGAGTGGGCGGCGCTCATCGGCCCGAGCGCGCGGCGGACGGTGGAGGCGCTGGGAAGCCCGAAGACGATGCCGATGCAGGCCGCGGGGCGTGAGCATGGCAGTCTTAGACCTGCGTAACAGGCAATCTCACGTACACGGGTTCGGGCGAGGAGCGGTCACAGTGCAGCGCTGGCGTGGCTTGGAGGACATCCCCCAGGACTGGGGACGCAGCGTCGTCACCATCGGCTCCTATGACGGGGTGCACCGCGGACACCAGCTGATCATCGGGCGGGCCGTGGAGCGGGCACGCGAGCTGGGCGTGCCGTCGGTCGTGGTGACCTTCGACCCGCATCCCAGCGAGGTCGTACGGCCCGGCAGCCACCCGCCGCTGCTCGCCCCGCACCACCGGCGCGCCGAGCTGATGGCGGAGCTGGGGGTGGACGCGGTGCTGATCCTGCCGTTCACCACCGAATTCTCGAAGCTGGCGCCGGCCGACTTCATCGTGAAGGTGCTCGTCGACAAGCTGCACGCGCAGCTGGTCATCGAGGGCCCCAACTTCCGCTTCGGTCACAAGGCGGCCGGGAATGTGCAGCTGCTCACCGAGTTCGGCGAGACGTACGACTACGGAGTCGAGGTCATCGACCTGTATGTGAGTGGTGAGGCGGGCGGCGGCCGGCCGTTCTCCTCCACCCTCACCCGACGGCTGGTCGCCGAGGGCGATGTCGCGGGCGCCGCCGAGATCCTCGGCCGGCCGCACCGGGTCGAGGGCGTCGTGGTCCGCGGCGCACAGCGCGGCCGTGAGATGGGCTTCCCCACGGCCAACGTGGAGACCCTGCCGCACACCGCGATCCCCGCCGACGGCGTCTACGCGGGCTGGCTCAATGTGAACGGCGAGGCGATGCCCGCCGCGATCTCGGTCGGCACGAACCCACAGTTCGACGGCACGGAGCGGACGGTGGAGGCGTACGCGATCGACCGCGTCGGCCTCGACCTGTACGGGCTCCACGTCTCGGTGGACTTCCTCGCGTACGTACGCGGGATGCTGAAGTTCGACTCGATCGACGACCTGCTCGTGGCGATGGCCGCCGATGTGAAGCGGTGCAGCGAGCTGATCTCCGCGTACGAGCGCGGCTGAACCTTTCCTCGTGCACGACCGGGGCCGGGACCGTGGAGAACGGTCCCGGCCCCGGTCGTGTCGGAATCAGCTGTTCAGCTCCTCCAGCGTGCGCCCCTTGGTCTCCACGGCGAACCATGCGACCACGGCGCCGGCCACCGCGACGCAGCCCAGCCGGGTGAAGACCATCGCGAGGCTGCCGCCCGAGCCGATGATCGCGCCGACCACGATGGGTCCGAGGATGACGCCGAGCCGGTTGCGTGCGCCGCAGGGAGCGGTCGGCGAACAGATCACGCAGCCCGCCACGTGCTGAAGCATCGTTTATGGTGAGGCCGCGTCGAGCCGGACCGCATCCGGCCGGGAGGAGGTCCGTGCTGTGCGTGAACTGCTGTCGGAACTGGGTGCCTGGCACGCCGCCGGCACCGCCTTCGCCCTGGCGACCGTCGTCTCCGTACGCGGCAGCGCCCCGCGCGCACCCGGCGCCATGATGGCCGTGACCGCCGACGGCGCGGTGGCGGGCAGCGTCTCCGGAGGCTGTGTCGAAGGTGCGGTGTACGAAGTGGCGGGCGAGGTCCTCGCCACCGGGAGCCCTCAGCTGCAGACGTACGGGATCAGCGACGACGAGGCGTTCGGCGTGGGCCTGACGTGCGGCGGCACGATCGAGGTGTTCGTCAGGTCCTTCGCGTCGGCGGCCGACCGGGACCGGCTGCGGGAGGTCGCCGACAGTATCGGCAGGGGCGAGCCCGTCGCCGTCGCCACCGTCATCTCGGGCGAGGCGGAGCCCGGCGCCTGCCTGGTCGTCCGGGCACGGACCACGCAGGGAACGCTCGGCGACGAAGGGCTCGACTCGGCCGTCACCGACGACGCCCGGGGACTGCTCGCCCAGGGTGCGACCGGCGCCCTGCGGTACGGGGCACACGGCGAGCGCCGGATGCAGGAGGTGTCCGTCTTCGTCCAGACGTACGCGCCACCACCCCGGATGCTCGTCTTCGGCGCCATCGACCATGCGGCCGCCACCGCACGCATGGGTTCCTTCCTCGGCTACCGGGTCACCGTCTGCGATGCCCGCCCGGCCTTCGCGACCCGGGATCGCTTCCCCACCGCCGACGAGGTGATCTGCGCCTGGCCGCACACCTATCTGAGGGCGACGGACATCGACGAGCGGACGGTCATCTGCGTACTGACACACGATCCGAAGTTCGACGTTCCGTTGTTGGTGGCCGCCTTGCGCACACCTGCTGCGTACATCGGGGTCATGGGCAGCCGACGCACCCACCTGGACCGGGCCGCGCGGCTGCGGGAGGCCGGGGTCGACGCGGCCGAACTGGCGCGGCTCGCCTCGCCCGTCGGGCTGGACCTCGGTGCGCGCACACCGGAGGAGACCGCAGTCTCGATCGCCGCGGAGATCATCCAGCACCGGTGGGGCGGGACGGGCAGGCCGCTCGGCGAGCTGACCGGGGCGATCCACGGCCGGGCAACCGGCAGCCCGCCCGGCTCCTGACGGCGCTGCGTCCGCCGGACAGGCCGGGGCCCGTCCGAGGGCGATCCGCCGGACAGGCCCCAGGTCACCCCGCTACGACCGCGTCTTCGCAGCCGCGCCCGCCCAGTGGCACGCCACCTGTGTCTGCCCGCCGCCCGCGAGCACCGGCAGGTCCTTCGTACGGCACGCGTCCGCGACACCCGCCCGCTCGGCCTCGCCCGAGGCCAGCACCTGGCAGCGGGCATGGAACCGGCACCCCGATGGCACCCTGGACGGGTCCGGCGGCTCACCGGTCAGAATCACCGGATCGCCCCCGGCCTCCGGCAGCACCGACAACAGCGCCTGGGTGTACGGGTGCTGCGGAGCCGTCAGGATCTGCTCCACCTCGCCCGTCTCCACGATCCGCCCGAGGTACATCACCGCGACCCGGTCGGCGATGTTCCACGCCAGGCCGAGGTCGTGCGTGACCACCAGAGCGGACAGACCCAGTTCGTCCCGCAGCCGCAGCAGCAGGGCCAGGATCTCGCCGCGCACCGAAGCGTCCAGCGAGGCCACCGGCTCGTCGGCCACGATGAGTTCCGGCTCCAGCACGAGCGCGCCCGCGATCACGACCCGCTGTCGCTGACCGCCCGACAGCTCGTGCGGATAGCGCAGGAAGAACCGCTCGGGAGGCCGCAGCCCCGCCCGCGACAGCGCCTCGGCCACCGCCGCCCGCTCATCACCCGCGTACCCGTGGATCCGCAGACCCTCGGCGACGGCGTCGTACACCGTGTGCCTCGGGTTGAGCGAACCGCTGGGGTCCTGGAGCACCAGCTGGACCCGCTTGCGGTACACCTTCAGCGCCCGGCTGGCATAGTCGAGCGGCTGCCCGCCGAAGGTCACCTGCCCGGACGTCGGCGGGACCAGACCCAGCAGCGAACGCGCCAGCGTCGTCTTGCCGCAGCCCGACTCGCCGACCAGCGCGACGATCTCGCCCGGCCGGATGTCCAGATCGACGCTGTCCACGGCACGCGCCGGGGCAGCCCCGCGCCGGCCGGGGAAGGTGACCTTCAGCCCCTGGGCGCTGAGCAGGGGAGTGGTGGTGGTCATGATGTGCTCCTTGCTTCCTCGGCACCCGGCCGGGCCCCGGCCGCGACCGCCCCCGGCTCCACCAGCACACAGGCGGCCCGCCGCTGTGGCCCCGCGTCCCGCAGCTCCTGGTCCTCGGTCGTGCAGGAGTCCAGGGCCACCGGGCAGCGCGGGTGGAAGGTGCAGCCGCCGGGCAGCGCCGAGGGGTCCGGCGGATCGCCGGGCAGCCCGCGGGGCGCGAACCGGGAGGCCGGGTCGCCGATGCGCGGAAAGGCGCCGGACAGGGCTTTGCCGTACGGGTGGTGCGCGTTCTCGTAGACCTCGGACGCCGGGCCCTCCTCGACGACCCGGCCCGCGTACATCACCGCGAGCCGGTCGCAGGTGTCCGAGAGCACCGCGAGGTCATGGCTGATCATGATCAGGCCGAGGTCCTGCTCGGACACCAACTGTTCGATCAGCCGCAGGATCTGGGCCTGGATCATCACATCGAGAGCCGTGGTCGGCTCGTCCGCGATGATCAGGCCCGGATCGCAGGCCAGCGCCATCGCGATCATCACGCGCTGCCGCTGCCCGCCGGACAGCTCGTGCGGATAGGCGGAGGCACGGGCGGCGGGCAGCCCCACCTGCTCCAGCAGCACGCCCGCCCGCTTCGCCGCCGCGGCCTGCGTCGCCTTCTTGTGCAGCAGGATCGGCTCGGCGATCTGCTCCCCGATGCGGTGCACAGCGTTGAGTGAGTGCATCGCGCCCTGGAAGACGATCGACGCCCCCGCCCAGCGCACCGCCCGGACCTGGCCCCACTTCATGGCGAGGACGTCCTCGCCGTTCAGCAGGATCCGGCCGGACACCTTCGTACCGGCGGGCAGCAGCCGCAGCAGCGCGAGCGCCAGCGTCGACTTCCCGCAGCCCGACTCACCGGCGATGCCGAGCTTCTGCCCGGCGTCGACGGAGAGGTTCACACCGCGGACGGCCTGTGCCCCGCCGGCGTACGTCACCGTAAGGTCCTGTACGTCGAGAAGCGGTGTCTTCTGGATGCTCGTCGTGCTCAACGGGCCACCCCCAGCTTGGGATTGAGGACGGACTCGATGGCGCGGCCGCACAGGGTGAACGCCAGGGCCACCAGGGCGATGGCGATGCCGGGCGGTGCCAGGTACCACCAGTCGCCCGCGCTGACCGCGCCCGCCTCGCGGGCGTCCTGGAGCATGCCGCCCCAGGAGGTGGTGGTCGGGTCGCTGAGACCGAGGAAGGCCAGGGTGGCCTCGGTGAGGATCGCGCTGGAGATCACCAGCGTGGTCTGCGCGAGCACCAGCGGCATCACGTTCGGCAGCACGTGCCGGACCATGATGTGCCCGTGGCCGCCGCCCAGAGCGCGGGCGCGCTCGATGTACGGGCGGGACTCCACGGCAAGGGTCTGAGCCCGGACCAGCCGGGCCGTGGTCGGCCAGGTCGTGACCCCGATCGCGATGACGACCGTCCACATCGAGCGGTCCATCACCGTGGCGAGCGCGATCGCGAGGACCAGGGTCGGCATCACCAGGAACCAGTCGGTGACCCGCATCAGGACCGTCGAGTACCAGCCGTGGAAGTGGCCCGCGACGATGCCCACGACCGTACCGATGGCGACGCACAGGAACGCCGCGAGCAGGCCGACCGTCAGTGAGACCCTGGTGCCCCACACCAGCAGCGCCAGCACGCTGCGCCCGAACTGGTCGGTACCGAGCGGGAATTCACCGCTCGGCGACTCCAGCGCACCACCGGGGGCGCCGGTGACGCTCTGCGAGTCGGCGCCGACGAGCTGCGGCGCGAACACGGCGACCAGCGCGATCAGGACGAGCGCGCCCAGACCCCACAGTCCGCTCCGGTGGCCGCTGTACTCCCGCCAGAAGCGGGCGGCGGACTGGCGCTTACGCGCGCGGGCCAGAGCGCGCGGATTCTGCGCGGGCTCCGCCTTCGTCGGCGTGGGCATGGATTCGGTCGTCATCGGCCCACCCGGGGATCGAGCAGCGGATAGAGCACATCGGCAAGGGTGTTCGCCAGGATCACCGCGGTGGCGAAGACGAAGAACAGCCCTTGCACGAGCGGGAGATCGGGCACGCTGAGCGCCTCGTAGAAGAGGCCGCCGAGGCCCGGCCAGGAGAACACCGTCTCGACCAGGATCTGTCCGGCGACCACATGCCCGAGGTTCACGAACATCAGGGTGAAGGTCGGCAGCATCGCGTTCGGCACGGCGTGCTTGCGGCGCACGACGTCGTCCCGCAGCCCCTTCGCACGGGCCGTCGTCAGATAGTCGCTGCCCATCTCGTCGAGCAGCGAGGAGCGCATCACAAGGAGCGTCTGCGCGTATCCGACGGCGACCAGTGTGACCACCGGCAGGACCAGGTGGTGCGCCACGTCGAGGATGTAGGCGAAGCCGGTCTCGTTGCCCGACTCCAGACCGCCCGTCGGGAACATCCCCGGGATCGGGCCGATGCCCACCGAGAAGACGATGATCAGCAGCAGGCCCAGCCAGAACGCCGGGACGGAGTAGAGCGTCAGCGCGAACGCGGTGTTGAACCGGTCGCTCATGGAGCCATTGCGCCAGGCGGTCCGGGTACCGAGCCAGATGCCGAGCGCGGTGTACAGGACGTACGACGTGCCGGTCAGGAGCAGGGTCGCCGGGAGCGCCTCGGTGATCTTGTCGATGACCGGCGCGTGGAACTGGAACGAGGTGCCGAAGTCGCCCGTGAGGGCGTCGCCGACGTAGCTCGTGAACTGCTGCCACATTGGCTGGTCGAGACCGAACTGACGCCGCAGCGACTGGAGTTGTTCCACGGACACGGGCCGGCCGCCCGTCATCTGCTTCACCGGGTCGCTGGGAATGAGCCGGAAGAGGAAGAAGCTGGTGACCAGGACCGCGAACAGCGACACCGCTGCTCCCGCGATCTTGGCCGCCACGTATTGGAGATAGGCCTTGGTGTTGCGCGCCCGTGGACCGCGGGCGGCCGACGGGCCGGCCGGAGCCGGGCCGTCGGTGTCCGCGTCCGCGATCTGCACGAGCGCCGGAGTGCTGTCAGCTGTCATGGGGAACTCTCGTTACTCGTGCTGCACGTGGAGGGGCCGGCCGACGATGTGAATGTTCCCCGGCCGGTCCCTCTCGACCCGTCCGGGTGATTACTCGCGGTCGTCCGCCGTGTTGCGGCGGCGCTTCGCGATGAACAGCCCGCCACCGGCGAGCACCACGACCACCACGATGATGCCGATGACGACGCCGGTGGAGCCCGACCCGCCGGAGCTGTCCGAACTGCCGCCGGACGCGGGAGCCGCCGACCACCAGCTCCAGTAACCGTCCTGGCCGTAGATGTTGCCGGCCGCCTCGGGCATGGTCGTGATCGACTTGATCTGGTCGGTGCGGTACGCCTCGACCGCGTTCGGGTACGCGATGACACTCATGTACCCGGAGTCGTACAGCCACGACTGCATCTCGTTGACGATGCCGGCCCGCTTGGCCGGGTCGTACTCGGCGAGCTGCTTCTTGTAGAGCTCGTCGTACTGCTTGTCGCAGATGAAGTTGTCGGTGGCGGCACTGTCCTTCGCCTTGGTCGGCAGCGCGGCGCAGGTGTGGATGCCGAGGACGAAGTCGGGGTCCGGGTTGACGGACCAGCCGTCGAAGGCGAGGTCGTACTCACCGGCGTACCAGGGCACCGAGACGTTGTCGAGGCAGTCGACCTTCAGGCCGATGCCGAGCTTGCCCCACCACTCCTTGAGGTACTTGCCGATCGCCTTGTCGTTCGGGTCCGTCGCGTGGCAGAGGATGCGCAGGTCGAGCGGCTTGCCGTCCTTGCCGACCCGCTGGTCGCCCTTGAGCTTGTAGCCCGCCTCGTCGAGCAGCTTGGCCGCCTTGGCCGGGTCGTACGCCAGGCTCTGCTCGGCGGTCGGCTGCCAGTGGTACGCCGAGAAGCGCGGCGGGATGTAGCCCTGGCCCTCGACCGCGTGGCCCTGGAAGACCTTGTCGATGATGGTCTTGCGGTCGATGGACAGGAAGAGGGCCTGGCGCACCTTCTGGTCGAGAAGGGCCTTGTTGCCGTTGCCGAACTTCTTGCCGTCCTTGGTCTGCGCGCCCGGGTTGGTGGCCAGCGCGAAGAAGCGGCGGCCCGGACCCTCGTTGACCTTGATGTTCTTCTCGCCCTTGAGCGACGCGGCCTGAGCGGGCGTCAGCGCGGGGGAGCCGGCGACGAAGGAGACCTCGCCCTTGCGGAGCGCGGCGACCGCGGCGTCCTGGTCCTTGTACGTCTTGAAGATCAGCTCGTCGAACTTCGGCTTGCCGCGCCAGAAGTCCTTGTTGGCCTTGAGCTTCACATACTGGTCGACCTTGTAGTCGGTCACGACGAACGGCCCGTTGCCGACGATCGGGAACGTCTTGTCGTTGTTGAACTTGGAGAATTCACCGACCTTCTCCCAGACGTGCTTCGGCACTATCGGCACATCGAGTGCCGCCATGGTGGCCTGCGGCTCCTTGAGCTCGATGACCAGCTGCGTGGGGCTGGGAGCCGTCACCTTCTTGAAGTTCGCGACGAAGTTGCCGTTGGCCTGCGCGGCGGCCTCGTCGGTCATCATCTTGTTGAACGTCCAGGCCGCGTCCTCGGCGGTGGCCTGCTGCCCGTCCGACCACTTGGAGTCGGACCGGATGGTGTACGTCCAGGTCAACTTGTCCGCGGACGGCTCCCACTTGGTGGCGAGGCCGGGGATCGCGTGGTTGTCCTTGGGGTCGTAGTTGGTGAGGAAGTCGTACATGAGCCGGGAGATGCTGGTGCTCATGAGCCGCTGAGCGAGGAACGGGCTCAGCGAGTCGACGCTCTGTGCGACGGCGACGGTCAGTGTCGACTTTCCGCTGTCGGCGGCCTGTGCCTGCTGCGGCGCGGCACCGAGCGGCACACCCGGGACGATGGAACCGGCGGCCAGCGCCAGTGCGGCGGCACCGGAGGCCAGGAGAACACGCAGACGTGAGCGTGGCTGGGAGGAGCGTGGTGGAACTCTTTCGACCATGGTCAGGGACCTCGCGTCATGACTCGCACGGAGAAGGCGGGTTGATCTGTGGTTCGCCAGCTGGTGAAGCGAAGGTTTATCAGCGGGGGTCGAGCCGCGTCAACGGTCACCGAAACGGCGTGTGGTCTGCGGGAATACGCAGAGGGCCCGCACCGTGGAGACGGTGCGGGCCCTCATTGGTTTAGACCTCTGTTGCCTTACTGCTGAGGCGCTGGCGGCGGCTGTTGCGGCCAACCCACCGGCGGTACGGGACCCTGCAGTTCGGGCGGAATCGGCTGTCCGGGTTGACCCGGCTGAGCCGGCTGCTGCTGGTGAGGCGGCGGCGGTCCGGCCGGGCTCGCCGCGGACTGCGCCTGGGAGGGCAACGACTGCTGCCAGCCGTTCTGTTGCACTCCGGGACCGGGCTGAGGGGGGTACGGCTGCGGGGGCTGCTGCCCACCGTACGGCTGTTGCTGCGGCGGGTACGGCTGCTGCGGGGAGTACTGCTGCTGGCCGGGCATCGGCGGGGCGTACTGCGGGGGCGGGTTGGAGCCGTTCGACGTCCAGAGCCCCTGCTGCTGCTGGGCGCGCGCAAAGTCCTCCGCGACCATCGCGGAGAGGTTGAAGTACGCCTCGCGGGTCTTGGGCCGCATCATGTCGAGGTCGACCTCCGCACCGGCCGACAGGTGCTCGTCGAACGGTACGACGACCACGCCGCGGCAGCGCGTCTCGAAGTGCTGCACGATGTCATCGACCTTGATCATCTTGCCGGTCTCGCGGACACCCGAGATGACAGTGATGGAGCGCTGTACGAGCTCCGCGTACCCGTGCGCCGACAGCCAGTCCAGCGTGGTGGACGCGCTTGACGCACCGTCGACCGACGGCGTCGAGATGATGATCAGCTGGTCGGCGAGGTCCAGCACTCCGCGCATCGCGCTGTAGAGCAGACCGGTGCCCGAGTCGGTCAGGATGATCGGGTACTGCTTGCCCAGCACATCGATCGCGCGCCGGTAGTCCTCGTCGTTGAACGTCGTGGAGACCGCCGGGTCCACGTCGTTGGCGATGATCTCCAGACCGGAGGGCGCCTGCGAGGTGAAGCGGCGGATGTCCATGTACGAGTTGAGGTACGGGATCGCCTGGACCAGGTCACGGATGGTGGCCCCGGTCTCCCGGCGCACCCGGCGGCCGAGCGTGCCCGCGTCCGGGTTGGCGTCGATGGCGAGGATCTTGTCCTGCCGTTCGGTGGCCAGGGTCGAGCCGAGGGCGGTGGTCGTCGTGGTCTTGCCGACGCCGCCCTTGAGGCTGATGACCGCGATCCGGTAGCAGGAAAGCACCGGCGTACGGATCAGGTGGAGCTTGCGCTGCCGCTCGGCCTCCTCCTTCTTGCCGCCCAGCTTGAAACGGGCCGCACTGGACGGCGTACGGCTGCTCTTCGCCTTCTGCTTGTTCCGGAGCAACCGGTCGGAGGAGAGCTCCACGGCCGCCGTGTACCCGAGCGGGGCGCCGGGCACGGAGCGCTCGCGCTGGTCGTGGGTGACCGGGGTCGGCCAGGCGGCGCCGGTCCGCGGGTCGACGGGCTGTCCCTGCTGTTGCTGCTGTGGATGCTGCTGGTGCGCGGGCGACTGAGGGGCGGCCTGCGCGGGCAGATGGGGCGTGCCCTGGACCGGCTGCTGGGGCGCCCGGGGGACCTGCGGCGGCAGCGGCACGCCCTGCTGCGCGGGCCACTGGGGTGTCTGGGGCGCCTGCGGCGGCTGGGGCGCCTGGGGAGGCTGCGGGAATCCGTAACCACCCTGTTCGGGTACCTGTGGCGGCTGGGGCGCCTGGGGAGGCTGCGGGAATCCGTAACCACCCTGTTCGGGTACGTGCGGCGGCTGGGGCGCCTGGGGAGGCTGCGGGAATCCGTAACCACCCTGCTCCGGTGCCTGCGGCGCGGGGGGAGCGGGCTGCTGCGGGAATCCGTAACCACCCTGCGGCGGCTGCGGTGCCTGCGGCGGCTGAGGCGCTCCGGCATGCGGGAATCCGTAGCCGTCGGGCATCTGGTCGGCCGGAGTCTGGGCGGGCCACTGCGGCGCCGACCGGGGCGCGGAGGGCTGCGGCGTCGCGGGATGGAAGGCGGGCGGCAGCGGCGGCAGACCGCTCTGCGGCGGCGCCGGGGTCCAGGGGGTCGGCATGGCGGGCGCCGGGGTGTCCTGCGGTGTGTTGGGAGGCGGTACGTCCTGGGGCGCCGCGTCCGTGACGGCGTCCGAGGACGCGGCGCCCTCAGGTCCGTCGGCAGCACCGCTCGACAGGTCGCCCGGAGTCTCGGCAGGCGCCTTTGCAGCGGCACCGGAATCCGCGACGGCAGCGTCGTCCGGCTCATCGGCGGAGTCCGCCGCCTGCGCGGAACCGGAACTGGGGGCTTCGCCCTCGTTCACACCGTCCGCACCGGCTCCCACGGAACCGGATCCCGAACTCGAGCCGTCCCCGTCCGCGTTCCTCGACGCCTCCTCGCGTTCCGCGATCTCCCGCTTCAGCGCGGCCGGTGAGAACCGCATGGTCGCGCCGCTCTCCACATCACCGCCCCCGAACGGGTCCGTCATCCCGTCGGGAGCCCCCGCCCCTGCCCCCTCCGCAGGAGCAGGAGAGGGAGCGGAGTCACCCGCCGCGGAATGAGCAGGAGCAGGAGCAGGAGCAGGAGCAGCAGCGGGAGCCGGTGCCGGAATCGGAGCCGGTGCGGGCGGCGCCGGGGCCCAGTTGGGGTCGAAACCGCCCCCGGCCGGTGGCGCGGGCACGGACAACGGCGCCCCGTTGGGCGGCGGAGGCGGCGCCAGGTGCGATCCGGCACCGCCCGACGAGTCCCCCGGCGCGTTCTGCGTGTACCAGGCGGGCGGGGTGTAGTCGATGGTGAACTCACCCGTCATCTCGGCGGGCTCCGCGTCGGACGACTCGTCGACGGGCTTGTTCCAGCCCCCGCGGATCTCGTCCCGATCGCCGTTCACTTTGCCTCCTGGTGTGGTCGAGCACCCTTGTGCCTTGGTGGGTGGGGGCGACCGTTTCCGTCTTCCTAACCGCCCGGCTCTTCCCCCGGGACGCGCATCGCCTGCCCGCAGGTTCTTCTGCCGCGCCCGGACCCACCCTAATCGTCTTGGGGCTCGCTCCGGCAGGCCGTACGGCACCGCAAGAGCTGTCCCGTACATCACGCACTGCCCCCAAGTGAACCGAGTGCGGCACAGCGTGAAGGGCGAAGCGGTCAAACTCGCACATCCATGCATGGAATGCCGAACGTTCCGTACAGGCCGCAAGCAAGCCGGCTCCGTCAGTCCATCCGGCGCGCGCCACCCAGCAGCCCGGTCTCGGCGTCGGTCGCCTGGGTCATCACGAACTCCCGGTCGCGCCCGGCGCACCAGAGGGTGACCCCGTCCGCCAGCGTGGACAGTGCCTGAGTCTCGGCGGCCGGAAGATGCAGCATGCGACCGATCTGTGTGGCTTCGTCAGGAGATACCCGTTGGATACCGACCAGGGCCGACTTCTCGATCAGCCTCGGTGCCACCGGACTCAGATACGGCAGCAGCGTCAGCACCGACTGCCAAGGACCGGACACCACCCGCCCGCGCGGTGGCCGCATGCCGCAGTCCCGCACCACGACCACCGGCGAACCCGCCGAGGGCCCCTGTGGCGGTACCCGCCCCACATCGTGCAGCGTGATGCACGGCTGACCGCCGCCCGCGGCGTGCGCGAGCCCCGTCCACGTCTGGGACCGCCCGGTCTCCACGACGATCCGCGCACCGGTCGCGGCCGCCCGCAGCGCGAGCACCTGCGCCGTCCACAGCCCGCCGATCAGTGTGACGTCGTACGGAGTCGGCCGGTTGATCCCGAGCACGGCGGGGCGGCCATGGGCGTCCACGCCGATGACCATGCCGTCGTCACCGACCGGCAGGGCCAGCGACGCCAACTGGTCGAGCGAGACCGACTGCCGATCGCGACGCGGACCGATCAGCCCGAAGCCGAGCCGGGCACGGGCGCTCGTGGGCACGGACATCAGCGGGTACCCCCGAGCGGCAGGGTGGCGAGCACACCGGGCAGCTGCTCGCGGTCGAGCCGTACCAGCGAGGTCCTGACCCCGCGGGCGGTGCGCTCCAACTCATGTCGGGCGCCCACCAGTTCCTCGTCGCTGCGCCCGGTGATCCGGATGTGTCCGGTGATCGAGACGCCCTGCCGCTCACCGTGCCCCAGCGTGAGACTGAAGGTGGTGGCGAGCGCCGGGATCGAGGTGAGCAGGGCGACGAGCTGTGGCATCGACGCACCTGCGCCACCACCGCTGCCGCCGAACTGCGGCCAGCGGCCCACCCAGTAGGTGGTGTGCCACCGGTCGTCGCAGCGCCAGGTCCGCGAGGTCTCCCCGGTGCGGCGTACCGGCGTCCCGCTTCGGCCGGCCTGTGCCATGGCCGGTGCACTGGCACAGACCGAGGTCGCGATCGCGGACGTCAACTCCTGCTCGGTCAGCACCGTCGCACGGAAGCCGGCTCCGGTCAGCCTGCTGGACAGCTGGTCCGCCGCTCGTACCACGCACTTCTGAGCCCCCGTGATGCCACCGCCGCGCGCCTGCACGGCCTCCGGGCAGAGTTCCGGGTCCAGCTTGAGCGCGATCCAGGTGATCCGGACGGCGGGCGAACCCGTCTGGGCCTGCAGCGGTGCGTAGTTGCGTGCGGCGACGGACTGCTGGGGCAGATGCGGGGCGGGTGCGGGCTGGGTGTGCTGCACGATCTGCGCCGACTCCAGCCGGATGCCGTCGACTTCCAGCACATCCTGTACGAGCGTCAGCGGCAGCGGCTGCACGGACCGGTCCGGCCTGAGTGCCGAAGCGTCCGACTCCACCTGGAGAACGGCCGTGACGAACGTACCGTCACCGATCATCCCGACCGGTCGCCGGTCACGGTCGCTGAAGGAGTAGGTACGCAACGCCGGATCGCACTCGACGACGGGCGCTATCCCCGGCTCCGTTCCCGCGGGCAGCTCCAGCGAACCGGCCCTGCGTGAACGCGCGCGCAGCGAGAGGACGGTGCCCAGCCACTCCGGAAGTGAACGGCGGTGTCTGCGCACGACGGCCAGCAGCACCAGCAGCGCGGCGACCACGACGGCCGGGGCCAGCAGCAGGGGTTCGATCACCCACGCCGCGAGCAGCAGCGCGGCCGCGGTCTCCAGCAGTACGAGTTGTTGCAATCGGAACGAACCGAGCTGCCCGGGGCGTCCGTTGAGCCGCGCGGAGGCCGGCCCTCGGGCGCCCCGTGAAGAGCCGCGGGAGGCCGGTGGGCCACCGGCCGGAGGAGCTGTGGAGACCGTTGCGTTCCCGGCCGGACGTGTCCGTGTCGCGGAAGCCGTCATTCCGGCATTCCCCCGTTCATTAGGCCCCAACTCCACCCGTATTCCGCCTGCCCCGCACGGAGCTTCGGCGGCTGGATCACCCTACCCGCCCCACCGCCGCTCGCGGTCAGCAGGCATAGTAGGGGGCCGGTCCGGCACCCAGGTCCGGCATCGCGGGCCCGGTACAGGGGCCGGGGATGCGACCGCCCCCGGTGCCGCGCGGGGAGACACGGGAGAAAAGCGACTCATGGCATCACGGCGGGATGAGCTCAACGCATACACCTTTGCGAAGAAACGCACGGTGGCGGCATTCCTCCAACCCTCGCCCACCGGCACCGAGGAGGGCGCCCCGCGGCCGTTGCGAGCGGTCCTGCCGAGCGTGGTCGTCGGTGCGCTGATCCTCGCGGGCTTCGGAGCCTTCGGCATGTTCAAGCCCACCGCACCCAAGGGCTGGGACAAGCCCGGCACCAACGTGATCGTCGGCAAGAAGTCCACCACCCGCTATGTCGTGCTCACCACCGGCAAGGGCAAGAAGAAAAAGACCCTGCTGCACCCCGTGCTCAACCTCGCCTCGGCCCGACTGCTCCTCAACCCGCAGAACTACGACGTCATCCAGGTCGCCGACGAGGTCCTGGACGCGGGCAAGCCCTCGCGAGGGCCGATCCTCGGCATTCCGTACGCCCCCGACCGGCTGCCCGAGGCGAAGGACGCCGGGACAGCCAAGCGATGGGCCGTCTGCGTACAGCCCGGCGGCAAGGGCAACACGGTGCAGAAGGCCGCCTTCGTCTTCGGTGAACGCGACAACAAGCTGACCGAGGGGAGCAAGAAGCTCAGCGGCGGACAGGTGCTCTACGTCCAGGGCCAGGACCGGGCCCGCTATCTCGTCGATGCGAACGGCACCAAGTACCGCATCGCCGAGACCGCCGCCGACAACGGCCATCTGACCAACGCGCTGGTCGGCAGCAGGCAGCCGCAGTCCGTCACCGACGACTGGCTGGCCACCCTGCACGACGGCAGCCCGATCGTCTTCCCGCAGATCCCCGGGACCATCGGCGCCCCGGCACATGTCGAAGGACAGCTCTCCACCGAGGAGAACAAGGTCGGCATGGTCCTGCGGACCAGGACCGGCGAAGGCACCAGTTACTACGTCGTGCTCGACAAAAAGGTCCAGCCCGTCTCCGAGTTCACCGCCTGGCTGCTGATCAACTCCCCGCAGACGGCGGAGCTGAACCTGGACAGCGAGGCACGCGCCGTCGGCCTGCAGGACTTCGTACCCGACGCCGCGACCTTCACCGGCCAGGCCGCACACTGGCCGGCCCGCAAGACCGACCAGGTGAACTCCGCCGAGGGCGGCAGCGGCAGCCGCGACACCGTCTGCAGCGTGCTGCGCAAGGTCGACGCATCGGGGCGTACGACCCTGAGCACCTGGGCCGGCACCGCGTACCCCGCCACCATCAGCGTCGGTGGCACCAGCACCTATGTGACTCCCGGCAGCGGCCTGCTCTACACCCAGGTCCGGGGCGAACAGACCAGCCCCGACGGATCGCTCTTCCTGGTGACCGACACCGGACTGCGGTACGCGGTCCAGGCGAACGGCGACAGCGATGCCGGCCGCTCCGACATCGGCACCGGTGACGAGCAGAAGCAGTCGGACGGCCGCCCCGAGCCGAGCCAGGCGCAGAGCAGGCTCGGATACGAGAAGGTGACGCCCGCCCTCGTACCGATCGCCTGGTCGGACTTCCTGTCCAAGGGCCCCCGGCTCGACACCAACAGCGCCCGCCAGCCCCAGGGTTCATGACGTTCCGGCGCATCGCAGGCAGAGCAGGGTACGGGGGAGAGGGACAGATGTTGTACCGGAAGACGGTCCTCGCGGCGGCGGTCGTCGCCGCACTGGCCGCACTGGCGGGGCCCGGGGCCGCGTACGCCGCCGAGCGCGCGCAGGGCACCGGCGATGTGGGCATCGACGGCAGCGGCGAATGCACCTTCCCGATGAAGCAGCAGTACGAGGGCCGCCCCTGGTCGCTGCAGCGCGTCCTGCTGGACGAACTGTGGCAGGACACCAAGGGCAAGGGGGTACGCGTCGCGGTCATCGACACCGGCGTGGACAACGTCAACCGGCAGCTCAAGACGGCCGTCGACACATCGGCGGGCGCCGACTACCTCAAGGGCGGCAAGAGCGACGGCACCGTCGATGAGGTCGGCCACGGCACAAAGGTCGCGGGTATCATCGCCGCCCGCCCCCGCAAGGGCACCGGATTCGTGGGACTGGCCCCCGAGGCCACGATCATCCCGATCCGCCAGAACGACGAGAAGAACAGCGGCAAGGACACCACGATGGCGACCGCGATCGACCATGCGATCGCCAAGGGCGCCGACGTCATCAACATTTCCCAGGACACGACGAAAGCCCTGGCGGAGACGTCCGCGCTGGGCAGAGCGGTGGCCAGGGCGCTCGCCAAGGACATCGTCGTGGTCGCCTCCGCGGGCAACGACGGTATGGACGGCAAACTGAAGCGCACCTACCCCGCGGCCTTCGACGGCGTCCTCGCCGTCGCCTCGTCCGACCGGAACAACGAACGCGCCCCCTTCTCCCAGGCCGGTGAGTTCGTCGGCGTCGCCGCACCGGGCGTCGACATCGTCTCCACCGTCCCGGGCAACGGCCAGTGCACCGACAACGGCACCAGCTTCTCCGCCCCGTACGTCGCCGGGGTCGCCGCCCTGATGCGCGCCAAGTACCCGAAGTGGACGGCAGCCCAGATCGTCGCCCGGATCGAGCAGACCGCCGAACGCTCCGTCACCGGCCATGACGACTTCGTCGGCTGGGGCGTCGTCGACCCGGTCCGCGCCCTGTCCGGCGACGACATCCCGCAGGACGCCCCGCATCCCGACCCGGCGCCGCCCAGGGCGCCGGCCCCCGAGCCCGCGCACCTTTCCCTGACGGAGACTTCGCAGGAGCGCAGCGAGCGGTACGCCACCTACGCGCTGGCCGTGGCGGCCGTGCTGGTCAGTGTGATTGCCGGAACTGCGACGGTCGTCCGGGATGTCCGGCGTCGACGCGCTTCGCGGTGACACACCCGCCCGGTGGCGTGACTCTCTCGCCATCAACCGCAGTTGGGGAGAGCTGACGAAGTGACTAGGGTGGTAACAGACTTCACGTGTGTGACGGGGGAACGAGAAGTGGCCGAATCCGATTTCGGATTGCGGGAATGCCGACGACGCACTTTCCGGTCCCGCACTTTCCCCACCCCTTTGCCGGAGCACACGGGGGCAGGAAGAAGCCTGGCCGCACCATGCGGGCAGGCCCGGGAACTGAGAGATAGGACCTCCGGATGACCAACCCCGCAGGCGGTTACGCACTTGCCGACGATCCGATCGTCCAGGCGAAGAACAAGATCATCGAGACGGCCGGCGAGGTGTCCCGTGAGTCCAGGGAGCTCGCCGACATCCTCGCGACGGTCAGCGCCGGATGGACGGGCGTCGGTGCCTCGGGATTCACCTCCGCACAGAACATGATCAATGAGGACCACGACGAGATCCGCCGGCTTCTCAACGTCCTGCTCAACGCGGTGGGCAGCACGAAGGAGCTCAGCAACGCCAACGACGAGGAGGTCCGTGCGGCCTTCAACGCGGTCAAGGATCAGGCGCCGTCGGCCAACACCTCCGGGCTGAACAACGTCTGAGCAGCGCCGCACCCCCTTCCGTACACGCTGAGCACCGAGGAGCAGACACATGGGCCACGACCCGAACACCAAGGTCAAGTACGAGAGCGTCCAGGAGATCGCGAACCGTATCCGTACGGTGTCGCAGAAGATCGTCAACGACCTCACGGAGATGGACAGCGCACTCAAGGTCGTCACCGACACCTGGGACGGTGAGGCTCACCGGGAATACGTGAACCTCCAGCGCAAGTACAAGGAGAAGGCGAACCACATGAAGAACCGCCTGGAGCACGTCGCGAAGATCATCGAATCCGGCAAGGACAGCTACCGCGCCACGGACCTCAAGTCTTCGCGCGCGTTCACCGAGGCGTACTGACCGCCCGCAAGCACACCGAAAGAGGGGCACGCTCGGCGGAGCGTGCCCCTCTTTCGGTGTGCGACAACGACTACTTCAGGTCGAACTCGCCGTCCCGCGCCCCCAGGACGAAGGCCCGCCACTCGGCCTCGGTGTACCGCAGCACGGTCTCAGGATCCAGCGAGGACCGCATCGCCACCGCACCGCCCGGCAGATGCGCGATCTCGACGCGCTCCTCGGCCTCTTCGGTACCGGGCGCACTCAGCCACTCCACCCCCGAGATGTCGAGTCCGTACAGCTCGTCCTTCTCCGCTTGCGTGCCCATCAGGTGCCTTTCCTCTCCTGCGGCGGAACGTGTTCGTCGCCCGCGAGCAGACTATCCCCGCTCCCACGCCCCGCAGTCCCGGTGTTTACAGCTTCCGCACCACGGTGGTAGAGACCGCCCACCCCGCATCCGGACGCACTGCCGGACCGGTACGCTCCGCCGAGCGCCGGCCCGCCCGGTCCCCGGCTCAGCTGATCCTGACCGGCGAACACAACGGTGTCCGTGACCGCGGTCCGGGTACGGAACGACTCCCGGTCCCGGCGGCTTAGTTCTGCTCCGGCAACCGCCCGATCTGCACCAGCGGGTTCCCCCGGCGCCGCGAGGCGAAGTACCCGCGTCCCGGCGGCATCGCATGCCCGCGCACCGAACCGATCAGATCGCCCTCGGACGGGTCGCCGGACAGCACCACACCCTGCGCCCCCAGCTCCTTGATGCGCTGCATGAACGCCTCGTACATCGACCGCGAGGCCCCGGCGGAGTTGCGCGCGATGATGAAGCGGACCCCGGTGTCCCGGGCGAACGGCAGGTACTCCGCCAGCGGGGCCAGCGGGTTGCCCGCGTTCGTCGCCACCAGGTCGTAGTCGTCGACGATGATGAAGATCTGCGGGCCGGTCCACCAACTGCGGTCGCGCAACTGCTGCGGCGTGACATCCGTCGGCGGCTGCCGTCGTGCGAACACCCCGGCCAGCGCCTCCATGTGCATCTGCATCGAGCTCGCCATCGGCGCGTACTCCAGCAGATGCCCCTCCGGCAGCGCACCCAGCAGCCCCCGTCGGTAGTCACCGACGACGAGCTTCGCCTCGTCGGGGGAGTAGCGCTCCGCGATCTGCTTCGCGATCAGCCGCAGCAGATTGGTCTTCCCCGATTCACTCTCCCCGAAGACCAGGAAGAACGGATCGGTCTCGAAGTCGACGAACACCGGCTCCAGTTCGGTCTCGTCGATACCGATCGCGATGCCCCGCTGCGGGAACTCGAAGCCCTTCGGCAGATGATCGGCCGGCAGCTTGCGCGGCAGCAGCCGTACGGCCGGCGCCGCGGGACCCGCCCAGTTCGCCTTCACCGACCCGACGAACGCGGCCGTACCGTCGGAGAGATCCGCGGCGCTGCTGGAGGAGTCGATACGCGGCAGCGCCCCCATGAAGTGCAGCTTCTGCGGCACCTGCCCCCGGCCCGGGACACCCGCGGGCACATTGGCCGCGACCTTGCGGTCGAACTCGGAGTCCATGACGTCGCCGAGCCGCAGCTCCAGCCGGCCGAGGATCTGGTCCTTCAGCGCGGCCCGCACCTCCATGTAGCGGGCGGCCGTGATGACTACATGGATGCCGTAGCCGAGCCCGCGCGCGGCGATGTCGGTGACGACCTGCTCCAGCATCTCGTACTCGGAACGGAAGCCGCCCCAGCCGTCCACCACCAGGAAGACATCGCCCCACGCCTCGCCGGGCAGCTCACCCAGGGCACGCTTGCGCCGGTAGGTGGCGATGGAGTCGATGGAGTGGGCGCGGAAGAACTCCTCACGCCGGTTCAGCACACCTGCGACCTCGGCGACCGTACGCCGCACCCGTTCCGGGTCCAGCCGGGAGGCCATCCCGCCGACATGCGGCAGCTCCGCCAGCGAGACCAGACCGCCACCACCGAAGTCCAGCCCGTAGAACTGCACTTCGTGCGGGGTGTGGGTGAGGGCGAACGACGAGATGAGCGTCCGTACCAGCGTCGACTTGCCGGACTGCGGCCCGCCGACGGCCATCATGTGGCCCGCCGCACCCGAGAAGTCCAGGTAAAGCACCTCGCGCCGCTGCTCGAAGGGCTTGTCGATCAGCCCGAGGGGCACCGTCAGCCCGCCCGGGCGGGTGTACTCCGTCGCCGTGAACCCTCGCTCGGCGGTCGGCGCGAGCCCCGGCAGCAGCTGGTCCAGCGTCGGCGCCCGGTCCAGCGGCGGCAGCCACACCTGATGGGCGGGCACCCCCTGCCCCTCCAGGCGACGCACGATCACATCGAGCACCGTGTCGGCGAGCGCATCGTCCTCCGTGCTCGTCCGCGACGCCACCAGATGCGCCGGATCGGGCGCCGCGTACACCACCGGCACCGGAAGCGCGCTGAACACCGCGGGCCGCCGGTCGATCGGCAGCGCCCCCACCGACAGATCGGGACCGCCGGTGCGGTACGTCCCCGACACATACGCCGCCTTGAACCGCGTCATCTCGTCCGTACCGAACTTCAGATAGCCGGAACCGGGCACCGACGGCAGGTGGTACGCGTCGGGCACACCCAGCGCCGTACGCGATTCGGCGGCGGAGAAGGTCCGCAGCCCGATCCGGTACGAGAGATACGTGTCGAGCCCGCGCAGCTTTCCCTCCTCCAGGCGCTGCGAGGCGAGCAGCAGATGCACACCCAGCGAACGCCCGATCCGGCCGATCTGGATGAACATGTCGATGAAGTCGGGCTTGGCGGTGAGGAGTTCGGAGAACTCGTCGATGACCAGGACGAGCGAGGCAAGCGGCTCCAGCGCCGCACCCGCCGCCCGAGCCTTCTCGTAGTCGTGGATGTTGGCGTAATTGCCGGCCGACCGCAGCAGCTCCTGCCGGCGCTGCAGTTCACCGCGGATCGCGTCCCCCATGCGGTCGACCAGTGTCAGGTCGTCCGCGAGGTTCGTGATGACGGCCGCCACATGCGGCATGTGCGACATCCCGGCGAATGTCGCGCCACCCTTGAAGTCCGCGAGTACGAAGTTCAGCGTCTCCGAGGAGTGCGTGACCGCGAGCCCCAGCACCAGCGTCCGCAGCAGCTCCGACTTGCCGGAACCCGTGGCGCCGACACACAGCCCGTGCGGACCCATGCCCTCCTGCGCGGCCTCCTTCAGGTCCAGCATCACCGGCTGGCCGTCCTCGCCGACCCCGATCGGCACCCGGAGCCGTTCGGAGACCGACCGTGGCCGCCAGGTGCGCGCCACATCGACCGAACCCGCATCGCCCAGATTCAGCAGATCCGTGAAGTCCAGGTTGGCCAGCAGCGGTTCGTCGCCGTCGCCCCCGCCCATCCTGAGCGGCGCCAGCTGCCGGGCCAGCGCCTCGGCCGCGGGCAGCGACATCCCGTCCGGCACACCCTCGTACGCCAGCCCCGCACCCGACTCCAGCCGCAGCAGCCCCGGCCGCACCACCACGGAGAGACCGCCGCGCGGCTCGTCGAGCTCACCCGGCACCACCTCGACGATCGTCACACCCTGCAGGCCCTCGGCCGCCGCGAACAGCGAGTCCGGCGGCACCATCCCGCCGTCGAGAACCACCACGATGTGCGGCTGGTCCAGCAGTGGCTGACTCTCCCGGCCGAACCGCGGCCGCCCGTCGAGCCGGCTCGCCAGCAGCTGCTCCAGCTCGCCCAGGTCATCCCCGAACAGCCGCTTCGTGCCGGCCCCGTCGACCTGCCCCGGCACCTGCAGATGCGGAAGCCACTTCGTCCACTCCCAGCGCGACACCGCGCCCCGCGCCGTCACGACGGCGACCACGAGATCCTCGGGGGAGTGCAGCGTCACCAACTGCGCGACCAGCGCCCGCGCCGCCGACTGTGCCGCCTCCGGCTGACCGGAGACCGTCACGTGGTAGAACGCCCGCATCGACACGGCCATCGGCAGCCCGTCCAACGACCCGTGCACGGCGAGGAACCGCTGCATCGCACCTGCGCACATCGGCTCCAGCTCATCCACCGGAGCGGTGTCGGGGGCGATCAGCGGGGTGGCCAGCTGCTGCGCCCCCAGCCCGACCCGCACCTGCCCGAAGTCCTTGTCGCCGACGCGCCGTTCCCACACCCGGCTGCCCTCGGCGACCACCGACCACAACTGCTCGGGAGCAGGCTGCAGATACAGCTGTACGTCCCGCTGCTTGCGCGCCGTCCGGCGCACCGTACGCCGCGTCTGCGCCAGGTATTTGAGGTAGTCACGCCGGACATCTGCCATTTGCCCCTGCGTACCGCGGCGATGGCGGACAAGCTGCGCGACCACCATTCCGACGGTCGAGACGAGCATCAGAACACCCATGATCCGCATGAACGGATGGGCCTGGGGAGAGAAGAAGAAGACCACCGACGAACCCATGCCGAGCACCGGCAGGATCTGCATCAGCATGCCCTCCTGCTGCCCGCGGGGCAGTTCGGGAGGGGACTCCAACGTCAACTCGTCCATGGGGACTTCCGGCGGCAGGGCCCGCGGAGGTCGTTTCACGACGATCTGGCTCACCGAAACATCAATCCCTCGGTACGGACGGGCGGAAGGCCGGCCGAACGTGCACCGAAGCCCCCGTGGCTGCCTTTGCTTGCGGACGTCCCTCCGCGCGATGGCGATCCTACTTGCAGATGACCTGCCCCCCTCCCGGTAGGGTGGCGCGCGCACCGTGCGCAACCGCGAATCAGGGGGACCAGACACGTGAGTTCGACTGCAGCGACGGGCTTCTGCCGCGTCACCGTCGTGGCGCCCGACAGCCGGATCGATGTGGCCCTGCCGGAGGACATCGCCGTCGCCGACGTCTACCCGGAGATCCTCCGCCTCACCGGCCAGACCCAGGCGGCCGGAACTCCCACCGGGTACCACCTCGTACGCCGCGACGGCACGGTCCTCGACGGCGCGCGCACCCTCGCCGCCCAGCAGGTCCTCGACGGCGAACTCCTCAGCCTGCGCCCCTTTGCCCAGTCGCTGCCGCCCGCCGTCTTCGATGACGTCTCGGACGCCGTCGCCTCGGCCGTCACCCGCGACCGCCATCTGTGGAGCGACGAACTACTGCGCGGCGCGGGCCTGGTCGGCGGCGTACTGCTGCTCGTCCTGATGGGCTTCGTGCTCTGGTTCGCCGACCCGGTACGGCACGACATGCACAGCCTGCCCGGCATCATCGCCGGTTCGGCCGGACTGCTGCTGACCGCGTTCGCGGGGGTACGCGCCCGGGTCTACGCGGACCGGGCCACCGCCGTCGCCCTCGGCCTCGGCGCCCTGCCCCTTGTGCTCATCGCGGGCTCCGGCATCATCGGCCCGGACGCCGGCCAAGGCCCCGGCCGGCTGCAGTTCCTGCTCGGCTGCGTCGCCGTACTGGTCTCCTCGGTCGCTCTGGTCGTCCTCACCCCGAGCGGCGACGCCCCGTTCGTCGCGGCGACCTTCCTCGCCACCGTCGGCACCCTGGCGACCTTCGTCGCGATCCTCACCGAGGCATCCGCCACCGAGACCGCCGCCGTCTGTGCCCCCGTCGCCCTCGGCCTCGTCGCCTTCCTGCCCGGCCTGTCCGCCCGTTTCGCCCGGCTGCCCATCGGCTACGCCTCGCCGCGCACCGCCCCCGGCGGCTACGACGACAATTTCGCCGAGCCGAACGCGGAGCCCCAGACCCAGGGCACCCCCGTCGACGCCGACCGCATCGCGGCCCAGGCCCGCCGGGGCCACGAGATGCTGCTCGGCCTGGTCGGGGGCTGTGCGGCCGTCGTCGTCGGCTGTGCTGCCGTCCTCGGCTTCTCGGACAACATCTGGGGCCAGTTCCTGGCGCTGGCCGCAGGACTCGCGATGCTGCTGCGCGCCCGCCTCTTCCGCTACACCTCGCAGGTCGCCTGCGTACTGGTTGCGGGCATCGGTGCGGTCGCCCTGCTGATCCTCGGCCTCTCCCTGAATCCGCCGACCGACCTGCTGTTCGATCTGATCCGGTACGGCGACCGCAGCTCCCTGGACATCCGTACGATCTGGCTCTCCGCAGCCGTCGCCGCCGGGGCCGCCCTGCTCACCGCGATCGGCCTGATCATCCCCCGCAAGGGCCTCTCCCCGTTCTGGGGCCGCCTCCTCGACCTGGCCGAGAGCACCGTCCTCCTCTCCCTGGTCCCGCTCTGCCTGGCGGTACTGGACGTCTTCGCGAGGGCCAGGGCTTTGACCAGCTGACACCGATCGGGCCAGCCGGGCGGAACCAAGCCCAGCCGGGCAGAATCAAGCCCGCCCGGCGATCGAGGACAGAGCGGCTTCCCGGCTGCTCCCGGGCCACCGCACTCCCGGCCGAACCGGCTCCGGCGGACTGGTACGCTGTGTGACGGCCGTTTGTGTACGCCCTTCCGGATCATCCTGGGAGCTGCGCTCATCGGACCTTCGCCTCCGAGTCATGGAAGCTCCCCTGCGATCAAGACCAGGGGCACTCGTGGGCGCATCGAACATCAAGAGGAGTACGCGTGCCGCTCGACGCCGCTACGAAGAAGCAGATCATGTCCGAGTTCGCCCAGAAGGAGGGTGACACCGGATCCCCCGAGGTCCAGGTCGCGATGCTCTCCCGCCGGATCTCGGACCTGACGGAGCACCTCAAGACGCACAAGCACGACCACCACTCCCGTCGTGGTCTGCTGATCCTGGTCGGCCAGCGTCGCCGCCTCCTTCAGTACCTGGCCAAGAAGGACATCCAGCGCTTCCGTGCGCTGGTCGACCGCCTCGGCATCCGCCGCGGTGCGGCCGGCGGCGCCAAGTAATACGCCGTGAAGGGAGCGGTTCCCACGACTGAGGGGGCCGCTCCCTTTGTTGTACGTACAGTTGTGTGTACGTATGCATGTACGGGATGTGGCGGGCCTGCCCGCACGACCGGAATGCCAAGCTGAGCCGAATCTCAGTAACCTGGTCGCAGAACGTCCCACAGACGAGCGAGAAGGAGACTCCCCGCCGCCGGTCCTCGGTAGTGGCCCCCGGACACAGCAACCCGGGTGCTTCGATCGAAGACCGGCCCGCCGATGGAGGGCTTCTCCGCAACCGTCCCCCGCCACACGGGCGTGGGGGCGAGAAGACGATATGTATCGGAGAAAACGCTAGTGGAGAACGAGACCCACTACGCCGAGGCCGTTATCGACAACGGAACCTTCGGCACCCGCACCATCCGCTTCGAGACGGGCCGCCTGGCCAAGCAGGCCGCCGGCTCCGCCGTTGCGTACCTGGACGACGACACCATGGTGCTGTCGGCCACCACGGCTTCCAAGAAGCCCAAGGACCAGCTCGACTTCTTCCCCCTCACGGTGGACGTCGAGGAGCGGCAGTACGCCGCGGGCAAGATCCCCGGCTCCTTCTTCCGTCGTGAGGGCCGGCCCTCCGAGGACGCGATCCTCACCTGCCGCCTGATCGACCGCCCGCTGCGCCCCTCCTTCAAGAAGGGCCTGCGCAACGAGATCCAGATCGTCGAGACGATCATGGCGCTCAACCCCGACCACCTGTACGACGTGGTCGCGATCAACGCCGCCTCCTGCTCCACGCAGCTGGCCGGCCTGCCCTTCTCCGGCCCGGTCGGCGGCACCCGTGTCGCCCTGATCAAGGGCCAGTGGGTCGCCTTCCCGACGCACACCGAGCTCGAGGACGCCGTCTTCGACATGGTCGTCGCCGGTCGCGTCCTGGAGGACGGCGACGTCGCGATCATGATGGTCGAGGCCGAGGCCACCGAGAAGACCATCCAGCTCGTCAAGGACGGCGCCGAGGCCCCGACCGAAGAGGTCGTCGCCGCCGGTCTCGAGGCTGCGAAGCCCTTCATCAAGGTCCTCTGCAAGGCCCAGTCGGACCTCGCCGCCAAGGCTGCCAAGCCCACCGGCGACTTCCCGGTCTTCCTGGACTACCAGGACGACGTCTTCGAGGCCCTCGCCGCCGCCGTCACGTCCGAGCTGGCCCAGGCGCTCACCATCGCCGGCAAGCAGGACCGCGAGGCCGAGCTGGACCGCGTCAAGGAGATCGCCGCCGAGAAGCTTCTCCCGGCCTTCGAAGGCCGCGAGAAGGAGATCTCCGCCGCGTACCGTTCGCTGACCAAGAAGCTGGTCCGCGAGCGCGTCATCAAGGACAAGGTCCGTATCGACGGCCGTGGCGTCACGGACATCCGTACGCTCGCCGCCGAGGTCGAGGCCATCCCGCGCGTGCACGGCTCGGCGCTGTTCGAGCGTGGCGAGACCCAGATCCTGGGCGTCACCACCCTCAACATGCTCCGCATGGAGCAGCAGCTGGACACTCTCTCCCCGGTGACCCGCAAGCGCTACATGCACAACTACAACTTCCCGCCGTACTCCGTCGGTGAGACCGGCCGCGTGGGCTCGCCCAAGCGCCGCGAGATCGGCCACGGCGCGCTCGCCGAGCGCGCCATCGTGCCGGTGCTGCCGACGCGCGAGGAGTTCCCCTACGCGATCCGCCAGGTCTCCGAGGCGCTGGGCTCCAACGGCTCGACGTCCATGGGCTCGGTCTGCGCCTCCACCATGTCGCTGCTGAACGCCGGTGTGCCGCTCAAGGCCGCTGTCGCCGGTATCGCCATGGGCCTGATCTCCCAGGAGATCGACGGCAAGACCCACTACGTCGCCCTCACCGACATCCTCGGTGCGGAGGACGCCTTCGGCGACATGGACTTCAAGGTCGCCGGTACGAAGCAGTTCGTCACCGCGCTCCAGCTCGACACCAAGCTCGACGGCATCCCCGCCTCGGTCCTGGCCGCCGCGCTGAAGCAGGCCCGCGACGCCCGCCTCCACATCCTCGATGTGATGAACGAGGCCATCGACGTCCCGGACGAGATGTCCCCGAACGCCCCGCGGATCATCACCGTCAAGATCCCGGTGGACAAGATCGGTGAGGTCATCGGCCCCAAGGGCAAGATGATCAACCAGATCCAGGAGGACACCGGCGCCGACATCACGATCGAGGACGACGGCACCATCTACATCGGTGCCGCCGACGGACCGGCCGCCGAGGCCGCCCGCGCCACGATCAACTCGATCGCCAACCCGACCATGCCGGAGGTCGGCGAGCGCTACCTGGGTACGGTCGTCAAGACCACCACCTTCGGTGCGTTCGTGTCCCTCATGCCGGGCAAGGACGGCCTGCTGCACATCTCGCAGATCCGCAAGCTCGCCGGTGGCAAGCGCGTGGAGAACGTCGAGGACGTGGTCGGCGTCGGATCCAAGGTCCAGGTCGAGATCGCCGAGATCGACTCCCGGGGCAAGCTCTCCCTGATCCCCGTCATCGAGGGTGCTGAGTCCGATGGCGGCTCCGCCGAGGGGTCCGAGAAGAAGGACGACGCCGCCAAGTGACGTCCCGTAGTTCCGTGACGACGGCCCGCGCCTCCTCGAAGGCGCGGGCCGTCGCCCGTACCCAAACGCTTCTCAAGGGCACCAACGGCATCGGTACGGTCCGCCGCACCGTCCTTCCCGGCGGTCTCCGGGTCGTCACCGAGACGCTGCCCTCCGTCCGCTCCGCCACCTTCGGGATCTGGGCCAACGTCGGATCACGCGACGAGACCCCCACCCTGAACGGTGCGACGCACTACCTCGAACACCTCCTCTTCAAGGGCACCGCCAAGCGCAGTGCCCTCGACATCTCAGCCGCCATCGACGCGGTCGGCGGCGAGATGAACGCCTTCACGGCGAAGGAGTACACCTGCTACTACGCGCGGGTTCTCGACACCGACCTGCCACTGGCCATCGACGTCGTCTGCGACATGCTGACCGGCTCGCTGATCACCGCCGAGGACGTCGACGCCGAGCGCGGCGTCATCCTCGAAGAGATCGCGATGACCGAGGACGACCCGGGCGACTGCGTGCACGACCTGTTCGCGCACACGCTGCTCGGCGACACCCCCCTCGGCCGCCCGGTCCTCGGCACCGTCGACACCATCAACGCGCTCGACCGCGGCCGGATCGCCCGCTTCTACAAGAAGCACTACGACCCCACGCACCTGGTCGTCGCCGCCGCCGGCAACATCGACCACGCCACGGTCGTACGCCAGGTCCGCAAGGCCTTCGAGCGCGCGGGCGCCCTGTCCCGCACCGAAGCCGTCCCGGTCGCCCCGCGCCAGGGCTCCCGCACTCTGCGCACCGCGGGCCGCGTCGAGCTGCTGAACCGCAGGACCGAGCAGGCCCATGTCGTTCTCGGCGTGCCCGGCCTGGCCCGCACCGACGACCGTCGCTGGGCGCTCGGCGTACTCAACACCGCCCTCGGCGGCGGCATGAGCTCACGCCTCTTCCAGGAGGTACGGGAGAAGCGCGGCCTCGCCTACAGCGTCTACTCGTACACCTCGGGCTTCGCCGACTGCGGACTCTTCGGCGTGTACGCGGGCTGTCGGCCCAGCCAGGTCCACGACGTCCTCAAGATCTGCCGGGACGAACTCGACCGGGTGGCGTCCGAAGGGCTGAGCGACGAGGAGATCGGCCGCGCCATCGGGCAGCTCTCCGGCTCCACGGTCCTCGGCCTGGAGGACACCGGCGCGCTGATGAACCGTATCGGCAAGAGCGAACTGTGCTGGGGCGACCAGATGTCGGTCGACGACATGCTGGCCCGGATAGCGCAGGTCACCCCCGATGACGTCCGCGCGGTGGCGGGCGAGGTCCTCGGACACCGCCCCTCGCTCTCCGTCATCGGCCCGCTCAAGGACAAGCAGGCCGACCGCCTCGACGAAGCGGTCTCCTAACCCCACCCGTAAGGAAGCAGAGCAATGAGCAAGCTGCGCGTGGCCGTTCTCGGCGCCAAGGGCCGTATCGGATCCGAAGCGGTACGAGCCGTCGAGGCCGCCGACGACATGGAGCTGGTGGCCGCCCTGGGGCGTGGCGACAAGCTGGAGACCCTCGCGGAATCCGGCGTCCAGGTCGTCGTCGAGCTCACCACCCCCGCGTCGGTGATGGGCAACCTCGACTTCTGTATCCGGCACGGCATCCACGCCGTCGTCGGTACGACGGGCTGGTCCGACGAACGGCTCGCGCAGCTGAACACCTGGCTCTCCGGCTCCCCGGGGACCGGTGTGCTCATCGCGCCGAACTTCTCCATCGGCGCCGTCCTCACCATGAAGTTCGCGGAGCAGGCCGCCCGCTACTTCGAGTCCGTCGAGGTCGTCGAACTGCACCACCCCAACAAGGCCGACGCCCCCTCGGGCACCGCCACCCGCACTGCCCAGCTGATCGCAGAGGCCCGGAGGAAGGCCGGCTGCGCCCCGCAGCCGGACGCCACCGTCACAGCCCTGGACGGCGCCCGCGGCGCGGACGTGGACGGAGTCCCGGTCCACGCGATCCGACTCCGAGGTCTCCTGGCCCACCAGGAAGTGCTGCTCGGCGGCGAGGGCGAGACGCTCACCATCCGCCACGACTCCCTGCACCACAGCAGCTTCATGCCGGGCATCCTGCTCGGCACACGCCGCGTGGTGACCACTCCCGGCCTCACGTTCGGCCTGGAACACTTCCTCGACCTGAACTGACTGAGCCCTGCCATGCGCGCAAAGATCACTTACTTCGTCACCGCTGCCGTCCTGGTCTTCTACTTCGCCCTGGTCGGCAGCCGTGGCGTCCTGCTCATCCAGCACGGCACCCTGCTGACGGTCACCTTCGGGGTCGCGGTGCTGATCCTGCCGGTGATCGGTATCTGGTTCCTCTGGAAGAACACCCAGTTCGTGGCGCGGGCCAACGCGCTGGCCGCCGAACTGGACGCGGAGGGCGGCCTGCCGGTCGACGAGCTGGTCCGGACCCCGTCCGGCCGCATCGACCGCGCCTCGGCCGACGCCGTGTTCGCACGCCGCCGCGAGGAGACCGAGGACTCGCCGGACGACTGGCGCTGCTGGTTCCGCCTGGCCGTCGCCTACCAGGACGCCAGGGACACCCCCCGCGCCCGAAAGGCCATGCAGCGCGCCATCGCCCTGCATACGAAGCCCACCCAGCCCAGCACGCCCTGACCCGGGCCGACGGGCTGTCCGACCGAATCATCGAGCCCGTCCGGCCGGATCAGGCCTGTCCGGCGCTTGAGGACAAAACGGCCACCGGGCGGCCCCGGTGGCCGGACGTCTCAGCCCCGCCGATACTCGTCCCCCCACGCCTCGACCGTGTCGGCCGCACGGTCGAACGCCTCACCCCGCGCCAGAAAATCCGCACTGCTGTCGGTGAGCAGGGGCGGCATCGACTCGCCTCCTTGGCGTACGACGATCAACGCCTGCCCCTGCACCGTGCGCGGAAACCCGAGCCACTTCACCGGCTGCTGCACCGTACGGACGCCCGCGACGCGGTTCCACGGCACGGTCGTCGTCGTGAAGAAGCCGACCCGGCGCACGCCGTGACGGCTCACCCAGGCGCCGACCCGCAGCAGCCGCAGGGCGCAGCCGATGACCACGACGGCGAGCGCCAGACATGCGGCGGCACCCGGCACCGCCCCGGCGAACAGGATGACCATCCCCGCGAGCAGGATGAACGACGAGAGCAGCAGCAGGGAGGCCGCAGCCGCGACCCGCCAGGGTCCTGGGCGGTACGGACGCCGCCAGCTGTCGTGGTCGTCGAACGGCAGCGCGATGTCCTCAGCGCTCGCGTCAAACGCGCGTTCGGCCGTCAGAAAGGGCAGGGGCACGACTGATCCTTACTCACAAGCACGCTCGATTGCTGTGCCCGGTGAGGCTACCGAGGAGGCCGCCGACCAGACCACCCCAGGGGGCCCGTAGGAGTCAGCGCCCGTGGGCAGCCTCGGTCTGCTGGGTCTGCGACGGCCCCTGGGCGGTGCTCAGGGCGGGCAGGCCGAGGATCAGCGACCCGATGAGACCTGCTACGACCGTCAGCCCGACAAGGGAACGGCCGGCCAGCTGGGAGACGGTGGTGCGCTCCCGCGGGGGCGGGGTGACGTTACTGCGGAATCGGTCGGCCTCGGCCACGAACGAGAACGGGACGGATTCACGCCGGCGGAACATGAGGAAGCTCTCCTTGAACTCTGTTACGGATGCTGCTAAAGAGTCAGACGTACGGCAGACCCGTTCGGTGCCCCGAATCGCCGAATTCGTCGAAGAAATCCCTGCACGACCCTTCCGGCCCTCGTTGTCAGTGGCGGCCCGTAGAGTGGGCGCCGCCCGAGCGACGCAATTGGAAGGACCCCGCCGGTGACCGAGACCCCCGAGCCCGCAAAGCCCAGCTTCCGCAGTGACGTCACCGTTGACCTGGTGAAACACTCCGCAGGCGACTCCGACGTCCTGTTCGCGGCCCGTGTCTCCACGGCCGGTGAGCAGTCCCTGGAGGAGGTCACCAAGGACCCTGAGCGCTCCAAGGGGCTCATCAACTTCCTGATGCGTGACCGGCACGGCAGCCCGTTCGAGCACAACTCGATGACCTTCTTCATCAGCGCCCCGATCTTCGTGTTCCGCGAGTTCATGCGTCACCGCGTCGGCTGGTCGTACAACGAGGAATCGGGCCGCTACAGGGAGCTGGAACCGGTCTTCTACGTTCCGGGGGAATCCCGCAAGCTCGTCCAGCAGGGCCGCCCCGGCAAGTACGAATTCGTCGAGGGCACCCAGGCCCAGCAGGAGCTCACCGGCCGCATCATGGAAGACTCCTACCGCCAGGCGTACGAGGCGTACCAGGAGATGCTCGCCGCAGGAGTGGCCCGTGAGGTCGCCCGCGCGGTACTCCCCGTCGGCCTGTTCTCCTCGATGTACGCCACATGCAATGCCCGCTCGCTGATGCACTTCCTCGGCCTGCGCACCCAGCACGAGCTGGCGAAGGTGCCGTCCTTCCCGCAGCGGGAAATCGAAATGGTCGGCCAGCAGATGGAGGAGCACTGGGCCCGGCTCATGCCGCTCACCCATGCAGCCTTCAACAAGAACGGACGCGTAGCCCCGTAAGCGGTGTCCGTATTGCGGCGTTTCGTGAAGTTCATCTAGGCTGATCAAACGGACCCGGCACTGCTTGAACCCCCGAGCAGGCAGTGCCGGGCTCCTACTGGGTGTCCCCCCGAGGGGGCATTGGGCGCTGAGCAACGAGTAGCGTGTTACCCATGGCTCCGATCTCCACTCCGCAGACCCCCTTCGGGCGGGTCCTCACCGCTATGGTCACGCCCTTCACGGCGGACGGTGCACTCGACCTCGACGGCGCCCAGCGGCTCGCCGCCCACTTGGTGGACGCAGGCAATGACGGCCTGATCATCAACGGCACCACCGGCGAGTCCCCGACCACCAGCGACGCGGAGAAAGACCAGCTCGTTAGGGCCGTACTCGAAGCAGTGGGAGACCGGGCCCACGTCGTCGCCGGCATCGGCACCAACGACACCCGTCACAGCATCGAACTCGCCCGCACGGCCGAACGCTCGGGTGCCCACGGCCTCCTCGCGGTCACGCCGTACTACAACAAGCCGCCGCAGGAAGGCATCTTCCGCCACTTCACGGCCATCGCCGACGCCACCGGTCTGCCGGTGATGCTCTACGACATTCCGGGCCGCAGCGGTGTGCCGATCGACACAGAGACGCTGGTACGGCTCGCCGAGCACCCGCGCATCGTCGCCAACAAGGACGCCAAGGGAGACCTCGGCCGTGCCAGCTGGGCCATCGCCCGGTCCGGCCTCGCCTGGTACTCCGGCGACGACATGCTGAACCTGCCGCTCCTCTCGGTCGGGGCCGTCGGATTCGTCTCCGTCGTCGGCCATGTCGTCACCCCCGACCTGCGCGCCCTCATCGAGGCGTACCTCGGCGGCGACGTCCAGAAGGCTACGGAGATCCACCAGAAGCTCCTGCCGGTCTTCACCGGCATGTTCCGTACCCAGGGCGTCATCACCACCAAGGCCGCACTGGCCCTCCAGGGCCTCCCTGCGGGCCCGCTGCGCCTTCCCCTGGTGGAACTCACCGCACAGGAAACGGCGCAGCTCAAGATCGATCTCGCCGCCGGTGGGGTAGAGCTGTAACCACAGACTTCACAACTGAATAAACGAAGAACACTCGCAAGAGCGACAACACAGACAACAGCAAGTGCACGAATGACATGCGCGCCACGTGCCCAAGCGGTACGTGGCGCGCGTGGTAAGGAGAGTCTTTTGAGTCATCCGCATCCCGAACTCGGCACCCCGCCGAAGCTCCCGAAGGGCGGCCTCCGGGTCACCCCGCTCGGCGGCCTCGGCGAAATCGGCCGCAACATGACGGTCTTCGAGTACGGCGGCCGCCTGCTCATCGTCGACTGCGGAGTTCTCTTCCCGGAGGAAGAGCAGCCCGGAATCGACCTGATCCTGCCGGACTTCACCACGATCCGGGACCGTCTCGACGACATCGAGGGCATCGTCCTCACGCACGGCCACGAGGACCACATCGGTGGTGTCCCGTACCTGCTGCGACTGAAGCCGGACATCCCTCTCATCGGCTCCAAGCTGACCCTCGCGCTGATCGAGGCGAAGCTCCAGGAGCACCGCATCCGCCCGTACACCCTCGAAGTCGCGGAGGGCCAGCGCGAGCGCATCGGCGTCTTCGACTGCGAGTTCATCGCGGTCAACCACTCCATCCCGGACGCCCTCGCGGTCGCCATCCGCACACCTGCGGGCATGGCCGTCGCGACCGGCGACTTCAAGATGGACCAGCTCCCGCTGGACGGCCGGCTCACCGACCTGCACGCGTTCGCCCGGCTGAGCGAGGAAGGCATCGACCTTCTCCTCTCCGACTCGACCAACGCGGAGGTCCCCGGCTTCGTACCGCCCGAGCGGGACATCTCCAATGTTCTGCGCACGGTCTTCGCCAACGCTCAGAAGCGCATCATCGTGGCGAGCTTCGCCAGCCATGTGCACCGCATCCAGCAGATCCTCGACGCGGCACACGAATACGGCCGCCGGGTTGCCTTCGTCGGGCGCTCGATGGTCCGCAACATGGGCATCGCCCGCGATCTCGGCTATCTGAAGGTGCCTGCGGGCCTGGTGGTCGACGTCAAGACCCTCGACGACCTTCCGGACGACGAGGTCGTGCTGGTCTGCACGGGATCCCAGGGCGAGCCGATGGCCGCACTGTCCCGTATGGCCAACCGCGACCATCAGATCCGCATCGTCCAGGGCGACACGGTGATCCTGGCGTCGTCCCTGATCCCGGGCAACGAGAACGCGGTGTACCGCGTGATCAACGGCCTGACCCGCTGGGGCGCCAATGTCGTCCACAAGGGCAATGCCAAGGTCCACGTCTCGGGCCATGCCTCGGCCGGCGAGCTGCTGTACTTCTACAACATCTGCAGGCCGAAGAACCTGATGCCGGTCCACGGCGAATGGCGCCACCTCAGGGCCAACGCCGAACTGGGCGCCCTCACCGGTGTACCCAAGGACCACATCGTCATCGCAGAGGACGGCGTCGTCGTCGACCTCATCGACGGCAAGGCCAAGATCGTCGGCAAGGTCCAGGCCGGTTATGTGTACGTCGACGGCCTCTCGGTCGGGGACGTCACCGAGACCTCCCTCAAGGACCGCCGGATCCTCGGCGAGGAGGGCATCATCTCCGTCTTCATCGTGGTCGACAGCTCCTCCGGCAAGATCACGGGCGGGCCGGACATCCATGCCCGCGGCTCCGGCATCGACGACTCGGCATTCAGCGCCGTTGTGCCGAAGATCGAGGAGGCGATCAACAGGTCCGCCCAGGACGGCGTGCTGGAGCCCCACCAGCTCCAGCAGCTGGTCCGCCGCACGGTGGGCAAGTGGGTCTCCGACACCTACCGCCGGCGACCGATGATCCTTCCCGTCGTCGTCGAGGTCTGACCCCGACAGACGCGAACTCCGGAGCGGGGCCCCCGATTTGCATCGGGGCGCCCCGCTCCAGTACGTTTACGGCTCCGCCTGACCGGGAAGCGCGCGCACGCTCATGTGCAGTGGGCACTCCGAACGGAGCGGGAATTCCGACTCAGAACTTCTGATAAAGTCGGATCCGCCGAAAGGCAAGGCCACTCCAAAGGCCACCGGAATTCAAATTCGGACCGGAAACGGAACGAAAAAGAATCTGGTAAGGTTGGAACCGCCGGAAAGGGAAACGCGAAAGCGAAGAACTGGAAAGCGGCCCCGCTTCGACCGGGAATCGGACACGAAAGAGTCTGATAGAGTCGGAAACGCAAGACCGAAGGGAAAGCCCGGAGGAAAGCCCGAGAGGGTGAGTACAAAGGAAGCGTCCGTTCCTTGAGAACTCAACAGCGTGCCAAAAGTCAACGCCAGATATGTTGATACCCCGGCCTGCTTCGGCAGGTTGGTGGTTCCTTTGAAAGTCCTGCCGGGCCTCATGGTTCAGGTGGGCAATTTACACAGCGAGGACGCTGTGAACGATCGGTCTTATTCCGGCTGATCGTTCCGCTCTCGTGATGTGTGTCCCGATTACGGGAAAACATTCACGG
>NZ_BMRN01000046.1 GCF_014648655.1 Streptomyces atratus
GCCGCGGCCACACGTTCGACCCAGCCGGTCTGCACCTCACGGAACGCCACGGTGTCATCGTCCGTGCCAATGACCAGCCGCAGATGCACCCGGTGCTCGGCCAGGATCTCGACCGCCCTGGCCGTCGCCTCGTCCGGACCCCCGACAGAGTCCTCCCCCGTGACATAGCCGACCGTGACGTCGTCGGCCGTGTCCGCAGGTCCGGTCCCGGCGCTCCGGTGCGGCTGTGCGGGCGGCGTGGCCGCCGACCGCGACGGGCCGGGTGCCCACGGGGCACGCTCGACGGTGCCGGTGGACGGATCCGGCCGCCCTTCGTCGGCACGCCCCTTTCCCGGGTCCGGCCGCTCGCCACCGGTGGTCGTCGAACCGTCGCCGGTCGTCGAACCGCCGGCGGATTCCACTGCCCGGATGTCGCTGAGCAGACGCCCCACGTCGATGCCCGCGGGTGCGCTGACCGGGCGGGCCAGACGTGTCAGCGGCACGGTGAGCATGCCGGGCACGGCATGCGCGCTCATGGGGGTGATCGGTCCGGCGGTCAGGGGGGACGGCAGCCCCGGTCCCGATTGCTGCCCCGGAGTCGACGGGGTGCGCGGCGACCTGTCGAGGAACGAGGCGATCAGCGGCGAGCCCTGGGCGAGGTGGTCGAGGGTGTCGGAGTACGTGGGTGCGGGCCGCTCCCCCGCCGGGTGGGTTTCGATGGTGAACACGGCCCGTCGGCGCAGTTCGCGAGGGTCGGCAGGCACCCGGGACCGTGACTGCGCGGTCGTCTCGGGCAGCCGCCGTCCGCGGTTCTCGCGCTGCACCTCGAAGTCCTTCGCCGTCACCGCGGTGGCGGGATCCGCGCCCTTCTGGAGGTTGGCCAGCGCCTGGTCCAGCTCGTCGAGGAACATCGCGCGCACCGAGTCCAGCCTCCGCCCGCCGGTCGCACGTGCCCGTCGGTCCCGGTCCGGAAGGGCGGGCATCCCGTCACGGACCCCGTTGCCGCCGGCCGAGACGCCGATGGTGGGCAGGGGGAGCCGGTTGCGGTGGTTCCACAGCGCGACGCGGGCCACTCGGCGGGCCAGAAAACGGAGCTTGGGCCGGTCGTCCTCGGTCAGCTCGGCCGCCCTCTCCGCGAAGGTGAACCGGCTGCTCAGCTCGTCGGGCGCGCTGTGCGCCCCGACGACCACCGCGGTGAGCGGGTTGACGACGATGCCCGGCCTGCCGTGCTCGTGCATGCCTGCCAGCTGGTCGTGGAAGGTCTGGTTGCCCCACTTTCTGACGAGCCGCATGTGCCACAGGGTGCTGGGCGTCTTCAGCCCCTGACCGCCGGAGTACCGGTCGAGCGCGCCGACGGCGGCCCGCTCCGCCGGTGTCGGAGCCTGCGGTGCCGTGCGCGTCGCGTCAGCCGTGCCGGGTCCGGCCGCCACCGCGTGCGCCCGAGTCGCCCGCTCCTCACGTACGGCGATGAGCGCCTGCGTCGCGAGGACGCCGGCCCTCGCCGAGGCACGGGCCCGTCCGGTGGCCGTGCTCTCCTCGGCCTCGTAGGCCGCCCGCATCTCCTCCAGGCGGTCGCCGTACCGCTCCAGATTCCGGCCGACGGCGTCTCTGAGAGCGCGTTGAGTACTGCCGCGCCGTGCGTAGTTCTCCAGCGTGACGTGGGAGCTGCCGTCCTCGGCGGCCAGCACCACGGCGGCGTAGTGGTAACCGAAGGGGTTGTCGACCGGGTGGAACGCGCCGACGTGGTCCTCCAGCGTGAACTGGCCCTGCTCGTTCTGCGAGCCGATGGACTGCGTGAGGTAGCCCTCGCCGACAGCCGGCCAGGCGTCCTGGTTGATGTCGACCCGTGGCCCGGTCCCCGCCGGAGCATGCGGGCGGGTGCTCAGGAGAGCGCCGTAGCGCTGCCCCGGCAACGGCGTGGTTGCCGACGCCGGGGACGACGCTGCGGCGGCGCGCGCCCCGCGTCCGCGCGCCTTTCCGGCGGCCCAGAAAGTGTCCGGGACGACGCCGGGACTCGCCTGGCCGTCCACGACCTGAACGATGGCGTGCGCGAGGCGGTGCAGTTCACTGACCTTGAGCCCGTCCGCGGCGTTCATCGGTCCCAGCGCGGTGTGCCCGTCCGGATCGCGGAAGACCAGGTGGTCCGGCATGCCGCCCAGCACCTGACCGGCCAGGTCGCGGCAGACGTCCGTGGGGTCTTCCAGGAAGTCGGGGCGAACCCGGTACAGGGTGCGCTCGGTTCCGTTGTGCCGGACGGTGACCGAGACGTTCTCGTCCAGAGCGAGCCGTACGGAACCCCCGGTGGCCTGGAGCAGGGCCTGGGACCGCTCGAAGGCGGCCCGGCTCGCGAACGCCTCCCGGCTTTCGTTCTCGGTGCTCACGGCGAGGGTGCCGTCGGCCGACACCTGGAGTGCCGGGTGTTCCGGGGCGGCCAGGTCCTGCCGGATGCCGACCAGGCGCGGCACGCCGTCGTCGCTGTGCTGCGGGGCGTTCGGCTCCTCGACACCGGACAGGCCGATCGGCGTGACGTGCTGGAAGACCGGCCCGCCCGCCGGATCCGTAACGTTCACCACGTAGTCGGTGGTGGCGCCGGGGGGCAGGTCCTGTGCGCTGTCCGTGACGGTGATTTGCAACGGGGCCGGACGCCGTCCCACCCGGGTGCCCGAGGGTCGGGTCCCCTCCGGGCGGCCGGATTCGGGCGTGGCGCCGGACAGTCCGCCGTCGGTCCCGGGGTCCTCCTCGGGGATGGAGTACAGCGTCCTGTCCACGCGCACCGACGCGACGGAGGCGTCCGTACCCGCCTCGTCCGAGAGGGACGACGCCGACGTGTGGGCCCGGTACCGCACGACCAGACCCTCGGGGTCGGTGTGCCCCCACGCGCGCAGTGCGTCCTCGTCCATGCGCAGTCGCATGCGTGCGGCACTCTGTGCGATGGCGTCCCTGGCCGGGGCGTCGGCATCCGGCACCGGGACACCGCGGGCCGCCTCGATCCGCCGGCGCCGACGGAGCGCGTGCACTTCGGCGACCCGTTCGTGGGACGCGAGATAGCGCTGCCAGACCGCGGCCCGTGTCGCGGGGAAGTGGTCGGGCCGCCCGGCGCGGTCCGGCACGTACCTGTCGGCGTCCTGGTCGAGCTGCTCCAGCCAGGGCCGCAGGTCCTCAGGGGTCTGTGCTTCCGGGTCCTGAGGGGCGGACTCGGGCACAACGCGTGAGTCCCGCGCTTCGTCCGGCGCTCGGAGAGCAGGCACCGTACGCAGTTCCGCGGCCAGTTCCTCGTCGAGTTCCGGTCGGCGCAGCAGCAGGCGGGCCCGGTCCAGAGGCGTCAGGCCGGCGTCCTTCACGCGGACCGTCGCATCCGGGTTGAGGGTCCAGGTGACGTCGAGTGCGGAGTTGTGGCTCAAGCCGGCCAGGTCCCGCTGGGAGACGTGTGTCCCCATGAAGGGGGAGGTATCGAGCCGCTCCGTCAGCCGGTCCCCGAGCCCGCCGTGCCGGTCCAGGAACGCGGGCGACCGGTACCCCTCGCCGTGGAACACCGAGGGGGTGTCCCGCAGTGCGCGCAGGAGGTCGTCCAGCGCGCCCTCCTGGCCGGTGCCCTCCTCCGTACGGGACAGGCCGGTCCGGGAGGCGATCTCCTCGACGGCCCCGTCCGCGTTGCGGAGCGTGACGTGCGCGTGCCCGTAGGCGCCGCTGACGACGCCGTGGACGCCGTTGCCCGTCACATGGACCGGCAACTCGCTGCCGTCGCTCAACGCGACGCCACGGCCGTGCACCGGCGGCGCCGGCAGCGAGCGGACGATGCGGGCCGGTCGGTGGCTGTCGAGCTGGGCGTCGACGGTCAGCACCGGCTTGTCGGTCACGGACTTGGGGCCGGTGCCGTCGGCGAAGCGCACGTGCTTCTCGGCCGGCGGCTCGGAGGGCGCGGGATCGGCACCAACGACCCCCTCATCGGCCGAGGAAGGAGTGTCTTCGCCCGATGGACCGGTGGTTCCGGGCGCCGGTGGTGACTGCGCAGGGGACGGTGCCGCCGTGCCGTAGGTGTCGAGGACCCGCTGGAAGCGCGCCCGTTGCTCGTCGGAGAGCGTGGCCTTGGCCAGTTGCTCCTCAAGGACCCCCTTGTACGGGTTCTCACCGACGCGAGTGGCCATGACCGTGATCACGGTGGGCGCCGGCCTGGTCCGGGGCAGGACGGTGACCGGCGGGTGGTCGGCGAGCATGGCGACCACCAGGTTCCCCACCTGGACCGTGTTCGCGTCGATGATGACGATGTCCTGGTCCGGCCCGACGACGACATCGGCGAGCAGCCCGGTCGCGGGGAGCGTGCCTGAGGCGCCCGACTCGCGGAAGCGTCGTTCGGCGGCCTCCGGCGTGGTGGACAGCTCCACGAACGCCGTCGCGTCGACGTCGTCGTGCCGGGGGAAGTCCTCGGTGCCTGCCGGGACCAGGGTGACCGGCTCCCCCTGGTATCCCGTCCTCGACGCCGGCTGCTGCTGCACGCGGAACAGGGGCAGGCCCCCGTTGACGAACCTGGTGACGAGGTTCTCCACGGCCGGGTTGATCTTCTGCCCGTCGAACTGGGTGTCACTGATGTAGACGGTTCCGCCCTCGATGGGGACGGCGAACCGGTGGAAGCCCCTCTCGTGGGTCATCTCCTGCATCGCACCGTCGATCAGCACCTGGCGTGTTTCCGGAGCATCGGGTGCGGTGGGTGCCACGAGGGCTGCGGGGTCGTCGGGTACGACGGGCCCGGCGGGCGGGACGGGGGGCTGTGCCGGCTCCGGGGTGGGGGGCGCGGCCGGCGGATCCGACGCCAGCAGCGGAGGCAGCGTGTCGGTGGACCGCCATGTGCCGTAGTCCAGGCCGAGACGCCAGGAGAGCTGGCGGGCCGCCCGTTCGCCCGCGAAACGGTGTTCCGCCGCGATCAGGCGGGTGAACGCCCGGAGCAGTTTGCGCTGTTCCGACGCGACAGAGACCGATTCCTCGGACACCGTCGGCCGCTGGTGGTCGAGTGCCACCCGGAGTTTCGCCCACGACCGCCAGGGGTCGTACTCCAGCGCGATGTCCTCGTCCGGTTCCAGGGGGAGTCTGTCCAGCGCCCCCTGGTCTCTCTTGGACAGTTCGGTGACCGGCGCGGCGTGCTCGCTCCAGGAGCGGTCGACTCCGGACCGCATCGCTTCGAAGAAGGTGTCGGTGGATTGGGAGGGAAAGTAGGACTCGACGAGATGGGAGAAGTAGGACTTGGACGAGGCGTGTGCGCTGATGTAGGTGCTGACCGGATCACTGCCGGTCCCGTCCTTGAGGAAGCCCCGGACGAAACCGGAGGCGTTCGACGTGGCCTCGCTGTGCGGGGCCGAGATGTGGGCCAGGACGTGCGGGAGGCCCTTTCGCAGTTGGTTGGCGCTGACCGGGTATGTCGCGAGGACCTCGATGTCCGGGTCGAGCACCCGATCGGGATGCTCGATGAACAGTGCGCCGGGGTTCGTGTCCCACTTGGTGTTGCCCGGGAACACCTGCTCCGCCCCGAACCGGAAGGCGATCACGTCCGGATGGTGCGGAATCTTCACCGCGACCGTCGGCTGTCCCTCCGGGCCGGTCATGACAACGACTTCCGCGTCGACAGCGGCCGGGTCGGCGGCGTTCTCCACGTAGGCGCGCAAAGGCTCCAGCGACTGCATCACCGTCGGCTGAACATGTCCGTCGTGGTGCTTGGCCGTGCCGTACCTGTCGCCGAACTCGTCCAGCAGCTTCAGTGCGGCCTGCTCACCCTCCTCGCGCAGCCTGTGCGCACCCATGAGGGCAAGGTTCGCCAGCAGGTCCAACTGCCGTTGCTGGGTCGTGGTGGCCCCCGACTTCCGCACCAAAGGACGCTGGTGGTCGAGGAAGACCCGGTTCAGTGCCCAGTCCAGTTCCCTCGGGCTTCCCTCACGGTCCAGCCACGCGCGGGCTCTGCTCAGAAGCAGCTGGTCCTTCGGGGTGAGCTGCAGAATTCTCGGATTGTCGGCCCAGTCCCGGCGCGTACCTCCACGCATGTACTCGATGAGGGAGTTCGGTGCGACGGTGCCGGACCGGGCCACTTCGTGGCCGACCGCGGCCCGCACGAAACCCCGCGCGAAGGCGACGCAGTTGTACGACACGAGGTTGTAGGTGTGCTGGGCGTTCTCCGCCGTGTACTTGTAGGCCGCCGCCAGCTGGTCCGCGTCGACCTTGTAGGTGCCGAGGATCTCGGCCCGGGGGTCGTTGAACGGGTCTCCCGGTTCGAGGGTGACGATTCCGGGCGCCTTGCCGTCCACGAGATGCACGGGCGCGACGTTCTCGGCCATCCGGAAACCGAGGCTGACGAACCGCTGATCCCACGGAAACCTCAGCGCGACCAGCGCATGACCCGTGTCCTGTGTCTGGACCATGTCGACGAAGCCGAGCGCTCCCGGATAGGACATCAGAACGACGTCCACGTTCGGCGCGGAACGATCGATGGTGTGCTCGGCGTAGAACCGGATCGGGCTCATCAACCGCTCGACGCTCGGCGGCAGCCGCAGCCCCGTTTCCACGGACACCACGGCCCTCTCCGCGAACATCGGTGCGGGGACGTCGTCGGCCGCGGACCGCGGCGCGGGCCTCCGGTCGGACTCGTCCGTCTCGTCCGTCTCGACCGTCTCGCCCCGCACCACTTCCACCGACGCCCTGTGGTCGTCGGGGAGGAAATCGAGCACGACGACGTCGTCGTCCGCCGCATCGTCCGGGTCGAACAGGGCGTCGGTCTGCGGCGGCTCAATCGTCTCGGCCGGGGTGTGGACCTCGGCCGGGGTGTGCACCTCCACCTGGTCCGGGTCCCCGTGAACCGATTCGTCGGGGTCGTCGAAGTGCCCCTCCCGCAAACCGAGTTGGATCTCCTCCATCAACCGTTCGAGGTCGCCCACGACCCTGCTCGGTCCGGGTGTCGGGAGATCGGCGTCGAACACAGGATCCGGTTGTTCCGGGTCGGCCCCGCCGACCAGGCCCGTGATCCGCCGGGTCCGGTAGCGGTGGGCCAGCTCCAGGGAGAGTTCGCGGCTTCTGTCCGCGCTGTCCGTGAGCCGGCTGTGGCTCAGCAGGGTGACGAACGCCTCGATGAGTTCGCGTCGCCGGCCGGCCTCCGGATGGTGGGCGTCGATGAACCAGGTGTGGTCCACGGACACCTGGATGTGGGCCCAGCGCTCGGCCTGCGTCAGCTCGCGCGGGGGGACGCCGCGCAGGAACGCCTCCGCCTCCTCCAGTGCCGCCCGGTCCTCGGCGGTCAGCCCGGCCGGACCCACCCGGACGGCACTCGAACCCGGTGACGGCGCGGAGTGATCCTCCTCAAGGACGGTGATATCGGCCGACCACGCCCGCTCCAGGGCGGCCGTGACGTCTTCGGGGGTGCCACGCAGCATCCGCTGGGCCACGACGACCACGTGCTGATCCGTCAGGGACAACTGGTCGAAACCGTCGGCGTTCTCGTCGAGCCGCGCGACGAGCCGGCCCACCCGGTCCGGCGATCCGTCCAGGGCCGTGTAGGCGTCGGTCAGTGCGGTCAGGACCGGGCCAGGCAGCCTGCGATCCGCCGATGTCTTGCCCCAGAGCGTCTCGAACAACCGCAGCGCCTCGGCATGCTCACTCTCCCGGTCGGCGGACCCGGTGCTCTTGCCGAGTTCCGCTTCGGGATCCGTCTTGTACGGGCCCGTACCGAAGGAGGGTGAGGCAATGGGCGCGATCGAGTTCTTCCGCGAGAAGTTGCCTGCGTACGTCGGCGGGCGATCGTCGTTGAAGAAGGAGACGACCTTCTCGTCTCCCCTTTCTATCGGCTCGACAATGCTCTTGTAGATCGCTTTGCCATCGGGGTCCGTGGGATTCCAGTACATGGCGGCGCCGTGTACGACCGGACTGAACCTGTCCTTGATCTCCTCTATGGCGTTTTCGTAGGTCTGCGGCGTGAGCGCCGTCCCCCCGATCGGCGTAAAGAGGTCCAGCAGGTCGATGTCGGCGGCCACCGGCCGGAGGGTGTCGCCCTCCTTGTGGTAGATGATCCCGTCGACGACGGAGAAGGCACTGTCCGGCTCCGCCAGCTTGGCCGAGTACTTCGCGAACTCGCTCTTGCGGCTCTCGTACCGCTGCTGGATCTTTGCCTGCTCCTCCTCGCTGTACGACGAAAGGTCGGCGGGCAGCTCCGGATCGAAGATCGCGCCCAGGCCGAGCTGCTTCTTGGAGAACCGGGAGCCACCGAGTATCCGGTCATGGGGGTTGAGCGACTTCGCCTTGATCTCCAGCGGCTTGGGCATCGCTCCCTCTTCGAGCCGGGGCGCGGCGTACTCGTTCACCCCCCGGGTCACGATGATGAGGTTCATCTCACGGCTGATCTGCCGCAGCCGCCCGGAGTTCTTCGCCGAGATGCCGCCGATGGCCTCGGTCGACTCGTCGAGATCGGGTTTCCACCCACCCCAGTCGCCACCGAACCCGGTGCCGGTCGCGGTGTCGCCGTCGTCCGGCTGCCGGACGGCGAGCGGTCCCGCCTCGAACCCGGACGGCGCGGTTTCGTGGGGCGCGACCAGCGCGTCCCACCGGTAGGGGGCGGGAGCGGGGAGTGCGGGTCCGGCGGATGTCGGACCGACCGGTTCCGGCACTGTCGTCGCCGCCGTCGTCGTCGGCCGGGGCGAGTCCGGTGCGGTGTCCTCGTCCGGGGTGGCCGGCTCGTCCGTCGTGGTTCGCTCGTCCGGCTGCGGTCCGGTGAACATCCGCACCGTGACGTCCTCGGCGGTGGCTCCCGCGAGGGGGTGCGTCTTCGCATCGGTGGGTGCCACGAGGTCGTCCGTCCCACCGACCGTGGTCGGGAGGCTGTCGATCCAGCGTGCGATGTCCTCCGGCGACCGCGGCAGGCGGTCGGCGCGGGCGAGCTTCTCCGCATCGGTCGTCGGTTTCGTCCCGTCGGCGGGCTCGACGAGCGTGTCACCGGAGTCCGACACCGTGTCGACGACCGTGATCGCGTCGTCCGTGTCCGAGTCGTCCGGAGCAGAGTCGTCCGGAACCGTGAGCGAGTCGCTGACCGCGACGATGTTCTCCGCCGTGGCGGCCGGTGCGTCGTCGGCCCGGAACACGGTGGGCATCGGGACGGGGGCGGCGTCGTCCTCGTCGTGCGTGCCGGTTCCGTCCGGGGCGGCGGGCGAGGACTCGGTGGACTGCACATCCGTATCGGTGACCGAGTCGGTCTTCCGCCTGCGCTCCTTGCGTCCCGGGGCGCCGGAGGCGGCCACGAGACCCGTCACGGCGGGGTCGGTCCGGGGGCCTCCGGACGTTCCCGGTCCGTCGTCCGTCGTGGTGCCGTCCGTGGCACGACCGTCCGTGTCGCGGCTGTTCGTGTCGCGGCTGTTCGTGTCGCGGCTGTTCGTGTCGCGGCTGTTCGTGTCGCGGCTGTTCGTGTCGCGGCTGTTCGTGTCGCCGGCCGGGCGGGGGGAGGAGGCCGGGGTCGAGACGGTCGCGATGGACGCGGTGGCGGGCTGGTCCTCGTCCTGCGCACCGGCCGGCTCCTCCGACCGAACGTCCTCGGGCACGTCGGCGGCGTGCGTCGCCGCGCCTTGTCCGTCCAGGGTGGTCACGTCCGTCGCCGTGGACGGGTTGCTCGGGTCCGAAACAGGCGTGTCGGTGTCCGCAGCGCTGTCGCGCTCCGTGTTGCGACCGGTGGAGCCGTGCGTGCCGTGGGCCTGGCCGGTGCCGTCGGCCTTCACGGCGGCCGGGGCGTTCGCGCCCGCCGCCGCACCGGCGTTGGTACCCGTGCCGGTGGGCGCGGGGGTGGCCTGGCCGTGCTGGGACGGGACGGACGTCCCGGGGCCGGAGGCTGTCACCGGGCCGGTGACGGGTGTGGTGCCCGGCTGGGTACCGGGAGTGTCCTCGCTCTCCTGGTCGCCAGGGGCGTTCTGGGTGTTCTGGGCCTCGGCGTCGTCCCCGGCATGGGCCGGCCTGGACCCCGGCCCGGTGTGGGGTGCGCCGGACGAGGTGGCGCCGGCGGCACCGTGACCCGAAGCGGGAAGCGTGCCGCCTTCCGTCTGCGCCGGGGACTGCGCGCCCGTCGTGTCACCGCCGGGAATCGCGAACGCCGGGTCGGAGCTCCCGTGCGCGCCCGTATTCCTCGCCGGCTGGCTCCCGCCGCCGGACACGGTCGCCGGGCCCGGTGACTGCGCGGCGCCCGCGGCGACGGAGGACGGGTTCGGGACGTCGATCTGCGAGGTGGTGGGGACCGGCGCCGGAGCGGCACCGGTGAAGTCGCCGGAGTACTCGGGGTGCGGGCCCGGCAGACCCGATCCCGTGGCCGGGACCTGCGTGGCGGGGCCCTGCGTGGCCGGGCCCGGATTCGTGTCGGCGAGGTACTGCTTCCCGCCGGTGCCGGTACCGGTGCCCCCGGCCGACGTCTTCGAGGGGGCGAACGGGTCGGTGTTGAGGTTCTTCAGGAACGAGAGGTCCGGCATCTTGATGCCGAGGCTCTGGGCCCCCAGGGCGAGTGCGGACATGGACAGGGTGCTGACGGCGCCACCCCAGAAGTCCATCGAGTTGAAGCCGGAGATGGCACCTCCGGTCAGGTACTCCGACAGACCCGCGCTCGCGGCGTCGAACGTCTGGTCGGCGGAGGCGGCCGCGATTTTCTGCCCGGTGGTCAGCGGCGGCTTCTTGCTCGGCGTCGGCACCGGCAGGTTGTTCTTGTCGTTGAACTTCTTGTTGAAGCCGGGACCGAGGTCGGGCTTGTCCTTGAAGAGCCCCTTGAAGATGTTCTTGCCGCCGTGGAAGAAGTGCTCGAAAACCGCGTTGAGCGCTCCGGCCGCTCCGCTGACGAACAGGTCCTTCACATCGATGCCGTGCGGCTTGCGGCCGGGCGCCGCCGACCACATCAGGATCAGACGGGACGCGAGCGCGGTGAACATCTCTTCCAGCATCTCGCTGATGGTCGGCATGAGATGAATGCGCTTGAGCAGCAGCGTCAGCATGCCCAGGATCTTGTACCGCACAGTGAGTTTGGCCGCTGCCGCCAAGGATTCCGTGCCTCCGAAGACGAAGGCCGCCAGTGCGTCCAGGAAGGACAGAATCATCGCCAGAAGAGCAAGCTCGACAATGATGTTGATCTTGTTCTCGGCGATCTGGATGGACGTCTGTACGCGCCCTTCGGCGATGTCGTCCAGCTGCTTGGCGAACTCGATGACGTAGTTCTTGCCACCGTCGTTGGTCACCATGTGGGTGGCGCGGACGTAACGTTCGGCGATCTCGGGCGGGAGAGCCCCGCTCGAGGCCTTGATCGACTCCTCCAGGAGCTCGGACAGTTTGTGCAGCCGCCCCGAGAAATTCCTGAACGACTCGTGGCTCCGGTAGGCGAGGTCCTCATCGGCCTGCGGCATGCGCTCACCAATGATGACGAAGAACAGGACGTTCGCCCACTCAGGAACCACGATCGCCATGACGGATCAGTGCTTCCCCGACTTGGACGACTCGTCGTTGATGGCCTCGGAGGCGTTGTTCTGGGCACCCTGGATGACGTTTCCGTTCACCCTGAGCGCCGTCGAGATGCCGGCGATGGCCTGCATCAGCGACGTGCCCGTCTCCGTGGTGTCCTTGCGCTCCTTCTGGTCCCGGGGCCTGAGATCCTCCGCCATCGAGTCGTCCCTGCCGACCCAGTCGAGACAGCTGCGGGCCTCGGCCTCGAAATCACGCACGGCACTGTCCGTGATGTCCGTGATGTCGCGCATGAGATTCTGCCACTGCCGGATGCGCGACACATCCGCCGAGAAGACATCGCCCACAGCGCCTACTCCTCCCCGTCCTCGTCGATCTCGTCCCGCAACCGTGCGTCGCCCTTGCGAAGCGCCGCCTCCGGCTCTTCCAGAACACCCGGTCCGAAGAGATCGGCCCAGTCGATGTCCATGCCGTCCATGAGCGGCACACCCGGCAGGGGCTGCGTGAACGGAGCCATGGTGGACATCACCTGACGGGCCATCGAGTCCCTCGCCTGCGACACGGCCTCCAGCACCGAGGCGGCGAGCTCGGTGGAACTCATGGTGCGGTACTTGTTGTCGAGGAACCTCAGGTCCATCAGCTGCCCCTGGTGTCCCACCGTGGCCTCCACCGTGCGGTCCCGGGACCGCACCACGTAAGTGGCCTGGCTCAGCTCCGCCTTGGCCATGGCCATGTCGGCGGTCACGGACTCCAGGGCGGAGAGCGTCTCGGAGAGGCGCGCGTTGAGCGACTCCGTGAAAGGATTCGCCGCCACGGTGGCGTCGGGCTCGTCCTGCCGGGCGCGCGCCGCGCCGGTGCCGTACTCGGTCCCGCTCATCCGATCACCGCCGGCGTTCCGCCTTCCTCGGTTCCCCACACGTCCTCTTCCTCCTCCACCCAGTTGGTGCGCTGCCGTTCACCGCTCTGTGTGGACTGACCGCCCTGCGTGCCGCCACCCATCGGAGCACCGCCGCCCATGGGCGAACTGGTGGTCTGGGTCCCGTTCTGCCGGAAGGGCATGACCTCGCCGTCGATGGCCGACGATACGGAGCCGTTGCGACGCGACGCGGACATGTTGTTCGCGTCGCTCAGTACCGTACGCACACGTTCCCCGTTCGCCCCGCCCGCTCCCGCGCCACCCGCGCCGGCTCCAGCCCCGAAACCTGGGTTGAGAGGTGTTCCTCCCGCAGGTGCCTGCGAGGTGTTGGCACCGGCAGTATCGTAACCTCCCACATTTCCGCCCAGCGTACCGCCCGTGAAAGGTGTGCTGTCGTAGTCCAGGTAGTCGAGGTCCGGGTCGTCGTGGAGGTTGCTGCCGCCGTGGTCGAGGGACCTGCCGTTCAGCGAGGAGGTTCCACCACTGTGCGAGAGGTTGTTTCCGGTGCTCGTCAGATCGGGTATGTCGATCGGCTTGCTCAGGTGGGTCGTGCTCGTGTGACCGTCTGGCTTGGTGGTCTGCAGGCTGCCGTCCGACGGGTCGAACACCGTCTTGGTGCCGTCCTTGGACTCCGTCGTGACCGTGCCGTCCACGTTGAGCTGGGTGTGACTTCCGTCGGGGTTGGTGATGACGTCGCCGGGGTTGAGCCGGGTCGTGGTCGTGTGACCGTCCGGGTCGGTCGTGACGAGCCGGCCGGTCTCGGGGTCCAGCACCGTCCTGGTGCCGTCCGGATACGTCTGGACCAGATTCCCGTCCGCGTCGAGGCGGGGGCTGCCGTCGTCGGTGAGCGAGCCGGGTTTGAGGTTGAGCGGGGACGTGCTGCCGGTTGACGAACCGCCGGTGAGGGAGCCCCCGTTCAGGGACGGGAAGGGGTTGAGCGGCAGGGACGTTCCGGAGTTCAGGGGACTGCTGCTCGGATCCGTGCCGCCGAGGTCGCTGAGCGCGTTGTTCAGACCGCTGTTGAGCGGCGCCGTCGTACCGCCGCCATCGAGGTTCAGGCCACCGCCGAGTCCGTTGCCGCCGCCGTTGAGGCTCTGGGTGAAGCCGTCGCCCAGGTTGTTCAGGCCGTTGTTGAGACTGTCGCCGAGCCCGTTCAGCCCACTGTTGAGCTGCATCTGGTTGCTGTTGGCGTCCTTCAGGCCATTGCTCAGGTTGTCGAACAGTTCCTTGTTGCCGCTGTTGGCGTCGGAGAGGTTCTTGTTGAGGCTCTCCCACGCCTTCTTGCTATCGTCGGCGGACTTCTTCGCGGCCTCCTTCTCGCTCTTCGTCTCTTCCTTCTCATAGGTCTGCGAAAGACTGTTGGGATTGCGGTCCGTGACCTCTTTGCCGACTTCGGCGGTGGCCGCGTTCCAGTTCTTCCCGAGGTTGGAGAGAGATTTCTTCGCGGCAGCGACGAGGTAGCCTTCTACGTTTCGGTTCCAGCGGGCCACCGCGTTTTCCCCGATGGTCTTCCAGGTGTTGATGTCGTCCAGGGCGCCGAACCCCGGATTGTCGCTGAACCCGGGGAAGGTGCCGAAGGTTTCGCCCGAGTCGTCCTTCACGTTCCAGAGGTCTTCTACGCCGTCGTCGTCCGGATCGTAGAAGGTTTGCCCATGGGGAACCGTGACACTGACGAGTGGAACGTTGTTGATCAATATCCACCGGGTGAGTTCGTCCAGTTCCTCGAGCAGTGCCCGGTGCGGATCGTGTTCCATCGAGTTGGCCCAGTTCAACCAGGCGGCCTGCATCTCCCGTGCCTCCCAGTGGAGGTCCCACTGGGCCTGGCGCAGGCCTGCGGCGTAGGTGGACCGGGGCTGATAGCCGTCGAGCATGGTGAGGTCGGACTTGTACTCGCGCCCTCCCATCTGTTCCGCGTAACTGTCGTAGTTCTTGTAGAGGGACTGGATGAGGGTCCGTACGACGTCGGCGGACTGGCCCTTCCAGGCGGCCTCGTCACCGCCCAGCGAGTTGTACCAGTCCTCCAGCGGATTCAATTGCTCCCGGAAGAACTGCGCCGCCCGGTCGAAGGCCGCCGCAGTCCGCTCGAAGGAAGTGAGGTCGACGGCGTCGCCGTCCGGCACACTCACCCCGTTGTAGGAAGAGTGCGTCGTCTTGTACGTGTCCACCAAGGCGTCCAGGACGAATTTCGGAGCGGACACGTAGCGCCACAGGTCACCGTCGTCCCATTCGTCCTTGTACTTTCCGGTGAATTTGCCTCCCTCTCGGGTGGCTCCGGCGTCCGTCAGATGGCTCTTGCCGTTCTCGTCGGCCAGGGTTCCGATGAAGATGATGTCGGCCGTGAACAGCCTGACCTTGTCCGAACCATGGTGCGTGTAGAAGGCCAGCCGGTAGTCCTCACCATGGGAAGCCTGCCATCCCGAAGAGGCGGCGTAGTCCAGCTTGTCGACGGCGCGCCCCTTGTGCTCAACCAAGTTGACCCGCATGAGCGGAATTCCCTCTTTGCTCTTCAGCTTGTCGAAGAGGGACTTACGACTCGGCATCGAGTAGCCGGTGTAGAGGCCGACCGCCTGAGCCCAGTAGTCATCCGTGTCGAAATTGATTGCCATGTACGCGCTCCGCTTGGTGAAAATATGGAGAGGGCCGACGGAGGAGGGGCGCCCGGACTACGAGTTGGTGCTCGTGTTCTTGCTGGACGGGCTCATGTCGTTGTCGACGTCCTCGAACAGTTCGAGCAGCTTATCGGCGTTGATTTCGGTGATGTTGTCGCCCTGCGTCGACCCCATGAGCTTCAACGTCTGCCGGAAATCCCTGTCGATGTCCTTGAACAGCCTCTGCTGTCTTTCCAGGATTTCATCGACCGACTTGGCCGCCGATTTCACGGCCTCGATCAGACTTTTGCCATGGGTGGTGTCGTCGTTGACCATCGGCCCGAGTGCCAGAAGCTGGTTCTGCGCCATCGTCTCGGGAGTGGTCTCCCCGTCGACCAGACTCTTGAGGGACCTGATCGGACGCTGGTCGTCCCCCGCATATTTGTCCCTGCGGATTTCCTCCGTCTTCGTCAGGAAATCCCTGAGGTCGTTGTCGATGAACGTCTGCAGCGACTTCCCGTCGAGATGCGAAAGGTTTCCCATGGAACCTCCAGAAGTAGCGGAACGCGCGGTTGCGGGGACAGTACGTCGTACGGGGCCGATCTGCCCGAGCGGTCAGTTCGGCCCCGTGGACGCGATGGTCAGGGCTGGACCTTCACGTCGGCCCACATCTGGGCGAGCGACCGCTCCGTGTACTTGTAGTTGTCGGACACGTCCGTGAGCAGCACGGCATGGGAATTCAGCATCCGCTCCATGTCGCCCACCGCTGTGTTCCAGGCCTGCTGGCAGACTTTGTACTCGTCGCTGTCGTCACCTTCCCAGTGCGTCATCAGCGCCTGGAGCTCCGCGTCGAGGTTGGTCAGGGTCTGGTCGATGGCCTTGGTCTGCTGGATCAGGTCGTCGGCCGCGTTCTGCATGTGGTTGTAATCGACGTGGATGACGCCGTCTTCGAATGGGCTGGACATGTCGGCCTCGTGGTGTCTCGAAAGGGGTCAACGGTTCGGTTGCGGGGGGTGTGGCACCGGGGCCCGGGTCAGGCGCCCATCAGTGTGTGGTACGTACTGTTGCCGGCGTTCCTGATGGCGTCGTTCGACGCCTGCTGGTTCTTGTCGATCTCCGACAAGCTCGTGGTGAGGGTGTCGATCATGTGCTTCAGGTTGTCGAGGATCTTGCCGCACTGCCCGTCCCACTGCACGATGAGATCCCTGTAGGCACGGCCGTCACTGCCCTGGTAGCCCGTGGTCAGGCCGGTTCCGGTGGCCTCCACATCCTGACGGCACCTCTGCACCCCCCTCATTGCAGACTCCAGGGCCTGGATGCCGTTGCGCGCGGCCCACGCGTCTGACCTGCGAAGATTGCCTTCGGCCATGTTCAGCCTCCCGATTGCTCCGTCGAGGAGTTGACACTCTCCCGACACTTGATGGTGAGTGGTGTCCGGTGTGTTGCGGAACGTCCGTCACCGGGCGGATCGACACCGAGGTGTTGCCTGCTCCGCTTCCCGGAACAGCGACGGCCGAACCCGGCGCACATCTACCGTACCGCTTGAGGTGTGTCCTCATCGGCCACTCGCAAGCGATACGTGTGAATGTTCCGCCGCCGACAACCTACCGGCCCGGTGACGGGCACTGCGTCTGCACCGTGGGCCGGGTCGCCCCGGTCGCCGCGTCCGGGTCCAGGGCGGGCCCGGTCGGCAGCATCGAGAGCAACGGCGAGGGCAGGGCAGTGACCTGGCCCTCGCTGTAGCCGAGGGCGCCCAGTGCCTTGGCCGCCGGAACCCGGAACTTGGTACCGGTGTCGTCGACCAGGTAGGTCGTGGTGCCCAGGGTGGTGCCGCCGGCTCCCAGGGCACGCACCAGCGCAGCGCGGCCGGGACGCACCACGACCGCGTCCACCCGCAGACAGGCTCGTGCGACGTCCGCCGACGGCTGGGCGACCGGCGTCAGGGCGTCCGTCGCCACGAGCAGCGTGGTGACCTTCGTGCCGTCGTCGCCGGGTTCCACACCCGCGCAGGCCGACTCGTCCGCGGCGATGGCGGCCGGCTTCGGCGGCTCGGCCGGCAGGCCCTCGGTGGCCGGGGAGCGGCCCTCCGCCCCCGGCGCCAGGTGCTGCTTCAGCGCGTCGGCGCTCAGTGTCACCGTGCGCGGGGTCTGTCCCGCGTACGCCTTGTCCCGCGTGTGCGGGTCGCCGAGTACGAGGGCGGCCTGCGTGGCGGTCACGGGGACCAGCCCCTCCTTGCGCAGGAGGTAGTACGGATGCTCGTCGGAGCCGGGCACCTCGGCCTGGAACACCTGGCCCGTGGCACTCGCCTTGCCGTCGAGCGACGGTCCCGCGTCGCCGCGGTCCGGCACCTCGGGTGCCAGCAGGTCCGGCCCGGCGACCAGGGCGTTGAGGAAGGCCGCGGAGACCGGCCGGGGAGTCACGGAACCGTAGCCGAGGGACACGGCGGCACCGGAGTCCTTGTCCAGGCGCAGCCGACTGCCCTGCCAGACCAGGTAGGCCGTGTGGTCGGGGCCCTGGGCCACGAAGCCCTGCCCGGCGCCGACTCCGGTGCCCTCCACGGGAGATCCGGCCACCAGCGTGGTGCGGCCGTCCGAGGCACGGGCGCCGGTGGTGGAGCAGACCAGCCACGTGTCCCGGTCCAGGTTGTCCGCCGAGGGCACCGACTCGGGGGCACCCGGGATGCCGATGGGCTGCCCCACGGGGGTCCCCTTCAGGGAGGCGGTGGCGACGGTGGAGGTGGCGAGGTCGCTGCCAGCGATCAGGCGCGCGGAGGCGTAGTTGCGCACCGGCCTGAGCCGGCCGTCGACGTACAGGTAGCGGGCGCCCGTCTCCTTGTTGACGACGAGGGTGCCCGGTGTCTTCCACGAGGTGTTGCCGCCGGGCGAGATCAGCCCGTACACCACGGCCCCGGCGGCCAGCAGCACCGCTATGAGCACACCTATGAACACACCACGGGTGGTCCGGCCCAGCGGGGTGTCCGGGGCGTCGGGCTCCGCGAGGAGCATGCCGGCCGTCAGCCGGCTCATGATGAAACCGTGCGCCTGTACCTGGTCGCGCTTTGACTGCATGGTGGTGGCCTACCTCGCGGGTTTCTTCGGAATCGGCATGATCGCGGTCAGCCGGAGATGGCGCGCAGTTCGCCGAACACCCCGACGGCCCAGAGCGTGACCGGCAGCAGGCCGATGGCCAGGGTGGACTGCAGCAGCTCGGCGGCGCGGCCCCAGTAGGGCAGCATCCGGCGTCCGGGGACGGTCCAGGTGATGACGGCGAGCACGGCGGCCAGGCCCAGCAGTCCGGCGACGAACACGGGCCGGTCACCGGGGGCGAGGTGGGCACCGGCGCCCACGAGAACCAGCGCGGCTCCCATCGCACCGGGGACGACCAGGACCAGCCGCTGCCACACGTTGACCATGCCCCGGCCGTGCAGGAGCAGGATCAGGGAAAGGAGGACGGCGATCAGCGCTTCCGGGAGGTTGGGGCGGCGCACCAGCGGAATCAGGCAGCCCGCGCAGACGACGCCGATCGCGCCGTACAGGGCGATCATCCAGCCGCCGGCCAGCTCCGTCCGGGTGGCCACCTCGGGGCCGTCGTACGGATCGATGCCGTCCTGGAGCTGCCCGGGGTTGGTGGGCAGCGGCGGCATCCGCATGCCGGCCAGCTTGAAGGCGATGGCGGGGACGAAGCCGCCGATGACCACCAGGCAGGCGGCGACCACGCCGGCGGCCTTGTCCACGGATACGTCGAAGACACTCATCAGCGCCCCGGAGACAGCCGCCGCCACGGCGACGGCCGCCGTGGACAGGAAGAGCGGGGCGTAGACGGCAGCGGCCGCGAGGGCCAGTACGGCGGCGCCCGCTCCGGCGGTGCCGGCGGCCAACAGCCGTGCTCCCAGCACGTGGTAGGCGTGGGGGCCCGCGATCTCGCCGTCGGGCAGCAGCCAGCCGGCAAGCGCCAGTGCCGGGACCGCCATGACGCCGAGGGCGGCACCCGTGGCCGCGTCGCCGACGGCGCGGGCGGCCGTGGCGGCTCCGGCGAGCAGCAGCAGACCGGCGACGCCCGCGGTGGCCGCGCGGGGCACGACCGGGCCGCCGGGCCAGGCGAGCACGCCCAGCGCGATGACGAGGACGCAGACGAGGAAACCGCGCAGGAGTTGCCGGCTCCGGTCCGGGGTCCAGGCTTGCAGACGATCCCGGGTGATGTCCGCGATGCCCTCGACCAGGTCGTCGAGGCGGACCTCGGGCATCTCCTCGGCCCGGGGACGCAGGTGGAGGACCTCGCCGTCGTGCAGGTCGATGGCCTCCAGGGTGGCCTCGTCGTCGAGGGCGGGGCCGCCCAGGCGCTGGAGTACCCAGCCTCCGTGGTCGAGGCCCTCCTCCTCCATGCCCTCCACGCAGTACCTGAGCAACGTGGGGAGGAGGTCGGCCACCGGAACGTCCACCGGGACGGCAAGGTCGATCGTCCCGGAGGGTGCCCGGACGGTGAGGCGGCACAGGCTGGCCACCGAGGTGTCGCTCATGGTCGGCACATTCGCTTTCGCGGAAGGTGATCAGGGCGGACGGATGTGAAAGTGAGATACCGGTAGACACGTAGGTGTTTGATCCGGTGAGGTGTCCATCCGTCTATCGTGTGCAGAGTACCTCTGTCCGCCGGGCCGTCTTCACGGCCCCGCCCTCCCGCCAACGGGCCCGGTGACACCTCACTGGCTGCCGCCCGAAGGAGCCGATGCGTTGAGTTCCGTGCTTTTTCGTCGTCCCGCGCGTCGTCGTGGACCGGACATGCCCCAGGGGGAGTTGAGCCTTCAGGAGCCCCCGGTGCTCGCGGAGTCGGTCCCGGACAACTCCGCGGTGTGGACATACATGCCGATGGCGATGATGTCCGTCTCCATGATGCTGATCTTCCTGCGTCCGGGTGGGTCGAACGGTATCTTCATCTACCTGTCACTGGGTCTGATGCTACTGGCGTCGGCCGCCATGATCATCGGGCAGTTCATGCGACGCACCAGTGAGCGCAAGCAGCGGCTGCGCGGTGAACGGCGGGACTACCTGCGGTATCTCGGGCAGATCCGCAAGCAGATCCGGCGCGCGGTGGTCGAACAGCAGCTGGCGCTGGCCTGGCGTCATCCGGAACCGGCGGCACTGCGCACCCTGGTGCGCACCACCCGTCTGTGGGAACGCCGGGTGAAGGACGAGGACTTCGCCGAGGTCCGGATGGCCGTCGGCGATCAGCAGCTGTCCATGAAACTGACACCACTGGCCACCAAGCCGGTCGAAGACCTCGACCCGCTCGCGGCACATGCGCTCCGCCGCTTCATACGTGCCTACAGCACGGTGCCCGGTCAGCCGGTCGCCGTGTATCTGCGTTCCTGGTCGCGGGTGTTGATGCGGGGTGACGACACCACCCGGCGGAGTCTGGTGCGCGCGATGCTCTCGCAGCTCGCCGTCTTCCACGTCCCGGAGGAAATGTGGATCGTCGTGTGTGCCGCCGACGAGCACCGCGCCGACTGGGAGTGGGTGAAGTGGCTGCCGCACGGCCAGCATCCGCAGGAGAAGGACGGAGCGGGCCCGGCCCGGATGGTGACGTCCGCGTTCAACGACCTGGAGGACCTGCTCGGGGCCGAGTTCGGCGAGCGTCCCGGCTTCGATCCGGAGACGCCGCCCGGCCGTGAGGAGCCCTACACGGTCGTCGTCCTGGACGGGGTGGCCGTGCCCGCCGGGCACCGCATGGACGGTCAGGGCTTTCGCAACGCGGTCGTCATCGACCTGGCCGACACCCTCCAGTGGCGGCCCGGCCGCAGCACGCTCCGCCTCGACGTCCGGCCCGACCGGGTCGGCCTGGTGCGCACCGACCGCACCCGCAAGGAGCAGACGACGCAGCTGGGCCGGCCGGACCTCATGGGGCCGGTCGCGGCCGAGGCGCTGGCCAGGATGATCGCGCCGTACCGCATGCGGCTGGCGGCCTCCGCCGCCGAACCGCTGGCCGCGGACACCGAACTCACGTCGCTGCTCGGCATCGGCGACCTGTACCGGCACGATCCGCAGACCCTGTGGCAGCGCGCGGGCGGCACCTCACGGCTGCGGGTGCCCATCGCGGTGGGCAGCGACGGGCTCCCGGTGGAGCTGGACATCAAGGAGTCGGCGCAGGGCGGCATGGGACCGCACGGGATGCTCATCGGCGCCACCGGTTCGGGCAAGAGCGAGCTGCTGCGGACCCTCGTGCTGGGCCTGGCCCTGACGAACTCCTCCGAGACGCTCAACTTCGTCCTGGTCGACTTCAAGGGCGGTGCCACCTTCCTCGGTCTGGACGAACTGCCGCACACCTCGGCGGTGATCACCAACCTGTCGGACGAGGTCGCGCTGGTCGCCCGTATGCAGGACGCGCTGCACGGCGAACTGATCCGCCGTCAGGAGCTGCTGAGGGCCGCCGGCAACTACTCGTCGGCGCTGGAGTACGAGAAGGCGCGCGCCTCGGGCACGGAGCTTGCCCCGCTGCCGAGCCTGTTCGTCGTGGTCGACGAGTTCAGCGAACTTCTGTCCGCGCACCGGGAGTTCATGGAACTGTTCGTCATGATCGGCCGGCTGGGGCGTTCCCTGGGCGTGCATCTGCTGCTGGCGTCGCAGCGCCTGGACGAGGGCCGGATGCACCAGTTGGAGAGCCATCTGTCGTACCGGATCGGTCTGCGTACCTTCTCGGCCATGGAGAGCCGGGGCGTGCTGGGCGTCCCCGACGCCTACCAGCTCCCCTCGCAGCCCGGCAGCGGGTATCTCAAGAGCGGAGTCGAGGCCCTGACACGTTTCAGGGCGGCGTATGTCTCGGGCGAGTACCGCAAGCGGGGCGGAGCGGTCGCGCAGGCCCGGGTGGCCAGCCAGGTGGTGCCGTGGACGTCGGGGTACGTGGTGCCGCGCACGGTCCAGCCCGCCGCGGCGGAACCTGTCGCCGAGGAGAAGCAGGAGACGGGTGACACCCTGTTGTCGGTGGCGCTGGACCGGCTGCGGGACGCCGGACCGGGAGCGCACCAGGTGTGGCTGCCCCCGCTCGATCTGCCGTCCCCGCTCGACGAGTTGCTGCCGCCGCTCGCGGTCAGCGCGGAACGCGGGTTCACGGCGGCGTCGTGGCACGGGTCCGGCCGGCTGAAGGTACCGGTCGGCCTGGTCGACAAGCCCTTCGAGCAGCGCCGCGACCCCCTCGTGGTCGATCTGTCCGGAGCGGAGGGACACATCGGTATCGCGGGCGGTTCACAGAGCGGCAAGTCCACCTTGCTGCGGAGCCTCATCGCCTCCCTGGCCCTCACCCACACCCCTGGTGAGGTGCAGTTCTACTGCCTGGACTTCGGTGGCGGGACGCTGTCCGGGCTGTCCGGGCTGCCGCACATGGGCGGCGTCGCCTCCCGGCTGGACAGCGAACGCATCAGCCGGACGGTCGCCGAGGTCACGGCGGTGCTCAACCACCGCGAGCAGTTCTTCCTGGACCACAACATCGACTCGATGGCGACCTACCGGCGCCGCCGGGCGGCCGGTGAGTTCGCCGAGGAGCTCCACGGCGACGTCTTCCTCGTGGTGGACGGGTGGACGACCCTGCGCCAGGACTTCGACCAACTGGTCCCGACATTCAACCAGTTCGCCACCCGCGGTCTGAACTACGGCGTTCACCTGGTCGTGACGGCGTCCCGGTGGATGGAGATGACGACACAGGTGCGCGACCAGATCGCCACCCGCCTGGAACTCAAGCTCGGCGACAACATGGACTCGGTGATCAACGTGCGGCGGGCGGCGCTGGTGCCGCGCATCCCCGGACGCGGTCTCACGGTCGAGGGGAAGCTGCACTTCCTGTCGGCGCTGCCCCGCGTCGACGCCAGTTCCTCCGCCGACGACCTCACCGAGGGCGTCGCGGATCTGGTCGAGCAGATCTCGGCCGGCTGGCACGGTCCCGCCGCGCCCGCCGTCCGCATGCTGCCGCACCTGCTGCCCGCCGCCGAACTGCCCGCACCCGAGAGCACCGGTGGTCTGCGGATGGCACTGGGCCTCGACGAGGAGACGCTGTCCCCCGTCTGGCACGACTTCAGCCGTACCCCGCACCTGATCGCCGTCGGCGACACCGAGAGCGGCAAGACCAACCTGCTGAAGCTGGTGACGTCCGCGATCACCGCCCGGTACACCCCCCAGGAAGCACGGATTCTGGTGGTCGACTACCGGCGGGAGCTGGTGGAGACCGTCCCGGAGGAGTACCGCCTGGGTCATGCCGTGTCCCTGACCGCGCTGCAGGAGCTGACGGGCGGTTCCCAGCAGGCGCTGAAGACGCGTCTGCCGGGGGAGGACATCAGCCCCGCCCGGATGCGGCAGGCCGACTGGTGGTCGGGGCCGCGCCTGTTCGTCCTGGTCGACGACTACGACATGCTGGGCGGCAGCAACGCCTTCGACCATCCGTTCGCGCCGCTCTTCGAGTTCCTGGCGCTCGGGCACGAGGTCGGCCTGCACTTCGTGATCGCCCGGTCCGCCACCGGCGCCGGCCGCGGTTTCGGCGACCAGCTGCTGCGGCGGCTGAGCGAGGTCAACACCCCCGGCCTGCTGCTGTCCTGCCCGCCGAGCGAGGGGTACGTATTCAGCAACGTCAAGCCGCGCAACCTGCCGCCGGGCCGGGCCCGGTACATCGCCCGGAGCAAGGCGACGCTGCTGCAGACGGCGGTGGTCGACACTCCGCAGGAGGAGGGGGACCAGGACCGGTAGGCCGATACGACGACCGGGGGCGGCCGAGGGGGTGTCCCCCCCGGCCGCCCCGGGTCGTTCGGCGCCCCGCCCGTTCAGCGTCGCGGCGGACGCCAGCCGCGGGCCCGGCCGCGCGGGACGGCCAGCGCTGCCCATCCGGCGAGGAGGAGAACCCCGAGTCCGGCCGCGGCAACCAGCACAGCGGTCCTGGTGGCGTGTTCCCCCTGCGTGTGGTCGGGCATCCGTACGACGCCGGCGTGCGCGTCGGCCCTGGCACCGGCCCCCTTCGTGCCGTCCTCGGGCACCGAGGCGACCGCCGCGTAGGCGTCCAGCCGGGGTACGTAGTCGGGGTAGGCCGTCGAGATCAGGCGCCGGGCGACCTCCGCGGCCGACAGGTCGGGGAAGGCCGACCGTACGAGGGCGGCGGCTCCCGCAGCGTACCCGGCGGCCAGCGAGGCCCCGTTGCCGACGAAGTGCCCGCCGCCCCGCGGCCCGATGCCGACGACGCCGTCGCCGGGGGCCGCCAGGTCGACGTCGACCGGGAGCAGCGCGCCGTCCTGGCGGACGCCCTTGACGTCCACGTCCAGGACGCTCAGCACGCCGGGGAAGGCCGCGGGCCAGTAGTTGCGGGGTGCCGGTGTGCCGGCCCCGGTGCCGCTCGGCGGGTCCGGTACTGCGGCGGCCACGATCAGGCTGTCGTGCTTCGCGGCGTAGGACACCGCGTCGTCGAGCGCGGCCGACTTGGTCTCGAACGCCGCCGACACCTCGACGACCTGGGCACCGGCGTCCACGGCGTCGCGGATGCCTGCCGCGACACCGGCCGCCGAGGGTGTCCCGCGCTCGGTGGTGGCGCGGACCGCGACGATGCTCGCCCGGGGGGCCACGCCGTGGAAGGCGACGCCCTTGGCGGGTGCGGCGGCGATCAGTCCGGCCACGAAGGTCCCGTGGCCGACGCAGTCGTCTCCGCCGCCGCCGAGGGCCTCGACCCGTCCCGCGAGGGTGAGCGCCTCGGTGGAGACGCCCGTGTCGACGACGCCGACCTTGACCCCCGCGCCCTGGGAGATCCGTGCGGCGCGGAGCAGTTCCAGGCTCTGGTGCTCCCAGGGCACGGCCGTGGCCTTTGCCGTGGACCGCTTGGTGCAGTCGGCGTCGTCGGCCAGCACAGCGGTCATGACGGGCAGTCTGACGGTCGGTGTGCCGTCGGCGGCAGCGGCGGCGGGCCCCACGGCCAGCACGGCCGTCGCCGTCAGGGCCGGTGGCAGCAGGACCGCCGCACCCAGACGTACGGCCGGCCGCAGCAGTCCCGTCGCACCCGTGCGCACGGCGGGCCGCAGTCCCGCACGCGGGCGCAGGGTTCGCTCTCCCGGTCTGCGGATCATGCGGACAGTCCCTCCCGCCGTGGGGCGTCCTGGGGCAGCAGCAGCCGCAGGTCCTCCAGGCCGGGCGCCGCCATGCGGCTGATCCGGCCGGCCTGACGCGTCATCATGCCCTCCAGTACCTGGCGTGCCAGGCGCGCGTTGCCGAAGGACCGGTCGCGCGGCAGCGTCTCGAAGTACTCCCGGAGCACCTGCCCGGTGCCGGGTCCGCACTCGTAGCCGGATGTCGCGGCATGGGCCCGCACGATCGTGACCAGTTCGTCGGAGGAGTAGTCGGCGAACTCGACGCGGCGGGAGAACCGCGAGGACAGGCCCGGGTTGGACGCCAGGAACCCCTCGATCTCCTCGGTGTACCCGGCGACGATCACGACCACCTCGTTACGGTGGTCCTCCATCAGCTTCAGCAGCGTGTCGACCGCCTCGCGGCCGAAGTCGGACGCCGAGGCGCCCGCCGGGGTGAGGGTGTACGCCTCGTCGACGAACAGCACACCGCCGATGGCCCGCTCGAACACCTCACGGGTCAGCTGTGCGGTGTGGCCGATGTACCGGCCCACCAGATCGGCGCGGGAGACCTCGACGAGCTGGCCGCGGGGCAGCACGCCCAGCGAGGCGAGCAGTTCGCCGTACAGGCGGGCCACGGTCGTCTTGCCGGTGCCGGGCGGGCCGGTGAAGACGAGGTGGTGGCTGATGCGCGGCGCTGGCAGGCCCGCGGCCTCGCGCTGACGCGCGGTGGACAGCAGGTTGACCAGGTCGGTGACGTCCCGTTTCACGGCTGCCAGACCCACCAGATCCCCCAGTCGTGCCAGCGGGTTGGTCTCGTCCGGGGTCTCCTCGCCCGATACGGCGGCGGCCGCCTCGGGGCCCACGTCCTCGGGCAGCAGCAGTTGCAGGTCGCTCTCGGAGATCTCGGCGAGACCGGCCAGCCGGGTCGCCTGGCGTTCCACCATCTCCTCGAACACCCGGCGCGCCTCGCGGCCGTTGCCGAACGTGGCGTCCTTGGGCATGCGGTCGAAGCGCACGGCCAGTGCCCGGTGGGTGGACTCCTCCATCCGGTACTGGTGGCCGAGGCACATCTTCTCGACGATTGAGCCCAGTTCGGGCACGGTGTAGTTCTCGAACTCGATGGTCCGGGAGAAACGGGAGGCGAGGCCCGGGTTGGACGCCAGGAAGTCGTCCATCTGGGAGGAGTAGCCCGCGGCGACGACCACCACGTCGTCGCGGTGGTCCTCCATCAGCTTCAGCAGTGTGTCGACCGACTCGCGGCCGAAGTTGGCGCCGGATCCCTTGCCGTCGGACAGCAGCGTGTACGCCTCGTCGATGAACAGGACGCCTCCGAGGGCCTGGTTGAAGGCCTCGGTGGTCTTGATGGCGGTACCGCCGACGATCTGGGCGACGAGGTCGGCCCGGGAGACCTCGACCAGGTGTCCCGACCGGAGGGTGCCGAGCCCGGCGAGGATGTTGCCGTAGAGCCGGGCCACGGTGGTCTTGCCGGTACCCGGGGGGCCGGCGAAGACCAGGTGCCGGCTCATCGGCGGCGCCGACATGCCGAGTCTGGCGCGGTGCTGGGCGAGTTGGGTGAGATTGACCAGCGTACGGACCTGCTGCTTGACGTTGTCCAGGCCGATCAGGGCGTCGAGCGCGGCCAGCGAGGCGTCGTCGCCCGAGCCGTCGCCGTACTCCTGGGTGCCGGGGGAGGCGGCCGGGTCGGTGCCCTCGGCGTCGCCGACGCCCCACGCGTCCCGCTTGCCGTTGCCCGCGCTGGTCAGGCCCTCCACGGCCACCCGGTCACCCGCCTTGGCCTGGATCAGGCCGCCGCCCTCGTTGTCGCGGACGGTGCAGTTGACCACGGAGACCGGGGAGTCGGACTCGATGCGCACGCCGTCCTTGCCGCTGCCGCTGATCTCGCAGGAGTTCAGGGCCGCCCGCCCGCCGTCGGCGATCAGCACGCCCTGCTCGGTGCTCTCGTGGGCCGTCACCCGGGTCGCGGTCAGGTCGCCGTCGTTCTCGACCAGGACGCCGCTGAGCGCCGCCTTGCTGATCGCGCAGTCCCGCACCGTCATGGTGCCGCCGGCGCCGACGGAGAGCCCGGCACCCTCCGGGGCGTCCACCGTTCCCCCGCCGACGTAGACGTTGCCGTCGTCCGCCACGCGGACACCCGCGCCCCCGGGCCGCTCGATCAGGCAGTCCTCGAGGCGGCCCCGGCCGTCCTTGACCACCTCCACGCCGTGTCCCGCCGGGGAGATGATCCGGGCCCGGCGGACCAGCGGATTGGCGCCGGTGCGCACACAGATGCCGACGCCCTTGGCGTCCACGACCTCCAGCCGGTCCAGTTCGGCCGCGGACTCCTCCTCCAGCAGCAGCGCCGTGCCGGCGCAGTCCCGGACCGTCAGGCGGACGAAGACCGGCGAGGCCGATCCCGTCACTCGCACCGCCGGCGCCTCGCAGGAGTCCGCCCAGCAGTCCTCGAACGTGCCGCGGGAGCGGTCCGTGACGAGTACCGCGTGCTCCTTGGTACGGGCCACCCGGCAGCGGCGCAGCAGCGGATCGCTGCCCTTGCCCACGGCGATGCCGACACCGGAGGTGTTCGTCACCCGCACGTCCTCGAAGACGGTGCGCGACTCGCTCGTGATGTGCAGGCCCGTGGACGTGTCGTGCAGCACCGTGCGCAGCACACTGGTGGTGCTGCGGCCCTCCAGCGCCACCGCCGGCTGGTCCGTGGAGGAGATGTCGCACTCCTCGACCGATCCCTGGGCCTCGCCGTTGGCCAGGACGCCGTTGCCGCGGGCGTCGCGGATCGTGCAGCCCCGCACGGTGACCCGCCCCTGTTCACCGATCACGACGCCCGTCGTGCCGAGGTGTTCGAGTGTGGAGGACTCCACGGAGCTGTCCGCGGGAGAGGTGACGACGACGCCGGCGCCCGTGCCGTTGGTCACCCGGCAGTCGCGCAGGGCCAGCGAGCCGCTGTTGCGGGCGAGCAGCGCGGTCCACGAGGAGGCCGCGATCTCGCAGCCGTCCATCGCCACCTGTCCACGGGGCGCGTCGACGACCGGAAGTTCCTCGTCACGGCCGCGCAGCACCAGGTCGGTGAGCATGACGGCGTCCGCCTTCAGCGTCAGGGCGGTGCCCCGGCGCGGGGCTATCTCCACGGTGCCACGTGCCTGGGCGGCTACGATGGTGACCGGCGTGGTGATCGTCAGATTCTCCGGGTAGGTGCCGGGAAGGACGCTGAGGACCGCGCCACTGCGCGCTCTGGCCAGCGCCTCCCCGATCGTTGACAAGCCGTCGGCGCTGTCCGGGCCGACGGTGAGTACCTGGCGAGACACGCGTGGTTCCTCCTCAGACGGACACCCCGGAAAGCCGCGAACTGGGAGTGTCTTGCACGGGCAGCGACCATGTTGCCGTGCGCCCAGGTCGCTGGGTTGACGGACCGGGTGGACACGTCGGCAACCGTGCGGCGGATACCTGTCTTGTCATCGGCCCTGCCGACACCCCACTCGATTGCCTCGGTGGCCCTCGGCCGACCCGGGACCAGAGTAGTTGAGGTTCAGCGGCATGGGGGAACCATGTGCCGACCGGGACACATATGTCACGGGTGATGACGTGCCTCGGTATACGTCAGCCCTGGCACATGTCGGCCCTGGGGTGCGCCATCCCCGGCTCCAGGCGAGCCGGCCGGGCACCCAGGCATCGGAACGCCGCCCGGCCGAGAGGCCGGGCAGCGTTCCGATGTGCGCCACAATGTGTTTCCCCCTTTCTCTCTCCTCTCCCTTCCTGCCCGCCCTCATAGATCGGCCCGATATACTCACCTGCCAACGGCCCGTCAGGGTGTGCTCGCCGCCGCGGACCGATCCCTCCGGCTGCTTCTGCCGCACCGTTCGCTGCACCCCTTCGAGTCGTCGGTCACGGGCCGGTATGAGTCACATGCCATACGTCGTGGCGGTCGTGGCGGCGAACCGGGACGGCGGTGGATCTGCCTTATGTGTGGCGGACCGGACCGCCCGGGAGACCCGTCGAAGTCCGTCCACGACACGGCTCCGCGCCCGCGCCTCGCTCGAAAGGAACACATGAAGCCTCCACACACACCCCGGTCGGCGCGCGATCTCCCCAAGAGAGTCCCGGGCAGCACCCGTTCCATCGGGCGCGGTGCCGGGCCCGCTCAGGACGGTGACCCGGCCGGTAACAGGCAGCCGACCGCGCCGGACGGCGGCGACCCCATACCCGACGCGGCCGGCCAAGGCGCCCGTCCGCCCCGGCTCACGCAGTTCTCCTCGCTCGGGTCGCGGAGCAACGCCGGCCGCGGCCCCACGGCACCGACCCCGGTGGCCGGCGCTCCGGCGGACGGGTCGGCCGGAGAACGTTTCGACGAGGACTTCGCACGTCACCGCGGAGCGCGGAGAACCCCCGCTCCGGACATCGTCGTACCGCCCGCTCCGGCCGGCCGCCGTCCCAAGGACAAGACCCGGCGCGAGGGTTCACGGGGTGCCCTGGTCGTCGTGGGCGTCGTGGGACTGCTGGCGGCGGGCAGTGTCCTGCTGACCCTCGGCCTGATCAACGGCGACCAGGGCGCGGAGCGTGACAGGGCGTCGGTGACCGTCGCCCCCGACCTTCACAGCAGTGACGTCCTCGACGGGCTGACCGCGCCTTCGGCGAGCGCGGCCGGCAAGCAGGCCGACGGTTCACAGAAGCCCGCGCCGTCGGCGTCGCCCACCAGGAGCGCGTCGGGCACACTCTCCGCGTCCCCAGGCGCGCACGTCAGCGCCTCGGCGAAGGCGACGACCAAGGCCGGAACGACCGCACAGGCCGCAGTGCCGGGGACAGGCGTCTTCAGCCACGCGTCCCACCGCTGCATCGACGTCGTCGGCGGCAAAGGCGTGCCGGGCACAGGGCTGGTGATCTCGGACTGCTCGCAGTCCGCCTCGCAGCACTGGACGTTCACGGGCGGAACCATGCGCTCGCTCGGCATGTGCGTGCAGCTCGCGGGCGGCTCGACCGCTGATGGGACGGACCTCGTCCTGGCGACGTGCGACGGCGGTGCGGCGCAGCGGTTCGTGCTCAACTTCCGCCATGACCTGGTCAGCGGTCTCGCCAACAAGTGCGCGGACGTGCGCGACCAACAGACCACGAACGGCACCCGGCTCCAGCTGTGGTCCTGCGCCGGTAGCCCCAACCAGAAGTGGTCCACGGACTGAGTGCCTGTTGACCGAGGGCGGCGAGGTTCTGATACGCCTCTAGGGTGTTCAGCCCGGAAGTCCATCGACCGGCCTGGAGATGCCATGACCCTGCAGATGCAGTTGGTTGCGATAACGCTTGACTGCCCCGATCCACTGGCTTTGGCTGCGTTCTATCAGCAGGCCACCGGCCTTGAACCGCACCCGAAGTCGGACGCCGACTTCGCGGGCCTCAACGGTGAGCACGGACTCTTGATCGGTTTTCAGCGGGTTGCCGACTACCGGGCTCCGAGTTGGCCCGACCAAATCGTTCCGCAGCAGCTGCACATCTGCTTCAAGATCGAGGAGGGCCTGGGCGAAGCCGAGGCCCGGCTGCTGGAGTTGGGTGCGAGCAAGCCGGATCACCAGCCTCACGGGGACAGGGCGCGGGTCCTCACCGATCCGGCTGGGCATCCCTTCTGCATCAGCACAATCTGATTGCCGGAAGCGGACTGCTGGGGACGACGTGGTTGTCGAGGAAGTTCCGGCAGACGCTCCCCGCCCCGACCGGTGACACACCGGGCGACCCGCCGGAGGTGCGGTCAGCCGCCGACGCTGCGCGCACCCGGGGTTGTCGACGAGTTGTCGAGGGACAGCGGACGGCCGGGGCGAGATCTCAGTCTCGCCCCGGCCCATGACCTTTCGGTCGGTTCACCGTTGCGGCGGCACCCGTCAGCGCAGCTTGTACGCCGTGGGAAGGGTCTGCTCGACAGTGTTGCCCTGGCTGTCGGTCGCGCTGATCCGCAGCCCGACGCCCTCGGCCGCCTGCTTCCGGCTCGGGTTCTTGATCTTCGCGGTGAAGGTGTCCGTCCCGGCTTCCTTGGTGGACACCGGACGCCAGGTCTTGCCCCCGTCGTAGCTGGCCTCGACGTACAGGGAGGTCAGCTGGGGCGAGGCGGTGAGGCCCTCCTGGTGATAGCCGGTGATCGTGATCTGATGGGTGGCCCCGGCCTTGGCGGTGTTGTCCAGGGCCAGACCGAGGTCGTACCGCAGGAAGGTCAGCGGCTCCGGACGGCAGGCCGCCCGGTTGTCGCCGACCACCTTGCCCACACAGGGGTGAAGCTGCGGAGCATCATCCTTGGCCGGCTTCTCGGAGCTGTACGTCCATTCCGTCCTGACCCCGTTGGTCCTGGCCTCGAACGTGTACCGGGCCGATTCCGCCGACAGGTCGTAGCCGGCGAGCTTGCCGGTGATGGTGAGGAGCCCCCAGTAGTCGAACTGCAGTGGCGTCAGACGCCGTTCGACTTCGCCACCGGACTGGTTGCGCAACGTGAAGTCGCAGGTGTAGTCGAGGGTCGGCTCGGTGGGCGGGGCCGTCGGACCACAGGCATAGGCGCCGAAGAGGAGTTCCGTGAGTTGGTCGTTGTCGACGATTCCGGCCATTGCCTGGCGGGCACCGCCGCTGCTGGTCAGCTGGAAGGTCGGGTAGAAGGTGTCGCCCTGCCGGCAGCCCGAGCACGGCGTTGACGTGTCGAACAACATTCCGGACTTGCTCCGCACCTGCGGCGCGGCGCCCGGTACGAGCGGTCCCTGGTTCCAGTGGACTTCGTCCTGCCCGGTGAGAACCATCTCCCGGCTCTCACTGCGGTCCCGGACCAGGACAGGGTCGTCTCCGTGGTCGGCCCAGGCGGTGAGGAACTGGCTGATGGCGTTGTTCTGCCGTTTGATGAAGGTGGTCATGGTCTGCTGTGTGGCCGCACGGGGCAGGTACATGCTGATCCCGCCCGGCATGGAATCCGACAGCTGCGTCCAGGCCATGTTGGTGACCACTCCGGGCCGGTCGGCGTGGAAGTAGTGGTCGGCCCTGTCGAGTTGCTCCATACCGACCCGGCGCTCGGGGTTCGAGGCGATCCGACCGTCCGAGTAGTAGCGGGCGGCATAAGCCCTCGGCGTGGCTGCGCCTCCGAGAGTGATCTCGACGTCGGCGTCGGCCTTGATCCTCGTGATCAGGCGGTCCGCCTCGATGTCGGGCACCCGCACGATCGGCAGTGCGGCGTACGGCTGGACCTCTGGGCAGCTCTTCGGCCCGTCGGTGCAGACGGTGCTTTGTGCGGAGCCGCCCAGTGAGGTGAGACCCGGCGCCGCGACCAGTACACCGACGGCGCCGGCGGCGGCAGCGGCGGCCACCCGCTCGTCCCTGAGCTTCGGGAAGTCACAGGTGTCCTGGCAGATGTCGGTCGGCGTCAGCAGCACCAGCTTGCCCCGGGCGTCTGTGTCGGCGAGCTCGGAGGCGGTCCCGGTGCCCGCGTAGACCACCGGTAGGTCTCCCTTGATCGGCAGTCGCGCGATCGGGACCGAGACATTGCGACGGACCGACTTCCCGTCCTCGAGCCATGTCTGCGAGCCGACGAGCGAGACGTCCGGGGTCCGGTAGCGGGCGGCCAGGCTGAAGGGAGCACCGCCGCCGGTGGCCTTCATGGTGACGACGGGAGTCGTCTGCACGGTGGAGATCTCCTCGGTGAGGGTTCCCGTGCGCACCTTCTCGGTCGGCAGCGTCCACCAGTTGGTCGTGCCGTCGTACCCGGTCACCATGGAGGCCGAGATCACCCATGCACGGTCCGCCGAGTACCGGGTCGTGAGGTCGACCATCTGGTAGACCTCGGTGGTCTCCGGGAACTGCACGCTCACCCGCTTGAGGTCGCGCAGGTCCAGCGTGACCGTGGTCGCCTCGCTGAGACTCACCTCCGGCGCCATCGGTGTGGCTTGCTGCCACTCCCCGGACGCGTCCCGCCACTTGACAGGGAAAGTGGCCGCGTAGGTTCCGGTGAAGAGCGACGCGGTGACCTTCTCCCCGCCGGCGACGAGCGCCGGAACCCTGCCGAGGCCGGGGATCTCGTCGTCGTCCACCGGTATGAAAGTGGCGTAGCCGTACCGGATGTCGGTGGCACCCGGCGGGGGTACGACCTTCACGGTCAGGGGAAGCTTCGGGGGCTCTAGGTAGGTGGTGACCGGTGTGGCCGCCCACAGGGCTCCCGAGGAGTCCCTGGCGCTCAGCGTGCCCGTGTAGTTACCGAAGGCCCCGTCGGTGTCGGCCCCCCGGCCGTCGAGTGTCGCCGACACCTCGGTCGATCCGCCCGCAGGCACGACCACCTCATCCGTGCTGAGGCTGACCAGGCCGGCCGGGGCGGGCTTCCCGGCGGAGGAGAGCGACGCCGTGAGGTGCAGCGTGGTCGCCTCGTCGGTGTGGTTGACGTAGGTGACCTTCTTCGTCAGCGGTGTGTGCGGGTACGCCAGGCGGCCGAAGCCCAGGTTTCCCGCCGTGGTGATCCGCGGATCGATCGCGGCGGCGACGTTCACCCGCCCGACACCCTGCGCGGTCGCGGCGTAGCCCAGGTCGGTGGCCGTGCTCATCAGCAACGACTTGATCTGCCGGCCGGTCAGGTCCGGATGCTGCTCGGCGACGATGGCCGCGGCACCGGTCACATGCGGTGTGGCCATCGAGGTCCCGTTGGACGAGATGTAGTACTCGTTCACCGGCGTGCCCAAGGTTGTACCGGCGGCACGTGCCGCGACGATGTCGGCACCCGGAGCCGCGATGTCCGGCTTGGCGGCGCCGTCCCCGACCCGCGGTCCGCGGCTGGAGAAACTGGCCATCCTGTCCTGCTTGTCCACCGCCGCCACGGTCAGTGCCTCGTCGGCGGAGCCCGGGTTGTTGACCGTTCCGCTCGTCGGACCGCTGTTGCCCGCCGCCACCACGAACAGGGTTCCGGTGCTGCGGCTGAGCTCGTTGAGCGACTGGCTCAGCGGGTCGGTCCCGTCGGTGGGGACATCGCCGAGGCTCATGTTGACGACCTCGGCCCCGGAGTGGGCGGCCCACTCCATGCCCGCGATGATCGCGTCCTCAGGGCAGTGCCCGGTGTCGTCGCAGACCTTGCCGACCCGCAGCTTGGCGCCGGGGGCGACACCCTTGTACCGCCCGTCGGACGCGGCGCCGGTGCCCAGGATCGTGGACGCCACGTGGGTGCCGTGCCCGTGCCCGTCCCGGGCGCCGTTGGGGTTGCCGGTGAAGTCGACCTGGTCGACGATGCTTCCGGCCACGTCCGGGTGATTGGGGTCGATGCCGGTGTCCAGCACTGCCACGGACACGCCCGTGCCGTCGTACCCGCGGTCCCAGGCGACCGGCGCGCCGATCTGCGGCACGGACGTGTCGAGGGTGACCTCGGCCATCCCGTTGAGCCACACCTTCTTGACCCCGGACAGCGACCCGGCGGACCGGGCGACGCTCGAGCGGGTGTCCGTCTTGCCCTTCACCTGCTGCCACCACCGGCCGCCGCCGTCGATCTTCATCGAGCGGCCGTTGACGCTCGGCAGCGCCTTGCCGCCGGTCGCACCGGCCGGCTTCGGAGCCTTGGCCGCGGCACTCCTGTCGGTGTAGGTGACGAGCACCGGCACCTCGCCGGTCTTGCCGGCCGCGGTGAGTTCCACCAGTTCGGTCAGGTCGAAGAGCCCCCAGTCGAGCAGTCCCCCGTCGAGCAGTCCGAGTGCGTCGTTCGGCACGAAGTGCACGGTGCCCAGGTGGGTGATGGTCTGGAAGACGACCGGGGTGCTCTCGGGCCGCGCCGCGCTCTCGACGTTGCGGACGACCGGTCGGCCGTCAGTGTCGACGCCGACGTCCACCTTGTCACCGGTGATCAGCGTGACCGGTACGGTCCCGCCGGCCGCGGAGACGATCTTGCGCAGGTCGTCATCGGCGGTCGGTGACACCTTCTTCTGCACGGCGTCCGGGTGCGACGGCTGCCGGGCCGAATCGGTGGCCCCCGCCGTGGGCGACATGATCGCCCCGAAGATGGCCAGACCAACGGTCACCGCGCCCAAGCGCGTTCTGAGACGCTGCGTTGTCGGACTTCGCTTCATCTATCGATCTCCTGTTGGATTCACGAGGAACATCTGGGGAGGGCGGACCGCGTGAGAGCACAAGGTCGTCGCCCGGGCAAGCACGGTCCGGCCACGCGCCTCACTAGAGCGGTTCGTACTCGTCGACGTCGTCGGCATCGCCCTCGCTCCGGGTGGTGGGGGCGTCTGCCGGCCCGGCCGGCGGTCCTGCCGGTAATGGTTCGTCGTTCGGCCGGCGTGCCGGCACGGCTGGGTCACCTGCCGGCTGGGGTACAGACGGTTCTGCGGGCACCATGGCGACGAGTGTGCAACCGAGCCCGGTTGCGGCTCGATTGGTCAGATGCGGGATTTAAAGCCGTCGCCCGCTCACACGTATTTCTTCGCGTCCGGTCGAGGACGGTGGAATTTTCTCGTCGCCCGTCGGCGGTTGCCCCTGCTCACCGACGAGACCCGACTCCACGACCTTGAGCGCGAGTACGGTACGCGACGTCACACACAGTTTGCGCATGGCTGACTTCAACTGGCTGGCCACGGTCTGCGTCGACACCCCCAGCGCCTCGGCGATCTGACGGTTCGTCCGGCCGCCGACCAGCAGACGAGCCACCTCCAGCTCGCGCGGGGAGAGCCGGTTGCCGTAGCCGGGGCGGCCCCGCCCCCGCGCCGCCCGGGTGTCCCGCCCTCGCTCGTTCAGGGTCTCTGCCACCCGGTCGGCGTCGTTGTGGGCGCCGAGGTCCGCCAACGCCCGCGAGACGTCGGACAGGATCAGCAGGCCGGCCTCGTGCGGGTCGGCGGCGAGCAGGCAACGGGCGTGGCGTTCCCGAGCGAGCAGGGCGTCGTACGGGCGCGGCAGTGCCTGCCATGCGTCGGCCGCCCGGGCGAACAACCCTGCGGCGTCGGTGAGTCGGCCGTCGGCTTCGGCCAGCATGGCGCGGCACAGCACCAAGGATGCCTGCGGCGCCGGAGCGTCCGTGCCGCCCAAGGCCCGTTCGAACGTGGTCACCAGGTCGGCGGCGTGGCCGAGCCGGCCGGCGGCCACCAGGGCCGCGACGCGTACCGGCGCGACCTCGACCGCCCGGGACCAGATTCCCGTGCCCACGCTGATCTCGGCCGGTTCCTCCGTGAGGCGGAGTGCCTCGTCGATGTCGCCGTCGCGCAGACACAGTTGGGCCAGCGCGGCCGCGGCCTCGATACGTTGCTGGTCGTCCTGTGCGGCGAAACGTAGCCGCTCCGCGGCCTCTGCCCGGTCTCCGGCGGCAGCTTGGAGCAAGCCCGCCACGAGGATCGCCTCGCACCGGTCCTTCAGCGGCACCCCGTCCTCGTCGTCGATCAGCCGGGACGCTCTCTCGGCAAGTCCCGCCCAGGCGCCGGTGAACCAGTCGAGGTGGGCCCGGCTCGAGGCGATGGGCCCAAGGTAGTCCCGGAGCTCGTGGCGTTCGGCGAGTGCCTGGGCCCCGGCCAGTCGTGCGCCGGCCTCATCGCTCCGTCCCCACCGCATCGCCGCATCGCCGACATTCCTGTGGCCTATCGCGAGCGTCGCCGCCTCCCGCGGATCGGCGGTGTCGTCCGGGATCCGCCGGGCCTCCGTCCACCCGGCCACCTCACCGAGCAGCAGCAGCGCGAAGGCGCGTTCCTGCACCAGACGCAGCCGCTCGTGGGGAGGGATCGACGGCGCCACCGCGGGTGCCTCGCCCAGCCACCGCAGATGCTCCGACACGGGCTGCGCGTTCCCGAGGGGCAGGGCGAGGAGGGTTCGGGCTCGTGCCGCCTCCAGCGAGTCCGGCGCGAGGTCGGGCACCGCTCTCAATATCTCGTGCCGACCCGCCTCGATGACACCCGCCACCATGAGCACCCGGCCGATCTGGAATCGGACCGGTGCCTGCTGTTGCGGTGTCAGAGCCTGGGTCCGGAGGGCCGACTGCAGTGATTCAATGATCGCCGAGTACGGGTCGGAGCCGGGCAGCGCCTGAAACTGGATCTCCATCGCCAGCCGCACCAGCGGCTCCACCGGCAGAGCGACGGTGGTGACCAGGTTGTGCAGCAGCAGTGCCGCGGTGGCCACGTCACCGGTCTGCATGGAGAGGTCGGCCGCCCGCTCGGTGTACCGGCACGATGCCTCGACATCGCCGGCCAGCCGGAAGTGCCGGGCCAGCTGCGCCACCGGCGGCACCGGCAATTTCTCCAACGCCCGGCCGGCGCGCACATGCAGGGCACGCCGTTCCCGGGCCGGAATGGCCTCGTACACGGCTTGACGCGCCAGGGCGTGGTGGAACGACCAATGCCCACGTCCGTCCTCACGCAGCAGACCGCACCCCAGCGCATCGGCCGCCGGCTCCGCGAACCGGTCCTCGGACAGACCGGTCACCGCTTTCAGGGTCACGTAGTCGGCCGGAGCGGAGAGCACCGACACGGCGTACAGGACTGCCTGGATATCGGGCGACAGCCGCCCCACGCGTTCCAGCATGGCGTCGCGGATCGTGGGCGGCACCTCGATGCGGTCCAGTCGGCGGCGCGCCCAACCGCCGCCCTGACGGATCAGGTCGGCCCGGTCATGCATCAACCGCACCAACTCCTCGACCGCCAGCGGTATGCCTTCCGTTCGTGCGTGCAGGAAGGCCGCGAACGCGGTCGACAGAGGCTCGTCGGCCAGCATCGAGGAGACGATCGCGGCGGTTTCGCCGATCCCCAGCGGCTTCAGTGCCAGCCTGACCAGGTGTGCGTCGGCGGGCAGCCGTGAGAACAGCTTCAACAGCAGTGAATCGGGGGGCACCTCCTTCCGCCGGTACGTCACCACCACGCTCACCGGCTGGGGTCGGCGCGAGACCAGGAACAGCAGGAACTCCAGAGTCGCCTCGTCCGCCCAGTGCACGTCCTCAAGTGCCAGCACCGCCACGTCGAGCCGGTTGAGCACCTCGACGAACGCATGGAACAGCCGGTGCCGGGCGGCGGTCGCGTCTTCCAGCGGCTCCGGCGTCGGCGGCAGGTCGGCCGCCCACTCGGGAAACAGCGGCCGCAGCGCGCCGCACAGTCCGCTCAGTCCCAGCCCGGAGACGCTGCCGACGCCGTCGCGCACCGCGTCCACGACCGCGCCGAGCGTGTACGGCACGCGCAGCTCCGGGCAGGTGCCGACCAGGACGCGACGGCCACGCTCGCCCGGGGACACCAGGAACTCCCGCAACAGCCGGGTCTTGCCGATGCCCGCCTCGCCGTCGATCAGGACCACGGCAGGCGCTTGCCCGAGCGCCTCGCCGAGCACGGCAACCTCCCGGTCCCGCCCGACGAATCGCGGCACGGAAAGTGCTGGAAGTCGACCGGCATCGGTGTTGGCCCGTCTCACCAGCGCACACCTCCCTCAGCCGGTCACCCGGTTCGTTCAACCTGCCCCGACCACGTGTGGGAGCGAGGAGTGTGACGACGGCCGGTGCCGCACACGGCAACAGGGCGCCGTCGCAGCGTGCAAAGTGAACGCTGTACCTCGGACAGGTGTCCAGATACTCTGCTGGCGGGTTTGGACGGATGACCAACCGCGCCACAGATGTCATGTGCCGATAGACGGAGGTGCGCATACGTGTTCACGGCCCTGGGCATAGCCGAATACGATGAGCAGGTCTATCGGTGCTGTGTGGACCACGGTCGGGTGACCGTCGCGGACATAGCCGCCTCCCTGAGGGCGTCGGAGCACCACGTCCTGCAGTGCCTGACCCGTCTGAAAGACCTCGGGCTCCTGTATGTCACCGGCCGAGGCCACTACCGGGCGACGGACCCGCAGACCGCACTGCTGCCCCTGCTGGCCAGACGTCAGTGGGAGGCGGAGACCGCGCTGGCCTCGGCGCGCACGGAGATCGACCGGATCGCCGAGCGCCACCGGGCGGGCCGGCTGCGCTCCGATCCGGACAATCTGGTGGAGGTCCTGTCGGACCGTGAGCTGATCCTGGAACGGATCGAGGAGATCGGCGCCTGTGTGACCAGCCACGTCTGGGCCCTGGACCGGCCTCCTTACGTGTGCCGCCCGTACGGCCGGCACCACAGCGACGAGGACGAGCTGGGCATCACCACGCAGTGGCTCCGGCGGGGCATCGACGTGAGGTCGATCTACTGCCCGCAGTCCATGGAACGGCCCGGGCGGTTCGCGACACTGCTCCGGCTCGCCGAACTCGGCGAGCGGTCGAGGATGTTGCCGTCCCTGCCGTTCAAACTCCATATCATCGACCAACGGATCGCTCTGGTTCCCCTGTCCGGACCGGCCTACGACGACCTCGTCGTCATCCATCGCTCCGCTGTTCTGGACGCCCTGATGGAGCTCTACGAGGCCTACTGGGCCCGCGCCGAGCCACTCAGCGGACCGGCGCCCGCCCGGGACGACGGTCTCGACGCGGACGATGTCGTCCTGCTCGGCATGCTCAAAGCCGGGCTGAAGGACCAGGCCATCGCCCACCAGCTCGGGTGCAGCACACGCACCGCCACCCGGCGCGTCGCCGCCGTCCTGGCCAAGCTGGGCGCCGACACACGCTTTCAGGCGGGCGTCCGGGCAGCCACCCGCGGACTGATCTGACCGGCCACGCGCCCGGCACGGCCCTGGCTCCAGCTGTCCTGATCGTCGGCCGGCGGAGGCCGCCTATGTGGACGTCGAGGCGATCGGCGCGTTCAGCAGCGCCTCGGCACCGCTGGAGGACGCCTGGCGTGCGGATCCCGGGCACGGCGCGTCCCTGCGCTCCGCGACCGCGGCGGTCCAGCCCGTGCTGAACAGCGACGGCGACCTCACGACGGCCCACCGGCTGCTGGTCGGCGCCATCGAGGAGGGCAGCCACGGCTACGACGCCGAGGACCCGGCACTCATCGACGCGCTGCACTTCCTGCTGCTGTGCAACTACGGGGCCCGCGAGGAGCCGTGGACGTCCTGTTACGCGGCCGTCTCCCGGCTGCGCCCCAGTCCCCCGCGGCTGCTGTCGGTGTCCGCGCGGACCTGGGGCGACCCGGCCCACGCCGACGTGGCGACGCTGCGGGAGCTGGACGAGATCATCGACAGCACGACGAAGGAGACGGACCCCGCCCGGGTCGTCCGGGTGGGAACCGCCGCGGTGTATCCGGACCGGCCGGCGGCGGTGCGGTGACGGTTCCGGTGAACGCGGTGCGCAGCGCGTTGATGTACATCGGGAGCGTGGCAACGGCGGTGGCGCCGATGAGCAGGCGTCCACCGAAGGCGGAGGGGTTGGTGCCGGTCATGTCTCCATGGTGGTCCGCCGCGCCGGGCGGGGTGTGGCCGTGTGTGCCACAGCGGCTGACCTTCCGTGCCGGTGCGACCGCCGGCCACGCGTCCGGTCAACCGTGCCACCGGCCACATGCCCGGTCAGCCGACCTCGTCGGCCAGCCGGTTGAGCCACTCCTGGAGGAGGGAACGCTCGGCGGGGCTGAGCGCGGTGGTGTCGTCCTGGCCGAGGGCGGCGAGCAGCGCCATGGCACTGCTCGCCACGGTGCCGCCGGGGGCGACGTCGCTTCCCTCGGCGGGCGCGAGCGTGAGGGTGTCGATCACCATCTCGCGGGCCGTGTGGGCGGTCCGCAGGTCGCGTACGGCGTCGGGAAGGCTGATCAGGGTAAGGATCGTGCCCACGCCGGCGGAGTGCATGACCTCGGTCGCGCGCTCGACGCTCATCCGAAGCCGCCCGGCGGCGGCGACCCGGGTGATCATCCGGCGCAGGTCGGCGGCGGCCCGCAGGCCGGCCTGCGGCGTGTGGCCGGGGCGGACCTGGCCGTAGACGAGGGAGTAGTACGCCGGGTGCTCGAGTCCGAAGCGGATGTGCAGGTCCCACGCGTCTCGCAGCGCCTGGACGGGGTCGTCGCCGGTGAGCAGTTCGGCCTTGATTTCGAGGTAGCGCCTGAAGCCGTGCTCCGCGACCTCTTCGAGCAGTCTGTCCTTGTCCCCGAAGATCCGGAAGATCGACGGGGTCGGCACGCCTGCGCGCGCGGCGACGGCGCGGGTCGACACCGCCTCCAGGCCTCCCTCCTCCAGCAGCCCGGCGGCGGCCAGGACGATCTTCTGTCGCAGTGTGGGCCCTGCCTGGTCGGGTGGTGTCTCCGTCGTCACGGATCGACGATATCAGATTTGCGGATCATTGATCCGATCAGTGACACCGTCGGGGTATCAGCCCCGGCGGCCGTACAGCCGGGCGCCCTGCGGATCGCCGAGTTCATATGCGATTCCACCCGACACACATTTCCAGCCAGGGCCACACTCGCCGTTACTCCGATAAATACATGTTTGCTTGTGGGCTCGATGTCGTGGCTTCTATCGCACCGGTGACCCGGGGCCCGGAAACGGATCAGCCGGCCCGCAGGGGCCCCGCGAAGGACTTGCGCAGGGACGCGGGAGCGACCAGGGGGAGCAGCGAGGCGAGCACCTTGCCCTTGAAAGCGCTCGGCTGCCGGGTCAGCTCGATGTCGACCCGAGTGCCGTCACCCTCGGGGGTCATCCGGAACACCCAGCCGCCACCGGCCCCGAACAGCTTGGAGTCGAGCGTGGTGATGGTGACCGTGTCGCCGCCCGGCTCCCACTCGTAGCGGGCGCGCTCCCAGGCGGCGGCGGTGCCCTCGGTGACCTCGGCCCAGGTGTCGCCGAGGTCGTGGACCTCGAAGTGTTCGGCGTCGATCGTCGGCCAGGCCTCGGCGCGGGACGGACCGAAGTCGGTGAGCACCCCCAGTACATCCTTGGGGCTGAGCGTGGAGACGAGGCGGATACGTACGACTGCCATGGGGCTTCCTCACCAAACAAAGTAACTGTCTTGAGCGGTGACGAAAGATTCCCATGCATTTATGTCACCCGTCAAGACGGTTACCTTTGAAAGAGCATCAGTCACGCGTCAGAAGGGTCACGTGAGACATGTGTCCTCGTGCGGGGCGCCCGCGCTGGACCTCGTGCGGGAGTACGGGTTCGTCCCCGCCTTCCTCAGCTCCGGTTCTCGGCCTGGAACATCCAGCTCTGCTTCTCCAGTTCGGCGGTCGAGCCGATCAGCAGGTCCGAGCCGCCGACGTGCTGCGGATCAGTCGTTTGACTGCCGCCCGGAAAGACCTGGATGGCGCGGTGTCTCAGTCCAGCGCCCTCAGCGCCCCGGCGACGGCGGACTCCAGGAACGCCCGGTCGGCGCGCGCCTGGCCCATGACGTGAACACCCTGGACGAACGTGGTCAGGAAGCGGGCCAGTTCCACCGGGCTGCGCTCGCCGCCCAGCTCACCCCGTACCCGGGCGCGCTCCAGCACCTCGGTCAGCACCGACTCCACGGCGGTCATGGCCGTACGCACCTGCTCCACCGTGCCCTCGTGGGCCGCGCGTTCGATGGTCGCATTGACCAGCAGACAGCCACGCTCCGGGGCCGCCGTGTCGGCCGTGACCATCGCGAGCAGCAGCCCCCGCAAGGCCGTACGGATGTCGGCGCCGGCCCGCAGCTCCCGGTCGAGCGACTCGACCAGACCGTCGCAGTAGCGCTTCAGGGCCCGGGCGTAGAGGCCGTCCTTCGAACCAAACGCCGCGTACAGGCTGCCGCTGCCGATCCCCAGCAGCGCCGTCAGCCGCGGCATTGAGGCGGCATGGTAGCCCTGGGTCCGGAACAGGCTCATGGCCTGCTCCACTGCCGTGTCGGTGTCGAACTCACGAGGGCGCGCCACACCGGGATCCTTTCGTCGGCGGAATCCTCGAACATGTACGAGGACGGTGGTCGGGGTGCGGCCTCGGCCGGGGTGTCCTGGGGCGGGAGAACAACGCACGGACCTGACTGTGACGGTACGGCCGGCCCGAGGCATGAGTCGATCGACTGCGAACACCCCGACACCTCGCCTTGGTCCTGTCCGCAGCCGAACCGGCTTCCCTACCGATCCGGGCAGGGGCATGCTCGGCCATGTCTTGTGCGGTGAGCCTCGACGACATTGACGGCAACAGCCCGAGGACCGACATGCAGGTGCACTTGAGCCCCACTGGAGCCCGGTGACGCGCCTCGGCACGCCGCTGCCATCGTCGCGACCCCCGGGGTTCCCCGCACCGGCCAGACGATCTGCAGCAGACCGGACAGGCCGGACGGGTTGCTACCCCGGATGCCCGCGCAGCGCAGCACACGTGTCCCGGCAGCTGCGTGGGAAGGGGGGTGACGAGCGACAGCGTGTGCTGCCCCTCCTTTCGTGCGGCAAGGGGAAAGAGCCCGGTCTGCGCGTTCATCGATGACCCCTGTTCCGCGGCGAACGACCCCACCGGTTCAGGGAGCGCTCCGCCCTGCTCCCATCCCACTGGAGCGGTGCCTGCGGAACCAGGCAGTTCGCATGCAGCTTGCCCCCGCGCGGGGAGGCACCCCCAGGCAGCGGGCGGGCGGGGCTCTGCGTGGGCGCGGGTGAGTACGGCCTGTGGCAAGCGTGGGTCAGTGACACTCGGGCCGGGCGCGGGCCGGTACCGCGCGGGCGCAGCGCGTCGGAGAGGGCCGCGTCAGACCTGCCCGGAGGGGGCCGCGGGAAAGTCCAGGGCACGCGCGTTGGCCCGCATCCGCGCCGCGCGCGGACTGTGGACGGCGCTCAGCAGGTCGGCCGCGCGCAGCCAGCTGGCCCGCGCCCCTGTACGGTCCCCCCGCTCCCGTTGCGCTGTCGCGAGGTGGTCGAGCACCTCGGCCTGGTTGTAGCCGTCAAAGGCGTCTCCGTAGAGCCGCAACGACTCCCGGTAGTCCGCCATCGCTCCGTCGAGATCGCCGAGACGCTGCCTGGCGTAGCCCATGCTGTCCCAAGCGGCCGCCTCGATACGGAGGTTGCCGCATCGCTGCAACAGGGGGATCGCCTCCTCGCACAACGTGATCGCCTCCTCGTACCCGCCGAGCAGGGCGAGGTACCACGCCACCGCGTTCAGCTCGCGGGCCGTCGCTCCGTCGTCCCCCAGCGTGCGGTAGATCTCCAGGGCCCTGCGGGCATGGTGCAGGGCCTGGGTGTGGCGCTTCTGACGACCGCACACCCAGCCCACGCTCCGCTCGGTGGCCGCCCGCTCCGCCGGACCGAGCCGGTGCAGTAGCCCGAGCAGCAACTCGACCTGCCGGTCGGCCTCGTCGAGCCGGCCCGTCTCCGCCAGCGCACGGGCGAGATCCGCGGAGTTCCGCGCGATGGCGATCGGCTCGTCCAGCAGCAGAGCGGCGTCCAGGCCGATCCGTTTGGTCTCGATCTCCTCCGTCCAGCGGCCCGTGACCGAGTAGTAACTCACCCAGTCCTGCGTGAGGTTCATACGGAAACGCAGCAGCCGCGGGTCGTCCATGGAGCGCAGCGCCGCCGCGACCGTCGACTCCTCCTGCCGGAACCAGCCCAGCGCCTCCTCACGGGTGTCCATCACGACGTGCACCACCCCCTCGGCCGGCGGCTCGGCATACTCGGAACTGGCGCGCCCCAGCAACCGGTTGGCCATGTGGGCGTTGTGGCGCAGGTAGTCCAGCAGACGTGTCTCGGCGCCCGGACGGTCGTCCTGCTCCCGCTCGACGAGCTCGGCGCCGTAGACCCGCACCAGGTCGTGCAGCACGTACCGGCCCTCCGAGTCCCGCGACAGCAGGTTCGCCGAGGTCAGCTCGCGCAGCTGCCGCCGGGCCGCCGCCTTCCCGGCCCCCGCGAGCGAGGCGGCGGCCTCCGCCGACACCGACGGCCCCGGATGCAGGGCCAGACATCGGAAGAACCGCGCCGTCTCCGGCGTCAGAGCCCGGTACGACCAGGAGAACACGGCACGGACGTCGACCCGCCGGTCACCGTCCGACAGGGCGTCCAGCCGAGGCCGGGCCTCGCGCAGCTCGCGCACTCCCAGCCCCAGCGGGACCTGCGGCGACACGTTCAACTGGGCACCGACGATCGCGACCGCCAGCGGCAGGAACCCGCACAGCTCCACCAGCTCCGATGCCGCCTCCGGCTCCGCCCGGCACCGCTCCTCACCGATCCGCGCGGCCAGTGCCGCCAGCGCCTCCTCTCGCGTCCACGTGTCCAGACCGACCAGCGAGGCGCCCTCGGTCACGGCCAGACCGGACAGCTGACTGCGCGAGGTGATGATGGTCAGACACCCCGCCGACGCCGACAGCAACGGCCTGACCTGCTCTTCGTCGCGAGCATTGTCGAGTACGACGATCAGCTGCCGGAACGCCGTACGCTCCCGGAACAGCGCACTGCGCTCCTCGGTACCGCGCGGCACCGAGGAACTGGGCACGCCGAGCGCGTCGAGAAACCCGGCGAGGGCCTCACCGGGATCGAGCGGCCGTCCGGTGTCCTCGAAGCCGCGCAGGTTCACATACAGCTGGCCGTCCGGGAACCGGTCCGCCACCTGGTGGGCCCAGTGCACCGCCAGCGTCGTCTTGCCGACCCCCGCCATGCCGCCGATCGCGGAGACGACGACATGTCCTCCGCGCTCGGCGACGTGTGAGGTGAGTCCGTGCACGTGTGCCAAGGCCTCCTCGCGGCCGCGGAACGTCGCGAGGTCGGGCGGCAACTGCCGTGGAACCTGCCTCGTCGACTGCCCCGTGCGGCGCGTCGATGCCTCGACGAACCGCCGGCGCCCGTCCTCGTCCAGCTCCAGGGCATCCATCAGCTCGCTCAGCGTCGCCTGCCGCGGGAGGCTCTGCCCTCGCTCCATGTCGCTGATGGCGCGCACACTCACCCCGGACGCCTCGGCGAGACTCTCCAGTGTCAGCAGTGATCGCTGCCGCGCCTCACGCAACAGCCTGCCGAACTCCGTTCTGTCCATCCCCACCCCCCAGGGGCCTCCGTTCTGGAATGGCCATTAAAGCAAGGGGGTCGACGGGGGGCCGGAGTCAGACCGGGGTCACACCCGCGCCGTCCAGGTTGGTGGTGAAGAAGTCGGTGAGCTTTTCGACGGCGGGGTCGATGTATTCGCGCTTGTCGTAGAGGTCGACGTGGCTGGCGCCCTTGATCCAGTGGAGTTCCTTGGGGCCTGTGGCGCGCTGGTGGGCCTCGATGGCCATCCAGGCGGTGACGGCGCGTTCGCCGATGATCTGCAGGATCGGGCGGGGGCCGATCAGCGGGACGGCGTGGAAGACGTCGCTGGAGGCCATCTTGTCGATGCTCTCCCAGGCCAGGAACTTCGCGGAGCGTTCGTGCTCGCCGCGGGAGGTGCAGTAGTACTCGAAGCCCTCGATGCCGTGCCGACCGCCCAGGACGCCGGCCTGTTCGGCGGTGGCGGGGAACATGGTCATGACGCCGGGGTCCTCGCCGCGGGCGGCGGTGGTGCGCGCCTGGGCGGCGGCGTCCAGGAGACTCTGGAAGACGGCCGGGTCCTGGGTGCCGTCGGCGCCGAGGCGGAACTGGCGGGCGGGTTCGGCGGTGCACACGGTGGCCACGGCCCTGACCCGGTGGTCACCGCCGGTCGCGGCCAGCGAGTAGCCGCCGGAGGCGCAGATGCCCAGCAGACCGATGCGGTCCGCGTCGACCTCGGTGCGGGTGGTGAGGTAGGACACGGCGGCCTTGAAGTCCTCCACCCGCTGGGCGGGGTCCTCCAGACCGCGGGGCAGGCCGCCGGACTCGCCCTGGCAGGCGGCGTCGAAGGCGAGCGTGACGAACCCGCGCTCTGCCATCAGCTGTGCGTAGGTGCCGGAGGTCTGCTCCTTCACGCCGGTACCGGGGTGGCCGACCACCAGCGCCGGACGCGGACCCGGCGCCGCGGTGCCGGGAACGTAGAGGTGAGCGGCGATCGCGATGCCGGCGCTGTCGAACGTGACGCTGGTCCTGGCCATGAGAACAACTCTCCCTGCAAAACGGTGACGGATGTTTCGGCTTGCCCCCGGCCGGCGGACCCCCTGGGGGCCCGCACCCTTCCGGGCACACATCCACACTCCGCCATCCACCCCACCCGCAAAAGAGACAGGTTTCTGCCTGGGAAAGAACCTGGCCCCTCACATCTGCCCCCGGTCCGTGGCGATGCGGTGACACTGGAAAGCATGAATTCGGCATCCGATTCCAGACTCGGGGCCTTCCTCAAAGCCCGCCGGGCGCAGCTCACACCATCCGCGTGCGGGCTGCCCGGGGCGGACTCCGCCCGCAGGGTCGCGGGGCTGCGCCGTGAGGAGGTCGCCCGGCTCGCCGCGATCAGCGTGGACTACTACACCCGGCTCGAACAGGGCCGCGTCCGG
>NZ_BMRN01000047.1 GCF_014648655.1 Streptomyces atratus
CCACGTCCCGCCCGTCGAGTACGAAGCCAACTACTACATGGAATCCACGAAACCCCAGGTCACAACCACAATCTGAGATCTCTACCGAACCCGGGGCGGTTCACGTTCTCCGCCTGCAGCTTCTCGTTCTCCTTCTCGGCGGCCGACCTGCCCGGCGGTCCGGTCGGCCTGGCGGCCAGCGCGTCGAGCGCGCCTGCGTCGCGGGCAGTCCGCCAGTCGATGATGTGGGAGTGGTACAGCCCCTCCCGACGTACCAGCGCGCCTTTCGCACCGGGCTCGGCCAGCCGCTCGTACTCCGCCACGATCCGCAGCTTGTACTCCGCGGTGAAGGATCGCCGCTTCGGCCCGCCCGCACGAGGACTCTGCTTCTTCTTGCCCACGACCTCATCGTCGGCCACACCGGTGGCCAAGAGATCGGCATTACTCAGCGTCACGCTCGAAAGATCCTGTTCTCGCCCTACTCACAACAGAAGACTCGATTGTCCTCATGTCTCACGAGAGTCTGACAGGGAGGGGCCTTCACCCACCTCGCCTTCATCAGCGCCCATTCAACCTCGACCGCGCCCTGGGCTGACCCGCGGAGCAGCTGCGTTCACTCGTTCAGCCCACCGAGTTCCTGTGCCACGGCAGCGGCCGCCCCTGCGGGATCGGCACCAGCAGGGCACCAGGGCACCGGCTGGGAACTGTTGATGGACAACCTGGCAGGCATCCGTCATAGGGCCCCGACGCCGGAGCAGTGGCCGTGCGAGTGACCGGTTCTCCGCCCATCCTGAAAACGGAAGGGGGTGAGATGACGGAGGGACTGGTGGGAAATGCGGATCGTTGTGGACCTCACGCGTTGCCAGGGCTATGCGCAGTGCGTGTTCCTCGCGCCGGAGGTGTTTCAGCTGCACGGCGAGGAGGGATTGCTGTACGCCCCTGCCGTGGCGGACGGCCAGGCCGAGCGCGTGCGCGAGGCTGCGGCGGCGTGCCCGGTGCAGGCCATCCTCGTCGGCGAGGAGGTGAGCGCCGGTGACCGGTGATCTGCGGGACGGCCGCATCGTCATCGTCGGCGCGTCACTGGCCGGGTTGAGGGCCGCGGAGACGCTGCGTGACGAGGGATTCACCGGCTCACTGACCGTGGTCGGGGACGAGCCCTGTCCGCCCTACGACCGGCCTCCGCTGTCCAAGCAGGTACTGCTCGGCCAGGCGGCGGCGGACACCACGGGGCTGCCGATGCGCCGGGACCCGGACGCCGACTGGCTGCTGGGAGTGCGTGCCACCGGCCTGGACCCTCTCGGGAAACGGGTGATGCTGGCCGACGGCGAGTCGCTGTCGTACGACCGGCTGCTGATCGCCACCGGGACTCGGGCCCGGCCCTGGCCCAACCCGGAGGAGGCCGCCCTGGACGGAGTGTTCACCTTGCGCACCCGCGACGACGCCGCGGGGCTGGCCGAGCGACTGGCCGCCGGGCCGCAGCGGGTGCTGGTGGTCGGCGGCGGCTTCACCGGCTCCGAGATCGCCTCGGCCTGCCGGGAACGGGGGCTGGATGTCACGGTCACCGAACGCGGACCCGCGCCTCTGGTGGGCGCGCTGGGCGGGACGCTGTCCAAGCTCGCGGCCGTCATGCAGCGCAATCACGGCGTGGATCTGCGCTGCGGGGTGACGATCACCGCCCTGCGCGGTGACGGGAACGGCCGCTTCATCGGTGCGGAGCTGTCCGACGGCAGCCGCATCGACGCCGACGTGTGCGTCGCGGCACTGGGGGCGATCCGCAACGTCGAGTGGCTGGCGGACTCCGGACTGGCAGCGGGCCCGCGCGGAATCGCCTGCGACGCCGGGTGCCGGGCCTTCAACATGTACGGGATCGTCACCGACGACGTCTTCGTGGCCGGCGATGTCTCCCGGTTCCCGCACCCGCTGTTCGGGTACCAGATGCTCTCCCTGGAGCATTGGGGTAACGCGGTCGCGCAGGCCGAGGTCGCGGCCCACAACATGGTCAATCCGGGGCCCCTGCGGCGCCCGCACCTTGCCCTCCCGACGTTCTGGTCGACCCAATTCGGGCTCAACATCAAGTCGGTGGGTGTGCCTACCTTCTCCGACCACGTGGTCATCGCCCAAGGCTCTCTCGAGGCGCGCCGTCTGACGATGGTCTACGGATACCAGGGGCGGGTCACCGCCGCCGTCACCGTCAACATGGCCAAGTCGCTCGACTACTACACGCACCTGATCGAGACTGCTGCTTCATTCCCGCCCCCGCCCGGCGCGGCGGACCGTGCGATCGCGGCCGACATCCCGATTCCGTCCGACGTGCCGGATCCGAAGCAACTGTCCCACGGCCCCACCGTGGCGCTCACCGGTTACCTGCCCGACCGCCGACTGACCGTAGTGCAGCCCACCGGCTGACCCACGTCCCGCCCCACCACGAGGAGCCGTACGCATGACAGCCGACACCCTCCTGGCACGGATCACTGACTACGCCAACCGCCCCGACCCCTGGGCACTGTACGCGAAACTCCGCGAGGCCGGCCCCGTGGTGCGGCAGGCAGACGGCAGCTACGTGGTCGGCACCTACCACGAGATCGCCGCTCTGCTCCACGACCCACGGATGAGTGTTGATCCCCGCATCCGTGGCAAGGCGACACACAAGCCGCCGTTCCTGCGGCTCGACGACCCCGAGCACCACAGGCTGCGCACCCTGGCCATGCGGCCGTTCGGCCCGCCGCACAGCCCGGGCCGGGTCGATGCCATGCGCGGCGAGATCGCCCGGATCACCGAGGAACTGATGGAGGTCTTTCAGCCGGGCCGACAGGTCGACGTCGTCGACGATTTCGCCTACCCGCTGCCCGTCACGGTGATCTGCCGGCTGCTCGGGGTGCCGCGCGAGGACGAGCCGCTGTTCAGGGAATGGTCCGACGCGCTGGTCGCGTCCGCCGATGTCAGGCCCGAAGAGGACTCCACCGAGCGGGACCGGGCAGGCGACCAGGCGCGGATCGAGATGGGCCGGTACCTGGTGGACCTCGCCGAGCAGCGCCGTGGCCACCCGAGCGACGACATGCTTTCCGCCTTCGTCAATGAGCCGGATCCGGCCCTGCGGCTCACCGCCGAGGAACTCGCGGAAACCGCCGTGCTGCTGCTCATCGCGGGACACGAGACCACGGTCAACCTGATCACCAACGGGGTGCTCACCCTGCTGCGCCACCCAGAGCATCTGGACCAGCTGCGCCGAGACCCCGACCTGCTGCCGCGAGCGGTGGAGGAACTGCTGCGCTACGAGCCCCCGGTCCACATGCGCGAGCGCATCCCCCTCGCCGACATCGACGTCGCCGGCACCACGATCCCCCAAGGCGCGTCCGTTGTACTGGTGCTGGCCTCAGGCAACCGCGACCCCAAGCGGTTCCAGGAGCCCGACCGGTTCGACCCGACCCGCCCCGACAACGAGCACCTCGGCTTCGGCAGCGGTATCCACCTGTGCTACGGCGCACCGCTCGCCCGCATCGAAGCCCAGGCCGCGCTCGGCGCGCTGCTTCCCCACCTCGGCACGGCACGCCTGGTCCAGGACCCGCCCCCTTACCGGCAGAACGCCATGCTCCGTGGACCCCGCCACCTGCCCATCCAACTTTGAGGCTGCGTGGCGGCAGACAGCAGGCCCGACCATCTAGTCCGCCAGACTGGCCTGATCCGCATCGACCTGACCTGCTGGTTCGAGACCGGCTCGACGGCGGTGGCGGTGTGGGTGGACTTGTGTGGGTCGACACCGAGCGGACAACGGGGACAGCCACGGTCGACACGCCGACTTCCGGAACCAACCTGGCCGGGACACGCCTCTGTTGAGTCAGACCGCGGACGGACACCGGACCGGCGACATACCCCGGGAGAGCCAGCCCCGAAGAGCGGCTGACGGTTCACGAGTCACCCGGACCGGCGTCCTACGGCACGCTACGAGCGGCCAACCCGACCGCGTCCCGCTTTCCCCATATAAGTCGGCCCCCTCTGTGTCAAGGCCCTACTGTCCGGACTTCTTCAGCCGCTCAGCCGCCTTTGCTGCGGTCTCCTGGGCCTTTCCCGTCATTTGCTCGCCGCGGCCCTCTGCCTGCATGCGCTCGTCGCCCAAGGCACCGCCAGCGGTTTCCTTCAGCTTGCCCTTGACCTGCTTGGCTTTCGCCTTTCCCTTACCCATGACACTTCCGTCCTTCACTGTGAGGGGGTTGACGTCTCCACCTTGCGCCGGTCAATCTGAGGCCGCAATCGGTGAGGTGTCGCCGTAGGGCGGCGCTCTAGCCGGTCGGGCAGTTCGTGGATCCCAGGACCTGGCCCCAGGGGGCAGCTCCGCATCTGGCTGGGAGTCGGGTTCGGACCTGATCCGGACGGCAGTTGCGGGTCGTGGGGCGCCGGAATTCGGCCTACCGACGACGGGTCTCGGGGCCTCTCCTGGATGAACATGGATGAACGCCGGGAACAGCAGCCTCATCTGCCTGCTCAGCGCGTGTACGGAGGAACAGCACAGCGGCTTCCTGCTTCGGCTTCTCGCTGTACGCTCGCCGCTGGCGCGCCGGACGCGCATGCTGGTCAAGACATCCGATGGAATCTTCTACGGCGAGGTACTCAAGTGGGCTGCGCCAGGCCCGGCTACTGGGAGGTCCGCTACGAGACGGCGGCGTCGCGATCCGGGACGTCGGCAGCGTGGCAGCCCGCCCGGATCGTACCGGCCGGTTCGATGCTGAGCGGCGAGCGGACGAGTCCGCGCTGGAGTCTCTACTTCCCCGTACCGAATGCTGGCACGGCGGGGGTGGCCCCCGGCATGGCGGCGGAAACATGCCGGGTGGTGGAGGGCGATCACCGCAACAGCCTTGTCGTGCGGCCCCCGCGGCGCGGTCTTCGGCGCCGAGTCTCCACGCAGCCCCTTGATCATCACTGCGGCGATTGAGCTCCGGCCCTGCGCTGTTTCCGGTCGGCCCCCGCGGGCCGGGAGGCCTGGCAGGGCCGCAATGGGCGCAAGGCAACAGCGCTCCCGGCGGACCGTTCCATCCCGAAAGGACCTGAGAATGTCTGACAACGACGTGAGCATGAGGAGGGTCCTGGCAATCGTCACGAACTACGGCGTTGAGCAGGACGAACTTCTGGTGCCCCTCGAACACCTGCGGAGCTGGGGCGCCGACGTGGACGTCGCTGCCGTGTCGGCGGACGATATTCAGACCCTGGTCGGCGACAGGGCTCCCGGCAAGACCATCCGACCCGAACTCACTCTGAACGACGTTGACCCGGCCGATTACGACCTACTGCTCGTGCCAGGTGGCACGTTGAACGCCGATACTCTTCGTCGGCAGGAATCGGCAACGGAGATCGTCCGTTCCTTCACGTCGTCCGGTCGCCCCGTAGCGGCCATCGGCCACGGACCCTGGACCTTGGTCGAAGCGGGTGTCATCAAAGGTAAGAGACTCACGTCCTACCGCTCGCTGAGGACAGACATCGCCAATGCCGGTGGTGAATGGGACGACGAGCCGGTCATCAAGGACGACTCCCACGGCTGGACGCTCATCACCTCGCGCAACCCAGACGATCTGGAGCCCTTCCTGCAAGAGATCGACGCGGCGCTCGCCGTAGATACCCACTGAGCGGACCGGTAGACCGGTCCCCGCCGCGCGCCTCCGGCTCACGGGAGGACTCATCCATGCCAGCGTACAAACGGATCACAGGCCACCATACGGGTCTCGTCAGGCGCACCTGCAACAGCTCCAGATCGGGGTCGAAGTGCCGTATGGCGATTTCCGCACCGCGGGAGATCGCGGTCAGCCTCCTCCTGCTGCCGCACCTGCCCTCCACGCCTCGATGTAGCCGCCCCCGCTCCCATGCCGGTGTCCTCTCGTGAGACTCCGCAGGTCAGCCGCTTGTCCCTCGCGGCTGTCCCTAAGGATTCGGACACGATCGTGAGACTGACCGGCTGGACACGACGTGAGACACCGCGAGAAGCCACAAGTCACAGCGTCGCCGTAGGACACGAGCGGCGAGACCCTATGTGTGTCGGGAAGCGGACCGGAGCACTGGGGAAGAGTGCCAACGCCCCGCGCAGGGAGTCGGGGCGCAACCGGGCCACCGCCCGTAAACCGATCCTCATGCGGCGCGGGTGTGACCGCATACGGAGACGCAGCGCACCACAGCGGGCTGAGCGCGGTATCCGGACGACAGAGACGGCAGGCCAGTGCGCTGTCCTCGGCAGGCAGGCTCACTGCCAGCTCGCGCGACGGCCTTCGCCAAGGCCCTGCTCGACCGTCCAGCCCAAGGGTGGGGACGGGGGCTGGCGTACGGTATGCACGCTTGGCGCCTTTCCTCTCCCTTCCGCCAGCGGCGGGTCGCTGTCGTCAGGTGTCGGACACAGTGAAGAGGGCGCCATCGGAGTCGCGGATGACGAAGGCGTCGTTTGAGACATCGGCGAGTGAGGGAACCGGTGAGGATTCGCCCCTGGCAGCAACGGCGGCCGCCGCGGCCTGCTTGCTGCTCTGGACACGGAAGTCCACGATCCACGGGCCGGATTCTCGGGTCCGGGTCGATACCTCCGCCGCGCAGGGTGGCGACGGTGTGTCCCACGGCCTGGATGAGGACGTGGTCCTGCGCGTAGTCGACCGTGCAACCGCCGGGCGGTTGGGCCCAGTCGAAGATCTCCGCGTAGAAGATGGTGGCCTCGAACGCGTCGCGGGTCTGCAGGTCCAGCCGGGCTGGAGCACTGCCCCGCCCCACGGACCAGAACAGGCCCGGGCCTTCCCAGAATCCGAACACGGCACCGTCACGGTCGGCAGCGATCCCGACGCGGTCCTCGCCCAGGGGAAGCGGCCCCACGGCGAGCGTGGCGCCGCGCTCGCCGATCCGGACCGCCGTCTCATCCGCGTTCTTGACGGCGAAGTACGGGGCCCAATCGGCTGGAGGGCCACCAGCTGAGCAGCATCCGATTCCGGCGACCGGTTCACCGCAGGCCAGAGCCACCGAAAAGTTGCTGCCCAGGATGCTCTCCCGGAACATCCAGTCCATGACATCGGTATAGAAGGACTGTGCTGCGCGCAGATCCTGCGCCATCAGATTCACCCAGCAGGGCGCGCCGGTCACCGGCCTGATCTTTTCGAGGGTCGGCATTCGATACCGCTCCGGCTGTGTGACGGGCAGCGAGGCATGTTGGCGGCCTGGGGTCAGCCTTTGGTCGTGCGGCCGCTGAGCAGGTCGCGTACGCGGTCCACCAGCCCGGCCCCGGGCACGAGCAGCTTGTTGGCGGGCGGGGTGTTCGGGAGCGAGGGGTGGGGGCGGGTGGGGGTCATCTCCTTGGCCCGGCGCACCAGCCGCCCCAGCTCGTCCAGCTTCTCGGGTGGGAGGGACGCCGCGAGTCTCGGGAACAGTTCGTGCTCCTCCTCGCGAACGTGGGAGGCGACCGCGAACTTCAGCTTCGCGACGATGTCGTTGAACTGCGGATCAACGGCGTGCAGGTCTTCGAGATCCTTGAGCATCTGCTCGACCTTGGCATGATCGGCGAGTTCCTTGTCCGCCAGTGCCGCACCGTCCGATACGTGATTGCGTACCGCCGGATACAGGTGCAACTCCTCGGCAACCGAGTGCCGTACCAGTTCCGCAGTCAGCCGGTCCGCCAGTTCGCGCCGCTGCGGATGGTCGACGGGCTGCGCTTCGATCTGCGTGAACAGTGCCTCCAGCTCACGATGATCGGCCGTGAGCTCCGCGATCACATTGCCGCCGTGTCCCATGACAGTCCCTTTCCTCTTTCTCGGGTTCATCGCCCCTCAGAAGGAGGGTGCAGACGCCCAGACAACAGGCCATGGACGCAAAACCTGCGCCCTTCGCGCGAAGACAGACCCGGCACTCACCTCCCCGGCACAGCCACATCAGGGCCCACACTGCTGCTGCCCCTGGTTTCCTGGGGCCGACCGGGATTACGGCTACTCGTGACGGTGGGCGTCGGCTCCGCGCGGCGGTGGCAGGGTCATGCCCTCACACTGGCCCCGACCACGCTCCACCGCGCGTCACCATCACAGTGCCCGCGCCCGATCCCGCACCGCCGGCCAAGGCGCCATCCGGACATACATCAGGCACATGGCTCATCAGTGGGCGTCGTTTGATGTTGATTCGTGATGGGTATTTCGACCCGCTTTCCCGTATTCATCGCCAACGTGCACAGCCTGAAATGCTGGAAGCTCCGCACTGGCGGGAATCTTCCGCCCCATTACTAAACCAGACGGAATCCAGTGCCGAGAAGTGGATTTAACAGGCACACAGGTCGGCGCCCGGAAGGCTGTGAAGGCGCACGTAAGGTGTAAATCAACCCGAAGAACGTTGGCCGCAGGAGTGACTTAGCACCACAATCCATCCCTAAACGCCCACTGAGAGGGCGGTTTGTGATTCTTTGAGTGGTTCTGTCATCGCCTGATGGTGTGGGTGCGAGCGGAATCTGCTGGTCTGCGGCCGGTGGTCTGCTGGTGTGGCGGGGTGAGTGAACGCAAGCCGTACCCGAGCGACTTGTCGGACGTGCAGTGGTCGTTGATCGATCCGGTGATCACGGCATGGAAGGACCGGCACCGTTCGGTGAGCGGCCACCAGGGCGCCTACGCGATGCGGGAGATCGTGAACGCGATCCTCTATCAGGGCCGGACCGGCTGCCAGTGGGCCTACCTCCCGCACGACCTGCCGCCGAAGAGCGCTACGTACTACTACTTCGCCGCGTGGCGCGACGACGGGACCGATCAGGTCATCCATGAACTTCTGCGCTGCCAGGTCCGTGAGAAGGCCCGCCGATTAGAGGACCCGACCCTGGTGGTGCTGGACACACAGAGTGTCCACGCGGCTGCCACTGTTCCCGCCTCCACGACCGGCCGGGACCCGGCGAAACGGGTGCCCGGCCGCAAGCGGGCACTGGCCGTGGACGTTCTGGGCCTGGTCATCGCCGTCATCGTCCTCGCCGCCAGCACTCACGACAACGCCGCGGGCATCGCCCTGCTGGACCAGGTCGCCGTTCACGGCACCCGCATCGGCATCGACGTCGAGATTGTCGAACGCAACCCGCAGGACAAGGGGTTCGTCCCGCAGCCGAAGCGATGGAGGGTCGAGCAGACCTACGGGATCCTGATACTGCACCGGCGCCTGGTCCGCGACTACGAACACCACCCGGCCTCCTCCGTCTCCCGCGTCTACTGGGCGATGACCCACACCATGACCCGCCGGCTCACCAGCACGACCACCCCCACCTGGCGCGACCCGCAGGCCGTGCCCGCATGAACATCCAGCCCCTGCTCGACGCGCTCGACATCCAGGAAGAGGCCGCCCGCGCCCTGGCCGACGACCTCCGCGCCCAGATCACGGAACTACAGAACCAGCTGCGGGCGGCCGAGACCCAGCTCGAACACCTGGCGATCACCGGAAGACCGTCACCGCCTTCACCGAACGGCTCCCCGCCCACCCGGTCTCGCCCGACCTGCCCGAGCACCCGGACTATCCCCACATCCTCGCCGTCTTCAACGAGGCCACCGGCCCCCTACGAGCCCGTGACGTCTGCGAAGCCCTTGACCACGAACTGCTGCCGAACAACATCGAAGGCACCCGCGCCAAGCTGAAACGCCTCGTCAAGCTCGATGTCCTCACCGAGGTCGACACCGGCAGCTACAGGGGCACCCTGGCGGCACGTGCCAGCGATACGGCCCGTGGGCCGCACTGAACACCGTTTCCACCGCTGAGCCAAGGACGGCACCTTCGAGCGGATGCTCCGGCCGGCCCAGGCGGAAGGAGATGCGGCTGGCCTCAGTTTCAACAACGCTCGTGATCAATACAGTTAGGCTGCGGTTTCTGTGATGAGGACGGCGGCGGTCACCGGGCCCGAGGTGTCACTGGTGGCTGCGTCGGCTACCGCCGCCCGGACGGCGCGGGCGACTTCCAGTGGTTGATATCCGGGGGCGACCGCAAGCTGGACCTCGATGTGCCGGCCTGGTGGATGGTCATGTTGCTCTACTTTGACCGGGCGGCTTCCCAGCACGGGGGTGAGGCGGGCCACGCCCGGAACAGCCGCTGCGACGTCGGCCAGCTTCCCGATGGGGCCCCGCATGGGTCCTGTTCCGGTCGTTGGGAGCGAGCTTCGCGCGGCTGCAGCCTCCGGCGGGGGCCCCATGGCGTTCTCTGCGGTCTGCGGCCTGACGTCTCTCTCCGGGCCCTCATGGAGATCCGTGACGCGCAGGTCAACTGCCACGGTGGCCAGGCCGAGCCGTTCAGCGGCCACGTTGAGCAATGTGCTCCTCAACTGCTCCGCGGTGCGGGGCAGTGGCTGCCCCATGAATGCGGTGAACGCGGCCTCGATCCTGAGCGGGCCAGGCGGTAGCGCGCTGGCCGGCGGACGGACGGACGGCTCGGACACGGGCCCGAGCGATGCCGGTCCGATGCGTAGGCTCTCCAGCCAAACGCCAGGAATCTCAGCGGCCGTGCGCCCGAGGGCCCGGACGGCCGCTTGCTCGGTGATCCACGTCCCGTCGTCAGGCCCTCCGAGCGGGAGCAGCCGACCCAGGCCGAGTTGGCGCCGTACTGCCTCCATCCACGCCTCAGTTTTCACCGGCCTCTCACCCTCTTCCATTGCCGCGGTTCTCCCCCTCCCACACTGCGCCCCGACTCCGCAGGGGCTCTGGGCAGGGGCTCTGGGCAGGGGCACTTCGTACCACTCGTTGGACCACCCCGTCTCATGGTCCGCACATCTGATAAAACCCACTAAAACGAATATAATCTGATCAAAGAGTGCTAGGTGATCTCCTTCAGGGAGGAACAGCCCGATGACTGAGAACACCGGCGGAAAGCACGGCGGTGCGCCCGGCTCTCGCGGTCGGACGACCATCGCCGACGTGGTGGTAGAGAAGATCGCCGGAATGGCAGCACGCGATGTGCCCGGCGTCCATGCCCTGGGCAGTGGATTCGCGCGCTCGATGGGATCCATGCGGGAGCGGATGCCCGGCGCCGGTAGTGGCAAATCCGTCACGCGCGGGGTCAGTGTCGAGGTGGGAGAGGTGCAGGCGGCCATCGATCTGGAGATCGTCGTCGACTACGGCGTCTCCATCACGGACGTGGCCAGTGACGTACGCGAGAGCGTGATCTCCGCAGTGGAGCGGATGGCGGGCCTGGAAGTGGTGGAAGTCGATATCGCGGTCAGCGATGTGAAGCTGCCCGACGAGGAGGACGAAGAGGAACAGCGGCAGCGGGTCCAATAGCCAAGGGGGAGCAGCCCGCTTGAGCGAAGGAGCGCGTGATGAGCAAGGCTGTGGTCGGCTTGATTGCCGGAATGGCACTGGGCTTCGCCGGATACTTCGGTGGCTTCTGGGCCTTCCTGCTCGTGCTGATACTGGGCGCCGTCGGACTTGTCGCCGGGCGCTTGATGGAAGGTGATCTCGAACCGGGTGACTTCATCCGCCGCCGTGACGACCACCAGCGGATGCGCGATGACCGGCGACAGGCATAGGGAGACTGGCGGCAGTGACCAGTGACGTCGATCGTCGTCCGGGCATTCCTCGCGGGGAGCGGGGTGCGACCACCGTCTCCGACCGTGTCGTTGCGAAAATTGCTTCCCACGTGGCCCGCGAGGCGCTGAGCCGGTTCACCGAGTCGGCCGGCCACGTACCGCCCGGCCGCCGGACACCACGCGTGACGACGTCTGTGCGGCGGGCACCGGAGCGGAACGAGAACGCCGCAGGACGGGACGGCGATCCTGCCAATAGCCGTCCGGCCGTGCTCGGCGAAGTACGGATGCACATCGCCGTGGAGCTGGGCTATCCGTCCGACATCGGGGCTCAGTGCGCTGCGGTGCGCCGCGAGGTCATCGAACGGCTCAGGACATGGGCCGGCATGGACGTGTCCGAACTCGCGGTGTCGGTCGAGAGGCTGCACTCGGTGCACTCGCGGCATACAGACCGGGAGAGAGTGAGATGAGCGCGAACACCTGGCGACAGCCGACCGGCGATGGCGACATTCCCCCCGGTGCGGGACAGGCAACTACGTCCGCGGGCAATCCCCCAGGCAAGGGCACGACGGCAGCGGTCCGTAGAGCGGGCCGGCCGGCGCGCCGCTTCTGGTCCGCACGGCGGATCCCCGCAGCCATTGTGGCGCTGCTGTCCGTCGCAGCCATTGGGCTGCTCCTGTACGACGTGGTCTCGGTGCGGGCAGACCGGCCCGGGATGAGCTGGCGACGGCGGCTCGCCGAGGAACTGGCCACACGACCACTGCATGACATCTGGATGACCGTCGGGGCCGCAGTAGCGATGGCCCTTGGCCTGTGGCTTCTCCTGCTGGCGGTGACGCCGGGACTGCGCGGACTGCTACCCATGCGGCAGCCCACCGGAATCCCCAGAACAGGGGAGGTCCGCGCCGGGCTCGACCGCCACGCAGCCGCCCTGATTCTGCGCGACCGAGCCGTACGGGTGTCCGGTGTGCAATCGGCACGGGTCGATGTCGGCCGCCGGAAGGTCAAAGCCCGGGCACAGGCCCATTTCCGCGATCTCAACGAGGTCCACGCGGATCTGGACGCCGCGCTGAGCGAAGCCGCAACGAACTTGGGACTCGCCCAACAGCCCACGCTCGACGTGCGCGTCCGGCGCCCGAAGAAGGGGTGAAGTGTCCCATGCTCAAGGCGGTAAACCGGGTGCTGCTGGGGCTACTCGGCCTTGGACTGTTCGCCCTGGGTGGCGGCGTGCTGCTGGGCGGACTGGATCTGCAGCGCCACTGGGGGTTCGACGTGCCGGGCTGGTGGCCCTTCCGAGGTCCGAACGATGTCGTGCTGGGCACCGAGGGACGCACCCGGTGGCGGGAAGAGGACTGGTGGTGGCCGGCCGTCATTGCGGTGCTCGCCGTGCTTCTCGCGCTGCTGCTGTGGTGGCTTCTGGCGCAACTGCGCAGACACCGGCTGGGCCAGGTCCTCATCGAGAGCGAAGACGACTCCACGGCCCGGCTCAACGGCCGCGCGCTGGAGGACGCACTCGAGGAAGAGGCGCAGGTCCTGGACGGGATCTCGCGGGCTCATGTGCGGCTGACGGGTCGGCGTACTGCTCCGGCCGCACGAGTACGGCTGTTGCTCAAGCCTCACGCGGAACCGGCGCGAACTCTGGAGCAACTGAGCCGGGAAACGCTCGCACACGCACGGGACTCGGCAGGCCTGGACCGCCTCTCGTCGGAGGTCCGACTCCGGGAAGTCCGCCACCGCGCCCGCCGCGTCGCCTAGGTGATCTGTCCACGAAGGTTGGTGACGGTTATCGCCGGTGTGGTGATCTTGAACAGGTGAGGGCCTTCTGAGTTCGGTGTGGATTGCGACATCTCCACCGACCAGCACAAGGCCCTCATGCGGGTCTGCCAAACGACCGGTGTAGCTCACGTTGTTGAGGTTTCTGGCGGACTGCTGAGAGACGGCCGTCGAAGGTGATGTCGAAGGCGTTCAGTGCGGTCCTCCAACACATGGTCCAGCGGCTTGGACCCTTGCCGGTGAAGTCCAGGGACGTGATCTCCATGTTGACGCGCTTCAGTGCGGCCTTCGTTGGGGAAGTGACCGCGGACCTTGCCCCCCCGGCAGAGGCTTCTGCCGCTGGCGTATGATCTTCGGCTCGAACGCGCCTTCACGGTCCCTGGGCACGGTGATCTCCATTGGGCCGACGTCGGTCCGTGCCGTCTTGGAGCGGGTCCCGTTGTGGGAGGTGCCGCCATGGAGCCTCGTGCAGACGGGGCCATGCCCCCTAGATTCGAACTGCGCTTTTCAGGACGGTTGTCGGAAGCTGATGAGTTGCATTACGGCGCCTCTGGTGCCGAGCGCACTGGCGATGACAGCCAGGCGGAAGCACAGGATGCGCCTGCCCTCGCGGCATGGTTTCCCTGGTCTGGTGGACGATCGCCTCGCGCGGTCTGCATCGCCGTGTGTATGTGTGAGGCGCATACTGAAAAGACCTGGGAGAACGGAGGACGCCATGATCATCCTCGGCGTCATTCTGCTGGTCATCGGTCTGGTGGCCGGCATATCGATCCTGTGGACCATCGGTATCGTGCTCGTCGCGATCGGCATCGTTCTTTGGATCCTGGGTGCCGTCGGGCATGCGGTGGGCGGCCGACGGCATTACTGGTAGGGCTGCTTGTTCCGGCCCCCCGTGCGGCCAATGTGATGTCCAGCGGCGGCTGTGATCTCGGTGTGCTCGGGTGCCGCATGCTCGATGCGGATGTTGGTGCCCGGCCCGCAGATCGCTACCAGGGTCGGGAATTCAGCGTCCCGGATGGGAGCACACATGGCTGTACGTCATCAGCTCATCGCAAGGGAACCGTCCATACTCTGGGCGGTTCTGGAGGACGAGAGCCGTTACACGGACTGGGTGGTGGGGACCTTCGACTCCGGCCCGGGTGACGGGCGTTGGCCGGAAGTCGGATCGTCGATCAAATACACGGTGCGTGTGGGGCCGAAGCAGTTCCACGGACGCACGACGGTCCGTCGCCTCGACGCGCCGCGCGCGCTGGAACTCGAAGCGCACGGAGGGCCGTTGGGTACGGCACGGATCGCCTTCGACATCCGGCCGTGGGGCGACAAGACCCTGGTCATTCTCGACGAGCATCCGCTGCGCGGACTGGGAGGGAGTCTCCACAACACAGTTCTCGACGCCTTTGCGCAGATCCGGCACCGCAGCATGCTGCGGCGACTGGCGGAAGTCGTCGAGGGAATGCCCCAGGACACGGGGTGAGCGACAGGACGGGAGGACCAGCCTTAACAGTTCGTCTTCCCACCGATGCCCGGTGGCCGGCGGATTTGAGGGGTCGTCTCAACACTGCTGGTCAGCTGACTGATTCCAGTAGCTTTAGCGAGACGCTCGGCTGGGGCTTCCCCGAGCGTCTTTCGTGGTCGGCTGTTGAGTTCGGCGGCCACCACCTCCACTCTCTGGTCCCAGGTCAGGGAAAGCCACAGGTGCGGCGGAAGGGATTGGACCGTCGCGGCGAGAGCGTTACGGGTGGCCAGGACACTGTGGCCGCGCGGCAGATGTACGAGCATCAGATAGCGGGTGGAGCGCTCGACCGTCAGGTGGCGACGAGAGTGGTGCTCCTGGCTGCAACGCCGCGCGCCGCAGTTACACGGAGCGTCTGTCTCGCCCTTGCCCGACGTGGACTCGCACACGCCACGACCACAGCCGTGGAACAGCCCTTCGTGCACCCGGCCGGCAGCCTGACCGTACGACCGGCACCTGGACCCCGCAGCCATGCAAAGGATGGGCTCGTGCACCGTCGTCCGCTACACCGCCAAAACATCGATCACCAAAGCAGTCGCCCACCCCGGCTGGTGCGCCCGACAGCTCCTCAAGGTGCGAGGCGCTCGATACCGATCAGACTTGGATGCATGGCAGAAGAACGTCGGCCGCGCGGCGGGAAAGCTTCGACGCCAGCCGCGTGGCGCAAACGACGACTTCCGAAGCGCGGCGGAGCGATTCGGAAGCGCAGACCGCGAACACGTCGAGCTGCGTCTTGCGGGCCCGCTGCCCTGTTGCAACTTCGTCGCCGCTGCAGGCACTCACGTGCAGGCCGCCGGAGTCTGACATGGGACTGATCACGCTCCCCAACGCACCGGTCCGCGGAGTGATCTGGGTGGCGGAGAAGCTCAACGACGCTGCCGAGCGCGAGCTGCACGACCCAGGAGTGCTCCGTGCCCAGCTGGCTGTACTAAACCGGGAGCTTGAAGACGGAGATATCAGCACGGAGGAGTTCGAACCGGGAAGAGGAAAGGCTGCTCGACCGGCTGCATGCTGCACAGGTCGGCCCCGCACCGAACGATCGAAGGTGACGCACTTATGGATGACACAGCCAAGGTGACCCTCGCGGCCGCAGTAGTGGGCGGCTATGTGCTGGGCCGGACGAAGAAGGGCCGGCTGGCGCTGACAATTGCGACGTATCTGGCGGGGAGACGATTCGGCCTTGAACCCCGCCAGCTTGCCGCCGAAGGGATGCGCAGACTCGGAGAGATTCCCCAGTTCGCCGAGCTGCAGGAGCAGCTGAAAGGGGAAGTCTTCGACGCAGGCCGTAAGGCAGTGGCTGCCGCCGCCGATCGGGGCATGAGTTCGCTGGCTGACGCCATCAGCGACCGCACGGCGCGGCTCGGTGAGAAGCAAGATGAGGGGGAGGAAGAGGGGGAGGAAGAAGAGTACGAGCCGGAAGAGGGAGGCGCGGAGTACGAGGAAGAGGAGGAACCGGAAGAGGAAGAGCCTGAGGCCGAGTACGAAGAGGGCCAGGCTGAGGAAGAGGAGGAAGAGGAGGAGGAAGAGGAGGAACTACCGGAAGAGGAATACGAGGAAGAGGAAGAGGAAGAGCCGGAAGAGAGGCAGCCGAGGCGGCGCCGCAGTCGCGCCCAGCCTAGAGGGAGCGCGGAACGCAAGAAGGCCGCTCCCGCCCAAGGAGAGAAGCCTCGGACGGCCAAGAAGTCTGCCGCCCGGAAGGCGGCTCCGCCAAAGAAGACGGCTGCGAAGAAAACTGCTCCGGCCAAGAAGTCCGCCGCCCGGAAGACGGCCCCGCCAAAGAAGACGGCTGCGAAGAAAACTGCTCCGGCCAAGAAGTCCGCCGCCCGGAAGACGACGTCGTCGAAGCGAGCAGCGTCCAAGCGCGCCGATCGTCGGAGGTAGCCAGTCATGACAAGGACGGAAACAGACCAGCCCACGGCACAAATGTCGGGTGCGGACCGGCTTCGCGAAGAGGCGTCCAACTTCCTCAGTGCACAGGTGGAGAGGCTCGCCGAGAAGGCGGGCGACAAACTGGCCGATGTCACTGGGCAGCTCACTGATGTGGCCGAGAGTGGATCGCTTCCCGCGATCGGCTCCCGTATTCTCCAGGGCGACTCCCCGCTGAAGGCATTCGTCGGGGAGAAAGCCAAGGGCGTCAAGGACAAAGTCGTGGGGACGGTCAAGGAAGCGTTCGGCGGCGGAAAGGGGAAACGCAAGTCGAGCGGCGGCAAGGTCATGAACATCATCGAGGTGCTCGATGTGGGAGTGCCCCTGCGTGTCGCGTACGACCACTGGACGCAGTACGACCAATTCAGCAGCTTCGCGAAGGGTGTTCGCGACGTCTCGAAGAGCGATGAGATGTCCAGTGACTGGAAGGTCAAAGTCGGCCCTTCCTCGCGCAGCTTCAAAGCGACTGTCCAGGAACAGATTCCCGACGACCGCATCGTTTGGACGTCCGAGGGAGCCAAGGGAACTACCCGTGGTGCGGTCAGCTTCCATGAGCTGGCACCCAGCCTGACTCGAATCGTCCTGGTCGTGGAGTACTACCCGTCCGGGTTCTTCGAGAAGACGGGCAACCTGTGGCGCGCCCAAGGGCGCCGCATGCGACTCGACTTCAAGCACTTTCAGCGATACGTCTCCCTCGCCCAGGAAGAGCCCGAGGGCTGGCGCGGTGAAATCCGGGACGGTGAAGTCGTCGTGTCCCACGAAGACGCCATGGAAGAAGAAGAGGCCGCCGAGCAGGAGGACGCACAAGGCGAGGAGTCCGAGGACGAGGAATACGAGGAGGAGCCTGAGGACGACGAGCCCGAGGACGAAGACTACGAGGACGAGGACGAGGACGAGGACGAGGACGAGGACGAGCCTGAAGACGAAGAAGAAGGCGAATACGAGGAAGAAGAGGAGGAAGGAGAGGAAGAGGACGTAACACCCTCCAGGAAGCAAAGGCGACAGAGGTGACGCCATGACTGACGTCGGCTTCAGGCAGGGGTCTACCCCGTTTCGGGGCCGTAGACCACCAATGTCGGGCCGCAGTCTGTCCAGATGGGTCGTGATCCACCGCAGGACTTTGCGCGGCTTGCGCATCGTCCGGTGCAGCGGGGGCGGATCACCTCGAAAACCCTGGTCGCGGACTTCACGGAAGATCTGGCTGGCCGGCGTTGTGACAGCCCTCAGCGAACCGCTTGTAGATGTTCGGCTTGAAGTCGTCCAGCAGCGTCCGGCGGGAGGTGACCTTGACCAGCAGATCGTCGACATCTGGAGTTCTGGCATGGCGTCGGATCGTGTAGTAGTCGAGCTGCAAATCGCGGCTGATTCCACGCAATGGGCATCCATGGGAAAGGAGTTCGTGCACGGCCTGGCGCCGTTCGCGGATACCGGCGATGATGCGGCGCGGACGGCCGTTGACGTCGTTGGTTCCGTCCGGGGCCAAACGTGGCTCCGCTTCGGAAGAGGCGGGCCCGTATCGGCGAACGCGGACCGAACGCATTTGCAGTGTCCTCGCACGTACGGTCTTCTCCACAGTTACTGTCCGAGGCTGTTCCACAGGTGCCAGGCGTCCGCGACCTGGACGGCCTGCGGTGCCGCCGCGCATGCGGCCTCGGCGTAGGTGGAACCACGGTCCTGGCAGATGACCTCCACCTCAGGATGGTCGGCGAGCCAGCGGGCTCTGGCGCGGATTCCCTGCCGGGCAGCACATCGATCGGTCGCCGGGGGCTTCGAGGTCCACAAGCAACGTGCACGTACGTATGTCCGCGCAGCAGTGCGAATCGATCCGACGGTCAGATTGCCTCGTATCTCGCCAGTGGCCGCCGCCACCTCCGCCCCGGCCCGCTCAGCCGCACCCAGCGGCTGGTCCGCTCGAACAGCCGGGCACGCAGTTCCTTCTCCAGCCAGGCCACTTGGTGGCGGAGCGCGGACTGGGCGACGTGGCACCGCTCGGCGGCGCGGGTGAAGCTCGTGGTCTCCGCTACCGCGAGAACGTAGCGCATCTGCTGGAGATCCCCATTGAACCATCGTGAACCACGATGGATCGGATGACAAACATGCGTTGGACCAATGGATGCCTGTTCGGCGATGCTGAAGTCAAGGGCTGGCCACGGCAGTCAGCGAACAGCCACCGCCCCGGACCGGCAAGGCCCGGAACCGCCGGCCCCGTCGTACCACCACCGGTACCCCGGCCGACCCCACCCTGCGGAGACATCCATGCGCGTGATTGCCTTCGACCACCTCGTCCTGAACGTCGCCGACATCGAGCGCTCGCTCGCCTTCTACACCGGCCCGCTGGGGCTGCAACCGGTGCGGGTGGAGGAGTGGCGGGCCGGCAAGGTCTCCTTCCCGTCCGTGCGGGTGAGCCCCACCACCATCATCGACCTCGTCGAGGCGCCCGACGAGCAGCCGCAGGGCTCCAACGTCGACCACATCTGCCTGGTGGTCGAGCCGCTCGACTGGCAGCAGGTCATCGATTCCGACGTCTTCACGGTGCTGGACGGTCCTGGCGAGCGCTTCGGCGCCCAGGGCACCGCGGCCTCCCTCTATGTGCAGGACCCGGACGGCAACACCGTGGAACTGCGCTGGTACCCGCAGGACGCCTGAGAATCCCCACGGCAAACCCATCGGACACCCCCTATTGATCAGAAACTCAATGGGTTCTCGTCCAGGACGTAGCGGACAGTGGGACCGCCGAAGTAGCCCCGGACGATGTGTGGCTGTCGCTGGCGTCTGCGGAAGAACCGGCTTGTTTCGGTGGCAAGTTCGGCTTGGTTCCGGGCTCGGTGCTGCCACCAACGCGGCCACCGCCCGCAACCGCAGGGCCTCCTGCGCCGACGGCGACAGGTGCCGCGCGTCCCCCACCAGATCGCTCACACACCACCAACGACCCAGAACCCAAAGCGTTTCGGGGATCAATATGCTTCGGTGGCCAGTTCGGAGGCCTGCTCGAAGTGTTTCGGGGTCGGCAGTACCTGAAAACTGCGGCGGCCTCCAACCGAAGGCCAGAAAACACCTCCACAACTCGCTGAGTGGCGAGACTCCGCCGGGCTACCAGTAATGCCTTCGACCAGCGACCGCGTGCCCCAGCGACCCCAAGATCCACAAGACAACCCCGATGACCGCGAGAACAATCCCGATTGTCCACAGTATGGAGATCCCGGTCACGAACCCGACGACAAGCAAAATAATTCCGAGAATTATCACGATGTGCTCCGATCTCGCACATGCCCTCTGTTTTTTTACTGTGATCCCTGCACACCGCAAGGGCAACTGCTCAGGGATGTCGGCGGTCTCTGAACCTGGACCCCTTGGGGTCGGGGACTTTTGGCCCCGTCTGCAGTTGTTCAGCCGGTTGCCGCGCTCGGTGTGCGGCCGATGTCGCGGTCTTTGAGCTGGTAGGAGTCTCGCGCCCAGGGCCTCAGTGGAAGCGATTCCTTCCTTGAGGGATAGCGTGCCCACCACCCCACCACCCCACCACTCACAGCGTTTCTCATGCGGCAGCGATGGCGCTATGCAGCCAGTGGGGGCTACGGCGCGCGGTTAGGAGGCTGTGCCCGGCGCTGAAGCAATGTGCGAGCTCCGAGATGCCGTCAGCCCTGGCCGTATATCATGGAACGGCGTCTTGTGAAGGTGACGCGGGCATCATGTCGTCTCCGATTCCGGAGCGGGAACATGGCCGTAGGCGAAGAGGACGAGACAGGGCGCGTCCGGCGTCCGTCCAGCAAGAAGCCCGTCAAGAAGACCGCCAGGAAAACCGGCACCGGACGGGCCAGCAGCCGCACGAGCGAAACGAAGCGTGCGGCCCGTAGGGTTTCGGCCCCGCGGGCCATGCGGTATGCGGCTGAGCAGCTCCAGGAGCTTTTGGGGCGAGCACCCGAGTCCGTCTCGGCGGTGAAGCCGACGGAGAGCGGCTGGCAGGCGGACGTGGAAGTTTTGGAGCTGGAGCGTATCCCCGCTACTACCAGCGTGATGGCGAGTTACCGGGTGACGCTGGACGAGGAAGGCGAACTGCTGGCGTACGAGCGCACCCGCCGCTACACCCGAGCCCAGATCGACCCGCGTGGCTAGGGCCGGAATACCACTGCTGCACCGCTCGCCGGTCGAACGGAAACGGCCTCGTCCGGAGCCACGGGTGAGCTGCTGAAAGGAGGCACCATGACTATGGTGCCGCAGGGCGGAGGAACCATTTCCAGGGCCGGCGGAGGAGGGTCGGGGAATCTTTACGACATCCTCGAGCTGATTCTGGACCGCGGCCTGGTGATCGATGTTTTTGTACGTGTGTCCTTGGTGGGCATCGAGATCCTCAAGATCGATGCCCGCATCGTCGTGGCGAGCGTGGATACCTACCTGCGTTTCGCGGAGGCCTGCAACCGCCTCGATCTGGAGGAGGGCCGCAAGGCTCCGTCTCAGCTGACCGACCTGGTCGGCGAGGTAACCGAGGGTGGAGCACATGGCAAAGCCAAGGGTGCGCTGAGCGGGGCCGCTGACGTGCTGACCGATGCTCTGAAAGGGGGACGTGACGACGACGAGGCCGAGCAGCCAGAAAAGAGGCGCAAGGAGCCCGAGGAGAGGCGGGAGCGGCCGCGGCGTCGGCCTGCCGCCCGACGCCGCGAGGAGTGAACCATGGCCGTATACGTGTATTCCATTGTCAGGGCCACCCACCCGCAGCGCTTGGACGGCCTCCACGGGGTGGGGGACCCGCCTGCGACCCTACGCACGGTGCGCACCGAAACACTGTCCGCGGTCGTCAGCGACGCGCCCGAGGAGCTGCGTCCCAAACGCCGAGACCTCAGCGCACACCAGTCCGTCCAGGAACAGCTGATGGCCGACGGCACCGTTTTGCCGCTGCAGTTCGGCTTCACCACCACGGACGACGACGCTGTACGAGCGGTCCTGGAGGACGGTACGGATAATTTCAGCGAACGCTTGCGGGCGCTGGAGGGCTGCATGGAATACCACCTGAAGGCCGCCCAGGACGAGGATGCGCTGTTGCGCCAAATCCTTCAGGAGTCCGACGAGGCGCGCGAGCTCAACGAGGAGATCAGAAGCGGCCGCAGCAGCCCGGAACTGCCGCTCGCCCTCGGGGAGCTGGTCTCCCAGGAAGTGCAAGCGCGGCAGGATCGGCTCGCCGTCGGAGTGCTCGATGCGCTGCGCGGATTCGCGCGGGAAGAACGCTCGTCGCAGCCGACCGGGAACGACTTCTTGAATGTGTCCTTCCTTGTGGAGCGGGACAACGAGAAGAGCTTCCTCGGCGCGGAACAGGATGTCGCCAAGGAACTGGGCGAGGACTTCGACCTGCGACTGGTCGGCCCGCTGCCCGCCTACAGCTTCGTCTAAGGAGCCCTCATGGGACTGCTGACTCAACTCGCGACTCTTCCGCTGGCGCCGGTGCGCGGCGTGGCCTGGGTCATGGAGCGCGTCGTCGAGGCCGCGGAGAACGAGTACTACGACCCGGCACCCGTCGAACGGGAACTCGCCGCACTTGAGCGAGCGCTCGTGGCGGGAGACATCGACGAGGAAACCTTCGACCGGCGCGAGGACGAGTTGCTGGACCGGCTGGACGAAATCAGGGCCCATGCCCAGGGCGTCGATACCTGATCGCGGCAGCCGGTGGAACGGGCGCATTTCCACGCGCTCCCGTCGAAGCTCCGGGACACCAGGGAATTGAGGTGCAGCGGCCGTGACCGAACCCGTCGCCAGGAGGCTGGGCGACCTCCCGTCCAGGTCCGCCCCGTATGGCCAGGGCTCCTCGGCCAATCTCGCCGACATCCTGGAGCGCGTACTGGACAAGGGCATCGTCATCGCAGGCGATATCCAGATCAACCTCCTGGACATCGAACTACTTACCATCAAGCTGCGCCTGCTGATCGCTTCGGTGGACAAAGCGAAGGAAATGGGCATTGACTGGTGGGAGCACGATCCCTCACTGTCGTCACGCGCCAACGACGGCTACCGCTCACTCGCCGAGGAGAACAAACGGCTGCAGGCTGAAATCACGGCGCTGCGCCAGGACCGCGAGCTGCCACGGGTCAAGGACGAGGAGAGCCGCGCTGCGACTCCCCGGCGCACCTCACACACCTCACACACCAAACGAGCAGAGCCCATCCCCCGCAGCGAGAGGCGGGACGAGCCATGACCGCCACGGTCTCCTATGCCTACGCCGTAGCACGGGACGCCGACGGATCGCTGGAAGAAGCTCTGTCCGGGCTCCCTGGAGTGGCGGAGGCGCCGGTGCATCTAGTGCGTGTAGAACACAGCGACGATGTGGTCGTCGTGAGCCCGGTACCCGAGCGAGACTTCCAAGAAGCCGCGCTGCGAGCGCATCTTGAGGACTTGGACTGGCTGGAGTCAGTCGCCCGCGCCCATCACCGGGTGATTCAGGCCTTGGCCGCCCGCACCGCCGTCCTGCCACTGCGTCTGGCGACGGTATACCTCGACGACGAGCGGGTGCGACTCATGCTCCGGGTCCGCCACGAGGCGTTTGCCAGCAGACTGACCGACCTGGCAGCGCAGGTGGAGTGGGGCGTCAAGATCTATGTCGAAGCGGCCGCTGAGACCGAGAGGCCAGCAAGCCCACCCACAGATGCGGGTCTGAGCCCCGGGCGGGCCTACCTCAGCCAGCGCAGAGCACAGCGACACGCCCGCGAAGACGCCTATCGGGGCGCCGAACAGGCAGCCGAGCGGGTCGAGGCCGCCGCCCGCGCTTATGCGGTTGATCGCGTCCAGCACCGGCCGCAGCAAGGCGAACTCGCCCGCGGGCCGGGAGAGAACGTCATCAACGACGCCTACCTTGTGCCGCTGCAACAGGCCGAAGACTTCCGCGCCGATGTCATGCAGGCCGCGGAAGGACTACCCGGGGTACGCGTCGAAGTCACCGGGCCGTGGGCCCCGTACTCCTTCGCCGCCCTCGCCGAAGCAGAACCGCTGAAGGGGACCACGCCGTGAGGGCGGCGAGCAGGCCGGAGGCCACGCCGGAGGAGCCGCTGCCGCAACGGCAGATCGCACTGATCGACCTGCTGGACCGGTTGCTCAGCGGAGGGGTGGTCCTGACCGGTGACGTCGTGCTCTCCATCGCCGATATCGACCTCGTACGCATATCGCTGCGCGCGCTGATCGTCTCCATCAGCGAACAGAATCCGTCCCCCTGGCATGCCATCTCAGCACCCACAGGAGACGACCATGACAGGTGAGGACCGTCCGCCCGGAAGCCGCCTCGACGAGATCGCCGATGCCGCCGCCCGCGCCTTCCGCATGCTGCCCGCGGTGCCGCAGGACATCCTGCCCCGGGGCGGTGCGGAGGCGCGAAGGCCCGCCCACCGGATCACTACCGACCCGGACACAGTGGAACGGGACCTGATCAAACTCGTACTCACACTCGTCGAGCTACTACGACAGCTCATGGAACGCCAGGCCCTTCAGCGGGTCGACGCAGGAGACCTCACCGAGGAACAGGAGGAACGCCTCGGAGCAACTTTGATGATTCTGCACAGTCGTATGATTGAACTCTGCTCTCGATACGACCTTTCCATGCAAGATCTCAACTTGAATCTCGGACCTCTCGGAACTCTACTGCCACCACCCGAATGACACCAGGGAGAACGACATGGGTATCGGAAAAAAGTCCAAGAACATAGGCAAAATCGCAGAGGGGAAAACAAAGGAAACGGTCGGGCGGGCCGTGGGTAACGAAAGCCTGGAGGGAAAGGGGAGGGCCCAAAAGATGAAGGGCAAAGTGAAGCAGGCAGTGGAGAAGGGCAAGGACACCTTCAGGCACTGAAGGAAAGACATGCAGCACTGACTCGCTGCCACACTCCGAACAAGGGCGGGCCTGCGTCCAGCGGAGCGGCAATCGATGCATGCAGCTGGCGGCGGGACAGTGCGCGCTCGGTGTATGAGTTTGTCTGCGCTCACTTCATGTATGCCCGGGTGGACCGGATATGCAACGGGCCGCTGAAACGAATGTGGCCGGCGAGCGTCTCCGTAACCACTGGCCGCCCGTTTCTCTCAACGCCGAGGGGTATGGGAAGTCACACGCCTGTCAGAGTCCCCCGTTGTGGGCTGCTCCGAGTCCGAAGCCGTGGCGAAGCGCTCCGCTCTCTACTCGATGCGGAAATCCTGGTTGTGAGCGATCCTGATTCAGATGTGGACGAGGTGGAACGCGAAGCTGGAAGACCCGTCGCAAGGGCGATGGAGACGAATGCCAAGGAAGGAAAACACCGTGAGGCTCCCGGAGACCCGGGGTGAGGTGTCTGCCGCTCTGATCGAGGCGCTCGGCCGGGAACCGGGTCGGCGCAGCCTGCCGGACACGTCCCTGGTAGCGGATGCCGATCCGTACGGCGACGACCTGCAGCTCGCCCTGTACCTCTGCTACGAGTTGCACTACCGCGGCTTCGACGGAGTGGACGGCGCCTGGGAGTGGGATCCGGAACTGCTCAGGGTGCGCGCCGCGCTGGAGCGGGCGTTCATGGCGGCTCTGCGCGCTGACGTGCCGGTGGCCGAGGACGTCGGCAGCGCGCTGGACGAACTCGTTCTGGAGCCGGTGGACGGCGACGGCGTGTCGTACTTCCTGCGGGACGAGGGCGAGCTGTGGCATCTGCGCGAGTATGCCGCCCACCGCTCGCTTTATCACCTCAAGGAGGCCGATCCGCACGTGTGGGTGATCCCGCGCCTGACGGGCCGGGCCAAGGCAGGAATGGCTGCTGTGGAGTACGACGAATTCGGAGCGGGACGGGCGGAACAGGTCCACTCGAAGCTGTTCGCCGATCTGATGGCGGACCTCCAGTTGGACACCTCGTATGGGCGCTACCTCGACGCCGGCTCTCGGCAGATGCTCGCGACCGTCAACCTCATGTCACTTTTTGGGCTCCACCGCTCACACCGTGGTGCGCTGGTCGGTCACTTCGCCTCGGTGGAGACCACGTCGCCACCGGGGTCGCGGCGCCTCGCTCAGGCATTGAAGCGGGCCGGTGCCGGGCCTGCGGCCATCCACTTCTACACGGAGCATGTGGAGGCCGACGCCGTGCATGAGCAGCTCGTACGGCATGAGGTCGTCGCCGGTCTGCTCCAGGAGGAGCCGGATCTGGCACCGGACGTCGCCTTCGGCATCGCGGCCACCGGATGGTTGGAAGACCGGTTCGGGGAGCAGTTGCTCGGCGCATGGCAGGGCGGCGAGTCCTCAGTCTGTGCGCCGCTCTGAGGCCGGCGGTGGGGCTTTCGGCCTCTTCCGGCCACGGTGGCTCGTGTCGCACCAAGGGAAGATGAGGCTCCGCCGACAGGTACACAGTGCGACAACAGGCCGGTCCGAGCGAGCAATGGTGCCGTCCTCCTGGACCACTTCGACAGGCCCCTCTACGAGCATGGGCCCGCCCGGTTCTTGCATGACACGGCGTGCAGCTGCCCGAGGTGCGGTCTCTGGTTCAGTACGGCCGTTCTGCACGGATCACCACCAGTTCCTCTTCCTCCTGGCCGGCTTCGATCAAGCCCTGGGCCTCCAGCCAGCCGGCCCGTTCTCGCAGGACAGGTCCGAAGGGAACGAACCGGCGGTCGGTCACAGCCACGCCCAGTCCGGCTTCAGCCAGCCGCGCCAGGGTCATCGCTGGGTTGCTCAGCACGGAGTGGACCGCGAGCAGCACACCTCCGGGGCGCAGCAGAGCGGGAACCTTGGCACAGAGCCGGTCGAGCACCGCCCGGCCGTCGATCCCCGCCTCCCAGGCCCGAGCAATACCGCGACGCGGTACGCGGGCGTTCGCGGACGGTACGTACGGCAGGTTCGCCAACACCAGGTCGAACCTCAGGCCGGTTACAGGCTCCGTCAAGTCGCCCCGGCTGGTCCGGATCACCCGTGCGTACCCTGACAGCAGTGCGTTAAGGCGTGTGGTGAGCACCGCCGCGGCCGAAATATCGATGGCGGTTACCCGGGCAACACCGAAGCGGGCGGCAGCGATCGCCGCTGCGCCGGTGCCGGAACCCACGTCGAGCACCTCGGCTCCAGGTGACAGATGTTCGCGCCGCAGAGCGGATACCAGCATGACTGTGTCTTCCTGCGGCGCGTAGACACCCGGAGGCTTGAGGAACTTCAACTGTCGTGCCCGTCTTTCAGAGATCGCAGGGCGGGTAGCAGGCTCTTTTCCTTTCCTCCCAGTCAAGAAAGGGCCGCTGACTGATGGTCACCCACGACCTGGACGAAGGCGATCTCCGTGAAGCCCGCTTCGGTGAGACGCGCTGCGGCTGCCACGACAAGGTGCCGACGTCGTCACCGCACGGGATGGAATCCGCGATGTCGTCCGGCAGCACGAACTGGGGAACCTGGCAAATCCGGCTGGGGCAGCTCTGCTTTGTCCTTCCAGCCGTCGGCCGGCCAGCGGAACTGGTCGTGCGTCCGTGCGACCGTCACAGCCCGGCCGGCGTCGTAGCAGCCACGCGCCTGTGACCACTCGGAAGCAACATCACGGCTCCTTAAGCCGGGTAGCCGCCGCGCCTGACCTCGACCATCCTCAGCTGCACCCGGCAACCTCGAGCGGATGCGCGCCATGACGGCCGCACAACAAGCCCGGATGCGGTCCGGGTACCTGGCCCACTCTGCGACCGGGGCCGACCGTCTCCATCAGCAGTCTTTGCCGCGGGCATCTGCCCTGATCGTCTTTTCTCGCCGCGTCCCTCTGCCTGCGGGCCCTTGTCGTCCCGCCGACGGTTTCCTTCAGTTGTCTAAACCTTCTTCGCCTTCGCCTCTCCCTTACCCATGAAGACTCTGCCCTTCGCTGGAAAGGCCCTGACGTATTCACCTTGCGCCGATCACTCTGGGGCCGCAATCGGTAGGACGTCACGCTCACGAGTCTCCGGGGAAAGAAGCACTGGAAAGAATGACCGTAGCGCCCCGGTCAGTCAGGCGGCTCGGGGACCGGGCGGGTTCCGGGGCCCGGAGGTGGCTCCGGGTCTGGCTGGGGTTGAGGTTCGCTGGGGCCTGGCTCGGACGGACGTTGCGGGTCGTGCGGCACCGGATCCGGCCGGCTGGGGACGGGTCCGGGGCCTTCAGGTGTGGGTTCCGCGGTCATCGCTCTCGTCCTTACGTTGTGCGTCAGTCGCTGAACTCGTGGATGTACGCCGGGAAGGTCGGTCACTCCCCCGCGCACGTGCAGTCTCCGCGCGGCCAGCCTGGCGGTGACCGATTGCGTCGTTGCGATCTGCGACCGACTGGCGGCCGGGCTGTCCGAGGTCCCGGCTCGAGGTTCTGGAATGGTGGGATGGGCGGCGTACAGCGCGATGCGCAGGCTCAGCCCCAAGACGGCCAGCGCCCCGACGGCGATGCCGTAGAGGAATAGCGTGCCGGTGGAACCGGTCACGTAGCCGAATACCGAGAAGCCGTCGGTGAGATGGTGTGCCTGCCAGAATTGGTGAGAACGCCAGCCACGGCGACGACTACCGCGGCGATCAGGATGATGAGCCCCAGGATAACGACCACGACGTGCTCCGGGAATTTGCGGCGTACAACCACACCAAGTCCATAGAAGCGCAGGAAACTCAGACCGCGACGTCAGGCACGGCGAGAAGCAGGTTGCGGGCTCCCCGCACCAGCGTGTCACTTTCGGAACTTGATGGTGTCGCGAGCTTCGACGTACGACTCTCGGCGGGGCACGAACAGTGTTGTCTGGGATCGATGGGGTCAGTCGGAGTCAGAGCGCGGTTCCTGCGGGTCGACTCCCGTGGATGCGGAGGCGTCCCGGGTGCCGCTGAGGCGTTGGGACCGGCCCCTGGGGCCGGTGTCGTGCATACCGCTCTCGCCGGATTTCCCGGCGCGTTCCTGACCCGGGCGATGTGTGCTCTTGACTGTGTTGCCGGGGACCTCCTCGGTTTCCTCCTTGGAAATCTTCCTGCCGGGGCCGGGCTTCGGCGCGTACTCGTCGGGATGGAAGGACCGGTGTGCGCTTTCGTTGGCCTCCTGATGGGTCTCGTCCACATCCGACGACCAGCCATGCTGGTGAGCACCCTTGTGACGGCTTGGTCCCTCGCCATGCGAGGGCTGGGACGACTTCTCGTTCTTCGGCATGACCGGGCTTCCTTTCGAGTCTCCGCGACCGCGCGGATGGCGGTGCAGTATCCAACTGCAAGCATAGTCAAATCGAACATTCAGGCATCTATTACGCAAAAGGATGCATTGATCCACCGGGATCGAAGCCTCTTTCCCAGTTGCTCGTGTGCGCGACTCGGCCCGCGTCCGCTGCCCCGCTACCGCACCCGCCCGGTCAACCTGCGTGAACACGTCCTGGCTGCCGGGCGTAAGAAGGCGGTGACGGTCACCTGGCGCAAGGGCTCCGAAGCCGCGATGCCCTCCCGATTCATGTTCCTGCGCATCCGGCTCGCGGGACGCCGTCCAAAGCCCGCGGCCGATCCTGACCTGGCTGATCGCGCAATGGCCCGAGGGCAAGGACGAGCCGGTCAAGTACTGGTTCGGGATGCTTTCGTCCGCGCCCACGCCTAGCGGTTGCGGTGCTCTGGAGTGCCGACCTGCCCGGAGCGCCGCTGGTGCCTATCGCGAAGGAGCACATGATCGACATAGCGCCGTGGGCAGGTGGCGTCGTGGACACATCCGGGATCGACTATGAGGCGATATTCCAGGCGCTGCCGAGCGCGGTGGCCCTGTTCACCACAAACCTGGTGTACATCGACGTCAACGAGGCATGTCTGAGCAGCTTGGGTACCCGTGGCCAGGTGGTAGGCCGCTACCTGTTTGATGCCTTCCCCGACGACCCCAAGGACCCCGCCGTAACCGGTATGCGCAAGCTGCAGGCATCGCAGCGGTGGGTGGCTGCCACCGGGAAGCGCGACGCCATGACGCTGCACCGCTACGACGTGGAGCACCCGGACCGGCCCGGGGTGTGGGAGGAGCGGTACTGGAGTCCAGTCAACGTCCGCTCGAAGACGACCCGCAGAGCTCGCTTTCAGCGGGCGGACTGCTCCTCAGACACCTCTCGGCCATCGCAGTCAGCGGCCACGCGGCGGTACCGCCCACGGGACCTCGTCGTCATCGGGGTCGGCGAGACGGACACGTCCCTCGGCGACCGGACACTCGATCAACTCGCCTGGGATCCCCCTGGGACTTTTCTGGGACTTCCGGCCGCATCAACGGGCATGACCGTGGGGTGCCGCACGAGCTGATCCGCTGGACCTCACGGCGCGGCGACCAGATAGCCGCCTGCTTGGCAGAGCTGGAGCACGAGTACGTCACCGCCGTCGACGACGACGGCAACCTGAAGTTCGCGCCCGAGGTGTCCGAGCCGGCCCGCGCCAAGCTGAACCGGATCGCGGCGAAGATGACCCGCCCGCCGAAGCAGCAGACCCGGCCGCTCGCGCAGCTGCGCGCGTGGTGGAAGACGAGCGCGATCCCCACTTCTGGGGTGGCCGTCGACGTCATCAACTCCCTCCTGCAGCGCGCCCGTGCCGCGGCGGCGGCGATCCGGGCCCGGGTCGCCGCCGTGGTCGATGTCGCCCTGGCGGCCGTCGACGTCACCGCGATGGTGTTCGTGATGAACAAGGACGGCTTCTTCCACCGCCGGCACCTGCTCGCCGAAGCCCGCCGCCACCTCGCTCTCGTTCTGCGCGGCCGCCGCCGCGAGCCGGGCCTGGACGAGGAAGTCGTGGACGCCGCCATCGCCGCGCACTGCCTGGACATCAGCGAGCCGAAGACGCTGCGCGGCCGTATGCCGGCCTACCGCTTCTACACCGCCCGCTGGTCCCTGGCCTACCCGCCCACCCGCCGCCGCCCACCGGACGCCGAACCCGATCCGGGCCAGCCCCCGGCCGGCCCCGGGGACCCGGACACGCCCCGCCTCCCCCTGGAGCCGGGGGAGTGGGACATCCCGCGCGTCCCGCTGCTCTACGACCGCGCGGTCATCGCCTCCACCGTTCTCAGCGCCCGGCTGCGTGCCGCGCGCCGCACCGGCCGCGCCCTGTACGACGACGTGGTGCACCAGCAGGCCGCGATGCCCGAGCAGCTCCTCATCCCGTTCTCGGACGCCGACGCCGGGCCCCAGTCGGCGCTCGACATGACGGCGCTGCGGGCCCTGCAGGAGTCCCGCACGGACGTGGAAGCCCTCGACCTCACTGCCGAGCGGCTGCGCCACCTCCAGGACGCCTTCACCGCGGCGGCCGACCGGGCCCGCGCCACCATGGACCGCTACGCCGACCGCGAGAACACCGACGGACCGCACCCGGTGCGCGAGGACGACCCGCAGCCGCACCGCCGGCAGCAACCCGGACCGCACCGCGGCCGGGAGGGCGGCCACTGAGTGCACCCGTTGTCGCGCACCCAGTGTGGCGGCGCGCACGACGATGCACCGCACTCCACTCGACCGAGTGGAGCCCATCGGCCGGGAGTGGATTCCACCGGCTGGGAGTGCTTGGCATCCGGTGCGCGCCACCGCATCGGATGCCCGGACGGTGCACGGCATTCGATGCTCGGTATCGGCCGGGAGTGCTCGACATCGGGTCGGGAGTGAGCCTCCACCAACCTGAAGTCGCAGGTCAAAAGGCTGGTGTGCCGCTTTTCCGGGATGTTCGCGCAGGTCGTGGGCGGTGGTCTGAGACGTAGACCGTCCGTCACCGGGTGAGGCCCGCGCCGCCCCACTACAGGCACGGGATCCGTGTTCTCCATGAAAGACAGATCGCCTTTGCCGGGCGGGAGACGAAACCGACGACCGGTATACCCAGCCTGAATTCTGTCCTCGGCTGGAAATCCGTCCCGCCTTCACAGACCGAAGGGCGTGTCAGTGCTCACCCCTAACCTTCCGCCATGGGAAGCACACAAAATCAGGATGATGGGCGCTGCTACGCATGGCGGAATCTGCTGCAACGGTGGAGCGACGAGTGGCTCGACCCTGTACTGCACGAACAGGAGCGGGCCGAGCCGTTTCCCAGCAAAGTGCGCAAAGCTCGCTGGCTGGGGGCTGCTGGGGCTACCGGCGAGGACCTCAGCGCGCTCGAACAGCGCCTGGGCACCGTTCTGCCGGCGAGCTACCGGCAGTTCCTGCTGACCAGCAACGGCTGGCTCAACACAACCCATGCCATCGACCGAATCTTGCCGCTCCAGGAAGTCGGATGGGCCCGGGACCTGGACCCGGAACTCATCACAGGCTGGACAGGTGGACCCACGGAGACGGCGTCGCGGGTGAGTGACGAGGAGTACTTCGTCTACGGCGAGGCCCAGGACCCCACCTCGCTCCGCCCCGAATACCTGCCGCACACCCTGATGATCAGCCATACCCCGAACGCCACCGACGTCTACTTGCTCAACCCCTGCGTGGTCACCGCAGACGGAGAGTGGGAAGCCTGGTATCTCGCCCACTGGCTGCCCGGAGCGGTCCGCTACCGGTCCTTCTGGGACCTGATGAATGACGAATACAACAGCTTCCGCGAAGAACAGTGAAAGTCATGGGTCCTCGTCCCTGTGAGGACAGGGCAGGACAGGGTTCGGGCTGCTGGATCAGCGTGCGATCCCACCGCGTCAGAGGTGGGGATGATCAAAATCCGCGGTTGACTTCGAGATTCGTCAACACGAGCAGGGCGCGCAGGAGCTGGGTCACCGCTTCCCCAAGGCGAGCGCCTGGCAGCTCCTCGGCTACCTCCTGCTCGACACCACCGACCACCACCGGATCGACACCGTCGGCTTCTACCTCTCCCGCTCCGCCGTCCTGGCCACCTGGCCGGTGGAGAACTACCTCGACCTCCCTGGCACCTGCCGCCGCGAGCTTGCTGCGCTGCGCTCCGTATTCCCCGAACTCCTCACCGGCTGCCGGACCGACGCGGAGCCGTACACCCCGGAAGACCAAGACCGCGTCCGGCGGCTGCTCCAGAACCTGGCCCCAGTCATCGAGGCCGGCCACTGCCCCACCTGCGCCCAGCCGCTGCCCCAGGCCACCCGCCGCCCCCGCAAGTTCTGCACCACCTGGTGCCGCAGCCGCGACCAGGCCATGCGCCGCAAGGGTCTCCTCCCCGGCGGCCCCGTTCCGGCTCTGCCACGCCCGCGAAAGGAGCGCCTGGAACCCCCAGAAGACGCGGAGATTGTGAGCCACAAGTAGACGCGTTGCGCAGCAAGGCTGTGAGGGCGTGAGACGGAGCTCGCGGCTGCACTCTCCTACGTTCCGGCCGCAGGCTCTACCGGGCCGCCACGCAGCGCTTCCCCACCCCGGCCTGGCGGTTCGGGACGGCCCGGGGGAGGCTGGAGAGGGGGCAGGAGGCCGTCATGCGCGTCCAGGACATCCAGATCGGCGAGACCTACCAGGTCAAGGTCCCCCAGCGACTGCCGCCGGCCCTCCGCCACCGTATCCCCCGCACCCATGCCGACTTCGCCGCCGACATGCGACTGAACCTGCGCCGCGGCGACCGCTTCGACCTCACCGTCACCGGTACCGATCCCGAGGGCGCCACCGTCGACGGCTACGAGGCCACCACCACCAACCGGGTCACCCTGCGCCTCACCGCCGACCAGATCGAACTTCTGGACCTCCCCGCCGGCCCCGAGTACGAGATCGACGGCTTCGTCACCGACACCGACGGCAACGAGGTCACCCTCCCCGCCGCCACCACCTACACCGTCCTGCCCGCCGTCTGGCTGCATCCCCTCGAAGAACCCGTCCCCCTCGCCCCCAGCACCGCCCGGTTCTACCGTGCCCGGGTACAGGCACAGGCCACCGGGATGACGGTCCAGGACGTTGCTCGCGCCGCTGAGGACGCACAGGAATACCAGCGCGACATCGCCGGGCAGGCACTGGACAGCTACCGAGCCGAGGAATGGCTCCGCACCGCCGAAGTGGAACACCAGGAATGGCTCCGGATCTCAGCACTCATGACAGACAAGGCAATGAAGACGTACGCCCCGCAGAGCGACCCGCAAGGAATGACACCCCACTCCTGAGAAGCACGCTCCCGTCCCCCTGACCGTCGCGGCTGAGATCGCTTCGCGCGCCAGTTCCCGGCGGGCCCCTTCCCGGCCTGAGTTGATCAGCGGGACCGTACGAATGAACGCAGAGGTAGGGAACATGGTCGGCCTGGTGCTGCTCGGCGTCTTGGTGCTCGCCGCCGGCGGGTGTGCGTGTGTGGTGTGGGCGGAGCGCGGCGGGCCCCGCTGGGTCCGCGGCGTGGCGACCGTGACGCTCGCCGCGAGCGAGCTGGTGCGTCGCTCCGAGAAGAACCGGCGCCGGAGTCTGAACCGGACCACCAGCGACGGCGAGTAGGAACGGACGAAGCAGCCTGAACCGGGCGGTCAAAGTCGCCTGGCAATCGGTCAAGATCACTTGTCAGAGGTCACCTGCGGCTGCTGCATTGGCTTCGTTCATCTCTGGGGACAGCGTTTGTCGACAGCGCCGGCATCGTGTAGGAAGGCGACCCGCGACTGCATCGCGTTGCCCATCCTTTCGATCTGCCTATGGGCCATCGGGCGATGAGGGCCTTGGCTTCGGGCGTGGTGACGCCCTGGCCCTTGAGCGGCGGGAGCCAGAGGAGCGGCGGGCGCTACTGGCGTCCGCCGTCGAGGCTTACGCCGACGCGGCTATCTCAGTCGGTGATCCACCCGGAGTAGCCCTAATGTGCATGGCAGAAAGCTGTAGGCAGGCAGGTTGGGTTGAGCTGCGGTTCTGGCTCCTGTTGATCACGCGTTGAGGGTGAGGCCGGGAATCTGCCCGGTAGGCGGAAGCTGGTGACAACGGTCGTTGACCAGCTTCGCGGCCCTCGCGCCCATGCGAGCGCGTAGCGTGTCTGTCATGAGCATCACGGGCGGGGGCCAGGGCGGTTGGCCCAGGGCGCTGGAGCACGCGAGGATGCTGTGCAGATGGCGGGAGGGCCGGCTGCTCGGTGTGTCCCTGGAATCGCGCAGCGCGTACATCCATGAACGCCCCGGAACTGTGCGACGCTGGCTGCGGGAGCAGACGGCGCTGGCGATGGCGATCATGCACACTGGCCGCGACTAGGGCCTCGCGGTCGACGACAGCATGCTGACGGACGTGGTCGGCCTGTGCCGCCGGATCGGCCCGGAAGAGGCAAGGAATCTGCTGCACCTCCCGGCTTGATAAGGGCCATGGGCGATTTCCCGGTGGCGATCGCCGAGCAGTAGTTCTCCGCCGCGGTCTGCCGTATCGGTGGCCAGGTTCCACAACAGCGCTCTGCGAGCCCGCTCGATCAGGTCCCCGTTCTTGCCGTACCTGCTCCGCGGCGGCCTCAGCATGCCGGGGCGCAGCACGGGCATGGGGTCAGCGATCAGGCCATTGGCACCCGACAGGAACGGGCGGGCCTGGTAGAGAGGGACGTCGTCGACCAGGACATCCATGGTGCGGGCGGTTCGCCACAAGGCGAGAGTAAGAAGCAGGGTAGCGGGGACCCATCGGTCCTCGATCTCGTACTTCTCCTCCTGGATTCCTGTGGTCCCTTCGGCCTCGATGCGGTCCAGGTCCGTCGGGTCGTAGCCGAGCATCGCCTTGACCAGGGACCATGCCATCCTTTCGGCACGCCGCGCAGTTCTCCGGCCAGCGGCACCGCACGTGGGTCGACTGCCCTCGCGCGGCAGGCTATGGCAATGACGACCGGCTCGGTCGGTCACGGCTGACGCGCCGCCTTTGGGGCGATCGGTCAGCCGCGTCGGCGCAGCAGAGCCGTCGTCGCCACTGAATTGTGCACGGTGAAGGCAATCGTGCCCGGCACAAAGCGGTCGTCCGACCACAGCAACGGTCTGCCCGCCTGGTCCGTGGCCCGCCGCCGCTCTCGCATCAGTGGCGCGTCGGGAGCGCAGCCGAGCAGGCGGGCATCGTCGGCCTCGGCGTGGACGAGGTCAATGGTGTGTTCCGTGTCCGCGAACACCACTCCCTCCTCCGTCAGCGACTCGGTGTGCGACATCGCATCGTGCTCAAGGCGGGCGATCATGGCACCGATGTGCTCGGGGTAGAGGGTCCGCTCGATCATGATCGGAACACGCGACAGCGTCCGTAGCCGCAGCACCCGGTAGATCTGCGCCCCAGGCTCGAGGCCGAGTTGCTCGCACTCCGACGGGTTGGCCGGACAGCTTTCGATGTCGATCGTGCGGCCGCCCGGTTCCTCTCCGAGCGCGCGTGCCCAGCGGGTGAAGCTCAGCAGTTCGAAGAAGCTCTGGGTGCGTGCGGTGCCGAGCACGACGCGCCGCGTCCCCCGTCTGGACGTGACCAGGCCGTTGGCGCGTAGCACTGCCAGCGCCTGACGGACGGTGCCGCGTGACACGCCGTACTGCTGGGCGAGCTGTTCCTCGCTGGGCAGCCGGCCATCCGACCCGAAGGAGCCGGCGGTTATGGCCTCACGCAAGTCGGCCGCCAACCGTCGATACCGGGCTCCGGTGGTGCCGCCCCCCGCGACCGCCATGTCGTTCTCCTTCGCTCAGCCGCCCATTGATGCTCTGACGTGACCCTATCCACTCACCGGGCCTGGCTCACCGGCCGGGCGTTCTCGCTGCGTGGTCTGCGCATGTCTTCCCGAGAGGCTCATCGGCCCGTTCCTCGGCGTTCATCCTCCATACACGGCCCCCCGAAGTAATGGGCCAAGTTGTACAGCCAACTTTTGCCCTTTCGGGAGACCCTTGTGAGACTGCACTACGTTCGCTCGGCGGGCCTTGCCTGCTTCCTTGCCATGGCCGCGCTCGGGCTCACTGCATGCGGACTGACCAGCACAAACGATGTCAGCGGCAGCGACGGCAAGGCCGCGGCCGCCACCTCGGCAAAGGACTTCGGCGGCATGGACGCCCTCGTCGCTGCCGCGAAGAAGGAGGGCAAGTTGAACGCCATCGCCCTTCCTCGCGACTGGGCGAACTACGGCGAGATCATCGACACCTTCGAGAAGAAGTACGGGATCAAGGTCGAAGTCGAGAACCCCGACGCCTCCAGCCAGGACGAGATCACCGCGGCCACCTCCCGCAAGGGCCAGGACCGGTCTCCGGACGTCATCGACGTGGGCAGCGCCTTCGCCGTCAGCGCGGCCGAGCAGAACGTACTGGCGCCGTACCGGGTCAGTGCGTTCAACCAGATCCCGAAGACGCAGAAGGACTCCCAGGCCCGCTGGTACAACGACTTCGGCGGCTATGTCTCGATCGGCTGTGACGCGAAGCGCGTCAAGAAGTGCCCCAAGACCTTCGCCGACCTGATGGATCCGCAGTACAAGGGTCAGGTCGCGCTGACCGGCAACCCCACGAAGTCCAGCTCGGCCTTCGGCGCCGTGTACGCCTCGTCCCTTGCCCGCAAGGGTTCCTTCGACGACATCAAGCCCGGCCTGGACTTCTTCGCCGACCTGAAGAAGGCCGGCAACTTCAACCCTGTCGAGTCGAGCCCTGCGACCATTCAGAAGGGCGAGACGCCGATCAGCATCACCTGGGACTACCTCAACACCGGGTACGCGGACGATCTCCGCGCCAAGGGCGTCGACTGGAAGGTCAGCGTCCCGTCCGACGGCGCGTACGCCGAGTACTACTCGCAGGCGATCGTGAAGTGGGCGCCGCACCCGGCCGCGGCCCGACTGTGGCAGGAGTTCCTGTACAGCCCCGAGGGCCAGAACCTGTGGCTCAAGGGCCACGCCCGCCCGGTGCTGATGCCGGCGATGCAGCAGTCCGGGACTCTCGACGCGGCCCTCGCCGCCAAACTCCCGCAGACACCCGGCAATGGCAGGATCGCCTTCCCGACCGAGGGCCAGATCAGCAAGGCCAAGCAGGCCGTCGTCCAGGGCTGGGCCCAGGCAGTCGCCGGATGAGCGCCATCCAGACGGCCGGGGGCGACAGCCGGACCCGCTCCTACGGCAGCAAGGCCGGCCTCGGGCCGCCCCGGCGGCGCGTCCCGCGCGTGGCGGGCTGGCTCGGTGCCGCGCCGCTGCTCGTCTTCACCGCCGTGGTGTTCGGCCTGGTTCTCGGGACGATGATGGTCGGCGCCTTCACGACGCCGGAGTCCGCGCCCGGAGGAGCCCGCCTCACCGGCGCGAACATGAGCGCCTCGCTGCACGGCCCCTACCTGACCGCGTTGATCGGCAGCGTCAAGCTGTCCGCCGTCTCCGCGTTGATCGCCACCGTGGTCGGTCTGCCGATCGCCCACGTGGTCGTGACCTCGCGCTTCCGAGCCCTGCGCGAGGCGGTCCTGGCCGCATCGGGCGTACTGGCGAACTTCGGCGGTGTGCCGCTCGCATTCGCATTCGTGGCCACGCTCGGCAACGCCGGCGTCCTGACGAGCCAATTCCACTTGCTCAGCCACGGCTGGAACCTGTACAGCTTCTGGGGTCTGACCTTGGTCTACCTTTACTTCCTGATTCCGCTCATGGTGCTCACGCTCACCCCGGCTCTGGAGGGGTTGCGGCGGCAGTGGCGGGAAGCCGCCCGCAACAACCGCGCGAACACCTTCCGGTACTGGACGCATGTCGCGCTGCCGATCCTCATGCCATCGCTGCTCGGCGGCTATGTGCTGCTGTTCGGCACCGCGTTCAGCGCCTACGCGACCGCCGCGGCGATGGTCGGCAGCTCGGTACCGCTGGTCACCATGCAGATCGCGGACGCGCTGTCCGGGAACGTCCTGGTCGGCCAGGGCAACGTCGCACTCGCGCTCGGTGTCGACATGGTGCTGGTCGCGGGGCTCATCGTGGCCATTCAGCTGCCGCTGCAACGCAGGAGCGCGCGATGGCTCGCCTGACCACGCCCCGATACGGGCGCGCCGCCGTGTTGTTGCTCACCGGTGCGTACTTCCTCGTCCCGCTCGCATGCGCCGTCGCCTTCAGTACCGGCGTCGGTGTCCCAGGCCAGCACATCGGCTTCGAGGCCTACACCGGTATCTTCACCGCCGGCGGCTTCACCGACAGTCTCGCTCTGACCCTGAAGCTGGCCACCGCCACCATCGTGCTCGTTCTGGGTCTGCTCGTGCCCGCTCTGGTCACAGTACGGCTGGCCGCGCCACGCCTGCGCACACTCGTCGAGATCGTGTGCCTGCTGCCGCTGGTCGTACCCGCTGTCGCCCTGGTCGCCGGATTCAGCGCGGTGCTGCGCTGGGGATCGGACCATGTCGCCGGTACGCCGCTCTTCCAAGCCCTGGTCGCGCTCCAGAATCCGGACTTCCCCCTCGTCCTGGTTCTCGCGTACACGCTGATGGCGCTGCCGCTGGCGTACCGCACGCTCGACACCGGGCTCGCGGCCATCGACCTGCGCATGCTCGTCGAGGCCGCCCGGGCCTGCCGGGCACCATGGTCCCGCACCCTCCTGCACGTGGTACTGCCCAACCTGCGCGGGGCGCTGCTCAACACGGCGTTCCTGACCCTGGCGCTGGTGCTCGGCGAGTACACCGTCGCCGCGATCCTCGGCTACCAGCCCTTCGCCGTGTGGATCCTCGCCATCAGCGGCTCGCAGGCCCAGATGTCGGTGGCCGTGTCGGTGATGGGCCTGCTCGTCACCTGGATGCTGCTGCTGGCCGTCGCCACAGCCGGACGCGCTCGCCGCCCCAAGGAGACCTCATGACCGACCTGACAAGCACTCTCGAAACCATCAGCCGGACGCGGACCGGTGCCACCGTCGAGTTCCGCGGGCTGCAACGCTCATTCGGCGCCACGACGGCGCTGGACGGTCTGGACCTGACGGTCGAGCCGGGCGAACTCGTGGCACTGCTCGGCCCGTCCGGTTGCGGCAAGACCACCGCACTGCGGACCCTCGCCGGATTCGAGCGGCCCGACTCGGGCACGTTGCTCGTGGACGGCGAGGACATCACGGGCGTCCCCGCCCACCGCCGCGACGTGGGCATGGTGTTCCAGTCCTACAGCCTCTTTCCGCACCTGACGGCCATCGACAACGTCGCCTTCGGGCTGCGGATGAGTGGTGTCGGCAAAGCCGCGCGGCGGGCCCGCTCAGCCGAACTCCTGGAGCTGGTCGGCCTGCCGCAGCACGCCGGCCGCTTCCCGCATCAACTGTCCGGAGGCCAGCAGCAGCGGATCGCCCTGGCGCGGGCTCTGGCACTGCGGCCACGCGTGCTGCTGCTCGACGAGCCGCTGTCGGCGCTCGACGCACAGGTACGCCTGACGCTCCGCGAGGAGATCCGCCGTCTCCAGCAGCAACTGGGCATCACCACCCTGTTCGTGACACACGATCAGGAGGAGGCCCTGTCCATGGCCGACCGGGTCGCGGTGATGCGTGCCGGAAGACTGGAGCAGTGCGCACCTCCGGCGGAACTGTACGAACACCCTGCGACCGCGTTCGTCGCCGAGTTCGTGGGCGTGATGAGCCGGATCCCGGCCCGGTCCGGGGCGGACGACGGGACCGTGGACGCGCTCGGCCGCACGCTGCCCGTCCACGGGAGGCTTCCGGGCGCCGCCGAGGTCGCCGGTGGAACGGGTGAAGTGGACGTCCTGGTACGGCCGGAGGCCATCGAGGTCACGGCGGACGGCAAGGGCACGTCCCGCATCGTGGGGGCGACGTTCCTGGGCGCGACGACGCGGCTGACCGTGCGGCTGACCGACGGCGGCGAGGTGATGACCGATGTGCCGACCCACGCCATGGCCACTCTCCCGGTCGGTGCGCCGGTGACGCTGACACTGCCGGACCGCCCCGTGCTCGTGGATCGCCACCGCCGAGGAAACAGTGGTCGCGACGGGAGCTGACGGTTCCCGCCGGCGCCCGGCCGGACGACGCCGTCGATTCGGACCAATCCACCTGCCGCCCGGCAGCCGACGCGCAGAGCCCGCGCCTTTGCCCGTTCGCCACACACACTGGAGAAACTCACCTTGAACCATCGCATTGCAGCGCCCGGCCTTCCCGCTGCCGTCCTGTTCGACATGGACGGCACGCTCGTCGACACCGAACGGCTGTGGTGGGCCACAGCGGAACAGGTCGCCGACAGGATCGGGCGGCCACTGACCGACGCGGACATGCCTCATGTGCTGGGCCGCCCGGCCGCGCACACCGCCGCCCACCTGCACCGCACCGGCGGCCCGGCGGCCCCCGACCTCGCCACGCTCGCCACCGAGCTGGATGTTGCCTTCGCCGCCCGTGTGGCCCGCGAGATCGTCCCGCGCCCGGGCGTACTGCGCCTGCTGAACGAACTGGCCGCGGCAGGCGTGCCCGCGGCGATCGTCTCCGCTTCGCCGCGCCATGTCGTTGACCTGGTATGCAGGGCGCTGGGTGAGGACCGGTTCGCTCTGACCGTCGCAGTCGAGGACACCGCCCGCACGAAGCCCGCGCCCGACCCCTACCTCGCCGCGGCCGCCGCCCTGGGCGTCGAACCGCATGCGTGCGTGGTCGTCGAGGACACGCCCACGGGGGTCGCCGCGGCCGAGGCCGCCGGGTGCACGGTGCTGGCCGTGCCCTCCACCGTACCGATCCAGCCCGCGGCCAACCGGACCGTCCTCCGCTCCCTGGAGCGCGCTGACCTGTCCCTGCTCGCCTCCCTCCTCACGTCAGCGGAAAGGAACTAACGCTATGGACGACATCCGGCACGTGGTGATCCTGATGCAGGAGAACCGCAGCTTCGATCACTACTTCGGCACACTGAACGGCGTACGCGGCTTCGACGACCGCCAGGCCCTGACGTTCCCGAACGGCAACAGCGTCTTTCGCCAGCCCACCCTGGCCCGGCCCGACGGCGGTCATCTGCTGCCTTACCGTATGGACTCCACGAAGTTCAACGCGCAAAACGCCGACGGCCTGCCGCACGACTGGGAGAGCGGTCACGAGGCCATCAACAACGGCGCGATGAACCGCTGGACGTCCGCCAAGGGCGAGCAGAGCATGGGCTACCTCACCCGTGACGACATCCCCTACCAGTACGCGCTGGCTGACGCCTTCACGCTGTGCGACGCGTACTTCTGCTCACTGGCCGGGCCCACCAGCCCCAACCGCCTCTACTTGTGGACCGGCACGGTCGGCCCGGGCCGCGACGGTACGACGGGCCCGTGGATCGACAACACTCCGCTGCCCGAAAGCCCGGTCTGTGACTGGACCACCTACGCAGAGCGCCTGTCGGCCGCCGACATCACCTGGCGCGTCTACCACACGCCTGGTCTGGACGAGCGCTACGGCAACTACGAGGACAACGCCCTTGAGTACTTCGGACAGTTCCACACCTTCGACAAGGACGACCCGCGTTACATCAACGCGATGACGAAGTGGGACCTGTCGGCGTTCGACGCGCACTGCAAGGACGGCACCTTGCCGACGGTGTCCTGGCTGGTCTCGCCCTACCTGTTCTGCGAGCATCCGACCGCCAGCCCCGCCTATGGCGCGCATTGGGTGAACACCGCTCTTCAGTCGCTGTTCGCGAACCCGGAGGTGTGGCGGCACACGGTGTTCCTCGTGATGTACGACGAGAACGACGGCTACTTCGACCACGTGGTGCCGCCGTCCCCGCCCGCGGGGACCCCTGAGGAGTTCGTGGACGGGCAGCCGATCGGGCTGGGCAACCGTGTCCCGCTGTGGGTGATATCGC
>NZ_BMRN01000048.1 GCF_014648655.1 Streptomyces atratus
ACTCCCGCCTCGGCCAGATCAGCCCGATCGCCTACGAACAACGATCAACTACGCTGGCCACCGCCGCATGACAACCGGTGTCCACGATCAAGGGGAAAGCCCCCGCTTCCCGTACCGTTGTCTCCGGTGTAGACACAGAAGGCACCCGGCGTGCACTGCCAGGCATCAGGTGCTGCGGAGGCCGAGGTGGGCGTGATGAGCGTACTGACGAACGCTGTTGCGGCTGCCCCGGCGAATAACCCCATCCGCTTGCTGAACTTTCGCATACTGCCCCCATCTGATTCGTGAGCCTTGTTGTGACGCCCACAATGATCGGCTGGGGCCATGAAGACAGTCCCCGAAGGCCGGACTGAAGGAGGGCGCAGAGAGACGTCCGGAGGTAGCAGAGGAGCGCTGCGGGAGTGCGGATATGAATCGAGCGCCCCGTGCAGGGAGAGGATCTTTCTCCTTTCGCCGCAGCCGGTCATCCGCGCATTGCTGCCGCCTTCCGGGTCTGCTGGTGCGCTGCCGCGCCGACGGGCGCCCGGCCCTCGCTGCCAGCCGCGTCCGTTCCCTGCGCAACCGCACCGCCCACCACGAGCCGCTGATCGACGGTGTCCCCCCCACGGCCGGGCGCGATATCGGTCGAGCAACCGGCCGCGCCCGCCAGGATTCCCGCCCCTGTGCCGCATACGCTGGGCCCGCCGCGCGCCATCGGGCACGGCAGGCAGCGTGCGGCGGTCGGGGACACGGATCGGAAGGAAGAACGGGATGACGCAGGCCGCGGAGAGCGAGCTGGACGAGCGGGTGCCGGGACGCCGGTGGACAGTGCGTCTGGACGCCGCCGGCCGGGGCAGTGCGGCGGTGCGCGTCTCGTGCAGCCGCCCCGCCTGTGCCGAGCAGCGTCTGCCGTCCGCGGCCGCCGGCCGTGTGGCGGCGGTCGCCCACCTCAAGGCCCACCTGCGCGCCGCCCCCGCCCCCAGGCCCGGGGCGTACTGCGCGTGCAGGGCCGAAGGCTGCCACACCCATCTGCCCGACACCGGCCGGCATCCGCGTACCGAGCCCTGGCGGTGCGGCGGCCCGGTCGTCCTGGCCGTGGTCACCGACCGGGAAGGACGCTGGTGGCAGGCCACGGAGTGCTGCTCACGGTGCGCAGCCGCCACACCCGGAGCGAAGACCGCCGCCACCTCCCAGGCCTCCGGGCCCCAACACTTCGAACGTCCGGCCTCCGCAGCCCCGGGGGCGGGCGCGCCGCAGTTCTCCGACCGGCAGGTCGCGGCCGGGACGGAGGTTCCGGCGCCTCGCTCCGCACCCGTGCGGCGCCGCCCACCGCAGGTGAAGATCGCTCAGCGCGTCATCCCGCACGATCTGCGGCCCGCCGCCCTGCGGGACGAGCTCGTCGAACTCGGTGACCTCTTCCGCGCCTACCAACAGCGCAACGAGCCCGACCTGGCGCTCCTGGCCGACCTCCACACCCGCAAGGCCAGCGCCTTCACGGCCTGGGCCACGGCCACCGGCGACGCGCGCCTGCGACTGGACGCCCAGCGCGCCGAGCAGGCCGCCACCGCCGCCCGCCTCCAGCACCAGCAGCGCACCGGCCACGCCACGCGCAACAACAGCGAACCCGACAGCAACACTCCGGCCGTGGCCCACCTGCTGACCGGCCCCGCCCAGTGGGCCCACGCCCGGTCCGTCCTGGCCCACGTCACCGACACCGCCCCGTTGCCCGGTCCGGAGGCGCGCCTGCTGGTGGTGATGCTGACTCTGCGTACCGCGCACACCGGAACGGGCAACCTCGTCGGCCAGGACCTCACCGGGCTGGGCCTGAGCGAGCCGGAAGACCTGGTCAAGCAGCTGGCCGAGTGCGGCTGGCTGCGCCTTCCCGGAACCCCCGGTGACCTGCTCGCTTCCCGGCCCGAGAACCCCACCCCCATCACCGTCCCCTCCCTGGTTCCCGACGAGGACGCCCCGGGCCCGTTCACGTTCGGCAGGAAACTACGGCCCAAGCTCTCCGGCTGGGCACAGAAGGTCGTCTCGGACAAGAAGCTCCGCAAGGCCAAGGCCACCGCCAGCACCCGGCTGCTCGCCCTGACGCTGGCCACCCAGACCGACGCCTCGGGACGCCTCGGTCCCGGCGGCCAGGGCATCGCCCTGAATGCTCTTGCCGCCTGGGCCCCGGTAGGCTCCGGCGAGCTGCAGCACCTGGCCGACCAGCTGACCGCAGCGGACTGGCTCACCAACGCCGCCCTCACCGATACCCACCTCACCGGGCAGCTGACCGAGCGCGTCCTCCCGCTCACCTGTCCCCTTCAGGCTTGAGGTACAGCACCCGTCAGAGTGAACCCACGACGGTGTCGTCCGCCTTGGCCCGCTCGTCCGCTGGATGATGAGCGGGCATGGCGCGAGGCGAGCCACGTTCCGGCCGCCGCCCGATGGAGCGGTACACCCGCCCCGGCGTCGACGCAGTCGCCCGACACGTTGCTGAGCGCGACCCAGCCGCACGCCACCGGACGTGACACCCCCTCGTTTGCGGCTGGTGACGATCCTGCTGGCCGATTCAGGTGGGTGTAGCCCTCCTGAAGAGACCTGCTTGAGCTGGGAAGCCGCGGACCGGGCTGCGTCCTGGACGTCGTGTCAGGCGGTCTTGACAGATCCACCGTCGATCAGCAGGTCCGTGCCGGACATGCCGGCCGCCAGCGGTGAGGCGAGGTAGGCGACGGCCGTAGCGACCTCGGACGGTTCCAGCAGGCGGCCGGTGGTCATGCCCATCGCGGCCGGGATCTGAGCCAGCAACTGCTCCTGGGTAACCCCCATGGAGCGGGCCAGCTCCGCGCCGTAGCCATCCGGGCTCTCCCACATCGCGGTACGCACCGGGCCCGGCGAGATGGTGTTGATGCGCACGCCCTGCGGTCCGAACTCCTCCGCCAGTGCCTTGCCGAAGGCGGTCAGCGCGGCCTTCGCCGTGGTGTAGGTGACGGGCCCGGCATGCGGCATCCGGGCGCCGTTGGAGGAGATGTTGACCAGCGCCCCGCGGCGGCGCAGCAGGCTGGGCAGCGCCGCCCGGCTGGTCCGCACGGCGGCCAGGAAGTTCAGGTCGAGGGACTGCTGCCACTGCTGGTCGGTGAAGGAGAGGAAGCCGCCGGTTTGGCCCTCTCCGCCGTCGCCGCCGCCGACGTTGTTGACGAGCAGGTCGAGGTCGCCGAGTTCGGTGGTGGCGCGGTCGATCAGCTGGGCGGGGGCGTCGGGGGTCAGCAAGTCCACCGGTATGGCCAGGGCGCCGGTCTCCTTCAGCTCCGGAGTGATGGTGCGGGCGGCGGCTACCACGCGAACGCCCTCTGCGGTGAGCGCTTGGACGGTGGCCAGTCCGATGCCGCGGCTCGCGCCGGTGACCACGGCGGTGGTGTTCGTCAGCTGCAGATCCATGGATGCACTCCTGTCGTGACTATGAAACCAGTCGCGACTTCAGCGACGCCGTGAAGCTAGTAGATGCGACATCTATGATGCAAGTAAGCCATGAACGGCGTCCCCGATGTACTGTCTGGTCCATGGAGACGAGGGGGCGCGCGCTGCGCGCCGATACGGAGCGGACGGTGCGGACGATCCTGGAGGCAGCCGAACGCGTGCTGGCCGCCGACCCGGCGGCGACCATGGAGCAGATCGCAGCAGCGGCCGGGGTGGCCCGCACCACCGTGCACCGGCGCTTCGCCACCCGCGAGGCATTGGTCGAGGCGCTGGCGACCTGGGCGACCGAGCGGTTCCACCAGGCCGTGGAGGCCGCGCGCCCGCTCACCTCCCCGCCGCTGGTTGCCCTGCACCAGGTGACCGTCAACGTCCTTCAGGTGAAGATCGGCTGGAGCTTCGCGATGAGCCGGACCGCTCCGTCCGACCCCGAGGCGGCGCGAGTGCACGCCGACGTCTTGGCCCAGTGCGATCAGCTCTTCCGCCGCGCGCAGGAGGCCGGCCTCGTGTCTGCGGACACCGACCTGGAGTGGGCCCGCCGGGTCTACTACGCCCTGATCCACGAGGCATCCGAGGAAGGGCGAGAGGTCGTCGATATCGGCGCCGTCGACCAGCTGGCCGCGCGTGTGGTGGACACCCTGCTGCACGGAGTCGGGGCACCGGTGTAGACCTTGCCGCGAGGGCCGGTCGGGGGCCGGGCCCGCCGCAGTCCGACCTGCAACCTCCCGGATTAACCAATCCCTTCGAAAGGGCTGCTCCTACTTCGGGTTATGCAACGAGGGAGAGGTCGAGGCGGGCGAGGTGGCCGGTCCGGGTGCGGTCGAGCGGGTGACCGCTCCACCAGGCGTCGAGACGAACCAGGTTCAGCGCGACCGCGGAGAAGGCGTGTTCGAGGTGTGTCTTGGGCAGGCCGCGGTAGCGGGCGCGTCGCATGCCGGTGTCCGGGAACAGCTCGCCCAGCTCATCGCGGACCCGCATCGCCAGCGGATACGGTCCGCGTGCTGTGACCGCGCGAGCCACCTGCGCGGTCAGCCCCGGCACCTGCGGCCAAGGCCGCGATTGCATCGACATCCAGCACCCCACACGCGACCGGAACGGCAAAACGGCCGCCACCCTGGCCAACGAGCCACACCGGATGGCACGGAATTAACCAGCAGGATCGGTGACAGCGTTCTTACCGGCACCCCGTCTTCGATGGACTCCTCAGCCGCCGGGACGGAGAAGCGTCCTGATCTCCTCCCCCACCGAGGGCGCATCCCGGTCAGTTCGATGGCTGAGGAAGAAGTTGGATCACGCCCACCGAGGTGTCCTCGATCGGCGAGGCGTGGACAGCGCGGACTATCCAGCTGCCGGGCGGCAGGGTGACGAGGGCTTGCTCCGGCATGCCTCCGCCGTTCGGGTATTCGACGCTGAGCTCGGTCCCGGCTGTCACGGAGTCCATGAGAACCGCGGGGCCGTCCGTCTCCCAGATACCGCACTCCTCCCACATGGTGGTGGGGTCGGCAAGCACGGTTTGGGCCGCGGCCATCAGTTCGGCCTCGCTGTTGGCGCCCAGCCAGCGAACGAAGGCCTGGTGTTCCGGCAGATAGAAGCTGCTGGCGGGCTCGTCCGCCAGGACAAGTCCCTGGGCGCCCTCCTCGCCGACGGCGATCACTCCGACCAGACCCTCCACCTCGCAGGCGCGGTCGTAGTCGTCCCGAACGTCACCACTGCCGACGACCATCCCCGACTGGGTACAACCATGCCACCTGGTCAGCGCGGAAATCGGCACTACGATCAGCGGGCCGCCCATCGACTCGACCCAGGTGGGGGAAGGCTCGGTCAGGCCGGCTGCGGCGGAGGGGAACGTCGTCACGACGCCAGTATCCCCAGGGCCTCTGACAACGATCCTTCAGGCCGCCCAGCCCAACCCATCTCTTGACACCGAGACCCGCATATTAGAGGGGTCCCGATGACGATCGTCTACGACCGGACCAAGACCGTCGGCACGTCGCCCCGGGCGAGGCGGTTCCACTGCCGCCGGACGTCTGACGAACAAACTCGGCACCTACCTGCGGCCCAGCGTCCTCGTGGACGACGAAGTCGGCTACCAGCCCCTCGAACGACCCGAGGCGAACCTGGTCTTCCAGGTCATCTCCAAGCGCTACGAGAAGGGCTCGATCATCCTCACCTCGAACAAGACCTTCAGCGAATGGGGCCAGGTCTTCGGCGACGAGGTCCTCGCCACCGCCATCCTCGACCGCCTCCTGCACCACTGCGAAGTGATCTCCATCAACGGCCCGAGCTACCAGCTCAAGAACCGCCTCAAAGCCATCGAACGAGAGAACGAGGTGGCCTGACTGATCGTTTCAGGACGGCAGTTGGCCGATCACTCGTTCTCAAGCCGTTGGAAGACGTCGTCGAACTCACCGACATCGAGCAGCCCCCTGATCACCTGGGTCATGCTGTTGATGCCGGGACCGCGCACGATCAGGCCATCTGAGCACCAGAAGTAGCGGCCGCCCAGGGCCTCACCGCTTCGAGACCAGTTCTCCATCAGGCGCTCGACCTCGGCGACGGTGCACACCGTTGCGCTCCACCGAGATCCACCCGCCAACCGGACCTCGACGTCTACATTGCACACCGAGTCCAGATCCTCGTCAGGGCCGGGCAAGAACAATGCCTCAAAGTCCTCTGTGCGGACCCGATACCAGGGCTCATCCCACCCCAGCTCGACCGGTTCAGCCGATGTGCTGTGACTCATCGTGCGAGTGTCTCTGGTCGGGACGTCGGTCTCGACCTGGCTCCTCTGCCGTGCTGCCCGCCCGTGGACAGAGCCGGGGACGTTGGTCCGTACGCAACTTGGGAGGAAAGTCCGTACGCCGACAGGTCAGGACCCTGATCAGCGTGGAGGAGCAATTGTCAGGAGTTGTGGATTGGCTGAGATGCTGATGCGTTCTTGCGTTCCAGCAGGGTGACCGTGACGCCGGGCGCGACCTGGCGCTCGCCGACAGGTATGAATCCGCGCCGACGATAGAGCGCGACCGCAGGCAGGTTGGCAGTTCCGGTGGAGACGATGGTCAGTTCCGCGGGCTCGATCGAGTCCAGCGCGTCGAGCAGTGCTGTTGCGACGCCGCGGCGATGCGCGACGGGATGGACCACGAGGCGGCAGATGTCCAGAGCGCCGTTCGGCAAGCGGGTCCAGGCGACCGCTCCGACAAGTCTCAACTCATCGCGAACCCCGAGGAAGGACTCGTCACATGCGCGCAACTGCTCGGGGGACTCGTGCAGGGGCGGGATGCCGTCGAAGCCGATGAGCCGGGCTTCGACCGCGTAGGAGGCCCGTTGAAGGTCCCACAGATGACGCAGGGTGTCGGGATCAGACAGGTCGAGCCGGACCGGTTCAGCAAAGGGCCGGTGGGATTCGGTGGCGGTGTGGCGTTGGCCGGTCATGCTGCGATCCTCTCAGAACGCTCGGCCAGGACGCCGTTCTCGAACTTCGCGCCGGAGCGGACCAGGGCGACCAGGTGGCCTCCGATGATCGCGCACCAGCGTTCCTGGGCGGACTCGATGAGCCTGAACACCATCGTCAAGGCGGCGGCCGGACTGCCGGCACCGCGGGTGACCTTGGTTCGCAGCTTGACCGTGGAGAACGTCGACTCGATCGGATTCGTGGTCCGCAGGTGGATCCAGTGCTCGGCCGGGAACGGGAAGTCGTACAACGCCAGCAGCTCCTCCACATCATCGGTGATCTTCGCGACGGCCTTGGGCCACTTCGCGGCAGGTGCGGGCGAACGCCTCGATCGCCTTCTCGGCGTTTGGGGGCGGCTGCATAGAGGCGGGCACGGCCCGCCCGGTCGACGTGCGAAGGGCTCCCGGGCGGGCTCCGACTTCCACTTTGCCCGGCTTCTACGAATACCGCGTCCGGGCGGGGCCCTTGGCTGAGCCGAATGGAGCGGCGGGGCTGAACTGGCGGCGATGCCCTGGCGCCTTTCAGCAAAGGAGCGCATCGCTTGCAGTTCAGCCGACTCCGCACGCACCGACAGCACGCCTCGGCGCCGGGGGCGAGCGCGAGACGGCCCCGCCACCTGGACTCCCATGAGCATTGCCAGAGGTCACATCTACTCTCGAAACCGACATTCAGCGCGCCTGATGAGAGTGGGTGCCATGGGCGGTCGAAGGCCGGAAGACGGTCACGACTCGGATTGGGTGACGGATGGCTGGGCGGCCACGGCGTTGCCCACGGAGGATCCGGGGGCGACCGTTCGGCTATCTGCTGAGCTTCTGCTGGCCATGTTCCTTCACTGCGGTCCGGCCGTGACACAGTTCATTGATTTCGGCCGCTGTGATTCCAGCACTTCGGCGTTCGGGCGGGGGCCGAACGGCATGCGGGGTCATCACGTGGAAGGATCCGCCGGGCACAAGAGGGTCTCGAACATCTTTCAGGAATTTCTCTTTCTCCTGAATAAATGTGTAGCTCAGGCGACTTGAAATCACGTCATAAAGGGGAAGCGTCGCCCATTCATCGCCTTCGGCGTTCCAGCACTGGAACGACAGGCCGCTCGTTCCCCGGTAGCGGGACCGGGCCAAAGAGATGGCCGTCTCTGCATAATCGACACCCAGAGCGCGCACCCCGTCCGCCCCGGAGGGCCGGCTGTGGCGGATCGTCTTCGATGCGCGCACCCCGCTCGGGCCGGTGCGCCGCCCGCGCGTCTTCGCGGAGGTGGGGGCGGCCGGGCTCGCCACCCGGGCACTCGACCTCGCGGCGGCGGCTGTCGCGAAGGCCCTCGACCTGGGGCTGTCGGCGGCCGTCCTGGTGCTCGTCCTGATGCCGATCGAGGTGTCCAACATCATGCCGACCCTGCCGGGTCAGCTGGGCACCTTCGAGACGGCCGTGCTGGGCGCGACAGCGGGCGTCCTCAGCCAGGCCGAAGGGGTGGCCTTCGCACTATTCTTCCATGCTCAGCAAGTGCTTCCCCAGATCCCGCTGGGGATGATGGCGATGGCAGGCAATTCATTTCTACGAGACCGATCGAAACGGAATTCGACATGACCGAACTGTGGAACGCCGACACTCCCAAGTTGATTCATCTGCCCTCGGGGCGGATGATCCGGGGGCGCGGCCTCAGGTATGACCTGCCGGAGGGACAGACCCCCACGTTCGCCGTGCACTTGACGGACCATGAGCAGCCCAGCTCGCCGTGGGAGTCCATATGGGTTCCTTGGCGGGACTTTTGGCTTCCCGCCGACCCCATGGACGCGATGCGTAAACTCCGCCTCGCCTACGAGCGCGCCCCGAGCGAGCGCGTGGAGGTCTGCTGCGGGGGCGGCGTCGGACGGACTGGTACGGCACTGTCCGCGATCTGCGTCTTCGAGGGCATGGATCCCAAGGAGGCGGTCAAGTGGGTGCGACAGAACTATCACCCCCGTGCGGTCGAGGTGCCCTGGCAGCGGCGTTTCATCCACCAGGTCTTCGCCGCCGACACCTCCGGATCAGGGCAGGCGTAACCGCTTGTGCAGTTACCCAGTCCCATCCTCCACGCCGCGAGGGGAGTAATTGTCAAGATCTGTGGATCGATGGCCATGGGCGGGGTCTGACTTTGGTGTCGTTGTGACCGCGCAGGAGTTTCAGGCGAGGCCCTCGATGAAGTCCGAGAGCGCGGTGTGCAGGATCCCAGGCTGTTCCAGGTGCAGGTCGTGGCCGGTGCCTGGGATGCTCATGGCCATGGTGGCGGGTCGCTGCCGGAGCATTTCGTCGGCTTCCTGTGCAGGAATGAAGCCGGATTGGGCCAGGACGACCAGGGTGGGGCATGCGACATGCCTCCACTCGTGTCGGAAGGAACGCTGGGCGTTCTCCGCCAGCGAGCGGACCATCACGTCCCGGTCGAAGCGAGGCCACCATCCGCCGTCGCGTTCTTCCAGTCCGGCCGCCCAGCCTGCGCCGACCGGTCCGCCGCCGAGGAATGCGGCTGCCGCTTCGCGTGAGGGAAACGGTGTCGGCCACGAGCCGAGCCATCCGCCGATGTCCACGGGGCCGTTCGGGTTTGGACCGCCGGAGCCCGCCTCGACGAGCACGAGCGCGCGGACGAGTCCGGGATGCGCGGCGGCGGTGAGCATGGCTGTGTGCCCGCCCAGCGACTGGCCGACCAGGACGGGCCGCTGCAGCGCCAGCTGATCGACAACGGCGATGGCGTCTGCGACGTAGGCGGCGCGGGAGACGTCCCGTGGGTGGCGCTCGCTGGCGCCGTGCCCGCGCTGGTCGACCGCGACGACCCGATATCTGGAGCTCAACCTCCGTGCCAGCACGTCCCATTCACCCGCGTGACCGGCCAGGCCGTGCAGCAACACGATGGGCTGCCCAGGCCCGCCCCAGTCCCGACAGGCAAGCCGGACACCGTCTCGCACCACCACGCGTTCAGACCATGCCACGTCGGCCCCCAGGGAATCGGCTGGCCTTGATCATGCCGCAAGCGTTCGAAGCAGGCGCCCGCCCGGACGAGGGCGACGAGGTGGGGTGCATTCACGGCCCGCCACCGTTGCTGGGCGGACTCGACGAGTTTGAAGACCATGGCCAGGGCGGCGGTGCGGGAGCCGGCGCCGTGGGTGACCTTGGTCCGCAGCTGGACGGTGGCGAAGGTCGACTCGATCGGATTCGTGCCGGATGCCGTTCACCGTCCGGACGCTCACCCGCGCCTGGCTGCTCGTCCGGAGCAGCCGGGCGGAGGAAGTCATCGCCGTCCTGAACCGACTGCCACGGTGAGCTGTCCGTGGCAGGAGCGCCGGATCAGCCGATCAGGGTGTCCTTCAGCCATGGGGCGATCACGGCCATCGCCTCGCCGAAGCGCGAGATGGCGCAGTGGCCGGTGTCCGGGATCAGTTCGACCCGGGTGTCCCGGCGGCCCTCGAACACCAGGGTGTCGTCCAGTGGGACGTGGACGTCCTCAGTGCCGTTGACCACAAGCATCGGCCCATTGGCGTCCTGGTCCAGCAGCGGGCGCAGGTCGAAGGCCGCGAAGGCCTCCTCGCGCTCGGCTGTGCTCGGCATGGCGTCGAAGCCCAGGGCGTTTCCGACGATGCCGTCCATGCCGAAGGCGAAGCCGCGGCCCGGAGCGAAGGAGCGCTCCACCGGGCCGCCGAGCACCACGGAGGCGTCCACCGCGCCGGTCAGTCCGCTCCGGGCGGAGTAGTAACCGCCCATCGAGATGCCGAAGTGGCCGACCTTCCCGTTGCCGGCCGCGCGGGCGAAGGAGACCAGTCCGGCGATCACCTCGGCCCCGCCGTCCGGGGTCATCGGCAGGTGGGCGGTCTCGCCGGTGCCGGCGAGGTCGAACAGCAGGAGTCGTGCCGGAAGGGCGAGCGCGAGCTGCTCCCACATGCCGTGCAGGTCGGTCTTCCAGGAGTCCACCCCGCCGCTGGCCAGCACGACCGGCGCGTCGGCGGGCAGGCCGGGGGCGGCTATCAGGTGGATCGGCAAGGTGGCCTCGCCGCCCCGGTACGGGACGGTGAGCGTGCGGCGCTCGAACTCCACCGGGAAGCCGGGGGCGGCGAGGGCGTACTGCTCGACCTGGCGGGCGAGCGCCGTTCGCTTCGGGTCGTCGGCCAGTGAGGGGAACTTGGCCCAGCCGTATGCCTGCGCGGCCAGGCGGTGCCGCCCGGCCTCGGCATGCCGGGCGGCGAGGGCGGACCACTCGTACACCCAGCCGCCGGGCCGGTCGGGCCACATCTCGGTGACGGCGGCGCGGACCGCGTCCACCTCGTCGACGGGAAGGCCGAGGGTCATCTGCGGGTAGCGCTCGACGAACAGGTCCTGCGGGTCCAGGGGCCAGGTGAATGACATGGTGATGCCTCCTGCTGCACTTAAAGCCGGAACTCTTGCATTAGCGACTATGTACCCGTGCGGCACTTAACGCAAGCAGCACTGCGTTAAGGTGATGGTCGAGGTGATCGATACATGACCGAGGAAGAACCCGAGCCGGTCCGCCGCCGCCCGGGCGGCCGCGCCGCGCGCGTCCGCCAGGCCGTTCTGGCGGCCACCATGGAGGTGCTGGCCGAGGAGGGCATCGCCCGGCTCAGCATCGCCGAAGTCGCGGCCCGTGCCGGGGTCAACGAGACCACGGTGTACCGGCGTTGGGGCAGCCGGGAGAAGCTCGCGCTGGATGCCATGCTCGCCGGAAGCGACGAGGGCATCCCCGTCCCCGACACCGGAACCGTCCGCACCGACCTGGCAGCCTTCGCCCGCGCGCTGGCCGAGTACCTCGCCACCCCGACCGGCCGCGCCGTTGCCCGGGCGGCCTCGCTCAGCTCCGACGACCCCGACCTCGCCGAGGCCTGGCAGACCTTCTGGCAGTCCCGCCTCGATCAGGCCGGCGCCATCGTCAGCCGGGCCGTCGAACGCGGGGAACTCCCGACGGACACGGACGCGACCCTGGCGCTGGAACTGCTCTGCTCCCCGCTCCAGACCCGCTCCCTGCTCGGCCACCGCCCGATCGAACCGGACCTCCCGGAGCGTTTGACGGACTTGGTACTGGACGGCCTGAGGGGGAGGAGTTAGGGGCTGTCCCCAGCCTCCCAGGGGGTTGGTACGCAACGGTGGAACGCCGCCGCTCAGGTTCCAACGTCGCTCCGGTGCGGCACCCGCAGCCGCGTCTCGCGCAGGAGGGCGTTCCCGTTGCAGTCCCTGCTGGTGTCTGCGTTGTGCTGCCCAGGGGCCCGGCAGCCGCACACCAGGTGACTATGTGCCCGCGCCCACAGGCTCCACCGGACGAATACCCCATATTCGGAATGACGCTCCTCGCCAGTCGGGGCGTCTGAGTGGTCGATGAATGAGCGGCGGGCCTTCGCGAACGACCTGTTCCGCTCGCAACTGATCGCGGTGTCGGCCGGCAGCAACCGCGCGAAGGGCGACAAGGACCCGGGGAACTGGAAGCCGCCGCTGGAGTCGTACCACTGCACCTACGGCCGGGCCTGGATCAGCGTGAAGTCCGACTACAACCTCACCGCCAACCAGACGGAGGCCGACGCCCTGTCCCAGATGCTCGACACCTGCGACTCCTGACCCTTCAGGCGAAGCACCGGGTTTCCCGAGTGGGAACACCGCCCGGGAAACCGCCTGAGCGCCGGACGGCGACGCCCGGCCCCGACCCACCGCGGGGACATGGAAGACAAGACGCCCCGCCCGGCCGCTGTCTCCGCGGCGACCACCACCACCCCGGGTGCTGTTCCCCTGGGCCCTGACCCCGGGTTTTGGACACCGGAGAAACTTGGATCTTGATGGTCCAGGAGAACGGAGTCCCTGTGGGGATGAAGCACTACCCCGCCGAATTCAAGGCGGACGCGGTCGCGCTGTACCGGTCGCGTCCAGGAGCGACGATCAATTCGGTCGCCACCGACCTTCGGGTGGACACCGGGACACTGCGGAACTGGATCAGGGTCGCTGACGGACGTCGGTCCGGCACATCAGCGTGATCGCTTTCATGCGGCGATCACTGCCGGCGTCCGCGCGGTTTCGACGGTGCGCACCAGAGGTTCCAGCCGGGGGTCCTCGGCGGCTTCCTGCAGCGCCGCACGCAGGGCCGCCTCGTTCGTCGGGCGGGCTTCGCCGAGCAGCTTGAGGCCGGCCTCGGTGACGTCGGTGTAGATCCCGCGCCGGTCGGTGGGGCACAGGTAGCGCTCCAGGAGTCCGCGGTCCTCGAGGCGGGTGACCAGGCGGGTCGTCGCGCTCTGGCTGAGCACGACGGAGTCGGCGACCTGCTTCATCTGCAGGTGTCCACCCTCCCGCTCGTGCTGGCGGCCGAGGACGTCGAGGAGCGAGTACTCGCGCACGCTCAGGCCATGACCGGCCTGCAGGGCGCGCTCGAGGTGGGACTCGATCTTTCCGTGCAGCAGAGACAGCGCGCACCAGCCCTGAGCCAGTGCGGTGAGCGCGGGGGCAGTAGCAGTCAACGGGGGCCTCCTTCTTCGGGCCGTCCCCTCAATAGTTGCACACGACGATACATGCATACACCCTTAGCATGCGCTTGGCTTATCAGGCGTATGCAACTATTGTCGTGAGACGTAAGCGCTCAACGCAAGCACTTGGAAGGTAGCTCCCCATGCCTCTCGCGCTCCTGGCTCTCGCCATCGGGGCCTTCGGGATCGGCACCACCGAATTCGTGATCATGGGCGTGCTGCCCCAGGTCGCAGGCGACTTCGGCGTGACCATCCCGGCCGCCGGCTGGCTGGTCTCCGGTTACGCCCTGGGCGTCGTGTTCGGCGCGCCGCTCCTGACCGTTCTCGGCACCAAGGTGTCCCGCAAGAAGATGCTGATGTTCCTGATGACGCTGTTCGTCATCGGCAACGCACTGTCCGCCATCGCACCGAGCTTCGGCGTCATGCTCATCGGCCGGATCGTGTCCTCCCTGGCACACGGCGCGTTCTTCGGCATCGGTTCCGTGGTCGCAGCCGGCCTTGTCGCTCCGGAGAAGAAGGCCTCGGCCATCTCCCTGATGTTCATGGGCCTGACCGTGGCCAACATCGTCGGTGTCCCCGGCGGTACGTACATCGGCCAGGCCGCCGGCTGGCGCGTCACGTTCGTCATCGTCGCCGCGCTCGGCGTCATCGGCTTCCTCGGCGTCGCCAAGCTGGTGCCCGAGACGGGCCGACCCGATTCGGTGACCGTACGCACCGAGTTCGCCGCATTCCGCAACGTGCAGGTGTGGCTGGCCATGGCCATGACCGTCCTCGGCTACGGCGGTGTCTTCGCCGCGATCACCTACATCACCCCGATGATGACCGAGGTGGCCGGCTACACCGAGGGCGCGGTGACCTGGCTGCTCGTCCTCTTCGGTATCGGCATGTTCCTGGGCAACCTCCTCGGCGGCAAGTTCGCCGACCGCAGGCTCATGCCGATGCTCCTCACCACCCTCGCGGCCCTCACCGCCGCGCTGCTGCTGTTCACCGCGACCGCCCACAACAAGGTGCTGGCCGCGATCACCCTCTCCCTGATCGGCGCCCTCGGCTTCGCGACCGTCCCGCCGCTGCAGAAGTGGGTGCTCGACCAGGCCCCGGCCGCTCCGACCCTGGCCTCCGCCGCCAACATCGGCGCCTTCAACCTCGGCAACGCCCTCGCGGCCTGGCTCGGCGGTGTCGTGATCGCCGCGGGCCTCGGCTACACCTCCCCCAACTGGGTCGGCGCCATCCTCTCCGGCACAGCCCTGCTGCTCGCCCTTCTCGCCGCCCGCCTCCACCGCCGTACCCGCACCGCCGAACGCGTCGTCGCAGGGTCCGTCGGGCGCCGGAGCACGCCGGAAACCGTCCTGCACTGACCTGGACGCGCCACCGCAGCCCGAGCCTTCCCACTCACACCCGATCCCCCATCTGATCCCCACCCGATCCCCCACCCGCGAAGGAATCGTCATGAGCACCACCATCCCCGTCGCCCCGCTGACCACGCAGGACGCCGAGGTCCTCGTCACCGCCGCGCGCCGCGCCGCCGACGCCGCGAAAGTCACCGTGAGCGTCACCGTCCTCGACGCGGGCGGGCACCTGCTGGCCTTCCGCCGGGACGACCGGGCGGTGCTGATCTCCGGCGAGACCAGCACCCGCAAGGCCTACACCGCCCTGCAGCTCGACGCGCCGACCGCGGACCTCGTCGACCTCGTCAAGCCCGAGGGACCGTTCCACTCCCTGCCCACCGCGCTCGACAAGCCGCTGCTGTTCATCGCCGGCGGCGCCCCCGTCCACCGCGACGGCCGCCTCATCGGCGCCATCGGCGTCGGCGGCGGCGCCCCCGAGCAGGACCACGGCTTCGCCATCGCGGCCGTCGAGGAGCTGTCCTGATGTCCCGCACCCCGCAGGAAGTCTTCGCCGACCACGGGAAGCGGCTCGGCACCGGGGACCTCGACCTGATCACCGCGAACTACACCGAGGACGCCGTCTTCATCACCCCCGAGGGAACCCTGACGGGTCACCAGGGCGTACGGGAGGGAATCGGCCGTCTCCTGGCCGATCTCCCCGACGCCGACTGGCAGTTGACTCCGCGGTTCGCCGGAAACGTGCTGTTCCTGCAGTGGACCGCCACCACCGCCACCCACGAGGTCACCGACGGCGTCGACACGTTCGTCTTCCGTGACGGTCTCATCGGCGCCCAGACCGTCCGCTACACCCTCTCCACCCGTACGACCCGTACCGTCTGAAAGGCCACACGCACCATGGCACCGTCCGTCATCCCCACCGTCACCCTCAACAACGGCGTCGAGATCCCTCAGCTCGGCTTCGGCGTCTTCCAGGTCCCCGACGACCGGACCACCGCCGCGGTGAGCTCCGCCCTGGAGGCCGGCTACCGCAGCATCGACACCGCCGCGATCTACGGCAACGAGACCGGCGTCGGCCGCGCCCTCGCCGCCTCCGGGATCGCCCGCGAGGAACTGTTCGTCACCACCAAGCTGTGGAACGCCGACCAGGGCTACGACGCCACCCTGCGGGCCTTCGACGCCAGCCTCGCCAAGCTGGGCCTGGACCACGTCGACCTGTACCTGATCCACTGGCCGACCCCGGCCCGCGACCTGTACCGCGAGTCCTGGAAGGCCATCGAGAAGCTCGTCGCCGAGGGGCGGGTCCGCGCCGCGGGCGTGTCCAACTTCCAGCCCGCGCACCTCGACCGGCTCATCGCCGGCTCCGAGCTGGTCCCGGCGGTCAACCAGATCGAGCTGCACCCCGGCCTCCAGCAGAGTGAGCTGCGCGCCGTCCACGCCCAGCACGGCATCGCCACCGAGGCGTGGAGCCCGCTGGCGCAGGGCGCCGTCCTCAAGGACGAGGCGATCACCACGATCGCCGCCCGCCACGGCAAGTCACCCGCCCAGGTCGTCCTGCGCTGGCACCTCCAGCTCGGCAACGTCGTCATCCCCAAGTCGGTGACGCCCGCCCGCATCCGCGAGAACCTCGACGTCTTCGACTTCACCCTCACCGACGACGAGATGGCCACCATCGCCACCCTCGACCGCGACCTGCGCACCGGCCCCCACCCGGACGAGCTCAACTGACCCTTCCGACCGGCCCGGACGGGGCGGCGTTCCGCGCCGTCCCGCCGGGTTGCCACGGCTCGCGCGGGCGTGAATGGCAGGTCCCGCCCGCGCGAGCCCGAACTCGAACTCCGTACCTCCGCGTCGCCCCGCGTCACCTCCGCGTTGCCCCGCGTCGTCGCTGCTCCTCCGGAAGTTGTGTCTGTCATGTCCGTCGCCCCCACCGCCCTGGACCGGCTCGTGAACGCCGCGGGCCTGCCGACTCTGGGCCTCGAGCTGCCCCTCGACAACGACTGGGGCGCGACCCGGCTGCGCGCCGACCGGGCCGCGGGCCGCCCCTTTGGTGTCCCGGACCTGACCCGCCATGCCGAACTCGCTCGTCTGGCGGATGAGCTGGGCTTCGCCGGGCTCTGGGTGCGGGACGTCCCCCTCTACGATCCCGAGCGGTTCGGCGACGCCGGTTCCGTCTTCGAGACGTTCACGCACCTCGGGCACCTCGCGGCCGTGACCGAGCGGGCCGTGCTCGGGACCGCGGCCGTCGTCCTGCCGCTGCGGCAGCCGCTGCTGGTCGCCAAGTCCGCTGCCACGGTCGACGTGCTCTCCGGCGGCCGGTTCGTCCTCGGCCTCGCGAGCGGGGACCGGCCCGTCGAGTACCCCCTGTTCGGGGAGGACTTCCAAGGCCGCGGTGCCACGTTCCGCAGGGGTGTGGAGATCCTGCGTGCCGCGTGGGCCCGGCACACCGACGGTGCGGGCATGGAGCTGCCCGGGCTCGGTCCCGACGCCGGCCGTCATCTGGACGTCCTGCCCAAGCCGACGGGCCCGTCCGTGCCTCTCGCCATCGCCGGGCACGCCCAGCAGTCGGCCGAGTGGATCTCGCAGAACGCGGACGCGTCCCTCAATTACCCGCGTCCACTGGGGGCCCTGCGCCTCAAGACGCGGGAATGGCAGGAGCTGACCGCCGGCACGTCCAAGCCGTACCTCACCCCCATGCAGCTGGACCTCACCGGGGACCCCTCCACTGCGGCGACCCCGATCCGGCTCGGGCTGCGCACCGGCCACCAGGCTCTGATCGACCATCTACGGGCGATGGGCGAACTCGGCGTCGCCCACGTCTCCTTCAACCTCCGTCCCGGCAACCGCCCCGTGGAAGAGATCCTCGACGAGCTCGCCGAAACGGTCCTGCCGCACTTCCCCTCCCCCGGCACGGCGGCCGGGACCGATGCGGCCGGCACGGTCGCTTCCTGAGGCGGGCAGCGCTCGTCGAAGTACGGGATGCCGAGCCCCCGCTGGACGCTGCCGGCCGCAGAGGCTCTGGAGAGGCATCATGGCGGCCGGCCCGCAACCCCTGTGTGGCCGGCCCGGGGGCGGACCGTCGGCAAGGTGCGCACTCCGTCGCCCCATCGAAGAATCGCTTCCGTCGGTTCCTGATGGAGCCGCCCTGCGCCCGCGAACGTTTCGTCGTGGTGGCAGAGCGCACAACGAAGGGACGCGTCATGACCGCTGCCACCACTCCGGTGAACCTCACCCGGGCCGCCCATGTCGGGATCTCGGTCTCGGACCTGGACGCCTCGATCGCGTTCTACAAGGCTCTCACCGGGCGGGAGCCCGTCGCGGAGGGGACCATGAGCAGTGTGCCGTTCGGCAAATCGCAGGGGCTGCTCACCTCGAAGCTGCGGTACGCCACGATCAACCTGGACAACAGCCTGGGCATCGACCTCATCCAGTTCCAGGAGCCGGTCGGTGAGCGCACGAACGGCAGGGGTTCGGCCACGAGGGCGCGTTCGTCCCGCCGGAGTCGCCGCAGAAGTTCGTGACGGCGCCGGAGCGCCCCCGCAGGCTGCTGATCATGGTGAGGGCCGGTGAGGCCACCGACGAGGTCATCGAGGGGTTCGCCCCCGCTGCTGGAGCCGGGCGACATGGTCACCGACGGTGGCAACGCGCACTTCGCCGACACCCGCCGCACCGACGTGCGGGCAGCTTCCACACGCGATGGGCCGAGCCCGGCCGTCCCGAGAGGCCCGCACGGACGCCGGGGCGGCGCAGGCACGAATCGGACACGGCCCGCCACCGATGGGCCGCCACCACTTCTGGAGAGGTACTCGCCCGATGCAGATCGATCTCAGCGGACGTATCGCCCTGGTCACCGGGTCGACGGCGGGAATCGGCGAAGCAGCCGCGCAGGCGCTCGCTTCCGCCGGGGCCGACGTCGTGGTCAACGGCCGCAACGCCGACCGAGTCGCCGAAACGGCGGAGCGGATCGGCGGACGCGGCGTCACAGCCGACGTCGGGACGGCCGAAGGGACGGCCGACCTGATCCGGCAGCTGCCCGAGGCCGACATCCTGGTCAACAACACCGGCGTCTTCGAGACCAGGCCCGTGTTCGAAATCCCCGATGCGGACTGGCTTCGCCTCTACGAGGTCAACGTGCTCTCCGGCGTGCGCCTGGCACGCCACTACACGCCACGGATGGCCCGGCGCGGGTGGGGCCGCGTGATCTTCGTCAGCAGCGAGGCCGGCGTCCAGACGCCGACGGACATGGTCCACTACGGGATGACCAAGACGGCGCAGCTGGCCGTGTCCCGCGGCATGGCCCAAGAGGTCGCCGGCACCGGGGTCACGGTGAACTGCGTGCTGCCCGGGCCGACGATGAGTGACGGCGTGCTGGCCATGTTCGACGAGCTCTATCCCGGTCTCGACCCCGGTGAGCAGGAGCGGCGCTACCTTGCCGAGAACCGTGCGTCCGCGTCCCTGCTCAAACGCCTGATCCGCCCCCATGAGGTGGCCAGCATGATCACGTACGTGGCGTCGGAACAGGCCTCGGCGACCACGGGCAGGGCGCTCGGCGCCGACGGCGGCCTCGTCCCCACGATCGTCCCCTGAAACGGGCATCCGGCATGGTGCCCGTGCCGGACGGCTCGCACCCGACGCGTGCACGGGGTGATCCACGGTGCCGGTCCGCTGCGCCTGGTTCGCCCTCCTCGGCGCGTCCGGCAACACGATCGGCAGCGCGCCCCGGCGCAGGGCCGTTGCGGACGACAAGGCCGACGCGCTCGACCGCCATGGCGCCTTCCTCCTGGGCGAGGGGCGGTGTGGTTCCTTCTCCGGGATGCGCTCCGGCCGGGAGCCTCGGCGACGCGCGCGGCGTTCCCCCCGGGGTGCGGTGCGCCATCGTCGGCGCGGGCGGGCGGTCGTCGTGCGGACGCCTTCGGCCGGCAAGTCCTCGTGGATCGCAGTGAGGGTGATGGCAGGGAGGGCCTGTGCCTCATGGGCCTGGCGCCCGAGCCCGGATCGACCGGCCCCGGTGTGGCAGCCACTTGCATACCCAGCGTCTGCAATTATTGTTCTTACTCGTAAGGCGCTTCTGCGTCTATCTGCGCCGCACACCTGGCTCCGGCAGGACGCCACCGTGCATCCACTGCCACGGCTCCGCCGACAGAGCCGCCAACCGCAGAGGCATCCGTTCACTCATGCCTCACCCCCGCGCCGGGGATGCCGTCGCACCCCGGCACCACTGATCGAAAAGACACTGTCATGTCCCTCAAGGAAATCCTTCCCGGCCGACTCGGCTTCGGCACCGCCCCGCTCGGCAACATGTTCCGCGCGATCCCCGACGAGGAGGCCGCCGCCACGGTCGGGGCCGCCTGGGACCAGGGCATCCGCTACTACGACACCGCCCCGTTCTACGGCGCCGGCCTCTCGGAGTCCCGCCTGGGCGAGGTCCTGTCCACCAAGCCCCGCGACGCCTACGTCCTGTCGACCAAGGTCGGCCGGGTCATCCTCGACGAGCTGGAGGAGGGTGCCCGCGACCTCGGCGAGAAGGGCGGCCTGTTCGAGCACGGCAATCCCAACAAGATGCTCCACGTGTGGACCGCCGAGGCCACCGAGCGTTCCATCGAGGACAGCCTCAAGCGACTCGGCACCGACCGGCTCGACATCGTCTGGGTCCACGACATCGCCCAGGACTTCCACGGCGACCTGTGGCTGCAGAAGTTCGAGGAGGCCCGTACCGGCGCCTTCCGGGTGCTGTCCCGGCTGCGCGACGAGGGCGTCATCAAGGCCTGGGGCCTCGGCGTCAACCGCACCGAGCCCATCGAGCTGACCCTCGCCCTCGACGAGCCGCAGCCGGACGGATTCCTCCTCGCCGGCCGCTACACCCTCCTCGACCACGAGCACGCCCTGCAGCGGCTGCTGCCCATGGCCCAGGAACAGAACGTCGACATGGTCGTCGGCGGCCCCTACAGCTCCGGCGTCCTCGCCGGCGGCGCCCACTTCGAGTACCAGCAGGCCCCGCCGGAGATCGTCGAGAAGGTTTCCCGCCTGAAGGCCCTGGCCCAGAAGCACGGCGTCTCCATCAAGGCCGCCGCCCTCCAGTTCTCCCTCGCCCACCCGGTTGCCGCCGCCGCCGTTCCCGGCGCGACCCGGCCCAGCCGCATCGCCGAGGACATCGCCGCCCTGAACGAGACCGTCCCGGCCGCGTTCTGGCACGAGCTGCGCACCGCCGGCCTGGTCAGCCCGGCCGCCCCGCTGCCCAACGGCGCCTGACCACACACCCCGAAACCCCGCGAGGTCATCATCGAGCGCCTCGTGGACTTCAACGAGGCCGAGCGCCACTACAGCTACGCCATCCTTCAGGCCCCGTTCCCGGTCAACGGCTACGTCTCCACCATCCGGGTCCACACCGTTCCCGGCGACGACATCGCCGAGGTCCAGTGGTCCGGCCGCTTCAACCCCGACAACGCCACCGACGACGAAGTCGTCGGCCTCTTCACCGGCATCTACCGCGACGGCCTCGACGCACTCCACAAGACCCTCACGGCCTGACACCGGGGCCATCCATCGCGAGGCCCCACCGCACAGCCCGGGTACGCACCTCGCATACCCGGGCTGCGGTGTGCCCGGGTCGCACAGTCACCCACCGCGCCCGGCAAGCACGCATCCGGCGAAGCGGACCATCGGGTACCGGTTACGGCCACCTGGGAGCGCGCCCGGGATCGCCTTCCCCGTGTGCGCGATCAACGGTGCCCTGGACGCACCGGACCACCTCGCCATGGCAGGCCGTCTGGCGAAACTCGTCCCTGGCGGGCACACTGCCACGGTGCCGGCGGCCGCGCGCTACCCGAGCATGGAGAACCTGTTCCGCTTCAGCGCCGAACTGACGTCGTTCCTGGAGACTGTATGAGCAGCGCCCTTCTCGTGATGGATGTCCAGCGAGCCGTCGTGGACATTGCCGACGACGGCTCCGGATACCTGCCGCGCCTGCGCAGGGCGATCGATGGTGCCCGGGCGGCAGACATTCCTGTCATTTACGTGGTCATCGCATTACGCCCGGGCTTTCCGGAAGTCGGCCCGCGCAACAGGGCACTCACCGCCGTCGCGCGAGCCGGGCTCCATGTCGAGGGCGACCCCGGCACCGAAATCCACCCCGATGTCGCGCCCCGGCCGGGCGAGGTGGTGGTCACCAAGAGACGGGCGAGCGCGTTCTCGGGCAGCGACCTCGACGTGGTTCTCAGGGCGCACGGCATCGACAGCCTCGTCCTCACCGGCATCGCCACCAGCGCCGTGGTGCTGCACACCCTGTGCCAGGCCAACGACCTGGACTTCGACCTCACCGTCCTCGCCGACGCCTGCCTGGACACCGACGCCGAGGTTCACCGGTTCCTCACCGGGAAGCTGTTCCCGCAATGGGCGGACGTCGTCACCGTCGACGACTGGCTCCATGCCACCACACCCCGGTAGCGGCAGACTAGAGGCGTAACTGCCGGTCACGGGTGAGATGGACCTTCGCCGAGTGGCTGTACCGCTACCTGATCGGCGAGGAGATGGCCGGCTGGGACAGCGCGACCTTCCACCCCGGCCCCGTCCTGCTGGAGTACCTCCCTACCGCTCCGGGCCAACGCACCCGCGATGCTCACGGCCCGGAGCGCGGTTTGTGAGCAGCACACCGAGCGAGACGACCTCATAAGAGGTCACCAGCACCACGATCCCGGCCGCCGGCCCCGCCATCCCGTGCTCTCGCCTCCTCGGTACGAACCATCTCGGAGTAGGCATATCGGGATGTTCAGCACGTTCAGTGCGCTATGACCGTGCTCGGCACCCTGAGGCTGCTCCTGAGCCGCTCGGCGGACTCGGCGGTGACCAGCAGCTCGACCAGGCCGGTGATCTGGCCGGGGGCATGGTCGATGAAGACGTCCTCGATGTTGACGCCCGCCGCGCCCACATCGGTGAAGAGCCGGGCCAGCTCGCCGGGCTGGTCGCCGATCAGGACGGAGACGGTGACGTAACTGCCCTGGGGCGCGCCGCGCTTCTGGGGCAGCCGGCCGTGTCCGGCGCAGCCGCGGCTCAGCAGGCCGGTCAGCGTCGCGGCGCCGGTGCCGCGCCCGGCCTCGCCCTCGGCGGCCAGGCCGCGCAGCGCCCCGATCGCCTCGTCCAGGTCCTTGGCCAGTTCGGCCAGGATGTCCGCGACGGTGTCGGCGTTGGCGGAGAGGATCTCCAGCCAGAGCCCCGGATCACCGCCCGCGATGCGCGTCACGTCCCGTACGCCCTGACCGGCCAGGCCCACCTCGGCCTCGGCGGCGTGCTCCAGGCGGGCCGCCATCAGGCTGGCGACCAGGTGCGGGGTGTGCGAGACGAGGGCGACGGCCCGGTCGTGCCCGTGCGGGTCCATGACCAGCGGGACCGCGCCGCACAGGTCGAGCAGGCTCCGTACGGTCCGCCAGGTCTCGACGGAGGTCGACGAGGTCGGCACGAGCGCCCACACGCGTCCCTCGAACAGGTCGGCGCGCGCGGCCAGCGGGCCGGAGCGCTCCCCGCCCGCCATGGGGTGCCCGCCCAGATACGTACGGGTGTCGCAGCCCGAGGCATCGATCGCTTCGAGCGCCTGGGCCTTGACGCTGGCCACGTCGGTGTAGGCGCGGGCGATGCCCCGGCGTTGGGCGTCGGCGAGGGTGGCCGCGATGTCCGCCGGCTGGACCGCGAGGACCGCCAGGTCGACGGGGCCGGGCGGCTCCTCGGCGCGACCCGCCCCGAGCGCGGCGGCGGTCAGAGCCGCCATGGGTTCCCGGTCGCTCAGATAGACGGTGACGCCTTTGGCCGACAGGGACAGGGCGATGGACGTGCCGATCAGACCGGCGCCGACGACGACGGCGGTGCGCAACATGGTTTGCCTCATCTGTTCATCGACAGCACGGACCCGACCGACTGGTCAGAAGGGGGTGCCCCTGGGACAGCAGGGGGTACGGAAAAGAGCGGCTCGGGGCCGGGCGCTTCGGTGGCGGAACACTGCACGCCGCATCGAGGCCGGGGCCCTCGGATCAGGCGCCTTCGGGCGCGGGCTGGCTCTTCAGGTCGTGCGCGAACGTCTCCCAGATCTCGGCGTAGCCGTGGACCAGCTCCGACATCTGGTTCTTGCAGTGGGCGGGGACGCTCTCCACGAACCGCTGACGGTCGCGGGCCACCAGGGCGGCGGCGTCCAGCATGCGCAGGATGTGACGGCCCATCTCGTTGAGCCGCATCGACGGGTCGCGGCGCAGGGTGTCGAAGATCGACCCGAGTTCGGCGGGCGACCTGGTAATGACCGGGCGCTGCTGCGGCGGCCGGCAGGCGGGCTGCTGCGGAGAGCGCTGGGCGGCCGCGTGACCGCGCTGACGGGAGGGGACGGGGTCCTCGCCGCGCATGACCCGGCTGCGTACGTCCGCGACGGTGGCGGGCGAGATGCCTGCCTGGCGGGCGATGGTGCGCAGCGAGGCGGCGGGGTTCTGCTTGATCAGTTCGCTGGCGAGCTCCCTGCCGTGGGTGGAGTCGACGGGCCGGGAACGGCCGTCGAGCCCGATTCTTCGGTCGGACTGGAGGAGCGTGCCGGCCGAGTTCTGGCGTATCTCGGAGACTTTGCGGGCGGACAGTCCGGCCACGGCGGCCACGGCCCGGTCGGACCACTCGGGGTGTGAGGCGAAGATGCGCTCGGCGGCGGCGGCGCGGTCCTCCAGGGACAGTGGGCGGCCGTGGGAGACGTTGAGGGCTACGGCGAGGAGGTCGGCGTCGGTCGTGTCGCCGTCGAAGTAGCGGACCTTGATGAAGATCTGCCCGTTGGCCTGGGCGGCGCGCAGGCGGTGGACTCCGTCGACGACTCGCATGGTCGGACGGTGCACGAGGATCGGCGGGAGTTCCGACTCGACCTCGGCGAGGGCCCTGATGTATTCGGTGTCCACGCCGCCCATGCGGGGGGTGTGGGTGACGTGCAGTTCGTCGAGGTGGGCGAGTTCCACCGGTGCGTCATTGAGGCTCTTGTCACGCAGCGCGAGCAAGTATTCCGAACTGCTGCGTGTGTACGGTCTTTCAAGCTGTTCGGCAGTCATGGCGACAACTCCTGGTCGGCGCGTTCGGAACGGGCTGGGGGCAGGTGTCCTACTGCCATCCGGAGTCCCGCTCGTCACCGGCGGCGGTCGGGGTGGGGACCTGCCAGCCGGAGTCGTCCTTGCCTTCGTCGGCCCAGGCGGACTGGGCGCCCAGGAAGAGGACACCGGCGGCGACGCTGCTGAGAATGAACTGACGAATCATCATGTTTTCCTGTTCTCCTCGGGGCTTGCTGCGATGAACATGAGTGTTCTCCGCGGCCCAGGGGGAGCAGAAGGGGCTTCGGGGCGGGCAAAGCGGCCTTGGCACAATCAGTCCAGCCCGCCAGCCCCTGGAGGCATCAATTCCGCCCTTTTTGCAGGGGACTTCAAGCGAAACTCGGAGGCTACTCGTCCAGGTCGGGACGGAGCAGAGGCACCTCGGCGGACAGCAACTTCCAATGCGCGAGGGGTGGATGGGCCACGACGGCGCGCGTCCAGGCCCGTTCGGCGGCCGCTTCCGCCCTTTCCAGATTCGCCGCCTGCACGTAGACGCCGACGACCGGGCAGGGCTGGGCGTCGGCGTGCAGGCTGACGTGCTCGATGCGGTCCGCGTCGGCGTCACGGCCCTGTGTCAGCAGGGCCGCCGTGGACGCGGGTAACTGTTCGCCTTCGGGGTGCGGGAGAAGGCGGAGGTGAACGAGATACACAGCAGAACCTTGCCGAGGGGAAGTGGAACATCACGTACAAAGAGTCAGGAACGGTGCTGATCAGACCGAACCGGAACCTGCCAACGTGATCGAGGCAGGCAGTTCGGACTATTGCCGTGCCGGGATCTCTTGATCGTTCCAGTGGGGGCTGGGGGGTTACTTGTCCGGACGGTGTCGGGCAGCTTCGGCGGCGCGGGGGCTTTGCGGACGAATTGTTCAGGGTGCCGGCGGCAGACGTCCGCCAGGACGTCGGCGCGCATCTGGCGGAGCTGCTCGGCGAGGCCGAAGTGCACGTCGAACGGGGCATGCAGGGCGATCCCGAAGTGGCGATGGGCCAGCTTGTACAAGTCGAAGAAGCTCTCGCACCAGGCGTGGGCGTCCTCGATGCAGCCGAACCGATCGGGAAAGCCATGACGATATTTGAGCGTTTTGCAGCGACTCTCCGAGTAGGGATTGTTGTTTGACATTTTCGGCCTGGAGTGCGATTTGATCACGCCCAGGCCGGCCGGCAGCGTTGCGACGTTGGTCGCGGCCATCGGCGACCCGTGGTCGGAATGGATCGTCAACTGGCCAGGTTTGACGTCGTACTCGGCGAGGATCCTCGCCCTGTACGCCGCGGAGTACCGGCGCGGCCCGGTCGAACGGGGTTCTGCCTGCGGATCAGGGTCCCGTGGTCGTTGGTGCCGGCCACCTTGGGTACTACTCCTTATCCGCCCTCGACTCAATGAATCATCCAATACGCCTGACTAAACTTACTTCGACAGAGAGGGAACCTGCTGACCAATGGCACCGGTGGAAGCAACCGGGAGTTGCCCGGAGAAAAGTTGATGTCCCGAACTCGCCCCTCGGTTAGGCTTGGCAAGAACTTCCTCGAACGCGCGTACGCAGCCGGGACGTGCTCGGTTGCGTCTGCCATGTCTGGAGTGCTCAACGGAGATGGAAGCCAGATGCTGATCAACCTCGGACTCGACGCCGTCGCAGAGACTGTCTACCGGGGGATGCTGGCGCACCCCGGCGACTCCCTGACCGAGTTGGGCAGCCGACTGGGTATCCCCGAGGAGGACCTGCGCGGAGCGCTGGACAAGCTCAGCGAACTCGCCCTGGTGCGGGCATCCTCGGACGAGCCCAGCCAGGTGCACGCGGTCAACCCGCACCTCGGCATGGAGATCCTTCTCGCGCGCCAGCAGGCCGAGTTAGCGGCCCAGCAGCAGCGCGTCGAGGCGAGTCGCGCGGCAGCCGCCCGACTCATCTCCGAGTTCGCACACGAACAGTCCTCCCATTCCAATGCGTCGGTCCGATACCTCGAGGGCGTCGATGCCATTCGGGATTATCTCGCAGCCTTGAACAATCAAGTCGATGAAGAATTCCTGACTTTCGCCCCCGGCGGCGCTCAGACACCGGCAAACATGCGGGCTTCGCGTCCACTCAACAGGCGGTTGCTTGAGCGGGGGATCAGTATGCGCACGATATACCTGGACAGCATTCGCCGCGACCAGCCCAGTGTTGAACACGCAGAATGGCTCACATCCCACGGTGCCCATGTCCGGACAGCGCCTTCGCTGCCCAACCGGATGATCATTTGCGACCGCCGGGAAGCCATCATCGCCACCGACAGCGACAACACCGAAGTGGGCGCGGTCGCCATCACTTCACCGGGCCTGATCTCTTCCCTGTGCGCCCTGTTCGAGAGCGAGTGGCACTCCGCGCAGCCGCTGGGCGCCACGCCCGCACAGCAGCCGGGCAAACTGACTCCGCAGCAGGTCACGGCCCTGCACCTGCTGGCGCAGGGAGCCACGGACGAGTCGATCGCGAAGAAGCTCGGGGTCTCTCCCCGTACGGCACGGCGCATCGCGACGGGCCTGCTCACGCACCTCAACGCGCGCAGTCGCTTCCAGGCCGGCGTCCACGCCGTGCAGGAGGGTTACCTGCCCTCCTCCCCGGCGTGACCCGACTACGGCTGAACATCCCTATTCGTACGGCCTGCCACCCCTAGACCGCTCTGCCCCCGCCCTGGGCCCTGGCCCCGCGCTCTCACGCGACGTGCTGTCCGAGGCTTGATCACGAACACAGAAAATGCTCCTGACCTGCAATGATTGGACTTGTCGAGGGGCCTGGGCGTCGTAGTTCAAGGCGCGCTTCCCGCCACTTCCCAGTCGACGCCGCATGGCTTGAACTCAGCCTCGCGGCGATGGACCTCCTCACCTGGACCCGCGTCCTCCTGCTGGACGGCGAACTCGCGGCCGCCGAACCCAAGAGACTGCGCTACCGCCTCCTGCACGTCGCCGCCCGGATCACCTGCGGCGGCCGCCGCCTCCACCTGCGGATCTCGGCAACCTGGCCCTGGAGACACGAACTCACGGCCGCCTTCCACCGCCTGGCCGCCCTACCCCGCCCCGCCCACTGACCAACCGGCACCACCTCGAACGACCCCGCTCAGCCACCCGACAGCCTCAACTGAAACGGCGAGGCCAGGCCCCGGGCGCTTCTCTTTGGCTGACGCCCGACGGGGCGGCCGCTGTTCAACTGCGGCACAGGGCGGTTGAACACTCCGGCAGCCCCGTTCCCGCCCGGGCCCTGCCCGAGGCGCCCGCGCACCCTGCCCGCGAAGCCCTCCGGCATTGCCCGCCGCTCCCCGCGATCCTGCCCCCGGCTCCCCGTGATCCCTCGTGAACTCCCCCGCGGATCTCTTCCGGACTTCCGCCGGAATATGGACACGTGCGTGTTCCGGAATGAACGCAGTAGTTTGACGGCCTGGCGCGGGCACCTGCCCCCGCAATTCACCGGCGCGGCCGACGGACTTATCCGCCGCTGTGCGGGGCCTTCGCGCAGCCGGCCGTAATACTGCGCTGCCCTGTGAACTTTCTGCAATGACCCGGTGACACATTCATGGAGGGGACACCCATGTCCGATCACAGGAGCGGTCTCACCGTCGGCACCACCCTGCCGGGGCTTTCCCGCGCCGACATCGACCGTGCCGAACTGCGCCTGGCCACCAGGGTCCTGCGCACTCCCGTCATCCGCTCCGACCAACTGGACGCCCTGTGCGGCGCGCGGCTGTGGCTGAAGGCCGAGAACCTCCAGCGCGGCGGGTCCTTCAAGGTCCGCGGTGCGCTGCTCGCCGTCGAGGAGCTGGCCGCAGCCGGCAGCCGGGGCGTGGTCGCCCAGAGCACCGGCAACCACGCGATCGCGGTGGCCCTCGCGGCCCGCGCGCACGCGCTGCCCACCCTGATCGTGCTGCCGTCCGACGCGCCGCCCGCCAAGGTCCGGCGCATCCGGGAGGCCGGTGCGCAGGTGGTGTTCGCCGGGACGACGCTCGCCGAGCGGGTCGCCGCCGTCGAGAACCTGCGGGAGCTGCACGGCTACGACATCGTCGACCCCTACGAGAACCCGCATGTCGTCGCGGGCCAGGGCACCGCCACGGCCGAACTGCTCGACCAGGCCGCCGCGGAGGGCGTGCGCCTGGACACCGTCGTCGTCCCCATCGGCGGGGGCAGCGCCCTCGCGGGCGCCTGCCTGGCCGCGTCCGGCCGCGGGGCGGCCGTCGTCGGCGCGGAGCCGGAGGCCGTGCCCGCCTTCACCGCGGCGCTGCGGGCGGGCGAGCCGGTGACAGTGGGTGCCCAGCACACCATCGCCGACGGGCTGCGCCCCGACCGGATCGGCGCGCTCCCCTTCGCCCTCGCGTCCCTGGTCGCCGAGCGCGTGCTGACCGTATCCGAGGAGGCGATCGCCGACGCGCTGCGGGCCGCGCTGCTGCGGGCCCAACTGCTCGTCGAGCCGGCGGCCGCGACCGCGCTGGCCGGGGCGCTCGAGTACGCGTCCGGGCCGGGCCGGGGCACCGACATCGGTGTCCTGCTCTCCGGCGGGAACGTCGAACCGAGCCTGGTCTCCGCCGTGTTGGCCGACCCGGCCGACCTCGCACGCCGGGCCGTGGCGAGCTGAGCGCCCGCCATACCAAGACACCTCGGCCCGAAGTACGGTTCCCACCGTCTTCGGGCCGAGGTGTCTGTGCCGTGATGCCGGACTACTTCCCGGCCATGGCCTCGATCAGGCTCTTGGGGCGCATGTCGGTCCAGGACTTCTCGATGAAGGCGAGGCAGTCCTCCCGGCCCGCCGCGCCGTACACCGAATTCCAACCCTCGGGCACATCGACGAAGATGGGCCAGAGGGAGTGCTGTCCCTCGTCGTTTACGAGGACCAGGTAGCTGGCATTGGGGTCGTCGAACGGATTCGTCACCACACTGTCCTTTCTCAGGCGAACAACTCTGATCACGTCGGTGACCACACCAGTGGGCCAGGTGCAGGTATTCCACACGTACGCGATCCACAATTCCCATCTCGCGGAGCGCCACGAGTCCGCGGCGATCCACTATGACTCGCTTCGTACTGAGCCAACAACACCCGGCGGGCTGTACGCCACAACGGCTGCGGCGCACGGCCCGCGCCGGGTTTCCGGGGGTGTTCAACCGCGACCGTGCGTCAGTTGAACAACCCCGGTGCCTGCTTGCTGAAAGGCGCTTTTCCCTATAAGCGGGCTGAGCACATTGCTCGTTCGCAGCGCTCGGCGCCACAGTGGGAGTACCCACGGAATACGTGGAAGCCATTTCAGGCCGAGCGCTGGATGTCGATTTCCGTCACCTCCTCCGCGAACTGTGTGTGGTAGAGCGACGCGTACTGTCCGCCCTGTGCCAACAACTCCTCGTGCGTGCCGCGTTCGCAAATGCGGCCCGCCTGGACGACCAGGATCTGATCGGCCTCCCGAATGGTGGAGAGGCGGTGTGCGATCACGAGCGACGTACGGCCCGCCAGCGCGTCCTTGAGGGCCCGCTGGATCGAGGCCTCCGACTCCGAGTCCAGATGCGCGGTGGCCTCGTCGAGGACCACGACCGGGGGCGACTTGAGCAGCAGCCGCACCAGGGCGATCCGCTGCTTCTCACCGCCGGAGAGCCGGTGGCCGCGCTCACCGACGACGGTGTCCAGACCGTTCGGCAGAGCCGAGATCGAGTCCCAGATCAGCGCCGCCTTGCACGCGTCGATCAGCTCCTCCTCGATCGCCTCGGGGCGCGCGTAGAGCAGGTTGGCGCGGATCGTGTCGTGGAACATGTGCGTCTCCTGGCTGACCACGCCCACCGTGTCGCTCAGGGACTGCAGCGTCACGTCCCGCACGTCGTGGCCACCGACCCGGACGGTGCCGGAGGTCGCCTCGTACAGCCGGGGCACCAGTTGGGTGATCGTGGTCTTGCCGGCGCCGGAGGGGCCGACGAGGGCCGTCAGCTTTCCGGCCGGAGCGGTGAAGCTCAGCTCCTTGAGGATCCAGGCGCTGTCGCCCCGGTCCTTCTCGCGCAGGGCGATCGGTTCCAGAGAGGCCAGCGAGACCTCCTCGGCGGTCGGGTAGCGGAACGACACGTGGTCGAACTCGACGTCCAGGCCACCGGCCCCGGCATCCACACCCTTGCCGATGAAGACGAGCTCATGCGCATCGGGCTTCTCGTCGACCAGCGGCTTCAGGTCCAGGACCTCGAAGATCCGGTCGAAGCTGACGAGCACCGTGAGCACCTGGATCTGCAGGCCGGAGAGCTGGTTGATCGGCCCGTACATCCGGAACAGGAGCGTCACCATCGCGACGAGCGTGCCGATCTGGAGCGCTCCGCCGATCACCAGGTTCCCGCCAAAGCCGTACACGATCGCCGTCGTCATCGAGGTGAGGACCGTGATGACGATGAAGAACATCCGGCCGTGCACCACGTTCAGCGCGGTGATGTCGCGGACGCGGCCCGCCTTCTCCTCGAAGAGCGCCGCCTCCGAGGCCGGCCGGCCGTACAGCTTGGCGAGCTCCGCCCCCGAGACGTTGAAGCGCTCGCTCATCATCGAGCCCATCTCGCCGTCGAGGTTCATCCGCTCCCGGGTGAGCCGCTGGAGCTTGCGGCCGATGATGCGGGCCGGGAAGAGAAACAGCGGCACCATCGCCAGGGCGACGAGGGTGATCTCCCACGACAGGTAGATCATCGTGCTGATGACGATGGCCAGGGTCAGGAGCGCCGAGACCGCCTGCGTCAGCAGTGAGGTGATCGCCTGCCGGGTTCCCGCGATGTCCGTGTTGAGCCTGCTGACGAGCGCTCCCGTCTGCACCCTCGAGAAGAAGGCGAGCGGTTGCCTCTGCACGTGCTCGAAGACCTCGGTCCGCAGGTCGTAGACCAGTCCCTCGCCGATCTTGCCCGAGCAGCGGGCCTCGATGTAGAGGACGAACGACTCCATCAGGGCCAGCAGCACGATGCCGAAGGCCAGCATCACGACGATCTCGAACTTCTTCGGCATGATGCCGTCGTCGATCATGAACTTCAGCATCAGCGGGCTGGCAGCGGTGATCGCACCGCAGGCAATGCTCGCGAGGACCAGCACCGCCAGTTGCTTCCGGTAGCGAACGGCGTACGGGAGTATGCGTCGCAGCGTGCCCGGCTTGATCTTCTGGCGGCTCATCCCGCCTTCGTCGAAATTTTTTCCAGAGGTAAGACTTGGGCCGCCTATGAGGGCCATGGAGAAAACTCCTCGTTAGTGGGTGAAAGAGACCTTTCAGTCCGATCGGAATGCGGCCCGGCGGATTGTCGCCGGGTACGGATATGGACGGCCCGAGCCGTGTGCGGGGCGACTTCCAGCGATGTCGGCCCGTGCTCGTGCGCACGCCGCATGGTCGTGGGTGTGGGCGCCGGCGCCGGCCGCGTAGCAGCGGGCCGGCGGGGTAGGGGCGGACCCATCCCTACTGCGGCAAAGGCTGCCTGAAGAACCGTCAGTTTTGCTTCTTTGCAGTGGAGTTGGGAGTCGGGGGCGGCCTTGGCGAGGAGGCGCGGGGTGGGGTGCGGGGTGGGCGTGTCCCCGACCAGGTGGAGCCGGTGCGCCGTACGCGTGCGTGTGCGTGTTTGTGTGCGTGTTTGTGTGCGTGATGCGCTCGGGGCCGCCCCGGATGGTGGAGACGGTCGGCTCGTAATGCGGCTCGAATGCCATAAGAATTCCTGCGGTTGTCACTACAGGCATGTCGGATCTGCGCTTTCTGTTGCCAAGGGAATTCCCTTGTCAGGGAAGGCCGCCCGGATTCGGGCGGCGAAAGGCCCGCCCATCAGCCGTTGTTCTCCGGCTTCTGGGTGTCGTGGGTGAGCTCCTGCGCGTAGAAGGTCTTGACGCGGGAGAGGAAGCTGCGCCGGCTCGGCTTGGCGGCCGAGTCGGGGCGCGGGCCCGGGTCGAGGGCGTCGAGCATCGCCTTGCGCCGCATCTCGGCGACGGCTATGACGTCGACGCCCGGGTTGGTGATCGGCAGCGAGGCGGCCGCGACGGACGCTGCGGACGGCGCCGGGGCGACGACCTCGGGGCCCGGTGCCTCGACCTGCGGGGCGGCGCCCACCAGCTGCGTGGCGGTGCCGGTGTTGCCCTCCGGCCCGTAGGCGGAGGCGGTCGAGGAGGGGGTCGCGATAGACATGAGGAATCTGCGCTTTCTGTCGCCAGGAATGGATTTCTGCGGGGCCGCTGAAGCGGCCACGAACCGAACTGAGCGGTCGCGCCGTCGGCGCCCTGGACCGTCGGACCGTCCGGGCCTTGGGGCCGTGGGCCGCTGACCGTCAGGCTGTTCGGGGCTTGGGCCGTTAGGGCCTGTGCCGTCAAGAGTCTTCGCAGTCGTGCCTTGCCCGCGCGATGGGAGACCGCGCTCGTTCCGGGGGCGCCGGACGGTGGTGGCACCGGCCGGCGCGCCCCCGTGTCGTGCTACCGCTGGGCCAGCCAGGCGGCCACCGCGGTCCATACGTCGGCCAGCGTCTCGGGCTTGGCCATCTCGTAGTGGGTGCACGGAACACCGGTCTCCGTGATCTCACCCGTGATGTAGGGCTTCCAGAGCTCGCCGGTGGCCTCGCCCTGCGGCTTGCTCTGCTCGGCCACGATCAGCAGGGCGTCTCCGTCGAAGCGCCCGTGCTCGTGGTCGGCCCGGATCGTCCGGTGGTTCTGGAGGATCCGGGCGAACGTCCGGTACTCCTCCTCGGTGGCCGCGCCGAGGGCGCCTCCCGCCTCCCGGCGTACGACCTCGATCAGCCGGTCGGCCTTGGCGTCCAGGTCGGCCTCGGTCTCGTCGGCGTGGTCGACGGCCTCGCCGTCCTGACGCTGCCACGGGTACTGGTCGAGGATGACCAGCGCCGAGACCTCGTCGCCCGCCGCCTGGAGCTGGACGGCCATCTCGTGGGCGACCGCCCCTCCGTAGGACCAGCCGAGCAGCCGGTAGGGGCCGCTCGCCTGCGCCGAGCGGATCCGCTCGATGTAGTCCGCCGCCATCTCCGGTACGGAGCGGGCGAGTTCGGACGTACCGTCCAGGCCGCGGGACTGAAGGCCGTACAGCGGGATCTCCGCCGGTACGTGCCGCGCCATCGGCATGTAGCACCAGCTCAGGCCGCCCGCGGGGTGGATGAAGAAGAACGGCGGCTCGCTGCCCTGCTCCCGGATCGGCAGCAGCACGTCGAGCGCGTCGCGGATCGAGGAAAGGCTCATCCGCTTCATCAGCTCGCCGACGCTCGGCGCCGCGAACAGGTCGCGCACCGCGATCGACACGCCCCGCTCCCGCAGCGCCTCCACCAGCCGTACCGCGAGCAGCGAGTGCCCGCCGAGCGCGAAGAAGTCGTCGTCGACGCCCACTTCGGGAAGGCCGAGGACCTGCGCAAACGCCTCGCACATGTTGTCCTCGAACGAGGTCACCGCCCAGTTGGCCGCCTCGTCCACCGCGCCGCCCTCCGGGACCGGCAGGGCCTTGCGGTCCAGTTTCCCGTTCGGCATCAGCGGCAGCCGCTCGATGACGACCACCGCCGACGGCACCATGTAGCCGGGCAGCCGGTCCTGGGCCAGGCCCCGCGCCTCCTGGGCGATCCGGTCGGCCGCCGACTCCGGTTCCTCCGCCTCGGCGGCCGCCCGGTTCGGCACCGCGTACGCCACCAGGCGCTGGTCGCCGGGGGTGTCCTCGCGGACCAGGGCCACAGCCTGGCCGACCGAGGGGTGCGAGGCCAACACGGCCTCGATCTCCCCGAGTTCGACCCGGAAGCCCCGGATCTTGACCTGGTCGTCGGAGCGCCCCACGTACTGGAGGTCCCCGCCGGCGGTCCACTGCACCACGTCACCGGTGCGGTACATCCGCGCCCCCGGCTCCCCGAACGGGCCGGCCACGAAGCGGCCGGCCGTCAGGTCCGGGCGGCCCAGGTAGCCGCGCGCCACGCTCTTGCCGCCGATGTACAGCTCGCCCGCCACGCCCGGCGGAACCGGAGCGAGGGCCTCGTCGAGCACGTACACCTGGGTGTTGCCGATCGGGCCGCCGATCGACGTCGCGTCGGCGCCCTCCCCCGCCAGCTCCTTGGCGGTCGACCAGACGGTGGTCTCGGTCGGACCGTACAGGTTGGTCAGCGTGGGCGTCCTGGCGAGGAGCGTACGGGCCAGGTCGCTCGGCAGCGCCTCCGCGCCGATCATGGCGCGCACCCCCGTCCAGTCGACCGGGTCGTCGGCGTCGGCGATCAGGCCGCGCCACAGACTCGGCGTCGCGTGGACGATGTTGGCGCCGGTGGTACGGATCAGGGAGCGCAGCGCCCACGGGTCGAGCACCTGCGCCTGCGAGGCGAGCACCATCCGCGCCCCGTTGAGGAATGGCAGGTAGAACTCGAAGCCCGCCATGTCGCAGCCGTGGGTGCTGACCGCCAGGAGCCGGTCGTCCGCGCCGAGCGCGAACCGGTCCTGCATCGCGCTCAGGAAGTTCACGATCGCGCGGTGCTCGACGAGGACTCCCTTGGGGCGCCCGGTGGATCCCGAGGTGTAGATGACCCACATCGGGTGCTCCGGCCGCAGCGCCGCCGTGCGCTCGCTGTCGGCCAGCGGCCCGTCCGCGAGGCCCGCGATCCCCTCGGTGACCTCCGCGCCGTCCAGCAGGACCACGGGGACCCGCGGGCGGTGCTCGGGTGCCGCCGGGCGGGCGTCCAGCTCCTCGCTGGTGAGCACGCACACCGCGCCGGAGTCGGCGATGACGTACGCGATCCGGTCGGCCGGGTAGGCCGGGTCGATCGGCAGGTACGCCGCACCCGACTTGATCACGCCGAGCAGAGCCACCACAAGGTCCACGGTGCGCTCGAAGACCGCCGCGACGACCGTCTCCGGGCCGATGCCCCGGCCCGCCAGGTGGCGCGCGAGCCGGTTGGCCCGGGCGTCCAGCTCGGCATAGGTCAGCTCCACGTCGTCGTGGACCAGGGCGATCGCGTCGGGCGTACGGGCGGCCTGCGCCTCGAACAGCCCGACGACCGTCGCGTCCGGCACCTCGGCCTCGGTCGCGTTCCACTCGGTGAGCATCCGCACCCGCTCGTCCTCGCCGAGGACGTCCACCTCGCCGAGGCGGATCCCCGGGTCGGCGGCGAGCGCCGCCAGCACCCGGCTCAGCCGCTCGGCGATCCGCTCGACCGACTCCGGGTCGAACAGGTCGGCCGCCGCGACGAGCGAGCCGCGCATCCCCGCCGGGGCGCCCTCGGCGTCGTACAGCTCGGCGACGCTGACGTCCAGGTCGAACTTCACGACCGCCTCGGCCGGGGCGCCGCCCGCGGCCCGGGCCGCCGGGGCCCCGCGCCGTGCGTCCACGCCCTCCAGGTCGAGCACCGCCTGCTCGTTGTTCTGAAGGAGCAGCATGACCTGGAACAGTGGGTGGCGGGCCATCGAGCGGGCCGGGGCCAGCTCCTCCACCAGTCGCTCGAACGGCACGTCCGGGTGCGCGAACGCTCCGAGCCCCGCTTCCCGTACGCGCTCCAGGACCTCCCGGAAGGTGGGGTCCCCGGCCAGGTCGGTACGGAGGGCGAACGTGTTGACGAAGTAGCCGACCAGGTCGTCGAGGGCCTCGTCCGTGCGGCCCGCGATCGCGGAGCCGATCGGGACGTCGGTGCCCGCGCCGATCCGGGAGAGCAGGACGGACAGGGCGCCGTGCAACACCATGAACATCGTCACGCCCTCGGCCCGCGCCAGCTCCGCCAGCCTGGCGTGGACGTCCGCCGGGACGTCCAGTGGCACCCGGTGGCCCCGGTGCGAGGCGATCGCCGGACGCGTCCGGTCGAACGGCAGCTCCAGCTCCTCCGGCACCCCCGCCAGCGTCTCGCGCCAGTAGGCGACCTGTTGGGAGATCAGGCTCTCCGGGTCCTGGCTGTCGCCGAGCACCTCGCGCTGCCACAGCGCGTAGTCCGCGTACTGGACCGGCAGCGGCTGCCACTGCGGCGCGCGGCCCGCGCTGCGGGCCTCGTAGGCCGTGGACACGTCGCGGGCGAGCGGCGCCCACGACCAGCCGTCGCTGGCGATGTGGTGGACCACGACGACCAGCACGTGCTCCTCGGGTCCGGCTCTGAACAGCCATGCGCGGACGGGGACTTCGGCCGCGATGTCGAAGGTGTACGCCTTCGCCCCGGCGACCGCGTCGGCCAGGGCGTCCGGCTCGACGTCGGCGACGGTCAGCTCCCAGTCCAGCTCGTCGATGTCGACGATCCGCTGGTACGGCTCGCCGTCGGCGACCCCGAAGACGGTCCGCAGCACCTCGTGGCGCGCGAGCAGGTCGCGGAAGGCCGCGCTCATCGCGTCGGCGTCCACCGCTCCGGCGAGCCGGGCGGCCACCGGGATGTTGTAGGTGGGGCTCGGCCCGTCCATCTGGTTGATGATCCAGAGCCGGCGCTGTCCGTACGAGAGCGGAAGCCGCTCGGGACGCTCCATGGCCGTCAGCGCGGCCCGTGCCGTACGGGCACCCGCCAGCCGCTCCGCCAGGCCCGCGACCGTCGGGGCCTCGAAGAGCGCCCGGATCTCGACCTCGACGCCGAGGACCGAGCGGATCCGGCTGACCAGGCGCACCGCGAGGAGCGAGTGGCCGCCCAGCTCGAAGAAGTCGTCGTCGACGCCGACCTCGGAAAGGCCGAGGACCTCGGCGAAGGCCATGCACAGGATCTCCTCCTGGGGCGTGGCCGCCCGGCGCCCGCCGGAGGCCGGCGACGAGGAGTAGTCGGGTGCGGGCAGGGCCTTGCGGTCCAGCTTCCCGTTGCCGGTCAGCGGCAGCGCTTCCAGGACCACGACCGCCGACGGCACCATGTGCTCCGGCAGCCGCTGCCCCGCGAACTCCCTCAGGGCGGGCCCGAGTTGGACCTTCTCCTGGGGCTCCAGGTCGTCGGCGACCACGTAGGCGACGAGCCTGCGGTCACCGGGGACGTCCTCGCGGGCGACCACGGCGGCCTGGTCCACCAGCGGGTGGCCGGTCAGGACGCCCTGCACCTCGCCGGGCTCGACCCGGTAGCCGCGGATCTTGACCTGGTCGTCGGCGCGGCCCAGGAAGACCACTTGGCCGTCCGCCGTCCACTTGGCCCGGTCACCGGTGCGGTACATCCGTTGACCCGGCTCGAAGGGGTTGGCCAGGAACCGCTCGGATGTCAGGCCCTCGCGCCCCACGTAACCGCGTGCCAGCCCCGCACCCGCGACGTACAGCTCGCCCGCCGCACCCGGCACGACCGGGCTCAGGTGCTGGTCCAGGACGTAGAAGCGGGTGTTGGCGATCGGGGACCCGACCGGGACGGTCTCCCCGGCGGCCCGCTCCTGGGTCAGCCGGGTGGTGGCGACGCCGATCGTGGTCTCGGTGGGCCCGTAGTGGTTGTGGACCTCGCGCTCACCGGCGGCGGCCACCAGCTCCCGCAGCCACACGGTCGAGGCGGCCTCCCCGCCGAGGACGAGGGACTGGGCCGGCAGGACGCCTTCGACGCCACCGGCGGCCGACAGAGCGGCCAGGTGGGAGGGCACGGCCTTGAAGTGGTCGATGCGGTGCTCGGAGAGGTACGAGGCAACGGCCTGCGGGTCGGTGACGGCACCCTCGTCCAGGACGTGCAGCTCACCCCCGGTCGCCAGGCTCGCGAAGACCACGGTGTTACCGAGGTCCGTCGCCTGCGCCTGGAGCAGCGCGTACCGCGCGCCGGGCTGACCGAAGCCGACCCGCTCCGGGACCGACGAGGTGTAGTTCGCCAGGCCGCCGTGCGTGACGGCCACGCCCTTGGGCTGACCGGTCGAACCCGAGGTGTAGATGACATACGCGAGCGACTGCGGCGCGACCCGCCGCTCGGGACGCTCCGTCGAGGCCGCCGCGAGCTGCATCTCCACGAACGTGTCGTCGATGGCCACCAGACGCGAACGCCCGGCCGGCAGCTCGTCCAGGATCTCCTCGGTGGTCAGAGCCAGCGCGGCCCGGCTGTCGCGCAGCATGTACGCGATCCGGTCCGTCGGCTGGGCCGGGTCGATGGGCAGGTAGCCCGCGCCCGCCTTCCATACGCCCAGGATCGCCGCGATCATGTCGACACCGCGCTGCAGGCAGAGCCCGACCACGGACTCGGCACCGATGCCCTGACCGATCAGGTAGTGCGCGATCCGGTTCGCCCGCGCGTCCAGCTCCCCGTACGAGACCTCCGTGCCCTCGCTGACGATCGCGGCGGCCTCGGGGGCACGGGTCGCCTGCTGCTCGAAGAGCTCGTGCACGACGGTGACTTCGCCGTCGGTCGCCGTGTCGTTCCAGCCGACCAGCACCCGGTGGCGCTCCACCTCGTCGAGCGCCGGGACGCCGCTGAGGCGGGTCTGCGGGCTGTCGCCGAGCAGGTCGAGCACGCGCACCCAGGACCGGGCGATCCGCTCGGCCCACTCCGCGTCGAACAGGTCGGCGGCGACCGTCACCGAGCCGCGCAGCCCGGCCGGGGCGCCCTCGGCGTCGTACGTCTCCCCCACCATCACGTCGAGGTCGAACTTCGCCGCACGGGTACCGGTGGACATGCCCCCGGTCCACACGACGGGCGTAGCCAGCGCGTCGAGACCGGCGCTGATGGTGTTCTGCTTCGTCAGGACGACCTGGAAGAGCGGGTGGCGGGCCATGGAGCGGGCCGGGGCCAGCTCCTCGACCAGCCGCTCGAACGGCACGTCCTGGTGGGCGAAGCCGGACAGGCCCGCTTCCCGCACCCGGGCGAGCAGTTCGGTGAAGGCCGGGTCGCCCGAGAGGTCCGCCCGCAGCACCTGCGTGTTGACGAAGCAGCCGACCAGGTCGTCGAGGGCCTCGTCGCCGCGGCCCGCGTGCGCCGAGCCGATCGGGACGTCGGTGCCCGCGCCCAGCTTGGAGAGCAGGGTGGCCAGGGCGGCCTGGAGGACCATGAACATGGTCACGCCCTCGGCCCGCGCCAGCTCCGCGAGGCGCCCGTGCACCTCGGCGGGGACGTCGAGCGCGACGCTGTGCCCCAGGTGCGAGGCGACGGCCGGGCGGGACCGGTCGAAGGGCAGCTCCAGCTCCTCCGGGATGTCCGCCAACGTCTTGCGCCAGTACGAGAGTTGGCGGGCGACGACGCTGTCGGGGTCGGCCTCGTCGCCGAGCAGCTCGCGCTGCCAGAGCGCGTAGTCGGCGTACTGGACCGGCAGCGGCGTCCACTCGGGGACCCGGCCCTCGACGCGCGCCGCGTAGGCCGTGGAGAAGTCCCGGGCCAGGGGCGCCCGCGACCAGCCGTCGCTGGCGATGTGGTGGACGAGGACGACGAGGACGCGCTCGCCCTCGCGGGTCTCGAAGAGGGTGGCCCGGATCGGCACCTCGACGGAGAGGTCGAAGGCGTACCGCGCGGCCCCGGTGACCGCGTCCTCCAGCTCGGCCGCGTCGACCTCGACGACGCCCAACTCCCAGTTGAGCGTGTCGAGTTCAACGACCTGCTGGTACGGCTGCCCGTCCGCGGTACCGAAGACGGTCCGCAGGACCTCGTGGCGGCCGATGACGTCGCGCAGGGCCGCGTTCAGGGCCTGCCGGTCGACCTCACCGGACAGGCGCAGGGCGATCGGGCTGTTGTAGGTGGCGCTGGGTCCCTCCAACTGGCTGATGAACCAGAGTCGTTGCTGGGCGAAGGAGAGCGGGATCCGCTCCGGGCGATCACCGGCCGTCAGGGCGAGCCGGGCCTGTCCGGCGCCGCTCAGCCCGGCAGCGAGACCGGCCACGGTCGGGGTCCCGAACAGGGCCCGCAGCGGGAC
>NZ_BMRN01000049.1 GCF_014648655.1 Streptomyces atratus
GGCGGGCCGTCGACGCCGACGGCAACGTGCTCGACATCCTGGTCCAGGGCCGAAGGGACAGGGCCTCAGCCCGGCGCTTCTTCCGCAAACTGCTCAGGAATACCGCTCGGTGCCGCGGGTGATCGTCACCGACACTCCGCTCCTACGGCGCGGCCCACCGCTGCGTGCCTCAGTTCACAGACGTCAGCCGAGTTGGCCGCGAGAATGCGGCCATGGAGATCACAAGCGCCGTAGCAGCCGATGCCGATGCCGTCGCCGAGCTGCACACGGCCAGCTGGCGAGGGGCCTACGCGACCCTGTTCCCTGCGCAGTATCTGGACGGCCCGCTGCTCGCCGATCGCCAACAGGTATGGCGGGCGCGGCTGGCCGATCCTGTCCCGGGCGCGGCGCTGTTCCTGGCCGTAGAAACCAGCGTGCTGCTCGGCTTCGTCTATTTGGAACCGCAGCCGGACGGCCGGATCCTGCTCGACAACCTGCATGCTCGTCCTGGCGACACCGGGCGCGGGCTGGGCAGTCGGCTTCTCGAGCATGCCCTGGCCTGGTCCACCACCGCGCACCCCGGCCACGACGTCTACCTGGAGGTCCTGCAGGGCAACACCCGCGCGGTCGCGTTCTACGAACGCCACGGAGGCCGACGTAGCGCGTCCCGCATCTGCCGCTTCGACCAGGGATTCGAGCTTCCCGAGTTCGAATACACCTGGCCCGCCACTGGCCCAGCGTCGACGCGGACGCCAGCACATCGCTGAGTGTGACCCTCGCCGCCGGTGAACCTCCCAACTTACCGCCGGGGTACACGCTCTCTGACGTCCGAGCTAAAAGTACTGGCCAACCTCAATCGCGCACCACGTCGTATAGGTCACGGCGCAGTGCGACGACTGCGGTGGCGTGCTGATACGCGACGTTGGCCAGTACATCGACCACGGGCAGTTGTGGCGGGGCACCGAAGGTGCATGCACTTCCTGCCCCAACGGGTGGTGCGAGCAGGACACAGGCGGAGAGACTCCTGAAGAGATCAGGAATGCCCTGCTGGCAGAGCATGGGCCCGCACGGCTTCGCGGTGTCCGATTTCACCTGCAGTCCTCCGCTGGAGGAAACTGAACCGCCGACTTATATGGGGAAAGCGGGACGCGGTCGGGTTGGCCGCTCGTAGCGTGCCGTAGGACGCCGGTCCCGGTGACTCGTGAACCGTCTGCCGCTCTTCGGGGCTGGCTCTCCCGGGGTATGTCGCCGGTCCGGTGTCCGTCCGCGGGGACGACTTTTCGAGCCTCGGCGCCCTCCTCCAGAGGTCCCTCCCCCGAACCCATGCCACCGCAGCGACGACCGGCGACAGGGTCGCGCACTGAAGGGACACTCCCCCGAGAGGGTCATGACCATCCTTCCGCCACCCACGGTGAGGGCCCCGCAGCTCCTGCGGGGCCCTCACCGTGGGTGGCCGGCAGCCCCGACCTATGCCGCCGGGTGGCGACGGGTGGTCGATCCGGATGCCCAACAGCGAGCCTGAGCTGCTGGAACTGATCGCGGATGTCCTGGAACATCAGCGAGGACGTGACCTGGGCGATGACCTGAATGCAGGAGGCGCCGCCTTGCTGATCGCCCTGCCGGTCAACCACGGGCAGAAGGTGCTCTACATCCCCGGCCCCACCACACCTCGACGCACAGTCAGACACCCACACACCCAACAACGCCACGCCGACACCCGCCTGGTTGTCGTGGTCGGCCGGCCGCTTGCCGGGAACCGCAACGCCTGCAAGGCGTGGGAGGAGTCCGGCGCCAAGGACGCCGTCGGTAAGACCCTGACGATTGCCGACGGCGGATACCCGGGCACCGGACTGGTCATCCCGCACCGCCGGCAGCGAGGCCAGACCGAACTGCCGGACTGGAAAGAGGAACACAACAAGTCCCACAAGCAGGTCCGCGCCCGCGTCGAGCACGTCTTCGCCCGCATGAAGACCTGGAAGATCCTCCGCGACTGCCGCCTCAAAGGCGACGGCGTCCACCACGCCATGCGCGGCATCGCCCGGATGCACAACCTCGCCCTCGCCGGATAGGCAGGTGGGCCGCACGGCGGCCCACCATGCCCGAGGCGACCAGAAGATCATGAACCCTCGCGAAGGTCCTCGGGGCGCTGCGGGCACACGACACCGACACGATCGAGCACCTTGCTGATCCCCGTGTCCGGAGCGGGAGTTGGCATCCGGAGGGTGCCGAGGAAGGCGAGGCGGTAGCTGAGCGGGAGGTTTCGGAGGGTGAGCGGGGACCGAGCACGCCTGCGCAGGAGCTGCTGAAGTTCAGCACGCCCAGGGACCCGGCACTGCTGGCGCAGTTCGTGAAGCTGCGGGTCATCGAGCCGGAGAACACGTTCTGGCGCCGCGGTATCCAGACCGCGGCCCGGTACGTGAAGGAGACCGGAGCGGTGCAGTTGCGGGACACAGTTGTGTTCATTGTGTTCACTGCTGTGGCCCGGAGTCCCTGGCGGCGGAGCGGGCTGCCGCTGCGGTTCGGTGGATGTGCATCAGCAGTCGCAGCATGACTCCGGGGTCGGTGACCAGTACGCGCCCGTCGGGCTGCGGGCGCAGTGTCCTGGCTGCGCAGGGAACGACGGTCCGCGGGCCGACGAGGTTGCAGCGCGCGCTGGTGAGCAGTTCCTCGGCGGAGGTGAACGAAGAAGGCAGGGGCGTGACGGCGGACTCCGTGGTCAGTACGGCGGTCGGCAGGGCCGGCAGCGGAGAGCCCGTGGACGGCCAGCCGAGCCAATTCAGGGCTGTGGACCAAGGCCATGGCAGTGGCCCGTCAGCTTCGGGCAGAACGATCAGCAGCGCGTGCGTGTCCGTCACCAGCGCCCGCAGCTTCTGCACCTGCGGCGGGAGGGAAGAGGTGCCGAGGTCGGCGTGCGCGGGCAGATCCTCGGGCACCTGGCACAGGTCAATACGTACACCGCTGGGCCCTGGCCCGGCAAGTGCGCGCAGCAGAAGCTCCCCGAAGGGGTCGGTGGTTGCGCCGGCGAACAGGCCGAGCATACGCACTTCGTCCACGGTCGTCTCTTTTTCAGCGGGAGTTCGACGACAGGGCCCAGGGCTCTGGCGCATGTACGGCAGCGCCCCGTCAGGCGCGTGGTGACGCGGTCCGACGCGGCGCTACGGGGGTCAGCCCTGCCGTGCTGCCTTGGGGCGCAGCCGGCGGGCGATCAGCATGCCCGCGATGGAGAGCAGGCCGGTGAGGACGAAGACGCCCAGCAGTGCGGTGCGGGTGGAGCCGCCGTGGTTCTGGGCGAATGCGATGGCCGCGCCGCCGAGCCCGGCGATCACGCCGGTCGCCAGGGTCTGGGCGAGCTGCAGCGCGCCGCTGGCTTCACCCTGCTGCTCCGGCGGGGCCTGCTCCAGGGTGTCGGTGGTGGAGGCGTTGAAGCCGATACCCATGCCGAGGCCTCCGATGGCCCATCCGACCAGGGCGGTCCAGGAGGGGACTGCGCTGGTCAGGATCGTCAGCGCGATCAGCGCGACGCCCGCCAGCAGGATGGCGAAGCCCAGCACGGTGGAAGCCGTGCGCGTGCCGTGATTCCCGTTGTCCCGCTTGGCCTGCAGACCTGAGCCGACAACCCAGGTGAGGGCTCCGGCAGACAGGCCCAGACCGGCCAGTGTGGTGCCCATGCCCCGCAGTTGCTGCAGCCCGAGGGGCAGGAAGGCTTCGCTGCCGAAATAGACACCGCACAGCAGGCCACGGACGACGACACCCGCACCAAGGCCGGCCCGGGCGCTGAGGGTGCCTTCCGGGGTCACCCAGCGCAGCGCGGGCACAGCAATGGCGACACCGGCCACGGCCAGCACGATCAGCAGGACGAGGTTCTTCAGCAGCAGCGCCTGGAGCAGTACGCCGGTGCCCACGGTGAGCAGGATCGCGCTGGGCAGCGGACGCTTCCACCACGGAGCGGCCGGGGCCGGGGCGGTGGCGGCTGCTTCTGCGCGGTGCAGGCGGCGCAGGCCGGGCAGGGTGAGCAGCGCGGCCACGGCGGCAATCGGCAGCATGAGCAGGAAGACCGAGCGCCACGTGATGAGGTCGGCGAGGATGCCTGTGACAGCGGGGCCGACGAGGGAAGGTAGCGTCCAGGCCGAGGACACCAGGGCGTACATCCGGGCCCGCAGGCGCTCGGGGTAGGCAAGTCCGATCATGGTGTAGGCCATGGACATGACGGCACCTACGCCCAGACCCTGTCCGAAGCGGCCGACCAGGAACAGTGGCCAGGAGGGTGCGGCCCCGGCCACCGTGCAGCCCGCCGCGAAAACGAGCATGCCCAGGGCCATCGGGCGCCAGGGGCCCCGGCGGTCGGCGGCGCGACCGGCGAGCACGGTGCCGATGATGTTGGCGAGCATCAGTGCCGACAGGCCCCACCCATAAGCGCCCAGGCCGTCGAGGTCCTCCGCGATGCCGGGCAGCACGGTGGCCACCCCGAGGGACTCGAACGCGACCATGCCGACCGACAGCAGGACGCCGAGGGTGAGCGCGCGGTACGTGCCCGAGAAGACGCCCTCCTTACCGGCTCCGTTCTCTGCGGGGGGAGAGGGTGGGGCTTCTTCAGGGGCGTGCGCGGGGTCGCTGTCCTTCGCGTCGGCGGAGGTGTGGGACATGGAGTGGACTCCTCGAAAGATTTCATTCCGTTTCGCATCGGAACGTAATTGAATGCTACCTATACTTGCCGCATGGTCAACACCAGGAGCGACGGAGGAAGAGCCGGGGCCCACAAAGCCTCCGGCAGGCCGCGGGATACCCGAATCGACGAGGCCGTGCCCGAAGCGGTGATGGAGATCCTCAACGAGGTCGGTTACGGCAGCCTCACGCTGGAGGCGGTGGCCGCCCGCGCCGGTACGAGCAAACCCGCGCTGCGTCGCCGCTGGCGCTCCCGCCAGCACCTGGTCGTGTCGGCTCTGGCCCGGACCATCGGCACTACGCCGACCCCCGACACCGGCTGCACGCACTGCGACCTCATTGCCGGTATCGGCACCCTCAGCGAGGCGTTCACCAGCACCGTGGGCCGAAGAGCGCTGCCGGGGCTCGTTGCGGACCTCGCCGACGACCCCCAACTGGAAAAGGAGTTCAAGGACACCTTCTTCCATCCGCGCCGCGCCACCACTGCCGAAGCGCTGCGTCGCGGCATCGACCGGGGTGACATCCGGCCCGATGCGGACATCGATCTTCTGCTGGACATGCTGGCGTCGACCACGTATTACCGTGTGCTCTTCGGGCACCTGCCCATCACGCCAGAACTTGCCGAAGACGTCGTATCGGTGGTCATGGCGGGCAGCGCCACCAAGCGGTGGCGTGACGAGCACTGTCCCTCACGCGGCGTGTCAGGGTGACGTTGGGGTGTCGAGGGTCAGGCCGGTGTCGACTATGAAGCCGTCGAGGGTCTCGGGCCGGTACTGGAGGCGTTTGAGTCGGTTGCGTACGAGAGCTTCGGGTCCGTCGAGGGCGACCATGGCGAGGTTGGCCAGGCTGAGCTCGACGTGCGCCCAGACCCATTCCACGGCGTTGAGGTCGGGCGAGTAGGCGGGCAGCAGGAACACCGTCAGCTGCTCACGCTGGTTGATCAGCTCACGCACGGTGTGGGAGACGTGGGTGTTCAGCCCTTCTGGCACCAGCACGATCGGCGCCTTGACCAGCTGGCGGGCCCCCGATCAGGGTGATGAATTCGCGCTCACCCATGCTGCGGCGTTTGCCTCTGCCCGCAGGGTGGGAGCGCAGGCGGTGGCACAGCCGGGTGCGGGAGCCGGGCCGCGTGGCGATCAGCCCGGCCACCGACAGGCGTACAGAATTCCGCCCGTTGGCCGTCACGACCGGGGTGCGGCCCCGTCGGCCCCAGGTGCGTCCTTGGGGCGGACGGCGGGTAAAGCCTGCCTCGCACCTGAAAGAACGTCCGCCACTGCTTCAAGCCGCGGCCGACGGCCTACCCCACGGAGGTTCGGTGGGGGGTTGCCGTGCGATACGGGTGACATGCCGCATCTCAGCACGCCTCAGCGAACTGCCGCTTCCGTGCCGTCGTCGGCAGCCCCGCCGAGGGCGGAGGCTCACTTTGCTCGTCGGACGGGGTCGCACATTCGGTGGTGTCGTTGCCGTCGCTGACAGTGCTGTTCCCAGGTCAGCGCAGGTAACGCCACCAGTGAGGCAGCGCCCGTCCGGCTTGAAGACGTGTCTGCGTCTGCTGCGCTTGGACGCCGGACCAGGCACTTCGACATTGACATTCAGGCACCACCGAATGTGCGACAGAACCGTTCGATTGACAGACCCGGCGGCGCAGTTCCATGCCCGTGAGGGGCATCTGAGGGTGCCTCGGAAGCACGTCGAGCACCTGGAAGGAGGTGCCGCAGTTGGCCGCCAGAACGGCGCTGAGGAGCCTGTGACCGTACGGCTGGGCACCTGGCTCGACAACGTACGCAAACGCGCCAACAGGCTCACCGAACAACGCCGCGCAGACCTCGACCACCTCGGCATGCGCTGGTAGGGGTGGGCGTGCAGGAACCGTCCTTTGACCGGACGGGCTGTTCTTCGCTGTTTTGCCGGACGTCCTGATGCTGCTCGGGCCAGTTTGGGTGTCCGGGTAGCAGCTGGAGGGGTGCGGGTGTCTGTTGGTGGCGGGGTTGTCCGTGTCGGCGGTGTGGTGCTTGGGGTCTTTCGCGTCGCTCCTCTTGCCGGGGAGACGACGTCGTCGCTGATCGGCCGTGTCGCGGCCTCCTACGGGATGGAGGCGAAGGCCCTGTGGTCGTGCTGGCGGCGGCGTGGTTCGCGGCCCCGGCATGAGGGCGGGGGTGTGCGGGCGGATGGCGAGGTTGTGCTGAACGCGGCGGGGCGGGAGGTTCTGGCCCGGTTGTGCGGGGTTGGGCAGAAGGTCCTGGGGCGAGCGTTGCCGTCCTGGGGACGGAAGGATGCCAAGTTCCCTGCCGGGGAAGACGGGGAGCCGTTGGCGGCGTGGCGTGCGGGGGTGCGGTGTGGGGCCGGTCGCGTTCGGGTGCCGTCTGTGTGCGGCCCGCCGTACGGGGGCGGCGGTGCAGGTGGTGCGTTACTCGCCGCGGTGGGGGCGGGTGTGTGCCCTACGCAAACCCACCGACCGGCGACAGCCGACCACGACGACCAGGCGACTGTCGGCGTCGATGACGACCTGGTGGTTGGTGGAGTACCGGTAGCGCCTGCTCGCCCGCGAGGGCGCCCGCGCCGTGACTCACCGGGCAGTCGCCAAGGAGGCGGGCACCACCCACGGGTCGGCCCGGTACTACTTCGGCACCCCGCGACCGGCTCCTCGACGAGGCCCTGCGCCGGCTGACCGCGCATCAGATCGACGAGGTACAGAACCGCCTGTCCCCCACGCCCGACGCCACACCGCAGGCCCACGACGCCCGCCTGGCGCACTACCTGGCCGACGCCGTCGACGACGACCGGGGCGCGTGGGGCGACGCGCAGCGCCGGACGTTCGCGGTCGAGCCGGCCGTCGCGGGGGCCGACGACCCCGAAGGCAACGCCGCGCAGCGCACCTGCTGACCCTGCTCAACGGGCTCATCCTGGAGCAACTGGACGCTCCCGAACCCGACTTCGAGCGCACCCGGCTGTGCCCGGCGATCGAGCGCTACCTGGTCGGACCGGGATCCGGCGGCGCGATGTAGCGGGCGCCGGGAAACGCGTGCGCCGGTGGCGTGTACGCGCCCCGCTCCACCAGCCGCCGGATGTTTGCGCGGTAGATCTCGTCCGCCTCGGCGTGCCGGACCGGTTCGTCCGTCAGCCACAGGTTGGCCGGATGAATCGGTTCGTCGTACATCCGCCGGAAGACCTCGGTGCGCAGGTCCTTGAGCCAGTTGCTGTTGAGATTCATCGTCCGGAACTGCCGCAGCGCCTCGATGTCGACGATCCCGGACACGAAGGAGTTGTACCCGGAGACGGTGTGCCCGAGCACCGCCCCGTGGAAGTCGACGACGTGCGCGTTGCCGCCCGCGATGTCGTACGGGTGGTGGGAGTCGGGCGTCGGATAGACCGGTCCGGCGTTCGGACAGACTATGTACAGACTGTTGAAGTGGGCGTGCGCCCGGTTTTGCATTAGCCAGGTGCCTCCGGGGTCGGGACCGGCCTGGGTCATCGGCACCGCCTCGCTGGGGCGGTACACCACCTCGGCGCCCTGGAGGGCCAGCGCCCGCACCGCCTCCGGGTATTCGCCGTCACTGCAGCAGATCGTGCCGAGGTTGCCGATGTCGTCAGTGCGCAGCACCGGGTAGAACGCGTCGATGCCGTCGCCGAAGAGTTCCACCCACCGGTCGTACACGTCGTGCGGCGTGCAGGAGCGTTCGCGGCACCATACGTGGTTCTTCGCCGCGCGGTGCACGATCTCGCCCGCCGGGGAGATGACGAACAGCGTGTTGAAGAACCGGTCGGGCAGGATCTCCGGCCAGCGCGCCTTGCACTGCGCGACGATGTAGGTGTCGTAGTGCCGGGCCAGCGCGGCCAGTCGCTCGGTCTCCGGACCGGGGATGTCGATGAACAGGTCGCGGGCCGCGGTGACGTGCGGGATGTCGAGGATCTCGTCCGCGAATCCGGTCAACGCGCCCTCGGCCAGTGCGATCAACTTGACCGGCATGTTGATGCCGACGACGGACACCGCGGCGTGCACGGCCTCCTCGACGATGTCGAGGTTGTGCGCGATCTGGGCGCGCGAGGTGATGCTGCGGACCACCGTCGACAGGCCGACGGTCAGGTACGGTGCGATCGGCTTGCTCATGATCCGCACCAGTCCATCGCGGCCAGCGCGTACGCGCGCGCGGCGCAGACGATCTCGTCCACCGCGCAGCGCTCGTCGTACGCGTGCGCCATCGCGAGTTCGCCCGGCCCGAGGCCGACCGCGGGGACCCCGGCGGCGCACAGCCACGTGGAGTCGGCTGCGGAGGGAAACGCCGCCACCGGCGGGCGGCCCGCCAAGGGCGTGTCGACGGTGGCGAGTTCACGGGCGTCGGCGACCGCGGCACAGAGCGGATGGGTCGCGTCGACCCGCGAACCCGGATATCGCAACGACCATTCCACCACCGGCGGATGCGCGCGCAGCCAGGGGTCGGTGGCGGCGACGTGCGCGATGTGGCCCTCAATCTCCTTGCGCACGACTGTCTGCTCCTCCCCCGGCGGGTGGAACACCGCGTACACCATGCTCATCGAGTCGGGGATGAACGCCCCACTGCGCGAGTGGCGCGCACCGCCGTCCACGACGCCGGGCGCGAGGGTGAATTGTCCCGGTTCGAAGAGCGGATCGAACTTGGTCACCGCCCAGTCGCTCTCCAGCCGGCGCAGCGCCTGGTAGATCACGAAGCCGCGGTCGATCGCGCTGGCCGCGACCGCCCCGGTCGTGCCGGGTCCGTACAACATCCGCCCGCGCATCGATGAGTGGGAGCTCTTGCCGGTCACCTCGATTCGCATCACGAGCACGCCGGGGGTCGCGGCCATGACGGACAGAGGCGAGGCTCCGCCGGTCGGTTCGGAGACGATGGCCCCGTCTGCGGTGTAGCCGCGGTCGAGCACCGCGGAAGTGCCGAGGTGGTTCTCCAGGTTCTCCTCGCCGACGACCGCCTGGAGGATCAGGTCACCGCGCAGGCGCACCCCGGCCTCATGCAGTGCGCGGGCCGCGAACGCCTGCGCGACCAGGCCGCTCTTCATGTCGACGGTGCCGCGACCGCGGATCCAGCCGTCCTCGACGACGCCGTCGAACGGGTCGCCCGAGCGCCAGCCGGACGCGTCTCCGGGCGGGACCACATCGACGTGTCCGTTGAAGATCAGCGAACGCCCGCCCCCGGTGCCGTGGATCACCCCCACCGCGTTGTCGCGGCCGGGTTCAACGGCGAAGACGTCGGTCTCGGCGCCTGCTTCGGCGTAGACCCCGGCCAGCAGGCGCGAGACCTCCCCCTCGGCGCCGACCAGGTCGGCGTAGACCTCACCGGGGTAGGTCGGGGTGATGCTGGGGATCCGGACCGCGGCGGTGAGAGTGTCCAGCATCTCGCCGCGCAGCAGGTCGAGCCGGGTGAGCACCCGTTGGCGCGTGCTCGTCGGCGAGGCCCCGGGCACGCCCCTGTCGTGGTTCAGGCTCTCGTCCATGGTCACGCTCCCGTCGATGCCGGCTCGTCGCCGACGGTCCGCAGGTCACCGGTGTCGTGCACGGTTCGCCCACCGAGCAGCGTGCGTAGTGCGGCTCGCCGACCGCCAGACCGGAGAGGCCATCGTGGTGGTCGACTCCGATGGTGAGAAGAGCATTGTCGTTGTCGGCGGAGCCAATGCCCTGCTGTCGGCGCAGGACGTCGCCGATGCCATGACCGTACTGCGGCCCCAAGCCGGGGACGTGGTGCTCACCAGCGGCGAAGTACCTCAGCCATGTCTGCTCGCCGCCGCCGAGGTCCTGCCTGCGGAGGTCTGGTGGATACACGACGCCGCTCCCACCACAGCACTTCCCGCCCGGCCGCGAGGCTTGGGGCCGCTGCTCGTGGTCAACGCCATCGAGGCTCAGCGGCTCACCGGGGCCGACGAGGTCACCTGGGCTGCCCGGTCACTGGCTGCCCAGGGGCGGGGAGCAGTGGTCACCCTGGGAGGCGATGGCGCGCTTGTAGCCGAGGACGGCCGCGTGGAGCACCTGACTGCCCCGTCCGTGACCGTCGTGGACACCACAGGCGCCGGCGATGTTTTCTGCGGTGTTCTCGCCGCGGAACTCAGCTATGGCACTCCCCTTTCCGCTGCGGCGGCCACGGCAACGGCTGCGGGCGCCTTCGCGGTGACCGCGCTTGGCGCCCGCGGCGCCCTGCCCCGCCGGCGGGACCTCGACCGCCTGCTCAACCGCTGACTTTATTCCAGGTCAGACCGCGCTTTTGCGAAAGGAACAAGGCGATGCCCGCTCTTCCCCTGATCATCGACACGGACACCGGATCCGACGACGCGGTCGCGCTGCTGCTGGCAGCCGCCAGTGGCCTGGGCGATATCCGCGCCGTGACAACGGTGGCCGGAAACGTGCCCGTCGCCATCGGCACCCGCAATGCGCTGATCTCCCTGGAGATCGCCGGCCGGTCCGACATCCCCGTCCACCCGGGCTGCGAACGCCCGATGATCCGAACGCTGTCCAGTGCACAGCATGTCCACGGTGAGGACGGCATGGGGGACACCGGACTGCCCGACCCGGCCAAGGCCCCTGAACCCGGCCACGCGATTGATGCCCTGCTCTCCTACCCCCGAGACCACCCTGGTGAGCTGACACTGGTCACCCTCGCTCCCCTCACCAACATCGCCGCTGCCTTGTTGCGTGACCCTGCGCTGTTCACCCGCTACCGGCACGTCTACTGCATGGCCGGAGCTGCCGACACCCGAGGCAACATCTCGCCCACGGCCGAGTTCAACGTCTGGGCCGACCCTGAGGCAGCCCGGATCGTCGCCCAAGCCGCCACTCCCGACAAGGTGACCTGGATCGGCTGGGACGTCTCCCGTAAGGACGCCGTCATGACCCCCGCCGACCAGCAGCGCCTGCAGCAGATCGGCACCCCCATGGCCCGCTTCGCCCACCGCATCAACCGCACCGTCGCCGACTGGGTCCGTGACGTCACCGGCCTGGCCGGCTACGACCTGCCCGACCCCATCGCCATGGCCGTCGCCCTGAACCCCGGACTGATAACGGAGCAGGAAGAAGCCCATGTCGACATCGCTGTGGGCGACGAAGCACGCGGCCAGATGCTCATCGACCGACGTGTGGCCGCACCCGCTCCCAACATGACCCTGGTACGCCGTGTCGACGAGGCCGGCTTCAAGAAGCTCCTCTTCGACACCGTCGCAGCACCGGTCCCGGCGTCCGCGCCCACCATCCCCGCGACCCCGTGAGCTGGAAGCAAACGATGAACATCCTCTCAAGCACACCCACACCGCGCTACGAACTCCACTGCCATCTGGACGGATCCGTGCGTCCCGGCACGGTCGCAGACCTGGCTCGCGAGCAGGGCATCGTGCTGAATAGACCCGTCGAGGAACTGGTCGTCGCCCCGGCCAACTGCGACAGCCTCACCACTTTCCTCACCTACATCGACACCCCTCTGCAGGTGCTGCAGACCCCCGACGCGCTCACCCGAGCCGCACGCGAACTCGTCGAGGACTGGGACGCCGACGGCGTGGTCCACGGCGAAGTCCGCTTCGCACCCCAGTTGCACGGCCGCGAGGGGATGACCCTCGACGAGGCCGTGCAGGCAGTGGCCGAGGGCCTGGCCGCAGGACGTGAGACGACAAGTGTGCGTACAGGGCTGCTGCTGTGCTGCCTGCGCCACCAGAACCCCGACGAGAGCCTCGCCGTCGCCGAGACCGCGCTGCGTCAACGCGAGCATGTCGCCGGGCTCGACCTAGCCGGCGACGAGAAACGTTTCACCGCCCGCTCCCACCGCGCCGCCTTCGACCTCGCCCACGCAGGCGGCCTCCCCTGCACCGCGCATGCGGGGGAGGCCGCCGGGCCCGAGAGCATGTGGGAGGCGATCGACATCCTCGGCGTCCGACGCATCGGTCACGGCGTCCGCTGCACCACCGACCCCGCGCTCCTCGACCGGCTGCGGGCCGACCGCATCGCCCTGGAGATGTGCCCCACCAGCAACGTGCAGACAGGCGCCGTACCCACCCTCGCCGAACACCCGGCCGCCCGCCTGCTGGCCGACGGCCTCCCGGTCACCATCAGCACCGACACCCGCACCACCTCCGCCACCAACCTGAACCGCGAGTTCGACGCACTGCGGCACAGCGCTGGCTGGCACGCGGACCAAGAGGCACTGGCACAGAAAAACGCAGCCCGTGCTGTCTTCGCCGCGCCTTCCGAACCCAGCACGGCGTAACAACACCTCGGGACACGCGAAGACGCCCGTGCCGCCGGGGCATCCCGGCGGCACGGGCCCCGCAGGCCCGGTCGCCGGGCCGCGACACAATTCCGGGTGCCGTGTCCGCCTCCTCCGGCCCGGCCGGGTCTGGGCTCCGACCTGGCCATCGGGCCTCTCATGACCACTGCGCCGTATGCCTTCCCCCTCCCGCCCAGCAGCCCACGGCGCTCAGTTACTCAGGTGCGCCAGCAGGGCAGGGTGGTCGGCGAGAGCGTTCTGGAGCAGCTGTCGGGCGAAGGGCGCGTACTGGCCGCTGTCGGCAGCTGTCCAGTCGATCGGGCCGAAGGGCGGCTCGGGGTCGTACTCGATGAACAGCTGGACCATGCGCGCGACCTCGTTGCCGGCGAGGCGGCCGACAAGGTGCAGTGCCATGTCGATGCCGGCCGAGACGCCGGCGGCGGTGATGAAGTGCCCGTCCTCGACCCAGCGCCGGGTGACCGGCGTTGCCCCGAAGCGGGCGAGCAAGTCGCGGTACATCCAGTGCGTGGTGGCCTGGCGGCCCTCCAGGAGCCCTGCCGCCGCGAGCAGTAGCGAGCCGGTGCACACCGAGCCGACGATCTGTGACCGCGCCGCGGTCTCGCGTAGGTTCCCCAGCAGATTCTCGTCGGCCATCGCGGCAAGGGTGGGGACGAGGCCGCCGGGCACGATCATTGTGTGCGGATCCGCTATTTCCTCGAAGGTGTGACTGGGTACCAGGGACAGCGGGGTATCGCTTCCTATCGGATCGATCCGCTCGCCGATCACGACGGTGCGGTAGCCGGGAACCAGATCAGCCAGCGCTGCGAAGACCTGCAGCGGGCCGACGATGTCCAGCGGCGTGAGGCCCGGGTACAGCACGAAGACAATGGTTTTCACCGGGGCCGACGGCGCGGGCGAGGTTTCGGTCATGACAGGACTCCTGAATGTCGGTGGGTGGCCGGTGGCCGGCCTGACCACCCTCACCCACCACCGCAACCAGAGACAGGAGCCTCTGGACTCTATGTCCGGAATCCTGGGATACCTGTCCTGCAGACGGATTCGGTAGGGTCGTAGGCATGACGACAGCTGTCCGCCACCGCGTGGTGGTCGTGGCCTACGACGACGTGGAACTCGTTGAGGTCGCCTGCGTGACCAGTGCCTTCGACGGGGCGAACCGCCTCGGTGCGAGTCCGCCCTACGATGTCCGCCTGGTCACCCCGGAGGGCCGCCCGGTGCGCTGCTCCTCAGGACTGGTCCTGGGCGCGCAGGCGGCGCTGGAGCGTACCCACGGACCGATCGACACGCTGCTGGTCGTCGGCGGGCCGGGCCACGCCGCGGCGGCGCAGAACACCTGGCTGGTCGAGCACGTGCGCCGCCTGGCCGGAATCGGCCGTCGGGTCGCATCGGTGTGCACGGGCGCCAGTGTTTTGGCGGCGACCGGGCTGCTCGACGGCCGGCGCGCCACGACCCACTGGGCGTACGCGCACGACCTCGCGCAGCGTCACCCGGCCGTCCAAGTCGACCCCGCGCCGCTGTACCTCCGCGACGAGCACGTCTGCACATCGGCCGGGGTCACCGGGGCGCTCGACCTCACCCTCGCGTTCGTCGAGGAGGACCACAACCCGGCCCTCGCCCGGACGCTGGCCCGGATGATGGTGACCTACCTCCAACGGCCCGGCAACCAGGCCCAGATCAGCATGTTCGTCGACGCACCGGCTCCGGAACACCGGACCGTGCGACGGACCGTAGAGCACATCACCGGGCACCTCGACGGCGACCTCAGCGCCACCGCGCTCGCCTCGTACGCGGGAGTCAGCGGGCGTCATCTGGCCCGGCTGTTCCTCGACCACCTCGGACAGACACCGGCCCAGTTCGTACGGACCGCCCGAGCCGAGTCGGCCTCACAACTCCTCGTCTCCACAGCGCTGCCGCTGGCATCGATCGCGAGGCGCTGCGGGTTCAGCTCCGCCGAGACGATGCGGCAGGTCTTCCTGGACCGCTACGGGACCACACCCAGCCAGCACCGCGCGGTCCACAGCTTCGCGTGAGCCGCACCTGCAACGCGAGCGGCCGGCCCCGAACGTGATCGCTACGCGAACCAGCAGTGGACGCCTGGCCCCTGGCCGTTTGCCCCTGGCCGTCGGCACTTCTGACGAAGGCAGCCGATTCACTCACGATCTCGTCGGCGGTCTCGGCCTCGGCCACCTCGCCATCCCCCGAATGCTGTTCGACCCACGATGCGGCAACGTCACGCAACCGGAACCGCCCGGCTCCACCGCGATGCGCGATACCGGAGCCGAAACCCTGGCAAACCATCACGCTTCGGCCGCGCCCGACCGATCGCACGCATGCGCTACAGTTGATCTTGCCGGTTCACCGAAACTCGCGGTGACCGACGATGCGTTGGTGGTCCAAGGAAAGACGCCCCACTTCCCGTGGGGAAATGCAGGTGCAAGGCCTGCCCAGCGCTCGCTCACGTAGCCCTTCCCTCCACCGGGAAGGGCTACGTCACGTTCCCCTGATGCGACGCCTGGAGAGGGCCACCTGAGCCCTGCCGGCGCCTTCGCCGCCAGGACCCGCTCGCGACGGGGAATCTCAGCCCCGTGGTCGAACCATCGCCGACTTCGGCGTCCTGACGCTGCCCGCGTTCCGTGGGAACGGCCACGGTCGCCATGTCGTACGTGCCCTTGCCCGGCATGCGCTCTCCCGCGGCCACGAACCGCAGTACCGGTGTCAACTCGACAACCACGCTTCCGTCGCGCCGGCCGCGTAAGCCGGCCTGACCGCCTTCGGCACCCGGGGCGCCGTCTCCCCCGACTTCCCCGCATGAGAGCGTCCGGCACAACACTGCTCGCGAGCGGCGCGCCCGCACAGTTCGCGAGCAGTCCCCTCAGCGGCGCAGATTTACCAACCTCCATGGACAGAACACCTAGTGCTTTCTTCCGAGGCCGGGTGCGACCGAGGACCGATCCGGAAGAGGAACCTCCACCTTTAACGTGGCGGTCATGAGTGAAGCTGGGCAGATAGCCGCCTCGGACTGCGCCGTTGCCCTTGTACGCGGGTACGCAGAGCAGGACGCCGTCGCGGTGGCGAGTTCCCTCGTCACGCTGGACACGTCCGGTCAGGCGAGGGCGTACGCAATCCTCGGGGCGCAGCTCCAGTCGACTCTGAGCATCGTCGAGGTTGTCGGCCGGGACATCGAGGTCTGCCGTCTGGTGCGTCTGGCTGACTCCGTCGCTTCGGCCGCGCCGCCGCACTACGAGTTCGCCGTCACCGAGGCCGTACGTGCCTGGGCTCGCGACGACCCGGGTGGGGTTCGGCAGGTGTGCGGCAAGGACCTGGTGGGTGCCCTGCATGTGTCGGCCGTCTTCGTCGCGGCGCTGGGACTGGCGCTGTGGGGCCAGGACACTTTCCTGGGCGTTCTGACCGATTACGGGCAGACCACCCAGGACCCCATGACGGGACATCAGCCCGACTTCTAGCCGACTCGCCCCCAAAGAACTCTCGCCGGCTTCGTCGTCAATGCCCCATCCCTGACCGAGGCCGGCGAGAACCCCCACGTAGTGAAGGAGAGTTCCGCGTATGCCCAGCCGCGCCGCCTTGGTCGAAGGTCTCATGGATCGCTTCCCGGACCTGCCTCGGGAAGCGGTGATCAAGGAGGACCTGCTGCGCGGCGGCATCGCCTTCGATGCCGCCGCGCTGAGTGACAACCACGACAGGGACGTCAAACCAAAGTCGTACTTCATCTTCTCCTTCGACCATGGAACCCTGCCCGAGCTGGGCCAGGCCGCGCTGCGCCGCCCCCCGGAGGAGATCGTGCTGACTGGCGGGCCCTATGGGCTGCGCCGCACGGTGGTGTCGGTTCGGGTGAACCCTGCCTCGCCCTATCGGGTGGCTCCCGGCGCCGAGGGGAGGCTGGGTCTGTATCTGGACGGGGAGCGGATCGCCGATGTCGGTCTGCCGCCGATGCCGGACTATTACCGGCACACCCTGGCGAGCGGGAAATCGGTGATGGAGGTCGCCCCGACCATCCAATGGGGCTATCTGATCTATTTGACGGTGTTCCGCGTCTGCCAGTACTTCGGCGCCAAGCAGGAGTGCCAGTACTGCGACATCAACCACAACTGGCACCAGCACAAGGCCGCGGGCCGCCCCTACACCGGTGTCAAGCCCGTCGAGGAGGTATTGGAGGCGCTGGAGATCATCGACCGGCACGATGTCGCCGGCACTTCAACCGCTTACACGCTGACCGGCGGGGCGATCACCTCACGGGTCGGGGGGCTGGACGAAGCTGATTTCTACGGGCAGTACGCCAAGGCGATCGAGGAGCGGTTCCCCGGCCGCTGGATCGGCAAGGTCGTCGCCCAGGCCCTGCCCAAGGACGACGTGCGGCGCTTCCACCACCACGGGATACGGATCTACCACCCCAACTACGAGGTGTGGGACCGGCGTCTGTTCGAGCTGTACTGCCCCGGCAAGGAACGGCACGTCGGACGCGACGAATGGCACCGGCGCATCCTGGACTCCGCCGATATCTTCGGGCCGCGCAACGTGATCCCGAACTTCGTCGCGGGGGTCGAGATGGCCGAGCCCTTCGGTTTCACCGGTGTCGGCGAGGCCATCGACTCCACCGTCGAGGACCTGCGGTTCTTCATGTCGCACGGCATCACCCCGCGCTTCACCACCTGGTGCCCGGAGCCCACCACCCCACTGGGCAAGGCCAACCCGCACGGAGCACCGCTGGAATACCACGTCCGGCTCCTTGAGGCGTACCGGGCGCCGATGCAGGAGTTCGGACTGAGCTCGCCGCCCGGATACGGCCCGGCCGGCCCCGGGAACGCCGTCTTCTCCGTCAGCTCCTTCATGGACACCCTCCCCGCGCAACCGCAGGAGGCGAAGAAGTGAACTTCCGTACACCGATCCCGGCGCTGTTCCCCGGCGCCTCGGGCCGTATCGTCACCGCGCTGACCGCCCACCAGGCGACGAACACCGGGGCACCGCTGTCGCCGACGGACCTGGCCCGTGACGAGGCAGACCGCATGGCCGCGCGGCTCTCCCGACACCTAGGCAACGTCGTCACCCTTCGCACAGCGGCGACCGACGCCGACGCCGCCCGCTTCGCCGGACCCGAGGCATCCCTCATCATCCCGCCAGACTGCGCTGTCACGTTGGCGGGTGGCGTGGGAGGATCCTCGGGTTGATCATGGTGGAGGGGGATCGTCCGTGGGGAGCGTGTCGCCGTCGTACAGGGGGCACCGGTACCCGGTCGAGATCATCGCGCACTGTGTGTGGCTGTACTTCCGGTTCCCGCTCAGTCCGTGAAGTCGAGGAGCTGATGCTCGAACGCGGTGTCATCGTGTCCCACGAGACCGTGCGCCGCTGGTGTCTGAAGTTCGGGCAGGCGTACGCCAACGCGCTGCGCCGCCGACAGCCACGGCCGGGGGACAAGTGGCATCTGGACGAGGTCTTCATCAAGATCAACGGTGAGCAGAAGTATCTGTGGCGGGCGGTCGACCAGGACGCCTGGTGCAGAACCGGCGGGACGCGGCCGCGGCCAGGCGCTTCTTCCGCGGGCTGATGACGACGACGGGCGAGGTGCCGCGAGTGGTCGTCACCGACAAGCTGCGTTCCTACGGCGCCGCCCACCGCGAGGTCATGCCCTCGGTGGAGCACCGCTCCCACAAGGGATTGAACAACCGGGCCGAGAACAGTCACCAGCCGACGAGGCAACGCGAACGGGCCATGAAGGGCTTCCGCAGCGTGGGCGGGGCCCAGCGGTTCCTGTCCGCGTTCAGCGGCATCTCACCCCACTTCCGGCCCCGACGCCACCTGATGACCGCATCCGAACACCGAGCCGAAATGACCATCCGCTTCACCACCTGGGAGCAGATCACCGGCCTCACCGGCCGGCCTACCGCGGCCTGAGCCCAGGCCGGCACCCGGCCCCACCACACCTCGACGCACCATCAGACACCCACACACCCAACAACGTGACAACGCCCGGCGCAAGCCCCGGATTTCTGGTCGCTCGGACTCGGAGAGTGACAGGCCTTCAGGTAGTACCGGGGCCTGGTTCTCGTCGAAGTGGTCAACGGGACGGGGCCTTCGCGACGCTGCCCCGTACTCACGCAGCAGGGGGCTCCTGAGACGGGCCGAAACTCGCGAATCCGACGGCCGCACACCATGCGCGCCCCGCCCCGCCCCGGCCGCGGACCGACCGGCCCGTGGCCTTCCTTCCCGGCGTGTCCCGGCGCCGCCTCCCCGTCGCGTCCGGGGGAGGTAGTACGCAGGGCGCACGTCGGTGGCCCGTCCTGCTGCACCTGACGTACCGCCAGTTCATGCCTCACGGCGATGTGCGCGGGCGGAGCGCGCTGGAAGGCTCGACCTGCCCGGCCCGGACGCTCTCCGGACCGACCGTGTTCGTCACCGTCAGGAGAAGCACCATGATCACCCCCGGCACTGCCGTACGGCGCGCCTCGGCCGTAGGACTCGTCCTCGCCGCCGGCCTCACCACCGGCCTGGCCACCCCACCCGCCGCCACCGCCGCAACGCCCGCGGCCGCCGACGCGGCCCCCGCGGCGGGGCTCGGCCGCTATTACCAGCAGCGCCCCCACTGGCACCGCTGCGCCCAGGGTGCGGACGACGAGACGGGCCGTGCCCTCGACACCGCGGGCGCACGCTGCGCGGACGTGACCGTGCCGCTCGACTACGGCAAGCCCCGCGGCCGGACCATCACCGTCGCCATTTCCCGCCTGAAGGCCACCGACACCCGTCACCGGATCGGCTCCCTCCTGATCAACCCCGGAGGTCCGGGCGGCCCGGGCCTCGGCACGGGGCTCGCCGTGCGCCCCATGATGAAGGAGACCGGTGCCCGCTACGACCTGATCGGCATGGACCCGCGCTTCACCGGCCGCAGCACCCCCCTGGACTGCGGCCTGCCCTCCGGCCCCGGCCTGCTCTCGGCAGGCCCCGACCGGGCCGGCTTCGACCGCCAGACGGCCCGCGCCAGAAGCGTCGCGGAGCAGTGCCGGGCCACCAACGGCCCGCTCCTGCCGCACGTCACGACCCGCAACACCGCCCGCGACATCGACGTCATCCGCAGCGTCCTCGGCGAGCGGAAGATCTCCTACCTGGGCTTCTCCTACGGCACGTACCTGGGCACGGCCTACACCCAGATGTTCCCCACCCGCCACGACCGGGTGGTCCTCGACAGCGCCCTGGACCCCGACCGCTACAACCCCCGCCTCCTGAAGGGAGCCGACGCCGAGAACGAGAAGGCGTACGACGACTGGGCCAACTGGACGGCGACGCGCCACGGCACCTACGGCCTCGGCCGCACCCGCGAACAGGTACGCGCCACCCTCGACGACGTGATCGCCACCTCCGCCCGCGAACCGCTCACCGTCGGCACCGCCCCCGACGTCTTCCGCCTCGACGGCAGCCAGGTCCCCGCCCTGCTCTTCACCGAACTCGCCAACGACACCGACCCGGCGCGTGCCTCCCTGGCCGAGCACATGTCCCTGCTCGCCAGGGCCGCCGAAGGCCGCCCCACCACCCTGCGGCCCGCCTTCGCCGACCTGCTGCGCAGCGTGTTCACCCCCGCCGGTTCCTCCGTCGCCAGCGCCCAGACCGCGATCCTGTGCGGCGACGCCCCCGCCCCGCGCGACCCCGAGACGTACTGGCGCGACATCGAACGGGGCCGCGCCGCCCACCCGTTGTTCGCCCCGCTGACCGAGAGCATCACCCCGTGCGCCTTCTGGGACCGCCCACGCGAGGCACCCGTCCGGGTCCGCCACGACACCCGGGCCCTGATCGTCGCCTCCACCGGTGACCCTCGCGTCCCTTACACCAACAGCGTCGCCCTGCACAACCGTCTGCCCAGCTCCCGCCTCCTCACCCTCGCCGGCGCCAACCAGCACGTCAATTACGGCGTCTACGGCAACGCCTGCATCGACTCCACCGTCAACTTCTACCTCGCCACCGGCCGCCTGCCCGCCCGCGACCGCACCTGCGCCAAGTAGCCCGGCAGCCGCACCACGAGCCCTCGGCCCGGACGTCAACCCGACACCCGGGCCGAGCGCCCCGATTCCTTCATGCGGGCGAAGGTGTGCTCGACTCGGGCGCGGACTTTGCGGCGGGAGGTGTTGTGGGCTTCTTTCCAGACCGGTAGCTCGGTCTGGCCGGGTTCTCGGCGGTGCGGGTTGATCAGACCGGTGCCGCGGTAGCCACCGCCGGCGATCACGGTGGTCTTGCCGACCGAGCTCTTGGCTCCGGACAGTTCCCATGCCTTGCAGTCATTGCGGTTGCTGGGCACAGGCCGGCCGACGGAGACGACAAGGCGTGAGTCGGCATCGATGACGACCTGGTGGTTGGTCAAGTAGCGGAAGTCCTTGGACTGCTCCGCCATGCTGTGGTCCCGTGTCGGCACCAGGGTGCCGTCCACGATCAGCACCGTGCCCTGGCGAAACCGCTTCTGCTGGTGCAGCGCGAGCAGCGGCCCGGTGTGGTCGACGATCCGATCTGCTGCCGACTTGGATACCCCGAACAACGGGGCAAGTTGGCGCAAAGTCAGGTTGGTGCGCCGGTATGCCGCGACAATGCGCCAGTATGCCGCGACAAGCAGTATCCGGTCCTTCAGCGGCAGTGCCCAGGGCGGCCAGGCCGAACCGCATCGGCTCCCTCCCCGCCGCAGCTGGGTGAGCAGCTTCCCGAAGCGGACAGCAGGTGTTCGCGATCGACGGGTTCCGCCCGGCGCGTCAGGATCGACATACCGGAACGCTGATCCAGGTCGGCAGCGCCAATGCCCGGTTGTGGACGCCGCCGGAGTGGACTGCGCGCGCTGGCTGAGCTGCCATTTCCCGCAGGGTGCCGAGCGGGAGAACATCCGCGAGTCCACACTGGAAGGGCTCGACACCGCCTCTCGCAAGGGCAAGCACGGCGGCCGACCGCCGGTCATCACCGACGACATGCTGCACACCGTGCTGCGGCGCCGCGCGAACGGCGAGTCCGTCGAGCAGATCCAGCCCGCCCTGATCATCCCCACCGGCAAGCGCAAGGGGCGCAACCTCTCGGTGGCCAGCATCTACCGGGCACTGGCCGAGCACGCCAAACGCGAGGCGTACCCCGAAGCTGCCGAGAAGGCCCCCGCCGACTTCGCCGCCCTCCAAGCCGGCGAAGTCCCCGGCCCCCGCCTGCTACTTGTCACTTCGCCGTAGCTTCGGGAGAACAGGGCCATGAGTCCCGTGGGTTCAGCGAAACTGAGGGTTCTTCGTCGGGAACCGACGGGTGTTCAGGCTTTCTGGAGGGTTTCGACCCGTGTGTTCTGGGTGAACTCAAGGCGCTGCCTCATCGGTTAAGGGTGTTGAGCCGTGCATCACGCTGAATCTCTTCCCAGTAGTGGGCGGCGGCTGCGACGACCGCTTGAAAGTCGTGCAGCGACATGACTGCGACGTGGGGCGTGCGCGACCCCACGGGCGGTTCGGCGGGCTCGCCGATCACGATCGCGTTCGTGCCGTGGACATACCCGCGGACCAGGCAATGGTCGAGGGACTCGGCGGCCCCCAGCAGCGATGGATCGTTTAGGGCGGCATCGGAGCGCAACACGGACAGCGTCGCGGCAGGGTCAGCGTCGGGCTGGGCCAGACGCGGGTCCTCAAGCCTGGCCATGTTCTGCAGTGTCAGCATCATCGAGCCGAGGATGCAGGGCTCTGAATCGCCCATGATGATCGAGTCCACGATGAGTTGGAAACGAAAGAAGCGCGCATCCCAGGGGTCACCTGCTGGGGTCAAGATCAGACCGAATCGGCCGTCGTCGGTTGAGATGCGCATGCCTATGACCTCTCGTGGTGTTCCTCGGCTTCCGATGCTAGAAGCTGCCGAGCGGCGTCGCCGTAGCGGATGGCGGTCTTCTCGTCGATGCCGAAGACGAGCGCGAGGTGGAGGGGGTCGGCGCCGTGAGTGAGGGCCTCTTCGAGCTGTCGGTCGACGCGGAGCCGTTCCAGGGTGGCGGTGAGGTTGCGGGTGGCTCGGGTGGTCCAGAGCTTGCTGGCCGGGCCGAGTTCGACGGCGGTCTTCTGGGTGATCAGCAGGTAGGGGTTGGCCGTGTTCGGCCAGCGGCTGCGGCGGTGGTCGAGCCAGTCCAGGACGGCACGGCGGGTGAGGTCATCGAGTGGGCGGACGTGGTCGCCGACGGTGATGCGCCTGTTGCCCAGGTCGACGTCTTCCAGCTGCATCGTCCGGATCATCTTCGGCCGTGCCGCGTGGACGGCGGCCAGGGCGACGATGAGCCTGATGTCTGGGGTGCTGGCGGTGGCGATGGCCTCGTCGATGTCCGCCTGGACGAGGGCTTGGAGGACGCCACCGGTCTGTCGCGGGACACGCATGCGGATCGTGGGGTTGCGGAAGATCTGGCCGTTCTTCTTCGCATGCCGGAACAGCGACCGCAGCGCGACGATCCGGCTCTCGCGCTGTTTGCCGGTGACAGCGTCCCGGACCGCGATGATGTCTTCCCGGGTGACCTCTCGCAGGTGGTCGTAGCGGCTGGACCACTCCAGCAGCACCGGCTGGATCTCGCCCAGGTAAGCCCATGCCGTGTGCCGAGAGCGAGGCTCGGACCGCGGGCCACCGTCGAGGAGAGTGCGGATCCAGGCTTCGACGGCGCGATGGATGCCCGGGGGCATCCCGCCAAGTTTTCGCTCCAACCACCGGTCGACTGCAGGTGCCCGGTCGTCGGTGAACAGGCCCAGACGGTCGAGAACTTCGGCGATCCGCACGACGGGAAGCCCACGGACGCGCAGGGCCGGGAAGAGCTCGGAGCGCCGGATCGACTCACCTTCGCGGAAGCCGGACAGCACGATGACCAGGGCTCGGTTCACGTCACTGGTGATCCAGCGGCTCCAGCCGCGGGCCTCTCCCAGTGTCCGGGCGGCCTGCTGGGCCCGGATCAGCCAGGGATTGGCCAGGTCGGCATGGAGTTCCCGGTCGAACCGGCGGAAGTCCCGAGTGACGGTGAACAGCGTCAGTTGCGTCGATGTCGTGGTCACGCGATGCGGTTCGGGAAGCCGCGGCGTCTTCAGCACGCGTCGCCCGGCCTTGCCGACCCGCGGCCCGCCGTTTTTGGGTCGCTGGAGGTTCGCGAAGAAGAGCTGCTGGCAGGTCACCTGCCGCAGGTGCGGCTCGATCACCGAAGCTTTGCCGCTGGCTTTGATCGCCCAGGTCGCTTGAGCCCGGCAGAGGCGGCAGTAGCCGTATTTGCCATCGACCGGGGCCTGCCGCCGGCAGCCGACACATTCGCCGACGGTGTGTTGCTGGCCATAGGTGTAGCAGCCGCGGCAGAACCGGCCGGGCAGCTGCCCCCAGGCGAAACAGCCCGAGCAGGAGGCCGCCGGCTTGCTGTCGCTGATCTTCCCCATGATGGTGACCAGCTCACATCGGCGGCAGCGAGCGGCCGTCGCGGCGCTTGGGCACGACGGCCGGGACCACCAACGAGCCGGTCGTGGCCTCCTGGACGACAGCCTGCTGACCGGGGCGCCTGACCTTCTCTGGCTCGGGAATCAGCAGATCGCCGATCTCACACCCGAGCACGACGCAGATCACGTCCAGATCCTCCAGTTTGAGGGAGACCGGCTGGCCGGACCACAGGCCAGACATCTTCCCGGCCGAAATCACCAAGCCGTGTTCGGCCAGGCTCCGCTGGAGTTCGGACGCCTTCCAGATCCCCTTGTTCGCGGCGGCCAGCCGCAGGTTCCACTTCATCCCATCAGTCCTTCCAGCCGCTTCGCGGCCCGCTGCTGCCCCGACACCCAGGCATCCTCGACCCGGGTCTGCTGGACGTGGATGTAGCGCATCGTGGTGGCGATCCAGGAGTGCCCGAGGACCTCTTGAATCCCGAGCAGATCAAGCCCTCCGAGGTAGAGCTCGGACGCGCAGAAGTGCCGCAGGACGTGTGGCGTGAGCTTGTCGGCCCAGCCGGGCAGGTGGGCCTTCGCCGCGGCGGCCAGACCGTTGCGCAAGGCGTCGTCGCCGACGCGGCGCGAGGAGCCGTCGGAGTTCTTGCGCTCGGACGGGAAAAGTGGGGCACCGGGACGGGTGTGGTCGTCGTCGAACTGGCCCCAGACGTCCTCAATGAACCATCGCAGCGTGCGGTCGGCACCGTTGATCAGCGGCACCATCCGCTCGCGTGGGCCCGATCCGCGGGCGCCCTTGCCGTGACGCACGTGGAGCTTGCCGAAGCGGCCCAGCTCCCACTTGATGTCGGTCAGATCGAGCTTGCATGCCTCGCTCACCCTGAGTCCGACCTGGGACATCAGTTTCGAGGCCGTGTAATTCCGCGCGGTCGGGGCGAACTTGCGGCAGGTCGCCAGCTCGCCGCCCCAACCGGTGAACAGTGTCTTGATCTCCGGCTCGGTCGGCGGGATCCGCAGAGCCGCGTCCTTGGATCCCCGCGGGCGGTTCATCTCGTCGATCGGGCACTCGACGACCCGTCCGGTCATCCGATGGATTTCGACCTTGTGCCGCAGCTCCAGGAACAGGAAGTACGTGGTCAGCGCCTGCGCACGGGCTAGCCGGGTGCCGCTCGGCGAGCCCCGCAGCACCTTCCCGAAGTACCCGTCGGCGTCGGCCGGTTCCATGTCCCACAGCGGCCGGCCCAACCAGGCCCGTATCTGGTCCAAGTGCCCGACGTCCCCACGGATGGTGCCGTCCGCAAGCCCCGCCGAAGCCCGTGCGAGGACGAACCCGGCGAGCACGTCGGTCTCGAACTGCTCCAGTTCCTCCGCCGAGACCGGATCGCGGAACTCACGCAGGTCGCGTACGGCCGCCAGCGCCAACCCGAGCCTCCTCGCCTTCACTCCGATCACGGATCGATCGGACGAAGTGAGAACGCTTCAAGAATCCTGAAGTTACGTCACCGGCTTGAAGAGCACCCCAAGGAGACAGAACACCCTGGCCACGGGGACAAGGACTCAGCAGGGCTCAGGGGAACTCGCGGGATGTCGCACACACCACCGGAAGGCCGTCAGCGGAACCGCTGATGTCGCCGCCGGAGCACCAAGCCCGCCCCGTTCGAACCCTGACCTGGGCAAACATTCGGCCGAGGTTCAGACACAGGTACTTACAGAGCGGGGATCGTGACGCGGCTGGTGTACCGCGAGTAGCAGGCCAAGACAGGCAGGCTGCACCGCGTGGGACTGTCGGTACTGGAACCTGGGAAGCGCGCGAATTTTCAGTGCCAACTATCGTTTGACGCGTCCCCTCACTGCGAGAACGGCGAGGCCAAGCAGGAGCGGTTCGGTGATCCGCGAGACCATTTCAATATAGGTTCCTGTCGTGGTGAGGTCCTCACCAGAGGAGCGAAAGACCACTGAATTCACGACAACTCTAAGGCTCTTTTCGAATCGCTCTGAACTGATTCGGTCACGCAGCGCCCCCGACGGATTAACCACATCCGGCTTCTCTAGTGGCATAGTTACGTTTTGTGACGTGATCGCACCGACAGCCTTCGGTTCCCAATCATCGTCCGGCAGCCCCCAGAGCATGAGGCTAGCCAAAGTGGCCCACACCGCCAGAAATAGCCACGCCAACGCTCTCAGGGCTCGCAAACCATACCCAGAAAGCATCCAATAGATGTGGACTAAAACGCGATCAGCAACCCGGGACGTTCGGTCAGCACGCCTCATCTCCATTTCTCCGTAATAGAAATCAGCCGCCCCCGGCTCATTTCGTGTATCTTCCAGAGATTTTCGCAATGCCCGGTAGATGGGGGCCAGAGCAGAAGGATTATTGATCTCCACATTGGGCGGATTTGGTAGCCATTCGCTTACCGCTCGAGTCTGACTGGAACGCCAATACTGCTCCTCGGCAATTACTTGGCGTCGATAGAACCGCTGCGGCTTCCACCCAGCCCAATGGCTCTTGGTCGGCGGATAGCCGAAGCTTGTCTCGCCTTCGATGCGCATCTGATCAAGGTGCACCGTACCGAAGAAGCGGCATCGCGAGAGGTCCAGGTCTGCTAGCACCAGATGCGCAGCGTCAACACCCTGCAAGGAGACCAACGTAACGGTCGGGTCCAAGGATCCCAGGTCGCCCTCGTCAGGCCCCGGGACAAGCACTGCGACAAATGGGCGTGGATTCTTAATCACGCGAAGAGGGTATTCGAATACCGCGCTCGCAAGATCCACGTCAGCATATCGAAGACGCAGCGTAGCCGTGGAAAGCCATCGCGCACGTCGAAAATCAGCCTCCTTTGCAGCGATCTCGAATGCAATAGGTGCCGAAAAGGTCGAGAAGGAGAAGTCGATTTTTCCGCTGCATGCAACCGGCCCCACATGACCCGCGACCTCAAATTGGACGCCAGAGAAACCCACGTCCCCCCTCGCAGTGACCGAAGTAAAGGTTACATGGCTGCGAAAATGTGATCCATTGAAGAAGGCATCTCTACCGAAAGAGACGCTGGTGAAGTCCGCCTCGCTGCCGAACTCCGCCGATGCGAACTGTGTCCTATTGCCGAACTTTACTCCGACAAATCGAGCGCGACCATTGAATTTTGCGCCGTTGAAAACTGCGGTTTCAAAAGTGGCCCGCTCGAAGGAGACGCCTTCCGGGAAGGTTACATAGTCAAACCGGGCCAGACCGATCTCAGGGCGCCCAGTTGCGGGATTCCTCACGGCGTCCAGTAGACGATCCAAGATCCGTTGGGTCAGTGCCGTGCCTGTGTGCTTTAAATCGCTGCCTGGTCGAAGTCCCGCAACATATGCGTCCACTTCGTGTTCAGCGAGGTGTGATAGGCAGGCCGAGTAGGGTTCGACAACCTGCCCCCAGCAGCCAATCGGATCACCGCCAACGGGGTCAGCGCCGAGTGCACAGTGCGTCCATTGCGGTTCAGTGAGAGTGATCAGCACGTTGGAACGACGAACAGCTAGCGGAACATGGTTCCCGGCTGGTGGCGGCGGAGTATCGGGGCGGTGGTGATGGTTCTCGCCGCCGTAGCCATCGCACTCGCGGTCGGCTACTTGCTCGAGCGTATGCGCCCGTGCGGCACTTGGTCGACTGGGCGGTCACGAGATCGTGGCCGCCAGGCTCTCGTCGCCTAAAAAGGCCAGCCAGCACCCCGTAGACCAACAAGCCCCCTCCGAGCGTGAGCACTTGACCGTCCCGGCGGCGGGTCCTCAGGGGCAGCGGTGGCCCGGGGCGGGGTGGGCCATCCATACCGCGACATCGGCGACCCGTAGCGCGCTGACCGACTCGGGCAGGCCCGCACTCTCCCGCAGGCCAAGGAGCCGGTGGTGCAGGGCCTCGTCGTCCTCGCGCAGGGCGGTGCGCAGATCGGTCCAGAACGACGGCGGGTGGCCGAGCGCACAGCGCACGACCCGGTCGTAGACTGGCAGCAGCCGTGGCCGCTTACGGGCTAAGAGCTTCCCGGCGATCACCCACCCAATCTTGTACTGGTCCTTCAACAAGCACCAGGCCCGGTACGCTGGCGAGCCGTCCGCGACGACCGAGGCATCGGCCTCGGACAGATCGGTGTCGGAAGGGATGCCTCGCAGCAGTTCGGACAGCAGGTCGAGGGCGACGGGCGCGGGGACGGTCACCGACAGGGTCTGAACCGCCACCAGGTCCTCTGCGGTGAACCGGTCCGCGACCTGCCGACGGTCACCCCCGCCCGCCAGGTGCTCGAACCGGCCCCCCGTGAACGCGCCGGCACCCGGGGGCAGGCCGATCCCGAAGTAGCGGCGCAGGTCGTCCACCACCCGCTCCGCATCCAGAACGACGCGCAGGCGCTGCCCCACCACGGACGGCTCCCCGCCGGAGGAACCAGGCCCCGCGACGAGCTCGTTCATCTCAGATATCTGTGCTCTCATCTGTGTCAGTTGTGGCCGGTGGCGTCGGCTGGGCCGCCCATACCTCGCTGATCAAGGTGAAGGACGTAGTGAGCATTCCGGCCCCCCAGCGTGGGGGCATGACGGAATGAGCCCTCTGGCCGTGGGCGATGCGGTTGCGGAGCTTGCGCCCCTCGTGGAGGAACTCCGTCTGCCGCTCGGTCAGGAGGCCACTCTCCTTGCCCTGCTTGGTGAGGGCGTGGAGCGGCTTCGTGCCGGAGTCAGGGATCTTGGCCCGGAGGACGATCTCGATCGCGATCAGGGCGTGCAGGAGGGCCACGGTGGAGAACTCGTAGCAGAAGTAGGAGTGGCGCAGGAGCTCGCGGGAGGTGTGCAGCACCGTTGCCGCGGACTGCGGTATACCGGAGGGCAGCGTCAAGCCAGCGACGACGTCGTGCATGTCGGCGTACTGGGTGACGAAGTGATGGGCCCGGGGGTCGGGCACGGGAAACGGCAGGCGCTGATCGGCGGCGGCTTTCCACGGCAACGGCATCCGCGTGCCGCTGTCGGCGGACCCCTTCCGGGAAGGTGGCTCCTCCCCGAGGAAGAGCACAGCCATGGCGATCTGGAGCACGAGCGCTGCCCGGTACCGGGAAGGCGTGTCGACCAGGTCGTGCAGGACGTTGTTGCGGAGGTTCATCTGCCCCTCGGCGTTGCCCAGCACCGTCCGGAGGACGAGGGGCCACGGCTCGGGGAAGCCGAGTTCATCCAGCTTGTCGAGGAGGGAGCCGAGCTGCTGGACCTGTCCGATGGTCTCCCCTTGTGCGTGCGTGATCACCGCGATGTCGGCTGCCTGGAGTCGGCGGCGCAGCGTGCCCTAGAGGCGCGGCAGGGCCAGGGCCAGGGCCGTGTCGACATCGCCCTCCCAGAACGCCTCGAAGGCGCGGGCGAGACCGCGCGTCCGAGTCTCCGGAGCATGCTCCGGGCTGGCGAAGAACCGCACGAGGTCCTCCGCCGTCGGGCGGAACCGGTCGCGGACTCGGTCCAGCTGGGCTTCGACGACCAGGCCGTGCACGTCGAGGGCGAAGACGTGCTGCCGAAAGAAGAAGCCCTCTCCTCCGGTGCTGTCGCTCCCGACGGTGCGCGTCACGACGGGGCCGTTGGAGTTGATGTACACCGTCGGCAGGGACAGCAGCCCGGACGGCAGGGCCGCGGAGTCACTCATCGTGGGAGGAGTGGTGGCGATGAAGTGAAGTGCGTGCTCCATGCTGTCGGTGGCGTCGATGGCCGCGCTCGCTGCCTCCAGGTAGCCCGCCGGTAGGGCGACCGGGGTGCCGATGGTATCCATGGGAAGTTGGTCCCGACCGATCTTCTGCTGCGTTCGGCGCACCTCGTCAAGGGCGTCGGTCAGCCCGCTGTCGCGGGCATGTCGAGCGGCGTCCTCCAGGGCGAGGAGTTTCCGGAATCCGGTGCTGCTGTCGGCCAGTTCCATACGGGCGCGGTGGATCTGTTCGTCCACGTCGCGGTGCTCGTCGGCGCCCACCACGCAGCGGAGCTCTTCGAGGAACTCCACCCGGTAGTGGAACTGGCCCTCTCCGCAGTACTCGTCGACGGCACGTTCGAGCAGGGGGCGCACGGCTGGCTTGTCGTGCGTGCTGGCCACGAGCGGGGCGGTCATGAGGCCGAGCACGCCCGGCGACGGGGGCTTCCATGCGAGCGCGGCCTGGCCGAGGGCGATCATCTCGCCGACGATGTCGGTACGCTCCGGCTGCCGCGTAGCGGCCGCCAGGTCGTAGGCGAGCACCAGGGCGTCCGCTGCAGCAAGTCGGGCCACCTCGACTTCGGAGGATGCCGCCCCCTGCGGCTCCGGAGAGGGGACGAGCGCCTCCAGGTGTTCCTCGGCCTTCGTCAGCAGCGCGCCGGCAGCATCCCGGTAGCTGTGCACCGCGGAGCGGAGGTGCTCGATGGGCTTTGTCCCGTGCCGGGCCACCCAGAGCAGGTGGTGAAGCCGGGCCCGGACCAGGGGGTGGGTCGTCTCGGGGGCGTAGGCGGCCCAGGCCTCGAAGACCGCGGGCGGCATCTCGCCCACGGCCCTCGAAGCCAGGTCACCGTTGTGGTCGGTGCTGCGGAACGGTCCGAGGACGACGTCCCAGGTGCCGTCCTGCAGCCGGAACTCCATGGCCGCCCACAGGGCCGCGAAGTGCTCGTGCTCCTCCTCGCCCGGGTTCGTGTGCGACCAGCCAGCGCGCAGTTCCCGCCCGACCTTGTGCAGTGGTTCGCAGGAGTCGACTCCGCTGTTCACCGCGCTGAGAACTGCTGGCTGAGCATCCATCTCGACTCCTGACTCCAGGTGTGGCGGTCGAACTCTAGGCGACCGTCCTGGCCAGGAACGAGTGGATTGTGAAGCTGGGTGACCTCTTCTGCATCGACGGCGCGGCTTGCCCGATATGGGAGAACGCACCGTCACCACCGACTACGGAACAGAGCCTGATTCCTGATAGACCCATCGGCACCGACGGCTACCTGAAGTTGAGCTCTGCGCTGGGCTTGCCGCCGCCCGGCCCACCGGGCGTCGTCAGCTCCGAGGTGACCTTTTGGACACGCGGGTCTCCTTGACTTGTCGGGAACTCCTCGGCGTCGGCCGCTTGCCGGTCGCGCCGATATTCAGAAGGCTCCGGCTCTTCGGGGGCTGTTGAGGGCTGATCACGGCGCTACGGCTTGACGAACGGCCCGTTCACGGCCCCGGTCCGGGGTGGGGCTCCGGCCGGAGACGAGTTGGGTGACGTCGACGGTGCCGGCCCCGGTCTGCGGCTCGGGGATGAGAGTCCATAGGGCTGCCAGTACGGCGAAGGTGGCCAGCAGAGCGGCGGCTCCTGTGCGGCCCTTCGCCCAGCGGGCCCGGAAGCGGATCGGGTCCTCGATCAGGACCTTGGAGAGCCCCGCAGCCGCGAGGGAGACGGCGAGGATGACGGCCGTACGGCTCCAACCCGTCATGCCGAGGCGTTCCTCGTTCAGGAGCAGGTAGATGGGCCAGTGCCACAGATAGAGGCTGTAGGAGACCAGGCCGCACCAGCGCAGGGGAGGCGCGGCGAAGACGCGGCCTACGGTAGTGCGGGGTGCTTGGGCGAGGCAGGCGATGAGCAGGGCGGTGGCCAAGGCGTGGAGGAAGAGTCCGCCCTGGAAGAGGGAGAGGTCCTTCTGCCCGTCGGCCAGGGCCCAGTACGCCCCGATCCCGCATGCCAGGGCCAGACTCCCCCAGGCTGCGGCCCGTTCGCCGACGCGGGCCAGGAGGCGGGTGGCCGGTGGTGTGGCCATGAGGGAGCCGAGAAGGAGCGAGAAGGCTCGGGTGTCGGCGCCCTCATAGACGCGGGTGGTGTCGCCCGGGACGGTGAACACGATCATGAGGACCAGTGAGACGGCGGCTCCGGTCGCGGCCACGGCGGCGACACGTCGGCCACCGTTGCGCCCGCGGGCCAGCAGGCCGATGGCCAGGGGCCAGACCAGGTAGAACTGTTCCTCGACCGCGATGCTCCACAGGTGGCCGAAGATCCGGGTGTCGGCCGCGTTCCAGTATCCGACCTGGTCGGCGATGAAGTGCCAGTTGGCGAGGTTTGCCGTCACCCAGGGCGCGTCGTCGAGGGCGTAGCGGAGCAGGGGTGGTGGACCGAGCGCCCAGACGAGGAACAGGGTGCCCGCGATCGTGACGGCGAGCGCCGGCAGCAGGCGCCGTGCGCGCCGCCCCCAGAAGGCGAGGAGGTCGATGCGGCCGTCCCGCGCCTGTGTCTCCTTCAGCAGGAGGCCGGTGATCAGGAAACCGGAGAGGACGAAGAACAGGTCGACGCCGAGGAAGCCGCCGCCGAAGTGGCCTGCGTGGAAGAACAGCACACCCAGGACGGCCAGGCCGCGCAGACCGTCCAAGGGTGCGATGTGCCGCTTGTCGGACAGTGCGGGGACGGCCTTCGTGCAGGGGCGGCGATGGGTGCGCACGGGTTTCGTCGGGGTGGGCATGGGTCTCCAACGAGATGAGCGAGCCGGCCCGTTTCGGGCCCAGCACCAAGGAGGTCGAGGCGGACCGGGCACTGAACCCGAGCTGCCTTCCGGCCGGTATGCGTTCCGGCAGGACGATCGCTGTCCGTTGGTGGACTACTTGCAGCTGAGCTGGGCGTAGACCTTGTCGCCGGTCCACGACCCGGTGGCCCACTGGTCCACGGCGGCCGGGGTGAAGCCGTACTGCTTGTTCAGCTGTTCGCCGAACCATTTGGTGAAAGCGGCCGAGCCCTGCTGGCAGGAGTGGATGCCGTCCTTGCCGCGCTGTGCCGTGGCAGCCGTGTTGTCGGTGCCCCACAGGGCGGAGGCGTCGAGGAAACGGACCGTGTTCGGGTGCATGTCCGCGACCTCCTTGGCGGACTTCGGCGCGGTCTTGATCGCGGCCTCGTGTGACTTGTAGAAGTCGTCCACCTTGAAGGGGGGCGCGGACACGATGAGAAGTTCGGCGCCCGCATCGTTGACCGTCTTGGCCAGACGTTCGTAGGCGCCGCGTTGTTCGCCGGGGGTTCCCCAGTCGTAGGTGGTGATCTGGTAGGCGACGACGTCCGGTTTGAAGGACTTCAGCTCTTTCGGGAGCCTCTCCCAGGTGGGCTGCGCGATCTCCCCGACGACACCGCCGCCCCCTGCGGCGGCGATCGACTTGAACTCCACGTGGCTGGCCTTCATCGCCGCGCCGAGGGGCGGTGCCTGAACCTCGCCGATGGAGTCGCCCATCCACAGCAGCCGGTGCGGCTTCGTGGCGTTCTTCCGGCCGTCGGGCGTCTGCTGGTCACCGGCCGTGGCAGTGCTGCGGTCGGCGGCGGTGTCGGAGCCGTTGCCGGAAGCTTGGCAGGCGGTGAGAGCGAGTGCGGCCGTCGTGGCGGCGAGGACGAGTCCCGCGGCACGGCGGGCGGGTCGCTGAAGAAGAGGGAAGGGCGTGTTCTTGCTGTTCATGTCTCCAGCAGAACCCGCGAGGAGGCCGCCTGGGCGGGCCATCATCGTTCCGTCACATGCCGGAAGAAGGACGGCTATACAGGGCGAGCAGTACGGTCATCCGGCTTTCGGGAAGCTGAAGACGTAGCGCTCTTCGACGAACCAGAGGAGAAGCCGTTCCAGCGCTTCCATCGTCTGGGCGCGGTTCCCGCCGCCGTCGTGGAGGAGAACCGTCGGCCCCGTGGAGAGCTGGTCCTTCACGGTGCGGACGATCGTGTCCGCACCGGGCTGCCGGAAGTCGCCGGGGTCGACGTTCCAGCCGAGGTTCCGCATCCCGTGGGCTGCCGCGATCTGACGGCTCTGCGCCGTGAAGGCGCCGCCCGGGGCCCGGTAGTACCAGATCCGTTCGCCGCCGGACGCCTCGTCGATCATGCGCTTGGCGTCGAGGATCTCCTTCTCCTGGTAGGACACCGGCTTCTTGTCCATGGCGACATCGTGGCTGACCGAGTGATCGCACAGCCGGTGCCCCTCGGCGACAATCCGCCTGACGAGGTCGGGATGGGCGGCGGCATTGGGGCCGGTCAGACAGAAAACGGCCTTGGCTTTGTACCGCTTCAGCAGCTCCAGGGCCTTCTGAGTCCAGCGCGGGTCCGGACCGTCGTCGAGGGTGAGGTTCACCGACTTCCCGTCGTCCTCGGACTCCCGGACGATGGCCATGTCCACGGTCGGTGCGGGCAGCGCGGGGTCGATCGTCGTGCTTGCCCCAGCCGTCTTGCCCCCGGCGGCCCCGGCGGCCCCGGCGGGCTGACCGGCACCTCTCTCCGCCAGAACCGCGAAGGCGGCCGTTCCGGTCAGAGCCAGGGCCGCTGCGGTGACCACCGCCCGCCGTAGGGTGCCGACGCGCCTGCCGTTGCTGCCTCGGGTGTTGTTCGTGTCGTTGCTCATGCGCCCGACGGAACCGCCCGCCGTACCGCGAACGGCCGGCCGTCACCGTTTCGTCAAGGAATGCGGAACCGGGCGTCATACGCTTCCAGCACCCTTGTCAGAGAAAACCCCCATGCCGCGCAGCCGGAGAAGAGAGCACCACCGATGGCACGAGTCCTGCTCATCGAAGACGACCCCGCCGTACAAAGGGGCGTCACCCTCGCGCTGAAGCGCCGTGGCCATGAAGTAGAAGTCGCTGCAAGCGGGGAGACGGGACTCCTCACCCTGGAACGCTACCGGCCCGACCTGGTGCTGCTCGACCTGATGCTGCCAGGGATGAGCGGCCTGGAGGTGTGCCGCCGAATCCGGGAGAGCAAACAGATCCCGATCATCATCCTCTCTGCCCGCGGTGACGAGATCGACATGGTCGTCGGCCTGGAAGCAGGTGCCGACGACTACATCACCAAACCCGCCAGCGGGGAGATCATCGAAGCCCGGATGAAAGCCGTCCTGCGCCGGGTCGCCCCCGCCCAGGACAGCCCCGCGGCCACGCCCACGGGGGCAGAGCACCATGGCGACCTCACCGTGGACCGCACCAGCCTGGTCGTGGCCAAGCACGGCACGGAGCTGACGCTGGCTCCCTCCGAACTCAAGCTGCTGCTGTTCCTCACCGCCACACCCGGTCAGGTCTACTCCCGCCACCAGCTCCTGGAACAGGTCTGGGAGCACTCCTTCTACGGCGACGTCCGTCTCGTCGACGCCTGCGTGATGCGGCTGCGCGCCAAGACCGAGGACGATCCGCGCAAGCCGGAGTACGTCCAGACGGTACGCGGCTTCGGCTACCGCTTCGGCCCCCTCTGATGAACCTCAAAATCCGCTTCCCCAGGGGGCTGCGGGCACGGATCGTAGTCGCCGTGCTGCTGGCCGTCGCCTTCGGCGCACTGCTCACCGCGGGCCTCACCTTCCACCAGGCCCGCTCCTCCGTCCTGGAACGCACTCAGAACACCGCCGTCGCCGACCTGCGCATCCAGCTCGACTCCCTCGCCCCTGGCCTGACCTTCCCACCCCGCGCCGAGGACCTGCGCGGCCTGTCCCTCCAACTCGACCGGGCCGGAGGCTCCCGCACCTGGCACTCCTCCGCCTCCTACCAAGGCGGCACACCGGTCCCGGCTTCCCCCGCACCCCCCGTGCCCAAAGAGCTCCGCGAAGCTGTCCAGGCAAGCGGCCAGGCGACGTACCAGCGCATCGAACGCGATGGCCGCCCCTGGCTGGCCGTCGGCATGCCCGTCGCCTACGCCGCGGAGCCCGAACGGCCCGCGAGCGCGGACAAGCTCTCCGGGCTAACCGTGTACGTCGCCTTGCCCCTCGACGCCGACCAGGCCGACATCTCCGCCCTGGTCACCGCCGCCGAGGCCGGGGCCTTCCCCGCGCTTGCCCTCGCCCTCATCCCCGCCTTCTTCGCCGCCCGCAGCGTCCTGCGCCCCGTACGACGCCTGCGCAGCGGCGCCGAACGCATCACCGCCGGCGAACTAGACACCCGCCTCGACACCGAGGGCCACGACGAACTGACCGATCTGACCCGCTCCTTCAACACCATGGCCGAAACCCTGCAAAAGGACGACGCCGAACTGCGCCGCATGGAAGCCGGAGCACGCCGCTTCGCCGCCGATGTCGCCCATGAACTGCGCACCCCCCTCGCAGCCATGACCGCCGTCACCGAGGTTCTCGACGAGGACGCCACCTCCGGCATCCTGCCCCCCGACACCGCCGACGCCGTCCAACTCATCTGCGAGGAGACCCGCACCCTCGCCCGCATGGTCGAAGACCTGATGGAGGTCTCCCGCTTCGACGCCAAGGCCGCCCCGCTGCACGCCGAGGAGCTGGACCTGCGCACCATCGTGACCAAGACCCTCCAACTGCGCGGCTGGGCCCACGACGAACGCGTCACCGCCGACATCCCCACCCCGGTACCGGTACGCGCCGACCCCCGCCGCATCGACGTCATCCTGGCCAACCTCATCGGCAACGCGCTGCGCCACGGCCTCCCACCGGTCACCGTCTCCGCCCGCGCAGAGAACGACCACGCGGTCATCACCGTCACCGATCACGGCCCCGGCATCCCCGACGACGTACTCCCGCACATCTTCGAACGCTTCTACAAAGCCGACACGGCACGCACTCGCTCCGAAGGCAGTGGCCTTGGCCTGGCCATCGCCTACGAGAACGCCCACCTGCACGGCGGATCCCTGACCGCGGCAAACGCCCCCCACGGTGGTGCCGTCTTCACCCTCACCCTGCCCCCGGCCGACCCGCAGGAACAACGATGACCCGCCTCCCGTCCAGGTCCCGACGCACCTCCCGCACCACGGCAGCCGCCCTCGGGACCCTGACTCTGTCCACCTTGCTCATCGCCACAGCCGCCGGCTGCGCGATCGGCCCCACCAACCCCGTGCACGCCGGCCCCCCGGCCTCCGGCATCCAGCAACCCGGAACCGAAGCCCGCTTCGTACGCCTCTACTTCGCCGGCCCCACCGGCATCCGCGCCGTCTCACGCCCCACGGACCGACCACTCAGCCCCCAGCAAGCCCTCGACCTTCTCCTGGAGGGCCCCACCCCCGCCGAACGCCAACGCGGCCTGATCAGCCAAGTAACGCCGATGGCCAGCCAACTCACCGCCACCACGGCCGACGGAGCCGTCGACGTCCTCGTCCCCCAAAAAGTCAGCACCGGTGACCTCGACGTCACAGCGGTCAGCCAGATCGCCTGCACCGCCGCCCACGCCAACGTCCCCGGCAACAAACCCCCCACACAGATCGACATTCGCATCCACGAGAACCACATCCGCTCCCAGACCCCCTGGACGGTCCGCTGCGGCCCCAACGGCGATGTGACACCAGTAACCGGCTGACACAAGAGACTGTTGTCTTTCCGTACTTGATCGCTGACTTTCTGCTGGTCAGGCGTGATGTGGCGGGTTCCGTGGCGGGTCTATCAGGAATCAGGCTCTGTTCCGTAGTCGGTGGTGACGGCAGGTAACTGACGTCGTCGACGTTGCATGCGAGATGCCAACTCCCTTGTGGCAACGGTGTTTTCAGGGCTATCGGCACTGGTCATCGATGATGTGGCGGACGACGGCGAGGTGATCCGGGTCTTGGCCCGGACCAGGGATGCTCCCTTTCCCTGCCCGATGTGCGGGGTGCCGACGGGGAAAGTGCACGGATACCACGTCCGGACGGTTGCGGATGTGCCAGTCGATGGCCGCCGGGTCGTGGTCAACGTCCGGGTACGACGTCTGGTCTGCCCGGTCCTGGGCTGTCGGCGGCAGACCTTCCGCGAGCAGGTCCCTGGGCTGATCACCTGGTTCGGGTACCCGGCCCAGAAGCACTTCGTTCACCTTTCCCAGGCGTACACCCTCCTCGGGGATACCGAGGCCGCCTACTCGGCCCAGGACAACGCCCTAGACTCACTGATTCCCCCTCGGTGATGACCCGGGCCCTGATCGCGATGGACACCGCCACCTGCCTGCGTCTCGATGGCGACCCTTCAGCGGCGGCCAAGATGGCGGTCGGGATCTTCGACCGCCTCCCAGGCCCCTACCGTGATGGCCTGATCCGGTCCAGGGCCGAAGCCCTCCACCAAGCCCTCGGCGGCCGCCCCCGCGACCTCCTCGGCCAGGTTCTCGCCTGACGGGGGCTCTGCGAGAACTGACCGGGGTGTCTGGGACGGTGCGTGATGCCGCGTCCCCGGCACGGGTGAAGCCCTGCCATGACCTGACGTCCCACCCGCGCTGATCAGCGCCGGTGGCGGTCGACTCCGCAGTGCTGACCGGTCTGCTGGCGCTGCAGGGGGCGCGCGCAGTGTCCGATCCATGCACGGCGGCGGAGCTCTGCCTGAGCGCCCTGCGCGAGCGCCATGTGAACGCCGGGGTCAGACCCCCGCGGACGTCCGGGCGTCCTTGGCGGGTGTCACGGGCGCCGCCGCAGGGCCGCTGCCATGCCCTTTCGGGGACCCGAACCAGGCTACTGCCACCGCGCCCGATACGGCGAGCACGAACCCGGTGATCGCCGCCCAGGCGAAGCCGGGACGGGAGGCATCGCCGAGCCACAGCACGCCGATGATGCCCGGCAGGACGGTCTCGCCGACGACCAGCGCGGCGGTGGCGCCGTTGACCGAGCCGATCTGCAGGGCGACCGTGTGCAGGTACATGCCGCCGATGCCTGCCACCAGGATCGCGTAGAGCGCCGGGTCGCAGAGCAGCGCTCCCGGGTCGAAAGGGTCGATGCCATTCAGCACACGGACCCCGACACCGAGGGCGCCGAAGCCCAGTCCGGACAGCAGGCCGGCCAGGATCGCGGCGCGCGCCCCCAGTAGGCGTACGACCACGGTGCCGCCCACGATCAGGAGCAGCGAGATCCCCAGCAGCCACCAGTGCGTGGAGATCGGGGTGTCGCCGCTGCCTTCCGGGCCCGCCGCCGTCGCCAGAAGCACCAGCGCGGAGCAGACCACAGCAATCGAGGTCCACTCGGCGCGGTTGAGCCGGATGCCGAGGAGCTTGATGCTCAGCACCGCCGTGATTACCAAGTTGGCGCTGATCACGGTCTGCGACAGGAACAGCGGCAGGAGGCGCGCCGCCAGTGCGCCGAGCCCGAAGCCGACGAAGTCCAGGATGGTCCCGACGATGAACTCCCAGGTCATCGCCGCCTTCGCAGTGGACGACAGGCTCGGGCCACCGTGCTGGGTCACGCTGCCCTCGGCGGCCTCCCGGCGGGCTGACTTCTGTGATCCGACGGCCTGAAGGACGGAGCCCGTGCCGTAACAGATCGATGCTGCCACGGCGGTGAGCAGTCCTATGAGCACCGAAAGCTCCGTTCATGTATGGGTCGGTGGGGTTCGGTCCCGTTCCCACTGGCAGACGTGGGTTTCGGCGCGAAAGTTGCTTCCGGCGAGTCAGTTACCGGCGTATCTCCCTCCACAGGCCAACTACGGTCAGCCACATTGCCCATAGCACACTGCAACAGGTCTTGGCGCAGCGTCACGAAGTGTCCACTTTCGCGCGTATCTCCTCCGCGCCCCAAAAAGGAGCCCGCCCCCAGAAGCCGCATCACGGAGATCACCGTCGCAGCCCCGGTCCAGCGAAGTTGGTGACAACTAGAGCGAAAAACCCCAGGTGGTGACAACTGGAATGCCCAAACAGTGACAGGTACCGCGCTCAAGTCCACGCTCGGTGCCAGCTCACCGACCCACCTTGGTGTCACCTAGCTCGCCCAGTCACAGGAGCCCGTCGCTGTGTGACTACCGGGCCTGGAGGGCGCCGCGGTCGATGAGGCCCTGGATATAGGGAGGCCAGTCCCGCTCCAGGCTGGTGGTGATGGCGGCGTGAACGTCAGCGCGTACCTGCGGGGTGACGTGTTCGACGTCGCCGCCCGGGTAGTACAGGCGCACCCCGTCGCGGCTGGCGTCGCACAGGATGGCGTGGGCCTTCTGCACGAGCGTCATGTAGAGCTGCGGGACCGGTGCCTTGACGAGTTCGTCGATGACGGCTTCGTAGTCGGCTCCGAAGTCCGCCCAGTCCTTGCCCTGCTTGTCGAGCCAGAGGGTGACGTCGGAGAAGAAGACCGCTTTGCCTGGCCCGTCGTTCGGGTCGCGGGCCAGGCCGGTCGCGAG
>NZ_BMRN01000050.1 GCF_014648655.1 Streptomyces atratus
ACTCCCGCCTCGGCCAGATCAGCCCGATCGCCTACGAACAACGATCAACTACGCTGGCCACCGCCGCATGACAACCGGTGTCCACGATCAAGGGGAAAGCCCCGGTCATAGGGCCGCTTCACGAGGTTCAACGCGTGTTCGTCCACCGTGAGGACGGCCTCTCTGGCACGGTTCCACGTGATGTTGTAGGCGGAAGTGTCGATGTAGTTGCCTGCCGCGTTCTGAAAAATCCGACCGTCGGGCGCCACACCGAAGCAGGCAATGTGATCGCGGAGCATCCTGACAAGGATGGGCGGGATAGGGACAGGGCGGGTGGCCCTTGCCGCACGACGCTTCAATGAGTGGATCTCATGGACAGCGCCGTCGTCCGTCCAGTCCCTTCCCGCTGTGACAACCCCACCGTTGAGGTTGAGTAGCCCCCAACCGGTTACGGGAAGGCGACACTGGGACTTCTTGAGATGGATCACCTCCGCCGGACGCATCGCGGCGTAGTACATGCAGGCGAAGAAGGCGTACAGGTGAGCTCCTCGTCCCGGCAGTTGGCGTATGACTTCCAGCAGCCGTGCGACCTGGTCGGGGTTCGGTACGCAGTCGGGATCGACTGCGTCGTCCACCTCGGGAGCCGTCCACCGCAGGCTGACGAGCGGGTTGTGGGTGAAGTACCCCTTCTCCACAGCCGCAGCGAAGACCTCGTTGATGGCGGCCTTCTTCCGCTTCGTCGTCTTGGCTGCGGCGAAAGTCCCGTCCAGCTTCCGGCACAGTGCGTCGAGCCCTCGACGCAGCACATCAGGGTCCTCAAGTTCACTGAGGGGCAGTGACTTGCGCTCAAGCCAAGCCAGCGCGGCCCCCCACTCTTCGCGAGGCTCGTGTACCCAGGCGTTCTTGTTGAGTGCCCACGAATACACCGCCCTGCGCAGCACACGGGGGTCGTGATAGACAACTCCCTTGTCCACGAAAGCAACGGTGATCGTGGCCAGAGCCTCGGCGATCGTGCGTCGGGTATTTCCGGGCGTGCGCTCCCAGCGTGTGTCCATGTACTCCCGGGCCACGGTGTACCAGGTGGTCCGCTGCCGCAACTCGCGCAGCTCGGATGCCGGCAGGCCCGTCTTTGGGTCGAACGGCTCGCCCTCACGTGCGGCGGTTATGAGCTTTGCCCTGCGACTCTCCGCGAGACCCTTGGTCAGGAAAGACTCGGATTTCTCGCGGCCATTGACCGTCCAACGCACATCGAATGCCTTGGCACGACCAGACCGCTCGCGTATCTCCCAGAATCTGACCTTGAAACTCAGTACCATTCAGGCGTATCCCTTTCGCACGCTTCCCACCACGCATCAAAATCGGCGCGGCGGCAGCGCAGCTCTCCATTCGGCAGCTTGATCATCCGAGGTGCCATTCCTCGAGCCCGAAGGCGATAGAAGGCAGACGGGCTCATGCGGAGCTCCGCAAGAACTTCGGCAAGTTTGAGTGCAGGGGGACGTGGCATTGGAATCATCTCGTGCGAGTGGGGTGTGATTGACAGGCGCGACGGTGGACAAGCACCCGTTAGCACCCCGGCCCGAAAGGAAGAGGGCCTCCCATCCCAAAGCAAGGTGCTGTGATGTGTCCGCGTCGACCGCGATCTGTGAAACGGTGACTGCAGATCAGCGGGAGCCCACTGGTGGGAGCCCCTCCGTTCCTGCCTTGCATCTGCTCGCCGCATCACCACGTTCGCGAGGCTCCACCGCCAAGCACAGCCGCTGCGAACCACTCAATGGTCTTCACGATCGCCGGTTTGCATAACCGGCGATCGTGGTCTATGTTGCGCCTGCGTTCGCACAGAACCCGACTCTCTGTGCCCGTTACAGCCCAGAGCCAGTAGGTCCTCAAGCATGCATTTCTCTCGATAGGCGAGCACTAAATGCGGCTCGCATCAAGAGCAGTGTCTTATAGATCAGCCGCACGTGGGCGATCCATCTACTGGGCTTGCCCAGGACGTAGACAGCAGGTGAGACCAGGCGAAACCGCCGTAGGAATGACGTCGACAGATGGGAACTCCTCATCAGCTCACCCGATGGCCGTTAACCGGCCACTTAGCGCCGGGGTGTTGTACGTTGACATGGCCTCTGCACAGAGTTCCAGTCTTTCAAGACATTTCCTCGTCTGCCGTGAGCGAATGCCGAGTTGGGCAGATGGCGCGGACTCGCCTCGTCAGCCAGGACGACGTCCGCCTCTTCCGAGCGGCCCCAAGGGCTCACACCGCATTCCGGAAGCGTCCCGCGTCATCCAGCGGTGGAACGGTTACGCGTGGGAGCTACACGAGTTCGCGGCCAACCTCGCTGCGGCTCAACGCCTCCTGCACCCTCGAGACGAGGAACCACCGACGACGGTAACCCCCGTCCCCAGCCACTCCAGGCCGGCCGGGCAGGCACCGAAAGCCCCGCCCAGGCGAGTGAGCCGCCGCTGCTACCGACTTTCGGTGTGCCCCGGACGACTGGGTAGGGTCGCGGTACCCGAGCAGGAGAGGTAGTTGCATGGCCAACGAGATTGTGATCGCGCAGACGACCAGCGACGACGAGGATCAAGCGAAGGCGCTGGCCTGGGGCGCGGTCGAGAGCAAGCTGGCAGCGGGCGTCCACATCGATGCGCCAATCACAGCCTTCTACTGGTGGAAGCAGAATGTCGAGACGGCGTAGGAGTGGCAGATCTCGTACATGACTACGACGGACCGCCTCCCGGCACTGGAGGCGTGGTTGCACGAGAAGCACCCGTACGACGTCCCCCAGTGGATCACGCCGCCCGTGACCGGCAGGCCGGAGGCGTACCTGTCCTGGGTTGTCGAGGAGACAGCATAGGACTGAGTAGCGACGGGCCGGCCGTACGACGGCGTTCGCGTCCGGAGCGTGTCCGACGACCGGTTCACCGCCCACCTCCCGGGCCACACCGGTCGGGTTCTCATGGCCGCGTTCCTCGACGCCCCAGACCACCTGGCGTCGGCCGCGGCTGACGGCACCGTACGCCTCTGGTCGCTGACCGAACAGCGACAGCTCGCCAAAGTACGCGTCGACGCCTCGCTCCACTGCGCGGCCTGCAACCAAACCACCGGACACGTGGTCGTAGGCAGCGCGGCTGGCACCCTCGCGTTCTCCATCCGCCCCCACTGAGCCACGCGAAGGAAGCCCGCACACCATGACGCAGCCCGCCCCCGCCCCAGTCGTTGTCAGCAACGTCGCAGGATCCTTCGCCTGGGGTGTCCTGCACGACCGACACCCCACCCTGATCGAGCGCGTCCGCCAGGCCACCCACTACCCCCTCGAACCCGCAGCTTGCCCTGGACACCCTCCTACAGGAGATCACCGAGGACGGCGTGATTCTCCCCCTGCCTGACACCGAGCCCGGAGCGGACCAGTCTGGCCGCGCTGCTGCGCGAGGGCGCGGTACTGGTCATCATCACGCCGGTCGTGGAGCACACCGCTGAAGAACGGCGTCACATCGCGCTGGACGAGGACGAACTCGCGGCGCTCAACGACGGGTTCGAGCGCGTCGAGCGGCTCGACGCGGAGGGCTTGGCGGTGCTGGCCTTGCGCGGGCCAGCTGAGTCGTTCAGTGCGGAGGAGAAATTGCGGCCCGAGCCGCAGGCCGTCTTCGGTGCCGCGACGGTGGTCACCGACGCGTCCGGCCGGGTTCTGCTGAGCCGCGACATCCACCTGCGCCTGCGCCATCACCGGTCGCATTGCACCAGCCTGTTGGTCTCCCACCGCCTCAGCGCGGTCCGTGACGCCGACCGGATCGTCGTCCTGACCGACGGCCGGATCACTGAGGAGGGCACTCACGATGCACTGCTACTCACCGGAGGCACGTACGCCCAACTGTTCGCCTTGCAGGCGAGCGGGTACCAGCAGGTGTAGCGCTCGGCTACTTCATCGGCTCCCTCGTGAAGAGGACCGCGGCTGTTCCAAGATCTCGATGGTCTGATGCTGTTCCCGGTTCTCCCGCCGCAGTCGGCGCAGTTCTTCCTTCTCGTCGCTGGTCAGCTCCCCTGCCCTCCCTCGAAGGAGTCCGTTCCCTCTCCGCCCTGAAAGGCGGGGGTCCACGGAGGAATCCGATGACGGGAGTGTGTACAAAGCCCGCCGACGTTTCTTGGCGGCAGCAAAGAACAGACGCAGGCGGAGATTCTTGGGTTCCCAGCAGCGGGAGTAGCCGGTCAGGGCGAGCATCGGCATCCACGCGAGGAGGTCAAGTGCGAGGGAGACGATCTCCAGCCAGATGCACCGCGGCGCGCACCGAGTCGCGTCGGAGACGTCGGCGGTGAAGCCGCGCAGCGGGGCGGGGGCGCCGCTCGGGTCGAGGCCGAGGAAGGCGACGTCCGCGCCCCGCTCGGCGAGCAACGTGGCGGTGGCCAGGCCTATGCCGGACGCGCCTCCGGTGACGAGGGCGGTGAAGCCGTGGAGTTCGGTGGTCATGCACGGGCCTTTGGGTTCGACGCTTCCAGGTCGGCGGCCCAGAAGACACCGTCGGGATAGCGGTAGGTGTCGAGGCTCGACTGCCTCATGGTGGCGGAGAAGCCGGGCTCGCCGGGGGCCCGGTAGTGGCCTCGGTCGATCACGGCCGGGGCGAGGAAGTGCTGGTGGAGGTGGTCGACGTACTCGATGACCCGGTCGTCGGTGGGGCCGGATAGGGCCACGTAGTCGAACATCGACAGGTGCTGGACGAGTTCGCACAGGCCGACGCCGCCGGCGTGCGGGCAGACCGGGATGCCGAACTTCGCGGCGAGCAGCAGGATCGCCAGGTTCTCGTTGACGCCGGCCACGCGGTCGGAATCCAGCTGGAGGACGTCGATCGCACCGGCCTGAAGCAGCTGCTTGAAGACGATACGGTTCTGCACGTGCTCGCCGGTGACGACCTTGATGGGGTGGACGCCGCGCCGGACGGCGGCGTGACCGGGGATGTCGTTGGGGCTGGTGGGCTCCTCGATCCAGTACGGGTCGTACTCGGCGAGGGCGTTCGTCCAGGTGATCACCTCGGCCACGTCCCAGCACTGGTTGGCGTCGATCGCCATCCGGATGTCCGGGCCGATGGCGGCGCGCGCGGTGCCGCAGCGGCGGATGTCGTCCTGGAGGTCGGCCCCGACCTTGAGCTTGATCTGGGTGAAGCCGTCGGCGACGGCCTCCCGGGCGAGCCGGGTCAGCTTCTCGTCGGAGTGGCCGAGCCAGCCGGGAGAGGTGGTGTATGCGGGATAGCCGCGTCGCAGCAGGTCGGTGGCACGCTCACGCGCGCCCTGCTTGCCCTTGGTCAGCAGGTCCAGCGCCTCGTCCAGGGTCAGGGCGTCACCGATGTACCGGATGCCGACCGGGGAAACGAGACACTGAGGGTCCGCGTCGGCGAGGAGCTGCCACAGAGGCTTGCCCTCCCGCTTGGCGGCCAGGTCCCACACCGCGTTGACGACAGCTCCGATCGCCATGTGCATCACGCCCTTCTCCGGACCAAGCCAGCGCAACTGGCTGTCGCCGATGAGCGTGTGAGAGGGCGCCAGGGTCGGCGGTGAGTTCGGCGACCGACCGGCCGACGACGTACGGGGCCAGGGCGTCGATCGCGGCGACCTGGACATCGTTGCCTCGGCCGATGGTGAAGGTGAACCCGTGGCCCTCGTGGCCGCCCGCCGCGGAGGTGCGCAGGACGACGTAGGCGGCGGAGTAGTCGGGGTCGGGGTTCATGGCGTCGGACCCGTCCAGTTCCCGCGAGGTGGGGAAGCGGATGTCGTAGGTGTCGACGGCGGTGATCCGCGCTGCGATTGCGGACAACTCGGTGCCTTTCACGCGTTGATGAAGGTCTGGCTCTGGTTGCCGAGGCCGTCGATGGTCAGCTCGACGGTGTCGCCCGTGCGCAGGTAGGGGGTGCCGGGCAGGCCGAGGGCCACGCCCGCCGGGGTGCCGGTGTTGATGACGTCGCCGGGCCTGAGGACCATATACTGGCTCAGGTACCAGACCAGGTAGGCGACGTTGAAGATCACGTTCTTGGTGTAGCCGTGCTGGCGCGTCTCGCCGTTGACAGCGAGGCGCAGGCCGAGTGCCTGCGGGTCACGAACCTCGTCGGGGGTGACGAGCCAGGGGCCGAGCGGGTTAAAGGCTTTGTGGCAGCGCGAGCGAGATCAACGTCCTTATCAAGTAGGCGAGTTGATACATCACTCCGATGCCGGGTCGCAGTACACATCGTTCGCACTCGCCGAGCACCTGGACCGGGCAGGCATCGCCGCGTCCATCGGATCGGTCGGCGGTGTTGCCCTATCCGCAGGCGCCTGTCCACTGGCTGTCCACCGGGACGGGGTCTCGCCCTCATCGCGCGCCCAAGAGCTTCCCGGCCGCACCTCGGCACAGAGGACCTTGTCGGCAACCAACGACCCATCACATGCGCGAAAAGCCTTCGGGCGCGACAACGGGTCTCTCCGGCTCCCCTCGGGCCCGATCAGCCGTTCGGGGACCAGTCCAGGAGCTTGACCTGGCCGACCTTGAGCAGGTGCTCGCGCATCGCCGCGGTCGCGGCCTCGGGGTCGCCGTCCCTGATCGCTGCGGCGATGCGGCGGTGCTGGGCGAGCGAGACGGCCGGGCGGCCTGGCTGGCGGAGTGATTCGAGGCGGCTCTCGGTGATCTGGGGGCTGATCCGCCTCATCAGGTCCGCAAGCAGCGAACTACGGGCCGCGGTCGCCACGGCGGCGTGGAAGCGGGCGTCCTCGTCGAGGCCGTATTCGCCGCGGGCGATCGCCTCCTCCATCGCGTCCAGGATTTCATCGAGGACCGCCAGGTCGGCCTTGGTACGGCGGGCTGCCGCGAGGGCGGCGAGCTTGGTCTCCATGGCCTCGCGGGCTTCCATGACGTCCGGCAGGCGCCGTTTGCGGTCCAGGAGTTCCTCCATCGACTCCAGGTCGAGGTGGTCGCGGCGGAGGTAGGCGCCGCCGCCATGGCGGACCTCGATCAGGCCTTGGACCTCCAGGGCGACCAGGGCTTCGCGGACGGAGGTGCGGCTGATGCGCAGGCGTTCGGCGAGTTCGCGTTCGCCGGGGAGGCGGTCGCCTGCGACGAGCTTCGCCTCGGCGACGTGACGGCGGAGCTGCTCGGCTACCTGCTCATAGCGGCGCAGGCGCGGCATGGGGCTCAGTGCCCCTGTGCCCGCTGTTTCGATCTCGTCCACCCGAACCCCCTTGACATCACCCTCAACCTACGTGGACTCTACCCGATGGAGCAATGGTCTAGTGGTCTAACCAATTTTGGAGTTCTGATGTCAGTGCGAGAGGTGGAGCCGAGCGGGGCTTTGGCTGGTGTGCGTGTGCTTGATCTGTCCCGGGTACTCTCGGGTCCTTTCGCCACAATGGTGCTCGGCGACCTGGGCGCCGAGGTGACCAAGGTCGAGAACACCGCCGAGGGCGACGACACCCGGCAGTGGGGTCCGCCGTTCCAGGGCTCGGAGTCCGCCTACTACCTGTCCGTCAACCGCAACAAGCGGGGGATCGGCGTCGACCTGAAGAGCGCGCGGGGGCGGGAACTGGTGCAGCGGCTGGCCGACGACGCGGACGTGGTCGTCGAGAACTTCCGCCCCGGCACGGCCACCCGCCTCGGCCTCGGCTACGCCGAGCTCGCCGAGCGCAATCCCCGGCTCGTGTATGCGTCGATCAGCGGCTACGGCCACACCGGTCCTGACTCGTCCCGGGCCGGCTACGACGCGATCGCACAGGCGGAGAGCGGCATCATGAGCGTCACCGGCTCGCCGGACGGGGCGCCCTCGCGGGTCGGCAACTCGGTCGCCGACATCGCCGCCGGAATGTGGGCGCTCACCGGGATCCTGGCCGCACTGCACGCCCGGCATTCCACCGGCCGGGGCCAGTGGCTCGACATATCGCTGCTGGACGGGCAGATCGCCTGGCTCACCTACCTCGCCGGCGGCCACTTCGCCGACGGCCGGACGCCACAGCGCCACGGTTCGGCCCACCCCACGATCGTCCCGTACCAGGCGCTGGCCACGGCCGACGGTCACATCATGATCGCCGCCGGGAACGACAGCCTGTGGCGACGCCTCGTCATCGCCCTCGGCATCGCGCAGTTGGCCGACGACGAGAGGTTCGTCGGCAACCCGGACCGGATCGCGCACCGGGACGAGCTGATCCCGCTGCTGGAGGCGGCGCTGGCAAGCCGGACGAGCGCCGACTGGAGCGGGATCCTCCAAGCCGCCGGTGTGCCGTGCGGGCAGATCGCCTCGGTCCCCGAAGCGCTGGCCCGGCCGCAGGTGGCCGCCAGGAACATGCTGGTCGAGATCGACCATCCGAAGGCGGGACGGCTGCGGATGGTCGGATCCCCGCTCAAGCTGTCGGAGCACCCGCCAACCGTGCGGCTCGCGCCGCCGACGCTGGGCCAGCACACCGTCGAGATCCTCGCCGAACTCGGCCGCTCGGACCAGGAGATCGAGGACCTCATGCGCGACGGGGTGGTCCGGTGAAGGCCACGCTCGGGCAGCGCGCGCCCGGCGTCCTGGAGCTGGTCGTCGGCGACGGCGGACGCCGCAACGCCCTGGACACCACGGGCTGGCTGACGGTCGCCGAACTCGTACGGGGACTCCGGCACCGTGATGATCTGACCGCGCTGGTGATCGTGGGCCGGGGCGCCGCCTTCTGCGCCGGGTCGGATCTGCGCGAGTGGCTTGGCGCCGACCTCGCCAAGGTCGCGGCCAGCTTCGCGGCGATGGAGGAGGCTTTCCGGGCGATCGAGGAGCTCCCTGCCCCGGTCGTGGCCCAGATCGACGGGGTCGCGGCGGGCGCCGGCTGCCAGCTCGCGCTCGCCTGCGACCTTCGGGTGATGGGAGCCGACTCCCGTATCGGGATGCCGATCGCCCGGCTGGGGATCCTGCCCAGCGACGCCTTCGCGGCCCGGCTGAGCCTGGCGGCGGGACCGGCCGTCGCCCGCGAACTGCTTTACACCGGACGCCTGGTGACTGCCGAAGCAGCGGTGCGGCTCGGCCTGGCGAACACGGTCGCTCCTCACGGAGAGACTGCCGCCTGCGTCGACGTGCTCGTCGGTGAGATCATCGAGAACCCCGTGGCCGCCGTGCGCGCGGCCAAGCACGCGGTCAGCAACGGACTGGGGATGCTCCGGGACCGATGCCGGCCCGACGACAGCGGTGGCCCGCCGGTGGCGGAATGGGAGTTCCAGTCCGCCGTCGAGGCGTTCCTGAACCGCTGAGAAACCGCACCACAGCTCATGCCGGACAGAGAACGGAGCATGTGATCGTGCAGGACATCGCCGAGCACCTCAGCGCCTGGCTCGCCGCTGGACGCCGGTTCGCGGTGGCGACCGTGGTGTCCGTCTCGGGCAGCGCCCCGCGCGATCCGGGCGCCGCGCTGGCCGTCGGCGCCCAGGGCGAGGCCGCCGGCAGCATCTCGGGCGGCTGCTTGGAAGGCACGGTCTACGACCTGTGCCAGGAGGCGATGACAACCGGCCGCGCGTCGCTGCACAAGTTCGGGGTCTCCGAGGACGAGCCATTCGCACCTGGTCTGACCTGTGGTGGGATCATCGACGTCTTCGTCCAGTCGGTCGACCCGGGCTGCTCGCCGGGTTTCGAGGTCACTGTCGGCGCGATCCGGTCCGGGCTGCCGGTCGCCCTGGTCCGAGTCGTCTCAGGTCCCGACGATCTGGTCGGGACCACCCTCGCGGTCACGGCAGACGACCAGCACGGCTCTCTGGGCTGGGCCGACCTGGAGGCAGCTGTCGTCCGGCGGGCGCGTGCCATGCTCGACGCCGGGAGTACGGGCCGGTTCGCCGTCGCTCTCGATGACGGCCGTCTCTGCGACCCGGCCGCGACGGCGTTCGCGGGCGGGGTCGCGGGGTTGTTCGTCGAGGCGTATGTCCCGCCGCCACGCATGATCGTCTTCGGCGCGGTCGATTTCGCCGCCGCCGTCGCCCGGATCGGCGGTTTCCTCGGCTACCACGTCACGGTCTGCGATGCCCGCGCGGTCTTCGCCACTGCGAGCCGCTTCCCGTCCGCCGACGAGGTCGTCGTCGACTGGCCGCACCGCTACCTGGACGCACAGGCCGACGCCGGCCGGCTCGACGTGCGCACCGCGATCTGTGTGCTCACCCACGACCCAAAGTTCGACATCCCGCTGCTGCGGCGCGCCCTGCGGATGCCGCTGGGCTTCGTCGGCGCGATGGGCTCGCGCCGCACGCATCGAGAGCGGGTCGACCTCCTGCGCGAGGCCGGGCTGAGCGACACCGAGCTGACCCGGTTGCACTCCCCCATCGGCCTCGACCTCGGCGCCCGCACTCCTGAGGAGACGGCTGTCGCCGTGGCCGCCGAGATCGTCGCCGAGCGGCGCGGCGGCAGCTGCCTTCCGCTGAGCCGCCATCACGGTCCGATCCACCACGACGAATAGGCGGACAGGTGGACGGGCGGCGCTACAGGAAGTAGAGCCGGCTCAACGAGACGGAGTCGGCCGGTGCGCTGTCCATCAGTTCGTCGTCGAGGGTGACCCTGCCGTTCGCGTGGTTCACGGCGACACTGCCCAGGCGGGAGTTGCGCACCATGTCCGCCGGACCGATGCCGCGCGTGCCGCGCACCCCGACCCGTCGTCGCCTGGTCGGCATGCCGTCGCCACCGGCCACGGCGGCGGCCTGCGAGGTGAAGGCCACCGAGATGTCGGCCGGGGTCGCCCCGAACGCGCCGAACTGCGGCCCCAGGATCCGGGGTTCGGCGGTCTCCACCGAGGCGTTGGGGTCGCCGGTGACGCCGTAGGCGGGGAAGCCGCCCTTGAGTACCAACTGCGGCTTCGCGCCGAAGAAGGCGGGCTCCCACAGCACGATGTCCGCGAGCTTGCCGATCTCCAGCGACCCGACCTCGTGCGCGAGGCCGTGGGCGATGGCCGGGTTGATGGTGAGCTTCGCCAGGTAGCGCAGCACCCGGTCGTTGTCGTGCGCCGTCGGCTCGGTGTCGCGCTCGGCCTTCATCTTCCCCGCCAGCGCGAAAGTGCGGCGCACGGTCTCGCCCGCGCGTCCCATCCCCTGCGCGTCCGAGGACGTGATCGGGATGAGCCCGAGGTCGTGCAGGGCGTCCTCGGCCCCCATCGTCCCGGCCCGGATCCGTTCCCGCGCCATCACGACGTCGGAGGCCAGGTCCGGCTTCAGACCGTGGCAGGAGACGATCATGTCGAAGTGCTCCGCGACGGCGTCACGGCCGTACGGCAGCGTCGGATTGGTCGAAGAGCCGATGACGTTGGCTCGCCCGGCCAGCCGGAGCACGTCGGGAACGTGTCCGCCGCCGCAGCCCTCGATGTGGAAGGCGTGCACGGTCCGGCCTTCGAGCACCGCGAGGGTGTCCGCCACGGACAAGCACTCGTTCAGACCGTCGGTGTGCAGGGCCACCTGCACGTCGTGCTCCTCGGCGACCCGAAGTGCGGTGTCGAGCGCGCGGGTGTGCGCTCCCATGTCCTCGTGCACCTTGAATCCGCTCGCGCCGCCCTCGGCCAGTGCCTCGATCAGCGGCGCGGAGTCGGAGGACGAACCCCTGGCCAGGAAGCCGATGTTCACCGGCCACGCGTCGAAGGCGTTGAACGCGTGCCGCAAAGCCCAGGGCGAGTTCACGCCGACGCCCCAGACCGGGCCGAACTCCTGCCCGATGATCGTGGTGACCCCGGACGCCAGGGACGCCTCCATGATCCGCGGTGACATGAGGTGGACATGCGTGTCGACCGCTCCGGCGGTGGCGATCAGGCCTTCGCCGCTGATGATCGTGGTCCCCGTGCCGGTGACGACGTCCACGCCGTCGAGCGTGTCGGGGTTGCCCGCGCGGCCGATCGCGCAGATCCGGCCGTCCCGCAGGCCGATCGACGCCTTGCGGACGCCCAGCACCGCGTCGAGGATCAGAACGTTGCTGATGACCAGGTCACAGGTCCCGGACATGCCGACGGCGCGCAGGTGGATGCCGTCCCGCGCGGTCTTGCCGAACCCGGCGAGGAACTCGTCCCCGCGCTGCTGCGAGTCGTGCTCGACCTGCACGACCAGGCCGCTGTCGCCGAGGTGGACGCGGTCGCCGGTGGCGGGGCCGTAGACCTCCGCGTAGTCGTGGCCGTTCATCGGTCAACTCCCAAGTATCCGCAGGCTCGTGCCTTGTCGAGGGCTTGCTCCTTCGCGCCGGGACGGTCCAGCGGACCGTCGACCAGGCCCGCGAACCCGATGGCGACGCGGGCACCGCCGATCGGGACCAGGCCGGCCGTGACGGTCACCCCCGGGTCGAAGCGCAGCGCGGCCCCGGCGGCCAGGGCCAGGCGCCGGCCGTACCCGGCGGCGCGGTCGAAGTCCAGGCGCGGGTTGGCCTCGAAGAAGTGGAAGTGCGAGGTGACACTGATGGGGACGGTGGCCGTGTTGGTCACGGTCACCTCGATCAGGTCGTCGTAGCGGGGCTCGGATTCGCCGGGCACGGCGGGTTCGACCACGCCGGGTCCGCGCGGGTCGTCGGGGATCGGCCCGAACGGGTCGGTGACCACGATCAGCCGCGTCCCGTCCTCGAACACCGCCTCCACCTGGACCTCGGTGACGATTCCGGCGACTCCCGGCAGGACGTCCTCCGGGCCCAGGACCGCGCGTCCGGCGGCCAGCGCGTCGGCGAGCCTGCCGCCGTCCCTGGCTACCTCGGCAGCGGTGTCGGCGATCAGCGCGGTCGCCTCGGGGACGTTGAGCCGCAGGCCGCGGGCCCGGCGGGCGCGCGCGAGTTCGGCGGCGGTGAACAACAGCAGGCGATCGCGTTCGGTCGGGGTGAGCATCATGTCCGGGCCGCCGATCGCGTCGCGCGCAGGATGCCTTCGTAGCCGGTGCAGCGGCAGATGTTCCCGCTCTGGGCCCGCCGCTGTTCCGTTTCGTCGGCCGGCACGCCCGCTTCGATCACGGCGTGGGCGGTGACGATCTGTCCGGGTGTGCAGAACCCGCACTGGAACCCGCCCTCCTCGGCGAAGGCCCGGCACAGTCGCGGCGACGCGGCGGCGACGCCCTCGACGGTCGTGACCTCGCCGGTAACCCGGACCGCCAGGGTCAGGCAGGACATCACCGGCCGACCGTCGACCAGCACGGTGCAGGCTCCGCACTCGCCGATCCCGCAGCCCTCCTTGGTGCCGGTCAGCCGCAGCGGGCCACGCAGCGCGTCCAGCAGTCGGTCGCCGGGGGCGAGGTCGAGGTCGTGGACAGTGCCGTTCACGGTGAGACGCATCAGTTCTCGTCCTCCAGTTCCAGTCCGGTGGCGCTCGCGAGCGCCTGGCGCAGCAGTCCGGCAGCCGCGTCGAGCTTCCAGTCGTTGCCCGGCAGCGGGTGGGCGTGGCGGGTCCAGCCGCCGGCCGCCCGAGCGAGCAGGTCGTGGGTGGGGGTCAGACCGGTCAGCGCGTGCTCCGTCTCGTGCGCCCGCAGCGGAACGGGTGCGACACCGCCGAGCACGGCGCGGCAGTCACCGATCCGACCGGACGCGTCGCGGGACACCGAGACGGCGGCCGACACGACGGCGAATCCGCCTTCCCACAGCCGCAGTTTGCGGAACTCGGTGGTCCGCGCGAGCGCGGCGGCCGGCACGGCCACCCGCGTGATGATCTCCTCCGGGCGCAGCATGGTCTCGCCGGGGCCGCTGTAGAGGTCTGCGATCCCGATGGCGCGCTCCCCCCGCGCGTCCCGGATGTGCACGACGGCGTCCAGCGCGGCGAGCGTCGTCGCCAGGTCGGAGGGGGTTACCGCCTGGCAGCGGTGGCCGTCCACGGCGGCGTGGTAGAACCGGTGGTCGCCGAGGACCGCGTAGCAGGGCGAAGCGGGGCCGCTGCGCTTGTAGCAGTCGAAGCCCTGCCGGTAGAACCAGCAGCGCTTCTCCTGGCAGAGGTTCCCGGCGAGCGTGGCCACGGCTCTGATCTGCGGCGACGCGATGAGCCGGGCGGTCTCCCGGAGGACGGCCGGGATCGCTCGGTGCTCGCACAGCTGACTGAGCGTCACGACGGCGCCCAGAGAGAGGCCGTCCTCGTCGAGCCGGATGCCGGTGAAGCCGGCGACGCCGGTCAGGTCGACCAGGACGGCGGGCGCCACCAGCTGTTGGCGGCGGGCGACCAGCAGGTCCGAGCCTCCGGCCAGGGGCCGGGCCCGGGAGTCTGCGGCCAGCGCCGCGACGGCTTCGGCGGCCCCCGACGGCATCAGCAGCTGTTCGATCTCCCCGGTGCGGGGCGGCCGTGCAAGCCTGGTGCCGTATCGGTGCAGCAGCCGGTGCAGACCGCGTGGGTAGGTCCAGCGGATGCCCGCGACCCACCAGCGTCCCGGCCGCAGTGCGATCGGGCGCAGCCGGGTGGTCCGACCGCCGTCACGCTCGCGTACTGCGGTGATGATGCGGTCCGGGGTGAGCGGGACGGCCCGCACCCGGATGCCGAGCGCGTGGCTGACCGCGTTGACGGTGGCGGCGCCGGTGGGCAGCAGGGCGATCTCGCCGAGGCCTTTGGCCCCGTAGGGGCCGACCGGGTCGTCGGCGCCGAGGAAGAAGACCTTGACGGGGGGTGCGTCGGCGGCGCGGGGCATGGCGTAGTCGGCGTATCCGGTGTTGACGGCGCGGCCGTCCTCGAAGATCAGCTCCTCGCGGAGCGCGGCGCCCAGGCCCATAACCACACCGCCCTCAACCTGCCCGCGGGCGGTCAGCGGGTTGAGGATGCGGCCCGAGTCGTGGGCGGCGACGACCTGCAGGACCCGCACCGCCCCGGTCTGCGCGTCGACCTCGACCTCGACGGCCTGGGCCGCGAAGGAGTACGTCGCGGAGAGGTCGCCGTGGCCGGTGCCGTCCTCGTCCTCGAAGTCGCCGACGTAGGCGACCTCGACCCGCAGTTCGCCGTCGACGGTGTCGGCTGCGAGGCCCACCAGCTCGCCGATCGGGGTGTGGTGGCCGTTGCCGACCGCGTGCCCGGCTTCGATGCGGATGCCGGCAGGGTCTCCGCCGTGCTTGGCGGCGGCGAGTTCTCGGAGCGCGGTGGCGGCCGCGCGGGCGGCCATCCCGACGGCGTGCGCGGAGACGAAGGTGCCCCGGGACGCCCCGGCGCCGGTGTCATGCGGTGTGCGGTCGGTGTCGGTGGTGACGAGGTCGACCTCGGCGGGGTCGATGCCGAGTTCGTCGGCGACGACCTGGACCAGCATGGTCTTCTGCCCGGTGCCGGGGTCGCCGACGCCGGTGCGCAGCCGGATCCGGCCGTCGGCCTGGACGTCCACGGCGGCGCCTGACTCGACCATGCCTTCCCGGCGCAGTCCGGTGACGTGGATGCAGGCCGCGACGCCGACGCCGCGTCCGCTGCCGCCGAGCGGTCGCTTGGCGTCCCAGCCGATCTCGCGGCGCACCGTCTCCAGGCACTCCAGCAGTCGGGAGGACTTGACCTTCCAGCCGGTGACCGAAGTCTCGCCGGGCTGGGACACCATGTTCTTCACGCGGAAGTCGATGGGGTCCATGCCGACGGCGTCGGCCAGTTCGTCGGCGATGACCTCAAGCGCGAAGTTGGGCGGGAAGCCGCCGGCCCCGCGGAAGGAGGAGGGCGGCTGCTTGGTGGTGTAGACGCAGCGCCCGTGGGCCTCGTAGCCGGAGATGCGGTAGGCGGAGCCGAGGGCGGTCGCCCCGTAGGAGGTCTCCGAGGGACCGGCCATGTTGTAGGCGCCGTTGTCGCTGAGGATCTCCGCGCCGAGGTGGGTGACGGTGCCGTCCGCGTCGGCGCCCATCTCCAGGTCGACGTCCCAGGTCTGGCGCGACTTGGTGTAGGCGAACTCGTCCTGGCGGGTATGGGTGAACCGCACCGGGCGGGAGGTGCGGATGCTGAGGAAGGCGGCGAGCGCTTCCAGGTGGGAGATGTCGACGCGGGATCCGAAGTCGCCGCCGACGGCGACCTCGTTGAGATGAACTCGGTCCTCGTCCAGGCCGAGGACGTGGGCCAGGTCGCCGTGGACGGCGCGCGGGCCCTGTGAGGGGGCCCAGATCTCCAGGCGCTCCTGGTCGGGCAGCCAGTGGGCGAGGACGGTGTGCGGCTCCATGATCGCGTGAGACTGCTTGGCCGAGGTGTAGCTGCCCCGGACCACGCATACCGCCCTGGCCCGTGCGGCGGCGAAGTCGCCGTGGCTCTGGTGCACTTCGGAGGCGATGTTCCTTGCGGTGCCGGCGTGGATCAGCGGGGCCCCACGGCGCAGCGCGTCGGCGACGGTGGGCAGCGGTCGCAGCCGCCGGTACGTCACCGTGATCAGCCGCATTGCCGCCGCAGCCTGCTCTCGGGTCTCAGCGGCGACGATCGCGACCGGCTCACCGATGTGCCGGACGACGCCGCGCGCCAGCGCGGGGCGGTCGCTGTACTTGTCCCCGTAGTCGAGGTAGTTGCGGTCGGGCAGGTCGGCGGCGGTGAGCACGGCCGCGACGCCGGGCAGGGCCGCCGCGCGCCGGGTGTCGATCGCGACGATTCGGGCGTGCGGGTGCGGGCTGCGCAGCACCGCGCCGGTGAGCAGCCCGGGCGGGTCGAGGTCGCCGGTGTACTGCGCGGTGCCGTCGGTGCGGGCACGCCAGTCGACGGGTGCGGATGGCCTGCCTAGGGCGTTCATGTGGGTTCTCCCGCCCGGGTTTCGCTCGGCTGCGGCGCGGCGCCGGGTACCCAACCGGGTCCGGGGACGCTGGCCCGCAGACGCTGGGTGTACGGGTGCTGCGGATCGTCGAGGATGCGGTCGGTGGGCCCGCACTCGACGACTGAGCCGCAGTGCATCACGATCGCCTCCTCGCACAACTGCCGTACCACGGCCAGGTCGTGCGAGATGAGCAGATAGCTGATGGAGGTGCGGTCCCGGATGTCCGCGAGCAGGTTGAGGACCTGGGCCTGGATCGAGACGTCGAGCGCGGCCACGGCCTCGTCGAGGATGACCACGTCGGGCTCGGCGGCCAGGGCGCGGGCGATGGCGACCCGCTGGCGCTGGCCGCCGGACAGTGCGGTCGGCCGACCGCGCACCATCCGTTCGTCCAGGCCGACCAGGTCAGCGAGTTCGGCCACCCGGGCGACCCGCTGCTCCGCCGAGAGGTCGAAGTGGACGCGCAGGATCTCGTCGAGGCACGAAGCCACGGTCTGTCGGCGGTCCAGGGAGCCGTAGGGGTCCTGGAACACCATCTGGATCTTGCGGGCCCGGATCCGGCGCTGGGTGCGCGAGCGCGCCCGGGGGCCGGCCGGCTCGCCGTCGATCAGGATGTCCCCGGCGGTCGGGGTGTCCAGGCCGACGAGCATCCGCGCGACGGTCGTCTTGCCGGAGCCGGACTCGCCGACGATCGCGAGCGACCCGCCGCACGGCAGCGTGAAGGAGACGTCGTCGACGGCGACCAGTTCGCCGCTGGGGCGGTCGGCCGTGCGAGGGACCCGGAACACCCGGCGCAGGCCCCTGGCCTGGAGCACGGGGGCCCGGTCCGGGGCCGCCGGTGACGCATTGGAGACCGTCATGGCTGCTGTCCTCTCGACTGCACGCTGCTCTTGTCCGGCTCGGCGATGACGGGTTCGGTGACGACGGCTTCACTGCCGAGGATCCCGAGCTCCGTGGTCCGGTGGCAGTTGACCTGCCCGTGATCGTGCGTCTCCGGCGCGGGCCTGCCCTCCTCGCAGACCGGGGACGCCCACCGACACCGCTCGGTGAACGCGCACCCCTCTGGTGCCTCGAACGCGGCCAGCGGCCGACCGCCGATCACCGGGAGCCGCCGGGCCCGCACGGTCAGGCTCGGTCGGGACGCCAGCAGCGCGGCGGTGTAGGGGTGCCGGGGCGCCGCGTGCAGCGACTCGGCGTCCTGGCTCTCCACGACCGTCCCCGCGTACAGCACGCTGATCCGGTCGCACACTGCTGTCGCGAGCTCCAGGTCGTGCGTGATGAACAGCATCGCCACGCCGTGGTCGCGCCGGAGCCGGTCGAGGATGCCCATCACCTCGGACTGGGTGGTCACGTCCAGGGCGGTCGTCGGTTCGTCGGCCAGCAGCAGCCGGGGGTTCGCCACGAGCGCCGAAGCGATCATGACCCGCTGCAGCAGGCCGCCGGAGAGCTGGTGCGGATACTGCCGCAGCCGTCGCTCGCCGTCCTCGACGCCGACCTCGGCCAGCAGGGAGACGGCCTTGCGGTCGGCGTCGCGTCTCCGCATGCCGAGCGTGCTGCGCAGGCCCTCTGTGAGGAAGTCGCCGATGGTGCGCACGGGGTTGATGTGCGCCCGGGGGTCCTGGAAGATCATCGCGACGTCGGTGGTTCGGTACCGCCGCAGCGCGGCCCCGGCCAGCTCCAGCACCGGCTCACCGTCGAACATGATCTGGCCGGACACCTGGGCACCCGCCGGGAGCAGCCGGCCGACGGCGCGGGCCGTCATCGACTTGCCGGAACCCGACTCGCCGATCAGGCCAAGGGCCTCACCGGGCCCGATCGCGAACGATGCCTGGTGGATGACGGTGCGCATCTGTCCCTGGACCGGCAGGGCGACCCGCAGGTCCTCGACTGTCAGTAGTTCGGTCACCTGGTACTCCTCTGCGAGCGCTCGGTGAACCGGTCGCCGAGGATGTTGAACGCGCCGACCGCGAGGACGATCAGCGCACTGGCGTAGAGGGACTCCTGCGGGTAGCCGTTGAGGATCGAGGGCTGACCTGTGGAGACCATCACGCCCCAGTCGGCGGTCGGTGGCTGGACCCCGAGTCCCAGGAACGACACCGCGGCGAGGTCGACCATGGCGTAGCCGAACGTCAGCGTGCTCTGGGCCACGATCAGTGGCATCAGGTTGGCCAGGATGTGGCGCACGCAGATCGCCGGCGCGCCGACCCCTTGGATGGTCAGGGCGGTGATGTACGGCTGTGACTTCTCGCGCAACGCCGCGCTGCGCACCGTCCGGGCGATGTAGGGGATGTAGGCGATCACCAGGGCGGCGACGGCGGCGCCGAGGCCGGCGCGGAAGACGGCCACCACCAGCACCGCCAGCAGGACGCCGGGGAAGGCGAACAGGATGTCCAGGATCCTGGACACCACCGCATCGACCCAACCGCCCAGCCAGGCCGACACGATCGCGACAGTCAGCCCCAACGCGGTCGCGAGGACCACCACGAGGAGCGGTCCGATCAGGCTCGACCTGGCCCCGACCAGCAGCCGGGAGAGCAGGTCGCGGCCGGACGCGTCGGTGCCGAGAAGATGGTCCCCCGACGAACCGAGGTTGGCGTCCAGCAGGCTGATGTTGTTCGGATCGTGGGGGGCCAGCCACGGCGCGAGCACGGCGATCAGGGCCAGCAGGGCGATGACGCCGATGGCCGTCCACCCGACCGGGCCGAGCCCGGGGTCCGTGCGCGCCACACGGGGCAGGGCCCTTCGGCGCAGGGTGAGCGTCGTCACTGGGTCCCTCCTCGGGCCATGCGGGGGTCGATCAGGGGGTACAGCAGGTCCACCACGGTGCTGAGGATCACGAACACGGCCACCATGAGCAGGACAACCGCCTGGACGGCCGGGAAGTCGTTGGCGGCTACCGACTGCACCAGGAAGGAGCCCAGGCCGTTGAGGTTGAAGGCCCGCTCCACCACGACCGATCCGGCGACCAGTCCGGCCACGGTGATCCCGGCGACCGTGGTCACCGGGATCATGCCGTTGCGCAGGACGTGGCGGCGCAGGATCTTCCGGCGCGGGATGCCGCGGCTGCGCGCGGTCTCCACGTGTTCGCGTCCCAGCTCCTCACGCAGGGCACCACGGGTGATCCGGGCGATCAGGGCACTTGAGGACACGGCCAGCGCGATCGCGGGGAGGGTGAGGTGCCAGAGCCGGTCGAGAAGTCCCGAGCCGTCGCCGAACACCGGGAACCAGCGCACGTCCACGGCGAACACCGAGATGAGCGCGATCGCGGTGACGAAGCTCGGCAGGGCCAGGCCGACCGTGGTCCCCAGGGTGATCCCCGAGTCGAGCGGGCCCTTGAACAGGGCCGCAATGGTCCCGGCGGCGATGCCGCCGAGGATGATCAGCACCGCCGCGTAGCCGACGAGCAGTGCCGAGGTTTGCGCCCTGGCTCCGATCAGGGTGCTGACGTCCTGGTGGGCGACGATCGACTGCCCGAGGTGCCCGTGCAGCACACCGCCGAGCCAGTCCGCGTAGCGCACCAGGAAGGGCTGGTCCAGTTGGTACTGGTGCCGTAGCTCCGCCAGCGTCAGGGGTGAGACCTCCCGCCCTCCGGTGAGGAAGGAGATCGGGTCGCCCGGCGCGAGGTAGAGCGCAGCGAAGACCACGAAGCTGGAGATCCACAGCGTCAACAGCAGACCGACCAGCCGGCCGAGCAGGAACCGGATCATGGCGTGACTCCCCTCTTACTCCGCTGCGGCGGGCTACTTGGCGCCAACATCGGCTGCCCAGGGTGCGTAGAGGTAGACGAAGGAGGCCGGTGCGCCGGTGATCCGGTTGTTCATGAACAGCCGGTTCGCCGGTTCCGCGATCGGGAGGACCGCTACGTCCTTGGTGATCTGCGCCTGCGCCTGGACGGTGAACTCGGCCCGCTGGGCGTCGTCTTCGGTGACGAGCGCCTTGTTGATCGCGGCGGTAGTGGCGGCATTGTCGTAGGCCCCGAAGTTGAAGAACTCGCCGGGCCGGAACGTGCCGTACAGCTCCAGGGGTTCGGGCAGGTCGGTGTAGTTGGTGGTGAAGAAGGCGTCGACCTGGCTCCGGGCCTTGACGTCGGAGAAGAAGGTCGTGTAGGTCGAGGTGGGGAAGCTCTGAAGCCGGATGTTCAGGCCGACCTTCTTCCCGGCGTCCTGGACCACGGTGGCGAGCTGGGAGTAGAGCGGCTGGTCGGACACCGAGGCGATGACGATCTCGCCCTTGGGTGACCCGGCGTCTTTGACCAGCTTGCGGGCGGCGGCCAGATCGGTCTGCGCGGCGGGCAGCTTGGCGTAGGCGGCGGAGTACATGTCCTGGGCGTAGCCCCAGATACCGGTTCCGCCGTAGGCGCGGAGCGGGGAAGCGGTGTCCTTGTAGATCTGCTTGTCGATGCCCTGGTAGTCGATGGCCAGTTGGAGCGCCTGCCGGATGCGGATGTCCTGGAGCGGCGACTTCCTCGTGCTGAACACCAGAGCGACGCTCTGCTGGGTCTTTCCGAGCCAGAGCTTGCCCGGCGCACCGGTGCGCAGCTGGCCGAGCCCGCTCAGCGGCGCGTCATAGGTGCCGTCGATCTGCCCGGTGAGGAGGGCGTTGGTGAGCGGGGCCTCGTCCATGACCCAGCGGAACTCGAAGGTCTTGGTCTTGGCCAGGCGGGTCCTGTCCCAGTAGGCGTCGTTGCGCACCAGCGTCACCGACTGGCCGACCTTCCAGGACTGGACCTTGTACTGGCCGGTACACATCTCGCCGCCGGTCGGAGTCCCCGCGGCGGCCCCCTTGGCGGTGTAGAACTTCGCGCTGCCCACATCGCCTGCCGCTGTCGCCAACCAGCGGTCGAACAGGGCGTCCGGCTTGGTGAGCTTGACGGTGACCTGGTAGGCGCCGGTCTTCGTGATCGACTTGACGTGCTGGTAGCTGCCGGCCCAAAGCGACGCGACGCTCGGGTCCAGTTGCCGGCTCAGACTGTAGACCACGTCGGTGGCAGTCATCGGCGAGCCGTCCCAGAAGGTGACGCCCTGCCGGATCGTGTAGACGTACGTGGTGGGATCGGGATGAACCGTGGCGGTGGCGAGGTTGGGCACCACCTTGTAGTCGGGGGTGAGCCGGTAGAGGCCCTCGCACAGGTTGGCCACCACGGTGTTCTCGGAGTAGCTGTAGGCCTTGGTCCAGTCGAGTGAGGACGGCTCGCCATACGGCAGGTTCCAGACGACCTTGCCCGCGTCGTGCGTGGCGGCCGGGGTGAACACCGCCAGTTGCTTCGCATCGGGGGCGGCAACCGGGGCCCTGGCGGGGCTCGCGCAGCCGGCGACTGCGGTCAACGCGAAAGCGGTCCCGACTGCGAGCGCCGCGGCAGGTGAGCAGAGCCTGCGCGTGGGTGACGCGGGTGACGCGGTGGTGCGGTCATTGCCTTCTCTTCGCTCCATGCCGAGCTCCTTGTTCGGGGATCACCAGGACGTTGCGATGTACTTCGTTTCAAGGAACTCCAGGAGGCCGTCGTGGCCGCCCTCGCGTCCCAAGCCGCTCTGCTTGACGCCGCCGAAGGGCGCGGCCGGGTCCGAGACCAGGCCCCGGTTGAGCGCGACCATGCCGAACTCCAGCCGCTCGCTGACCCGCAGGCCACGCGCCAGGTCGGTGGTGTAGACGTAGGCGGCGAGGCCGTAGGGGGTGTCGTTCGCGGCGGCGATGGCCTCGTCCTCGGTCGTGAAGGAGACGACGGGCGCGACCGGGCCGAAGATCTCCTCACCGAGGATGGCTGCCCCGGCGCGGACGCCGGACAGGACCGTCGGCGGGTAGAAGTAGCCGGGGCCCTCGGGCACGGCGCCGCCGGTCAGGGCGGTGGCTCCGCCGTCCAGTGCGCCGCGGACCAGGTCGTGGACCTTGTCGCGGGCGGCGGCGTTGACCAGCGGTCCAAGTTGGGTGCCGGGGTCCAGTCCAGGGCCGGTCGCGAGTTGTTCCATCGCGGCCGCGAGTCGGGCCGAGAACTCGGCGGCGACCGGTTCCTGGACGTAGAAGCGGTTGGCGGCCGTGCAGGCCTCGCCGCCGTTGCGCATCTTGGCGACCATCGCACCGGCGACGGCCTGGTCCAGGTCCGCGTCGGCGAAGACCAGGAACGGCGCGTTGCCGCCCAGTTCCATGGAGCAGCTGATCACCTGGTCGGCGGCTTCCTTGAGCAGGACCACGCCGACCTCGGTGGAGCCGGTGAACGACAGCTTGCGCACCCGGGGGTCGTGCAGCATCGCCGAGACCGCAGGGCCACTGCGCCGGGTGACGACGACGTTGACCACGCCGTCGGGCACGCCGGCCTCGGCGAGGATCGCGGCGATCAGCAGGGCGGTCAGCGGCGTCTCGGTGGCCGGCTTGAGGACGACGGTGCAGCCCGCGGCCAGCGCCGGTCCGATCTTGCGGGTGGCCATCGCCGCCGGGAAGTTCCACGGTGTGACCAGGACGCTGACGCCGATCGGCTGCCGGGTCACCAGGATGCGGTTGGCGCCGGACGGCGCAATGCGCAGGTCGCCGTCGATCCGCACGGCCTCCTCGGCGTACCAGCGGAAGAACTCGGCGGCGTAGCCGGCCTCGCCGAGGGCGTCGGGGAGCGCCTTGCCGTTCTCCCGGACGATCAGCTCGGCCACCTCGGTCAGGCGTGCCGTCATCAACTCGTAGGCGCGGCGCAGGATCTCCGCGCGTTCCCGGGGCGGCGTCGCGGCCCAGGCCGGGGCGGCGCGGTGGGCCGCGGCGACCGCGTCGAGGGCGTCGGCAACGTCCCCGGCCGCGACCGAGGCGAAGGCCTCGCCGGTTGCCGGGTCGACCACGTCGACCCGGGCCTTGTCAGCCGCCGGCCGCCACTGGCCGTCGACGAACAGATCGGTGAACAGCGGATCAGGGTGGGTGGTGATCAGTTCGGACATGGAGTTCCCTCTTGCGGATACGGGGCTGCGTCGGGCTCAGAGGTTCTGCTTGCGGGACATCGCCGGCTGGACGAGCCGGCCCCGCTCCTGCTGCTCGGCCCGGCGGAGGATGTGCAGCGCGAGCACGACGTCCTGCTCGGGGCTGCCGATGGACTTGAACACTGCGGTCCTGTCGTCGGCCGCTGTCGGCGGGACCTCAAGGGCGGTACCGAGAAGCAGCGCGCGGGCCGAATCGAAGCCGAACCGGTCGCGCGCCTCGATGAGGTCGCCGGATTCGTGCAGGGCATCGGTCGTGTCGATGAGCACCACGCCTGCGGAGGTGAACACGTCTCCGGCCGCTTCGCGCTGGTCCGGAGCGGTGGAGCCGATGGAGGCCAGGACCGGCAGTCCTTCGATGTCCTGCGCCCGGTAGACCACCGGCCCGTTGGACGCCGTGGCCGAGTAGGCGATGTGAGCGTCCTTGACCGCGGCGCGGACCGAGTCCACCGCGACGACCTTCAGGCCGAGCTCGGTGGCCATGTCGGCGGCGAAGGCCTCCCGATTGGCCGGGTTGCGGCTGGTGACTCGGGCCTCACCGATGTCGGTGACGGCTGCGAGCGCGCGCAGCCCGGCACGGGCCTCGGCGCCGGAGCCGATGACCGCGACGGTGGCGTCCCCCGAGCCGCGGTGCAGGGCCTGGACGCCGAGGGCGGCGGTGGCGGCTGTGCGCAGGGTGGTCAGTGCGGCGGCATCCACGACGCCGAGCGGCGCGCCGTCCTCCGTGCTGAAGAGATGGCAGGCGTAGTGGACGCCGTCACCGATCCAGTGGAACTGCTTGTAGCCGAAGACGCCCAGGTCGGGCAGGGCCACGACCAGGAACCGGGTCCCGGACTCACCCTGGTCCCAGTCCACCTGGACCCGCCCGGTGACGACCCGGCCGGGTACGGCGGCCGCGAGGGCCGCCTCGCGGGCCGCCGCCAGCGCGTCCTGCTGCGTGACCAGTGCGGTGACGTCCGGGCCGTCGACCATCCGCATCAGGCCGCTCATGCGGGGTTCCGGCCGAGGAAGAAGTCGAAGTCGGTACCGGGTGCGATGGGCAGTCCGGCCGCGCGGAGGCCACCGCGCAGGGCCCGCATCTGGTCGTCCTCCAGCCGCATCTGCGGGAAGCGCAGCGGGCCGCCGTTGAAGCCGTTGAGCCAGCCCTGATACTTCCACTGCATCCGGTGCACTATTCCGGCGCCGGCCACGGCCTTGCCGCCGACTCCGGCCGCGACCTGGCGGGCGGGGTGCATCCGCCAGTAGAGCTCCATCGCCTCGTCGAACCGAGCCGGGTCCTGGAGCAGCGAGAACATCCTGGGGACTTCAGGGCCGAAGTACTCGTAGTTGGAAGTGCCCATCCAGGACATCCCGAAGGACGCGGTCCAGGCCGCGGCGTTCATCTCCATAGGGTCGGTGACCAGGACCCTGTCGCGGAAGCGCTGGAACACCTGCGCGGTGCCGGCCACGCCGGGGTCGCCGATCTCGTTCTTGATCGCGACGATATTGGGGATGGTGTCGACCATCTGCTCCATCCACTCGACCGCGAACCCGGAGGGGTGCAGTCGGCCGAAGTTCCACATGTCGAGGGCGAAGACCACCAGCCCCATCGAGGTGGAGTCGGCGACGGCCTTGGTGAAGGCGATGACCTCCTCGGGGGACTCGGGGTAGAAGGTCAACGGGTAGGACAGCAGGACCAGGTCCACACCCGCCTTCTCGGCGTCCTGGACCAGGGCGATCGTGTCGGCCAGCGTGGGCTCCGACGCCTGCAAGACGGTGACCAGGTCGTCCCCGGCCTCGTCGACGACGATGTCGATGAAACGGCGGTACTCCTGCGGCGTGGTGCCGCACTCGGAGACCAGCAGGGCGCCGGAGAAGCCGAGTTCGCGTTCGAGGGCGGCGTCGTGCCGGATCGCGGCCTCGTTGAGGTCGGACAGGTCTCCGGTCATCGTCGGCATCAGGCAGCCGGCGACGCCACGAAGCTCGGACATCGCCCAGGCACGGGCCTCGCCGGGCTGGAACTTGGACACGGGTACTCCTTGGTGAGAGGTGGTGGTGAAAGAGGGGTTCGGGGACGGTCGCCGAGAGGTCGACGCCGGTGTGCGGCTGCCGCAGTGCGGTCGCCGGGTGCGGACCGGGGCACAAGCCGGTCGTCGGCACGAGGAAGCAGGCGCTGGTGGGGCTGGTGCGGGCCTAGGCCCGCAGACCGAGGCCGCCGTCGATGCGCAGGATCTCCCCGGTCAGGCCGGCGGCCCCGGGTGAGGCGAGGAACAGATAGCTCTGCGCGACCTGGTCGGCGTCGAGCGCGATGCCGAGCGGGTTCATCGCCCGCACAGCGGCGAGGATGTCCTCGGGGTCGTCGAACACGGACTCGGTGCCGCCCCCGGGCAGTGCGGCACGCAGCCCGGTGACGACGCCGCCGGGTGCCACGCCGTTGACGCGGACCGCGGGGGCCAGTTCGTGGCCGAGCGCGCGGACAACGCCGGTCAACGCGCTCTTGGACGCCGCGTAGACCGGACCGGCCCCGACACCCACGTGGGTGAACGCGGCGTCGGACAGGGTCACCACGATGCATCCGCGGCTTGCCTTCAGGGCCTCCGCTGCGGCCTGGGCCGCCAGCAGCACACCGGTCACGTTGACGGCCAGCACCGTGGCCGCCAGGTCGGCGAGTTCCTCGGGCGCCAGGTCGAGCAGACCGCGGCCGCCGTCGTGGACTCCGGCGTTGGCCACCAGGATGTCGAGCCGTCCGTGCGCGTCCAGGGTGTGGGCGACGGCGCGGCGGTGGGCCTCGGGGTCGCGGACGTCGCCGATCACGTCGCCGTCGGTCCGGTCGAGAGTGACGACCAGGGCGCCGTGCTCGCGGTAGAGGCGCGCCACCGCCGCGCCGATCCCCGATCCGCCGCCGGTGATCAGCGCCACCCGTCCGCGGAGGAGCCCATTCACGGCCGGCTCCGCAGGTAGGGGTCGGGCGCGCCGAGCATCAGGGCCATCCCCTCCTCCGTCGGATCGCCGGTGCCCCAGATGTTGTCCTGCTCGGGATCGTCCATCGGCCAGACCTTGGCCGCACGGGGCTCGTCCTCGTCGAAGACCTCCAGCCCGGAGGTGTACTCCAGGACCAGGCCGCTGGGGTCGGCGAAGTAGGAGAATACGTTGTCGCCGGGGCCATGCCGCCCCGGCCCCCACACGGGATTGCTGCCGCGGTGCTGGAGCCGGGAACCGGACCGCATGACACCGTCGATGGAACCCACCTCGAAGGCGATGTGGTTCAGCGAGGTGTGCTCGGCGGCGCCGAGCGCGAGCGAGTGGTGGTAGCGGTTGCAACGCAGGAACGCCATGTAGTCGCCGTAGCGGTCGGAGACCTCGAAGCCGAACAACTCCTGGTAGAGGTCGGCGGTTCCTTCCAGGTCCGGGGTGTTCAGCACGACGTGGCTGATCAGCATCGGCCGGTCCAGGAAAGGAACATGGGGGGCAGGCTCCGCTCGGGTCGGCCGGGTCTCGGCCACCTCAAGCATCAGGCCGTACCCGTCCAGACAGCGCATCCGGTAGACGCCCTCGGCGTCGAGCCCAGGCTCGTGCACGAGGGGCATCCCGAGCCGCTGCACCCGGGCGGCCACGGCGTCCACGTCCGCGCGATCGGCTGCGGCGAACGACACGTGATCGATCCCCGCCGCCGGCCCCTCGGCCACGGTGACCAGCGGCCGCGTGTCAACGGTGCCCCGGAACTCGCCGGCCCCGACCGGGATCAACCCCCAGGACTCCTCCAGGAAGGTCGCGGTGCGCTCGGCCTGCGGCATCCGCAGCGCGACATGGCGGATGGCACGGACTCGCCTGTCCTTCATCGGTACTCCTTTCCGGTGTCGGCCGTGCTGGTCGTGTCGTCTTCCTTGATGACGAGGGTGAGTATCCGGGAGAGCTGGTCGGGCCTGAGCCGGGAGATGGCGTCCAGTGCCATCGGGTCCAGCAGCACCTTTCGGTCGCGCCGCCTCGAATGCAGCTCGATGCGGTACGAGTTGCCGACGCGGACCCGGCGCAGTCGGATGTCGGCGAACTCGTTGGCGATCCGCAGCTCCGGCTCCTGGCTGCCGTCCGGCTCAGTAGACGGGGATGAGCTGGCTGGCATGCGGCACCTCCACGTCCAGGTAGACGGTGCGGCTCGCCAGGACGAAGCCGTCCCGGGCGCTGCCCCGCAGGAGGTCGTGCCGGCCCGCGCTGGCGAGCGTGGTCGGCTCGCTGGTGCGCGAGCGGGCCACCAGCACGTTGCTGCGGACGATCCACTCATCCGGCCGTTCTCCTGGGCCGACCCGGACGTTGGAGACGAAGTGCCGCAGGAAGTGTCGCGGCCGGTCCGCCCAGGCGTAGTCGGAGGCCAGCCGCTCGAAGCGGAAGCGCAGCGATCCCTTGGACTCCAGGGAGAGCGGCATCGACCTGCTGTACTGCTCGGCGTAGGGGCTCTCCGGGGTCACCGGGAGGGGGATCTCGTACTGGAAGTCGTCGGCGAGAACGGCGAGCCAGTCCTCATACCGGGCCTCGTCCAGTGCGGCGGACTCCTCGTGGAGGAACTGCGTGACCGCGAAGACCATCTCCACCGGCACCGGGTCCGGACGGGCGCTCACGGCTTCTCCCCCTTCATGGCGCGCAGCCAGGCCCCGTAGAAGGCGCGGTGGGTGCGCTCGCTGTGGTCGTGCGGCGCGGACTCCCCCGGACCCGGCCAGTCGTCCGGCTCGACCGGAAGGCCAAGACCCATCGAGTAGTCGAGGGTCGAGCCCTGGGCCACCACGCCACGTCCGGTCGCGGAGACCGAGGCGAAGTTGTCGAAGTCGTCGCCCTCGAACAGGACGGCGGCCGCGCCATGGGTGCGGACGCAGGCGAGAACCGAGCGCTGCTTCCACTCCGGGGTGGCATCGCGCGGGACCAGGAGGATGTTCACCATCTCCGTCGTCTCGGCGTCGACCGGCATCGCCATCCGGAAGATCAGGAACGAGGTGTTGTCGGGCTCGTCCCCGGTGTAGGTGATCGCGGTGAAGATGAAGGAGAGGTTGGGGAACAGGTTCCCGTGGACGACGTCGGCGTTGTCCAGGACCTGGAGCATCTCCGGCGTCGCGTTGGCCACGAAGTCGGCCCGCAGTCCGTCCGACATCCCCCAGTACGGCGGGCCGCCGACCTCGGGCGGCATGTAGCCGATGCGGGCGGTGTGGCCCTGCGGCGTCCAGACGACCCGGCCGTGCGGCTTGCCGCCGCTGCCGTCGTCGTCGTCCTCGCCGAAGAGCCCGGCCTCAATGGGCGTGCGGTGGGTGTACGGCAGGTGGTAGCCGTCGCCCCCGAAGTTCTCGCAGCTGATCTTCCAGTTGCCGCTGGTGAGATAGCGCTGCGGCGGGCCGGCCACCTCCCAGCCACCGCTCGCAGTGCCCAGCAGCATGTCCAGGTACCAGGCAATGTCGCCCAGGAACTCGGCGAGCGGGGGTGCCTCGGGGTCCCAGGTGGCGAACACCAGGCCCTGGTGCACCCCGACCCGCGCCTGCTTGAGCGGGTGGTCGGCGCGGTCGAACCCGGGCCCGTAGGCCTTGCGCGCCTCTGGTGCGCCGCGCAGCCGGCCGGTGTTGTCGAACGTCCAGGCGTGGTAAGGGCACATGAAGTGCGAGGTGTTGCCGGAGGTGGCCTTGCACAGCAGCGTGCCCCGGTGGCTGCACGCGTTGCGCAGCACCCGGACCTCGCCCTGCTCGTCGCGAGTGACGATGACCTGGTCCCGGCCCATGCGGCGGGTGATGTAGTCCCCAGGCTCGGCGATCTCGCTCTCGTGGCCGACGAACAGCCACGCGGTGGTGAAGATCCGTTCCAGTTCGGCGTCGAGTACGGCCGGGTGGTTCATGACCGCCTGCGGCACCCGACCGAAGTCGGGTGAGAAGAGGTCGAGGATATCGGCGACGATCAAACCTGCGGCGTCGCGCAGCTCCCTTGTCGTCATCGGGACTCCCGATCTGTGAGGGTTCGATGCGGGCTTGCCGAGGGCCTGGTACGCATCGCGTCGGCCAGCTGTCGGCAAGTTCCACGTATCTTGCATGCATCATCCGTGCGAGGCAAGGGATCGAGCGGATCCTCCCGAACAAGCGCGAATCCGCAGCTCTGAACTGCCACTTCATGCCGAGCTGCGGATCGCCGGCCCCTTATCGTGCCGTCGATATTGCGTTGCCGACATCATCCATATACCTTCCATGCATGTCACCGCAGCGAAGCCTCAAGCCCACGCCCAGAACCAGGCGGGCCACCCCCGCGGACGACGGGCCGAGCGCCAGCGAAAGGGCTTACGCCCACATCCGTGCCCGGCTGTTCGACGGTACGTTCACCGGGAACATGATGCTCAGCGAGGGTGACATCGCCGAGGAGTTGGCGATCAGCCGCACTCCGGTGCACGAGGCGCTGCTGCGTTGCGAGTTCGAAGGCCACATCCGGCTCTATCCGAAGCGCGGCGCACTGGTACTACCGGTCAGCGCGAAGGAGATCCAGGACGTCCTGGTGACCCGCCGACTGATCGAGGTCCACGCCGCCGACCTGGCCGCGCAGTCCCGCGAACTCGGTCCTGGGCTACTCGCCCAGGTCGACACCCAGGCGGATCTGCTCCACCGGGAACTCGACGAGGAGTTCTCCACTGCCGACGACGCTTTCCACAAGCAGATCATCCAGGCCACCGGCAACGGTCTGCTCGACCGCGCCTATGCCATGGCGCGCGACGTCCCACTGCGCGTCGGCAACAGCAACCTGCGCCGCCACCCGGAACGGGTGGCCCAGCTCATCGCCGAACACCGCGCGATCGCCCAGGCCATCGCTGACGGCGACCCCGCCGCCGCACGCGCAGCCGTCGAGCACCACCTGGACATGGCGATGAAGAGCCTGCTGCGGGCGATCTGATCACTCACCAGTCCGACCCTATTGAAGGAGCACCACCATGTGGCCTGACAACGCCAAGGTAGCCGTGGGGCTGACCATAGATTTCGACGCCGAGGAACTGTGGCTGCACGAGTCCGGGGGCGTGAACGTCGGCAAGCCCGGCGTCCTCTCCCAGGGCACGTACGGCGGCCGCGTCGCCGTACCCGAGCTGCTGAAGATGCTGGACCGGCACGGCGTCCAGGCGACCTTCTTCGTGCCCGGCCGGGTCGCCGAGCACTGGCCCGACCGGGTCCGCGACATCGTCGCCGCAGGCCACGAGCTCGCCAACCACGGGTACACGCACGCCTCGCCGACCAAGATGACCCGCGAGCAGGAGAAGCGGGAGCTTGTCCGCGGCCACGAGGTGCTGTCCGGCTTCGGTGCCGAGATCACCGGCTACCGCGCGCCCTCACTCGAACTCACCGTGCACACCCTGGACTTGCTGGAAGAGCTCGGGTACCGCTACAGCAGCAACATGATGGCCGACGTCCGGCCGTACTGGCACGAGGGCACCAGCGTGCTGGAGATCCCGACCTCCTGGCCGACCAACGACTCGGTGCACTGGTGGTTCGACACCGAGAGCTGGAACAAGAAGATCAGCACCAGCGAGGAGGTCCGCTCGATCTGGAGCGAGGAGTACTACGGCATCCGCGACCTGGGCGGTGCCTGCGTCTACACCACCCACCCGCAGATCATCGGCCGGCCGATGCGGCTGCGCTTCCTCGACTCCTACCTCGAGTTCCTCACCTCGCAGGACGACGCCTGGTTCGCCCCGCTCAACGCCATGACCGATCACCTCGCCAAGACCGGCTACTCGGTCAGCTCCGATCACGTCCAAAGGGCGCGCGAGCTGACCATCGTCGAGGCGTGAGCGCCATGACCGGACGGGTCCTGGTGACCGGCGCCGACGGCTCCCGCACAGAGCTGGCGGTGCGGAGCGGAGCCCGTCTCATGCCCTCGCTCAAGGCCGCCGAGCTGGGCGTGCTCGGGCTGTGCGGCGGAAACGCCGCCTGCGGAACGTGCCACGTGTACGTCGACGCACCATGGCACGACCGGCTTCCCGCCCCGGACGCGGACGAGGCCGACATGCTCGACGACCTCGACTCGCGCCGGATCGACTCCCGGCTGGCCTGCCAGCTGCGCTTCACCGAGCAACTGGACGGGCTCGGGCTCACCGTCGCGCCGCATCTCTGACGGCTCCTTCGACGGTTCCTTCAACGGCCGCTTCCACCGGTCCACGTCGCCGCTTCACCACCACCTCCCACCTTTGAGGGGACAGCCATGCCCGGACACCGGATCGTCGTCGTCGGCGCGTCACTCGCCGGCGTCCACGCGGCGGAGGAGCTCCGCGCCGCCGGATACGACGGAGACGTCGTGCTCCTCGGCGCAGAGGAGGGTCTGCCCTACGACAGGCCTCCGCTGTCGAAGAAGTTCCTGGCCGGACCGGCTGCCGAGGAGACCCTGCTCCGCTCACCGGAGCAGTTCGCGGAGCTCGGGATCGAGCTGGTGGCGGGGCACCGAGCCATCGGGCTGGACACGGTGCGGCAACGGATCGCTCTTGCCGAAGGCGAGGCAGTCGAGTACGACGGCCTCGTAATCGCGACCGGATCCCGGGCCCGGCGGCCGCGCTTCCTCGACGGCCTCGGCGGTGTGCACACCCTGCGCACTCTGCAGGACGCCCGCTCGCTGCGGGCGGCCTTCACCGGCTCGCCGAGGGTCGCGGTCCTCGGCGGCGGGTTCATCGGCGCCGAGGTCGCAGCGACGGCCAGGGGCCTTGGGCTCGACGTCACCCTGGTCGAGGCCTTGGAGACGCCGCTCGCGGCGTCTCTGGGTCCGACCATAGGCGGCGTCCTGGCCGCAGCCCACAACGACCGCGGCGTCCAGGTCGCTTGCGGCGTCCCGCTGGACCGGGTCGAAGGCGATGGCCGGGTCGAGCGGCTGGTCCTCGCCGACGGAACCCGCATCGACGCGGACCTACTCGTCGTCGGCGTCGGCGCGGAGCCGGTCACCGACTGGCTCCGGACCTCCGGGCTGGCGCTACGCGACGGAGTGCTCTGCGACAGCTACTGCGCGACCGCTGTCCCGCGCATCATGGCGGCCGGGGACGTGGCACGCTGGCAACACCCCCGGCTGGGCGAAGTCCGCGCCGAGCACCACGCCAACGCCGTGGAACAGGGGGCGGCAGCCGCCCGCAACCTGCTCGCCTCCCCCGCGGAACGCCAGCCGTACGCGCCGGTCGGCTACGTCTGGTCCGACCAGTACGAGCACCGGCTCCAGATCATCGGAACCTGCCGCCCGAGCGACGAGTTGGTGATCGTCCACGGTTCGCTCGAAGCGCGCGCTTTCGTCGCCTGCTACCTCCGTGACGGGCAGATCAGCGGTGCCGTCGGGCTCGACGCCCGGCGACAACTGATGCGGATGCGCCCGCTGATCGACGCCGGGGCCGACCGGGAGGCCCTGCTCGCGGCCGTGGGCCCGGCACCAGCCGCAGCCAACGGCTGACTACCGCGAACCCCGGTGCCGCACGGCCGGGAAGCCGCAGACCGAACACACCTGTCCGACACCCCCTGGGGGGACTCTCCATGACCAACGCAAGCGCGAACCCGCTGACCCACCTGAGCGCCACCGAACTCGCCCGGCTGATCCGCCGCCGCGTGGTCAGCAGCCGTGAGGTCACCCAGGCCCACCTCGACCAGATCGAACGCCTCAACCCGGCGATCAACGCCGTGGTCACCGTCGTTCCCGAACTCGCCCTGACCTCTGCCGACCGCGCGGACACGGCGCTCATCAGCACCGGCCCGCTCGGTCCCCTCCACGGACTCCCCGTCGTCCACAAGGACCTCCTCGACACAGCCGGCATCCGCACCACCTACGGATCCACGATCTACGCCGACCACGTACCGCCGATGAACGCACTCATCGTCGAACGCATGGCCCGCGCCGGCGCGGTGACCCTCGGCAAGACCAACACCCCCGAATTCGGCACCGGCTCCCACACCGTCAACCGCCTCTTCGGCGCCACTCGCAACCCCTACGACCTCACCCGCAGTGCGGGCGGCAGCAGCGGCGGATCCGCAGCGGCTCTCGCCGCCCGACTGGCACCGCTGACCACCGGCACCGACATGGGCGGCTCGCTCCGCAACCCGGCCGGCTTCTGCAACGTCGTGGGCTTCCGCCCCAGCCCCGGCCTCGTCCCGGCCTCGCCGTCGAGCACCGCCTGGTGCACGCTCGCCGTCGACGGCCCGATGGCCCGCACCGTCCAGGACATCGTGCTGATGCTCCGCGCCGTCGCCGGCCACGACGCCCGCAGCCCCCTCTCCTGGCCCGGTGCCATAGGCGACTTCGCACCCGACCTGGCACCCGACGCGCCGTCACTCGCGGGCATGCGGGTCGCCTGGGGCACGAATCTCGGCGGCCTTCCCGTCGACCGCCAGGTCACCGACATCCTGAGCAAGCAAGGCCTGGCCACCCTCGAATCCCTGGGCTGCCACATCACGGACGACGAACCCGACTTCAGCGGTGCCGAGGAGTCGTTCCGCGTCCAGCGGGCCTGGTACTACGCGACCTGGTTCGAGGAGGAGTACCGCGACCATCGGGACGAGCTCGGCCCGGAGACCCGGTGGAACGTCGAATGCGGACTCGCCCTCACCGGCCGGGACCTCGCCACCGCCGAAGCCGCACGCAGTCTGCTGTTCCAGTGCATGGCAGCGTTCTTCCAGAGGTACGACGTACTGGCCCTGCCCGTCAGCCAACTGCCACCGTTCCCGGTGGAAGAGGCCTGGCCCAGCGAGATCGACGGAGTCCGCCAGGAGACCTACCTCGACTGGATGCGCTCGGCTTACTTCATCAGCGCCTGCAGCCTACCCGCCATCTCGGTTCCCTGCGGCTTCACACCACAAGGCCTTCCCGTCGGCATCCAACTCGTGGGCGCTCCGGGCGCCGACGCACAACTCCTCAGAATCGCCCACGCATTCGAGACCGCCAACGGATCGGCACGCCACCTCCCGGGAAGCCAACCCAACGCTTCGACCTCAGCCCTGCGCGGCGTGTAGGAACCACCAGGGCCAACGGGGCCAACGGGGAGCGGAGCACCCGGATCACGGGGCCCTGGCCTGCGCCCTTCGGCGTTGTACAACATCGATCTACCACCACTGATTACGGTCGGCGGCGCGAGCGCGCCTACGCCCCGGGCCACCCAACAGTTAGGGGAAGTCATGTCCTTGGAGTTCACTCGGATCACCGCCGCGCCAGTACCGTCGACTGCGCGCCAGTCCATGGTGCGGATGCGCGACGGGGTGCGCCTGGCCACCGACGTCTACCTCCCCGAGGGCGACGGGCCGGTGCCGGCGGTCCTGGTCCGCCTGCCCTACGACAAGAACAGCCGCTTCGTCTTCATGGACACGACCGCCGAGCGCGTCACCGCCCGCGGCTACGCACTCGTGGTCCAGGACGTTCGTGGCAAGTTCCGTTCCGAGGGTGCGACTTCGGCGTGGAACGGCGAGGTCAACGATGGCTACGACTCCATCGAGTGGATCGTCAACCAGGAGTGGTCGGACGGCGTCGTCGGCATGTTCGGCGACTCCTACTACGGGTTCACCCAATGGTCGGCAGTGGCCAGCCAGCACCCCGCGCTGCGCGCCATCGTCCCCCGGGTCACCTCCACGGGCTGGGCACCGCACGTGATGAACCCCGGCGACCCGTCGATCCGGCGCGTCCCATGGATGGAGGGGGCCTTCTACCTCGCGTCGCACTGGGTGGACCGCGACACCTACGAATACCAGCCCGACTACTCGACGCGGCCGCTGCGCGACGCCTTCGAGCCGGTGTTCGAGGCCATCGGTGCCCGCTCGGTTGCCTTCGACCTGACCGTGCCGCACGCGATCCCGGTGGATGCCTACGGCACCGTCCACCCGTACGACGCGCGCCCGGTGCCCGTGCTGCACTGCGTGGGCTGGTACGATAACATCGGATCCGCCCAGATGTACGACTACACGCAGCTCGCGAAGCGCCCCGGCTGGGCGGCCGTCCAGTACCTGTCAGCGGACAGCAGCGATCACAACGGAATCTCCCTTGAGGGCGCGCCCCTCCCTGCGGACCACGTCCACAGCGAAGAGGTCCTCGACCTCCGAATGGACAGCTACATCGGTCCCGCCCTCGACTTCTACGATGTCTTCCTCAAGGGCATCAAGTCCCCGGACAGCCTGCCCAAGGTGAGCTGGCACCTGGGCCACGTCGGCTGGCGAACCTCCGAGGTATGGCCCCCCAAGGGCGCGCGGACCGTATCGCTCTTCCTCAGCGACGCCCAGGCCGCGACGGGCGCGGCCCCCGGCGGCACCCTGAGCAAGCAGCCTGACGCGTCCAGCGTCGACTGGCGTTACGACCCCGAGGCGCTGATCCCCTCCGCCCTGCCCATGACCTGGGTGCAGCTGCAATACCACCCGGACGAGCGGGCCACCGCCGACCGCGACGACGTGCTGCTGTTCACCGCCCCCACGCGCACCGAACCGCTGGACCTGGCCGGCCCCGTCGAGCTGAAACTAGACGTGCAGAGCACCGCGCCCACCTTCGACGTGCTCGCCAAGCTCCTCGACGTCGCCCCCGACGGCTCCGCCCACATGATCGTGCGCGGCGACGCCCAAGGCACCGGCCACGGCGAGCTGCGCCTCGACCTCGGCCACACCGGCTACCGCGTCCGCCCCGGCCACCGGCTCGCCCTGGTGATCGCCAGCAGCGACTTCCCGCTGTACGTCCCCAACTCCGGCACCGACGAGAACCCTTGGCTGGCCACCCTGCGTAAGCCGAGCACCCAGACCCTGCGCGCCGGCTCGCTCAGCATCACCGTGCTCGACTAATACTCCAGTCTGACTTTGCGATCTTGTGGCCGTACCCGGCTGGGAACGGGTACGGCCACCGCGTGATCATCGGTTGGTGTGTGGGCAAACGAAGATCGTGCGGTGGCCGCGGGCCATAGCGTAGACCCTGCCCGCTGGCGGGAGATGTTCGACCGGGCCATGGCTCGGATCGCGGGCCGCTTCGGCCGAATTGAACCGAGGGCGAGTGCCCGTGCCTATCTGCTCGGGCTGTTGTCGAAGGCGGAGCGGAAGAACTGCTGGCAGCTGGCCGAACAGGCCGGCCTGGCCCGGCCGGGGCCGATACAGCGGCTGCTGCGCTACGCACGCTGGGACGCCGACGCCGTCCGCGACGATGTCCGTGCCTACGCCGTCGAACACCTCGGTGCCGATGCCGCGGTGCTGATGCCGCGGTGCTGATCGTGGACGAGACCGGCTTCGTGAAGAAGGGCCATGCCTCGGCGGGCGTACAGCGCCAGTACACCGGCACCGCCGGACGCATCGAGAACTCCAGGTCGGCGTCTTCCTCGCCTACGCCACCAGCCAGGGACGGGCACTGATCGACCGCCGCCTCTACCTGCCCGAGCAGTCCTGGTGCACCGATCCCGAACGCCGCCGGGCGGCCGGGATCCCCGACATGGCCGTCGCCTGCTCGATGCGGGTGCGGATCAACCAGGGCCGCACCGCCGTTCGCGCGGACACCGTCGCCGAGCGGCTGCCCGCCACCGCCTGGCAGCCGCACAGCGCCGGCCCCGGTGCGAAGGGCCCGCGCCACTACGACTGGGCCTGGATCCACATCGGCACCGACGACCACCGCCACCTGCTCATCCGCCGCAACCGCACCACCGGGATACTGGCCTTCCATCTGTGCTGGTCACCCATCGCGGTCACCCTTGCGGAGCTGGTACGCGTCGCCGGTGTCCGCTGGAGTGCTGAGGAGTGCTTCCAGGCCGCCAAGGGCCAGGTCGGACTCGACCACTACCAGGTTCGCAACTGGACCTCGTGGCACCGGCACATCACGCTCGCCCTGGCCTTCCTAACCGCCCTCGCCACCGACGCGGCATCCAAGAGGTCAACCGGTCCGCACCACCCGGCTCGCGACAGCGAACCGATCTCCCTGACCGCCCCGGAGATCCGCCACCTGTTCACCCTCGTCTTCAGCCCGTCGGCCGTGACCGCTGCCAGGCTGCTGCACTGGTCAATCTGGCGCAGACGCCACCAGGCAACAGCCCGACACAGCCACTACCGACGACGATCCGCCGACGAACCTGCTGGATAGGCGCGACCGGAGCGGTTCGCAGCGAGATGTCCGACGGCCGGATCACCGTCATACCCGACGAGGCCCGGCCCTACCTCCAGTCAGGCGTCCTCGACGCCGAACGCGCCGAGATCCAGCAGGCCGCCGCCATGGTCCGCAAGACCCGCCAGGGCTTCCTCGGCATGCCCCGCATCCCTCAGCCCCTGCCCGACCTGCGACCGGAGCGACCCGCATGACCCCGACCGACCCCGCCGTCCAGGCGATGCTGGAAGGCCGACGAGCCGATACCGGCCGACGCCGCCAGCGCGTCCTCGCCGCCCTGGCCGAAGCCGCGAAGGACGGCTCCGAGACCAGCGTCGCGGCGATCGCCCGGCGCGCGGGGCGGTGACGCTGTCGAAGTACGGTCTGCCGGCATCCGCGATTGGCACGTAGGCCGCGGTGCCCACCCCGTCATGATCGAGGTTGCGGCCGAGCACGGTTACGACTTGAGCGGCCATCGTGGGGTCCAGGTCAGCGAGGGCCTCCTCGCTTGGGCGGACGTGGTGCTTGCCATGGACGCCAGGATCCTGGAGGCCCTGCGGGACTTGGCCGGTCGGAAGTCTGGTCCGGAACTGAAGCTCTACCTGGGCGACAATGACGTCCCCGACCCGTGGGAGAAGCCACGCGAGGCGTTCACCGAGTGTGTGACTGCGGTCGAAGCCGGCGCGCACCAGCACCTGGCACGGACGTAGATGGCCGTGGGCGGCTCTTGCCGCCGGGCAGTTCGCTCAGATATGGCCGCCGACCGACTGGGTCGGTGGCCATATCGCTGCCCGATGTGGTCCGGGGTGGGGCGCGGAGCGCTGCCGAGGCGCGGCCCGTTGCGGCAGGAGGAGGAGGTTCCCCGTCGCTCGCTGTTGATGCGGCTCTGTGTTCGCTACTGCGCACTGCCCATCGCCGACCGCCGGCCGTCGGGTTACTGCACACGGCAGCATCCTCGTCCTCGCCCACAACCACGACTGGGTTGAGTCCCTTCGCCGGGCCAGGTCTTCCGGGGCGCGATTCTGCTGAGGGCCAACCTGATCGGGCCCGCACCGCCCCGCAGCAGTTTCGGGCAAGACCGTTTGCCGGACGTGCCCGAAGCTGGGCGTTTCCCCTTGATCGTGGACACCCTGATCATTGGATCGTGAAGATCCATAGGACAGGAGTTCCCGTTGGGGACATCGAAGTACTCGCCTGAGTTCCGGG
>NZ_BMRN01000051.1 GCF_014648655.1 Streptomyces atratus
GCCGATGGTACTGCAGGGGGGACCCTGTGGGAGAGTAGGACGCCGCCGAACTCCTTTTACGGGAAAGCCCCGTGCCCTTGTGGCACGGGGCTTTTCTGCGTTCTGAGCGTCTAGGCTCGAACCATGCGCTACGAACTGGTCATCTTCGACAACGACGGTGTGCTCGTGGACAGCGAGCCGATCTCCAACACCATCCTGGCCGAGTACCTCACGGAGCTCGGTCACCCCACCTCGTACCAGGAGTGTCTTCGCGACTACATGGGGGCTGCCGTGCACCGGGTGCACGATCTCGTCGAGGAGAGGACCGGGGAGAAGCTGCCCGCGGACTTCGACGAGACGCTTCACTCACGGGTCTTCGCTGCGTTCCAGCAGGAGCTGGAGCCGGTGGCGGGTGTCGACGATGTGCTGGGGAAGCTTGTCGCCGACGGGGTCGCCTACTGCGTCGCGTCCTCCAGCAACCATGAGCGGATCAGGGTCGGGCATCGCAAGACCGGGCTCGACCAGTGGTTCGAGGAGGAGTGGATCTTCAGCGCGGAGGATGTAGGGCACGGAAAGCCGGCGCCCGATCTGTTCCTCCGCGCCGCCGAGCGGATGGGCGTACCCCCCGAGCGGTGCGTCGTCATCGAGGACAGCCCGCTCGGAGTGGAGGCGGCCAGGGCCGCAGGGATGGATGTGTACGGGTTTACGTCGATGATGCCGGCGGACCGGCTCGCCGGGGTGACCGGGCACTTCTCCGACATGAGTCAACTGCGGGAATTGCTCGCCTGATCCATCTACCCATGGGTAGAGACTGGCCCTACGCTCGCGGCCATGGCAGATGCTCGTTTGCGGCACGGCAGGGCCTCCCTCGCGTTGAGCTTCTTCGTGCAGGGAGTCACCTTTGCTCTGCTCGTGACGCGGATTCCCGCCATCCAGGACCGGTACGGGATATCCGACGGGCTGTTGCCGTTGTTCCTGGCCGCGGTGCCGATCCTGGCCGGGGTGGGCAGCGTGGTCACCGAGAAGGTGGTCGCGCGGGTGTGGCCCGGGGGCGTACTGAGGTGGGCGCAGCCCGTTGTGCTGCTTGCGCTGCTCGGTGTCGGGGCCGGTAACGCGTTGTGGGAGGCGGCCCTGGCGCTCGGTGTGTTCGGGGTTGCCGTCGGGGCGCTCGATGCCTCCATGAACATGATGGGGGTCAGCCTTCAGCGGGCGTACGGGCGTTCCATCATGCTCGGGTTCCATGCCGCGTACAGCCTGGGCGGGATCGCCGGGGCGTCCATGGCGTGGGCCGGGGCGCATTGGGATCTCTCGCTGCCGGCCTCGTACCTGCCGGCGGTTGTTGTGCTGCTGCCCGTCGCGTTCATCGGGAGCCGGTGGTATGTCGACGGCGCGTCGGTGGAGAGCCCGGGAGAGGCGCAGGGGAAGGGGGCCGCTTCGGTCCCCTTCAAGTTGCTGATGCCGCTCTGTCTGGTGATGAGCTTCGCCTACATCGGGGACTCGACGGTGTCCAACTGGAGCGCCAAGTATCTTCAGGACGTGCTGGGAAGCTCGGAGCAGCTGTCGACCGTTCCGTACAACGTCTACATGGTGACGACGCTGCTGGGGCGGGCTGTCGGGGACTTCGGGGTGCGGCGGTTCGGGGCTGTGGTCGTGGTGCGGTTCGGGAGTGTGCTGGCTGCTGCCGGGTTCGGTGTGGTGGCGGTGGCCGGTGGGGCGTGGGTCGGGATGCTCGGGTTCACCCTGCTGGGGCTCGGGCTGTGCGTGATCGTGCCGCAGACGTTCGCCGCTGCCGGGCGGATGTTCCCCGGGGTGAGTGATACGGCCATCGCGCGGCTGAACGTCTTCAATTACGTGGGATTCCTGGTGGGGTCGCCGCTGGTGGGGGCGCTGGGGGACGCCTGGAGCTATCGGGGGGCGATGCTCGTGCCGATGGTGTTGGTGCTCGCGACGCTCGTGTACGCCAAGTCGTTCGGCGCGGAGCCTGCCCGATACGGTGGCGGGCATGAGCGGCCGCACACAGTTGATGTGGGATGACGCAGTAACGGGATACGACTTCGGGGAAAGCCATCCGATGGACCCCGTCAGACTCGCCCTGACGATGGGGCTGGTGCGGGCGTTCGGACTGGACCGTGCGGTGGATGTGGTGGCGGCCAAGCCCGCCGGGGAGTCCACGCTGCGGCTGGTGCACCGCGAGGACTACGTGGCCGCCGTACGCGCCGCCTCGGTGGATCCGAAGCGCGCCGACCAGAACTACGGTCTCGGGACTGTGGACGATCCCGCGTTCGCGGGGATGCATGAGGTGTCGGCGCTGATTGCCGGGCAGTCGGTGGGGGCAGCCGAGGCGGTGTGGCGCGGTGACACCGCGCATGCCGTGAACTTCGCGGGCGGGCTGCATCACGCCATGCCGGGCGGTGCGGCGGGGTTCTGCATCTACAACGATCCGGCGCTCGCCATCGCGCGGCTGCTGGAGCTGGGTGCCGAGCGGGTCGCGTACATCGATGTGGATGTGCACCACGGGGACGGGGTGCAGGCGGCCTTCTGGGAGGATCCGCGGGTCCTGACCGTGTCGCTGCACGAGCACCCGCGCACGCTCTTCCCGCAGACCGGCTGGCCGGAGGAGACCGGCTCCGGCGTGGGTGAGGGCAGTGCGGTGAATGTGGCGCTGCCGGCCGGTACGGGGGACGCGGGATGGCTGCGGGCGTTCCACGCTGTGGTGCCGGAGCTGTTGGCGGACTTCCGGCCGCAGGTGCTGGTGAGTCAGCACGGGGCCGATACGCATTTCGAGGATCCCCTCGCTCATTTCGCGGTGTCGTTGGACGCGCAGCGAGTGGTGATGACGGCCTGTCACGAACTCGCCCATGAGTACGCGGAGGGCGGGCGCTGGGTGGCGCTCGGCGGGGGCGGATATGCGGTGGTCGATGTGGTGCCGCGGTCCTGGACACATCTGGTGGGGATCGCCGCGCATGCGCCGGTGGACCCGGAGTCGGTGATTCCGTCCTCGTGGCGGGACGAGGTCTATGCCAGGACGCGGCAGCTGGGGCCGGCCCGGATGACGGACGGGCGTACTCCTTCCTGGAAGTCGTGGGAGGAGGGGTACGACCCCGCGGACCGGCTCGATCAGGCGGTGCTGGCGACCAGGCGGGCGGCGTTCCCGTTGCGGGGACTGCTGGCCTGAGGCAGGCGGGGACGGTCGAGGTGTGGCCGTTTCCGTGCGGCGGTGAGGAATGGTTACGCCAATTGTGGGGTGCAACCGGGCTTCTGGCCCCCCGTCCGGGTGATTCGGGGAGCATCGGTGGGGTGTTGAGCACCGGAGCGCTGCGTGCGCATCTGCTGGCGGCCCGGCTGGCCGGGCCCGTGGCCACGCCGAGGGAGGTGAGTCTGCAGAGCTATCGGCTCTTCGCGGCCCGCGACCCGCGGGTGATGCTCGGCCTCGACCCCGAGCGGGGCTGGAAAGAGCCCGACCTTCTCCGTCTCATGGCCGACAAGTGCGGGGTGTCGGACGATCCAGCTCATGTCTCGGGCCCTGATGTGATCGATCCGGAGCGGACCCTGGCAGGTCTGGATGCCTTTGCCGTGCGGCTGTCGTACGCCGCGGTCCGGCGGGCGCCGGTGCTGTTCGGAACCGGTCATCCGCACCGGCTGCTCGGCTTCTACGCAGAGCTGGCAGACGCCATGTCGGCGGCCGGGTGCCCCGTACTCACCCCCGCGCAGGGGAGATGTATCGACATAACGGCCCGGTTCGGAGTACGCACGTACAGCCTCGACTACGTACGAGGTGTTGCGATGGTGCGCGAAACCGGAGCGCGGGCTCCTGGTGGTGACACCGGCGCACACACCCATTCGCCGTTGCCGGTCCGGGTAGCTCTGGAGGCGGCCGCGGAAGGTTGCGGGCGGCTGCCGGAGCTGGTCGTAGGGGACCACGGATGGGTCTGCGGGGCAGGTCAGCTGGGCATCGAGGCGATCGGACTCGCGGATACGGACGATCCGGCGCTGTTCGTCGGGGAGGCCGAGGGGCGGGTGTCGGTCGCCGTTCCGCTCGACGATGCCGTGCGGTCCGCCTACTACCGGCCGCTCACTCGCTATGTACTCAATCGGGCGTGTCTGTCACAGTAGGCGGCCGATCGTCTCTCCTCTTCCCCACTCGCATCACGCGCCCCTAATCTGGGGAGTGAGCGCACAACGACGAAGAGTCACCGGAGGGGAAGCCGGTGCGCGTCTCGTGCGGAAGGTACAGGTGGGTCATGGCTGCTGGCAGCGAGAGGCCTCTGAACGAGGTCAAGTTTCTGACTGTGGCGGAAGTCGCCTCGGTCATGAGGGTGTCGAAGATGACGGTGTACCGATTGGTGCACAGCGGTCATCTGCCGGCGATCCGGGTGGGAAGGTCCTTCCGGGTTCCGGAGCAAGCGGTTCACGAGTATCTCCGCGAGTCCTTTGTGGGGGTGGAGTCCGCCTGAGGTTCACCTCGGATTACGCCCCTCACGCGGTGGCGGGTAGGCTAGGCCGACGTAGGTCGTGTGGGCCCAGACGCCCCGCACCAGTGAAGAAGAAGTGAGCGAGGGTAGTCGTGGGCTCTGTTATCAAGAAGCGGCGCAAGCGGATGGCCAAGAAGAAGCACCGCAAGCTGCTCAAGCGCACGCGCGTTCAGCGTCGCAACAAGAAGTAAGCGAACGCAGTTCGTGAATCCGCAGCCCTCCCGCCGACATGGCGGGAGGGCTGCGGTGCGTTGTGGGGCGGCACGTACGCGCATTCGGGCCAAAGACTTGGTGGAAGGCCGCCGTGCGGTCATCACAGGGCAACATCCACCCGCTACGGTGACGGCCAGGGGAAACCTTTCGACGGAAGGCGCTGATCTTGGGGAAGGTCGTGCTGGTCACGGGAGCGGCCCGGCAACTGGGCGGCCGATTCGTGCGGCGCATCCAGCGTGATCCGGAAGTGGACCGGGTGATCGCCGTGGACGCGGTCGCGCCCGGACACCAGTTGGGCGACGCCGACTTCGTCCGCGCGGACATCCGCCAGCCCGCGATCGCCAGAGTCCTTGCGGAGCACTCCGTCGACACGGTCGTCCATCTGGACGTATCCGCCAAGACGGTCGGCACGGGTGGCCGGACGGCGGTCAAGGAGACCAACGTCATCGGCACCATGCAGCTGCTCGGTGCCTGCCAGAAGGCGCCGAGCGTGCGACGGCTGGTGATCAAATCCAGTACGAATGTGTACGGCTCCGCGCCTCGCGATCCTGCGGTCTTCACCGAGACCACCCCGCCCAAGTCCCTGCCGAGCGGGGGCTTCGCCAAGGACGTGGTGGAGGTCGAGGGGTACGTACGGGGCTTCGCGCGCCGTCGGCCGGACGTCGCCGTGTGCGTGCTCAGGTTCGCGAACATCCTGGGGCCGGAGGCGGATTCGCCGCTCGCCGACTATCTGTCGCTGCCCGTGCTGCCGACGGTGTTCGGATACGACCCGAGGCTCCAGTTCGTGCACGAGGACGATGTCGTCGACGTACTGGGAATCGCCTCGCGAGAGCCGAGGCGCGGGACGCTGAACAGCGGCACCTTCAACATTGCCGGGGACGGCGTGCTGCTGCTCTCGCAGTGCTCGCGGCGGCTGGGGCGGCCGACCATGCCGCTGCTGCTGCCCGCCGTCACCTGGGTCGGCCAGGCGCTGCGTACGGTCGGCATGACGGACTTCTCGCCGGAGCAGATCCGGCTGCTCACCCACGGCCGGGTGGTCTCCACCGTCCAGATGCGCGAGACCCTGGGCTTCCACCCGCAGTTCAGTACCGCGGAGACGTTCGCGGAGTTCGCGCGCAGCCAGGGGCCAGGACTGCTGCCGCCGGAGGCGGTGGGCAGGGCGGTCGACCGACTGGCCGCCATGCCGTTCGCCGGGGCGGCCGGCGAGGTTTTGGGGATCATCGGGGCGGGCGACACACACCCGACCCCCAGCGCCAGGTAGAGGAGCGCACCGACGATGGCGGATGCCAAGGTCATTCCGTTCGACGACGACCGTTCGCGGTCGGGCGGCTCGCCGCGCTCTGCGCGACGCCGGTCCGCAGGGGGCGGCAGTCGGGGCCAGGGGCCCTCGGCGGCCTCCGTGGTCGGTACTGCGGCCGTCAGCGCCCTTCCGGGGCAGCAGGACGCCTCGCTGCCGCAGGAGGAGCCCCAGCAGGCCGGGCAGCCGCCGGAGGGGGCCGAGCGCGGTGGCTGGGACCGGCGGATCGCCGGAGGGCTCGCGTTCCTGCGGCGACGGGTCACCGGTGAGTACGACGTCGACGATTTCGGGTACGACAAGGAGCTGACCGATCAGGTCCTGATGTCGATGCTGCGGCCGATGTACGAGAAGTACTTCCGGGTCGAGGTGAAGGGCATTGAGAACATCCCGTCCGACGGCGGGGCGCTCATCGTGTCCAACCACTCGGGGACGCTGCCGCTCGACGGGCTGATGCTCCAGGTCGCCGTGCACGACAACCATCCGGCGGGACGGCATCTGCGGCTGCTCGCCGCCGATCTCGTCTTCATGCTGCCGGTGGTCAACGAGCTTGCCCGTAAGGCCGGGCACACGCTTGCCTGTGCGGAGGACGCGGAGCGGCTGCTGCGGCGGGGCGAGGTCGTCGGAGTGATGCCGGAAGGCTTCAAGGGCATCGGCAAGCCGTTCGGCGAGCGGTACAAGCTGCAGCGCTTCGGGCGGGGCGGCTTTGTCTCCACGGCATTGCGGGCCGGGGTGCCGATCGTTCCGTGCTCGATCGTGGGGGCGGAGGAGATCTACCCGATGATCGGCAACTCGAAGACGCTGGCGCGGCTGCTGGGGTTTCCGTATTTCCCGATCACGCCGACGTTTCCCTGGCTGGGGCCGCTCGGGGCGGTGCCGTTGCCGACGAAGTGGACGATCCAGTTCGGGGAGCCGATCCCCACGAGTGGGTATCCGGTGGAGGCGGCGGAGGATCCGATGCTGATGTTCAATCTGACGGATCAGGTGCGGGAGCAGATTCAGCACACGCTGTACAAGTTGTTGGTGCAGCGGAGGTCGGTGTTCTTCTGAGGGGTGCGCGCGAGGAGTGCCGGGGGCGTCCGGTGGGCGCCATGTCCTCAGTCGCCGGACGGGCTCGATGGTGCCGAATGCCCGTCCGGCGACTGAGGGTTGCGCTAGTCGTTCGGGTCCTCGCCGTTGACTCCCAGGCCAGGGAGCAGGCCGGGGAGGAGCGGGGGCAGCGTTACGTCCGGGGTGGGCGGTGGGCTGGTCCGGCCGTCGGTGGACGGGGTGGTGCCCGGGGGCGGGGTACCGAGGAGGCCGTCCGTGCCGCCGGTGATCAGGCTGTCGGACGGGGTGCTGCCGGAGTCGGACGGTTGGGGCGAGGCACTGTCGCCCGTACGGCCCTGTGAGGCCTCCGGTGACGAGGGCGAGGACCGGTCCGCATGGGACGGTCCCGTGCCCTGCTCCGTTTCGTCCGACTGCTGGGAACCGCTGCGCCTGTCCGGGGTGCGGGGCAGCAGCGACTGCAGCGGTTCGACCTCTTCGTCTATGGCGTCGAAGACCGAGCTGACCTGGTCGCCGACATCGGTCAGCTGTACGGGCAGCCGGTCGCGCAGGCTGCTCCAGCTGTCGCGGTGCGAGCGGGAGAAGGACTCCAGGGTCTGGATCGGGCCGATGGCGCCGTTCCGTTGGTAGGCGGAGTGGAGCAGACGGTGGCCCTCGGTGGCATCGTCCGTCATGCCGTTGAGCGTGCGCCTGACCTCGCCGAGCTGTTCGTGGTCCAGATCGCCGGAGCGGGCGCGCTCCATCAGCCGGCGGGCTTCGCTGAGCCGGGTCGATGCCTGGTCGAGGTAGACCTCGCCGCGGTCGGCATCGCCGCTGGCCATGCCGAGGTGGATGTCTTCCATGCCGCGCTTGAGCCCGTACAGCGAATCACCCGGCAGGGCGTCGGAGCTGGCAGCGGCCACTCCGCCGAAGGCTCCCGCCGCCACACCGACGGTGAGTCCGCCGGCCGCGAGGCCCTTCGTCCAGCGTGAGCGCGGACGCAATTTCCGGAGCGGGGAGGCCCGGTGGGCCCCCTTGGTCCGTTGCTCGGGCACCGTAGGGCCCGCGGACGCTTCGCCCTCGGCGAACATGGCTTCCATGGCGGCGACGAGCTGGGCTCGCTGCACCACTTTGACTTCGGGATCCAACTCCGGCCGCGGTAGCTCACCGAGGCCGTTCGCCAGGGCCAACAGCGTTCCGTGGTCGGCCGGTTCGGCCGGTTCCTCGGGCTGTACGGCCGCCGCACCGCGGAGCGACTGCTCCTCCAGGGCCTGGGCGAAGGCGTTCGCCCGCCGGTGTGCCGAAACGTTTGCGATCACTGGCGGCACCTCCTCTCGTCATGACGGTCGACTCCCCTGGGGGTCCGGATGGTTGCACACCTTGAGCGCTTCCACACGAAAGAGTGAGTGTCGGCGGACTTGGGGTGACGACAGGGGGCCTGTAACCGGCACAACGAGGGGCGCGGCACTTGGGTTACGCACGAAGGATGATCGGACCAGTGCGTGGCGAACATATCGCCGAGAGTCATTCGGCCGGGAGTGGGGTCAGCGGACATCGTCCGGAAGGAGCCGGGCCAGGGTGCGGACGGCGCGGTACTGGAGGGTCTTGATCGCGCCCTCGTTCTTGCCCATGACCCGGGCGGTCTCGGCGACCGAGAGGCCCTGCAGGAAACGCAGGGTCACGCACTCCTGCTGCTGGGGGTTGAGCCGGCGCACGGCCTGCAGCAGTGCGGCGTTGGAGAGAGACTCCAGGACGGAGTCCTCCGGGCTGCGCTCGACCTCGTTGGCATCGAGCATTTCGCCGGTGGTCACCTCCAGCCGGAAGCGGCTGGACTTGAAGTGGTCGGCGACCAGGTTGCGGGCGATCGTGACCAGCCAGGCACCGAAGTCGCGGCCCTGCCAGGTGAACGTGGAGATGCGGCGCAGGGCGCGCAGGAAGGTCTCACTCGTGAGGTCCTCCGCCGTCGCCTTGCCGCCCACGCGGTAGTAGATGTAGCGGTAGACGGTGTCGCTGTACTGGTCGTAGAGGCGGCCGAAGGCGTCAGCCTCGCCGGCCTGTGCGCGCTCGACGAGATCCATCATGCGCGCGCTGTCGCTGTCGGCGGTGGGCCGGCGAACGGTGGACGTAGTAGTTGCGCCGCGGTTGCTGCGTCTTCCGACCGCCGCACCGCGTTCGGCCAGGGCGTAGCAAGGGCCGACAGGTGCAGGGGTGGCAAATGCGGGTACGGCGTACGCGGTGGGGACGAAGCCGCGCAAGCGGTCGGCGACCGTTGCGCGCAGCGTAGCCAGGCCCGAGGCGTCAACCCCGACGTGTGGGTACACGGGACTCCCAGAGGCAGAGCTTCCATCACGTTCAGTGCGGAACCGTCACTCGTCGTAGTGAGTGGTGGGTTCCGGAATGCGTCTGAGGAGAATAACGCTTCGTACAGGCAGTGCTACACCCAGTTGCTAAAATCACCGATTACGTCGTTTCTGTAGCGACTAATCGATGCATCAAGTAGCACATCGTGACCGGTTATTGATCGGATTACTTCGTGATCTGCCTGCGGGTACGACGGGTTGTGGTCGGGCGCGAGCAATCCGACTGGCGGGAGCGGTCGCTGGGTAAGGGGTCCCGATCGGCGGCGGGCGTCCGGGCGTGGCTCGGCGGCCCGCGGCGGGATCCGGCGGGGGCGCGAACGGGTGTGCGTCAGCGGCGGCGGCGGTGCAGGGCGACGGCGGCCGCGGTGCCGCCTGCGAGGGCGCCCACGCCGGCCGCGGCCGGGATGCCGACCTTGGCCGCCTTGCGGCCCGTCCGGTAGTCCCGCAGCCGCCAGTCGAGTGCGCGGGCGTGCTTGCGGAGCTTGGCGTCCGGGTTGATCGCGTACGGGTGTCCGACCAGGGACAGCATCGGGATGTCGTTGTGCGAATCGCTGTACGCCGCACAGCGGTCGAGGTCCAGACCCTCGGCCGCCGCCAGGGCGCGGACCGCCTCGGCCTTCGCGGGGCCGTGCAGCGGCTCGCCGACCAGACGGCCGGTGTAGACGCCGTCGACGGATTCGGCGACCGTGCCGAGTGCGCCGGTCAGGCCGAGGCGGCGGGCGATGATCGTGGCGGTCTCCACCGGGGCGGCGGTGACCAGCCAGACCCGCTGTCCGGCGTCGAGGTGGGCCTGGGCGAGTGCGCGGGTGCCGGGCCAGATCCGGTCGGCCATGTACTCGTCGTAGATCTCCTCGCCGATGGACATCAGCTCGGAGACGCGGTGGCCCTTGACGATGGACAGGGCGCTGTCGCGGGCGTCCTGCATGTGTTCCGGGTCCTCGACGCCGGCCAGCCTGAACCAGGCCTGCTGCCAGGCGAACCTGGTCAGCTCGCGGCGCTGGAAGAACTTCCGCTTGTACAGGCCGCGGCCGAAGTGGAAGATTGCCGCGCCCTGCATCACGGTGTTGTCCAGGTCGAAGAAGGCGGCGGCCCGGTCGTCACCGACGACCGGGAAGGGCGGTTCCTCGGTCGCGGTGAGGACAGAGGTGTCCTGGTCGGTGGCGGAGGACTGATCGTCGGGGAGGGAGGACTTCCGCGCTGCCTCAGCTGCTGCCTCGCCTGCCAGCACGCTCCGTGCTGTTGCGGGGCGCCTACGGGGTGTGAGCCATCCAAGAGCGGCCATGCCGTGAGCATAGCCAGTCGGTTCGGCCCTTCCCGACCTGCTGGGATGCCGTGCCGTGAACTCTCGGCTGCCGATTTGTTAAACGGGCGATTCGGGGCGTTTCGGATCAAAGGGGGAAGTGACTCCCTTCCGGGGCGGAGGGGTGGTCTCTTTCCGGCGCAGAATGAAGGCATGAGTGCCCTGCTGCGACGTACGAAGAAGAAGCCCGCGGACCGGGTGGTGACCCTGGTCGGGAAACCCGGATGTCACCTCTGCGACGACGCGAGGGCGGTGGTGCGGGAGGTCTGTATGGAGACCGGTGCGTCCTGGGAGGAGAAGGACATCACCCAGGACGAGGGGCTGCACCGGGAGTACTGGGAGCAGATCCCGGTTGTCCTGATTGATAACGAACAGCACACGTTCTGGAGGGTGGACCCGGCGAGGCTGCGCAACGCACTGCGTTCGTGAGGAAACGCGGTTACCATCGTGGGCGTTTTGAGTGCTCTCGGGGGAGTGGTTGTGAGGAGTGTGTGCGGCTTTGCCCCCTTCGGGCCTGCAACGGGTTGATGCGATCCTTGGTTCCGGGATCGCACGACGAATGTGCGTGACCCCGGTCACTTTGACCGGACAAAACGGACACCATCTTTGTGCACGCGTTCACAAAGACATAGCCTGCATTCGACGGGGCGGCCTTGGGACATACGGCCGCCTGCAGCCCCGCTCATCCCGCAGGAGCACCGTGGCAACTGGCCGAAATCACCGACCGGCGACCCGTAGCCGAGGAATTCCCGAGGCCACCGTCGCCCGACTTCCGCTGTACCTTCGCGCACTGACCGCGCTCTCCGAGCGCTCGGTTCCCACGGTCTCGTCCGAGGAGCTCGCCGCGGCGGCGGGGGTCAACTCTGCCAAGCTGCGCAAGGACTTCAGCTACCTCGGGTCCTACGGGACGCGTGGTGTCGGGTACGACGTCGAGTATCTCGTCTACCAGATCTCCCGCGAACTCGGGCTCACCCAGGACTGGCCGGTCGTGATCGTCGGTATCGGTAACCTCGGTGCCGCGCTCGCCAACTACGGCGGCTTCGCCTCCCGTGGTTTCCGGGTCGCCGCACTGATCGACGCCGACCCCGCGATGGCCGGAACGCCTGTCGCCGGGATCCCCGTGCAGCACGCCGACGAACTGGAGAAGATCGTCGGCGACAACGGCGTGTCGATCGGTGTCATCTCGACCCCGGCCGGTGCCGCTCAGCAGGTCTGTGACCGGCTCGTCGCCGCGGGCGTCACCTCCATCCTGAACTTCGCGCCGACGGTGCTCTCCGTGCCCGACGGCGTCGACGTGCGCAAGGTCGACCTGTCCATCGAGCTTCAGATCCTCGCCTTCCATGAGCAGCGCAAGGCCGGCGAGGATGCCACCGAGAGCAGCCCGGACCAGGCCGCGCCGCCTGTGCGCGCGGCCGTCGGCGGCCGGAAGGGACCTGACGGGGACATGCCCGCCGTGATGCCGGCATGAGTCTTCTTGTCGTAGGGCTGAGCCACCGCAGCGCCCCCGTCTCCGTGCTGGAGCGGGCCTCGCTGGCTGCCGAGACGCAGGCCAAGCTCCTCCAGGACACCCTCGCCGCGGAGCCCGCGGCCGAGGCCACCGTGCTGGCGACCTGCAACCGCATCGAGCTGTACGCCGACGTGGACAAGTTCCACGCGGGCGTCGCCGAGCTGTCCACGCTCCTCGCCCAGCACAGCGGCGTCGGGCTGGACGAGCTCACTCCGTATCTCTATGTGCACTACGAGGACCGGGCCGTCCACCACCTCTTCTCGGTGGCCTGCGGGCTGGACTCGATGGTCGTCGGCGAGGGCCAGATCCTCGGCCAGATCAAGGACGCGCTGGCGCTGGGGCAGGAGCTCCACACCGCCGGCCGGCTGCTGAACGACCTGTTCCAGCAGGCCCTGCGGGTCGGCAAGCGTGCCCACAGCGAGACCGGGATCGACCGGGCCGGACAGTCGCTCGTCACCTTCGGTCTCGAACAGCTCGCGGCCGGTGCGGATGTCGCCGACTGGGCCAGGGGCAAGCGTGCCCTGGTGATCGGCGCAGGCTCGATGTCCTCGCTGGCCGCCGCCACGCTGGCCCGTACCGGCGTCGCCGAGATCGTCGTCGCCAACCGGACCCGGGCCCGCGCCGACCGGCTCGTCGAGATCCTGGGCCAGCCCGGCGGTACGGGAGTGGCCGCTCACGCCGTGGAGATGGCCGCGGTCTCCGACGAACTGACACGTGCCGATGTCGTCGTCTCGTGCACCGGCGCCACGGGTCTCGTGCTGACCGCCGAGGCCGTCGCCGGAGCGCTCGGCCTGACCTTCGCCCCCGCGCACGAGGCTCCCGCCGCGTCCGTTCCCGCGCCGCCCGCCGACCCCGACCGGCACGCCGCCTGGGTGGAGAACGGCAGCGCCGGTACGGTGCGCCAGGCCGTCCGCCGGGCCACCGTGCCCGCCCAGGGCGCCGGCCCCGTCCGCCTCGCCCTGCTCGACCTGGCCATGCCGCGCGACATCGACGGAGCCACCGCCCGTCTCGACGGTGTGCGCCTCGTCGACATCGAGTCGCTCGCCGAGGCGTCCGCGGACGCCCCGATGGCCGCCGATGTGGATCAGGTGCGCACCATCGTCGCCGACGAGGTCGCCGCCTTCGGCGCCGCCCAGCGCGCCGCCCACATCACCCCGACCGTCGTCGCCCTGCGCACGATGGCCGCCGGAGTGGTCGCGGGCGAGATCGCGCGGCTCGACGGACGCCTCCCCGACCTGGACGAGAAGCAGCGCGCCGAGATCACGCAGACCGTGCGCCGCGTCGTCGACAAGCTCCTGCACGCGCCCACCGTGCGGGTCAAGCAGCTCGCCAGCGAGCCCGGCGGCGCCGGGTACGCCGATGCGCTGCGGGAACTCTTCGACCTCGACCCGCAGACGGTCGCCGCCGTCTCCCGGGCAGACCTGAACGACCCGAATCGAGGGCGGTCATGACCGACAACTCACCCCTGGGCGCGGGGGCCACCAAGCCGCTGCGGCTGGGGACCCGGCGCAGCAAGCTCGCCATGGCGCAGTCCGGCCTCATCGCCGACGCGGTCAGCGAGGTGACCGGGCGCGCCGTCGAGCTCGTCGAGATCACCACGTACGGCGACACCTCCCGGGAGCACCTCTCGCAGATCGGCGGCACCGGTGTGTTCGTCGCGGCGCTGCGCGACGCGCTGCTGCGCGGCGAGGTGGACTTCGCCGTCCACTCGCTCAAGGACCTGCCGACCGCCCAGCCCGAGGGCCTCGTGCTGGCCGCCGTACCGGTGCGCGAGGATCCGCGCGACGTACTGGTGGCGCGGGACGGACTGACCTTCGAGCAGTTGCCGTCCGGTGCCCGCGTGGGCACCGGCTCGCCGCGCCGCATGGCGCAGCTCAACGCGTACGCCCGTAACCACGGCCTCGACTTCGAGACCGTGCCGATCCGGGGGAACGTCGATACGCGTATCGGATTTGTACGAAGCGGGGAGCTGGACGCGGTGGTACTCGCCGCGGCCGGACTCAGCCGCCTCGGCCGGATCGGTGAGGTGACCGACTTCCTGTCGGTCGACACCGTCCTGCCCGCTCCCGGCCAGGGAGCACTGGCGATCGAATGCGCTGCGACCAGCGCAGACCTCGCCGCCGCGCTCGCCGAGCTCGACGACCCGTACACCCGGGCCGCCGTGACCGCCGAGCGTGCCCTGCTCGCCGCCCTGGAGGCCGGTTGCTCCGCACCTGTGGGTGCGCTGGCCGACCTCCTGGTCGACGGACAGGCTGTCAATGAACTGCGCCTGCGCGGTGTCGTCGGTTCCACCGACGGTTCCTCGCTGGTACAGATGTCCACCACCGGTCCCGTTCCCACGTCGCACGACGACGCGGCGGCCCTCGGTCGCGAACTCGCGTCCGAGATGCTCGCCAAGGGTGCGGCCGGTCTTATGGGGGAGCGAGCACTTTGAGCCCCACCGGCCCCGCCGTATCCGACTTTCCGGCCCTGTCCGCACAAGGGCACGTCACCTTCCTCGGCGCCGGTCCCGGCGACCCGGGACTGCTGACTCTGCGCGCTGTCGAGGCGCTCGCGAGCGCGGACGTCCTTGTCGCCGAGCCGGACGTTCTCGGCTTCGTTCGCTGCCATGCGCGGGCAGGCGTAAGCGCGCCTGAGCTGACGGTTGTTGACGCACAGTCAACAGCCGCCGGTGTTCCCGTTCTCAGGGATGCGGCCAATCTTGTCATGGAGGCAGCGAAGGGCGGCAGGCGGGTCGTCCGTGCCGTCTCGGGCGACCCGGGACTGGACGGGAACGCCGGCGCCGAGATGCTCGCCTGCGCCACCGCCGGTATCCCCTTCGAGGTCGTACCGGGTGTCGCCAACGTCGTGGGCGTGCCCGCGTACGCCGGTGTGCCGCTGCGTGACGCGCAGGGTGCCGACGTCCGGTTCGTCGACGCCCGCACCGCCTCGGAACGGTGCTGGACCGAGGTCGGCGCGAGCGATGCCACGGCCGTCGTCTCGACGACCCTCGACTCGGTGGCCTCGGCCGCCGGTGAGCTGGTCTCGGCGGGCCGTAAGCCCGACACCCCGCTGACCGTGACGGTGGCGGGTACGACCACCCGCCAGCGCACCTGGACGGCGACCCTTGGCACGATCGCCCAGGTCCTGAAGCAGGCGAAGGTCCTCCCGTCACCGGACGGGCATCAGCCCGTCATAGCCGTGGTCGGTGAGCGCAGCTCCGCCGCCCAGCGCGACCAGCTCGCGTGGTTCGAGTCCAAGCCGCTGTTCGGCTGGAAGGTGCTCGTCCCGCGTACCAAGGAGCAGGCGGCGTCGCTCTCCGACCAGCTTCGTTCGTACGGTGCCGTGCCGCACGAGGTCCCGACGATCGCCGTCGAGCCGCCCCGTACGCCCCAGCAGATGGAGCGAGCGGTCAAGGGCCTGGTCACGGGCCGCTACGAGTGGATCGCCTTCACCAGCGTCAATGCCGTGAAGGCCGTCCGGGAGAAGTTCGAGGAGTACGGGCTCGACGCCCGTGCCTTTGCCGGGATCAAGGTCGCGGCCGTCGGCGAGCAGACCGCTGCCGCGCTCGTCGACTTCGGTGTGAAGCCGGACCTGGTGCCGTCCGGTGAGCAGTCCGCCGCCGGTCTGCTGGAGGACTGGCCGCCGTACGACCCGGTCTTCGACCCGATCGACCGCGTCTTCCTGCCGCGCGCCGACATCGCCACCGAGACGCTGGTGGCCGGGCTCATCGAGCTGGGCTGGGAGGTCGACGACGTCACCGCGTACCGCACGGTCCGCGCCTCGCCGCCGCCCTCCGACACGCGTGAGGCCATCAAGGGCGGCGGTTTCGACGCGGTGCTCTTCACCTCGTCGTCGACCGTACGGAACCTCGTCGGCATCGCTGGCAAGCCGCACAACGTGACGGTCATCGCGTGTATCGGCCCGGCGACGGCCAAGACCGCCGAGGAGCACGGCCTGCGCGTCGACGTTCTGTCGCCGGAGCCTTCGGTGCACAAGCTGGCCGAGGCCCTCGCCGAGTTCGGTGCGCAGCGCCGGGAGGCGGCGAAGGTGGCCGGTGACCCGGTGACGCGGCCGAGCGAGCGGCGTCCGGGTGCGCGGCGGCGTCGTACGACGACCTGATCGGCCCGGTTGACGGTGCCAGGGGTCCGGCTGCTTCGGCGGCCGGGCCCCTGACCGTTTCCGGGCCGCTTTCCCGGCACAGGTGTCGGTAAGACGGTGATGTGTACGGGTCTAGTCTCGAAGCATGACTGTGTACGGAAACTTCCCCGGCTCCCGCCCCCGGCGGCTGCGGACGACCCCGGCGATGCGGCGCATGGTCGCCGAGACACGGCTCGACCCGGCGAATCTGATCCTGCCCGCGTTCGTGCGCGAGGGCATCGACGCGCCCGTCGCCATCTCGGCCATGCCCGGCGTCCAGCAGCACACCCTGGACACTCTGCGCAAGGCCGCCGTCGAGGCGGTCTCGGCCGGGGTCTCCGGGATCATGCTCTTCGGTGTTCCCACGGACGAGAAGAAGGACGCCCGGGGCACGGCGGGCACGGACCCGGGCGGCATTCTCCAGGTCGGTCTGCGTGCGGTGCGCGAGGAGGTCGGTGACGATCTCGTCGTCATGTCGGACCTGTGCCTGGACGAGTACACCGACCACGGCCACTGCGGCGTCCTGACCGCCGACGGCCGTGTCGACAACGACGCGACGCTGGAGCGCTACGCCGAGATGGCCCAGGTCCAGGCCGACGCGGGCGCCCACGTGGTCGGCCCCAGCGGCATGATGGACGGCCAGGTCGGCGTCGTCCGCGACGCGCTCGACCGGACGGGCCATGAGGACGTCTCGATCCTCGCCTACACGGCGAAGTACTCGTCGGCGTTCTACGGGCCGTTCCGCGAGGCCGTCGGCTCCTCGCTCAAGGGCGACCGCAAGACGTACCAGCAGGACCCGGCGAACGCCCGTGAGTCCCTGCGCGAGCTGGCGCTCGACCTCGAGGAGGGCGCCGACATGGTCATGGTCAAGCCGGCCGGACCGTACCTCGACATCCTCGCCAAGGTCGCCGACTCGGTGGACGTGCCGGTCGCCGCGTACCAGATCAGCGGTGAGTACGCGATGATCGAGGCCGCCGCCGAGAAGGGCTGGATCGACCGGGACGCGGCGATCATGGAGAGCCTGACCGGGATCCGGCGCGCGGGTGCGCAGATGATCCTGACGTACTGGGCGACGGAGGCCGCGCAGCGGCTGGGGCGCTGATCCAGTACGAGGCCTGAGGCCTGAGGCTTGGTGAGCCCCCGAGCCCCCGCTCGTCCCGACATCGGGACGGGCGGGGGCTCTTTTCGTTCAACCTCTTGACGGTCATCCGATGTATTTATAGCTTGCGGCGCGACAACCGCTGTAAAACTTGGAGAAGTTGGGCGTAGAGGTTGGATGCCTGACTTCGATGCGAGTCAACCCGACTCGACTATCGATGAGGAGTGCCTATGCGCACCGTCCCGGATTCGAGTCACCGACCACACGCCCCGGTCCCAGCGCTGACCGCGGTTCTGGCCACAGCCGCGCTGGGCATCGGGATGGCGGTGGTGCCCGCCGTGCCGGCCGCCGCGAGCGCCGGGGCCGAGGGGGGCATCACCTTCCATGTCGCGCCCGACGGCAGTGACAGGGCCAAGGGCTCGGCGACCAGGCCGTTCCGAACGCTGGAAAGGGCACAGAAGGCCGTCCGCGCGTCGCTGGGCAGGGGCGCGCGGGAGAGGAGGCCGGTCGATGTCGTGGTGCACGGTGGTACGTACCGGCTGCGGTCCACGCTGAACTTCACCACCGCCGACTCCGGTACGGCCAAGGCCCCCGTCCGGTACCTCGCGGCGCCCGGTGAGCGTGTCGTCATCAGCGGCGGCCGTCCGCTCGCGCCCCGCTGGAGGTCCTACTCCGGTTCGGTCAAGGTCGCGGACATCGGAGCCGGCCTCGACTTCGACGGCCTCTTCGCCGACGGGCAGCGCCAGACGCTCGCCCGCTACCCCGACTACGATCCGGGCACCGCGATCCTCGGCGGGTACGCGCCCGACGCCATCTCCCCGGAGCGCGTGGCCCGTTGGAAGAATCCGACGACGGCGCTGGTACGCGGTCTGCACGACGGCATGTGGGGCGGCAACTCCTTCAAGGTCACCGGCGTGAAGGCGGACGGCACACCCGAGCTGGCCTGGGTCGGCGACAACAACCGGGGAAGCGGGCTGCATGACACGTACCGCATGGTCGAGAACGTCTTCGAGGAACTCGACGCCCCCGGCGAGTGGTTCTACGACAAGCCTGCCGGAAAGCTCTACTTCTATCCCCCCGCCGGAGTCGATCCCGGCCGGGCCCGCATCGAGACGGCCGAGCGGAACGAGCTGATCAGGGTGGAGGGCAGCGGGCCGCGCGACGCCGTGCGCCATCTGACCTTCTCCGGCTTCACCTTCACCGGGACCCACCGCACGCTCTTCAACACGCCCTACGAGAAGCTCCAGCTCGGCGACTGGGCTCTGGCGCGAGCGGCGGCCGTCCATCTGAAGAACACCGAGAACGTCTCCGTACGCGCCTCGCGCTTCGACCAGCTCGGCGGCAACGCGCTCCTGATCGACGGATACAACAGCCGGGATGTCGTCTCGGGCAACGAGTTCAGCCACTCGGGGGCGTCCGACGTCGCGGTCATCGGTAATCCCGACGCGGTCCGTGAGCCGTCCACCTGGGACAACATGCGCAGGACCATCAGCGACACCCGGCCCGGACCCAAGACCGAGAACTACCCGCGCGACATCAGCATCCGCGACAACCTCATGCATGACAACGGACAGTTCGAGAAGCAGTCCTCCGGTGTGCAGATATCGATGAGCCGCCGTGTCACGGTCGACGGCAACACCCTGCATGACGGTCCCCGCGCCTGTGTCGACATCAACGACGGCACCTGGGGCGGTCACCTCATCGAGAACAACGACATCTTCAACTGCGTCAAGGAGACCTCCGACCACGGGCCCTTCAACTCCTGGGGCCGGGACCGCTTCTGGCCGCTGAACGCCGACGACGCGACGAAGAAGTCGTACGCGAAGCTGGACGCGATGGAGACCACGGTCATCCGGCACAACCGGATCAGGCACTCATCGCACTGGGACATAGACCTCGACGACGGCAGCTCGAACTACCTCATCGAGGACAATCTGCTGCTCAACGGCGGGGTCAAGCTTCGCGAGGGCTTCCACCGGACCGTACGCAACAACATCTTCGTCAACGGCGGCGCGCACTTCCATGTCTGGTTCGCGGACAGCGGCGACACCGTCGAGAAGAACGTCTTCGTCACCGACACCCCCTACAGCCTGATCCAGGTCGACATGGCCAGGAGCAGGCCCGTCATCAACGACAACCTGTTCTGGAACAACGGCAAGGCCGTCCAGGGCCTGGGCGACGGCTGGCGGGCGAACGGGCTGGACACCCGTTCGGTGATCGCCGACCCGAAGTTCACCGGCGCCTCCCCGTTCGACGATCCGGCCAAGCTCGACTACACCGTCCAGCCCGATTCGCCCGCCCTGGCCCTCGGCTTCCGCAACATCGCGATGGGCGGCTTCGGCAAGGCCGGATCCCCCACCCCACCGCCGCTGACCTGGCCTACGGAGACTCCTGAAACCGACACCCTCGACGCCCTTCCGGAACCGCTGCTGGGCGTGCCGGTCACCCGGATCTACTCCGACACGATCAAGTCCGCCACGGGACTGACCGACACCGACGGTCTGCACCTCGCTTCCGTGCCGAGCACATCGGAGGCGTACCGGCAGGGGCTGCGCGCCAATGACGTCATCCGGGAGATCGACGGCCGGCCGGTCACCGACCGCAACAGCTTCTGGCTCCCGTACAACCGGACCGCTCCCGGGGCCGATGCCGTGCTGAAGGTCTGGCGCAATCAGGCGTCCGTCGAGGTGACCCTGCGAAAGCCCACCGCGGTTCAGCAGATCAACAACACGTCCGGCGTCGTCTACACCGGCACCGGCTGGGACTGGAAGAACAGGTTCCGGGGCGGCGCGGGCGGCTGGGCCGACGACGTGCACGCCACCCAGAACAAGGGGGACTCCTTCGAGCTCGCCTTCAACGGGACCGCGATCGATCTCCTCACCCAGGTCAACACCGACGAGGGCGAGGTCGAACTCTTCATCGACGGCCGGTCCGTGGGCACGATCGACAACCACAACGCCACACGTGTCCATCAGAAGACCGTCTTCAGCGCGGCCGGGCTCGCTCCGGGTGCGCACACCATCAAAGGCGTGATGAAGACGGGCGACTACATGATTGTCGACAGCTTCAGAATCCAGTAGCGGGCACCGTCCGCACGGTCTTTCGTCCGGGTCGCGCGGGATCGCGCCCGAACGCGGGTGATCCCGGGTGATCCAGACGAAAGACCGTGGCCCGTGGGCCTACTTCCCCGTGACGTAAGCGTTCCAGATCCGGAGCGGGAAGACATTGCCGCGTTCCGAATCGGGCCCGCCCACGCCCTGCATTCCCAGCAGTTGAGGGGTGCCCGGCTTGTTGCGGAACATCGTGACGGCCGTGGTCAGCCCTTTGGTGCGGCCGATGAACCAGGCCGACTTCATCCGGTCGTCCTCGCCGGTCGACCCCGCCGCGAGGTCGTCGGAGGCCGCAGTCCTGGCGAACGTACCGAGCTTCCCGTCCCGGCCCAGCCGCGTCCAGGCCACCATCCCCAGGGTGTTGTTCACGTCGTTGGCCACCGAGGCGTCCATCGCGCGCCGCGGCTCGGGCTTCTCGAAGCCCTCGACCGCCTCGCCGTCCCGGGTCATCCTGGTCACCGAGTAGGGATCGGCCCGCATGCCGTCGTTGCTGAAGGCGGTGTACGCGTCCGCCATCCTGACCGCGCTCGGGGTGGACGTGCCGAGGGGAAAGGACTTGTCCAGACGGGCCAGGCTCTTCTCGTGCAGCCCGGTCGATACCGCCAGTTCCTTCACCTTCTTCAGCCCGATGTCCTTGCCGAGCAGTACGAAGGTGGTGTTGGACGACTTGATCAGCGCGTCGCGCAGGGACGTCGGCGCCGTGACCATCGCCTGGCCGGGACCGGCACCCGACGGGGCGGGGGGCGCCGCGTACGGGCCGTTTTTGATCAGACGCCCCCCACTGTCGTAGCCGCTGTCCAGGGTGATCCCGTCGCCGTGCTGAAGGGCCGCGGCCAGCACGAAGGGCTTGAAGGCCGAGCCGACGGGGACGCCCGCGGTGTCGGCGTTGTTGGCGAAGTGGGTGACCGCGTCGGCTCCGCCGTACACCGCGACCACGGCCCCGTCGGAGCGCACGGATGCGGCGCCGACCTCGACGTGCTTGTCCTCGGGACGCTTCTCGGGGTCGAGGTCGCGCTTGCGTACGCTCCGCACGGCCCGTTCCAGCTGCCCCACCCTGGCCTTGTCGAAGGTGGTGTGCACCCGGTAGCCGCCCCGGAAGAGGTCCTTGTCGGTGAGGCCCGAACGCTTCTTGATGTACTTGTTGGCGATGTCGACGAGATAGCCGGTCTGGCCGCCGAGGCTGGTCGGCTTGGCGGCCGGCTTCGGCTCGGGGAACTTCTGGTACGCGGCCCGCTCGGCCTTCGTCATCGTGCCGATCTCCACCTGCCGGTCGAGGATCCACTCCCAGCGGTCGACGGCGCGTTCGTGGTTGGCCTTGCTGCCCGCGGGGTCGTACTGCTCCGCCCCCTTGAGCAGGGACGCGAGCAGCGCCGCCTGGCTGGGGTCGAGGTCCTTCGCGGGGATTCCGTAGTACGCGTTCGCCGCTGCCTGGATGCCGTAGGCGCCGCGGCCGAACCAGCTGGTGTTCAGATACCCCTGGAGGATCTCCTTCTTGCCCTGCCTGTTGTTCAGCTTCAGCGAGATGAAGAATTCCTTGAACTTCCGGGTGGCCGACTGCTCCTGGCTGAGATAGGTGTTCTTCACGTACTGCTGGGTGATGGTGGAGCCGCCCTGGGTCTCACCGCCCGTGACGATGCTTACGGCCGCGCGGGCGATTCCCGTCGCCGATACTCCCGGGTCGGAGTAGAAGGTCTCGTTCTCGGCGGCGATGACCGCGTTCTCCACCGAATCGGGTATGTCGGCGAGCGTGACGTTCTGCCGGTTGACCGCGCCCACGCTCACCAACTGGCTGCCGTCGGCCCAGTAGTAGACGGTGCCCTGCCTGCGCGCCTCGTCGTTCTCGTCCGGGATGTCGACGGATGCGTACACCGCGGCGAACAGGCCTGCCAGCGCGACGAGTCCGAGCATGACCCCGCTCAGCACCTGCCGCCACGAAGGGACCCAGCGACGCCAAGTGCGTTTTCCCCGGCGGGGGTAGTCGACAGCGAGTCTGCGAAGGCGGGTCGGGCGGGTCGGGCGGTTGGGGCGTCGGGCCATGGTCCAGCTCCTCGTTCACCGTCCCGTACCGGTGGCGCGGGCTTGTGAGAGAAGATGTTCCGGATCGCGATCAGGTTGTCCCGGGGCCCTTCCGGTAAAAGCGGTGGACCCGTACCGGACGGCCTTTCCGGAGGAACAGCCCGCGATGCCCGACTTTGTCGTTCGGTGCTGCGACCGGGCGCGCTCAGGCGAGGCCCGCCTCTTCCAGGGCCGACCTCGCGCAGGCCCGGACGAGGGGGTCCTCCTCGGACTCTCCGGCGGCGATCAGGGCCTCGGCGACCGCCGGGTCGTCCGAGGCGTAGGGGCCGAGCGCCATCGCCGCGTACTGGCGCACCAGATCCTCCTCGGGGTCGTTCAGCGCCGCCAGCAGGGCTCTGCCCGCGCGGTGGCGCAGGTCGGGGTCGGCCGGGGGCCACAGGCGCAGGACTGTGGCGCACTCGATGCGGGCGAGGTCGTACTCGCCCGCGTCGGCGACCACCGAGACGAGGAACGGCTGGGCGGCCGCGTTGCCGTCCAGTTCGGCGATGATCTCGCGCTTCCTGTCGCTGTCGGCCGGCAGGGCGCGGTACTCCTCGACGAGGCGGGCGAGATGGGCGAGGCGGTTGGCGCGGGTGGTGTCGTCCGGGGTCGGCTCGGGGTTCATGGGCGGTGTTCCTCCGTCCGGAGGCTCAGGGCCAGTTGATCAGGGTCATGAAGGCGACCCAGGTGAAGAACACGGTGGCGGGTGCGGCCACGGCAAGGCCGATCGCGGCCGGTGGCCTGCGCCTGGTGAACACCCAGCTCGCCACCAGGACGACCAGAGCCAGGAGCAGGCCGCAGCAGGAGACCGTCCAGGCCGGACCGAAACTCGCGTCGAATCGGTCGGCATCCGCCTCCGAGCAGGAGTCGCAGGCCATCGGCGAAAGCATGCTGTACACCAGGGCGAAGAACGTGAGCGGGAGCGTGACGACCGTGGAGATCAGCGAGGCGATCCAGGTGTGCCGGGGGCCGTCGGTGCTGTCGGCGCTGTCGGGGGCTTCGTCCGTGAGGTTGTCGGGCATGCGTGCGATTCAACCGGGCGCCCCGGTGCGGCACATGAGTTGCCGTACCTAAGGCCTCCGGTCGCTTCGGGTCAGTCCCACCAGAAGGACCAGGTCTCCTGGTTCAGCACCATCTTCTCGGCGTAGACGTCCAGGTCGTACGGCGGGTTCTGCTCGATGTTGTCCGGGCAGAACGCGAAGTGCTCGGCGGCGACCGCGCGGGCCTCCGGGAGGGTGGTGGGCGGGCGGCCCACCGAGACCGTCAGGGTGTCGAATCCCAGCACCACGACCCGTATGCCGAAGCGGTCCTCCCAGGAGCGGAGCACGGCGCTGAGCCGGGCCGTGTCCTCCTCGTAGTTGACCGGACCCGACCAGCCGATCGCCGCCGGTATGTCCGCGCTGCGCCGGGCCGGGACGAGCGCCAGCCGTGAACCGGCGTACCAGCCGTCCGGGCCGACGCACTCCTCGGCGATCGCGGCCGCCAGGTCGTCGGGGGTGTCCTGCCCCTCGGCGGCTGGGACGGGGGCCAGGCCCGGCCATTCGCCCTCGGCGGCGTCGAGTTCTTCGGGCGCGCAGTCCTCCCAGTACTCGCTGAGCACCTCCTCGGCGTCGTGATCGCCGGGGTACGACGTGCTGTCCGGGATCAGGTCCCAGGTGTCGGGCCACTGGTCGCGCCGCCCGCCGTCTATCAGCACGGGGAGCAGCCCGACCGCCCGCCCGGCCGCGCGCAGCGTGCGCCATGTGCCGTGGGTCGCGGGCTCGTCGGCGCACCAGAGCAGCGGCTCGTGCCAGGTGCCGTCGATCGTGGCGTCCACCATTGAGCCGGGCGGGAGTTGGAGCCCGGACGTGGCCAGGGACGGGAGCGGGTTCGGAAGTGTCGCCATGACCAAACTGTAGGTCCGGCCACTGACAACCGGCCGGGCGCCGCGTGCTGGGTTACAGGTGTGCGTGAACCTCGACGAACGTGGTGGGCGCCGTGGTGCCGTCGGGCAGCGGCGCGGGCGCGGTGACGTGGCCGAGCGCCTGGCCGTTCGCGCTCTGGCCGGGCCGGAGTTCGCGGTTGATGTGGACGGTGAGTTGGCGCCCGTCGGGTGCCGTCGTGACCAGGATGGCTGTGCCGTCCGGGGCGTCGGTGGTGGTGAAGGAGGCGACCTCCGCCGTGATGCCCGATGCGTCGAGCCGGGTGGTGACGGACGGGTCCGGGGTGTCGCTCGTGCTCTGCATCTGCGGCTCGGCCTCGCCGACGACGAGCGCGAGCAGCTGGGCCACGACGACCGGGTCATGCGCCCCGTCGTACACCCAGCGCTGCCCCAGCACGCCGTGCTCGGTCGTGCCGATGAGTGTGTCGTCGGCGCCCGGAAGCGGTGCGCCGCGGTAGCTGAACAGCACCTGGTACTTGGCTGGTTGGTCCCCCGAGGTGTCGGTGACCACCATGAACTCGATCCCGACCTCGCCCTTCGGGTCGTCCAGGCGGAATCCGCCGGTCCGGGCCAGCTCTGGCTGCTGTCCCGTGCCGCGGTACCAGGGCTGTGCGGGCAGCCAGGTGGTGAGGAGTTCCAGCTTGGTGGGCGACAGGGTGGTGTGGTGGATGACAGCCATGGCGGTGGTATTCCTCCCGGGGCGTGGGCTCAGACGAGTCGCGGGTCGGCGGCGAAGCCGGCGAAGGCCGTCCAGGTGGTGGGGGCGACGGTGAGGACGGGGCCGTCGGGGTTCTTGGAGTCGCGGATGTGGATCGCGGCGGGGTGGGCGGCGATCTCGACGCATTGCCCGCCCTCGCTGCCACTGTGGCTCGACTTCTGCCAGTCGTAGGCGACTTCGAGGCACTGCCCGCCTTCGTCGCCGCTGTAGCTGGACTTGAACCACTTGCGTGCAGTGCTCATTGCTCTCCCAGCAGACGGTCCAGCAGGCCCACGGTGTCTTCGGGGCTGAGGGCCTGGGCTCGCAGCATTGCATATTTCTGGGCGAGGATGCTGACCTCGTCGGGGTCGGAGACGAGCAGGCTGCCGCGTTGTGTCTCGGAATAGGCGACGCGCTGGAAGTCCGGCGTTTCCAGGAGAGTGAAGGGGCCATTCAGCCCGGCATGGGTGCGGTGGTTCAGTTGCAGGACCTGAAGGCAGATGCCGGGGAGCGCGGCACACGTCCTCAGGTGGTTCAGCTGCTCCGCATGCCCTTCGGCGTCGAGGAGTTGGAGCATCAGGACGGGCTCCCAGACCACGAAGCTGATGGTCGGGGGCGATGGTCGATGGAGGATCTCCTGGCGCTCCAGGCGGGCCTCCGTCTGGATGGCCACCTTTTCCTCGCTGAAAGCCGGGACCCGGTTGCGGAACACCGCCTCCGCGTAGCGGCTCGTCTGGAGGAGTCCCGGTACGACCTGGTTGTCGTACCAGGAAAGCGCCAGGGCCTCCCGCTCCAGGTCCAAGTACTCCTCCGCCCACGCCGGGATCAGGTCGATCTCCGGCATGTTCGCCACTGCCTCCTTCAACGCGCCCTTGGTGTCCAGCCGTTCGTCCAGCTTGGCCGCGAGGTCGGGCAGTAGAGCGCGTCTGCCCTGTTCGATGGAGGCGATCGTCTCCACCTGATGGCCCACCAGGTAGGCGAGTTGGGTCTGGGTCAGGCCGACCGCCCGGCGGAAGACGGCGACCAGTTTGCCCACGAGTTTCATTGCCGACGCGTTCTTGCGCTTCCGCTTTCCGGGGTGCATACGGAGCGAACTTCCACGTGCGCGCTCGCGTCACGCGCGCATGACCCGTACAAGAAATCTGTACGGGTGCGAGTCCCGTCAGGACCGGGGCTCGGGCGGGGTCCATTCGACGGCCTCCCGGACCGTCGCGTCCGGGTCCTGGGAGAGGCGGTGGAGGAGTTCCGTGGCGGCCGGGCTCGACCAGTTCTCGACGGCCCATACGAGGGCCCTGCGGACCTTCGGGTCCGGGTGGTCCGCGAGGTGGGCCAGTCGGTCGACCGGTCCGCGTCGGCGCATCCCGAACCAGTGGAGCGTCTGGATGAGCTGTTCGGAGTCGCCGGGGCTGCCCGCCGCGGCGATCCGGCGCACGAGGACCGCGGAGGCGGGGGGAGGGCCGTCGAGCGGGTGCGGGCGGCGTTGCCGCAGGCGCTGCGAGCCGTACTCGCCGCGTACCCGGCAGCCGAAGCAGGTGCAGGGCACCTTGCCGTTCGAGTCGGGGAAGTAGCGCCAGCCGGTGACCTGGCTGACCGCGCGGATGCGGTGCACCTCGCGCTTGGTGACCGTCCGGGGGACGAACACCTCCCAGCCGCGCGGGTCGGGCAGGGCGGCGACCCGGCGTACTGCCTCGGCGGCCGTGACGGTCGCGGGGTCGCGGTGGTAGCGGCCCAGGGTGACGGGTTCGTCGTCCGGCAGGCGGATGTGCACGGCGACGAGTCCGCGCGGGCCGCTGCGCCTGGACAGTTCGCGCAGCCACTGGTGGGTAAGGGTGTACGAGGGGAGGACGGGGAAGCAGTAGAGGCCCCGTGGCAGTGAGGCGTCGCGGCCGTGGCTGATGGCCCGTATTCCGGAGCGGCGGACGCGTGGAGCGTTCGCCGCAGGTGTCAGGTGTACGAACATTGCCATGCGGGCGATGCTAACGAGTGGGTGTGCGGTCGGCCGGGTCCGGTGTGTGTTCTGGGATGCTCGGCGGTGTGGATACGGGCAGCGTGGTCGTGCCGTCGGCCTCCGCCGCGAGCCGCAACGGCGTTCGCTCTCCAGCGGACGAAGACTGTCGAACGTACGGAAGCGCGGCACGAACCCGTTCAGCTCGTCGCACTCCACTCGGTGGACAACGGGCCCGGACACCCCCTCGGGCAGCAGGAACCCCTTCGGCACCCGGCTTCGAAGTCGGGCACCCTCGCCGCCCCGGGACGATCGGCCGCCCTCCGTCGAACCTCTTTCTCGGGGCACCCGCGTACAGCGCCGAATCCATGGAGACCTGGATCGGGTAACGAGCCGCCCGACGGTCGTTGTTGATCATCAAGAGTGCAGAATGGGCCGTATGTCGATATCGAACACCCCTGAAACGGCAACGGTCGAAGATGCTGAGGAGATCGGCCGCATGCTGGCCAGTGCCTTCGACGACGACCCGATGATGCGCTGGTTCTTCCCCGAGGACTCCTCCCGCGAGGAGGGGATGGCCCGCTACTTCAGCACGATCTTCGCCCGGCAGTACGTCCGGCACGGGGTGTGCGAGCGGACCGGCGCGGCGGCCGCTTTCTGGGTGTCGCCGGAGGGCCAGAAGAAGGCGGTTCCCGACGCGGAGACCGTTCAGGAGCTTGAGGACATCCTCGGCGACCGTGCTCCGCTGTTCCGTGCGGCCGTCGAGGCGGCGGCCGAGCACGGGCCGAAGGAACCCCACTGGTACCTGGCCGTGGTCGGCGCGGACCCGGCCGCCCGGGGGCAGGGGCACGGGGCCGCGCTGCTGCGCTCGGGCCTGGCCAAGGCCGACGCGGCGGGTCTGCCCGTTTACCTGGAGTCCTCCAAGCCGGACAACCTGCCCTTCTACGAGCACTTCGGCTTCACCGTGCTCGGCGAGGCGCAACTGCCGGGCGGCGGACCGGTTCTGTGGGCCATGCGGCGCGCTCCCCGTACGCCGGACGGCGTCTGAGCCCTTCGTGCCGACCGGCTGACTGACCGACTCCGCGTTCCGCAGCAGTCGGGGAGCGGCTAGGGCCTGTTGCGAAAGTAGATCTTGTACGTAGATCGTCACAGCTGTCACACCTTGCTGACGCAGAGCCGCAGCGCCCGCGAAGTGGCCAGCGCCGCTGGCGTTGGGCTGCAACATGCGTATGCGGTTACGTGGGTCTACCGATGATTCCGCCGCTCTGCATCCGATAGGTTCGGAGGATGGTCAGCTCCTCTTACCCGCTTCTCTGGCAGCCCGCGGCTTTCCCGCTTGCGGCACAGCAGGTCAAGGACGCGTACGCCCGCGTCAGGGCATCGCTCATAGATGACGCATTGTTCATCCAGGACGCAGCCCAGTACGGCGTCACGGTCGACGAGCTCGACCGGAGAATGCAGCAGCCGCCCGCCCAGCTGGACAGCGGATCGTCGTGGGACTGGCTCGACGGTCCGGAGCACTACCGACGCGCTGTGCTGCGGGTCCTGGTAGAGGCGTATCGATCAGCCGACCGGCACGAACTCGCGGGACCCGTCGAAGTGCCCGGGAATGCGGTCCATGTAGTCGCAGCCGACGTTCACGTCGATGGGGACCTCGTGCTGGAGGAACAGGCGGTGCTGTTTGTCCTGGGCAAGCTCTCGGTGAGTGGGGCGCTGGTAGGCAGGCCGGGCTACTCCGTGGCCGCCGCGAGGGAAATCGAGTGTGCCGACGGTGCCACCGGAGGCGAGGTATTGGCGCTGGGCGGCATCCGGTGTCCGGGCACCTTCTACTTCGGTCACAATGATTACTCCGCACGTGCAGCGTGGTACGACGGCGGCATCCTCGTCGACTTCGAGCGCTACAACGCATTCGGCCGTGTCGCCGTCCGGACGCGGGTCACCGACTGGGATTTCCCAGCTGCGGCCCGCGTCCTGGGGCTCCCCAACGATGAGGGCGACTTGCTGGGCGCGTACACGGAGAAGCTGCTGAGCGAGCAAGGCAGGGCATGACTGCAGGGCGCACAGACCGCCAGCCATCCAAAGCGTGATGGCCTGGGGCTGGGCATGAGAGGGTCCTCGGTGTCCAACGATGGGTAGATGCGTGTTCCGAGACGGGGCTCCCGTTCCTGGCCGCGCTGTGCACGCAGTCACCGACCTCGATCCGCGGGCCACCGCCCCCGCCGGGGTCGCCGGGGTGCGGGGCCTTCAGGTTGCGCATGCAGGCGTAGCCCTCGCCGGAGACCGGCTTGTCCTCCAGGATCGCGATGCTGACCGGCGCGTTGACCGCGAAGTCGGCGTTGTCGGAACATGCGGTGGCCTCGAAGGGATCGGGGAAGCCGATGTCGGCCCGGTCGATGACCTTCGCGACGGCCTTGGGATCGTCGCAGGGAACCTCGCGGTAGACGACCTTCTGGCCCGGCTCGGCGGCCGCGCACTCGCCCTCGGCGAGGAACTGCACTCCGTACGACGGGTTCACGGAAGGGGTCGGCGCGGCGACGGCGGCGGATGTCTGTGCCGCGTCCGACGGATGGCCGTCGCCCGCCTTTCCACAGCCGGTGACCAGCACCAGCGCCGCGACCGTGGCGGCGGTCGCAGCAGCGTGTCTGCGTGATGACGCCGGTATGCGACCGCTCTTCGTACGCACGTTTCCCCCTCGGGCTCGATCTCCGATTCTACGATCGACTGCCCTTGGGGGAACGTGAGTTGCCGGAGTGCCAGTGCCGAAGGATCAGTACTGGAGGATCAGTACATGAGGGCGTCGGCCATTTCGCTCTGCCAGTAGGTGACGAAGCCGTTGTCGCCCCAGGTGGTGCCTGCGGGGAGGGTCAGCTTGGCGGGTGAGCCGGTGGAGCCCTGGTTGGCCTTGCCGGTGAAGTACACAGTGAGGTGGGTGCCCTTGTGCAGCTCCTGCCCGTCGGGCTCACCGGACAGCCCGATGGAGGCGTACGCGGACTGGCCCGGCGCGAGCGTGACCACGGCCTGCGGGATGCTGTCGCGGAGGACCGGGAAGGCGGCCTGGGCGTCGTCGAACCGAAGCGCCGGCGCGTGGTACGCGTAGCAGGGTACGGAGCCGGTGTTGGTCGCCGTGAGCAGCAGGTGGTTGATGGGGCGGCTCACCTTGCTGACGGTGACCTTGGTGTTCGAGCCGGTGCAGGTGACGGGTGACTTGCTGCCGCTGCCGCTCCCGGCGCTGCTCTTTTCGTTCTTGCTGCCGCCGGTGGAGCCCTTGGAGGTGGCGGAGGCGTTCTCGGCGGGGGCCTGGGCCGTGCCGCTGTTGGTCTCCTTGGTCTCCTTGGCGTCCTTGGCGTCCTTGTTCGTGTCGGGGGTGGTGGCGGTGGCGTTCGCCGCCGGAGCCGCCGCGCCTGCCTTGCCGTCGTTCGCGTTGTCGTTGCCGCCGCAGGCGGTGAGCGAGAAGGCGGCCAGGAGGGCGGTCGCGGCGAGGGCGGTGGTGCGGATGTGGTTGCGCATGGTGGTGGTACTCCCCGTGTGTGGGCCGGTCATGTCGGTCGGTCAGTTGTGGCAGATCAGGACCATGACGATCGCGGTGGACACGATCACCACTCCGATGGCCACGGCATCGACGAGCTCGATGCGGAAGTGGATTCGCACTGCGTTGTCCCGGTGGTCGCTGCGGTGTGTCCACAGATTGCGGGACCGCGGAATTCGACCGCAACGCCGAACAGCCCATTGGGGAAGCTGGAATGCCTACGCGTACTGTGACCTGGGCAGATTCCACGTCCCTGGAACGGTGTTCTGGGACGGACCAGGAGGGGGAACGCCGAAGTGGCGACGCCGGAGGCCGGGGATTTCGCGGCTCTGCTGAAGGAACTGAAGGACCGTTCGGGGCGCAGCTACGGGGTTCTCGCCGGAAGACTGCACGTCAGCACGTCGACGCTCCACCGGTATTGCAACGGTGAGGCGGTGCCGAACGAGTACGCCCCGGTGGAACGGCTGGCGCGGTTGTGCGGCGCGGGCCCGGACGAGCTGGTCGAGCTGCACCGGCGGTGGATCGTGGCGGATGCGGCACGGAGACGCCCTGCCGCGGCTGCTCCTGCTCCTGCTTCTGCTCCTGCTCCTGCTCCTGCTCCTGCTTCTGCGGAGCCGGGGCGGGACGCGGGTTCCGACTCGGGTCCGGAGGCGGGTCGTGGCTCCGAGACCGAGTCCGAGGCCGAGTCCGGGGCTGGTGGCGACGGGTCCGAGCTCACGCCCGCGATCGTGACTGGTGAAGCGAGCCGGCCCCGGCGGTTCCTGGCCTCCGCGCGGGCGCGCGTGCTGCTCGCGGCCGTCGCCGTCGTCGCGCTGACCGTGCCCACCTCGATCGTCGTCAGCAATCTGTCGGGTACGGACAAGGACGATCTCAGCAACGCCCCCGCCGTGGACGTGAAGGACCCGGACGAGGCCGAGCTCGCCGGGCCCGGCCACGACGCGAGCGCCACCGCCTCACCGAGCGGGGCGAAGAAGTCGGGCAAGCCCGTGCCGTCCGGCTCGGCGACCGTCTCGTCCCCGCCGTCCGGCGGCGCCTCCGCCACGACCGGGGGACATGGCACGGGATCCGGTTCGGGTGGGCAGCAGAGCGGGGGCGTGCCGCTGAGCGCCACCATCAGCTCGTACAACTGGGAAGAGCCCTGCGGCCAGCACTACGTTCTGGACCAGAAGCCGGAGGACGTGCCTCCGCCGCCCTCGCCGCAGGGCACCCGGGGCTGGGCCAAGGCGCTCGGCGGCGTGGACGGCGGCAGCATGCAGCTCGAACTCACCGTGCAGGGGAAGTCGGGGCAGGCCGTCGTACTGAACGGACTGCATGTGCGGACGCTGTCCCGGAAGGCGCCGCTGGCGTGGTCGGCGTACTCGATGGGCGAGGGCTGCGGGAGCGGCATCACTCCGCAGTCCTTCGACATCGACCTCGACGACGGCCGGCCGAACCTCACCCCGGTGGCGGGGCAGCAGGCGGATGTGCGGGTGCCGCCGAAGGACTTCCCGTTCCGGGTGTCCTCCACCGATGTGGAGGTGTTCGACCTCAAGGTCCACGTCGAAGGGCACGACGTCAGCTGGTACCTGGACCTGGAGTGGAGCAGCGGCGGCCGGACGGGGATGCTGCGCATCGACGACGGCGGGAAGCCGTTCCGTACCAGCAGCATCCAGGCGCGGCCGAAGTACATGTACCGGTACGACACGGCCCAGTGGGTGACCAAGGAGTGGGACTAGCGTCCCTCGTGGTCACGGCCACCGGGCCGGTGCGTACGGACTGTGTACGGAATCCGTACTGACTGACTGACGTCCTGGTCAGAGGCGCTCGGGGGTCCTGATGCCGAGCAGCTCCATGCCCTGGTGCAGGGTGCGGGCGGTGAGGTCCGAGAGGAAGAGGCGGTTCTCGGCCACATCGCTCGGTACCTCGGGCTTGAGCACCGGGCACTGGTCGTAGAACGTCGTGAAGAGCGACGACAGCTGGTAGAGGTACGAGGCCAGCTTGTGCGGCTCGTACGCGGCGGCGACCTCGGCCACGACCTCGGCGAACTGGTCCAGGTGCAGGCCCAGCGCGCGCTCGGCCGGGGCCAGCTCCAGCTCCGGGTGCGGCTGGGACTTCAGCTCGCCCGCCTTGCGCTTGATGGAGCGGGACCGGGCGTGCGCGTACTGGATGTACACGCTCGTGTCGCCGGTCAGCGACACCATCTGGTCCAGGTCGAACTTGTAGTCGCGGGCGGCCGACGTCGACAGGTCCGCGTACTTCACCGCGCCGATACCGACCTGCGTGGCGCGCTCGGTGATCTCCTCGTCGGTGAGGTCCTTGGCCTTTTCGCGCACGACGGTGGACGCCCGGTCGATCGCCTCGTCCAGCAGGTCCTGCAGCCGGACCGTCTCGCCCTCACGGGTCTTGAACGGCTTGCCGTCCTTGCCGAGCACCGTGCCGAAGGCGAGCTGCACGGCCTTGACGTCCTCGTTCAGCCAGCCGGCGCGGCGGGCCGTCTCGAAGACCATCTTGAAGTGCAGGGACTGCCGCGCGTCCACCACGTACAGCAGGGTGTTCGCCTTGAGGTTCTGGACCCGGTCGCGGATCGCGGAGAGGTCCGTCGCCGCGTAGCCGTAGCCGCCGTTGGACTTCTTGACGATCAGCGGCACCGGGTTGCCGTCCGGGCCCTTCACATCGTCGAAGAACACGCACAGCGCACCTTCGGAGCGGACGGCGACGCCCGACTCCTCCAGGATGCGGCAGGTCTCCTCCAACATGGCGTTGTAGCCGGACTCGCCGACGATGTCGGGGTCGCGGATCTCCATGTCGAGCTTGTTGAAGACCGAGTAGAAGTAGATCTTCGACTCGTCGACGAAGCGCTGCCACAGGGAAAGGGTTTCCTCGTCACCGGCCTGGAGCGCCACGACGCGGTCCCGGGAGCGGGCCTTGAACTCCTCGTCGGAGTCGAAGAGCACCCGCGAGGCCTTGTAGAGCCGGTTCAGCGAGGACATGGCGGCTTCGCCGTCCGCCGCGCCGCCGTCGCCCTCGTGGTTCAGCTCGCCCGGGTGCTCGATCAGGTACTGGATGAGCATGCCGAACTGGGTGCCCCAGTCGCCGATGTGGTGCCGCCGGACCACGCTCTCGCCCGTGAACTCCAGGATCTGCACCATCGCGTCACCGATCACCGCGGAACGGAGGTGGCCGACGTGCATCTCCTTGGCCACGTTCGGCTGCGCGTAGTCGATGACGGTGGTGCCCGCGGCGCTGTTGTACGGCACGCCGAGCCGGCCCTCGTCATCCGCGTCACGCGCGGCGAGGGTCTCGATGATCGCCCTGTCGGAGAGCGTCACGTTCAGGAAGCCGGGGCCGGAGACCTCGATCTCCTTGATCAGGCCGCCCGCCGGGATCGCGGCCGTGACCTGGGACGCCAGCTCGCGCGGGTTGCCCTTGAGCTTCTTGGCCAGGGCCAGGATGCCGTTGGCCTGGAAGTCGGCCCGGTCGCTTCGTCGCAGCAGCGGGTCCGCGGTGCCGGCATCCGGCAGCGCTGCCGTCAGGGCGTCCGCCAGCTGCTGCTGGAGCGTGGAAGCGAGGGAATTGACCGAGGCCATGGGCTGGCTGCCGTTTCCGTAGGGGTGCAAGGGATCAGGCCCAGTATCCCACGCACTGTAAAGCCGTTTTCGCGCTGCCGGTGGGACCTGGGAGAATGGGCGGTGCCCCTACGAGTCCCACAAGGGTGTTCCTACGAGTCCTACAAGAGAGAAGGACGTGCAGACCGTGGCTCAGAGTCAGAGCAGCACCGAGACCGACTGGGTCTCCCGCTTCGCGGACGATGTCATCGCCGAATCGGAGCGTCGTGCGCCTGGCAAACCGGTCGTCGTCGCGTCCGGTCTCTCCCCGTCGGGCCCGATCCACCTGGGCAACCTCCGCGAGGTCATGACCCCGCACCTGGTCGCCGACGAGATCCGTCGCCGGGGGTACACCGTCCGGCACCTGATCTCCTGGGACGACTACGACCGCTACCGCAAGGTTCCGGGCGGGGTCCCGGGTGTCGACGAGTCCTGGGCCGAGCACATCGGCAAGCCGCTGACCTCGGTGCCCGCCCCGGCCGGGTCGACGTACCCGAACTGGGCCGAGCACTTCAAGGCCGCCATGACCGCCGCGCTGGACGAGCTGGGCGTCGAGTACGACGGCATCAGCCAGACCGAGCAGTACACGATGGGCGCGTACCGCGAGCAGATCCTGCACGCGATGAAGCACCGCGCCGACATCGACGCCGTCCTCGACCGGTACCGGACGAAGAAGGACCCGGCGGCCGCGGGCAAGGGCAAGAAGCCGCAGCAGCAGAAGAAGGTCGACGAGGCCGAGCTGGAGGCCGAGGCGGGCTCCGGCGCGGCCGGCGAGGACGACGGCAGCGGCGGCTCGGCCGGCTACTTCCCGTACAAGCCCTACTGCGGCAACTGCGAGAAGGACCTCACGACCGTCACGTCGTACGACGACGACAGCACCGAGCTGAACTACACCTGCACCTCCTGCGGCTTCGCCGAGACCGTCCGGCTGAGCGAGTTCAACCGCGGCAAGCTGGTCTGGAAGGTCGACTGGCCGATGCGCTGGGCGTACGAAGGCGTGATCTTCGAGCCGAGCGGCGTGGACCACTCCTCGCCGGGCTCCTCGTTCGTCGTCGGCGGCCAGATCGTCCGCGAGGTCTTCGACGGCGTACAGCCGATCGGTCCGATGTATGCCTTCGTCGGCATTTCCGGCATGGCGAAGATGTCCTCAAGCAAGGGCGGCGTGCCGACCCCGGCCGACGCGCTGAAGATCATGGAGGCGCCGCTGCTGCGCTGGCTGTACGCGCGCCGCAAGCCCAACCAGTCCTTCAAGATCGCCTTCGATCAGGAGATCCAGCGGCTCTACGACGAGTGGGACTCGCTGGCGCGCAAGGTCGCGGACGGCTCGGTGCTGTCGGCCGACGCCGCCGCGTACGCGAGGGCCATCGGCACGGCTGCCGGTGAGCTGCCGCGTACGCCGCGCCCGCTGCCGTACCGCACGCTCGCTTCGGTCGTCGACATCACGGCCGGGCACGACGAGCAGACGCTGCGCATCCTGAGCGAGCTTGACCCGGAGAACCCGCTGACCTCGCTGGACGAGGCCCGGCCCCGGCTCGACCGGGCCGAGAACTGGATCACCAGCCAGGTCCCGGCCGAGGCTCGCACGATCGTCCGCGGCGAGCCGGACAAGGAACTGCTCGGCTCGCTGGACGAGCAGGGCCGTGAGTCGCTGCGGCTGCTCCTGGAAGGACTGGACTCGCACTGGTCGCTGGACGGGCTCACCACGCTCGTCTACGGCGTGCCGAAGATCCTGGCGGGCCTGGAGCCGGACGCCAAGCCGACGCCCGAGCTGAAGGCCGCGCAGCGGTCGTTCTTCGCGCTGCTGTACCGGCTGCTGGTCAGCCGGGACACGGGGCCGCGGCTGCCCACGCTGTTGCTGGCCGTGGGGGCGGACCGGGTGCGGAGGCTGCTGGGCGCGTAGGGGGTACTCGATACGGAGGGCCGTCACCCGTTGATTCGGGTGACGGCCCTTTGTCGTTTCCGGTTCCGTCCTCGAACGCCGGGCGGGCCGGGCGGGGCCCTACGCGATGTGGTTCTCCGCCATCTCGTTGTCGAAGCGCTGCTTGAACCCCGGCAGGAGGCGGCGTAGCAGGGCCGCGCTGCGGGGGTGCCTGACGTTGTGGCCGTCCGAGAGGTGTATGTCGAGGACTTCCGCGCTCGGGTAGTCCTGGTGTGCGTGCGTGTACGCGGTGAACACCTCGTACGCGATCTTGCTGAACTCGACTTCGGCCTCGGCCCATTCGGAAGGGTCGGGCTCCTGCTCCTGCACGGGCCGGGGTTCCGGCTCCGGCTCCTCGGACCGGGGCTCCGGCCGGGGTTCTGCGGCGCGGGGGCCCGGGACGGCGCCGATGGTGCCCACGTTGCCCAGGGGGCGGGTGCGGCCACCGGGGCCCGACGGGACCATGACCGGGGTGGGCTCCAGGCCCTCGACGTACGTCGGGTTGTACGCACTCTCGTACGCGTCGTCCGGCACCTGGGGCGCCGCGAACCACGGGCTCTCGTGCGAGCCCGGGCCCTCCTGGGGCCACTCCTCGGCGGCGGCCGGGTCGGAGGGGTGGGTGTGCTGCTGCTCTTGCTCGTACTGCTGCTGGGGGTGGGGCTCGGCGTACGGCAACTCGGGCTGGAACTCGCCCGGTTCGACCAGGGCCGGGGCCGGGGGCAGCAGGGCCGGTTCGATGCCTGCGGCGGCGAGGCCGGCCGGGCCGGTCTCGGCCAGCGGGACGCCG
>NZ_BMRN01000052.1 GCF_014648655.1 Streptomyces atratus
CTCGACCGGTACGCCGACGCGGAACGGCACACCGACCGGGGCGTGGACATCGCCCGGCGGACCGGCCGACTCTACATGCTGTCGCAGCTCCTGCTGTGCAAGGCCTACGCCCACTTCCTGACCTGCCGGGTCACCACGGCGCTGGAGCTGGCCGACGAGGCCGCAGCCATCGCCCGTGCCCTGGGCAGCGGCGAACTGCTCGGCCTCACCCTCGCGATCCGGTCCCTGTTCCTCATGCAGGCCCGACCGCCGGGCGATCCGGACGTCCTGGCCGCAGCGGAGGAGGCGGCGGCAGCGACGGAGCGCACGGGCGAGAGCTGGTGGTCCACGCTGGCACGGTCCCTGCAGGGGCGGCGGGTTCCGCCGACTGCCCGGACCGCAGAGTTTCCCAAGAAGGCCGCTGACAGCGGAATGACCGGCCCCGCCGGGTGGGTCAGCGGGCGATGAACGGCTCGGTCAGGTGCGGTGTCGCGAGGTAGAGCGTGCCGGCGGCCCGGCTGCGAAGCACCTGTTCCCTTGAGGACCTTGCCTGCTCAACGTCCATCTCGTGGGCGTAGGCGAGTTCGGGGTGGAGCAGCTGGATCGCGTGCACGAGCAGGTCACCGGTGACGGCGACCAGGTCGCGCCCGGACTCGACGAGCACGCTCTGGTGCCCGGGTGTGTGACCGGGCGTGGCGAACACGCGCTCGCCGCCGCGCAGCGGGGAGTCGCCGTCGAGCAGCCGTAGCTGGTCGGTCTTCCGGAGCGGGTCGATCACAGCGGACCGCAGCTGCGGGTTCACCTCCTCGATAGCGTCAAGTTCGGCCTGCTGCAATAGGTATTCGGCGTTCGGGAAGAACGGCTGCGCCTGCTTGCCGCCGACGACGGCCCAGCCCACGTGGTCGGTGTGGAGGTGCGTGAGCACCACGGTGTCTACATCGGATGGCTCGATACCCGCGGCGGCCAGCGAGGCCGGGAGCGCCCCGGGCACGGGCGCCCATGAGGCCGCCGGGCTGTCGGCCGGGCCGATCCCCGCATCGACCAGCGTCACACCCCGGTCGCTGCGGATCGCGAACGCGCGGAACTGGAGCCGCCAGCGCCCGTCGGCGTCGAGCGCGCCGGGATCGAGCCGGTCGGCCGCCGCCCACTGCTCGGCGGTGGCATCGGGGAACGCCTCCGACCTGGGGGAGAAGAAGGGGCCCGCGCCGTCGGCGAGCGCGATGACGGTGTACGGGCCGACCTGGAGGGAAGGGGGCATCCCGCAGATAATGCCACCGGCGGGCGGCCCACGACCAGGCGGGTTGCCCTGGAGTTCACTCCAGGTCGTGGGCTGCGACGGTCAGTACCGATAGAGGGGCATGACCCAGGACGCCAGAAATCCGCCACGGATGATCTCGGAGTCGTGAGGGTCCGCTACGTCTCGGCACCGGGCGTGAGGATAAAAGCAGGACGAGGCCGAGGGATGTGCGACATCCCGCGAGTTCCCCTGAGCCTTGCTAATCGACTGGCCTGCTGGCCTGGGCGTTCTTCCTGGTCGGAGTGTCTTTCCGTCGGCTGACGTAACTTCGGGGTTCCTGAAGCGCTCTCACTGTGCCCGATTGGCCATCGGTCGGGGTGAAGGTGAGGATGCACGGGTTGGCGGCGCTGGCGGTCGTACGGGACGCGTGAGCACTGGGCGCCCGCGCCAGCAGATCCCAGAAGGGGGCGACTCGCCTCTTTGTGTGAGAACGGGTTCTGAGAACCGATCCAAGATCAACGGGGTTCCGGTGACCCGTTCTTGATCTCGCTCGCGCAAAGGGACGTTTGTGAGAAGCGTTCATCGGCCCAGTGGTGTTGCACGTCTTCCTCAGTCGTTGAGTAGCCGCCATGCGGTGAGGGCGAGCCCGGCCCGTACCAAGCCAGTGGGCTCGGTGAGTTCGATCCCCAGGGTCTTGCCGATCCGTTCGAGCCGGCCGGCAACGCTGCTGTGGTGCAGGTGAAGGAGATCGGCGGACCGGCGCAGGGAGCCGGTGGCGCAGTAGGCGTCCAGCGTCTTCACATCCTGAGGGTTGTCGGCTATGCGGGCGAGTGCGGCCACGTTGGCGTTGTCGCGCATGCAGTCCTGGGGCACCTGCGCGAGCAGCGCCAAGGCCCCCAGTTCGGCGTAGGAAACCACCGGGCGGCGTGGGGTGGTAAAGCGAAGAGCGGTACGGGCTTGCCGCCAGGACCGGTCAGGACGCCCGACGCTACCGATGCCCGCACGTACGCTTGCCGGAAACCGGGCCTGGTCCATGGTGGTCGCCAGGATGACGCCCACGTCGGCGATCCGCGCGGCCTTGACCGTGCGGGCCGGGCAGACCAGGGCGCCGACCTGGTCGAGTGGCAGCTGCGCGTGTACGGCGACGACGCGGACCGGCAGGTCGTCGGCAAACCCCAGGAGCCGTAGCGCCCGGGCTCGGGCCGCCTCGTCGCCGTCGGAGCTGATCACCAGTTCGACGAGGGCGGGGTCGGCCATGGTGGTGCGGGCCGGGCCGTACCGTTCGGTGATCGCGGCAGCGGCGAGGGCGAACCGGTCCAGGAGCACGTCGTCGAGCGCGTTCGGCGGGCCGAGGTGTTCCAGCCACACCGTGCCGATCTCCTCCTCGTCGAGCGTGATCGCCGCTGTGGCGGACGCGGATTGCGCGGGAAGGGACACCTCCCGGCCCTCGGGCGAGACGCGCATCACCCGCCCCGTTCCGTGGAGCCGGATGCCGGCCACGCACCCGGCCAGGCCCGCGGAGGCCCGGGCGAGCGCCGGGAGATCCACCCGCCGGCGCATCAAGGTGTCGTAGAACGCGATGACGCGGAGCGCGCCATGTGTATGCGAGTCCAGATGCGACAGCCGTTCGGCGAGAGCCTCCATGTGGCGCAAGGACAGGCGCTGGCCGATGCGCCGTTCGGTGGGTAACCCGGGTTCGATGCCCGACAGTTGGCGGATGACCCCCTGGACATCGACGGCCAGGATGGCCTCATGGATCCCGAACTCGAACCATTCCTGCCGTTGATCCCGAAGACCGACCTGACCGACCCGGTCACCGCCCGCGAGAACTACGCCGCACGCGCCGCGGCGGCCCCGGCGCCGGACACATCCGCGATGCAGGTCGACGACCACACCGTGTCCGCCGATCCCGACGTGCCGGTGCGCATCTACCACCCGCATGGGGCGCGGAGCGCCCTCGTCTGGCTGCACGGCGGGGGCTGGATCATGGGGGACCTGGACACCGATAACCACTTCGCCGCCCGGATCGCGGCCGCCGCCGACACGGCGGTGATCTCGGTGCGCTACCGCCGATCCCCCGAGCACCGGTTCCCGGCCGCCCTCGACGACACCTACGCCGTACTGTCCTGGACCGCCGAACACGCGGCCGAGCTCGGCATTGACCCGAACCGGATCGCCGTCGGAGGACACAGCGCCGGCGCCGGGCTCGCCGCCGCAGTGACGTTGCGGGCGCGTGACGAGCAGGGGCCGCCGGTCCACTTCCAACTGCTCAACGAGCCCATGCTCGACGACCGCCAGGAGACCTGGTCGCAGCGGAACTTCACCGACACGCCCTCGCACGATCGCGACGTGATCAGCGCGGCGTGGCGGCACTACCTGGGCGCTCGGCCCGCCACACCGTACGCCGCCCCGGCCAGGGCCGACGACCTGTCCGGCCTTCCCCCGGCCTACATCTCCACCGCCGAGTTCGACCCGCTCCGCGACGAAGGCATCGCCTACGCACTCCGCCTGCTTCAGGCGGGTATTCCGGTCGAGCTGCACCAGTGGCCCGGCACCTTCCATGGCTCACTGGCGGTCATGTCCGCCGACGTGTCCCAGCGGCAGCTCGCCGAACTCACCGCCGCCCTGCGCCGCGCCCTGGCCGAATGAGGCGGCCACGGCCGACCAGGCCGGCGCCCGTACCCCCACCCCACCGGACGAACTCACAGAACGGACGTCCCGGCATGACTGCTGCCCCGATCGATCTCTTCTCCTCCTTCATTCACTTCGACCCCAGTGGCCAGGTGCGCGCCGCGCAACCCGTGTTCGACTCCGAGCGGGACGGCTGGCAGTTGATGACCTTCCATGTGAAGACCGACGCCGACGTCCACGGCGACCATTGGGAAGTCCACTCCGCCGCAGACGAACTCGTGTCCTGCCTTACCGGCGGGATACGTCTCTACTTCCGCCCCGAGCAGCCGGGAGGGAAGGAGGAGGAGATCAAGCTGACGGCCGGAACGGCGGCCATCGTCCCGCGCGGGCGATGGCACCGCATCGCACTGGACGGCCCCAGCGACATCATGTCCGTCACCCTGCCGCGTGGTAGCCGCCTGGAGAGGCGGGCCGAAGCCTAGCCAGGCCTTACATCCGTTCCTCGTCCACAACGCCACTCGGCACCGCCCGCCACCGGCGTCCGCGCCCACCCAGCGCTCACCAGCGTCGCTGAGCGAGCGCGACCGGGCAACACTCCGCTCAGACGTGGCCGCCGGGCCGGCCTGTTGCGAGGGAGCGAAGAGTCCATGTGACTTCGTTCACTTCCAGCGACGGCGTTTGTCGATCTGTTTGAGCAGCAGTGAGTGCCCAGCGTCGCCATGATTGAGGTTCTTCCAACCTCAGCATGATGCGCGGTGAAGGACCGTGACGGCCTTCACGATGTCTGTGATTCGGTTGGTGCTGCAGCGGAGCTTGCGGAGAAGTCGCCAGCCCTTCAGGGTGGCCATGGCCTGCTTGCCGACGCAGCGGATCTTGGAGTGGGACACAGTTCACGGCGCCGGATCCGGCGTCTGCCACGCCGCCATCTGCTCTCGGAACTTCGGGCATCTGACGATGTCCTCTTCGCTGCATTTGAGGGCATGGGTCAGGAGCTGATGGGCGTGGTCGAGATCGACCAAGCGCTGCTCAATCTCGGTGATCTTGGCGCGGATCAGCGCCTCTCTGCGTGGCTGCTCCCGCTGGAACTCGCTGATCTCGAGCAGGGTCAGCCCAGCCTGCTGACACTTGCGCAGCACCGTGATCCGCTCGGCGGCCTCCGGCGGATAGCGCCGCTGGCCGCTCTCTCGCTCGGGCGCCGGCAGCAGGCCGTGGCGCTCCCAGTACCGGATGGCCGAAGCGGGCACTCCGGTGATCTCGGCGAGTCGGCCGATCGTCATGCGCACGTTCCGCTCCTCCTGCTCCTCGTCGATCCCGGTATTTGACTTAAACCTTAGTTCAAGTTGAAGAGTGGTCGGCACGTGGACAGCGGCGAACGAGCGGCCGCTGGCAGCGCACTTGGAGATACCACTATGAGCGACACATACGTACGGAAAGAGCGGGCCGACCAGCTGGTGGAAGCCGCTGAGAAGCTTTTCGCGGCCGGAGTGATGTCCCACTCCGGGCACGCCAACCTGAGCGCCAGGCTTGACGGTGAGCGCCTTCTGCTGACGCCGGGGTTCGTCCGCGGCCTGCGGACCGAACAACTGGCGACCGTCGGTTTCGACGGGCAGGTCCTGGAAGGCGAGCTGCAGTCCGTCAGCGCCGAGATCATCGCCATGCACAGCGCCGTGTACAAGGCCCGCCCCCACGTGGGCGCGATCATCCACACCCACTCGCCGTCCGCGACCGCCTTCGCCGTGGCCCACCGGCCGCTGCCCTGCCGCACCGAGCCGATGCTGCGCTTCGGACAGGCCGAGGACGTCCCCGTGGTTCCCTGGGGACCTCGCGGATCGGACGTGTCGGTGCGCGGAATCGCCGACGTGCTGGAACGGTGCCCGACGACGGCCGCGGTCCTGCTGGCCAACCACGGCCTCTTGGTGTTCGGCCCGGATTCGGCGGCCACCGCCCACCTCGTGGTGGCGATCGAGGAGAGCGCCGAAGCCGAGATCGCCGCCGCGGCGATCGGCGGGGCCGTGGACTTTCCCCCGGGCGCCCAGGAGGCCGTGCGCGCCGCGATCGCGCGGGTCAGGTCATGACGGACGACGCCCTCGCCTCCCGTACGGAGGCCATACGCGACCGCTACCGCTCCACCCTCGGAACTGTTCCCGGCGGGGTGCAGGAGCGGCTGCGTCTGGCCCAGGAGTTCGGCCGACTGCCGACCGAAGAGGCGATCGCGGCACTGCGCCACATCGTGCTGACTGAGAATCCGCTGGGAGCGCGAGTGCAGCAGCTCGTCCACTTCGGGCAGCTGCTGTCCCTTGGCCGGGCACACCCCGCCCGGATCCACGCCCAGGGCGCACTCCACGCCGGAGCTGGCATTGCCGACCTCATCGGCGTCGCCGAGACTGCGCTCATCACCGCGGGCGTGCCGGCGTACGCACTCGGCACCGAGATCATCGCCGAACTCTTGCCGCCCGGAGATGACGGCGAAGAGCGACCATCGGATCGTGCGGGCGGCCCGGTCCGACTCTGAGACAGAAGTCCACCCCTGGTCACTTGTATTGAGCCGTGATCACTTCTACTGGCTGTTGGTGGGTCGCTGTCCTGTCAGTGGCAGGTGCTGTGAGTGGGCCCGGTATACGGGCGGGCCGGTGGTTGGGCAGATGACGGCGGCAGGCGGCTTGTTGTCTGGCAGGTGGTGTTCGCGTTGCCCCGCCTGTCAGTGTCGATCGTCATCATGGGAGACATGACCAACCCGAACCGGGCCTGATGCACGATCGGGTGACATCTGAGTCCCGGACACCGAAGCCAACGGTTGCTTCTTCGGCCGGCCCGGTTCCGGCCGGGGACAGCAGCGGAGCGCGTATCCGCAGGTGAGAGTTGCCGCGCTGGTGGAGTGCGGGACGCATGCGGTGTCCGCCGCGGCCACCGGTCCGCTCTCCGTGCACGAACAGCGTCTCGTCCCGGACTTCTGGACCGGCTCGGGCCCGGGATGCTGGTGATGGCCGACCGGGGCATCACGGGCTTCGAACTGTGGCGGGCCTCGTCCGGCACGGGCGCCGACCTGCTGTGGCGGGTCCGCAAGAACATCGTGCTCCCGGTTCTTGAACAGTTCGGTGACGGCTCCTACCTGTCCCGGATCGCGGCCGCCGATGACCGTGCCCACCGGGACCCGGCCCCGGTCCGGGTGATCGAGTACACCCTCGACGGAGGCGACGGCACGGACTACCGGCTCATCACCACCGTCTGCGACCCGGACCAGGCCCCCGCCGCCGAACTGGCAGCCCTCTACCACCAGCGGTGGGAGATCGAGAACACCCTCGACGAGATCAAAACCCACCAGGGCGGCCGCCAACTGGTCCTGCGCTCGCAATACTCCGACGGCGTCGAGCAGGAGATCTACGGATTCCTCCTGGTCCACCATGCCCTCAGAGACGTCATCCACGACACCGCCCACCAAGCCGGCCTCGACCCGGACCGGATCTCCTTCACCCGCACCCTGAACGCCGCCCGCCGCCACGTCACCGACCAGGCGGCACTTTCCCCCCTCACGGCTGAAACGGGCCCTCTCCCACACCAGCCGTGAACAGCTGGAACGACTCCTGCCGCCCCGCAGACCACGCGCCAACCCCCGCGTCATCAAACGCAAGATGTCCAACTGGCACCTCAAACACCCCCATCACCACAACCACCAGCCAGAACACTCACACTCACCCCGCCCACCAAACCCACCAGCAGACGCCAGAAAAGTCCTTAAAGCAGCGGTATTGGGCTTAGTGCGAGTTTCCGTTCCGATGTTCCAACTGTCGCCAATTGCATCAGATGCGAATTCGCGACGGTATGCGAACCAGTCCGAGCAAGGGCGTCAACCGCGCTGCGATCCAGTGGTGTTGGGCACCACCGCTACTGGTGAAGATAGCGGTCGGCAGGTCCTTGAGGCCACTCCCCCAAGGGGGTGACCTGCGGGTTCTCTGGCAGCTCGCATCTGATGCGAGTCACAGAGAGTGGCGGACCAGTGGGGTTCAACGGTTCGATACCAGGGGCGGCGAGAATGCTCCTGGTGGACGGGGTCACTTTGCCGCGGGTCGGAGGAACAGGTCGTCACGGCGATGCTGACCGGGTTCGCCAATCAGCAGCTGGCGCGGAACCTGGCCCGCACGACCGTGAAAGGCCGGGAGAACGGGGGGAAGACGTTCACCGCGTACGTGAACACCTACCTGTGGGACGGGACGCTGGTCAGCGGGCGAGTATGTGGCTGTCGTGGGGGCGGTGGTCGCGGGAGCGGCGCAGGTCGGTGGTGACGTAGGTGCGTTGCAGCCAGCGGTCTGCTCCGTCGTAACGGGGGTGGAAGGCGGTGCGGCCATGGACGGTGACGCGGTTGTCGATGATGACCAGGTCGCCGGGTGTCAGGCGCAGGGTGCGGGCGGTCGCGTCGCAGGCGCGGCCGAATTCGGTCAGTGCCGCGGCGGCCCGAGGGGTGAGCGGGGTGGTGACGAGTTGGGCCATGCGTACGTCGGGATCCTCGACCGCTCCCGACAGCACCGGTCGGGGCTTGACATCGGGCTCGCTCGCGGCAGTGGCGGGGCCGAAGGAGGGTGGTGGTGTGGTGATGAACTCCGGTGCGAACAGGGCCTGGCGGCTGGCTGGGGTGAGAAGCGGCAGTGCTTGGCGGATGCCGGCGATGCGCATGCCGGCGATCTGGTCGTGGTCGGCGCGCAGGCACAGGAAGATCACATAGTCGGGTGGGTGGGGGTGGAAGCCGTTCTCGGTGTGGAAGGACAGCGGCACCGATCCGGCGTTGCCGTGGAAGGTCTCCTGCCCGGGCACGGGCACGACGTCCTGCACGAGGGCGCCGGATTTCTCAGCCAGGTAGGCGAGAGGCTCGCCGAGCCCGCAGGCCACCATGGTGAGCACCGCGGCCGAGATGGTGGCCTGGCGCTGGACCGAGCCGGGTACGGTCGGTGTCGCGGGCAGGGCTGCCTGATCGACGGGCAGGCCGCCGATCAACAATGTGCCGTGCGGGCCGGAGTGCCTTCGAAACCGGCGCACCCCACAGCGCAGCGGGAACGGAAGGTCCTCCCAGGCGTCCCGGGCCCCTGCCACCCACTCGGGGTTGTCGACCTGGTCGTGACCGCCGCTGCACAGGGTGCGGGCCAGCCGCTCGCACGCGCCAGCATCGGCCGGGTCAAGTGCCCAGTCGGCGGCGACGGCAGAGCGTTGGGTGGTGCCGGGCGTCGTCTCGGGCATCAGGGTCTCCTGCCGGGGGTGGGTGGCGGACGCACGGACTCACGAGTGGCGCAGGCCAGCCACGGCGTCGGCGATGTAGTGGTCCCCGAATCGGATCAGGGAGGCGTACTGGGCTGCGCGGCGATGGCGCATGTGCCGTAGTTCGGCGACGGCGTTGTCGGGGCCTTCTGGTTTCTGCGCGATGGAACGATGCAGATGCACCATCGAGTACGCGAGGGTGACGTGCCGTTCACCGTCCACGATGTCGGCTTCCAGGAGAGCGGCCCGTGCCTCGGCCAGCTCCGGGGCGCGGGCCGCCAGGTGCTCGTAGGAGTCGGGAACCACGGACAGCAGGTCCTTCACCGCCGCCCGGAACAGCTTGTATCCGCGATGTTGGCGCCCGCTCAACGGGACGTCCACTGACGGAGGCGCCATGGTGTGGCGTATCGCCGCCATGTAGTAATCGGCCGGGACCGTACTGGCGTGGGTCATGGCCGCCGGGAAGCCTCGCACGTACACCGTCGCATCTGTCAGCCGCAGCAGAGCGGCATCGCCGTCGCCGTGCCGCAGGTGGCGGGCGGCGTCGGCCACGGCGACCGCGGCGCAGACGTTGAACAGGACATGGACCTGGTGCCCGATGAGCCACCGAGCACTCCACACACTCTCCAACGACGACCCTGCAGCAGGCTCGGGGACGGCCACCGGCGGTAAGGAGTCAGGGTCGGCGGCCGGCGCTGCGCCGGTGAGGTCGAGCACCGACTGCCGCATCCCGGCCGCCTCCAGCGCCAGGTCGGCACCCGACAGCGGAGCCTCACACAGGTCTTCCAGACCGCGGTGGACGACCAGGACACCGTGCAGGGCGGCCTGCTGATCCGACAGCTCCCCTTCACGGACCCGGAAGAAGGACTGACTGGTCGACTCCGCCGGCAGTCCCTCACCGGCCACGGCCGGAGCCAGAGCCGACAGCGCGGCCACCAACTCACCAGCAGCCGCGGCGGCCTGCCGCAGCGCGATGGTCCGCTCGACAGGTCTGGCATGGGTCGCCAACCCGGCCAGCACGCGCGCGGCGCGCTTCGCCTCGGCATCGACCCGCGGGCCCAGCACCGGGACGCACCGCCCGCCTCGTGGCTCACGGAAAACAGCGACAGCAGGATGACCGGCAACCGGCGATAAGCCCATGGTTGAAGTACTTCGCCAAGAACACTCCACACGAAACCCTGATCTGCAAGACCATTCCTGTGCGGTGCGCTGGAGTTGGCCGGCGAGGTCCGCGGCGACGGGCCCGGCATGCCCCGCGGACTCCGGTCCGAGGTCCGTACTGGTGAGCTCGCGCATCAGGTGGTGAGCCGATGCGGGTCGCCCGGGACCGGCCCGGGCGTGAGCCGTGTGAAGTACTCGGTTCGGATGATCTTGTGGCGGGTCTCGGCAGGTCTCGGCGGGCAGGCGGGCGAGGATGCCGGGCAGGGAGCGCTCGCGGGCGACTTCGCCTTGGTGCGCGAGGATCGCGCGCCACTGGGTTACGTCCGCGACCGTGGTGACGTACTCGTCCGGGATGCAATGCACGCTTTTTCCGACATCCGTCAGCAGCGGTGCCAGTTCGCCGACGCCGCTGTCGGGGTGGGTGGCCACGTACAGGGCTTGGGGCTGCCAGGGGTCTCCGGCTTCCGGGTAGAGGCGCGGGAGGCCTGCGGCTTCGCAGGCGAGGAGGGTGATCTGGTGGGTGCGGCGGTGGTCCGGGTGGCCTGTCATCTGGCCGAGTACGTCGTGGGTGGTGACGATGTCAGGTCGGAAGCTCCGCAGGTGGTGGACGAGCCGGGCGACGGTCTCGTCGAGCGGCGCGTCGATGAGACGCGGCCGGCCGGGAGCAGAGGGGGGGTGCGTGCGTCGGCATAGCCGAGCATGCGCGGCTTACCGGCGCCGAGTTCGTTCAGGGCGTCGGCGAGGTGGGCCGCGCTGGGACCGTCTGCGGCCCAGGTGGTGGTGACGACCGCGGTGCGGGCCCCCGCGGCGGCGTGCTGGGCGAGTACGCCGCCGGCGAGCAGGGACTCGTCGTCGGGATGTGCGAACACGCTGGGCGCGAAGCAGTCCGATGTCGTAGCCCGTGGGCATGCGACCCCATCCTTCCCAGTCGAGGATGACCAGTCCCGGGCCGGTGAGGTTGGCCCGGTGCAGGCGCGGTCAGCGCGGCGCCGAGGTTGCTTCCGCCGGTAGCGGCGATGGCGAAAACGGCTCCGATGCGGCTGTTGCTCCGCTGGATCAACGAGCGGTCGACCAATGAGGGCAGGTAGCTGATCGCCGCGGCGTCATGCAGCACTCCCGCGGAGCCCTGGACTGCGGCCACCACCATGAGCTGTCCCAGCGTCAGAGTCCCGAACGCGGCAGTCAGCGGGAGCGTGGCCACCACCGCGGCGGCGACCAGATCACCGACGATCATCTGACGGCGCTTGGAGTCCGGTCCGCCAGTGCACCGGCATGCAGAGCGAACAAGGCTGCCGGCACATGTCCGAGAAGGGCGAGCCAGGCGACTTGCCCCGCGGTCGCGTCCAGTTCGACCACCGCGAGAACAGGAACAACGACCTGGCTGACGGAACTGCCGGCCACTCTCGAGGCCTGCCCCCGTCAGATGACGCCGGAAGTTCCGATGCCGCCATAGCGAGCCCCGCTCAGCCGATGGGGCCGCGCCGGATTCAGGCGAGGACATCACGCAGCACCTCCTCGGCCTCCTCCAGGTGCTCACGCAGCACAGCAACAGTCTGATGCCGGGCATACCCGTAGGTCTCCAAGGACGGCGACACGGCTGCTGGATCATCCAGCGGCTCGGCCAATGGGTACACGGAGCACCCCAGGTAGCCGGCCGCCACCCGCACGACCGCCCTCAGGTCGGCGTCGGACAGCGTGGGGTTCGCCGCCCGGTAGGCGCTCACTGACCGGGCCGGCTCGTCCGGCCAACTCGGGTTGCCCAGTACGGTGCGCGGGTCCGACGCGAGCCGCCCCAGCTCCCATACCGGGCTGCGCAGCCCGGGAGGCCGGAAGTCGATCACCGCCGCCACCCGCCCCTGCCGAAGGAGCAGGTTCGGGGTGGACAGGTCACCGTGGACGACCTGGGCCGTCATCTGCTGCGGCAGCGCTTCCAGCATGGCCGCGAGGCCGGGCAGTGCGGCAAGCCGTTCGTGGGCCGCCTCCAGCGCCCACTGCGCGAACCCAGTGCGTGGCGGCCGTGCCTCGTAGCGGGCGATCAGCTCATGCAGCGTTTGGCGGGCAACGGATACGTCGACGACCTGAGCGGCCGGAACAAGGCGCGGAGACCCGGCCGGATGCCGGGCCAGTCCCCGGTGCAGCCGGCCGACAACCTCTCCCACCACAGGCCACCGCTCACCACGAAGTCCACCCTCAGCAGTCTGCGCCTCCTCGATGTACACCGAGACGGACAGGGACAGTCCACCCCGCGACGCGACAAGCCCACCGCTGAGCGTGCGCTGCACCCGGGCAACCGGCACCCCCGCACGACCAGCGAACTCGGAAGCCTCCAGCGCCCGCTGCTCCGCGGCCACATCCGTGCCCGGCCGGTACACCTTCACGAACCAGCGCCTGTCCTCGGTGTCCCGGACCACGTAGTTGCGGGTGTCCGTGCCCGCCGGGCCTTGCCTGACCTCGCAGGGGACGATCGCGTACGCCAGCGGCACAAGCCCGGCGACCGCGCCGATACCGGCCTGCGGATCCGGCCTCACACACCCTCCCCGGCAGGCTGCTTGTCGTCCTTCACGCCGCTGCTCTGGGCGGGGACCGTGGGGTGGTAGGCACGGGACTGCAGCAGATACGCGTCCCGGAACGCTCCCGTACCTGTCACCGGGTCCATGAGCTCCTCGAACGTCCCGGACTCGGCGACACGTCCCTGGTCGAGGACATAGATCAGGTCGGCGTGGCGTACCGAGTGCAGCCGGTGCGTGATCAGGATGACCGTCTGGCCCTGGCCGGCAAGATCACGGATCTGGTCGAAGACCCGCTGCTCGGCGACCGCGTCCAGCGCACTGGTGGGTTCGTCCACGATCAGCACCTCGGCGTTTCGGAGCCGGGCCCGGGCGATCCCCAGGCGCTGCCACTGCCCGCCGGAGATCTGATGCCCGCCCCGGTACCCACGGGCCAGCAGCGTCGACAGACCCCGCGGCAGCTTGGCCAGGACCTCATCGGCGCCCGCATATGCGGCCGCAGCCTCAACGGCGGTGTCGTCCATCGGCCCGGTGGAGCGGCCGATGCCGATATTGACCCGCGCGGTGAACGGCCACCTGTAGAAGTCCTGGGCCACCATGGCAACCCGCCCGAAGATCTGGGACCGGTCCGCCTCGGCAGTGTCGACGTCGCCCCACAGGACCCGTCCGCCTCCCGGATCCGGCTGGTAGAGGCCGCACAGCAGCTTCACGAGCGTCGACTTGCCGCTGCCGTTGCTCCCCACGAGCGCGACGATCTTTCCTGCCGGAATGGTGACGTCGACATCCCGCAAGGAGGGCTCCGGCGTGGTGCTGCCGGGGTAGGTGAAGGTGACCTTCTCGAAGCGGATCCCCTCCACCCGCTCCGGCAGGTCGAGCCCGGTTGTGGGGATGGCCCGGTCGGTGGCCTCCACGCACAGCTTCTCGAAGTCGGCGACGAACAATGCCTCTTGGTGCAGGTCAGTGATCTGCAGCACGAGCTGGTCAAGGCTTGCCGAGCCGGTGCGGATCGCCAGCACCGCAGTGCCGGCCACCGCGAGTTCCATCCCCCCGGTCCACAGCAGCACACCCAGCACTCCGTAGGTGAAGATCGTCGCCAGGCCCGTGGCACCATCGGCGAGAAGCCCCTTGCGCGCGGCCTCGCGGGCCAGGCGGGTCTGCTCACGCTCACTCGTCTGCGCCATGCCGCGGAAGTGGGTCAGCAGGAACGGGCCGACATCGTGGACCCGGACCTCTGCGGCTGCCTGCTGGTCGATCAGCAGCCGCCCCAGCAACTGCCCGGCCCGGGCATGCTGTACGAACTGATGAAAGGAGACGTAGCGCATCTTCGCGATCGTCAGCGAACTCCACGCGCTCGGCAGCGTCATTGCCACCAGCAACGGCAAAAGCGCCACGTGCAGAACAGTCAGCACACCCGCCGCAGCGACCAGGGAGATCAGCGAGTTGAGAACCGCGGTGCAGTACTTCACCATCCGCCGTGCCGAGTCAGCCCCGTAGCCGGCAGAATCCAGCAACCGATGGAACTCATCGTCCTCGATCGCGGACAGCTCCACCCGGGCCACCAGCGACAGATACCGCTCGGTCGCCACACGCTGCACCTTCGGCTCCAGCCCACCAGTCGCCGAAGTCGACGCCGACCGCAGCAACGACCCGATCACCCCTGTGACGGCGACAGCGGACAAGGCCGGCACAGCCCGGTCCAGCCGCTCGACCGTCGAACCACCGGCCAGCAGATGCCCCAGGACCACGTTGACAGCAACCAGACCGACAGCCTGCGCAATGCCCCGGCCCAACTCGGCCATCCACACAGTACGCAGCGCCCGCGCATCAGCCTGGTGCGCCAGCCGGACAGCGATGGCGACCAGCTTCGGCAACGTACGCGCCATCGCCCACAGATCGAGCGCGAGCCACGCCCCCTGATGCCGGTTCCAGCCGATGTCGTATGCCAACTCCCCGCCAAACAGAAGGCGTTCGGAATCCGAGACCTCGGCGCCGGCCTTCGTCTGGTCAACGGACTCCTCACTCATGCCCTCCACCTCGTATCCGGGCGTGCAGAACGGCGGCCGAAGGTGTCAACCTGCTGCACCCCGGGGGTGGGAAGAGCCGGGATGGACCGCTGTCGTTCGAATCCGAGGGGTTGATGCGCGGGGGCGGGTACAGGATTCATCTTGTCCTCCAGCGGTTCATCGAATGGCACGGGTGCTCTAGAAACTGGGCTTTTGGCTCGCCGTAACGGGTGGCGGCGGGGGGATTGTGGGACGCCTGTACGAATGTCGAGGCTGATGCCAGGCGCCGTGGGGCGGGTCTTTTGAAACGCCTTCGTTCGAGGGATGGTCGCCCGTTCGGCGGCCTCTTCCGAGGGTTTCCGGCCAACCTGAAACCCTGGCCGCCCCGTGCAGTAACTGCGCACCGACGGCGCGCGCCGCACGGAGCCACGGCGGCAGCAATGGCCCGATTCCACGCGGCCGCATCCTCGCCGCCGAGCCGGCGTGCCAGGCTGCCACCCATCGCGGCGCTCCCACCCGCCCTCTTGCGCCCTTGCGGTGCGGCGATGCGCGTCCACCACCCCGACACCGTGACAGCGAGGAATCCCCATGGCCGACGACCCCACACCAGAGGTGTTCAGCGGCGGCTGCCTGTGCGGGCAAATCCGTTTCGAGGCGACGGGGGAGCCCTACGACCCCCACTTGTGTTCCTGCCCCCACTGCACCCGCTTGTCTGGCGGTCCGTTCATGGGCTGGGTTGGTTTTCACCGGACCGCCTTCACCTGGACCGGGCCTGGTACACCCGCCTCGTTCCGGTCCTGGCCCACGTTGGAGCGGTGGTTCTGTCCCGTGTGCGGTACGCCCCTGGGGGCGGCGGGTCACAGGGAGGACTACCTCGGCATCTGTCTCTCGGCCCTGGACAACTGCGTCGAGATCATCCCCATCGGCCACAGCTTCCGCGACAAGACGCCCGCATGGCTTCCGCCCATCCCCTCTACCCAACCGGCGCCCTGATCTTCCAGGCCCCGAAGGGGTCCCGACGAGCGCCGTCACCGGGTGGGTGCAGGTCCCGGCTCCAGGACGGCGCGGCGGGCGTAACCGACGAGATCTGGGACGCCGCCGCCGACCACTTCAGTGAGGAGCAGCTGGGGCGCGATCACCCTGGAGATCGCGATGACCAACTTCTTCAACCGGATCAACCGCACGGTCCGGGAGCAGGCCGGCAAGACCTGGTGAGTCGGGCGGGGCGTCATCCCCCCGGAGGCCGCGCCGTCCTAACGTCAAGGGATGACGCCCCCACAGACCTACACCCCGGGGTCTGTGGCATTCGTGACAGGCGCCCCGATCTACAGGTTTTGACTATTCCTCCGTTGTAAAGGTCTCGTATCACTGTGCGGCTCGAGTCCGGCTCAAGGTCCGTACGACCTTGTCGCATCCGCGGGAATCCGCCAGTCTGAATGAGACGAGCCTGCCGCTGACTCGATTATCCAGTCGAAGTACATGTGACCAGTTCGCTGGCCTGTGGAGGAGCCAGGCGACCTGACTCTTGCGGAACGTAGAGAAAACCCCTGCCGAGGCGGGTGTTGGTCCCAATGCGCCGAGCGCGCCGGGAACGACAGAGTCCAGCCATGAACATTTCTCGGCTCCGTAGAAGCACAGCCAAGTCTGGTGCGCTCACCTTGGTGTGCGCCGTAGCCGCGCTGGCGACGACAGGGTGCGGCGCCCCTCAGAGCTCCTCCCCGTCTGCAGCCCTGGCCGATCAGCAGCAGCCCTCAGCACGCGGTGTGGTGGTCGCGTCGACCCCTGTGGTGGACCTGAACGCCAAGGAGGTTGCTGACCGCCTGGCGAAGACGGCCGCTCCGTCGGCGGAGCCCAGCAGTTCCTGGCCGCGTTCAGCGGGATCTCACCCCACTTCAGACCCCGTCGCCACCTGATGACTGCCGTCCGCTGCCGCGCAGAGATGACCACCGCTTCGCCATCTGGTTTCAGATCACGGCGCCACCGCCCTGCCCACCGCGGCGTGACCCAGGCCCCCGCCCGACCCCTCCACGCCCTGACGCGCCCTCAATCGGTCAACACCCCACCGACGTGACAACGCCCGGTCGGCTCCTTGCCATGCCGCCCCGGGCCTGCCGGCTACGTCGGGTGGGACACCGTGCTCATCTTCACCCAGCGACTCGCGACTCGGCCCGTCTACGCCCCGAGCGTGACCGCGTCGGTCTTTCTGGCCGACTCCGGATCCGTCGGCACGGACGAGTGAATGCCCCGAGTGGAATTACGGGTGCGTGAGAACAGGCTTTTCAACCGAGGGGCATTCGAATCGATACCTCGGGATGCCGCGCAGATTACCGCTCCCACCATAATGAATCCGAAGGAGACGATCCCGATCTGCAAGATGATCAGAACGTGGAGGCATGCGCTAATAGTCGCAGCTGCCGCCTGCCGGGACCCGCGCCGCAACAAGAGGAACGCGATCAGACCTTCCGCGAAAATTGTCCCCCAGGTGGACAGGAGAGCGATAAGAGTGATGCCCGTTGCCCAGCGAAACAGGTCGGCGAACAGGCCAGCTGCCCCGAAGTTCTCCATACGGGCGACGTAGTATGTCGCGCTGCCTTCCGCCCACTGGTCAACGGGCAATTTCGCTAGGGCGCTATTGAGATAAATGTATGCAACTTGGAGTCGCACACCCCACCAGCCAGCCCAAGCGAGACCCTGCCAGATCGATTCCTTTTCCTCTTCGCTGTTGGACCGTTGCCAATGCCACGTCCGCTTGTCATTGGCGCAAGCCAGAATAAGGAAGAAGGTGACAACCTGCGCAACAGCATCGCCGCCGTCAGGTAGCGATATCGACTGTCCGATGGAAAGAGATGCCCAGAAATGCAGCACTGTTGTGTACCGAGGCAGAACCCCGCTCGCGACTATCAGAAGCAAGGCCAAGGCAAGGAGATTCAGGAACTGTCGATCCGTAGAGCCCGCCAGACAATACAGCGAAACGCCCTGGACCGGGGTCGAGCAGTCAACCTCAATCTCAGCCCCATCCACCGGAACGAAGAGATGAGATGCCGGCGTGAAGGCCAAGATCGATGCTTGAGCAAGTGCGATTATTGATCTGCCTGCCCCGAGCGCCCGGGACTCGGCAGGGAAGCGCCAGGCAGACCGCTCCATCAGCACAACTATTTTCTTCGCGAACACTTTGCCTCCACAAGAGCAGCTTTCTTGTCGAGGCGCCACCCCTCATACCTGTCGCGAAACTTCCACGGGATAGGCCTCGACTCCACAAGAACCAATCGCCCGCAAAGAGTTGGGACCGGTGACGAGTTCGTGACAGAGGTAGGCACCGAGGACCCGGCGACCACCGCTGGGCAATCTCCCTCTATCTCCTCGCAGTCCTTCCACGCCTGCACCTGGTTCGCCATACTGGCAACCTCTGGGCCTTGCGTACGCTGGCGTCGCGTTAGTCCGTAGAGATTATCCGAGCGCGAATTCGGCAGTCGCGCCGCATAGGTGACACCCTCATCAGACACGACGTAGGGAACGAACTCAGGATCACTCGGAGGTTTCGTAAAGAAGGCCCAGCTCTGGGGCAAAAACCTCGCTGACAGCACCCGAAGATCACCTCCGTCGCGCGTGGAGAGTACGTTGCTTTGCAGCAGTTGCACCAGCGGGTCCTCACTGGTGATCCGGTACTTGCTCGTCCGGCCCCGCAGCCCACAGCCCGCCCCGCGCACCGGGGCCGACGTCCCGACACCTCGCCAGCTGCCCGCCTTTCCGCGCTGGTTCACCGGCCGGGACCAGCAGCTCGCGGAACTCGACAAAGCGCTGGACTTGTCGGACCAACCGGGCGGGTCGGTAGTGATCTCCGCTATCGGAGGCATCGGAGGCATCGGCAAGACCTGCCTGGTCCTGCACTGGGCCCACCAAAACCTCGACCGCTTCCCAGGCGGTCAGTTGTATGTGGACCTGCGCGGCTTCGACCCTTCGGGAGAGCCGCCCGTCGCACCTGCCGTGGCGGTCCGCGGATTCCTCGATGCCCTTGGCGTGGCTTCCCAGTCCGTCCCGCCGGACGTACAGGCGCAGGTCGGTCCGGATCACGATCGATGCTGTTCCCCGGGCCGGGTCCTTGCTTGAATGGACCTTCGCCCCCTGCGCTGCTTGGTGGCCGACTTCGATGAACGCCACTCCTGGTTGGCTGCCACCCGGCGCCATAAAGCGGTCGAAGCCGGACGCGACCATGTCGTGGCACGCCTGAAGAATGTACCGAGTTGGCGAGCCGCAGCGTGAGGGCTTGTGGTGCGTATTACCCCCAGGCCGGGCTTCTGCACTGGCGTGGGGAACGCTGACACCCAGCCCGCCGGCATGGACACCCATGCCGCCCTGGAGGGGCCCATGCTTCCGACGGCATCTGCATCCGGTCACGGATAGCGAGACAGGCCGCACGGGGTGGTGACCACTGTCCTTGAGCGTTGAGGTCCCACCTGGCACAGGTCGTAACGGCCGTTCAGGGACGTCCAGCCGATCCAGGGCAGGCACGTAATGCCAGTTCAGGGCCTTCCAGTCCGGGGGAGTCCGCACAGTTGGTGAGGTCTGCGTGAGAGCGCGCAAGACGACGAAGCCCTGCCGGATTGCTCCGGCGGGGCTCTTCGGCATCTGACGGAACAACGGAATCATCTGCGCGTCCGCGGCCTTCATCAACTCCACAGAGGTCCACTTGCTCCTGACGTGGCCCCGTCGCTCGGCGTGACTTCTACGCAGTGCGCCTGGGGGTTGCCGAACTCACCGCCGCTGTGAGGTTCAAGCTCCCATCGGACACCACCGAACCCGGGAAGCTCCATGTCTGGCTCCACGAAGCCGTGCTTGGGGGCGGGCTGCCGTTTCCCGCCCTGCGGCGGTGGGTGAATGCGAACTCGGCAGTAATCAATATGTAGGAAAATCGGTCCAATAGAACGTTCGGTGCGTGTGCGTACAACAATCAATGTTGCTCGGGAAGATCAAGAGCACTCACATGAGTGAACCCGGTCGAAACAATTTGGCCTCGATGCACATGGCTCCACTACGGTGGCGGAAGAGCGGGTGCTGGACCCCATCGACGAGGAATTCGACCCAGCAGGGAAAGTGAATTCTTGAAATGGGTGCTCCGTCCGCGCATCTGTGCACCGTTTCGGTGTGCGCAGTGCCCGAGGTCCCTGTCATACGTATGCGTAGCGAGGATGGAGCATCATGCCGCCCGTAGTACCGCCCTTCCTGTTCGGCCTCATCGCCGCTCCACTGGCCCGGCGTCTCCTCAAGCCGCTGATGCGCGGCGTCGTCAAGGCATCCGTCGGTCTCGCCGTTGAGGTGAAGAAGGCGACCCTTGAGGCCGGAGAGAACATCCACGACCTTGCGGCCGAGGTGGCCGCCGAGATGGTGGCGGCGCAGATCGCGGCCGGTGACGTCGAAGCCCGTTCGGGTGACGGTCAGCAGGCCTCGGAGAGCAGCGCCCCGAAGGGCGCGCAGGACGAGGCCGCCGCCAAGGCTGAGGGCGAGGCGAGGGCCCCGAAGATCCGCGCGAGCGTCGGCGCCGGCAAGCCGCGCTGACGGTTTGCCCGGCGGCCCGGCTGCCACCCGGGCTCGGAGAAATGCGCCCGAGTGACGGTCCGCCGCGGACCTGTCGGACGCATCGATTTCCCCAGATATTCCGCTCTTTCGCATTGATCCGTCGTGCTGGTGACGGCTTTTGCGACCTTCAAAAACAGGTGATCGTACACATGCCATCTCTGCTGGGTGCCGCAGCCGGATATCGCTCCGTGGATTTGGACGTGCGGCCGCGTTCGGTCATTCCGGGCCGTCAGCGCTGGGACGTCAAGCTGGTTCTCGGACGGCCTCAGGCGGCCGAAGTCCTCGCCGCGACCCTGCGAGGCCTTCCCGGCATCACCGAGGCGCAGGCCAACCCGATCACCGGCGGGGTCCTCGTCCGGCACGATGCGCGGGTGAAAGCCGCGGACGTTGGCCGGCTCGTCCGCAGAGCCGTCACCCTGGTCGTGGAGGGCTCGGCCGGAGCGGGGCGTCCGGCCCCGGCACGGCCCGCCGCCGAGCCCGCCTCGCGCGCGGATCGCGGCGTTGTGCGCCCCGTGCTCGCCGTCGGAGGTGGGGTGGCGGCAGGCATCGCCCTGATCCGCGGGTCGGCGCTCAGCAAGCAGCTGGTGGCGCTGGGCGGAGTGGCGGCGGCGACCGCGGCCGTTGTCCGGACGGCCTGGCGCAGAGCGGTCGACGTGACCCGGGACCTGCCCGGAACAGGAGCTGAACGACACCCACTGCTGGAGATCGTCGAGCCGCACCGCCGGCAGCTCTACCACGCCTCCGCGCTGTCGGTCGCCTGTCAGGTCTCGGAGATGGCGCTCGGTACCTTCCTCGGCTGGACCGCGCTGGTCCTCATCAAGGGCGAGGCCGCGCCGCTCGTCCGCTTCGGCCTGACTACCGCGTCCGCGCAACTATGGGGCTTGGCAGGGTTGGTGGCAGCAGCCTGTGCCGCCGTGGCAGCCCTCTCTTACTCCTCGAACCTCCAGTGGCGCCAGCTCGGCCAGGACATCGAGCACGACTGGCGCAACCGGACGTACGCTCACGTGCAGCACCTCGAACTGCGGCACCTGGAGGGCGAACGGACCACCCGGATCGCCGGCGCGCTCACCGACGACGTCCGCCAGCTGGGCACCTTCTTCGCCACCTCGGCCAACGACCTGCTGCAACTGGGCACCAGCCTGGTCCTCCTGGTGCCGCTGTTCCTGCTGCTGGCACCGCAGATCGCCTGGATCGCGTTCCTGCCCATCCCGGTCATCGCCTGGCTGTCCGTCCGCTACCAGGACAAAGTCGCGGCCGACTACGCCGTCTCCGGCGAGCACCGCGCCAGGCTGCACAGCCAGTTGGTGAACACGCTGGAGGCCGGCGCCACCGTCAAGAGCTTCTGCACCGAGGACTACGAGGCCGAGCGCATCGACCGGCTGAGCGGGGAGGCTCAGGAGAGCAACCAGCAGACCGACCGGAGCACGATCCGCCACGCCGAGATCGTCCGGGTCTGCACGACCAGCTCGATGGCCGGCACCCTGTTGATCGGCGGCCGGTCGGTGCTCAACGGCAGCCTGTCGTTCGAGGTGTTCAGTCCACTGATCGGGCTGCCCCAGATGGTGCTGCTGCGGATGAACCGGCTCGGCGGCATCGTCGACCAGTACCAGCGCACGATCACCGCCTACGACCGGGTCCAGCGGCTGCGCGCCCTGCCCGTCGAGACCGACGGCACCGGCGAACCGCTCGACGTCGAGAAGGTGCACGGGGAGATCGTCCTCGACAACGTGACCTTCGCCTACCCCGGTCGGCCGCCGGCGCTGGAGGACCTCTCGTTGACCATCCCCGCCGGGCAGGTCACCGCCCTTGTCGGCGCCACCGGCTCCGGCAAGACGACGATCGCCAAGCTGCTGATGCGATTCCAGGACGCGGAGTTCGGCAGCGTGCTGCTTGACGGGCGAAATGTGCGCGACTTGCCGCGGCACGATCTGCGCCACGCGATCGGGTTCGTCGCCCAGGACCCCTTCCTCTTCGACGGCACCATCGCCGACAACATCCGCTACGGCAGCTTCGGCGCCTCCGACGAGGCCGTGGTCGAGGCGGCCATGATGGCCGAGTCACACACCTTCATCGCGACGCTGCCGGACGGCTACGACACGGTGATCGGCGAACGCGGAGCCGCCCTCTCGGGCGGGCAGCGGCAACGGATCGCGCTGGCGCGCGCGATCCTCAAGGACGCGCCGGTCGTTGTCCTCGACGAAGCAACCTCCGCCGTGGACAACGAGACCGAGGCCGCCATCCAGCGCACGCTCCGCGTCTTCGCGGCCGACCGGACCATGGTGATCATCGCCCATCGGCTCTCCACGGTCCGCCACGCCAACCGGATCTACGTCATGGACAAGGGCGGAGTCGTGGCCGAGCAGGGCACCCACGACGAACTCCTCGCCCAGCACGGACTCTACGCATCCCTCTGGCAGCTCCAGGCCGGCGAACTCGCCGCCTGACCGCAACTGCCGCGCCATCCGACCGCCGACCGCGTGACGTCACCGCGGTCGGCGCGTCTCGGCGCGCCCTGCGTACACGCCTGCTCACACTCCTGGAGGTACCCCCATGTCCCGTCGCGATGGCGACTCCTTTCCCCTGACGGCGGCCCAGCGTGAGATCTGGCTCGCCGAGCAGCGCACGCGGACAGCGCTCGACGCCTACCGCATCGGCGAATACCTGGAGGTCCACGGCCCGGTTGACGCCGAGCTCGTCGAGACCGCGCTGCGCCGGGTCGTCGACGAGATCGATGCGCTGCACGTGACCTTCGTCCACGACGGGCAGGAGCCACGCCAGGTCGTCCGTGCGGCATGGGACTGGGAACCGACCCGGCTCGACCTGAGCTCGGAGCCCGAACCCCGGGCGGCGGCCCTGGCATGGATGGCCCGGGACCGGATGCGTCCGCTGGACCTCACCCGCGATCCGCTCTTCAGCTTCGCACTGATCAGCCTCTCGCCGGTGCACCACCTCCTGTACCAGAACCACCACCACCTGGTGATGGACGGGTTCGGCCTCTCCCTCGTCCGGCGGCGCGTCACGCGGATGTACACGGCGCTGGCCTCGGGCGGCCCGGTTCCGCCGTCGCCGCTCCGTTCGCTGGACGACCTGCTCCGCAGTGAGGCCGACTACCGCGCCTCGGGGCAGTGCGCCTCCGACCGGTCGTACTGGATGGAGCGGTTCGCCGACCGGCCGGAACCCACTCAGTTCACCGGCCGAGCTTCGCGTGGCGGGAGCGGGCTGCGCTCCTCGGTGGAACCGGCGGTGCTCCGCGTGGACGCGCTGCGAGCGGGGGGAGCGCATACCGAAGTCCACTGGTCCCGCCTGCTGATCGCGGCGGCGGCTCTCTACGCGCACCGGCTCACCGGGGACCGGGACGTTCTGATCGGCCTTCCCGTCACCGGGCGCGAGGGGGCCGAACGCGCCTTGCTGTCCACGCCCGGCACGATGGCGAACGTGGTGCCCCTGCGCCTGCCAATGCGACCGGACATGCGGTGGCAGGACTTGGTCGCCGAGGCGGCACGGGAGGCCGACGCGGCCCTCGCGCACCAGCGTTACCGCAGCGAGGACCTGTTCCGGGACCTCGGTTTTCCCGGTCCCCCCGGGGCAGCGTTCCCCCTCGTCGTCAACATCTTGGTCTTCGACTCCGCGCCGAGCTTCGCCGGGCACCCCGCCACGTTGCGCTACCTGCTCCCGGAACCGACCACCGGGCTGGCCCTCTGGATTACGGGCCGACGGGGAGACAACGAACTCCGGGTCGAACTCAAGGGTGCGCCCCAGACCTGGAGCGACGACGAACTCGCCGTCCACCAAAGACGGCTGATCACGCTGCTGGACACCGTCGCGGACTGCGGCCCGCAGGAGCCGGTCGGCCGGATCGGTCTGCTCGCCGCGGACGAGGAGCGTGAGCTGCTGGCGCTGGGCGCCGGTCCGGTGGCCCAGGCCTCCGCCGAGAGCCTGCCGGAGGTGTTCCGGGCGCAAGTGCGGGCGACGCCGGACGCGGTCGCGGTGGTGGGGCCGGACGCGTCGCTTACGTATGCGGAGCTGGACGCGCGGGCGAACCGGCTGGCGCATGCCCTGATCGCCTGCGGGGCCGGGCCGGAGCGGCTGGTCGCGGTGGCCCTGCCGCGCTCGGCGGAACTGGTGGTGGCCATCCTTGCGGTGCTCAAGGCCGGAGCCGCCTGTGTTCCGGTCGATCCGGAGTACCCCGCCGCCCGGATCGGGTACATGCTCGACGACGCTCGGCCGGTCCTGGTGGTGACCGACTCCCGCACTTGCGACCGGTTGCCCGAGGCCGGTTCCGCCGAGCGGCTGGTGGTCGACGCCCCGGAGACCGCGGCCATGGTGGCGGGTTGCCCGGCAGCGGATCCTGAGGTGGTCGTGGAACCGGAGCATCCGGCCTACATCATCTACACCTCCGGTTCCACCGGCCGTCCCAAGGGCGTGGTGCCGACATACGGCGGCCTGCTCAACCTGTTCGCCGACCAGCAGCGGGCACTGTACCCGCCCCTGCTGGTGGAACGGCGCCGGCTCCGCGTGGCCCTCACCACATCGGTTTCGTTCGACGCGTCCTGGAACCAGTTGCTCAGCCTGTTCGCGGGCCACGAGCTGCACGTCCTGGATCAGGCGACCTGGACCGACCCGGACGCCTTCGTCGACTACGCCGGGCGCTGCCGCCTCGACTTCGTCGAGGCCACCCCGTCGTACCTCCAAGTTCTGGTCGCGCAGGGGATGTTGGACGATCCGCGGTGTCCCGTGATGGTCGCAGCAGGCGGGGAGGCCGTCCCGGATCAGCTGTGGGAGCGGCTGCGCGCGGCCGACGGGGTGTCCTGTGTGAACCTCTACGGGCCGTCCGAGTGCACGGTGAACTCGGTCGTCGCGCCGCTGGAGTCGAGCCGGAGCCCGGTGATCGGCCGGCCGGTCGGCAACACCCGGCTCCATGTGCTGGACGGCGCGCTGCGGCCGATGCCCACGGGCGAGGCGGGTGAGCTGTACATCGCCGGCGCAGGCCTGGCACGGGGCTACCTGAACCGGCCGGGTCTGACCGCCGAGCGTTTCGTGGCCGACCCGTTCGGGCCGGCCGGCTCCCGGATGTACCGCACCGGCGATCTGGTGCGGTGGGGCTTGGACGGGAACCTGGAGTTCCTCGGCCGTACCGACGACCAGGTCAAGGTCCGGGGGTTCCGGATCGAACTCGGCGAGATCGAGGCCGTGCTTGTCGAGCACCCGCAGGTCGCGCAGGCCGCCGTTGTGGTGCGTACTGAAGAGGACACTCGGCTGGTCGCCTACTTCGTTCCGGCACCCGGCACCACGGTGGCCGTGCCCGCGCTGCGCGAGCACCTGCGCGAGCAACTGCCGGAGTACATGGTGCCCACCGCGTTCATGATGCTGGACGCACTGCCGCTGACGCCGAACCGGAAGCTCGACCGACGGGCCCTTCCGGCCCCCGAGCAAGCCTCGGCCGCCCCGGGCCGCGCACCGCGCACCGCAACCGAACACCTACTGGCCGGGCTGTTCGCCGAGGTGCTCGGGGTGGCCGTGGCCGGGCCGGACGACAGCTTCTTCGACCTCGGCGGGCATTCGCTGCTGGCCACCCGGCTGGTCGCCAGGGCACGGTCGGTGCTGGGCGTGGAGCTGAGGCTGAGTGACCTGTTCGACGCACCGACGGTGGCGGAACTGGCGGCGGCGGTGGACGGCGCGGGCCGGGCGCGGCCGGCGCCGGGGCGGTGCGAGCGGCCCGAGGCGATCCCGCTGTCCTTCGCGCAACGCCGGTTGTGGTTCCTGCACCGCATGGAGGGCCCGAGCGCCACATACAACATCCCACTGGCGCTGCGGCTGTCCGGCGACCTGGACCAGCGGGCCCTGGAAGCCGCTCTGGCGGACGTGGTCGAGCGGCACGAGAGCCTGCGCACCGCCTTCCCCGTGGTCGACGGGGTGCCGTGCCAGCGGGTGATGGACCTGGAGGCGGCACGGCCGCGACTGCGGGTGACCGAGGTCGGCGAGGGCGACCTGCCGGATCGGCTGGTGGCGGCGGCCCGGCACGGCTTCGAGCTCTCCGAGGGACCGCCGCTGCACGCCGAACTGTTCCAACTGGGAACCGACGAGCACGTGCTGCTGCTGGTGGTGCATCACATCGCCGGTGACGGCTGGTCGATGGGACCACTCTCACGGGACCTGGCGACCGCCTACGCGGCCCGGTCCGAGGGGGCGAAGCCGGAGTGGTCTCCGCTGCCGGTCCAGTATGCCGACTACGCCCTCTGGCAGCGGGAGCTGCTCGGGGAAGGTACTGACCCGGACAGCCTGCTGAGCGGTCAACTGGCCTACTGGCGGAAGCAGTTGGCGGACCTGCCCGAGCAGGTCGAGATGCCGTTCGACCGGCCCAGGCCGACGGCGATGTCCCACCGGGGCGCCCATCTGCCGGTGTGGATCGACGCCGAACTGCACCAGGGCCTGCGCGCGCTCGCCCGTGACGGCGGAGCCAGCCTCTTCATGGTGCTCCAGGCCGGGCTGGCCGCCCTGCTGGGCAAGCTCGGCGCGGGCACCGACGTCCCGATCGGCACGCCGATCGCCGGACGCACCGACGAGGCCGTGGACGACCTGGTCGGCTTCTTCGTCAACACCCTGGTGCTGCGTACCGACCTCTCCGGCGACCCGTCGTTCACCGAACTGCTGGGCCGGGCGCGCGCCGACGCGCTGGCCGCGTACGCGCACCAGGACGTGCCGTTCGAGCACCTCGTAGAGGCGTTGAACCCGACCCGGTCGCTGGCGCACCACCCCCTGTTCCAGACCATGCTCGCGTTGCAGAACGCTCCGCTCGGCACGTTCGACCTGCCGCGGCTGCGGGTGGAAGCAGACCTGGTGCACACCGGGACGGCCAAGTGCGACCTGACCTTCATGCTGGCCGAACAGCCCGATGAGGACGGGCTGTCGGGCCTGGTGGAGTACAGCACCGACCTGTTCGACGCAGCCACCGTGGAGGGGATCGTCGATCGGTGGCTGCGGCTGCTCCGCGCCGTGGTGGCCGCCCCCGGTCGGCCGATCGGCCAAGTGGACGTGCTGTCCGCCGACGAGCTCCGCGCGCTGCTGCCGGCCGTCGCCGACCGGAGCGGGGAGTTGCCGGAGAGCGGCATCACCACGCTCTTCGAGCAGCAGGTACGGGCGAACCCGGCGGCGGTCGCAGTGGTGAGCGGCGAAGTCACCCTGAAATACTGCGAGTTGAACGCCCGAGCCAACCAGCTTGCGCACGCCCTGATCGCCCGGGGCGTGGGACCGGAGCAGCTGGTGGCGCTGGCCCTGCCGCGCTCGGCCGAGCTGGTAGTGGCGGTCCTCGCGGTCCTCAAGGCGGGAGCCGCCTACGTTCCGGTGGACCCGCAGTACCCGGCCGCCCGGATCGCCTACCTGCTTCAGGACGCCCGGCCGTCGTTGCTCGTGACGACGGGTGGAATCGGTGAACTGCCGGGCGCAGAGCCGGTGGAACGGCTCCTGCTGGACGCCGCCGACCTGGACGGGCTGCCGGACACCGACCCGGAGATCCCCCTCGATCCAGGCCACCCCGCCTACGTCATCTACACCTCCGGGTCCACCGGCAACCCCAAGGGCGTCGTGGTCCCGCACCGGAACGTGGTGCGGCTGTTCGGCACCACCCAGGAGCTGTTCGACTTCTCCGCCAAGGACGTCTGGACCCTCTTCCACTCCTACGCCTTCGACTTCTCGGTGTGGGAGCTGTGGGGCCCGCTGCTGTACGGCGGCCGTCTGGTGGTCGTGGACCACGAGACCAGCCGCTCGCCCCACCGCTTCCTGGAGCTCCTCGCACGTGAGCGGGTGACGGTGCTCAACCAGACCCCGTCCGCCTTCTACCAGCTGATGCAAGCGGACGAGGAGGCACCGGAGACCGGCCGTTCGCTCGCCCTGCGCACCGTGGTGTTCGGTGGAGAGGCGCTGGAGCACATCCGGCTGACGAGCTGGTACGAGCGACACCCGGACAACGCGCCGCTGCTGGTCAACATGTACGGCATCACCGAGACCACCGTGCACGTGACCTACGCCGCGCTCGACCGGTCCGGCGCCGCCGGCCAGGTCGGCGCGGCCATCCCGGGCCTGCGTACGTACGTGTTGGACGCCCACCTGCGGCCGGTGCCGCCGGGCGTGCCCGGCGAGCTGTACGTCGCGGGCGCCGGGCTGGCCCGGGGGTACCTGAACCGGCCCGGTCTGACCGCCGGGCGCTTCGTGGCCGACCCGTTCGGGCCGGCCGGTGCGCGCATGTACCGCAGCGGCGACGTCGTGCGCCGGTGTGCGGACGGCAGCCTGCGGTTCGTGGGCCGGGCCGACGACCAGGTGAAGGTTCGCGGCTTCCGGATCGAACTCGGCGAGATCGAGGCCGCGCTCGCCGCGCACCCCGGAGTCACCCAGGCCACCGTCCTGGCGCGGCAGGACCGGGCCGACGACACCCGGCTGGTCGCGTACCTGGTGGCCGCCCCGGGTGCCGCCCCGCGTTCGGCCGAACTGCGCGAGCACCTGCGGGAGCGGCTGCCGGAGTACATGGTGCCGGCCGCGTTCGTCACCCTGGAAAGCCTGCCGCTGACCGCCAACGGCAAGCTGGACCGACGTGCGCTGCCCGCACCCGACCTCGCTCCGACGAACACCGGCCGCGCGCCGCGTACGCCGCAGGAGCAGATCCTGTGCGAGCTGTTCGCCGAGGTCCTCGGGGTGGCCGAGGCCGGTGTCGAGGACAGCTTCTTCGATCTGGGCGGGCACTCGCTGCTGGCGACCCGCCTGACCGCCCGGGTCCGCGCGACCCTGGGAGTGGAGCTGGAGCTGCGCACCCTGTTCGAGACCCCGACCCCGGCCGGCGTGGCCTCCGCCCTGGCGGGTGCCCGCCAGGCGCAGCCGACCCTGGTGCCCCACCCGCGTCCCGAACGGATCCCGCTGTCGTTCGCGCAGCGGCGGCTCTGGTTCCTGCACCAGCTGGAGGGTGCCGACGCGAACTATCACATCTCCCTGGCATGGCGGCTGTCCGGGAACCTGGACCGGCGGGCCCTGGCAGCCGCCCTGGCGGACGTGGCGACCCGGCACGAGAGCCTGCGCACCGTCTTCCCGGCGGTGGACGGCGTGCCGTACCAGCAGGTGCTGGACGTCGCGGCGGGCCGCCCGCGGCTGGATGTGAGCCGGACCACCGAGGCCGGGCTGCCGGACGTGCTGGCGACCGCGAACGCCCGACCGTTCGACCTGGCGGTCGATCTGCCGCTGCGCGTCGGTCTGTTCGAGCTCGCGCCGGACGAGCACGTTCTCCAGGTGGTGCTTCACCACATCGCGGGTGACGGCTGGTCGCTGGGCCCGTTCACGCAGGACCTGACCGCCGCCTACGCGGCGCGCCGCCGCGGCGAGGAGCCACAGTGGGCGGAGCTGCCGGTCCAGTACGCCGACTACACCCTGTGGCAGCACGAGCTGCTCGGCGACGCAGCCGACCGGGAAAGCCTGTTCGCCCGCCAGACGGCCTACTGGACCAGGCAGTTGTCCGATCTGCCGGAGCAGCTCCGGCTGCCCGGCGACCGGCCCCGCCCGGCGGTCGCCTCGCACCGGGGCGGCCTCGTGCGCGCCGGGCTGGACGCGGAGCTGCACCGCGGTCTGCGCGAACTCGCCCGTGTGCACGGGACCAGTCTGTTCATGGTGCTTCAAGCCGGGCTGGCGGCGCTGATGAGCAAGCTCGGCGCGGGCGACGACATCCCGGTCGGCAGCCCGGTCGCCGGCCGGACCGACCAGGCACTCGACGAGCTGGTCGGCTACTTCGTCGACACCCTGGTGTTCCGCACGGACACCTCGGGCGATCCGACGTTCGCCGAGCTGCTGGGCCGGGTGCGGGACACCGCGCTGGCCGGGTACGCCAACCAGGACCTGCCGTTCGAGTACCTCGTAGAGGCCCTCAATCCGGTGCGGTCGCTGGCGCATCACCCGCTGTTCCAGGTCATGCTGGTGCTGCAGAACGCGCCCCGGGCCGACTTCGCCCCGCCCGGGCTGCGCGTCGACGAGGTGGAGCTGACCACGACCACGTCCAAGTTCGACCTGGTCTTCTCGCTGTCCGAGCGGCACGCCGGAGACGGCTCCCCGGACGGGATCGACGCGTTCGTCCAGTTCGCGAGCGATCTGTACGATCCGACCACCGTCGATACGATGGTCGCGCGCTGGATGCGACTGCTGAGGGCGGCCGTCGCCGACCCGCGGCAGCGGCTCGGCCGCGTCGATCTGCTGTCCGTCGAGGAGCGCTTCGAGCTGCTGCCCGCCGTCGAGGGCGAGGCGGTCGCCGCGAGCCTGCCGGAGATGTTCGCGGCGCAGGTGGCGGCGACGCCCGAGGGCGTTGCTCTGGCCTCCAAGGGCGTGGAGTTGACGTACAGTCAGCTGAATGCGTGGGCGAACCGGTTCGCGCATGCGCTGATCGCGCGGGGTGTGGGTGCGGAGCAGATCGTGGCGGTGGCATTGCCGCGGTCGGTGGAGTTCGTGGTGGCCGTCCTCGGCGTCCTGAAGACGGGAGCCGCCTATCTGCCGGTGGATCCGGCGTATCCGGAGTCGCGGATCGCGTTCATGCTGGAGGATGCACGGCCGACCGTTGTGGTCGACGACCCGGCGACGGTGGCCGACGTGTCCGAGCGGCCTGATACCGATCCTGCCGTCGTGGTGGACGCCCGGCACTCGGCGTACGTGATCTATACGTCCGGCTCGACCGGACGGCCCAAGGGCGTGGTGGTGAGCCACGCGGGCCTGCGGGGAATGGTGGCCGAGCAGGTCGAACGGCTCGGCATCGACGCGGCCAGCCGGGTGCTCCAGTTCTCCTCGCCCAGCTTCGACGTCTCGCTGTGGGACCTGTGCGGCGCCCTGCTCACCGGTGCCACCCTTGTGCCGGCACCCGCGACCGAGCCGGTCTCCGCGCTGACCGACCCGAGCCTTGCGCTCACCCATGCGACGGTGCCGCCGTCCGTGCTGGCGGCGCTGTCGCCGGACGCGGTGGCCGTGCCGACGTTGGCGGTTGCGGGTGAGGCGTGCCCGCCGGAGCTGGTCGTGCGATGGGCGCCAGGGCGGCAGATGGTCAACGCGTACGGTCCGACCGAGACGACGGTCATCGCGACGATGAGCGAGCCGCTGTCGCCGGGGTCAGGCGTGCCGCCGATCGGCCGTGCCGTCGCCGGGCTCCGGGCATATGTGCTGGACCAGCGGCTGGGCCTGGTGCCACCGGAGGTGACCGGGGAGCTGTACGTCGCCGGCCCGGGGCTCGCGCGCGGCTACCTGAACCGTCCCGGGCTCTCCGCGGGGCGGTTCGTTGCCTGCCCGTTCGGCACGGCAGGTGAACGCATGTACCGCACCGGCGACCTGGTGCGCCGACGCGCTGACGGCCAGTTGGAGTACCTCGGCCGCGCCGACGACCAGGTGAAGGTGCGCGGCTTCCGGATCGAACTCGGCGAGATCGAGACAGCGCTGGCCGAACACCCGCAGGTCGGCCAGGTCGCGGTGATCGCCCGGAAGGACCAGGCGGAGGACACCCGCCTGGTCGCCTACCTGGTGCCCGCCACCGGCGCCAAGCTTCGGCCGGAGGAACTGCGCACTCACCTCCGCGAGTGGCTGCCGGACTACATGCTGCCCGCCGCATTCGTCGCCCTCGACGCCCTGCCGTTGACCGCCAACGGTAAGCTCGACCGGCGTGCCCTGCCCGAGCCGGAGTTCACCGGATCGCGGGTCGGCAGGGCGCCGCACACTCCGCAGGAGCAGGTGCTGGCCGAGCTGTTCGCCGAGGTCCTGGGCCTGACGCAGGTCGGCGTCGACGACAACTTCTTCGACCTGGGGGGACACTCCCTGCTGGCCACCCGGCTGGTGGCCCGGGCCCGGGCGGCCCTGGGCGTCGAGCTGGCGCTGCACACCCTGTTCCGAACCCCGACGGTGGCTGGGCTGGCCGCCGTTCTGGGTGGCGCCGACCGAGCCAGGCCCGCCCTGGACCGGGCGGAGCGGCCGGAGCGGGTACCGCTGTCGTCCGCGCAGCGGCGGCTCTGGTTCCTGCACCAGCTGGAGGGCGCCGGACCGATCTACAACATGCCGCTGGCGTGGCGGCTCTCCGGGCCGCTGGATCGGGTGGCTCTGGAGAAGGCGCTCGCCGACGTCGTCGACCGGCACGAGAGCCTGCGCACGATCTTCCCGGCGGCGGACGGCGTGCCGTTCCAGCAAGTGCTGGGCCCTGGGGCGGTGCGGCCGAAGCTGCGGGTCACTCCGGCCGGCGAGACGGACCTGCCGGAGCTGCTGGCGGCGGCCGCGGCGCGCGGATTCGACCTCGCCACCGAACCACCGCTGCGCGCCGAGCTGTTCGCGGCGGCGCCGGACGAGCACCTGCTGCTGGTGGTGGTCCACCACATCGCCGGTGACGGCTGGTCGCTGGGCCCGTTGTCGGCCGACCTGGCCACCGCGTACGCGGCGCGCCGACGGGGCGAGGAACCTCGGTGGGTGGAACTGCCCGTGCAGTACGCCGACTACACCCTGTGGCAGCACCGGCTGCTCGGCGACGCGGGCGACCAGGACAGCCTGTTCGCCCGCCAGGCGGCCTACTGGACGCGGACATTGGCGGACCTGCCGGAACAGATCCGGCTTCCTGCCGACCGCCACCGCGCGTCCGCTCCCACCTACTCCGGCGGCCACCTCGCGATCGACCTGGACGCCGAGCTGCACGCCGGGCTGGTCCGCCTGGGCCGGGAGCACGGGGCCAGCGCCTACATGGTGTTGCAGGCCGCGCTGGCGGCGCTGCTGGACAAACTCGGCGCGGGAACGGACATCCCGGTCGGCAGCCTGATCGCGGGCCGGACCGACCAGGCCCTGGACGACCTCGTCGGGTTCTTCGTCAACACCCTGGTGCTGCGGACCGACACCTCGGGCGACCCGACCTTTGCCGAGCTGCTGGGCCGGGTCCGGGAGAACGCGCTGGCCGCGTACGCGCACCAGGACCTGCCGTTCGAGCACCTCGTCGAGGCCCTCAACCCGGCCCGGTCGCTCGCCCGCCAGCCCCTGTTCCAGGTCATGCTGGCGCTGCAGAACGTGCCCCGCACCGAGTTCGCCCTGCCCGGCCTGAGCGCCGAGACCGTACTGGTGCGGACGCCCACGGCGATGTTCGACCTCGCCATCCACCTGCTGGAGCGCGGCGGCACCGGCGGGTCGGCCGAGGGCATCATCGGGAGGGTCGAGTACAGCACCGACCTGTTCGACCACGCCACGGTGGAGGCGCTGGTCGCCCGGTGGCTGCGCCTGCTGGCGTCGGTGGTCGCAGAGCCGGACCGGCCGCTGAGCCGGATCGACGTCCTTGCCGCCGAGGAACGGCACGAGCTGCTGGTCGTGCGCAACGACACCGCGTGCCCGGCTCCCGTCGCCAGCCTGCCGTCCTTGTTCGAGGCCTGGGTCCGGGCGACCCCGCAGGCCCCGGCGGTGGTGTTCGAGGACACCGCGCTGACCTACCACGAACTGAACCGCAGAGCCAACCGTCTGGCGCACTCGCTGATCGCGCGCGGGGCGGGACCGGAGCAGGTCGTCGCCCTGCGACTGCCGCGCTCCCCCGAGCTGGTGGTCGCCGTCCTCGCGGTCCTCAAGACGGGCGCGGCGTACCTGCCGATCGACCCGGACTACCCGGCCGCCCGCATCGCGTACATGCTGGAGGACGCGCGACCGGCTGTGGTGCTCGACGACCTCGCGGCCGTCACCCCGGCCGAGGAGCAGCCGGAGCACGATCCGACCGTCGCCGTGGACACGCGGCACCCGGCCTACGTCATCTACACCTCGGGCTCCACCGGCCGGCCCAAGGCCGTGGTGATGCCCGCCGCCGGGCTGCTGAACCTGCTTGCGTGGCACCACGGGGCCATCGGTGGTGAACCTGGCACGCGTACCGCGCAGTTCACCGCGATCAGCTTCGACGTCTCGGTGCAGGAGACGCTCTCCGCGCTGCTGTACGGCAAGACCCTCGTGGTGCCGACCGAGGAGCAGCGCCGCAGTGCCGAGTTGTTCGCCCACTGGCTGGACCGGCACGGGGTAGAGGAGCTGTTCGCGCCCAATCTGGTGGTCGAGGCGCTGGCCGAAGCCGCCGAGGAGGCCGGGCTGGTACTGCCGAACCTGCGGCTGATCGCGCAGGCCGGCGAGGCGATGCGGCTGGGCGGAGCCGTACGCCGCTTCCAGACCCGGCGGCCTGGCCGGGCGCTGCACAACCACTACGGCCCCGCCGAAACCCACGTGATCACCGCCTACTCGCTGCCGGCCGACCCCGCCGACTGCCCGCTGCCGGTGCCGATCGGCCGACCGATCGCCAACTGCCGGGTGTACGTGCTGGATTCGGCCTTGCGTCCGGTCGCCCCCGGCGTGACGGGCGAGCTGTATCTCGCCGGGGCAGGACTCGCCCGCGGTTACCTGAACCGGCCCGGACTCACCGCCACGCGATTCGTCGCCAACCCGTACGGTCCGGCCGGCGCGCGGATGTACCGCACCGGTGACCTGGTCCGCTGGCGCGCCGACGGCAAGCTGGAGTTCGCGGGCCGGGTGGACCACCAGGTGAAGCTCCGCGGGTTCCGGGTCGAGCCGGGGGAGATCGAGGCCGAGCTGGCCGCGCACCCGGGTGTCTCCCAGGTTGCGGTGCTCACCCGGGCGGACCGGCCGGGCGAGACCCGGATCGTCGCGTACGTGGTGCCCACGGCCGAGACCGGGGCGACGGCTGCGGAGCTGGCGGCGTATCTGCGCGACCGAGTGCCGGACTACTTGGTGCCGTCGGCGTTCGTGTTGCTGGATGTGCTGCCGCTGACGGTGAACGGGAAGCTGGACCGTGCAGCGCTGCCCGCGCCCGAACCGGGGACGGTCGGGAGCAGCCGCGCGCCGCGCACGCCGCAGGAGCAGATCCTGTGCGAGTTGTTCGCCGAGGTGCTGGGCGCGTCGCGGGTCGGGGTCGACGACGACTTCTTCGACCTGGGCGGGCACTCCCTGCTCGCCACCCGGCTGGTCTCGCGGGTCCGGGCGACCCTCGGCGTCGAGCTGGAACTGCGCAGCCTGTTCCGGACGCCGACGCCCGCCGGGCTGGCGGCCGGGCTGCCCGATGCCGGCACCGCGCGGCAGGCCCTGGTTCCCCAGCCTCGCCGCGAGCCCATGCCGCTGTCGTTCGCGCAGCGCCGACTCTGGTTCCTCCAGCAGTTCGGGACGCCGAGCGCCACCTACCACATGCCGCTCGCCCTGCGGCTGTCCGGCGGTCTCGACCAGGCCGCGCTGAGTGCCGCGCTCGCCGATGTGGTGGCCCGGCACGAGACCCTGCGCACGGTCTTCCCGCTCACCGCCGACGTTCCGCACCAGCGGGTGCTCGACGCGGCCGAGGCCGCCGTCCCGCTGGCGGTGCGTGCGGTCGGCGAGGCGGAGGTTCCTGCCCTGCTGCGCGAGGCGGCGGTGCGGGCATTCGACCTGACGTCGGAACTGCCGTTGCGGGCGGAGCTGTTCGCGCTCGCACCGCAGGAGCATGTGCTGCTGGTGGTGATGCACCACATCGCCGGTGACGGCTGGTCCATGGGTCCGCTGGCCCGCGACCTCGCCGCGGCCTACGCCGCCCGGCGGTGCGGTGGGAAGCCCGATTGGCCTCCGCTGCCGGTGACGTACGGCGACTACACCCTGTGGCAGCACGAGGTGCTCGGCGACGAGCACGACACGGACAGTGTGTTCGCGCGCCAGGTCGCCTACTGGACCGAGGCGCTGGCCGGGCTGCCCGACCAGGTGCATTTGCCGGTCGACCGGCCGCGTCCGGCTGCCATGTCGTACCGCGGCGACCTGCTGGACGTCCGGATCGAAGCCGAACTGCATGCGGCTTTGGTGGAGTTGGCGCGGCGCACCGGCACCAGTCTGTTCATGGTGCTTCAGGCGGGCCTTGCCGCGTTGTACACGCGGTTGGGTGCGGGGACGGACATCCCGATCGGCAGTCCGGTCGCGGGGCG
>NZ_BMRN01000053.1 GCF_014648655.1 Streptomyces atratus
CCCACATACAACTCACCCACCACACCGAACGGCACCACACCCAAACCACCATCCAGCACATACACCCGCGTATTCCACAAAGGACCACCCACCACCACAGAACCGTCAGCGAGAGGTGTCCCCGCCGGGATGTGGTGGTCCAGGCAGCCCACGGTGGTCTCGGTCGGGCCGTAGTGGTTGACGACGTCCGCCTCGGGGTGCGCGACGCGCCACGCGGTCAGCTGGTCGGCGCGCAACGCCTCGCCGCCGACGACGAGTTGGGCGGTGGGCACGAAAACCTCCGGCAGCGTCTCCAGGATGGGCAGGTGCGACGGGGTGACCTTGGCGAAGGTGAGGCCGCCCGGCACGTCCAGCCGCTCGTCGAGGTCGGCGACGTACAGGCAGCCGCCGGCGAGCAGCGTGCCGTACAGAGCAGTGAGTCCGAGGTCGAAGGAGAGCGGCGAGTGCAGCAGGGTCCGCCCGGCGAGGCCCGGGTACCGGGCCACGCAGTGCAGCGCGTAGTTGACCAGGGAGCGCTGTTCGACCACGACGCCCTTGGGGCGGCCGGTGGAGCCCGAGGTGTAGATGACGTACGCGGCGTCATCCGCCCGGCCGTTCACCCGCGGCGGGTCGGCGGGCCGCCCGGACAGCGCGGCGACCGTGTCGTCCGTGTCCAGGAGCAGCAGCGGGAGGTCCGCCTCGGCCAGCGCGGGGGTGCCGGCCAGTGTCCCGGTCGAGGTCACCAGGAGGGCGGGCCGGGCGTCCGCGAGCACCGCGGCCAGCCGGGTACCCGGCTGGTCCGCGTCGAGCGGCAGATACGCGGCGCCGGCCTTGCCCACGGCCAGCATCGCGGCCACCGCGTCGGCCGACCGCGGCAGCGCGAGGGCGATCAGCGTCTCGGTTCCCGCGCCCCGCTCGGCCAGCAGCCGGGCGAGCCGGTTGGCGCGCGCGTCGAGCTGGGCGTACGTCAGGCGGAGCGTGCCGTCGACGACGGCGGGGGCGTCCGGGGCGAGCGCCGCACGCTCCTGGAACAGCTGCGCCAGCGTGGTGTCCGGCACCTGATGGGCGGTGTCGTTGCGGGTCACCAGGAGTTCGTGCCGCTCGGCCGGGTCAAGGACGTCGAGGGCGCCGAGCCGGCTGCCGGGGTCGGCAAGGGCGGCCTCCAGGAGGCGGACCAGGCGGGACGCGAACGACTCCACCGTGGACCGGTCGAACAGGTCGGCCGAGTAGCCCACCGACCCTTCGACACCGGCGGGTTCGCCGTGCCCGTCGAAGGTCTCGGAGAGGCTGAACTGGAGGTCGGTCTTGGCCATGTCGGGGTCGTGGTCCAGCGCCTCGGCGGCCAGTTCGGGCAGCGTGAAGTCGGCGCGGGTCAGGTTCTGCAGCAGCAGCTTCACCTGGAAGAGCGGGTGCCGGTTGAGCACGCGCCGCGGGTTGAGGGCCGCGACCAGCCGCTCGAAGGGCAGGTCCTGGTGGGCGAAGGCGGCGACGTCGGCCTGCCGGACCCGCTCCAGGAGCTCCTCGAAGGTGGGGTCGCCCGCGCTGTCCACGCGCAGCACCAGGGAGTTGATGAAGTAGCCGACGAGAGGGTCGAGGGCTTCCTCGCCGCGGCCGTGCACGGAGGTGCCCACCGGGATGTCGGTACCGGCGCCGAGCCGGGACAGCAGCGCCGTGAGCGCGGTGTGCAGGACCATGAACGGGGTGGCGCCGCGCTCCCGGGCCAGCCGGAGCAGCGCGCGGTGCGTTCCGGCGGTCAGCCGGAAGGGGACGCGGCCGCCCGGCAGTCCGGTCCCGACCGGCCGCGACCGGTCGAAGGGCAGCGGCAGTTCCTCCGGCAGGTTTGCCAACTTTGCGGTCCAATAGGCGAGTTGACGACTGATGAGACTGTCCGGATCTGAATCGTCACCGAGCAGCTCGTTCTGCCACAGGACGTAGTCGGCGTACTGCACCGGGAGGGGCTCCCAAGCGGGCGTCTCGCCGTCGAGGGCGGCTGCGTACGCCTCGGACAGGTCGCGGGCCAGCGGCGCCGACGACCAGCCGTCGCCGGCGATGTGGTGCACGACGACGACCAGCACGTGCTCGCGCTCGCCGGTCCTCAACAGGGTGGTGCGCAGCGGTGGTTGCGTGACGAGGTCGAAGCCCTCCCCTGCGGCCCGGGCGATCGGCGCGGCCGGGTCCTGCCCCACGGCGTCGACCACGGTCAGGGCCGGGGCGGCCGCGGCGAGGTCGAGGACGACCTGGCGGGGTTCGCCGTCGACCTCCGGGAAGACGGTCCGCAGACTCTCGTGCCGGGCCACCACCGCGGCGAACGCCGCTTCGAGCGCCCGCGTGTCCAGTTCACCGGTCAGGCGCACCACGAACGGGATGTTGTAGGTGCCCTGCGTGGTCTCCAGCCGGTTGATGAACCACAGCCCACGCTGGACGTGCGACAGCGGCAGCGCCTCGGGCCGGTCGCGGCGCACCAGGCCCGGGCGGGGCCGGCCGGTGGCCATGAGGCGCGCCGCCAGGGCGGCCGGGGTCGGCGCCTCGAAGACCGCGGCGACCCGTGCCTCCAGGCCGAGCACCGAGCGGATCCGGGACATCAGGCGAGTGGCGAGCAGCGAATGTCCGCCCAGCTCGAAGAAGTTGTCGTCCACCCCGACCCGGCCGACGCCGAGGACGTCGGCGAACAGCATGCACAGCAGCTCTTCCTGCGCGGTCCGCGGGGCCCGGCCCGCCGTGGCCGGCCCGCCGGGCTCCTCGGGTGTCGCCAGCGCCTTGCGGTCGGTCTTCCCGTTGGGGGTGAGCGGTATGGCCTCCAGGGCGTGCACCGCCGAGGGCACCAGGTGGTCGGGCAGCGCGCGGGCCAGCGCCTCGCGAACCGCCCGGGGGTCCGCGTCCCCCACCACGTGGGCGACGAGCCGCGGGAGGCCGCCGGGGCCCGTCGTCACAGTGGCGACGGCGTCCTTCACCCCGGGCTGTTCGCGCAGCCGCGCCTCGACCTCGCCGAGCTCGATGCGCCGGCCCCGGATCTTTACCTGGTTGTCCCGGCGGCCGAGGAACTCCAGCTGTCCGTCCGGCAGATACCGCACCCGGTCTCCGGTGCGGTACAGCCTGCCGCCCCCGGTCCCGTACGGGTCGGCCACGAAGGTGTGCGCGGTCCTGGCCGGGTCACCGAGATAGCCGCGCCCCACGCCGACGCCCGCGACGTACAGGTCGCCCACCACGCCGACCGGTACGGGCTGGAGCTCGTCGCTGAGCACGTACAGGCGGGTGTTGCGGATCGCCCGGCCGATCGGCGCGGTCGTGCGCCCGGCTCCCTGGTCGCGGGTGATGACAGCGTGGGTGACGTCGTCCGAACACTCGGTGGGGCCATAGGCGTTGACGACCGGGATCGCCGGGAAGCGGGCGCACCAGCGGCGGCACAGCTCGCCGGGCAGCTCCTCGCCGGTGACGACCAGCCACCGCAGATCCGGCAGAGCGGGTACGGGGGTGTCCTCGTCCCAGGCCTCCAGCGCGGCGCGCAGCAGCGAGGGCACCACTTCCAGGACGGTCGCCCGCTCGCGGACCACCCACCGGAAGAGCTCGTCCGGGTCCGCCGCGACCGCCCTGCCCACGGCGAACGTCCGACCGCCGACGAGCAGCGGGGAGATCATCTGCCAGATGGAGATGTCGAAGGTCAGCGGGGCGTTCTGCACGACGGTGTCCGTCGCGGTGAGGCCGAGGTCCCCGACCTTGGCCAGCAGGTGGTTGTTCATGCCGCGGTGGTGCACCATCGCGCCCTTGGGGCGGCCCGTGGAACCCGAGGTGAAGATGGTGTACGCCAGCTGGTCGGCGACCGGGGCCGCCGGTCGTGCCGGGCGCGCGATGCCGGGCTCCCCGATCCGCAGGACCGTCACCGGGCGTCCGGCGGCCGCCGCGATGGCGTCGGCGAGGTCGCCGTGCTCCGGGCCGGCCAGCAGCAGGGGCGCGTCCGCGTCGGTCAGCAGTTCGGCCGAGCGTTCGGCCGGCGCGTCGGTGTCCAGCGGGAGGTACGCGGCCGAGGCCGCGAGGGCGGCCAGGAACCCGACGACGGGCAGACGGCCGCGGTCGGCGAGGACCGCGACGAGCGTCTCGGGAGCGGCGCCCGACTCCTGGATGCGGGCGGCCAGGTTGTCGGTGTGGTCGACGAGTTCTCGGTAGGTGAGGTCGCCGTCCTCGTCGGTGACCGCGACGGCGGACGGCTGTTGGGCGGCCAGCGACCGGACGCGGGCGACCACGTCGTGGAGGGACTCGGCCGCGGCGGTCTCGTTCCACTCCCGCAGCAGACGCCGGTGCTCCTGTGCGTCAAGGAGGGGGACACGGCCGATCCGGGTGTCCGGGTCGGCGGCGAAGGCCCTCAGCAGCCGGCCGTACCTGGCCAACAGGGCTTCGGCGGTGGCCTGTTCGAAGACGTCGGCCCGGTACTCCAGGGCGATCAGCAGGCCGTCCGCGGCGCCGTCGGCGGTGAGAGCCTCGCGGACGTTGAGCGACAGATCGAACTTCGCGTTGCCCGCGGGCAGGTCGAGCAGCCCCAGCTCCAGTCCGGCGACGGACGGCAGCGCGCGCCGGGAGCTGTCCATCGACAGCATCACCTGGAAGAGCGGGTGCCGGGACATCGAGCGCGCCGGGTTGAGGGTCTCGACGAGCCGCTCGAACGGCAGGTCCTGGTGGTCGTAGGCGGCGAGCGAGAACTCCCGTGTCCGCGCGAGCAGTTCACGGAAGGTGGGGTCGCCGGAGGTGTCGGTGCGCAGCACCACCGTGTTGGCGAAGAAGCCGACCAGGTCGGCCAGGGCCTCGTCGGGACGGCTGGCCACCGGGGCGCCGACTGCGATGTCGTCACCCGCGCCGTGCCTGCTCAGCGTGACCGCAAGCGCGGTCTGGAGCACCATGAACGTGCTGGCGCCGGTGGCCCGGGCGAGCTTGGCGATACGGCGGTGCGGCTCCGCGTCCAGGCGGAGCACCAGGTGTCCCGAGGGCACGGCGCCCGCGCCGGCCGAGTGCGGCCGGTCGAAGGGCAGGTCGATGTGGTCCGGCAGCCCGGCCAGTGCCCGCTTCCAGAAGTCGGCCTGCCTGGCGACGACGCTGTCGGGGTCCGTCTCGTCGCCGAGGGCGCGGCGCTGCCAGACGGCGTAGTCGGCGTACTGCACGGGCAGCGGGGCGAGGTCCGGCGCGTGTCCGTCCCGGCGCGCCGTGTATGCGGCGGTCAGGTCGCGCAGCAGCGGACCGAACGACTCGGCGTCGGCCGCGATGTGGTGCAGCAACAGGAGCAGCACGTGCCGGTCGGGGGCGAGGGAGAACAGCGTGGCGCGCAGTGGGGGTTCGGAGGCGAGGTCGAAGGGCCGGGCCACGGCCGCGGTGAGCTCGTCGTACAGCCGGTCGTCGTCGGAGTCTGCGAGCGACAGCCGCGGCCGGGACGCGGGGCCCGCGTCGACAATGTGCTGGACCGGCACGCCGGCCCGCTCCCGGTAGAGGGTGCGCAGGCTCTCGTGGCGGTCGGTGAGGTCGCCGAGCGCGGCTTCCAGCGCGCCGCCGTCCAGGGCGCCGTCCAGGGTGAGGACGAGGGGGATGTGGTAGGCGGCGCTCGGCCCGTCGAGGCGGCCGATGAACCACAACCGCCGCTGGGCGAAAGAGAGTTCCAGGTCGCCGTCGCGCGGTACGGGCACCGGCCCGGTGGACGCGTCCGCCGTGCCCGCCTCGCCCGTGAGGCGTGCGGTCAGCTCGCGTACGGTCGGCGCGTCGAAAACCGTCTCGACGCCGCACTCGACGCCGAGCCCGGAACGGATCAGCAGCACCAGGCGGGCCACTTGGAGAGAGTGTCCGCCCAGGTCGAAGAAGTTGTCGTCGATGTTGACGCGTTCGGTCTTGAGCACCTGGGCGAAGAGCGCGCACAGGGCGCTCTCGCGCGCGTTGCGCGGTGCGGTGCCGGAGCTTTCCTCCGCGGCGACCGGGTCCGGCAGCGCCTTGCGGTCGGTCTTTCCGTTGGGGGTGACCGGTATCGCGTCGAGGACCGTGAAGGTCGCGGGGACCAGATAGGCCGGGAGCAGCTCGGCGAGTTCGTCCCGTACCGCGGCAGGATCGACGGCGGCGCCGTCGATCGGCACGAGGTACGCGGCGAGCGCGGGGGCGCCGTTCGCGTCCGGACGTACGACGACGGCGGCCTGGGCGACGGCGGGCAGCCTCAGCAGGGCGTTTTCGGCCTCGCCGGGCTCGATCCGGTAGCCGCGGATCTTGACCTGTTCGTCCGCGCGGCCGACGAACTCCAGTGTCCCGTCGCGGCGTTGGCGCACCAGGTCCCCGGTGCGGTACATGCGCTCGCCGGGGGCCCCGAAGGGGTTGGCGACGAAGCGCTCGCCGCTGAGCGCCGGACGGCCGAGGTAACCGCGGGCGACTCCGGTGCCCGCGACATACAGCTCTCCCGGCACGCCGGGCGGCACCGGGGCGAGCCCGGAGTCGAGCACGTGAACGCACGTCCCGTCGAGGGCGCCGCCGATGGGCGGCTCCCCGTCACCGGTGAGCGGCCCGCTCATGGTGGCGGCCACGGTGATCTCCGTGGGTCCGTAGGCGTTGACCACGAGGTGCTTGGCCGACCAGCGGGCGGCCACCTCGGCGGGGCACGCCTCGCCGCCCACGAAGAAGGCCATGTCCGGCGGCAGGTCGCCCTCCGGGTCCAGTACGGCCAGCGAGGACGGCGGCAGCAGGGCGTGGGTGATGCCGGCCTGCCGGGTGAACTCGGCCAGCGGGTGGCCGGGCAGCAGCCTCTCTCCCGGGGCGAACACCAGGGTCGCCCCGGTCAGCAGGCTCATGCACAGTTCGAGGACCACGGCGTCGAAGCCCATGGACGCGAACTGCAGCACCCGGCTGCCCGGCCGCACCCCGAGGTGCGCGACGACGGCCCGCGTCAGGTTCGGGATGCCGGCGTGGGTGACGACGACGCCCTTGGGCTGCCCGGTGGAGCCCGAGGTGTAGATCACGTACGCGGGGCAGTCCGCGGTCAGCGGGGCCGTGCGCTCCGCGTCGGTGAGGTCGTCGGCCGCGTACCCCCCGAGCGAGGCCGTGGTGTCGGGCGCGTCGAGCACGAGGGTGGGGGCGTCCGTACCGGCCACCAGGGAGGCGGTGCCGGCCGCCACCACGACGCAGGTGGGCGCGGCGTCGTCGAGGATGTGGCCGATGCGCCGCGCGGGGTAGCCGGGGTCGACGGGCACGTACGCGGCGCCCGCCTTCAGCACGCCGAGCGCGGCGACGGCGAACAGCTCCGAACGGGGCAGGAGCAGCGCTACCCGGTCCTCGTGCCCGACGCCCCGGGCCGCCAGCAGCCGGGCGAGGCGGTTGGCCCTGCTGTTGAGTTCCGCGTAGTCGAGCGTGGTGCCCTCGCACTCGACGGCGGTGACCGCGGGCGTCCGGCGCACCTGCTGCTCGAAGAGGGCGGGCAGCGTGGGGCCCGGCTCGTGGGGGGCGGTGGGCGGCGGCACCGCGGCCGCGTACTCCTCGTCGCCGAGCAGGCCGACGCGCCCCACGAAGGTGCTGGGCTCGGCCGACGCGCGTGCCATGCGTCCGAGGAAGTCGATGTAGCGGTCCTGGTGGGCGGCGAGTTCACCGGCGTCGTACAGCCCGGGGTGGGCGTCGAAGTCCACCCGGATCCCGCGGTCGCCGACCCGGTCGTATACCGATATCGCCAGGTCCTCGATGAGGCGCTGCGACATGTTGTGGGCGTCCGCCCGGCTGCCGGCGAAGCGCACGTCGTAGTCGAACGGCACGATGTTGAGCTGCGGTCCGAAGTACCTGCGGTGGTCCCTGGGCAGCCCCAGGTCGCCGCGGAGTTCCTCGCCCCGGTAGCGCTGGTGGCTCATCACCCCCCGCACGGCGGACCGCGCGCCGTCCAGGAGTGCCCGGACCGTCATGGCGGGGTCGACCGGGACGCGCAGCGGCAGGACGTTCGCCGCCATGCCGGGCGCCTTGAAGGACCGTTCGCTGGTCCGGCCGGTCACCGAGAGACCGAGGATCACCTCCGGGTTCCCGGTCATCCGGTGCAGGAACGCGGCGGTGGCGGCGACGATGATCCGGGACCGGGAGACACCGGCCCGCTCGGCCGCCTCCGTCAAGGCGCGGTGGACCTCGGCGGGCAGGTGGGCGCTGCGCCGGATGAAGTCCGCGGTGGGCCGTAGCGGGCGGGGCGACAGGGCCACCGGATCGGGCCGGTCGGCGTACTGCCCGAGCCAGAACTCCCGGTCTGCGGCGAACTCGGGCGACCGGCGGTAGGCGAGGTCCTCGGTGAGCAGGGTGCGCACGGACTCGAAGGGCGCGGGGCCCGGGTCCCGGCCCTCCACCAGTGCCGTATAGACCTGTGCGACCCTGCGGACGAGCAGTCCGGCGCCCACCCCGTCGAGGAGGATGTGGTGGTACGCGTGGTACCAGTACCAGCGGTCCGCGGCGATCCGGAAGAGCGCGTAGGTGAACAGCGGTGCCTCGGTGAGCTCCATCGGCCGGCCGAGGTCCCGCTCCATCCACTCCACGGCGGCGCGCCGCGGATCGGCCTCGGCGGAGACGTCGACGACGTTCAGCCGCCAGTCGGGCCTCACGCCGATCCGCTGCCGCGGTCCGTCGTCGGTGTCCAGGAACGCGATGTGCAGGGTGTCGGTCTCGTCGGTCACCTGGCGCAGGGCCCGCTCGAAGAGCTCGGGGTCCACCGACCCGTGGATCTCCAGGTATTCGGAGGCCCGGAAGATCGCCAGGTCCGGATCGACCCGCTGCGCGAACCAGACTCCTGCCTGCGCACCGGTCAGCGGGAATTCCCGCGCATCGGCCGGCGTGAGTTCCTGCTCGGCATCGGCGAAAGACCGCGATCGATCCATAGCTCCTCGACATTCACCTGATGGGGGGCAACTCAAGGAGGACGGGGCTCTCCGCCGTGGACACGCGCACGATGTGGAGAGGGAATTGACCGTGCTGAATCATGTGCCCTGATCATTCGGACTGAACTCGCTCCGACCGGCGCCCGTCTACCCATTACTCACTTCCGTGACACTATCCAGGGGGTGTCCTGTACACCTGGACGGCCGCTATACGGATATCTGCCGCGCGAGGAATTCGGCAGGGTATTTCATCGGCCCCGCCTGCCGGTGGCCGGGCGTGCGGCTAGTCCGACATGGCCACCAGCACCCGGCGTTCGCCGGTGTAGGACCGGCGGCCGTGGGCCGCGGCCACGTTGTCGACCAGGAGCAGGTCTCCCCGCCGCCAGTCCACGTCGACCGCCAGGCGCAGCCCGGTCTCCTGGACGTGGGTGATGTACTCGGCGGGGATGGGGCTGCCGTCGGCAAAGCAGACGCTCTGCGGCAGTTCGTCCTCGGGCAGCATCTCCGCCAGCAGCGCCGCTTCCTCGCCGACCCCGGCGGGGTGCCACTGGTCGGCCTGGTTGAACCACACCTCGGTTCCCGTGACGGGGTGTTCGACCGTCGCGGGCGCGGTCCGTCCGATCCGCAGCGAACCGTCGGCGAGCCACCGCCACTGGGCGCCCGTACCGTCGAGGAACGCCTCGGCCTCGTCCCGCTCCTCGGTCTCGAAGGTCGCCTGCCAGCTCTTGCCGAACCCCATCCCGTCGTGCAGGTTCTGCGTGTAGCGCACGCCGGACGCGAAGGCCGCGCGTACCTCCGGGTCCAGGGACGCGAGCCAGAGCGCCCCGTCGACGACGGGCGTGGCCCCGCCCGTCGCAGCCGCACAGGCGCAGCAGAACAGGATGCGCCGGGGCCAGGTGTGGCTGTACGACATCTCGTTGTGCATGGAGATCTCGAACTCGGCCGGGTACTCGGTCGAGGTGTAGACGTTCCTGCCGACCTTGGTCCGGGGCGAGTTGCCGTGCACGTACGCCAGCCGGTTCGGCAGCAGCAGATCGGCCGCCATGTCGTACGACGCCGACTCCGCGCTGGTCCCGAACCCCCGGAAGACCACGGCCTTCTCCCGGGTCAGCAGCTCCGTCACGTCCTGCCCCCGCAGGAACTCCGCCAGCCCCTCGGGGCTCGCCGGTACGCCGAAGCTGCCCGGCTCCACCTCCAGGGGCCGCCAGGTCCGGGCGGTGTCGACCATCAGTTCTCCGTAGGTGTCGTAGGTGTCAGGGGGACGGCGTCCGGCGCGTTCTCGGTGTTCCCGGCGGCCCTCGACGAGCGGAAGTCCGCGACGGCCTGCCGGATCCGGGGCGACCGGGCGGCCACGGTCTGGAGCGGCGCCTCCCGTTCGAGGGCGACGGCCAGTGAGGGAGCGTCGGCGTTGGCCTGGAGGACGCGCTTGGTCAGGGCCACCGCGACCGGGCTGTGCGCGGCGATCCGCCGGGCCAGGTCGAGGACGGTGCTGTGCAGGTCGTCCGGGTCGGTCACCGTGTTCGCCAGGCCTTGGTCCAGGGCCTCGTCCGCGGCGACGAACCTGCCGGTGAGCATCATCTCCGAGGCGAAGCCGAGCCCGGTGAGCCTGGGCAGCAGCCACGAGGCACCCATGTCCCCGCCGGACAGGCCCATGTTCACGAAGGAGGCCCGCAGCCGGGCGCGGGCGGTCACGACCCGCAGGTCGGCGGCGAGCGCGAGGGAGAGCCCGGCGCCGACCGCGACGCCGTCCACTGCTGCGAGCACCGGCTGCGGGATGTCGCGCAGCCCGGTCACCGCGGCCGACTGCCGTTCGAGCAGGCCGAGCAGCTCCGCCGGGGGCAGGGCGGCGATCCGTCCTGCCTCGTCGAGGTCGTACCCGGAGCAGAAGTCCGTCCCCGTCCCGGTCAGGACGAGCACGCACGCGCTGGTGTCCACGCGCAGCTCGGCGCAGAGGTCCGCGAGCGCCCGGAACATCCCCTCGGTCAGGGCGTTCTTCCGGTGCGGCCGGTGCAGGGCGGCAACGACGATCTCCGGAGAGGGGCGGGTCACCAGGAGCGGGCCGTGTTCCTCGGTCATGCCGCTCACACCTGGGGGCTGAAGAAGTAGGTGTCACGCCGGCGGAAGAGACCGTCCTGGGCGACCTGGAAGAAATCCGCGAACCGTACGCACACGTCTTTCCCGTTCTTGAGCCGGCCCTCGAAATCGCCGTGCACGGCGATCAGTTCCTTGTTCGTCACGACTCCGCGCAGTGAATGTGTTCCTGATTCGATGACACGGTCCTGCCGGTAGAACCGCTCCAGTTCACCGATTCCGCGCAGGGGCGGATATCCCGGCCGCTCGTACACCACATCCGTCGTGAACAGCGACACAAGACCAGGAATGTCATTCTGGTCGACCAGGTCGTAGTACCGCTCGACCAGACGTATGGCTTCCTCGACGAAGATCACGCAGCAGACACCCCGTTCACAGTCGTTCCTCAGCAGTCGCTCCGGAAAGGTGATGCATCACGAATTTCAGCGATTCGGGCAGGGCGCGGTTCACGAAGTCCCAGTCGTGACCGCCCTGCCGCTCGTGGTACTCCGGCCGCCAGCCCTGCTCCCGCAGCGTGTCCCGTGTACGGCGATTCATCCCGATCACGCGGTTGTGGTCGCCGGTGCCCACGTCGAGGTAAAAAGCCGGACGGGGGCCGTCGTTCGGCCCGCCGGCCAGCCGGCGCGGATCGTAGAGCCGACGGGTGGCGCTGCCCGGCGGGCCCCAGACCCGCTCGTGGACCTCTTCCGTGGGCATGGCGAAGCCGGGGTCCCCGCGGAACGCGGCGTACGGGTCGCCGATGCGCGTACCCGCCTCGAAGGCACCGGCGTGCGCGGCGGCCGCGCCGAACAGCCCACGGTGCCGCAGCGCCAGGAACAGCGCGGCGGCGCCCCCCATGGAGAACCCGCCGACCGCCTGGCCCTCGCGGCGGGCCACCGTGTTGAACTCGTTGTTCACGCTCGCCACGAGGTCCTCGACGAGATAGTCCTCGTACCGCTGCCCGGCGTGGTCGTTGATGAACCAGCGGCGGCCGCTCTCCGGCAGGACGACGATCAGCCGGCTGCCCGCCAGGGCCTGGCACAGCACGGAACGGCGCAGCCAGGTGTCCCGCCCGCCGCCGTAGCCGTGCAGGAGGTACAACACCGGGTGGGCGGGGCCGTGGTTCGTGTACGTGTCGGGCAGCACGACGTTGACCCGCTTGTCACGGCCCAGCGCCCGGCTGGGCCAGCACGGCGTCATGACTCGGGTGTGCATGGCCCCTCCTCGCTCCGGGCCGCCGCGGCGGCGAGCGCCCGCCGGTCGGCCTTGCCCGTCGACGTACGGGGAAGACCGTCCACGACGGCGAAGCGGGCCGGGACCATGTAACGCGGCAGGGTCCGGGCACAGTGGTGGTGCAGCCGTGCCTCGTCGATCGACGCCCCGGACTCCGGCACCACGAACGCCTCCAGGCGTACGTCGTCCTCCCCGGCCCCGACGGCCATGCAGACCGTCTCGTGGACCTCGGGCAGCGCCAGCAGCGTCGCCTCGATCTCCTCCGGCTCGATCCGGTAGCCGCGGACCTTGACCATGTGGTCGCGCCGCCCGGCGAACGTGTAGGTCCGCGCGCCGTCGGACCTGACGATGTCCCCGGTCCGGTGGACCGGCGCGGGCTCGGCGGGCGGGCCCGCGGACGTCCAGTAGCCGAGCATCACCGAGTCGCCGCGGACCGCGAGTTCGCCCTCGGCGCCCGGTGCGTCCGGTATGGCGCGGCCGTCCGCGTCGAGCAGGGTGGTGGTGGCGTACGGGCAGGGGGTGCCGATGGGCGGCGGCGCGACGCGGTCCGGTGCCAGGTCCTCGTCGGTGACCCGGTGGAAGGTGCAGACGTTGGTCTCGGTCGGCCCGTAGAGGTTGTAGAGCTCCGCCCCGCCGAGCACGCCGCGCAGCCTTCTGAGGTGCTTGAGCGGGAACGCCTCGCCCGCGAACAGCACCGTCCGCAGCCCGCAGGAGGCGAGTTCGCCGCTGTTCCTCGCGTCGAGCATCCGCACCAGCGCGCCCGGGACCGAGTACCAGACGCTGATCTTCTCGGCCACTACGAGCCGGTTCAGCGCCATGCCGAGGGCCTTGTGGTTCTCCGGGACGAGGACGAGACAGGCTCCGGTGCCCGCCGCCGCGAAGATGTCGAAGACCGACAGATCGAAGTGGACGGGTGCGTGGGAGGCGAGCCGGTCATCGGACGTGATGCGGAACTCCGCGACGGCCCACTCGACGAAGGCGCGGGCGTTGCGGTGGGAGAGCATGACGCCCTTGGGGACGCCGGTCGAACCGGAGGTGTAGAGGACGTAGGCCAGGTCGCCGGGGGCCACGGAGGCGGGCCGGAACCCTTTGGGGACGGGCCGCCGCGCCGCCCGGCCCCAGCCGAGGCGAGGGGGGACGGCGACGGCTGGTGCGGCGTCCGTCGCCTGCCCGTCCTCGGCCTCCTCCTCGTCGACGACCACGACGAGCCGGACCGCAGCCGACCAGCCGTCCGTCCCCGGCCCGTCCGTGCCGTGGCCGTCCCTGCCGCCCTGCCCGTCCGTGCTCTGCCCCTGCGTATCCGGTGCGAGCAGGTCGAGCCGTACGCGGTCCGTGACCAGGCAGGCCACCGCGCAGTCCTTGAGGATGTACGCGGCGCGGGCGGGCGGCGCCGCCGGGTCCACGGGCACATACGCGGCACCGCACTTGAGCACGGCGTGCACGGCCACGACGGTCTCCACCGACTTGCCCAGCCACAGCCCGACCCGGTCGCCCGGGACCACGCCCGCCTCACGCATCGTGGCGGCGAGGGCGCTGCTGGCCCGGTCGAGACCGGCGTAGTCGAGGGAGCGGCCGCGCAGTCTGACCGCCTCACCTGTGGGGTGCTCGGCCACCGACCGCGCCAGGGCGTCAACGAGCGTCGGCATGCCGCTCACCCCCGCGCTGGGCAACGGCCGCCGGCCGCGGCGGGGGCGTGCGGCGCGCCCTGGCAGTGATCCCCATCTTCTCGGCCATCAGCACCCGTTGGAGGTCCGAGGTGCCCGACGAGATGCGGGTGCCCAGGGCGTCACGGAGGTTCCGCTCGATGTCTGTGTCGGTGGTGTAGCCGAGCCCGCCGTACACCTGCATGGCGTCGAGGAAGGTCGCCACGGCTGCTTCGCTGGTGGTCAGTTTCGCCGCCTCGGGGGCGTACGAGGCATCCTGGAGGCCCAGCTTCCAGGCCGCCTGGTGGGTCAGCAGCCGCGCCGCCTCCAGCCGGAGCTGCATGTCGACGATCCGGTGCGCGACCGACTCGAACCGGCCGATGTTCTTGCCGAACTGGCTGCGGCTCCTGGCGTACTGCACGCACTGCTCGATCTGGCGCCGCATCGTACCGAGCAGCGGGGCCAGAATCAGCGAGCGCTCCCAGGCCATCGCCCGGGCGAGGATGCGCGACCCCTGCTTCTCGGCGCCGAGCCGGGCGCCGGCCGGGACACGGCAGTCCCTGAGGGTGATCTCCCCCCAAGGCGCGGTGCGCATCCCCGTCTTCTCGAACCGGCTCTCCACGGTCAGCCCCTCGGTGTCCCGGTCGACGAGGAACGCGGTCACCCCGGTGAACCCGAGGGCCGGGTTGACGGTGGCGTAGACGAGGGTGACGTCGGCGATCGGCGCGTTGGTGACGAACCGTTTGGTGCCGTTGAGCACATAGCCGTCCCCGCAGCGGCGGGCCTGTGCCGTCAACGCCATGGCATCGGAGCCGGCCTCCTGCTCGGTGAGCGCGTGGGCGCCGACCATCCGGCCGTCGCACAGCGCGGGCAGGTAGCGCTCCTTCTGCTCTTCGGTGCCGAACTCCAGGATCGGGATCTCGACCGCCCAGATGTGGGCGCCGAGGGAGAGCAGCAGGCCGTTGTCCCGGCAGCCGTGGCCGAGGCCCTCCATGCCGACGGCGCAGCTCAGCGGGTCGAGTCCGAGCCCGCCGTACGTCGTCGGCACGGGCAGCGCGAGGATCCCGGCCCGCGCGCACCGCTCCCAGTCTCCTGGCTGGAGGCTGTGAGTCCGCTCCCTCGCCTCGACGTCCGCGCCCAGCTGTGCGGCGCCCACGTCGCGGAGCCGCTCGCCGAGAGCGACCTGCTCCTCGGTCGGGCTGAGGTTCATGACGCCGCGCCGGCGGGCTCGACGTCCGGGAGGGCCGCCAGCGAGGCCGCGATCTGCTCGTCGGTGGCCGTGTGGTCCTTGAGCGTGCCCGCGAGGTACTGGTCGTAGGCGGACAGGTCGAGCATGCCGTGGCCGCTGATGTTGCACAGGATGACCGTGGCGCGGCGCTCCTCGCGGGCCCGTAGGGCCTCGTCGATCACACCGCGGACGGCGTGCGCGGACTCGGGGGCAGGCACGAGGTTCTCTGTGCGGGCGAAGAGGGCGCCCGCCTCGAACGCGGCGTTCTGCCCGACGGCCACGGCCTCCATGCGTCCGTGCCGGTGCAACAAACTGACCAGGGGCGCGGCCCCGTGGTAGCGCAGACCGCCGGCGTGCACCCCGGGCGCGACATAGGTGTGCCCCAGGGTGTACATCTTCGTCATCGGCGTGGTGCCGGAGTAGTCGTTGTAGTCCCAGGCGTAGCGCCCCCTGGTCATCTTGGGGCATGCCTCCGGCTCCACGGCGACCAGCCGGGTGTCCGTCCCGGTGCGCAGCTTCTCCCGGTAGAAGGGGAAGGCCAGTCCGGCGAAGTTGCTGCCCGCCCCCATCGACGCGATGACCACGTCGGGGAACTCGCCCGCCCTTTCCATCTGGCGCAGCGCCTCCTCGCCGATGACGGTCTGGTGCAGCAGTACGTGGTTCTCGCCGCTGCCGACGGCGAAGCGTCCGCCCGTCACCGACCGGGCGTGCTCGATCGCCTCGGCGTTGGCGATGGACAGGCTTCCCTCGCTGTCCGGGGACGCGGCGAGCAGTGCACGGCCGACCTCGGTGGTGCCGCTCGGGCTGGGGATCACCCGGGCTCCGTTGAGCTCCATGAGCACACGGCGGTACGGCTTCTGCTCGAAGCTGCACCGGACCATGAAGACCGTGCAACCGAGGCCGATCGCCTGGCAGGCCATCGACAGCGCGGTACCCCACTGACCGGCTCCGGTGCCCGTGGTCAGTTCCTGGACGCCGGCCTTCTTGTAGTAGTACGCCTGCGCCAGCGCGGAGTTGAGCTTGTGACTGCCCGCCGCGTTGGCACCCTCGTACTTGTAGTAGATGTGCGCGGGGGTGTCCAAGGCCCGCTCCAGTGCGTGGGCGCGCACCAGGGGGGTGGGCCGCCAGCGCTGGTACTGCCGGCGCACCTCGTCGGGGATCTCCACGTGGCGCCTGCCGCCGACGCTGTCCCGGTACATGGACAGGGGGATGTTCGGTGCCTGCCGTTCCACCGCGGCCGTGGGGGTGCTCGGGGCGGGTCGGGCCCTGCGCACGCCCTCCGTCGGCACGTCGAGGTCGGCCAGGATGTTGTACCAGTGGGTGGGAACGTCGCTCTCGTCCAACAGGTACTGGTTGCGGTTCGCCTTCACGCGCCGGCCTCCGAACGGTTCTCCCGCACATGCCGGGACACCAGCCCGATGAGATCGCCGACGGTCTCCAGATCGGCTTCCATGACATCCTCGTCGTCGATGTGGCCGCCGAACTCGTCCTCGACCGCCAGCAGCAGTTGCAGCAGATTCAGGGAATCGAGCTGAATCGTCGGCGAGTAGAGCGACATCCCGTCCTTGATCTCCTCCGGGCTCAGCCGAAGGTCGAGGACGTCTACCATGAGCTTCCGTACGACGCCCGCCAACTCGTAGTCATTGCTGTTCATCGTGGGTTCCCTTCGAACTACCGGGCGCGGACCGAAGTCAGCCGTGCAGCGATATCGGCGACGAGTTCCGCCTGCCGCTCCTGCAGATAGAAATGACCGCCCGGGAGTGTGCGCGCCGCGAATTCCGCCGTGGTGAGGTCACGCCATGCCTCGATGTCGGCGGCGGAGACCTCTGGGTCGGAATCACCCGCGTACGCCGTCACCGGAATGTCCACCCGTTGCACCTGGGTGCGCCGGTAGTTCTCGATGAGCCGCATGTCGGACCGCAGCGAGGGAATCACCAACTGCCGCAGGTCGGGGTCGCCGTACACCTCGTCCTCCAGGCCTCCGAGGGCGCGCAGCCCGGCCAACAGCCTCTCGTCGTCGCGCAGATGCAGCTCCTTGTCCTCGCCCCGGCGCAGCGGTGAGATCTGAGCGGAGACGAACAACATCTGGGGGCAGACCTGGTGACGGATGATCAGCCGCAGCGCCACCTCGTACGCCACGCTCGCGCCCATACTGTGCCCGAACAGCGCCAACGGCCGGTCGGTCAGGGGCAGCAGCGCCCGCGTGACGTGGTCGGCCAGCGTGCCCATCTCCGTCACGCACGGTTCACCGAGCCGCTCCTGGCGGCCCGGGTACTGCACGGCGACGAGCTCCACGTCCGCGGGCAGGTCGCGGGTCCAGGCGTGGTATGCGCCCGCGGTACCCCCGGCGTGCGGCAGGCAGACGAGTCGGATCCGAGGCGCCGGCACCGGCTCGAACCGCTTGAGCCAGACGCTTTCGGAACATTGAGCGGGAATTGCGGATGAGGACACTGGTCGCCTCTCCATCGGGCGGCAAACAACCGTCGATCACTTCCGAATCGGCACCCTAGCCGGTTCTTCATCCACCGTCACTGCCCTTTAGCGCAGGGGCAGTTGGTCGTACAGATTGCTTCCAGTCTCGAGAACAGCTCTCCCGTAGGCTGTAATCGCCCCGCATGGAATCTCTGTCCATGAATTCTGTTTACGGCGGCATATGGCGCGCCCATGGATGCGGACCGCTCCGCTTTTCCCGAAATTGTTTCTCCTCCGCGCCTGTGCGTGTCCGTTCCGCCGATCCACTCCCTGCCCGCTCCTTCGACACCGGAGTCATCGTGACCCTCCGAATGCCCCAGATCCGGGTGGACTTCCCCACGGAGCTCAGCCCTTTCCGGGACCAGGTGGAAGAGAGCACCCGCACGTTCGTCCGGCGGTTCGGCCTCGTGCCCGACGAGGTGGCCCGCCGGCACCACGAGCGGTCGCTGCTCGGCACCCTGATGTCGCGCGCCTATCCGCACGCGGGCCGCACCGAACTCGCCCTGGTCACCGACTGGATCAGCTGCATGCTGGTGCTGGACGACCAGTTCGACGAGACGGACCTGGGCAAGGACCCCGAGCGGCTGCGCGCGGTGTGCCGCGAGGTGCTCGGCTGGCTCACCCCCGACGGCTCCGTCGCCGAGGCCGCGCCCGACGCGGCGGAACACTCGGTGGTCACGGCCTTCCGGCCGGCCTTCGCCGACCTGTGGCGCCGGACCCGTCCGTACACCTCCGACGCCTGGCGGACCCGGCTCGCCGGGCACATCGGCGCGTTCTTCGACACCTGCGCCTGGGAGGCCGAGAACCGTCTCACGGGGCGCACGCCGGAGCTGGACGAGTACATCGCGATGCGTGGCCGGGCCCTCATGCCTTACCTGGACCTCATCGAGGTCACCACACACTTCGAGATCCCGGCGGAGATCTACCGGCTGCCGGTGTTCACCGAGCTGAACCAGTCCCTCTCCGACGCCGACCTGTGGACCAACGACCTCTTCTCCTGCGAGAAGGAGGCCCTGCTGGGCGACCCGCACAACTTGGTGGTCGTCCACCGGCACGCCCACGGCACCGACCTCCAGACCGCCGCGGACGCGGTGGGTGAGATGGTCCAGGGCCGCGTCACCACCTTCACCGACCTCAGCCGGACGTTCCCCGACACGCCGCTGCGGGACTCCCTCGATCCGTCCCTGCTCGCTCCGCTGGCCCGCCATGTCGCGGGCCTGCGCAGCTGGCTGACCGGCCAGCTCCGGTGGCGCTACGAGACCCGGCGCTTCGACCCCACGCGCCCCGAAGTGACCAGTGCCGCCGGATCCACCCCGCTGTAGTCCACGGCCACACCACACGATCGGATCGAGGAGCGACATGCGGAACCGGTATGCCACCGTTGAGTACTTGCGGTCCCTCGACCCGAAGGCGGACCACGAGAAGATCCACCGCACATCCTCAGACCGGGAGTTCCCATGGGACTACGGCCGGGGCCTCGAGGTGGCGATCTGGCGGACCTGCTGCATACCGAGCATTGCCGAACTCCTGGACGGCACGGGTGAGTTCGCTCGGCGGGCGCAGAAGCGCTACGACGACACCCGGATCCTGCTCGGCGAGATCGTGCGCAACGGCTACGCCTCCGAGCGCGGCCGGCAGGCCCTGCGGCAGATCAACCTGGCGCACCGCCACTACTCGATCTCCAACGACGACATGCTGTACGTGCTGTCCACTTTCGTCTTCGAGCCCATCCGATGGATCGACCGCTGGGCCTGGCGCAGGACCGTCGAGACGGAGCGGCTGTCCGCCTTCTACTTCTACCGGGAAGTGGGGGCCCGGATGAACATCCAGGACCTCCCCAGCGAGTACACCGAATTCGAGCGGTTCAACATGGAGTACGAGCGGGCGAACTTCCGGCTGAACCCCAGCAGCGTGCGGGTCGGCGCCGCCGTCATGAAGCTCTACTCCTCCTGGTATCCGCATCCCGTATCCGACCTGGTCGCCGCCACGCTGCCGTGCCGGCTCGACCCCGCCGCCCGGCAGGCGCTGGGCATACCGCGGGCGTCCTTCCCGGCCAGAGCCCTGCACCGGATCGGGCTGCACGCCCACGCGCGGGCCGAGCGGGCGGCGCCGGCGCTGATGGCGCGGCTGATGACCCGGCCGACCGCCAGGACGTACCCGGGATATCCGCGCGGCTACCGGATCAGCGACATCGGCCCCGAGCACGCGCGGGGCACCCACCAGGGCCCCCTCGCCCTCGGCCACACCTCCGCCGAGAACCTTGAGAGCTGACCGGACCGTGACCCACCCACCGACTCCCCTGCTGCCCGTACGCGTCCCCCTGCCCGGGCGGGCCCTGCGCCTGTGGCTCAAGCTGGAGGCGCTGGGTCCCTTCGGCTCCATCAAGGCGCGCACCGCCGAGGCGCTGCTCGACGCACTGGAGGAGGCCGGCAGGCTGCGCCCCGGGGACCGGGTGGTGGAGTCCACCTCGGGAAACCTGGGCATCGCGCTGGCCGGCCTGTGCGCGGCCCGCGGCTACCGGTGCACCCTGGTCGTCGAGCCCAGCACCCCGCGCGCGAGCGTCACGCTGATGACGGAGTACGGCGCGGACGTGGTGACCGTGCCCGAACTGCCGTCCGGCAGAACTCTCGACGCCCGGCTGGAAGCGGTCAGGGACATCCTGCGCCAGGACGACACCGCCGTGTGGACCGATCAGTACGAGAGCAGCGCCAACCCTCGCGTCCACACCACCCGGACCGCCGTGGAGCTGGCCCGCGACGCCCCGAGCGGGGGCTTCGACGCGGTCGCCGTGGCGGTCTCTACGGGTGGGACGCTGGCCGGGGTGGCCGACTACTTCCGGGCGCACCGGCCCTCGACCCGGATCATCGCGGTCGACGCCGTGGGATCGGCGGCGCTGGGCGGGACCCCGGTACACCGCCCGGACAAGCTCGCCGGGTTCGGCTCCGGGCGGGCCTCGCGGTTCGTGGCGCGCCGGCACTGGGACCGCCTGGTGCGGGTCCGCGATCTGGACGCCGTCGCCGCCTGTGCGCGGATCCGGGAGCGGACCGGCCTGTCGCTCGGCGGCAGCGCGGGCGCCTCGGTGCTCGCCACTGTCATGGACGCGGCCCGGCGCCCGGGGACGGCCGACGCGGCCTGTGTCTGCCCGGACGGCGGCGACAAGTACCCGCAGCTCACCGGTGTCGTGACACGGAACCCGGAAGGGGTCACCGCCGAGGTCGCGGCGGCCCTCGACGCCCTGGGGCACGCACGCTGCGACGAGTACGCGCACCCCGGCACACCCCCGGTCACCGAAGGAGTGGCGAAGCCATGACCGTGCACACCCCGCCACCGACGCGGCTGCCGCACTGACACCGACAGGGGAGGAACAGCCATGGACGCGACGTCAGGGGCGGCCGAGACCGAGGGGACGGCAGGGTGGCCCGGTCTGACCGGGCTGCGGGTGCTGGATCTGTCCCGCCTGCTGCCCGGCGGTTTCGCCACGCTGCTGCTGGCCGACCTCGGCGCCGACGTGATCAAGATCGAGAGCCCCGACCGGGGCGACTACGGCAGGCTCGTCGACCCCGACACGTTCGCCGCGCTCAACCGCAACAAGCGGTCGGTGGTCCTCGACCTCCGGGAGCCCGAGGGCCGCGACACGCTGCTGCGCCTGGTCGAGCGCAGCGACGCCGTCGTGGAGAGCCACCGGCCGGGTGTGCTGGAGAAGATGGGGCTGGGCTACGCGCGGCTGCGCGCCGCCAACCGCCGGGTAGTGCTCTGTTCGATCAGCGGCTTCGGCCAGACCGGGCCGTACGCGACGCGGCCCGGACACGACCTCAACTTCCTCGCCCTGTCCGGCTTCTTCGCGGTGCCGCACCGCGAAGCGGGCCCGGTGGACCGGGTCGGCGTCCGGGTCGCCGACACGGCCGGCGCCATGTACGCGGCGCTCTCCACGGCCGTGGCGGTGTTCGCGGCACGGGTCACGGGCGAGGGCCAGCACCTCGACGTCTCCCTGCACGAGGCCGCAGCCGCCTGGGCGGCCCCGCTCGCCCTGTCCCGGCACGGCCGGGCGGGGCCGGGCGGGAATCCGCTGGTCACCGGGGACAACGATGTGTTCGTCCTGGCGTGCGGGCGGCGACTCACCCTCGCCACCTTCGAGGACAAGTTCTGGATCGCCTTCCGGCGCCGGTTCGCAGCGGAGTTCCCCGCGCTCGCCGACGACGCGTACGACCGGCGGGCCGACCGCACCCGGGCCAAGGAGAAGGTACGGGCGGCGCTCGCGGACGTGTTCGCGCGGCATGACCTCACGTGGTGGTCCGCCGCCCTGTCCGACCTTGACGTGCCCTGGGCCCCGGTCTACGAGTCGGCGGACGAGTTCCTCGCCGACGGGCACGTGGCGGCCCGCGGCCTCGTCGGCACCGTTCCGGGGCCGCCCGGCGGCGGCCCGCAGACCCAGGTCCGCTTCCCCGTGCTCTTCGGAGCAGGGCTGGAATCCCTGCGGGGCGCGGCTCCCGCACACGGGGAACACACCGCCGAGGTTCTGGCGGAGATCGACGCCGCAGACCGACGACGTGAGGAGCCACAGTGACCGGCCGAACCGTACGGGCAGCGAACGGAAGCCCGAGACCGCGCCCGGGCTCGGTCCGGCGCGCGGACGGGCGCAGCCCGCTCGCCGACAGGACCATCGGCGCGCTGCTCCGGGAGACCGTGGCCCGCCGCCCGGAGGCTGTCGCCCTGCGCAGCGTCCCGGACGGCGGCGGCACGCCCCGGCAGTGGACGTACGCCGAGTTGCTCGCCGAGGCGGAGAGCATCGCGTCCGGCATCCTCGCCCGGCTCCCGCGCGGCAGCCGGGTCGCCATCTGGGCGCCCAACGTCCCCGAGTGGCCCGTGTTCGAGTACGCGGCGGCGCTCGCCGGGGTGACCCTGGTGACCCTGAATCCGGCGTTCCGTGCCGCCGACCTGACGCACGCCCTCGGTGTCTCCGAGGCGGAGATGCTGGTCCACGCCGACCGCAGCCGCGCGTACGACATGGCGGCCGTGGTGTCATCGGTCGCCGCCGGGCTGCCGCGGCTGCGCCATGTCGTCTCCCTCTCCGACTGGGACGACCTCAAGGGCAGCGGGCCGCTGCCCGCGCACGAGCCGACCTCGACCGCCCCGGCCCAGATCCAGTTCACCTCGGGGACGACGGGCGCCCCGAAGGCCGTTCTCCTGTCCCACCAGGCCGTGGTGAACGTCCCCAAGCTGACTTTCGAGGCCCTCGGGGTGCGTCCCGGCGCCACGGTCGTCAGTCCGCTCCCCATGTTCCACACGGCCGGCTGCGTCATCTCATGTCTGGGCCCGCTCTGGAGCGGCGGCACGTTCGTGCTGCTCGAACGCTTCGACCCCAAGGTGCTGCTCAGCACACTGAGCGAGGCGCCCGGCGCGGTGCTGACCAGTGTTCCCACGGTCCTGAGCACGCTCAACGAGGCCGCCCGCGACGTCCCGGACCGCCCGGTGCTCTCGTCCGTCCTGACCGGTGCCGCCCCGGTCCGCCCGCAGCTCATCGCGGAGACCGAACGGCTCTTCTCGACCACCGTGTTCAACCTCTACGGCCAGACCGAGCTCGCCTCCGTCCTCACCCTCACCCGGCCCGACGACACCGTCGAGGACAAGGCCGGCACCGTCGGACGGCCCCTCCCGCACGCCGAGTGCAAGATCGTCCACCCCGAGTCGGGCGCCGTGCAGCCGCTCGGTGACCAGGGCGAGATCTGCGCCCGCGGCTACCAGCAGATGATCAGCTACTACGGAGACCCCGCCGCCACCGCGCGGAAGGTGGACGCGGAGGGCTGGCTGCACACCGGTGACCTCGGCTCGATGGACGCCACCGGGACCCTGCGGATCGGCGGGCGGCTGAACGACCTCATCATCCGGGGCGGCGAGAACATCGCGCCCGCCGCCATCGAGGAGGTCCTCGCGGAGGTCCCGGGGGTGCGGGAGGCCGTGGTCGTGGGGGTCCCCGACGACGTGTGGGGCGAGGAGGTCGCGGCCGTGGTCCAGCCCGTGCCGGGTGCGGCGCTCTGCCTGGAGGCCCTGCTGGCCCAGTGCGAGGGGCGGCTCACGCCGTACAAGATCCCGGTCCACTGGTTCCTGGCGGCGGACCTCCCCCTCACCGCCTCGGGGAAGGTCCAGCGGTTCCGCGTCGCCGAACTCGCCGTCAGCGGCCGCCTGGAACGTCTCGACAGCGGCACCCCCACTGCCTGAACCCCCTGAACCCGGAGCGCACCATGCGTATATCCATGCAGTTGCGGTACGACGGCGACATCGTGGCCGCCGCCGAGCAGGTCGCGGAGCTCGAACGCGCCGGTCTCGACCTGATCTGGGTACCCGAGGCCTACGGACACGACGCCCCGAGCTTCATGGGGTTCATCGCCGCTCGCACCCGACGGGTGGAGATCGGCTCGGGCATCATGTCCGTCTACACCCGCACGCCTGCGCTGCTCGCGATGACGGCCGCCGGAGTAGATGCGCTCTCAGGCGGCCGCTGCCATCTGGGACTCGGCACCTCCGGCCCCCGCGTGGTCGAGGGGCTGCACGGCGTCCCGTACCGCGAGCCGGTGGCACGGACCCGGGAGACCATCGCGGTGCTGCGCGCTTTCTGGCGGCGCGAGGAACCGGTGACGTACGAGGGCCGGGTGCACCGCCTGCCGCTGCCGCCGGGCGAGGGCGGCGGCACGGGGCTCGGCACCGCCATGAAGCTGCTGACCCCGCCGGTGCGGCCGGCCGTCCCCGTCTGGGTGGCGTCGCTGGGCCCGCGCAACGTCCGGATGACCGCCGAGGTCGCCGACGGCTGGCTGCCCATGTTCTTCGACCCCGAACGGTACGACGAGGTCTGGGGCGACGACCTGCGGGCCGGGGCGGCGCGGCGGGACCCGGGGCTCGGCCCGCTGCGGATCTCGGCGGGCGGGCTGCTCGCCATCGGCCCGGACGCCGCCCGGGCCAGGGAGCTGGCCCGCGGCCAACTGGCCCTGTTCATCGGCGGGATGGGCGCCGCAGGGCACAACTACTACTACGACCTGGTCTGCAGGTACGGCTACCGGGCCCAGGCGGAGGCCGTGGCGCGGCTGTTCCGGGCGGGTGACCGCGCGGGGGCGGCGGCGGCCGTTCCGGCGGAACTCCTCGAGGCCACCACGCTGTGCGGGCCCGAGGGCTATGTGAAGGAGCGGGTCGCGACGTATCGCGCGGCCGGGGTGACCGAACTCCAGGTCGTCCCCGTGCCCCAGGACGGCCAGACGGAGGCCGGGCTGCTGTCACGGCTCAAGGAGCTCTGCGACTGACGAGCCCCGGTCGTCCGGTCCACCGCACCGCCGGCCCCGCTTCAGGGGCCGGCGGTTTCTTCAGTGGTCCTCGCCCCGCTCCCGCGCGGGAGGAGGCGCGGCCATGGCCGGCGGCGATTGCTTGCCGTAGCGGCGGAGATACTCCGCCAGCTGCTCCGGGTCGTCCTTCAGAAACGGCAGATCCGTGGGCACCATGTGACGTATCGCCAGCAACGGCACAGGGCTCTTCAGCGGGCGGAATTCCGGATTCCACAAACCGCTCTTGGCCGGCGGACCGTCATGGAACTCACCTATCATCAGCCCGTGCGAGACATAGTCCGCTTTCAGTAATTCCTGGGTGTTCTCAATAATTTCGACCACCCTGTCCCGCGGCAGATCGGGAAAGAGCACGAGAATCGTCGTGTACTGCGCGGCGCCCCCATGCTGACGGGCGAGTTCGACAAACCAGTCACGGTATCCGCGAAGCACCTCCGCGGTCTCCGCGGAGCTTTTCGGAACCCCTGATTCCACCGCCAGGTAGAACAGCTCTCTGTTCATCGACGTCTTGACGAACGGGCAGACATGCCCCTTTCGCCCGACTTCGGGGTGGGGTCGGGAGAGGTAGCTGGACGCCCACTCGACTATTTCACGCAGGGACTCCTCATGCTTCTCAAGCCATGAGGGAAGGTCATTTCGCGCGAGGTCGCCCAGCTCGATCAGGGCCAGTCGCGCACTGCTTTCGCGAATCAGCATAGCTGAGTCACTCCCACCCGGGCACGCCCACCCTAACGCTTCGCTTACAAGGGATCATCCAGCACAATCAATTTCAAAGCGGATCTTCGTCGACGCGCAGAAATATTTCCATGACGTTCACGCTTCTCACTGGATAGACACTGGATGCACGATCTGCCTCTTCCGCAGCGTCGTACAGACGTGTGAAATACCTAGCTGGAATGGGTGTCAGGAACGGCTGCGCGTCAACGAACGGGGAATTGATGGCGGTCCAAGGCGCATTGCACGAACAGATCGACGATCTCGGGGAGTTGGTGAGAGACGCGAGAGACAGAGCCCGGCTGAGTCAGCGGGTGGTGGCCGAGCGGTCCGGAATCAGCCTCCGGACACTGCGGGAGATCGAGAACGGCCGGGTCCGCATGCCGCGGCGGCACTCCATACAGCGTCTGGCCGAAGTGCTACAGGAACCCCGTCTGCTCGACCAGGCGGCCGCCAGGTCCCTGCTGGACGAGGCCGCGTACGGCGAGGACGACCGGCTGATGCTCCGGGTGCTCGGTCCGCTCAGCGCGGTACGCGGCCGGAGCGTGCTCAACGCCGGTACCCCCATGCAGCAGAGCCTGCTCGGCCTGATGGCCCTGCACGCGAACGAGAGCGTCTCCCAGGCGGAGATCGTCGACGTGCTGTGGGGCGAGGCCCCCCCGAACTCCTTCAACCAGCTGGTCCACACGTATGTCTCGCGGCTGCGCGCGCTGTTGGCGAAGCACAGCGACCCGAGCTCCGACGCGTCGGCGATCGTGCGCCGCAACGCGGGTTACGAGCTACAGATCGGCACCGACCAGCTGGACCTGCTGCGCTTCCGCGAGTTGGCCAAGGAGGCCGAACACGCCCGGGTCAGCGGGGATCTCACCCTTGAGGTGCGGCTCCTGACGGACATGCTGCGCCTGTGGTCCGGTCCGGTGCTGCACGGCTCCTCGCCACGGCTGCAGCAGCACCCGCTCGCCCTGGACGCCAACCAGCGGCAGATCACCGCGGCGCTGCGCCTCGCGGAACTCGCCGTCGCCTACGGCCACTACGAGAAGGCCATCGACCAGCTGCAGCCCCTCGTGCGGCACCATCCGCTGCACGAGGGCCTGCACGCCCAGCTGATGGTCGCGCTGGCCGGAGCCGGCCGACAGGTCGAAGCCCTCAGCCTGTTCAGCAAGTTGGACCGCACCCTGCGGATCGACTTCGGCATCGACCCCGGACCCGAACTGCGCGCCGCGCAGTTGTCCGTGCTGCGTGGCGTCAGCCGCGCCACGGACGACAAGGCCGTACAGACCACCACGCCCCGGGCGGAGGCCAAGCGTCCGTACGGGCTGCCGCCGGACACCCCCGACCTGGTGGGCCGCAGCGAGCACCATCAGGTGCTGCAGCACCTCACCCAGAGCGGTTCGCCCGGCGGTCTGTTCGGCCCCTCGCCGGTCGTCTCCATCTACGGACCGCCGGGGGTCGGCAAGTCCGTCCTCGCGGTCCGCGTGGCGAACTCGTGCAGGCTCCGGTACGCGGACGGGGTGCTCTACGCCGACCTGCGCAGCGACACCCAGGCCGACAGCCACGTCGTATACACCACGCTGCACCGCTTCCTCCGGGCGCTGGGCATGGCCGAGGCCGAGATCCCGCGCGGGCTCGACGAGCGGATCTCCGCGTACCGCAGCCTGCTCGCCGAGCGCCGAGTCCTCGTCGTCGTCGACAACGTCGTACGGGACGAGGAACTGCAGCCGCTGCTGCCCGGCGGGTTCACCAGCGCCCTGCTGTTCACCAGCCGGGCGCCGCTGTCCACGATCCCGGGGGCCCGGCACTTGCCGCTCTCCCTCTTCACCGCCGAGCAGTCGGTCAGGCTGCTGACCCGGATCGTGGGCGAGGAGCGTGTGCTCGCCGAGCGTCAGATGGCCGAGGAGATCGCCGAGTTGTGCGGGCACCTCCCGCTCGCCATCCGGATCGTGGGCCAGCGTCTGGTCACCCGCCCCCACTGGTCCCTGTCGCGCATGGTCCATCGGCTCACCGACGAACAGGGCCGGCTGTCGGAGCTGTCCCACGGCGAGCTCGACGTCCGTGCCCGCCTCGACACGCACTTCGTGTCCCTGGCGAGCGCCTCCCGGCGGGCCCTGCTGGCGCTGGCGAGGGCCTGCGGGGGCTCCTTCACCCTGCGGGCCGCCGCCGCCTCGCTCGGCTGCAGCCTGGTCGCCGCCGAGGACACGGCCGAGACACTCGTCGACCACCAGCTCCTCGAGGGGCCGGACTCCGCGGGCCGCTACGCGTTCCCGGTGCTCACCAGGCTGCACGCCCGCGAGCGGTTCGCCTGACGAGGGCGGGGCCCCGGCCCCTCCTCAGGCCGGGGTGAAGGCGACCGGAAGGCTGCTGAAGCCGTTGAGGAAGTTCGAGTGCACCCGCCGTGGTTCGCCGGTGAGCTCAAGCGCCGAGGCGTGGGTGCGCAGGGCGTCCAGTACGGCACCGACCTCCGCGCGCCCCAGGTGGGCCCCGATACAGAAGTGCGGTCCGTAGCCGAAGGTGAGATGGCGGTTCGCCGCACGTGACAGCAGGAACCGGTCGGGCTCCTCGAACACCTCCTCATCCCGGTTGGCCGAGGTGTTCCAGAGCACGACGACGGAGTCGGGCCCAATCGTGCGGGAGCCGATCGTCACCTCCTCCAGCGTGGTCCGCCCGAAGTGCATGGCCGGGGTGGTCCATCGCAGCACCTCGTCCACGGCCGTGTCCGTCCCCACCTCCCCCGCGCGCAGCAGCTTCCACTGCTCCGGGTGCTCCGCCAGCGCGTGGACCGCGCCGATCATGGAGAGCCGGCTGGTCTCGTCCCCGCCGATGACGAGGCTGTAGCAGTTGAAGACGATCTCCTCCTCCGTGAGCGGCCGGCCCCCGACCGCTCCGTCCGCGAGGGCGGCGATGGCGCCCTCGCGGGGCGTCTTCCTTATGCCGTCCAGGAGGTCCAGGAAGTAGAGGAGGATCTCGTTGCGCGCGCGTACGGCGGCCTCTTCGGTGGCGTCCTCGTGCTCCGAGCTCAGCGCGGACTTGGTGAGGGTCAGCAGGTACGCCTGGTCGCTCTCCGGAACTCCCAGCAGATGGCAGATCGTTCCCATGGGGATCCTCTCCGCCACGTCCGCCGCGAAGTCGCCGCCCCGCTCCACCACTTCACAGATCAGCCGGTCGGCCATTTCGCGCACCCGGCTCTCCACGGACCGCAGGAACCGGGGCGAGAACGCCTTCAACATGACGTTGCGCAGCTCCCGGTGGCGCTCGCCGTCGCTGACCGCGAGCATCTTTCCCGCCGCCGAGTCGCCGCCCGCGAGCAGCGTGGTGAGCACATTGCCACGCTCGGAGGTGAACCGCCGGTTGTCGCGGTAGACGCGCTGCACGTCCTCGAAGCGCGTAACCGACCAGAACCCCGGCCGGCCCTCGCCGGGCTCCGTCCAGAAAACCGGGTTCTTGGCCCGGAGCCTGCGCCACAGCTCGTACTGGTCGTGGAGCTGGAAGAACCAGGGGTCGGCCAGATCCACCGTGGTGCAGTCCTCTGGAAGTTCCCGCACACCGCTCATCTGCATCCTCACGTATCGCGTCGTGGGCTCGATGGACACGGAGGCTAGCCCCACGGGCGGGCGCGGTTCTGTCTCCGGACTACACGGTCAAGTGCCCCTCCTGGCCCGGCCCTTGGGCCCCGGTGCGACCGGGGGCGCTACTCGTCCGCCCCCGCGGTGATGAAGCCCGACTCGTACGCCGTGATCACGGCCTGGACGCGGTCGCGCGCGCCGAGCTTCGCCAGCACCGCGCTCACGTGCGTCTTCACCGTCTCGGTGCCCAGGTGCAGCTCGGCGGCGATTTCCGCGTTCGTCAGGCCGCGCGCGACGAACCGCAGCACCTGACCCTCGCGTTCGGTGAGCGCGGCCATCTCAAGTGCGCGCCGCGCCGACTCGTTGCCGTGCGCGGCGGCGAGGGAGCGCAGCGCGGGCGGGAAGAGCAACGACTCGCCCTCGGCGACGATCCGCACCGCGTGCACGATCTCGGTGGGCCGGGCCCGCTTCAGCAGAAACCCGTCGGCGCCGGCGCGCAGCGCCCCGTAGACGTACTCGTCCTCCTCGAACGTGGTGATGACGAGGATCCTCGGCGGGTCGGTGACTGTCCGCAGCACGGCCCGGGTCGCCTCGATGCCGTCCATCAGCGGCATGCGTACGTCCATGGCGACGACGTCCGGCTTCACCTTCCTCACCAGGGGAATGACGGCCGCGCCGTCCGCCGCCTCGCCGACGACCTCGATGTCGGGCTGCGCCTCCAGGATGGCGCGCAGCCCGGCGCGCACGAGCGCGTCGTCGTCGACGAGCAGGACGGTGATCGGCATGCCGGTCACTGTAGCGGCAGGGTGACGTGCACCCGCCACACCCCGTCGTACGGCCCGTACGCGGCCGCACCGCCGAGAAGGACGGCCCGCTCGCGCAGCCCGCGCAGCCCGGAGCCGCCGCCGCGGGACCCGCCGGACTCGGCCGGCTGCTTGTTGCACACCTCCAACTCCATTCGGTCGTCGAGGATTTCGATCCGCACGGTCACCGGCACCGAGCCCGCATGCCGCAGCACGTTGGTGAGGCACTCCTGCAGCATCCGGTATCCCTCGCGCGAGACCGGTCCGGGCACGGCGTTGAGGTCCCCGCCGATCCAGGTGGTCACGTCGGCCCCGGACCCGCGCGCCGACTCCACCAGCCGTCCGGCGTGCGCGAGCGTGGGCCGCTGCATCGTCGGGTCGGCGTCCTCCCGCAACAGCCTGAGCACCCGGTCCAGTTCGGACAGCGCCTCGCGCCCGGTGTCCTCGATGGCGGCCAGTGCCCGGTCGGTGAAATCCGGCGTCCCGGCCGCGCGCGCCGCGCCCGCCTGCACCACGGCGATGGTGAGCGCGTGCCCGATGGTGTCGTGCAGCTCGCGGGCGAGCCGCGTGCGCTCCAGCAGCCGCTCGGTCCGCTCCTCCAGTTCCGCGAGCCGCTCTGCCGGGGACGGGCCGAGCAGCCGGGGTGCGAGGTCGGCCATCAGCGCACCGGCCCCCCATACGACGGCGACCAGCGCGGCGCCGGACACCGGGGCCAGCAGCGGGTACCACCACCCCCATCGCCCGGGCAGCAGCATGGGCGCGGGACCGAACGGCGGCCACAGGGACGGCATCAGCAGACCCAGCGTCAGTACGACGCCGTTGAGCGTGACCACGGTGACCCCGAAGCCGAGCCACAGACGCACGGTCAGCCACACGAAGACCCGCCACCGGTCGCCCCACGAGGCCGAGGGCGAACCGGCGATCTCCGGCGCCGGATGTTCGTGCGGTTCATGCGGCCCGGGGTAGAGCAGCAGCCGCGCCTGCATCGTCTCGGCGACCCGGGTACCGGGGATGAACGCGGCGAGCGCGAGCAGCGGGAGCGGCACGAAGAGCAGGAGCGCGCTGGGGTCCTCAAGGCCCGGGAAGACCACCCCGACCACCACCACGGCGGCCACCGCGCCCATGAACAGGTGCAGCCACCGGGTGTACGTCACCGCACGCGACATGGGCCGCAGCAGCCGATGGAGACGCTTCATGAGGGCCATGATCCCAGCGGGGCAGGGCGGCTGCCTCCCCCACGTGGGGGAGGACGTTCCCTCTGCCGGGGGAAGCGGACACCCCCCTGTGGACGGCACCGTCGTCACCATGACAGCCATCGATGTGAAGGACCTGACCAAGGTCTACGGACAGGTGCGCGCGGTCGACCGCCTCACCTTCTCCGTCCGGCCCGGCCAGGTCACCGGGTTCCTCGGCCCCAACGGCGCGGGCAAGTCCACCACCATGCGCCTCATGCTCGGCCTCGACCGGCCGAGCTCCGGCACGGCGACGATCGGCGGCCGCCCGTTCACGCAGCTCGACGAGCCGCTGCGGCATGTGGGCGCCCTCCTCGACGCCCAGGCGCCGCACGGTTCCCGCACCGCCCGCAGCCACCTTCTGGCCCTCGCCGCGAGCAACCGCATCCCCGACCGACGGGTGGACGAGGTCCTCGAACTGACCGGCATCGCGAGCGTGGCGTCCCGCCGGGTGAAGACGTTCTCCCTCGGCATGCGCCAGCGTCTTGGCATCGCCGCGGCCCTGCTCGGCGACCCCCAGGTGCTGCTGCTCGACGAGCCGTCGAACGGCCTCGACCCCGAGGGCATCATCTGGATCCGCGAGCTGATGCGCCGCCTCGCGCGGGAGAACCGCACCGTGCTGGTCTCCAGCCATCTGATGGGCGAGACGGCCTCCTTCGCCGACCACCTGATCGTCCTGGGCAAGGGCAGGCTGCTGGCGGACACGCCGACGAAGGACTTCATCGCGGCCCGCGTCAAGCCGCGTGTCCGCGTCCGTACGACGGAGCCCGCACGGCTGCGCGAGGTGCTGCTGCGGCACGGCCACACCCCCGTCGAGTCGGACGACGGGCGCATGCTGATCGACGACGCCGAGATCGACGCCATCGGCCCGCTGGCCGCCCAGGAGAGCATCGTTCTTCTCGAACTCGCCGCCGAAGAGGCCACGTTGGAGCAGGCTTACCTCGACCTCACCGCTACCGCCACGGAATTCTCCGCACGAGCCCCACAGGAGGCCTGATCATGTCCACCGCAGCCGTACTCCGCTCCGAGTGGATCAAGATCAGGACCCTGCGCGGAACCGCGTGGTCGCTGCTGGCCGTCTTCCTGCTGACGGCCGGCTTCGCCGTCGCGGCCAACGCGGCGACCGGCGACTCCGAGGCGGACAGCGCCGACTTCGACGCGCTCTTCTCCGTCTTCCTCGGCCTCAACCTGGGCCAGATCGCGGCGATCTCCTTCGGCACGTTGGCCATGTCGTCCGAGTACCAGGGGGGAGCCATCCGCGCGTCGCTGACGGCGGTGCCGAACCGGGGCCTGTTCTACGCGGCGAAGCTCGCGAACGTGGCGGGCCTCGCGCTGGCGATGGGTCTGGTGACGACGTTCGTGTCGTTCCTGGGCGGTAGCGCCTTCCTGGGCGACGCGGCGCTGAGCCTGGGCGACGGGGACGCGCTGCGCGCCTGCCTGGGCGGGGCCGTCTACCTCGCGCTGATGGCGCTCTTCGCGGCCGGCCTGACGGCGGTGCTGCGCAGCGGCCTCGCCGTGCTCAGCATCCTGATCCCGTTCATCCTCATCGTCTCCATGATCCTGGGCGAGACGTCGGGTTCCTTCGCCGACTACCTCCCCGACCGCGCCGGACAGCAGGTCCTGTACGTGAACCCGCCGAGCGACCTGGCGCCGTTGGCGGGCCTTGGGGTGACGGCACTGTGGGCGGGCGCGGCAGTGCTGGCGGGGTGGTGGTCTCTGAGGCGCAGGGACGCATAGGTCCCGCATGGCAGGCCGTGGAAGCGGATGAGACCGGCCGCCCCCGGCCTGCCACGACCTGGGGCCGGCCGAGGGTGCTCCTCGAAGGTCGACTGAACAGTGCTAACAGTCAGTTGACCTGCCGCTCGTGTCCGCCCCAGTACGGCAACGAGTGGGAAACGGCTCACTGGCTCTGACCGGAGTTCGTTCCGTCGTCGTCAGTCCGAAGCAGGACGGATGCATTGCGGCAGCCGGGGCTCTCACTGCTCGCCCCGTCCTGTTCTGCCTCGCATACAAAGCGAACCACCGCCACTGATTCGTGCGACGCGCAAGACCCTCGGCAGGTCGAAGCCGTGCTCTCAGGACCGGTCCACCTCGTCGAGGAATGTCCGCATGACCTCCTTGAAGCGCTCCGGTTCCTCCAGATGCGGCAGGTGGCTCGATTCCTCGAAGATTTCCCACCGCGCGCCCGCGATGTGATCCATGAAGGGCTGCACCGTGGCCGGCGTCGCCTCGTCGTATCGACCGGAGATGAGGAGCGTCGGAACGTTGATGTCAGGGCAGTGGTCGATGACCGACCAGTCGCGCAGGGTGCCGTTCACGTGGAACTCGCTCGGCCCGTTCATCGCGTAGTAGACCGTGGGGTCGTTGTACACCTCGTAGAAGGAGGCCAGGTAATCCCGCGGCCAGGGGCTGAGGCGGCACACATGGCGCTCGTAGAAGGGCCGCATAGCCGCGTAGTACTCGTCGGTGTCGGTGGTGCCGGCGGCCTCGTGCCGGAGGAGTGTTTCGTTGACGCCCGGTGGGAGCTGGTCCCGAAGAAGTTTGGCCTCCTGGAGCCAGAGGGGGTAAGAGGCGGGTGAGTTGGCGATGACCAGGCCCCGCAGTCCGGCCGGGCGTGACGCTGCGTGCCGGGTAATCAGCATTCCGCCCCAGGACTGGCCGAACAGTACGTAGTTGTCGGCTATGCCGAGGCGCTCCAGCAGGTTGTCGAGTTCCGCGGCGAACAGATCCACCGTCCAGAAGTCCGCCCGGCGGTCGGGCAGATGGGTGGAGCCGCCGTTCCCGATCTGGTCGTAGTGCACGACCGAGCGTGCGCCCTCCGCGAGATCGCTCAGGTTCTGGAGGTAGTCGTGCGTGGAGCCGGGTCCGCCATGCACGACGACGAGAGCAGGCCCGGCGGCGCGGAGATCACCCGTCACCCGATACCACGTCTCGTACTCGCCGAACGGCACGGTCCCCTTCGCGCTGGGTGCCACAGTCACGTCACTTCGCCTCGCTTCGCGTCGCTTGCAGATGAGTTGGTGGGTCTCGTGTACGAGAGCCACAGCCGACTTCCCGGCATGCTGATTGCTGATGGGCCTGTTGGCGCTCATCGGCCGTTGTGCTTCACTGCTCGATCGTTCGCCATGGCCCGGTCCTTCGCCTCGGCGGGAACCTCGTCGGGACCGGGCCGACGATCGCCGCCCGGCAGTGCTTCGGCTTTCCTGCGGCCCGCGCTGCCCTGTATGCATCGCTCATCGCTACTCGGCCGGAACGTGGAAGGCATCGGAGGCAAGCCACTCGTCGATGACGCGTGCGGTCTCCTCGGCCCTGTCCTCGACGAGGGTGAAGTGGTTGGCCCGTACCGTCCGCAGCGTGTGCGCGGCCTCCCACGGTTCTGCCCGGCCGAAGACCAAATCGGGTGATGTGTCGTCGCCGTCCGGGACGAAGGACTGCGTGCACTGAACGAAGAGCACCGGGGAATCGACCGCGGTGAGCGGCAGCTGCGGAACCAGTTCCACCCAGCGTCCCATCGCGGAGAGCCTGCTGCTGTCGAACTGCCCGAACGCCGCTTCCTTGTCGAACATGCCCAGTGCCAGATCGTCCATGGGCACACCGTCACCGCCGCCGTCGTGCACCTTGAAGGTGTCGAGCAGGATGACGCCCGCAGGACTCACACCGCATTCCTCTTCGAGGTACCCCGCGGTGGCGTAGGCGAGGGTTCCGCCCGACGAGTATCCGAGCAGGACGAACGGTTCGCCATCCGCGGCATCCAGCACGCTTCGGGCGAGCGCCTGGACCGCCGCGTCCGACGATGTCGGCAGGCTCTCCCCCGCGACGAATCCGGGGACAGGCAGCGCCGAGATCTTGCGCCGGCCGCCGAAGTGGGACACCAGCCGCGCGTGCTGATGGACGCCGCCCGTGGCCATGGGGGTGCTCAGGCAGATCAGATGTGGTCCGTCGGCAGAATCCGTGAGCCGTACGGCGGAAGGCAGACGGTCGATCTCGGCGGCCGAGGCGAAGCCCGGTCGAATACTGGCAGCGGCCTGCAGAAGCGCGAACCCCTTGTCGGCCTGTCCGGCCACAACGGCGGAATGAAACAGATCACGCAGCGTCTCGGGGGCCCGGCCGGTCGAGTGGGTAGCGGTCCCGGCCCTGACGTCGTCGGCTGTGTCGCCTGTACCGAAACGGGCTTCGTCGGCGTCCCGCTCAGCCGCGCGGCCGTCGTCCGCCTGGAGCCCGGAGGCCAGGAATTCCGTACGCAGGAGCCTGGCCAGCAGCGCGGGGCTCTTGCTGTCAAAGACCACCATGGGGGGCAGTCGTAGCCCTGTGTCCTTCATCAGTGCGTTACGGAGCTCCATCGCGCTCAGCGAGTCGAACCCCGACTCCAGGAAGTCACGCTCGGGGTCGAGAACCTCCACGCTGCTGTGGCCGAGGAGAGTGGCCGCCCGTTCCATGACGAGTGACCTGAGGACGGCCTCCTGCTCGGCCTCTCCCGCCTGTGCGATCCGCTGCCGGAGCGATGCGGTGTCCGTCCTGGTGACGGAAGTGCGTCGTCGGGTGGTGGTGGGGGCGAGGTCGCGGAGGAGAGCGGGAATCGTGTCGGTGCGTGCACGGAGGGCCGCCACATCAATGGGCAACGGAAGAACCGCCGCCCGGCCCGACGCCAGACCCGC
>NZ_BMRN01000054.1 GCF_014648655.1 Streptomyces atratus
GCGGAGGTACGGAGCACGTCCTCGCCGTCCTCGTTGCCGGCGGGCATGTCGATCACTCGGTGGAAGAGGTCTCTGCTCTCCCAGAGCGCCCCGGTCGTGCCGAGCGCTCCGGCGCGCATCAGCATCAACTCACGGCGTTTGTCGAGGTGTCCGGGGGTGTTGGGCAGGATCGCGAGGACGACACCGAGCCAGTGGGCCGAGGCGGCCGGGGCCGTCACGGCGGTCTGTTCGGCGGCGCTGGTCAGGATCGCGGCGGCCTCCGGGTCCCAGCCGGTCAGTGAACGCTCGATGTGATGCGCCCGCTCGGCGAGGGGTGCGCCGGCCTCGGCCAGTTCGGCCGCCGCCCTGCGGTGGAGCTCCTGCCGCCGCCAGGGGTCGGTACGGTCGTGGACCAGCGCCCGGATCAGCGGGTGGCGCAGTGCCAGACGGCGTCCGGACTGGTCCGTACGGATCAGATCGCGGCGCATCACCCCGCGCAGGGCCTCAACGACGTCGGGGACGGGTGAGCCGGTGAGAGCGGCGATGAGGTCGGCCGTGGCGTGGTCGCCGAGTACGGCGGCGGCTTCTACGGTGCCGCGCTCCAGCGGGTCCAGAGGGGCGAGCTCGTCGAGCAGCAGGGCTTCCAGGCCTGTGGGCGGACCACCGTCCCGGACCGGGGGCCCGGGCAGCCGGGCGGTGCGATGGGCCGTCAGGAGCGCCAGGAAGTACAGCGGGTTGCCCTCGCTCGCGGCGTACATCTCGGCCACCCGCTGCTGCGGCAGGTCGCGGGCCAGTTCCTCGACGCAGTCCCGTTCGTCGAGCGGGCCGAGAGAGATCCGCAGCACCGCGCCGGTGTCGGCCCCGCGCGCCAGCGCCGTGGTGAGCGCCGCCGGGGCCTGGCGGTCGCGGCGCGACACGACGAGCAGGAAGGGGGCCTTCACGGGGTGCCGCACGAGGTGGTCGACGAGTTCCAGGGACGCCGGGTCCGCCCAGTGCAGGTCGTCGAGGACCACGACGAGCCGCGCGCCCCGGATGCGGCCCAGTGCGTCCGCGGTGGCCCGGTAGAGGCCGAAACGGTCCCTGTTCCACGGCTCGCCCGAGGGCTCCGCCCTCCCCCGCAGCACCGGAGGGAGCTCCCGCAGCGACGGGAACACTCTGAGCACCTGCTGGTCGAGGTCGGCGAACGCGTCGACGAACGGCTGGAACGGACTGTGCCGTTCGAACTCGGTGGCCCGGCCGCGCAGCACGGCCGCCCCGCGGCGGCGGGCGAGCGTACTGAACTCCGCCAGCAACCGGCTCTTGCCGATACCGGCCTCACCGCTGATGTCGACGAGGGCCGGGCCACCGGCTCCCATGTGCTGCAGGGCTGCGTCGAGCCGGCGGAGCTCGGCTGACCTGCTGACGAACGGCACGCTGTTCGTGCGCCTGCCCGGTCCCCTGTACAACTCAACCACCACGATCTCCCTCGGAACGAACGCCGCCACGGCACGCCAGGGCCCCGGTGGCTACGGCACGGGGCTGGGCGACTGTCGCCGTCAGACAGCGTTCTACAGCACGAGTACGACAATGCTGTCCCTTCGTGGCGGGCCCGGCCCGCGCCGGTCAGGGGCGCATGGTGACCGACGTACGGGCAGCGCGTCACACTGCTGACCAGTCGGTACGGGACACCCCGACGGCTCCGTAGTAGTACCTGACCGCTCCTGATACGAGACCCGCTGTCGGTGCCCTGGGACGTGACCGGGCCGGGGTACGGCGGGAGGTACATCAGCGGGATCGACGCGATTCGCGTGGGCGGCGGCTACGCGGGATGGGGCGCCGCCCCCGAGGGTGAACGGCGCCCGGCCCGGCCGGTGCGGATCCGGTCAGGACGCCGGGGTCTTCCACAGGTACACGACACCGTCGGAGCTCGTCGTGGCGACCTGCGTGCCGTCGGGGCTGAACGCCAGGGTCCGGACGTTCCAGTGGTTGCCGACCAGCCGGTACGTCAGCTTGTTCTCGGCCATGTCCCAGAGCCGGACCACATCGCCGTCGAACACGGCGAGGGTGGAGCCGCGAGGGCTGTACCCCACGCTCTGGACCGGCACGCTGGTCGTCTCGTCGACGCTGCCCGTGGCACGGCCGTCGGACGCGTTCCACAGCTCGACCCTCCGGTTCTCGGCGGCGGTGGCGATGGTTTTGCCGTCGGCGCTGTACGAGACGCCGTAGATTTCCTCGGCGCGGAAGAGCTCCTTGCGCGCCTTGTGCCGGGCCACGTCCCAGAGCTGCACGGTCCACTCGGAACTGGAGCCCTGGTCGTGGGAGTAGCCCACGGTGGCCACAGTCCTGCCGTCCCGGCTGAACGCCACCTGCCGCGCCCACATGTCGTCGTCGAGAACGGCGACCCGTTTGCCCAGATCCGAGCCGGTCCTTGCGTGCCAGAGCTGCGCGCCGCCCTCGCTCGCGGTGGCCAGAAGCCGGCCGTCGGGACTGAACGCCACACTGTCGAGGGAGTCCGAATCCTCGTCGGTCGTGGTGATGGAGGCGACTTGCCGCCGCCCGGCAACGTCCCACAGCGTGACGACGTTCCTGGCCGTTCCGGCGGCGAGCAGCCGGCCGTCGGGACTGAAGGCGACCGTGGTCACCGCCACCGGGGTGTCGCCGGGCGCCGTCCGCGGACCGAACCGCGCGAGTACCTTGCGCCCGGCCACGTCCCACAGCCTCACCGTGCCGTCCCCGGCACCCGTCGCGAGGGTGGCGCCGTCGGGGCTGAACGCCACGCCTTCTGGCCCCTTGCCCCGGGGGTAACCCCCGAGCGTGGCAGCCGGTTTCAACTCGGTGGGTGTGTCGCGGCCGGAGGAGTTGCCGGGCAGCAGCACCGCGACCAGTACGGCGACCACGGCCAGCACCCCGATGCCGCCCACCAGCGCGGGCACCGACATCGGCGGTGTGTCCGTGAGCGGGGCGGGCTGCGCCGGGTCGGGTCCGGTGGCGGCGTCCGGCTTCTGCGCCGAACCCCCCTGCCCGGACCCGGGATTCCGCGCCTGCGGCGCCGCGGGCGCGGTGGCGGCGTTGTGGAAGTCCGGTGCGGGGTCGACGACGGTCCGCTGCGGCGGTACGGCGGGGTCCGCCCGGTCGGGGCCGTCGGTACGGCACAGGCGGATGACCTCGGCCAGGCCCGGCCGTTCCGCCGGAACCTTCGACAGGCAGCGGGCGGCCACGGTCCGAACGGGCTCGGGGCAGCCGTCGAGATCCGGCGCCTGTTCGAGGATGCGGTACAGCACACTGTGCCCGGTGCCGCCGAACGCGGGTCGCGCTGTGGCAGCGTACGCGGCGATGGCGCCGAGCGCGAAGACGTCGACGGCCTCGGTGAGGCTCTCGCCCCTGATGTACTCGGGCGCCATGTAGCCGGGCGTCCCGGCCAGCATGCCCGTACTCGTCACCGATGTGACGTCCGCGGCCCGGGCGATCCCGAAGTCGATGACCTTGGGGCCGTCGGCGCTGAGGAGGATGTTGGAGGGCTTCAGATCGCGGTGGATCACCCCGGCCGCGTGGATGGACTGCAGTGCCTCGGCCACCTGCGCCGTCAGCGCCAGCACCGCCTCTACCGCCAGCGGCCCCCGCGCGGCCACCGCGTCGTGCAGGGCCGGCCCGGGGACGTACGCCGTGGCCAGCCACGGTTCGTCGGTGCCCAGATCCGCGTCGACGACCGGCACGGTGTAGAGGCCCTGCACCCGCCGGGCCGCGGACACCTCCTGCTCGAACCGCTTACGGAACGACGCGTCGGCCGCGTACTCGCGGTGCACGACCTTGACCGCCACCGCGCTGCCGGCCGGGGTGCGCGCCAGGTAGACCCGGCCCATGCCGCCCGAACCGAGCAGGCCCTCCAGCCGGTACGGGCCCGCCGTGACCGGATCGCCGGATCCCAGCGGACGGACCGGCGGTGGATCGGCCGGCCACCCCGGGGCGCCGGCCAGGTGCGGAACCGCGCGTGGGCCATGGTCCGGTTGGGACATGCCGACTGTCACCCCTAGCTGGTCGTGCCTGCGCCACGCGGGCAGCTGCCTCGTTCGAGGACACGGCACAACGCGCCCTCACCGTACGGAACCCGGCGCTCCGTCGAGGCCCGCCCTGGTTCGAGCGTCAGCGTAATGGAGCCCCAGCCGGGGCGTCTGTCCCGGTCCTGTCACAAGCGGGGGTCCGACGACGGCCGCAGTCCGGCCGCCCGGACCCGTACCAACGGTCCCTCTGATACGAGCAGTTGAATGCCTCTCGGCTGTTGAGAGCCGATACGACAGCGGTGCGGCCCTGGTGTGATCACGTGCGTTGCCGAGCCCTGTTGATCACGCCAAGGCCGCGAGGGTGAGTGTGCTGTACGACGCTGCACACGTCGAGTTCCGCACGGAGACGAAGAACGGGTTCTCGCCCCGATTCCAGGGCAGTTGGGAGGGCACGTCGTAGACCATGAAGTGGTATCCGTTGTCCCCGGCCACCTCGCCCTGCCCGATGGGTCGGCCTTGGATGGACCCGTCCCATGCCTGGGTGACGGCCTTTCCATAGTTCGCGGTGGCGGTGCGGTGGCGATCGCGGACTCTGGCCAGGTCTCCGGCTTGGCGAAGCGAGACTCCGGACCGTGTTTCGATGGGGCCGGCCGCCCTTCGGGTCGTGCCAGCGCCGACGTAGGGATCGGGATCCACTGAGCGACCGAGTTCGAGTCAGTTCCGATCAGGAGACGGATGTCGTGGTGGACGGTGGGGTGGGAGCGGCGCCGTGGCGGCGTTGGCGGCGGCTGTATTCGGTGATCGCGTGCCATAGGTGGCGTCGGTCGATGTCGGGCCAGGAGTCGGGGGTGAAGTACAGCTCGGCGTAGGCGGCTTGCCAGGGCAGGAAGTTGGAGGTGCGTTGTTCGCCGCCGGTACGCCACAGCAGGTCGACATCCGGCATGGCGGGGTGGGGCAGGTGGCGGGCGAAGTCCTTTTCGCTGATGCGGTCGGGATCGAGTTGTCCGTCGCGTAGGTGGTGGGCGAGTGCGGCGGCGGTGCGGGTGATCTCGTCGCGGCCGCCGTAGTTGATGCACGTGGTCAGCGTCAGGCCGGTGCGGCCGCGGGTGGCCCGCTCGCGTCGGCGGAGCAGGTCGACGACGTCGGTGGGGAGCTTGCCGGTGCGGCCGTGCCAGCGCATGTGGACGTCGAGATCGCGGAGGGGGTTGTCGGTCAGCTCACCGCGGACGACGTCGAGGATCGCGTCGACTTCCTCGGCGTCGCGCTTCCAGTTCTCGGTGGAGAAGGTGTACAGGGTCAGGTGGCGCAGGCCGATCTCTAGTGCGCCGTGGACCGTCTCGCGCACGGCGGCGGCTCCGGCTTGGTGGCCGGCGTACCGGGGCAGGCCGCGTTGTTGGGCCCAGCGGCCGTTGCCGTCCATGATCACGGCGACGTGGACGGGCATCTGCTCGGCCGGGATGCGCGGAGGATGGTGGCCGGCGGGGTGGGGAGGTGGTGCGCTGAACGGACCGTTTCGCGCTGCCCGTGCGGCTGGCAGGGCACTGTGCCGGGTTGGGCGGTGCTGGGGCGGCACGGTGACGGGGGTGAGGGTCCAGGCCAGGGCAGCGCGGGCTCGGGCGGGGGCGAGGATGCGGGCGCTGGTGAGGAGGCTGGGCCGGGGCGGGGTGCGCAGGAGGGTGGGGCCGGCGGCGACGATGGCGTCGAGCTGGGCGCGGAGCAGGTCGGCCATGGTGTTCACGATGGTGGCGGGTCCGGGGTGCATTCCCCGAGTGAGGGCGGGCTGGGTCCCCCACTGGCGGGCCAGGCCGCTCAGGTGGGTGATCAAGCCGCTGACAGCGGGGCTCCAGCGCAGGTCTGCCAGGTCGCCTGCGGCTTTCGGGTAGCGGTCGAGGGCGTCGTCGGGCAGGAGGAGATCGCCCTGAGCGAGGTCGGCAGACAGGTCGGTGAGGATGTCGGTGAGCCGGACGCTGTCAAGGAACTCCTCATAGACCTCCTGGGTGTCCAGGCGCAGCGCCACGGGTACGTCGGCCTTGTCGAAGAGGTCGCGGACCTGGTCGAACCAGGGCAGCAGGTTGTCGCGGCCCCAGGCGCGCCAGGCACTCCAGTCGGCGAAGCGCCGGCCATGGGCGTCGTCCCGGACCAGGGTCATCGCATCGTGCAGCTCGCTCAGGTCCAGGCGCCAGCGCAGCGCGGTGTCCACCAGCGCGTGACGGACCGGGTCCGTGCTGCTTCCGGTCGTCAGCTCGCGCTCCAGCGCGGTGATCCACTGCTCGACTTGTGCGGCCCGCTCGGCGGCAGGGACGGTGTGGTCGTCGGCCAGGTCGTCGATGGCGTTGGCCGCCGCCCACAACGCCCAGCACGCCGGGCGCAGCACAGCGGGCACCAGCTGGATCAGCGCGTACTCGGCCGGGTCCTGCACCTTTGTCTGCTGCCGACAGTACTGGTACGCCGCCCGCAGCGCTGGGTCATCGCCGATCACCGCCCGGGAAAACTTCGCCGGGCGCCGCGCCGACGTCATCATTGCGGATTGCTGCTGGACCTGGGCGGTGTGTTCATCCGTGGCTGTCACATCGCGCCCAACGATGTCAACAGGTATCCGGTTGCGGCACAGTCGCGCACGTCACAGCAGGTCCGCTGTCTGCTGACGCCGGGTGGGCTGCTCCGGCACAGACATGCGCGGCGGCACGGTCAGGGTAGTACGGGTGCGCCGGTGGAAGGCGAGCAGGCCAAGCAGAGCCGCCACGGTGAACCAGGCCAGCTGCCAAAGCACATACTGGGGTACAGAGATGGTGGAGAAGCCCGCGGCAGTGGCCGCCTGCATGGCGCCGTAGGACGGCAGGAAGCGAGTGATGGTGCTGCCTGCACCGGAGCTCGTGATCGGGTTTTGCAGCAGAAGATCCACAATGCTGGTCATCACGATGGCGAACATGCCCTCGACCTCGCGGCGCAGCAGGGCACCGAAGCCGACTCCGAGCACGCCGTAAGTCAGTCCGGCGCAGAAGAACGCCGCGGTCAGCAGCACCGGCTGGCGGGGTGTCCAGGTCAGGCAGGTTACGGCAGTGGCGTATGCGGAGATCAAGGCGCAGGCGAAGCTGAGCGCGGTGACCTTCGCCGCGACCAGGTGTGTGCGGGGATAGCCGGCCATGGCCAGGCGCCGGTCGAAGCCGCTGCTGGTGAAGGTCACGGCGAACATGAGGAAACCAGTGATCAGAGTGACGGCGTTGAGAGCGCCGCTGATCGCGGTGATCTCGTTGCCCCGAGGAGCCAGCAGCTCCCCGGTGGCCCGCAGTTGCAGACGGGCAGGGGTATCCGGCATCGCAGCGTGGGCCAGCAGCGTCCACACGGGCAGGAACAGGGCGATCAGCACCATGGCAAAGCGGTTGCGGGCGTGCTCCAACAGTGCATACCGCGTGGCCGTAGCGAGCAGCATCATCTGATTCCTCACGCCGCACCTGCCATCTGCGGCTGGAGCCGGCCACCGCTCAAACACCACAGCTCATCCAAACGCTCGGTGTCGTAGGCGAGGTGGGAGACCACCAGGACCGAACGCCCCCGGTCGCGCAGACGGCCCGCCAGGTCCCAGAACCGCAGGTAGGTGTCCCAATCGAACCCCTGGTACGGCTCGTCCAGCAGCAGCACCTGCGGATCGTGCATCAACGCCAAAGTGAGGTTCAGCTTCTGCCGCGTGCCGCCGCTGAGCACTGCGGCCCGCTCATCGGCGTACTCGGCCAGGCCGAGCACCTCCATTACCTCCTGGGCATGTCGCAGGTCACCCAGCCGGAACGCCCTTTGGAGGAAGGCGAGGTGCTGGCGCACTGTCAGTGCGTCGTTGAGCACCACCTGCTGGGGGCAGTACCCGAACCGGCCGTCGTGCCGAACCTGGCCACCGGACGGCCGCAGCTCCCCGGCCAGGATTTTCAACAAGGTGGACTTGCCTGCACCGTTCTCCCCCACGATGCCGGTCAGCAACCCTGTCGGCAGTTGCAGATCGACTCCTCGCAGCACGCGCCGCTTCCCGTAGCAGTGGTGCACATCAATGACTTCCACCAGTACAACCCCCAGGCCAGCACACTCGATGACGGTCATCCAATGCGACAACGAATGCGCTGGGGTAGAGAAACGGGCACCCGTAAGACCGGATGCCTTCAAGCTCACGACTGCACCTTGACCGTCGCAGTCAGGCACATGGGCGTGGTAGTCCCTTTCCCACAGGCAACGTCAGAACCGCCTGCCCGCGCCATCGTCGACATCAGTCCGAGGGGGACGCCAGTACCGACGAGCCAGGCAGCCACACTCCTGGGCGACCGCGCTGGACGGCCCGGCCAGCGACACGGAACGCTGCGGCACCGAGACCTCCTGTTCGTTGCTCGGTGATTGAGACAACTGCATTCTCTGCCGAGATCACCAGGCCCGTTTCGCGGCCCCGGCAGCGAGTGACCTCACATCGACCGGGGCTGCGACGTTGAGGTCGAGCACCTCCACGTCCACCTCCCCCGGGTGCTGAAGGCACCGCAGTGAAACAGCTACTGGCAGTTGGACTACGCGTCGCGCCATGCATCGGTGACACAGGCAACCTCGAAGTGCCACCACCCATCGTTCTGGCCGCGGACGAGCAACGGCTCGATCCCACTAAGGTCTGCCTCGGCCGGCACCGTGAAGGCGACCAACGGGAACTCCCAGCTGACCCTCGCCGCCGCCGTCCTCACTCAAACCGAGACCTCACCACCACCCCCGCAGCCGGTCGCGGACAACGTCATCCCTTTCCGGCCTGTCACCTGACCGCAGCCGACGCCAACCGCTCCGCGTGAGGGCCGACACACGACGCCACCGCCGATCCCGCCGAGGCCTCGCATGAACGAGCAGCACCTCCAGCACGTCCGCGGCATCAGCGAGCCGGACCTCTCCGCGACGGAACCCTCTACGAAGCTCGCACCGCCCGAAGCAAGCCCCGCATGACCAGCTCGGCCTTGACAAAGGGCATGGAGGAACCCCCGGCCGGGAGAGGTACGGTCGGGGTTTCCGAAGGCGCTACCCTTCGCCCCGTTCCTGCGCACGATCCAACCAAGGACCGAACTCGCTTTCCAGGACCAGCCGGCCGAGTTTGCGGTACTCCTGGAGCACGGCCGAGACGATCTGCTGCATACCCAGCGGTCTCCCGGATTCCGCCGCAAGATATGCAGCGGTCACCGCGCAGGCGCGGATCGACCCTCCCGCCAGCTCGAAGTGTCCCGCGCAGAACTCCAGGTCGAGTTCCGCCTCGCGTGGGATCGCCGTCCCGAGGCAGCGGTCCCACAGGGCCAGTCGCTGCTGGGCATTCGGCATGGGGAACTCCGCGATCACGTCGAGGCGGCGGGTGAATGCCTCGTCGAGATTGGCCCGCAGATTGGTGGTGAGCACCGCGATCCCGTCGAAGGACTCCATCCGCTGCAGCAGGTAGGCCGACTCCACGTTGGCGTGGCGGTCGTGCGCGTCCTTGACCTGTGAGCGCTTCCCGAAGATCGCGTCCGCCTCGTCGAACAGCAGGATGCCGTTGACGTCGGACGCCTCGACGAAGATCCTTTCGAGATTCTTCTCGGTCTCACCGATGTACTTGTCCACCACGGTGGACAGATCCACGACGTAGAGCTCCATGCCGAGCTCCGACGCCACCACTTCGGCGGACATGGTCTTGCCGGTGCCGGACTCACCGGCGAACAGCGCGATGACCCCTCGTCCTCGGCCGCCTCCCGGCCTCATCCGCCACTGACCGAGCACCTGCTCACGGTGGCGTGCGCGCAGGGCGAGTTCGGACAGCTGGCGAAGGGTTACAGGAGGCAGCACGAGGTCGTCCCAGCCAACCGCGGGCTCGATGCGGCGGGCAAGCCGTTCGAGCCCTGCTCCGTTCTGTGCCCGAACCGCCGTGCGCAGGTCCTGCGCGTCCACCGGACGCTCCTCCAGGGCCGCCAGCCGGGAGGCGACGGTGGCGGCCTTGCGCACCTGCTCGGAGTCGAGCCGGTAGGAGGCGGTGGCCTCGATGAGTCCCTCGTCGGCCGACGCGTTCTCGGCGGGCAGCCCGACAGATGTGCCTGCCTCGGCGAGCGCCCGACGCCACTGCCGCGCCACGCCCGCGGGGGCGGGGGGCAGGACACGGACTGGAACCGGGCTCTCCCTGGTCCACAGGGGATCCCAGTTCTTCTTCCCGAACGCGATGAGGGGGGCACCGCTGACCGCCGCGCAGAGGCCACCGAGCAGATGGGCTCCCTCGGGCCGCTCGGGGGTGAGCGATTCGAGCGGCCCGAGGACGACGCCGCCACGGCTCAGCCGGGCCTCAGCCGCCAGGGTCCGTACGAGCTCCGCCGGTTCGGGAGCGGCGGCGAGTGCCGCGATGTCGACCACCAGCGGACGACGCCCCGCGGCGAGAAGCGCCTCAACTGCCAGTCTGCCGGGGTCGCCTCCCCGGTCGAGCAGATACACCAGGCCGCTGCCCGTGCCCAACGCCGCTGCGACGCGCAGGGCCTCCGGTCCTGTGTCCGGCTCCTGTTCGGGCCCGACCACATGGACGAGGCCGCGCAGCCTCCCATCGGGCTCGTCGTCGCCGAGCAGGTACGCGGTGATCCGGTCCGGCACCCGCAGCACCCGCGAGAGCAGCGGGCTGTCGGCCTCCAAGACCTCCAGCAGTCCGCCCGCGACCAGCGGGGCGGACGGCGAGAACCGGAAGCGGCCGGAGCTCGCGGCGGGCAGCCCGCAGAGTTCGAGCGCCAGACCGATGGTGGGCCTTCGCCGGGTGAGGTCGTCGTTGAGGTAGCCGTAGAGCCGCTCGAACCGGTTGTCGATGTCCGGGGCCATCGCGACCAGCAGGAGATCCATGTCCAGCGGTAGCAGGCCGAAGTTCTCGGCGAGCTGCCGGACCCGGCTCCCGGGCGGGGACGGCGGCGAAGGCTCGGAGCCGTACGCCGGTACGGGCGCGAACGCGTCGCGGGACTCCACGATCCGCCCGGCCGCCTCGGGGGTGAGGTACTGCCCCCGGTACGGATCGTCCGGTTGCGGGTCGGCGGCCCGCCGGAGCGCCACAGCGTTCCTGACCCGTTGCTCGACGTGGATCAACCGCTCCCAGAGGTCCTCGATGACCGCTGTCGGGGTGCCGGCCGGTTCACGGACGGCACGGGTGCCCTGTGTCGTGGTCATCGAGCCGCGCCCCCGCGCCTGCGCCGGCCGGGCGGCAACTGCCGTTCCCGCTCTGCCGCGAAGCCCTGCCCGCCGGGGTCGGACGCCCCGTCGTAGCGCAGCCGGCGCCCAGGTCCCGCATCGTCGCCGTCGCGTGCGGGCGCGGTCTTCACCACCAGCCCTTCGGTGACCGGCGGGCCGGCGGAAGTCCGTTCACCGGCCAGCGGTGCCCACACACGCAGGTCGATCGCGGCCTTGAGCTCGCCGCCGAGCGCGGACCAGACGTCCGAGGCGGACGGCCCGTCGGTGCCCGGACCCGCCGCCTCGATCTCCACGGCCAGCCCGAGCTCGGCGAGGCTGCCCATGTGCATGCGGGCGGGCAGGACGTCCGTCCGCACGAGGCAGCGCAACACCTCGGAGAGCAGGCGGTGTTCGTCCTGCGGGCGATTGGTCCAGGCGGTCACCAGATAGGTCAGCTCGAACCAGCGCGGCGGAGTCCGCCAGCCGATGACCATTCCTTGGTCGTCGTGCTCCTCGGCCGTGCCGGTACGGCGGCGGGTCGCATCCTCGCGGATGCGGTGGAGGAAGACGCTGATCGTGGGGGCGTTGCGCCGGGCGGACCAGTCCTTCGTCGGTGCGTCGAAGACCAGGTCGACGCCGTTCTCCTGGAGGCCGGCGTCGACCAGCAACAGCCGCAGCCCCTCGTCCACTTCGTGGATCACCTGCGCCCCACCTCGTCCGGCGGGACAATGGTGCCGCTGACCACCAGGAAGGGCGTGGTGACCGGGCTGAACCCCGGTCCTTCGGCGGTGATCGTGCGCGGCCCCGTCTGGTCCTTCGCCAGGATCAGCAGCTGCGCGATGAACGTACGGTCCCGGCGCGGGACGGCGGGCGGTGCGGCTGCCGTGATCCCGGGCTTCCAGGAGAGCTTCACCGGTGCTCCGGGCGGAAAGTCCTTGCCCCGTACGGAGGTGACGAACCCCGGTTTGCCGACGGCGGGCACCGCGATGATCCGGGGCTGGAGAATGCGCAGCGGTTTCCTGGACACGTTGTCGCCGGTGTCGGCGTCGGTACCGGTCGTGGTCAGCGTTCCAGTGATGGTCGTCCTCAGTGCCCGGTCCGGCTTGAGCACGACACGGATGACCGTGGAGGCGCCCGGTGCCAGGTCGGGCAGCGTGCACACCCCGGCGGCGCAACCCGCCGGAAGCGGACCCGCCGGGATCCGCGCGGGCAGTCCGAGCCTCAGCCGCAGGCCGGTGGCGAGCGCGTTCCGGCCGTTGCGCACGGTGTACGTCACCACCACCCGGCCGCCGACGAAGCCGGGACTGGGCTGTGCCCGCACCGTGACCGCGGGCCCCGCCTCGGGTTCGGGCGGCAGCGGGGCCGGAGGCCGGGGCGGCGAGGTCGTGGGAGACGGGGTGGGCGTCGGTGTCTCAGGCACGTCCTGGACCGGGACGCTCGTCCCGGTGGCGTTGTCCGTGGGGTTCGGGTCGACCACGGCCCCGGTGACCGACCAGCCGATCCGCTGGTCCCCCGTCGTCACGCCGGTCAGCCGAGCGGTGACCTCCACACCGGTCCCCGGCCGGAGCACGCCCAGGTCGCACTGGGGCGACCCGGCAGCACAGGGCCCGGCCGGGGTGGTGAGCTCCTCCAGGCGCACTCCGGGTGGGGCGTCGACGGTCAACACGGTGCCGGGCGAAGGTGCGGGACCCCGGTTGGTGACGGTGACCGTCACCGATACGGAGGAACCGACCTCCACCGCGGGTGCGGTGGGCGGCGCGGTCAGGGACAGGTCGACCGACTGCTGGAAGGCGGGCTCCTTCTGCCGCCCGGCAAGTCTTTCGCCGAACGGCGTCAGCGTGCCGGAGGAGAGGTCGAGCATGGACAGCTGCTCCGGGGAGTTCGATGCGAGCGCTCTGCGCGAGCTCAGCACCAGCCGTCCGGAGTCCGGCGACCAGGCCACGTCGCGGGGCTGGAACGGCCCGGTCCGCGAGGTGTCGGGGATGTCCTGACGGCATGCGTCGGGGTTGTTCCGCTGGACGGACGGAAGCACGACCCGGCACTCGCCGCCGGTGAGCGAGGTCACGACGACGCCGGCGCGCTCGTTGACCTGGCCGCCGCCGTCCTTGCGGTTGAAGGCGAGCTTGCTGCCGTCGGGGGAGAAGGCGGGACTGTCGTCGATCTTCTTGCATTCACCGGGGCAGATGGTGACGCTGAGGTCCCGCTGCTGGTCGAGCGCCGCCACCGGCACGGTCCAGACGTGCTTGATGCCGCCGAGGCCCCGGATCACGTGGTTGCGGGTGAAGGCGAGGGTGGTTCCGTCCGACGACCAGGTCGGTTGCGCGTCACCTCCTGCCAACTGCCCTTCCGGCGGGACGATCCTGCCGACGATCGCTCCCGTGGCGACGTCCGCGATGAGAATGCTGCTCGGCCCCGGCTGCCCGTCGACCCTGCCGGGGGAGGTCCTGGTGAACGCCAGCTTGGTGCCGTCCGGCGAGAACGTGGGGTCGGTGTCCCAGTCACGGGGACCGCGCCCGGCGAGCGGCATCGCTGCCTCGTGGGAACCCTCGGTGTCGGCCAGCCAGATCCGTTCGACGCGCTCCTTCTCCTGACCCTCGAAGCGGGTCAGGACGATGCGCCTGCCGTCCGGTGTGTAGTTCTGCCGCTCGGTCCACGGGTCGTACGCCGCCGCCGGGTTGAACAGTGGGTCCTTGGTGGGGTCGGTGTTCGTATTGGCCTCCGGGTCCTCCTTCAGGATGGAGAGTCCGAGGTCCCGCGGGTCCGAGCCGTCCTGCCTGACGTCCTGGAGCGTCACGTCGTTCGCCTCGCGGGAGGTCCGTCGTGCCACGACGACGGTCCCGGAGTCCGGGGGCCCGAGCCAGGTGGGCGATTCGACCGCACGGTCCTCACCGAGCTCCAGGCTCGGCTCGGTCCCGTCGAAGGCGGTCGTCCGGTAGACGTGCTCGTAGTCCTTGCACCCGCAGGTCGTGTCGGGGCTGAGGAAGAGCAGGCCGTTTCCGTCCGGCAGCCAGGCGGCCGAGCGGGTGCGCCAGCCGGCCTGGACACCGGCCAGCAGCGGTCGGTCGGTTCCGAGACCCTCGGTCACCCGGAGCCTGGGTCCCGTCGTCTCGTCAGTGGTGAGGGTGTACGCGACGCGAGCGCGGTGGGAGTCGTCGTCCACCGGGTTCCACTCCGGCTCGGTCGCGTCGCCGGGCGGGCCGTCACTGATCACCCTCGCCGCGCCGCCGGCCACGGCCCGTTCGTATATCACCCCGCTCCGCCCGGGACCGGAGTCACAGGAGTACGCGATCCGCGAGCCGTCCGGGGAGAACGTCGGGGAGGTCTCGTTGTTGGGGGTGTCCGTCAGCCGCCGCAGGCCGGAGCCGTCGATGCCGACGGTCCACAGGTCGCGCTGGACCACATCACCCGGCCCCCGCACCGCGGAGTCGAACACCACCGTCCGTCCGTCCGGGGAGAGTTCGGGGTGTGCGGCGTCCAGGCCGGTGGTGAGCTTGCGCACCGCGCCGTTCGCTTCACGCACGTACACCTGTGGTCGCACGGCGTCGCGCAGACCGGTGAAGACCAGCACCTCACCGCGTGCGAAGGGGTCCTGGTCGTAGTGGGCCGGTCCGGGACCGAACAGCGGGGCACTGGTGGCCGGGTCGGCGACCCGGCCGAGGCTGCGGTGTTCGGTCCCTGCGTAGGCGATGCGTCCGATATCCGCCGGGCTCTCGTCCGCCGCCGCGGCCAGCCTCGGCGCACCGTGCGGGGCGGACGCGGAACCCGCCACCAGTAACGGTGCCAACAGCACCACGGCGCCCGTCAGTCGGCCCAGCCGGGTACGCCTCACCGGGCCAGCAGTGCCGGTCACGGCCCACCTCACAGTCCTGTTGATGACTCTCCACGACAAGCATCGTGCCCGCGCGGGGCGGAAGACAGGTCCGGAGTACCCGGAGCGGGGGAAGGGGCTGTTGCCCTTTGCGGCGCCCTCCAGGCCCCCCGCCCGGCCACTCCTGCCCCGAAGCACCGGCGCGCCCCCGCGCGGCGACGTCCGTACGCCGTCCGCACGGGAGCCCGTGGCAGGACTCAGATGAGCCCGTGTCGCATGGCGTAGCCGACGGCGTGGGCCCGGTTGCGCAGTTCGAGCCGTGTCGTCACCTCGTGCAGAACGTTCTTGACGGTGCGTTCGGAGTACGAGGTCTTCTGTGCGATCTCCGCGGTGCCGTAGCCCTCCGACACCAGCCTGATCATCTCCGCCTCCCGCGTCGTGAGGGTGGAGAGCGAGAGTCCCCGGGGGTCGAGGACCGTGCGCTGGAGGCTGCTGACATGGGTGAGGAGCTTTCCGAGCAGGTCGCCCGGCAACACTCCTTCGCCGTTCGCCATCGCCGTCACCAGGTGGACAAGACTGTCCTGGTCGGCCTCCCCGCGCCTCAGCACGGCGGCGACGCCGCACTCGATCATGGTCTGGAGCGCGCCCGACTCGAAGAAGCCGACGACGAGTCCGGTGCGGGTCGCGGTGTTGCGCTGGAGACGGTGCAGGAGCTGGACGGTGGGCTCGTCCACCATGTCCACCACTACCAAGGAGACTTGGGCCTGGTCTGCCTCTGACTCCGCTATCAGCTCTATCTCGGGCCGTGTGCGTAATTGGTGAACCACGCCGGTCCGCAGGATCAGGTCCTCCGCGTACACCGCTACGGAAAGTCTGCTCCCGGGAGTCCCATGGGCGCTTCCTTCGGCGGAGTAATCCGGTTTGGCGGGCCTGCGGTACTGGCCGCGCTCCGCTGCTCTGCTCATCGTTTCTGGTGTCGTCGTCATTCGTTTACGTGCCTGTCTTCCTCAGGTGCTTCCGTCCGATACGCCGGATTCCGCTCTCGACCGCGTCGTCCTCCGGCACGGTGACCGGGCCCGGGGAGGGGTCGCCAGGACATCGTGCCGTTGTGCCGTCGGGGCACCACCCGTGCCCGATCGTTGCCCTCGCGTCTCTGCCGCGCAGCCGCAGGGACGGCCTAACGTCGCATCGTGACCACATCTGCCGAACTCGAAACGCCTACGGTGACGGTTTTGCCCGGTGCCGAAGCGACGACGACCCTGACCGTGCGCAACGACGGCGACATCGTCGAGGCGTACACGCTCGAAGTGGTCGGCGACTGTGCCCCCTGGAGCACCGTCGAGCCGGCGCGCGTGTCCCTCTACCCGGGCACCTCCGAGGTGGTGACCGTAAGGCTCGCGCCGCCCCGGTCCCACGAGGTCCGGGCCGGCGAGATGCCCCTGGGTGTCCGCGTTCTGCCCACGGAGCACCCCGAGTCGGTGGCGGTACCCGAGGCCACGGTGGTCGTCGGGCCCTTTCACGAGCTCAGGGCGGAGCTCGACCCGCGCCGACGCTCCGGCTGGCTGGGCGCCCGCTTCCGGACCTCGGTGCAGAACAGGGGGAACACCGCGGTCGACGTCGCCCTCACCGGCAAGCAGGCCGGGGAGGAACTCCGCCTGGCCTTCACCCCGGGCCAACGGCACCTGGAACCGGGCGAGTCCGCCGAGGTGGGCCTGCGGGTACGGGCCCGGAAACTGATCTGGTTCGGCAAGCCGGTCGCCTGGCCGTTCGAGGTCGAGGCCGCCGAGGGCACCGAACGGGACACCGGCAGTGAGCAGCCCGGCCGGCCAGAGGTGTTGCCCGGTGAGTTCGCGCAACTGCCGGTACTGCCCAGGTGGCTGCTGATCGTCCTGGCCGCGCTGCTCGCCCTGCTGCTCGCGTGGTTCGCGCTGGTCCGGCCCGCGGTGCGGAGCACCGCGAAGCAGGCGGCGCACGAGGCCGCGCAGGAGAAGACGCCCCGTAACGGGCAACAGGGTTCGACAACGGCGGGCGGCACGGGCGATCCGGGCGGTGGCCAGGGGGAGAACGGGGGGCAGGGGGACGGTTCGGAGAAGCCGAACGCGTCCGCAGGCTCCGGTTCGGGCGGTTCCAGCTCGGGAACGGGCGGGGGCGCCGGGGGCACGCAGCAGAGCTCGGCGACGATCGATGTGCAGACCGGGTCCGGGGCGAAGAAGAAGGGGACGTACCAGGTCCCGAAGGGAAAGGTATTCGGTATCACGGACATCGTGGTGGCGAACTTCCAGGGCGACGAAGGTGTACTGACCATCTCCTTCGGCGAGCGAAAGATCACCACCATCGCTCTGGAGACCTTTCGCAACCAGGACTATCACTGGGTCACACCCATCCAGATTCAGGAGAACGACACGGTCACCGCGTCCGTCACCTGCGCCAAACCTGGCACGCCGGCGACCGGAACTCAGGCTTCCGAATGCCACCAGGTACTCAATGTCAGCGGCGTGCTGAGCAATCTCGCACCGTAGACACAAAGCGTCCGGCCTCCTTATTCCGCCCACAGGGACGAGAACAGCAGAAATCCCGATCGACGGAAACCCGGCTCTCCGGTCTTTGGCAGTTTCCGTCTCCTGTGCACGTTAGAGGTGGTCCAGAGTGCCCGGGTTCCTGCGACATCGGCAGTGAGTGAGGAGATTCCGGCCACAGGCCCCTCGGGGAACGCCGCCACGGTGGGGCGGTCAAGGACCGGATTCGGTCAGTGGATCCCGATCGGATGGTCGAGGCCCGAATTCTGGCTGATTTCCGTCGAGTCCCCTGCCGGCGGACGTCTTCCTTAATTCCGGAGTCCACCTTGCTGTCACGCGACCGAACCGGGTAATGAGGCGACCGCCGAGCCCGGTCCGCAAAGGGAAGCATTTCCTGTCCCACGGGTGCCTGAGAAGGCAGCACCCTTGCCCCGTGTCCAGGACTTTGAGACCTACTGTCCGTCACAGTCGCCGAGGAAGACTCGGCGGTGAACGAATGACCACGCGAAGGAGCGAGCATGCCGTCGTACCTCACCCCAGGTGTTTACGTGGAGGAGGTGCAGTCCGGAGCGCGGCCCATCGAGGGAGTCGGCACCGCGGTCGCAGCCTTCGTCGGTTTCGCGGAGTCCGGCCCTTTCCACCAGCCGACGCTTGTGACGAACTGGGACCAGTACGTCCAGACCTTCGGGACCTTCACCGCCGACACGTACCTGACCCCTGCGGTCTACGGCTACTTCGCCAACGGTGGCGGCGCCGCCTACATCGTGCGCATCGGCGGTCCCGCGCAGGACCCGGCGCGGAAATCCGCGTCCGACACGTCACCGTCCGCCGCCATCGGAGGGTTCCTGATCTCCGCACGGCCCGGTACGAGCGGAGACCTCTCCGTCGAGGTCACCGATGCCGAGGGCGAGAACCCTGCGGAGGACCGGTTCCGGCTGCTGGTGCGGCAGGCCGGCAAGGTGGTGGAGACCCACGATGTCTCCACCCGCAAGAACGTCAAGGGCTATCTCGTCACCCAGGCTCGCCAGTCCAAGCTCATCGAGGTCACCGAGCAGCCCGGCGCGACCCAGACCCGCCCCGAGAACCAGAGCCTCTCCCTCGCGCCCACCGCTGCCGCCCCCGGAGCCGGCGTCGCACGGATCGACCCGGCCGAGTACGTCGGCGACGCCGCCGCCCGCACGGGGTTCGCGGGCCTCGAAGCGATCGACGAGATCACCATGGTCGCCGTTCCGGACCTGATGAGCGCCTACCAGCGCGGGGACATCGACGCCGAGGGCGTCAAGGCCGTCCAACTGGCGGTGATTTCGCACTGCGAGCAGATGGGCGACCGGGTCGCCGTCCTGGACACCCCGCCGGGCATGAACGCCCAGCGCGTCCGTACCTGGCGCAACGACGACGCCGGATACGACTCGCGCTACGCGACCGTGTACTACCCGTGGCTCAAGGTCTTCGACCCGGCGACCGGCCAGAACTCCCTGGTGCCGCCGAGCGGTCACGTCGCCGGCGTCTGGGCGCGCAGCGACGGCGAGCGCGGGGTGCACAAGGCCCCCGCCAACGAGGTCATCCGCGGTGCGCTGGACCTGGAGATCCGCCTCAGCAAGGGCGAGCAGGACCTGCTCAACCCGATCGGTGTCAACTGCGTGCGTGCCTTCCCCGGTCGCGGCATCCGGATCTGGGGCGCGCGCACCCTCTCGTCCGACCCGGCCTGGCGCTACCTCAACGTACGCCGCCTCTTCAACTACCTGGAGGAGTCGATCCTCCTGGGCACCCAGTGGGTGGTGTTCGAGCCGAACGACGACCGCCTGTGGTCGAGCATCCGGCGCAACGTCACCGCCTTCCTCACCGAGGAGTGGCGCCGGGGCGCCCTCTTCGGCCGCACGGCCGAGGAAGCGTTCTACGTGAAGTGCGACCGCGACAACAATCCGCAGGAGTCGATCGACCTCGGCCAGGTCGTGTGCGAGATCGGCGTGGCTCCGGTGAAGCCCGCGGAGTTCGTGGTCTTCCGCCTCGCGCAGTTCTCCGACAGCACCAGCCTCGTCAACGAGTGACCCAGCAGGGTCCGCAAACGGAACAGGTGACACAAAGTCATGGCAGAGGGCGACGCTCTTTCCACCCACGTCTTCGGCGTGCAGCTCGGCGGCTATCTCGTCGAGTCGATCCAAGAGATCAGCGGCATGACCGTCGAGGAGGAAGTCGTCGAGGTCCGTCAGGTGACCGCCGAGGGCAAGCAGATCATCCGCAAGCAGCCCGGCGCCCGTCAGGCGGGCGAGGTGACGATCACTCGCGGACTCGACAAAAGCAGCGAGTTCACCAACTGGATCAAGGAGACACTCAACAACGGGGCTGTCGACACCGCGCGCCAGAACCTGACCATCGAGATCAAGGACTCGAAGGGTGAGACGGTCCGGCGCATCCAGTTGATGCAAGGGTGGGCCAGCAAGTGGGAGGGGCCCTCGCTGAAGGCCGGCGAATCCAGTGCCGCCACCGAGACGGTGACCATCACCTTCGAGGAGATCGTGGTCGAATGAGGCGCAGGACCGTTACGTCGGGCGGGCTCGACGAAGTCCTCGACGGCCTCGCGTCCGCTCCGCCCGCCGCACGCGAGGAGGCTCCCGCGCCGTCTTCGGCCCGGGACCGGGACCTTGACCGGGACCAGCAGGAGCTGCGTTCGGAGTTCGAGTTCGAACTCCCGCGCGGTTACGTCGACGACGAGGGCCATGTCCACCGGCGCGGCTCGATGCGGCTCGCGACGGCACGGGACGAGCTGCGCCCGCAGATCGACCTGCGGGTGAAGGAGAACCCGGCGTACCTGTCCGTGGTGCTGCTGAGCCAGGTGATCACCCAGCTCGGCACCATCACCGATGTGCATGCCGGGGTCGTCGAGCGGATGTACGCGACGGATGTGGCGTTCCTCCAGGACTTCTACCGCCGGATCAACAGCGAGGGCCACACACACGCCGCGGTGACCTGCCCGCTGTGCCACGGGTCGTTCGAGGTGGACCTCTCGGGTGGGCGCCTGGGGGAATCGTGACGTACGCGCTTCCCCGATTGCGGGAGGAGATCGCGTACGTCGCCTACCACTTCCATTGGCAGCGAGAGGAAATTCTCGACCTCACCCACGCCGAGCGTCAGGAGTGGGTGCGGGAGATAGCGCGGATCAACACCCGCGTCAACGAAGGCGGGTGATCGTGTGGGGTTCGGAAACTGGTTCCGCCGAGGCGGCCGGCAGCAGCCCGGAGCGCCCTCCCCGGGCGGGACCGGAGCAGACACCGGGTGCAGCCCGGAACCGGAAGCCGACCGGAGCGACAGCGGGGCCGATCAGCGGGACAACCGCTGGGACGACGGCTGGGACGGCGGCTGGCGGCAGGTCGCACCGCCGACGGTGACCGTCGCCCGGTCCTCGATCGGGGTGAGCGACGGACTGCGGTTCAGGTCCGGCCTCGCCTCGTGGCAGAACCTCTCGTTCGGGAGCGAACTCGGCCATGCCGTACTGCCGTCCGCGCCGGTGGGCCTCATCCACGGCGTCGCCCGTCCGGGTGGCGCGCGATCCGCGGATCCTGGTGGACCACTGCTGCTGCGTGCCGCCCGGACCGCAGCGGACGGGGACACGGATCCTGCGGTGGGCCCGACACCTGCCACGGCGGGCAACGTGACCGGCAGCGGCAGGGCCGGCGGGAAACCGGCCCCTTCAACCGTCCAGCGGTCGAGCGGTGCGACGTCACCTCGCTCCTCGTCCCCCCGCTCCTCCGGGAGCTGGGCACGTGGGCGGCAGACCGGCGGGGACGGCGCAACCACTCCGGAAGCCAGGGCAGGGGCGGCCCCGGCGAAGAGCACGGCGTCGGCCGCGGTTCAGGGACCGGCTTCGGGCCAGGCCACCGCACCGGCCTCGCAGCATTCCGCGAACACCGCACCGGCACCGGTTTCGCTCCAACGGGCCCGGCCCGCCGCCGTACGTCCGCGGCGGACCGCCCCGCCCCTGATCGTTGCCCGCCGTCCGGCGATGGCACTGCGGCACATCGCCGGGATCCCGCCGGCCACGGCCTCCGCACCGGCCACGCCTGTCACCACCACCACCGCCGTGCAGCAGGGCGCTTCGCAGCAGACCGCGCCCGCCCCGCCGGGCGGCTCCGGCCGAGCGGCTCCCGCTGCCCCGCCGGAAACCGCACCGACACCGGACCGCACCAGCGACCGTCCCACCATCGCGACGGTGCGCCCCGCCCTGGGCAAGCCGCTGCGGGAACTGCCCACCGGGGCCGTACCCTCCGACGCGGCAGCGCGGAGCGGGGTCGTACCGTCCGCCCCGGCAGGGCAACAAGCAGCGGGCATGCCCGTGCTCCAACTCCAGGCACCGGACGCGGCAACCCCTGCGGTGACCGCGCCTTCGCCGGAGGCGACGAAGCCGTCGGTGCGTCAGCCGCCGTCCCCGGAGGCTCGGTCGCGGGCAGCTCGGTCCCCGGAGGCACGGTCCCCGCAGCCGACACAGCCCGACGGACCCGGCTCACAGGCTCGTACCCGCGGCGGGATCGGTGCCCCCCTCGCCTCGCTTCCGTCGACGGCCAGGCTTCGGAACGACGCACCGCTGCTCGGTGACCGCCGTCGGGCACAGCCGGGAAGCACGGGCCCTCGGCAGGGCACGACGTCGGCGGGAGAGCCTGGGGCGCCCCCGACCTCCGCACCGGCCGAGCCGACGTCGAAGCCCCCGAACGCGCCCTCCGAGATGCCGGTGCGCTCGTCCCCCGTGCCTGCTCGACCCGGCGCGTCCGCCCCGGAACCTGCGGCTGTCCAGCGCGCGGTGGACACCAGGCGTACGAGCACGTCCATCTCCACCCCTTCCCCTTCTGCTCCCGCTGCGCCGGTACGTGTCCGGAGGATCACCCCGGAGCGGGAGAAGGGACGGGCATCGGGGCCTGCCACCGGCGCCGAAGGGCCGACGCCCGCCGTCCAGCGGTCGCGGGCCCTGCTCGCGGGCGGGGACCTGCACGTGAACACCGGCGCCGGCGAGGGCTTTTCGGCACCGACGACGGGCAGCACAGCCCGGCCGGTCGTGGCAGCCACCTGGCGTCGCGATGTACAGGAGCCGGGGCCTGATGCACCGTCACCGAGGCGCGGGAGCACGCGGACCGGGGAGCACCGGACGCCGACGGATGCGGCACCCCGGCAGGCAGCTCCTCGCCCGCGCACCCGCCCCGCCGAACCCGCTTCCCCGCACCGGCCCCGTGCGACGGCCCCGGGGACGGCGCCCGGTGGGACGACACACAGTGGGATGGTGCCCGGTGGTACCGCCCGACGCCCCGTGCCCGGGAGCACGTCGCCCGGCACCGTCCGGAGCGGGACGCCCTCGGGCCGAACGCCCGTCGGCGATCCCGGTCGCGTTACCGGGGCCGGGGCCGAGCGGACGGGTCGCGTTACCGGGGCCGGGACCGAGCGGACGGGTCACGGACCGGCGGTCGGCGGTTCCCTCCTGCGGCTTGTGCAGCGTTCGCTGCGCGGCGGCGCGGTAACGCAGCCGTCCCGGCCTGACGCGCACCCGCCGGAGCAGGAGCCTGTGGAGCCACGCTCTGCCCGCCGGCCCGGACCGCCGTCCCCGGCACCACGACGCGCACCTGCCACCCCGTCCGCGGCCCCTTCCACCCCCTCCACCCCGTCCGTGCCGTCCGCCGCTCAGCCCATTCCGGTCGTGCGCCCGCATCCGCCCGTACCGGACCATCCGGGAGCGGCTGCCGTGCCCGTACAGCGGATGGCGCTTCCGGTGGTGCCCGAATCCGCCGCTCCCGCGACCACCGGACCGACGACCGGAGCCGGTGCTCCTCTCACCGGACCGCCGAGTCTTTCGGTGCGGGTTCCGCAACGCGCACCCGCTCCGGCTGCCGGAGCCGGGGCCCTTGCGGCCGAGGTGCTTCAGCGCGCGGCGGCCGACGCCGGAATCACCGGTGTTCCGGTGCGGGCGGCCCCGGTGAAGCCCGCCGAGCCGTCGGGAAGGACCGGGTCGGCCGCCTCCGCCACCGCGGACCCCCCTCCGGTCACGAACCGGGTCACCGGGGCGGACATCGAGGAACTGGCCCGTCGTCTGCTCGACCCGGTGAGCCGACTGATCCGTGCGGACATGCGCAGAGGGCGGGAGCGTACCGGACGGTTGTACGACGGCCGCCGCTGACGACGGCCTGAACGGCCGGACACGGCACGGAACTTGGGAAACAGCAGAGAAGAAGAGAAGCACATGACGGACAACATCTTCGCGACGAGTGTGTTCTTCAAGCTCGTCATCGGAGGCAGCGATCTGGGGGCCTTCCACACCTGCTCGGGCCTGGGCGCCGAGGTGGAGATGGAGCAGTACGCCGAGGGTGGCAACAACGGCTTCACCTGGCAGCTGCCGGGGCGGATCACCTGGACCAACATCACACTGACCCGCCCCGTCACCGCCGACACGCTCAAGATCGCACGGTGGCTGAACGAGACGATCCAGCGGGTCGAGCCCAAGGACGGCGAGATAGTCGCGCTCCGTCCGGACCTCGGCCGCATCATCAGCTGGCAGGTGCACGGCATCGTGCCGGTCCGCTGGCAGGGTCCTTCCTTCGACCCCGCCAACTCCCAGGCGGCCATCGAGACGCTGGAGATCGCGCACGAGGGCCTGGAGCCTTCCTGATGAACCGTCATACCCCTTAGCAGATACAGGTAGCAGAGAAGATCGGGAAGGAGGAGCGCAATGTCACCCGCTGTCCGTACGAGCCGTGCTCGCGCCCAGCTGACCATCATGGAGCCGCCGGCGACCGTCGGTGCCAAACCCGGCGGGAACCTCGCCCGGCTCACGTTGCAGTTCAACCCCGCGAAGCTGTCGCTGAGCAAGAGCACCGAGTGGCGGCGTACGCCATCCCGGATGGCCGGGCAGTCCGCACTGCCCGAATTCGTGGGCAGCGGGCCCCGGTCGTTGTCCCTGGAGGTCTTCCTGGACTCCACCGCCACCCATGACAACTCGGTGGAGAAGGCGGTGGAACAGCTCATGCTGGCGTGCGTGCCCACCCCGAGCAGTCTGGCCCGCAAGACGCCCGCCAGCCCCTGGGTCCGCTTCGACTGGGGCACGTCGAGGACGACCTCGTTCGACGGCGTGCTGTCCAACCTCTCCGTCTCGTACACGTTGTTCGACGTCGACGGGAAGCCGCTGCGCGCCACCTGCTCCCTGTCGATCGAGGAGGCGAGCGTGGATCCGGCCGGCCAGAACCCCACCTCGGGCTCGCGGGAGGCACGCCGTACCCACCGGGTGGTCGCCGGGGACAGCCTGCCGCTGCTCGCCTGGCGGGAGTACGGCGATGCCACCGCGTGGCGCACGATCGCGGAGGCCAACGACGTGGACGACCCGATGCAGCTGATCCCCGGCAGGGAGCTGATCGTGCCCGGACTGGAAGATCATGCCCCGGAGGGCCACCGATGACCGCCCCCGGCCGCTCCTTCGCCGCGGATCCGATCGTCGAGGCCCCCGCTGAGCTGCCACCGGCCTGGGCCGCCCAGCTGGTGAGCTGTGTCGTGGACGAGAACGTCGGCCTGCCGGACACCGCCGTGCTGACGTACCGCGACCCCGATCACAAGCTGCTCACCGCCACCGGGCTCACCATCGGCAACCCGCTGAAGATATCCGTGGTCACCGTGCAGGAGCGGGTGCGCGAGCGGCTGTTCACCGGTGAGGTCACGGCAGTCGAGCTGGACAGCGACACCACCGGTTCGTTCACGGTGATCCGCGCCTTCTCCAAGGCCCACCGGCTCCAGCGTGGACGGAAGGTGGTGGCCTACCGCAACATGAAGACCGCGGACATCGTCCGCAAGGTCGCCGCGGGTGCCGGGCTGGCCTGCGGAAAGATCGAGGCCGCGCCCATCACGTACAAGCAGCTGACCCAGCCCAATGTCTCGGACTGGGAGTTCCTCCAGTACCTCGCGGGCGAGAGCGGCGCGCACGTGCGAGTGGACGACAAGGGCTTGCTGCAGTTCGTGAAGCCGAAGCCCGCAGCGTCGGCCCCCTCGCCCGCCACCTCCGCCACCCGCCACCCGATGGTCCTGGAGTACGGACGCAACCTGCTGGCCCTGCGGGCCGTGCTGACCGGTGCCGACGGGGCGGACAGCGTGGAGGTGCGCGGCTGGAACGTCGACACCAAGACACGGCTGGTGGCCCGCGAGCAGTCCATCCGCAGCGACACGGTGTCCCCCGGGATGAGCCCGTCGCTGGTGGCCGGGGCGTTCGGCCCGAACGCGCGGATGACGGTCACCGACACGCCGTACCGGACGCAGGCCGAGGCCAGGGCCGTGGCCGGTTCGGTGGCCGCTTCGGTGAGCTCCGGATTCGGCGAGATCGAGGCGGTCGCCGAGGGCAACCCCCAGCTACGGGCGGGCGAGCCGGTGGCCCTCGGCAACGTCGGGCCCGCGTTCGCTGGGCGCTACACGGCGACCGCCGCGCACCACGTGCTCGAACCGAACGGCGGCTACCGCACGACCGTGATGGTGAGCGCGGCCCCCGACCGCTCGCTGGCGGGACTGACCAGCGGCTCCAACGCACCCTCGCGCGGCCCGCGTATGCCGGGTCTCGCCATCGGTGTGGTCACCGACATCCGCGAGGGCAAGTCCGAACGGGGCTGGGTCCGGCTGAAGTTCCCCTGGCTCGACGACACCTATGTGACCGACTGGGTCCGTACGGTGCAGTGGGGCGGCCAGGGCGGCGGCGGGGTGTTCAGCCCCGAGGTCAACGACGAGGTGCTGGTCGGGTTCGAGCAAGGGCTGCTGGACAGCCCGTATGTGCTCGGCGGTCTCTACAACGGGGTCGACAAGCCCTCGCCTCACGACGTCCCGCTGGTCGATCCGACCAGCGGCAAGGTCAACCGCCGGTCCCTGGTGTCCCGTTCGGGCAACCGGCTGGAGCTGCTGGACGCTCCGCGCGGACCGTCCGGCGTACGGATCGCCACCGGCGACAAGCGGCTCGACGTCAGGCTGGACGAACGGCGGGGCGAGATCGCGCTGACGGTGTACGCCCGCGGCGGCACCCGGGCGCTGAGTTCCGTGACGCTCTCCGCGTCGGGCATCACCCTCGACGCGGGTGCGGGCGACGTGAACATCAAGGGCAGCTCGGTGACCGTCAACGGCAGGACGGGGGTCACGATCGACGGCGGACTGCTCGCCGTGCTCAAGGCCAAGCTCATCAAGCTCAACTGACGACCTGCTGCCCATCCGATGCCCCAGAAGTCCCTTTCCCAGCAAGGAGAACCCCGACCATGCCCCCCGCAGCCCGCACGGGCGACAGCACTGCCCACGGCGGCCTCATCGGCACCCCGCCCCCGGGTGCGGTGGCCGTCGCCACCGTGCTGATCGGCGGTCGGCCCGCGGCCGTCGCCGGGAGTCTCCACGTGTGCGTCGTCCCCCCGCACGCCGCGCTCGGGCCGGGGAATGTGATCACGCCCAACCCGGCTGCCGCGGTCACCGGTCAGGTCCTGATCGGCGGGCTGCCCGCCGCCCGGATGCGGGACAACACCACCTGCGGCGCGCCCATCATCAGCGGTGCGCTGAACGTACTGATCGGGGGCCCGATGTGAGCGGCGGCGGATTCATCGGACGTGGCTGGGGCTTCCCGCTGCGGGTCGGTGCCACGGGCGGCATCGGCATGGTCGAGCGGGACCGGGAGATCGAGGAGGCGATCGGGCTGGTGCTCGGCACGGCGCCGGGCGAGCGGCCGATGCGCCCGGAGTTCGGCTGCGGAATCCACGACTACGTCTTCGCACCCGGTGACGGCGCCACCGCCGGGCGCATCGCGCACGAGGTCCGCACGTCGCTGGAGCGCTGGGAGCCGCGCATCGAAGTGACCGACGTGGTGATCGCGTTCGACGCCATCGAGGAGGGCACCTTGTACATCGACGTGCATTACACCGTGCGGGCCACGAACGACCTGCGCAACCTCGTCTTCCCCTTCTACACCATCCCGTCCTCCGAGGGCTCCGAAGAATCGGGAGTGCGCTGATGGCCCTGCCCGCACCCAATCTGGACGACAGGCGCTTCCAGCAACTCGTGGACGAGGCCAAGCGGTACGTCCAGCAGCGCTCCCCCGAGTGGACCGACCACAACGTGTCGGACCCCGGGGTCACCCTCATCGAGACGTTCGCGTACATGGTCGATCAGCTGCTGTACCGGCTGAACCGGGTACCGGACAAGAACTACTCGGCCTTCCTCGACCTGCTGGGCGTCACGCTGTTCCCGCCGTCGGTGGCGCGGGCGGAGGTCGACTTCTGGCTGTCCGCGCCACAGCCGGAGACCGTACGGCTCCCGGCGGGCACGGAGGTCGCCACCTCACGCGGCGAGGCCGAGGAAGCAGTGGTGTTCTCCACCTCCGACGACCTGCCGATCGTGCCGAGTTCGCTGGCCCGGCTGGTCACCGCACCGGTGTCGGGCGATCAGACCGACCGCACCGCACCGCTCGGCGCCGGCAAGGACATCCCGTGCTTCCAGCCCCGGCCGGAGCCCGGTGACGCCTTGCTGTTCGGGCTGCCCACCGCCGTGCCCCGGTGCATCGTCGCCGTGCGGCTGGACAGCCGGGTGGAGGGCGTGGGCGTCGACCCTCGGCAGCCGCCGCTGGTGTGGGAGGCGTGGGACGGTGCCCGCTGGGTCACGTGCCAGACCGGCACCGACAGCACCGGCGGGCTGAACAGGCCCGGCGAGGTGATCGTGTTCGTCCCGGCCGGGCATACGGCGTCGGTGACCGCGGGGACCCGGGCGGGGTGGCTGCGCTGCCGGGTCACCGCGCCCGAACCTGGCCAGCCGTTCTACTCCGAGTCGCCGACGATCCGGGAGGCAGAGGTGTTCACCGTCGGCGGCACGACGGGCGTCGAACACGCGGAGACCGTCCTCGACGTTCCGCTCGGCATCTCCGAAGGCGTCGCCGGGCAGAAGCTCTCCGTGAGCAGGGCGCCCCTGCTGCTGGACGGGGAGCCGCCGGTCGTCCAGGTGTCCTCCGCAGAGGGCTGGCAGGTCTGGACGGCTGTGGAGCACTTCGGCGACTCCTCCCCGCACGACCGGCATGTGCGGATCGACGCCGTCTCCGGCGAGTTCTCGTTCCCGCCGGAGGTACGCGAGCCGGACGGGACGATGCGCGCCTACGGCGCGGTGCCCGAGAAGGGCGCACAGCTGCGGGTCCCCCGCTACCGGACGGGCGGCGGGGCGGCCGGGAACGTCGCCCGGGGCGCCATCTGCGTGCTGCGCAGCTCGGTGCCGTACGTGGCGGGCGTGGACAACCGCGAGGCGGCCCGGGGCGGGGTCGACGGCGAGACCGTGGAGAACGCGAAGGTCCGGGCGCCCAACATCCTCCGGGTGCAGGAACGGGCGGTCACGGCCGGGGACTACGAGGCCGTCGCCCGCGAGGCCGCGCCTTCCCTGCGCAGGGTCCGGTGCCTGCCGGCCGTCGCGGGCGAAGCCGGTGCGGTTCGGGTCCTGGTGGTGCCGGACGCGGTGCCCGACGAGGGGGGCCAACTGCGGTTCGAGCAGCTGATCCCGTCGGACTCGGTGCTCTCGACGGTCACGGCGCGACTCGACGAACGGCGCCTGGTCGGCACCCGGCTGGTGGTGGAACCGCCCGCGTACCAGGGCGTCACCGTGGTCGCCAGGCTGGTGACGGCCGGTGGTGACGTGGACCGGGTCCGCACGGAGGCGCTCGCGGCACTGTTCCGCCACATCGATCCGCTGCGGGGCGGCGCGGAGGGGACCGGGTGGCCGTTCGGCAGGCCGGTGCAGTACGGCGAGATCTTCGCCGTACTCCAGGACGTGCCGGGGGTGGGCCTGGTGGAGGGGGTGCGGCTGTTCCCCGCGGACCCGATCACCGGCCGGCGCGGGGCGGCGGTGGAGCGGATCGACGTCGCCCCGGGCGCCCTGGTCTTCTCGCACCAGCACCAGGTCGAGGTCACCGCAGGCATGGCCGGTGATGTCCGATGACCCGAGCTGCGGTACCCGGGCTGGCCAGCCGCTACCCGATCGGCGGGCTGCTGCCCGCGCTGTACGCGGACGACGACCTGGCCCAGCGGTTCACGGCGGGCCTCGACACCGTCCTGGCGCCCGTCCTTTCCACCCTGGACAACCTTCCCGCCTACTTCGACCCGTCGCTGGCTCCGGCCGACTTCCTGCCCTGGCTGTCGTCCTGGGTGGCGGCCGATGTCGATCCGGCGTGGCCCGAGGGGCTGCGGCGGGCCGTTGTCGCCCGCGCCGTCGAGCTGCACCGGTGGCGCGGCACCCGCCGCGGCCTGATCGAACATCTCCGGCTCTGCTTCGGCGTGCATGCCGACATCCAGGACGGCGGCGGCGCCGCGTGGTCGTCCGAGCCGGGCGCGGAGCTGCCTCCGCCGCCGACCGGAGAACTGCTGGTGCGCGTCTGGGCGTTGCACGGCGGACCGGTGGACGCGAGCCGCGTCCTGGATGTCGTCGCGGCCTCGTGCCCCGTACACCTCACGTGCCGGGTGGAGATCCTGCCGGGCCCGCCAGACGAGACAGGAGGCTGACGCGATGCGCTCGTGTCCGGCGTGCGGTTCGGCCAACCGCGAGGACGACGAATTCTGCGGGAACTGCGGTTCCTATCTGGGCTGGTCCTCCCGGGCCTCGCGGAATCCCCCCGTCGCCCCGGAACCCCTCGGCCCTTCAGAACAGGCAGGCCCCGCAGCCGTTCCCGCGGCCGCTGCCGCGCCGGAGACCGAGGGTCCTGCGTCCGGGGCCCCGCCCTCCCCGCTCCCCGATCCACCGGTGGAACCGACGCGGTCCCGCACACCGGAACCTGCCGGGCCACCCCCCGAGGAGCCCGCACCGGCCCCGGAGCCGCCCCCGCGACCGGCGCAGCCCGCCGCCGTACAGCCTGAACCACCGGCGCAGCCCGCCCCGGTCCGGCCGGAACCACCGGCACCGGACGCGCCCGTCGCCGCGGTGCAGCCGGCCAAGCCGATGGCGCGGCGGCCCGTCGTGAGGCCCGTGACGGCGGACGAGGAGCCGGACGGGCCTGCGTGTCCGGCGTGCGGCACACCGAACCTGCCGGGACGCCGGTTCTGCCGCCGCTGCGCGGCACCGTTGCAGACCCGGGAGCAGCCGGCACCGCTGCCGTGGTGGCGCACGGTGTGGCCGTTCCGCCGCCGGGTGAGGAGCGGATCGGGCCGGACGCTGCGGCGGACCGTGCTGGTGCTGGCGGTCGTCGGGCTGTTGTTCGCGGGCTTCCTGCTCCTGCCGGCCGGGCGCTATCTCTTCGAGGACGTGCGGGACAAGCTCGGCGGAACGGCGGAGATCAGCCCGGCCGAGGTCACCGCGAGCGCCCAGGCTCCCGGCCATCCGGCGACCGCGGCCGTCGACGGACTGACCAACAAGTACTGGGGGGCACCCGAGCTCGGCTCCTCACTGACGTGCGTCTTCGACAAGCCGTTCCGGCTGGTAGGCGTAGTGGTGCACACCGGTGTGTCGAAGGAGCCCCAGGAGTTCCGGCAGGGGGCCAGGCCCACCCGGGCCGAACTGATCGTCACCACGGCGGACGGCAAGGTCCGCGAGAAGGCGGTGACATTCACCGACAAGCCGGGCCCGCAGACGGTGCAGACCGGCATCAGCGATGTCGTCTCCGTCCGGCTCGTGCTGCGAGGCGCGTCCGGCCAGGGCGAGGGGCGGCCCATCGCAGTCGGGGAGGTCGAGTTCTTCAAGCGCACCTGAGGCCGGGCGCCACTCGGCCTTCCTGGGTGATGCCCAGGAACGCCGGAACGCCTAAGGACGAACGGACCGGCCCCAGTAAGGACGAACGGGCCGGCCCCGCGCTCCCCGTACTCTTTTCCCGTGCCAGCCTCCCACCTGCATCGCGTCGCCGTCCTTGTGCTCGAGGGTGCGAAGCCGCTCGATGTCGGCATTCCTGCACAAGTGTTCACGACCCGCGCGAGCATGCCGTACGAGGTGCGGGTGTGCGGCGCCGCACCCGGTCTCGTGACCGGCGGCGACGGCCTGTCGTACTACGTCGCCCACGGCCTCGACGCGCTTGCGTGGGCCGACATCGTCTTCATCCCCGGCTACCGGTTCCCGGACCGCGACGACCCGCCGCAGGCCGTCGTTGACGCGCTGATCACGGCCCACGATCGGGGCGCGCGGCTCGCCGCCATCTCGACGGGCGCCTTCGCGCTCGCCGCCACGGGCCTGCTCGACGGCAAGCGCGCCACGACGCACTGGCATTACACGCGCGCGCTCGCGGCGAGGCATCCGCTCGTCCAGGTCGACGAGAACGTTCTGTTCGTCGACGAGGGCAGCGTACTCACGTCGGCCGGCGCCGCCTCGGGCATCGACCTGTGCCTGCACATTCTGCGCGGCGACCTCGGGGTGGCCGCGTCCAACCACGCGGCCCGGCGCCTGGTCGCGGCCCCCTACCGCAGCGGCGGTCAGGCGCAGTATGTGCCACGCAGCGTGCCCGAGCCGCTCGGCAAACGGTTCGCCGCCACCCGCGAGTGGGCGTTGCACCGGCTGGGCGAGCCCCTCACCCTCGCGGTGCTGGCCAGGCACGCGGCGGTGTCGCCGCGCACGTTCTCGCGGCGCTTCGTCGACGACACGGGGTACACGCCGATGCAGTGGGTCATGCGTGCCCGCATCGACGTGGCCCGTGAGCTGCTCGAGCGTTCGGAGCGGAGCGTCGAGCAGATCGCCGCCGACGTCGGTCTCGGCACCGGTGCGAATCTGCGACTGCACTTCCAGCGCATCCTCGGCACCACGCCGAGCGAGTATCGGCGCACCTTCGCCCAGGGCGAGTAGCCCGCCGCCGTGGCGCGATCCTTTCGAGCCATGGCACTCACGCCGCTGTCACGGGTGGAGGCTGCAAGCGAACCTGATGGCGAACCGAAGGGACACCATTCATGACTCGCATCGCCATCAACGGATTCGGCCGCATCGGACGCAATGTGCTGCGCGCACTGCTCGAGCGCGACAGCGGCCTCGAGGTCGTCGCCGTCAACGACCTCACGGAGCCCACCACCCTCGCGCGGCTGCTCGCCTACGACACGACGGCCGGTCGGCTCGGCCGTCCGGTGACCGCCGACGGGGACGCCCTTGTCGTCGACGGCCGTCGCATCACGGTGCTCGCCGAGCGCGAACCGGCGCAGCTGCCGTGGGCCGAGCTCGGCGTCGACATCGTGCTCGAGGCGACCGGCCGCTTCACGTCGTCCACGGCCGCCCGCGCCCACCTCGACGCAGGCGCAAATAGGGTGCTCGTCAGTGCGCCGTCGGAAGGCGCCGATGTCACGCTCGCGTTCGGGGTCAACACCGACGCGTACGACCCGGCCGTGCACACGATCATCTCGAACGCCTCGTGCACGACCAACGCGCTTGCGCCGCTGGCCGCGGTCCTCGACGAGCTCGCCGGCATCGAGCACGGCTTCATGACGACGGTGCACGCCTACACGCAGGAGCAGAACCTGCAGGACGGCCCGCACCGCGACGCCCGCCGCGCCCGCGCCGCCGCTGTCAACATCGTGCCGACCACGACGGGCGCTGCCAAGGCGATCGGCCTCGTGCTGCCGAACCTCGATGGCAAGCTGGCGGGCGACTCGATCCGCGTACCGGTTCCGGTGGGCTCGATCGTCGAACTCAACACGACCGTCGCCCGCGACGTGACGCGCGACGACGTGCTGGCGGCGTACCGCGCCGCGGCGGAGGGGCCGCTCGCCGGCATCCTCGAGTACTCGGACGACCCGCTCGTGTCCTGCGACATCACGGGCAATCCCGCCTCGTCGATCTTCGACTCGGCCCTCACCCGCGTCGACGGCCGCCACGTCAAGGTGGTCGCCTGGTACGACAACGAGTGGGGCTTCTCGAACCGCGTGATCGACACGCTCGAGCTCCTCGCCGCCCGCTGACCGGATGCCGGGGCGGCCCCGCCGTCTGCTCCCGGAACCAGCCGAGGGCAGCTCCATGAATACCGCAGCCTTCGAATACGTGACGGGTACCGGTTGCCCGCCCCGGCCTCTCCCCCGCCGACGTCCCCCGCTGGTTGTCAGCGCCGCACTGACGGCGGCCCGGCGGCGCGGCCCCGCCGTCGCGCGAGGACCTCGGCGGGCGGACGGATCGTGGACCTCATCGGCCCGCGGCGGTCACTGGTCCCCCTTCTGCTCCTCTTCGCCGCAGCACTGGCATTGATCGGGGCTTCGCCCGGGATCGGACTCCTGCTGGGCGCGGTCGCGCCGGGGGAATTCCGCAGGCGTGGTCGGTGTCGTGCTCAGCCATGTGTCGATTCCGGCTGACGGGCGCAGGGCGGGCTCGGCCCAGCCACGTCCCGATGACCTGGTAGGCGTGCCGCCGCACCGAGATCGCGAGGACGGCAGTGCGGAGGCGGCGGAGTACCGGCTGTGGGTGCGTGCCCCGGAGCCGAGCCGGCCTGATGCTGAACGCCGTGGTGCCGTGGACCACGCGGTACTTCGACGCTGCGGTGGCCCGGCTCCGCTTGGAGGGCCACGAGATCCACGATGAGGATGCCGTACGACGGTCTCCGCTCAAGCAGCGGAACGTGACGTCCTGGGCCGCCACACCTTCATCGCCCCGTCCCCCGCGAGGGCCTGCGTCCGCTGCGCAACCCGGACGCCCCCGGCCTCGACGAGGACGACAACGGGCCGGATGTGGACTGAACGAAGGTCGGGGCCGGCCAGTGCAGTGATCAGATTGCGAGCCGTTGCCCTGGTCAGCCAATTCAGAGCCGGGCAGCGGCGGCGATACGAGTGGGACCAGGAGGCGGGCCCGGGTCACGCGGTCACTTTGGCAATGAACGCGGCGAGGTTCGCCACGGTCCGCTGGGCCTTCTCCTCCAGGGTGAGGGACTCGTGGAGGCGTGCGCCGATGCCCGCGTCCTTCTTCCCGCGTACATACAGGGAGCAGGCCAGGTCGCTGCACATGTAGATGCCGACCGAGTTGCCCTGCTGCCCGGCCTTCCCGGACCTCGGCGCGACCATCAGGGAGACGCCCCCGGTGTGGGTGGTCACGCACACCGAGCACATGCTGCGCCGCATCTGCCAGGAGCCGACGCCGGAGGAGCGCAGCTGGACGCCGACCGGGCGGCCGTCCAGTTCGGTCACGAGGTGAGCCCGGTCGGGGGCCCGGGGATCTCGCCAACCCAAAAAGTCCAGGTCGTCCCAGCACTGCTCGGCCAGGTCGCGGGGGACGCTCAGACGCTTGGCCTCGCCCTTGGTGCAGTTCACAAACGCGGTACGAATCTCTTGCTCAGTCAGCGGCTTCATAAAGGGCACGCTAATTTGCCTAATCGAATTAGGCAAATGCATAATCATCTATGCTAAGGATGAGAAGCGATTCGGAGGATGAACATGGCACAGGCCGGACGGGTAGGACTGACCACGGAGCGCCTGGTCCGGGCGGGGGCAGAGCTGGCCGACGAGATCGGCTTCGAGCAGGCGACCCCCGCGGAACTCGCCCGGCGGTTCGGTGTCAAGACCGCGAGCCTGTACTCGCACGTGAAGAACGC
>NZ_BMRN01000055.1 GCF_014648655.1 Streptomyces atratus
GGCATCATGACGAAGCTCATCGAGCGCAACACCACGATCCCGACCAAGCGCTCCGAGATCTTCACGACGGCCGAGGACAACCAGCCGTCCGTGCAGATCCAGGTTTACCAGGGCGAGCGCGAGATCGCGGCGTACAACAAGAAGCTCGGAATGTTCGAGCTGACCGGCCTGCCGCCGGCCCCGCGTGGCGTCCCGCAGATCGAGGTCGCGTTCGACATCGACGCGAACGGCATCATGCACGTCGCCGCCAAGGACCTCGGCACCGGCAAGGAGCAGAAGATGACCGTCACCGGCGGCTCCTCGCTGCCGAAGGACGACATCGACCGCATGGTGCGCGAGGCCGAGCAGCACGCGGAGGAGGACCGGCAACGCAAGGAGGCCGCCGAAACCCGCAACCAGGCGGAGACCCTGGTCTACCAGACCGAGAAGCTGCTCCAGGACAACGCCGACAAGATCCCCGCGGACGTGCGCTCCGAGACCGAGACCGCACTGGCAGAGGTCAAGGAGAAACTCAAGGGCGAGGACACCGCCGAGATCCGTACCGCCACCGAGAAGGCAACAGCGGCCGCACAGCGGATCGGTACGGCCCTGTACGCACAGGCCCAGGGCAAAGCCGCCGAAGGCGGCACGGCCGGCAGTGGCACTGCTGGAGGGCCGGGTGCCGGCGAGGAGGAGGTCGTCGACGCGGAGATCGTCGACGACGAGCGGAAGGGAGGTGCCGGATGAGCAAAGAGCCGCACTTCACGCGTCGCGGCGAGCGGTCACCTGTGGTGGTGCGCGACCTGCGCAGGGTCGACCCCGTCATCCTCCGGGCCTCGAGACGCCTGGATGCCGGCGGTCCCGTCGGACCACGTCCGGACGGCGTCGGTGAGGCACGCCCGGACTCCGGGCGGGCCGATCGGACGGAAGCTGCACAGGGGCGCGAGGGGATCGCGGAGCTGACCGCGGACCTGCAGCGGGTGAAAGCCGAGTACGACAACTACCGAAAGCGGGTGCGCCGAGACCGCCTGGCCATACGGGAGATTGCGGTGGTCAATGTCCTCACCGGCCTGCTCCCGGTCCTGGACGTGGTGGAAGAGGCTCGCCGCCGGGGTGATGTCAACGGCGCTGCGGCAGTCATCTCCGACGTGCTCGAGGAGCGGCTGGCGGCGCTGGGTCTGCGGACCGTCGGTGCGGCGGGTGAGCTCTTCGACCCCCACACCCATGAGGCGATCACCTACCTCGCTTCCGACGCGGCCAGTGAGACCGTGTGCACCGAGGTGCTGCGGCACGGCTACCAGGTCGGCGGTCATCTCATCCGCCCGGCCCAGGTGGCGGTGACGGGCCCCACCCCTGCCGCGTAGTCCCGCACGAGGCGTGTCCCGGGACACGCCTCGTGCGGGGCGGTGGCAATCGGTTCACACGACGGAGCGCAGCCGTGTTCGGATGCTGAACCGGCTCACCCCGCGGATCGCCGGAGCCGGATCACGGACGCCGAAGTCCTGCGAGGGAAGCCCGGCAAGTCCGCCGTCCGAGGGTGATACCGGACGCGGGCACCGGCCTTCTTCGAGGAAGCTGGAGGCGCCGCGGCGGCTTCGTAGAGATCGAGCAGTCGTCCGCGCGTCGCGTGCAGTCGTTGGGTGATCACCAGGCCGAACCATTGGCTGATCGCGAATCCGAACTCATTGAGGGCTACGGCTTCCGGCGGCTCCTCTCACAGAGGAGTTTTCCGCGTCGGGGTCGACGTACTCAACTCGCTCGGCGCAGGGGCGTGAGACCGTGGTCGACAAGCGGGCCGACGGTCAGCCCCTCGGCCCGGAGGCCGCTGATCAGTTCCGGCAGCATCGCGAGTGTGGCCCGCCACCGGCCGGATGACGCCAGGTCGGCATCGTGCAGGAGGACCGTGCCGCCGCCCCGGAGTCCGCTGCGCACGGTCGCCAGAACTCCCTCAGGGGTCGCACCCTCGGTCCAGTCCTGGCCCCAGGCCGACCACAGTACGGGTCTCAGCCCGGACTGCAGGGCCGCGGTCCAGCGGCCACCGGTCAGGATTCCGTACGGAGGCCGGTACCACAACGGCCGGACGCCCGAGATCCTTCGTACCGCCTCGGCGGCGCGCGAGACCTCGCGCACGTCCCGGACGACGGTGGGAAGCCATGGGCGGTTGTGTGTCCATCCATGGACAGCGAGTTCGTGTCCGCGGCCCGCGATGTCGCGGCCGAGCCCTGGATGGCGCAGAAGACTCTCCCCGAGCACGAAGAACGTGGCACGCGTGGACAACTGGTCCAGTACGTGGAGGAAGTGCGGGGTGGAGCGGGGATCCGGGCCGTCGTCGAAGGTAAGGGCGATGTGGCCGGGGTGTCCGAGGCCGGCCAGGGAGGGAAACCACCGTCGCCTCGGCCCCGGCAGCCAGGTGGCGGCGGGGGCGACATGTGCGGTCAGCGCCAGCGCCGACACGGCCAGTGGGACAAGGAACGCAGGGCGAGTCCTCATGGGGCGGGGATTCATCGGGATTCTGTGCCTCCGTCGTTGTCGGCCATCGGTTGCGGTCGGGCCCGCTGTGTCGCGTTGTCGTTCTCTCTCGTCGAGTCCCAATGACCTGCGATTGCCGGGGAGAGCGACAGGCCCACCGTCCCGGACGCGATCAGGCAGGCCCCTAGCGTGGCCGGCAGCAGATGAACGCCCAGCGCGATCCGTTCATCGAACAGTGCTTTTCCCAGCACCACACTCACCAGCGCGTCCCCGAGGGTCAGCGCCGGCTGGGAGGCGGCGAGTGTCCCGGCACGCAGGGTGCTCTGGAGCAGCAACAGACTCAACAGGCCGGCGCAGCACATCGCGTACAGGTAGCCCGTTGCGAAGACCGCAGCCGCGCCGTCCGGGATCCGGCCCGTAACCTCCTTGATCAGGGCGGCCGTACATGCGAAGGAGATGGCAGTGGCACAGCCCAGCACCGCGGCGCACGCGGCGCCGCCGAGGGTACGGGCGAGCAGGGTCAGCGCGGCCACTGCCGTCGCGGCGGAGATGCCGACGGCCAGCCATGTGCCGACCCGTCCCGTCGCCTCGCCCACCGACGGACCGGCGGCTGTCAGGAAGAGCGCCAGCCCCACGGCGAGCATCAGGAACGACATCCACGTCCTGCCGCCCGGACGGTGCTGGAAGACCGTTGTGCCGAGCAACAGCGTGAAGAGGAGTTCGCTCGCCATCAGCGGCTGGACCACCGAAAGGCTGCCGACCGCCAGCGCGCCCGCCTGGAAGGCCGCGGACAGCACGAGTGCCGAGGCACCGGCCAGCCAGAAAGGACGGCGTACCAGCTGTGCCAGTCGGTGCACGGCCTGCCGCACATCCGGTCTGCCGTCCGCTGCCTCGAACTCCACCTGCTCCATGGCGGCCCGCCGTTGCAGCACGGATGCGGCGCCGTTGGCGAAAGCCGCCAACAGCGCCAGCATCACGGCGAGAACGTTCATGTCGCCGTTCAGCCGAAGCGGGTGGCGAGCCGGTGATAGAGCCCGGGTGCCACGGAGCGCACACATCCCGGCAGACGCAGCCAGCCGGGGACGAACACTTCGTCACGGCCCGCGACGACGGCGTCCCAGACCGCGTCCGCGACTCGTTCCGGAGGCATGGGCCGAGGCCACGAACGGGTGTACGGCATTCCCCGGCGTTCGAAGAACGGGGTGTCCACCACCGCGGGGACCAGATGGGTGATGCGTACTCCGGTTCCCCTCAGTTCGTAGCGCAGCGCATCGGCGAAGGCGGCGATGGCTGCCTTCGCAGCCGAGTAGACCGCCTCACCGCGGACACCTGCGGATCCGGCCACCGATCCGATCAGCACGATGTGCCCCCGCCCCGCTGCGAGCATGTGCGGCAGCAGGAGCCGTACCAAATGGACTACGGACACCAGATCCACGGTGAGGACCCGGTCGGCGGCGGCAGCCGGCATGGAATGGAAGGAGCCGGCCCAGCCGACCCCCGCTGCCGCCACGAGCAGATCGACTCCGCCGGCGGTGTCCAGGGCCTCCTTGACCAGTTGCTCCGTGCTGTCGGTCGACATCAGGTCCGCGTAGAGAGCCATCGAGGACGTCGTCGCCGCGACACCGTCCAGCCGCTCGCGGTCGCGACCGGCGACCAGGAGCCGCCAGCCTCCTCCGGCCGCGATCCGGCGCGAGACCGCAGCGCCGATACCCGAGGAGGCCCCCGTCACCAGGGCCACACCGCCCCGGACGCCCCGGCCGTCCGACGCATCACCACTGGGCTCGCTGCGGTGAGCGATGCCCGGAGTATGTGACATGGCCTCTCCCCTGTGTCAGCACGGTACGGCGCGTGCCCGCCCTTCACAGATTCAGGATGTGGGACTTCGCGTCGTCGTGTCGGGTTAGGAGTAGCCCGGACGCGCGTCGGCAAAACCGTCGGGGCCCACACCTCACTGCACCGCACCGCGCACACCAACAGAATGGAAGAACCCCCGTTGAGTACCCCTTCCGACGCATCCTCCGGGTGCTTGCCGAACGAGAGGTGGTCATGTGCCTGATGGTCATACGGCTGAGCCTCCGGCCGCGCACCGAAGCCTCGGCCGGACGGGGGTGTTCCCGGTGCGACGAGTGAACGCCTCGTCGGCGCTGCCCGGCTCCGGACGGCGAAAAGGAAACCCCGGGTACGGCAAGGATCCTCTCCTGTACCAACACTCGGGAGTGTGCGACCGATGAACGCGGTACCTGGGCGCTTCCTCATCCTGAGCGCCGGCATGGGCTCCGGTCACCACGCGGTCGCCGCCGAACTGGCCCGTCGGCTGGAGGCCGGCGGAGGGCGGACGACAACGGTCGATGTCCTTGATCTGCTGCCCTCCGGTATCGGCAGTGGACTGCGCTCCTTCTACCGGGCGGTCATCTGCCGCATGCCCGTGGTCTATGCCGGGCTGTACACGGCGTTCTTCCGGGCCGGGGGAGGCCCCCGGCCCGGAAGCGCCCCGCTGGCTGCCCTCGCGGAGCGAAGGCTGCTGAAGCTCGTCGCACAACAACGACCGGACGTGGTCGTACCCGTCTTCCATCTCGCCGCCCAGCTCACCGGCGGGCTCCGCTCGTGTGGCGCACTCCCGGTCCCGAGCGCTGTCGTCATCACCGATTTCGCTGTTCACCGTCAATGGCTGCATCCGGGCAACGACCTCCATCTGTGTCTCACACCCGATCTTGCGCATCAGGTCCGGCGAGCGGTACGGCGCCCGGCTGTCACCTCCGGCGCTCTGGTGGCACCCCGGTTCCACTCCCCGGCGCCCACGGCGGCGGACTGGCAGCGACGGCTCGACTCGCCCGACCGTCCGCCGGTGCTGATCTCGACGGGGGCCTGGGGGGCCGGCGCCCACCTGGCGCAGACCACGCGGCTGGTGGCTTCGGCGGGCTACAGACCGGTCGTGCTCTGCGGCACGAACACACGCCTGCGCCGGGACCTCTCACGCATCGCCCATGCCGATGCCAGGGGCTGGGTCGACGACATGCCAGGACTCATGACGGCCTCCCGCGTGCTCATCGACAACGCGGCAGGCCAAACAGCGCTCGAAGCGATGGCCGTCGGATTGCCGGTGATCAGCTATCGGCCCATTCCGGGGCATGGCAGAGAGGGCGCCCGACGGATGGCAGAGCACGGTCTCACCGACTACGCACCGGACCCGTGGGCGCTGATCCGGGCCCTGGACAACCTGACCGCTTCGGGCCCGGCGCGCGAGCGGCGCATCACCACAGCCCGAAGCCTGTTCTCCGGCGCGGGCGTGCTTCCTCTCGAAGCTCTGGTCCGACCGGGCTGAATGGCCCGTCGGGACACAACGGCCTGCCCTCGTTCGTGGCAGGGGCTCGTATGTTTCCGGTCCGCTGTGCGGTATCGCGCCGGGTGTTCGAGGGAGTGTGCAGGACACCTGATACCGGGATTGGGTCCGCCGTACGGGTGACGTGCTGGCTGATGCGGCCGGTGGTGCGCCGGAGCGTGAAAGCGGTTGCTTTGGATCATTCAAACGGTGGGTGCAGCAGCCGGCGAACGTAGGGGCCACGCCCGCAGCCCTGGTGAGACAGAGTGGCCAGTGGTTGGAGAAGGCGCATCGACAACTTCACAGCGACAGTGTTTTTCGGTGGGTTTCAGAAGCGCTCGGCGAGTGAGGAGGTCGTGCACGTTCGCGGGAAATGACAGCACTGAGGCTTTCCCTTTTTTGCGAGGCCGCCTCCTCGAGTGCGGTCAGGGTCTCCTCTCCTCCCTGACCCGCATTCCGGCCGCGCCGTGATACGCCCGTGCCGTGCTGGAGTCCACACTGACCAGCGATCTGTCGATCTCGTCCCTGCGGGCGGTTTCAGCGGTCACCCCTCCCAGCCGGGCCTGGAAGACACCCGCGTCCCGCCATCGCATGAAGCAGTTGCAGACCGTCTGACAGGCGCCGAACCGCTCGGGCATCTCCCGCCACTGGCTGCCGGTACGGAACCGCCGGATCACGCCCTCGAACTGCCCACGCAGCCGCTGCGGGTAGGGGACGGACCTGCCCATCGGCAGGAACGGCTCGATGAACTTCCACTCCCTGTCGGTGAGTTGCGCACGCGTCACACCGGAGTCATACCGGACCGGCTCCCCGTCCGAATCCACGACGTGGTCCGCCCCATCGAAGGGGTCCGACCGGTCCAGTCGTTGCCGTACTTCGGGATCCACACACGCCGGTTTCCGTGGAATGTGGGCTGAACGCCGCGATGCAACCGGCCCCGGCTACGCGCCCCCGTCTCGAGACGACGCCCGGTCGGGTGTCGCGACAGACACCCCGAGGGGGCGGGCCAGACCGATCACGCCTTCGTCCAGACGCTGCAGATGCCGCAGGACACGGTGCGTGACGCGGTCGTGCCGGGGGGAGCCGGGCTTGTCCGTCTCCAGTATGGAGGCCAGGCTCGCGCCGGTCTCCACCACGGCGTCGCTGTCGTCGTCCTCGACACGGGCAACGAGGACGTCGATGTTGTGGGCGATGCGCCGGCCTGCTCCCCTCAGGCGGGGGTCCGCGGCGACACTCTTGCTGCTGGGGAGGAGTTCGGCTGTCGCCGCCAGTGAACGTGCGTGGTAGGCGCACGTCTCCAGCAGCGCCACGACGTAGCGAGCGGTCTGGCGGCGAGCGCGCAGCGGGGTGATCGGATGGGTCAACGGCTGCGTGGAGGACCGCAGATCGTCCAGTGCCGTGTCGAGCTCCCGGGCCATGTCCAGCAGATCGAGCGCGGGCCCGCCGCTCAGCTGCTCCACCGCGGCATCGGTGACGTCACCGAGCCGGTTCAGCACCGTTCCGAGGAGCTCGTCGGTACGGCGATCGGTGTGCACCGGCAGGATCAAGGCCGCCGCGATCACGCCGCAGGCGGCGCCGAGCGCGGTCTCCTCGATGCGTAGAACAAGCACCGTGGAGCTGTAGGTGTTGAGGAGGGTGTAAAGCAGCCCCAGTGCCGCCGTGACGAAGAAGGACATCAGGGCGTACGACAGCGGCGCGGTGAAGAACATGGCAAAGATGAACAGCAGCACGAGTGCGAACGCTGTCCAGGTGTGGTGGCCCACCAGGCCCGCCAGGCCGACGCCGGCGACGACGCCGAGAACAGTGCCCAGCAGCCGACGGTAGCCCTTGACCAGGATCTCCCCAGTGGACGCCGTGTTCAGGAAGACGACCCAGCAGGTCAGCACCGCCCAGTACCAGCGCTGACTGGAGAGGAACTCCCCGCCCACGATGGCCAGCGCCGAACCCACCGACACCTGGACCGCGGCACGGGTCGTGGGACGCTCCAGTCCCTTGCGGACGTCCTCGACGGGTTCGGTCTTTTCGGTCTGCGCGATGGAGACGTTCTCGGCGTCCAGTTCCTCGCGCGAACGCGTCGTCGCAGGTGTGTCGTCGGACTCGTCCTGGGGCCCGTCGAGGGCCAGCCGCAGGCCCATGACAGCGCGCGCCGCCTCCCCCATGCCGCGGAAGACGTCCTGGACGGGGGCCGAGGCGCGCGGCAGATTGTCCTCGTCCCGATAGCCGAGCAGCCGGTTGCGCAGGTGGGCGACCGCGGCGCCGCGATTGTTCGGTGCCGGGCGGGCGACGAGCAGACGCAACGCGTTGAGATCACGGCGCAGCGTCGCGGTCATGTCGTCCTTTGCCTGCAGCCGGTTGCCGGGCGTCGGCACGGGTGCGTGCGGCAGATGCAGCGTGAGCGTGTCGGCGCGTTCGGAGCTGCGCGCGGTGAGAATGAGTACGCCGAGCCGCTCGGCGGCGATCTCGGCGTCGGCGACACGGCGCTGGACGAGCAAGGCAGTGGCGTTGTCGCTGGTGCCCTCTTCCAGCCGCCCCTGGATCATCATCGCGCTCTGGTGGAGGCGCGCGGTGTGCCGGCGTACGTCCTCCAGCGCCTTCTCGACGCGCTCCGGCCCGGCGTCGAGCAACTCGATCTGCGCGGAAACCAATTGGGCGAGGCGGGCACGGAAGGCCTCGCGCAGTCGCAGCAAAATGCGTTCGGGCGTCTCGACGACCACGCCGAACCGCACGACCGCGCTGCAGGCGAACGCGACGACCAGCGTTCCGCACAGCCCCGGCAGCGCGGAGACGGAGGCTCTGACGAACAGGGACACAAAGTAGATCTGAAACCCGATGAGTCCCAGGGCTGTACCGCGATCACCGAATCGGCGGCTGTAGACGGCGGCGAAGATCAAGGCGAGGAAGAAGAGGTCGCCCGCTACGATCTCGGTGCTCAACAGCGCTCCCAGTGACATCGCCACGAGCGCCACGGGCAGGCCGAGCGCGAGCGTGACGGCCTGTTCGCGCCGCTGCTTCTCCTTGATGGCGAAGGTCGCGACCATGGCCGCGATGGCACCGGCCACCATGTGGCTCACATCGGCCTTGAGCAGTGCCAGGACCGCGAGCGTGAGCGCGATGGCGCCGACTGTCCGCAGGCCGGCCATCAGCCGCAACAGTCCGGGGTCGGAGGCCGAGAACCGGTCCCAGATCCTCGCCCGGCTTGCTCGTGTCACTGTCCTCACGCTGCCGCTTTCCCTGCTCGCCGCCCTGAACCGGAAGTTCCAGCATGGCACGCGCCGCCGGTCATCATCCGTGAGTCGGTTCGCCCATGCCGACCCGGCGAGCACCTGCTGCAGCAGCGGCGTGTTGACGCAGTGCCGCAGCAGGCCTTCTGAAGAATTCAGTGGCCACGAGATTCCCTACGGATCTTTTCGCCGTTTGTGCTGGACCGGATCCCTGCCCGGCTGGTCCAGTTGGTGGGGGCGCTCCGGGCCGCGATAGTGCACCGTCTGAGGCTGAAGGTAGTTGCTCGATGAGAGAATCGGATCCGTGACGATCGGATCTGGGGACTTTGAGCTGACCATGGACGAGCTGCGCGTTGTCGCACGCTACGTTGTGGAGAGCGCTGAGGAAGTTCTTCCTGTGTTCGAGGTCGCCAACCCCAGTGATCCTCGACCTCGTGCAGCCATTGACGCCGCACGGGAGTTCGTGAACGGCGCGAGAAGGACCAAGCTCCAGCGCATCACCTCCTTGGATGCCCACCGGGCGGCGAAGGAAGCGACCACTGAAGCCGAACGGCTCGCTGCGCGTGCCGCCGGCGATGCCGCCTCTGCGGCCTACCTCCATCCGATCGCGAAAGCCACCCAGGTGGGTCACATCCTGCGAGCCGCTGCAAGCGCGGCGCGCGTGGGGGAATTGAACGCGGACGGTGATTTTGCCGTCGGGCTCAGGCTGATCGAGAAGGCTCGACAACGCGCCACACCGGTCTTGATCGATGTTCTCAACAGGTACCCGCTCGCGCCGGCTGGCAAGAGCCGTGCTGCACAGCTCATGACCATCCTGGATACATCCTTGCGCACGTCCCGCTGAGCTCAGGGTCAGCTGCGGCGCCGCTTGCGCTGGGTCTGGGCGAATCGGTAGCACTCGGTTCCGGTCTCGACATGTGCGCGTTGAATGTGACGCGGTCGACGATCGCAGTGCAGAGCCGGGGGTCGGTGAAGGTCTGCTTCCACTCGGAGAACGAGGCGTTCGACGCGATCGCGATAGCGCGTCGCTCCTCCCGCTCGGTGAAGATCTGGAAAAGCAGCTTCGCCCCGGCCTTGTCCAAGTCGAGATATCCGAACTCGTCCAGGCAGAGCAGATCGACGCGCCCGTAACAGGCGATGGTGCGTGAGAGCTTCTTCTCGTCCGCCGCCTCGGCCAGCTCGTTGACCAGGTTGACCGTGGTCGTGTATCGAACTTTCAGCCCGGCCTCGGCCATGGCGGTGCCGATCCCGATCAGCAGGTGAGACTTGCCGGTGCCGGAGTCACCGATCAGGCAGAGCGGCTGGCCCGCCTTGACCCAGGCCGGGTCCGACAGGGTGCCGACGAGTTCGGGGTGACGTTGGGGTTCTCCTCGAAGTCGAAGTCCTCCAGCCGCTTGGGCCGGGGGAGGTCCGCGTCCCTGACCAGCCGCAGCTTGCGCCTCTCCGCGCGCTCGGCGCCCTCGGCCTCCAGCAGGTCGGCGAGGAAGACCTTGTAGTTGGAGCGCTGGCGCATGGCGTCGGCGGCCATGTCCTGGACCCGGCCGCGGGTCGTGGGCAGGTGGAGAGTATGGCAATCCTCATCGATCGCAGTGTCCACCGCCTTCTCCGGCCCGTTGTCGCGGCGGGGCGAGGGAATCTGCTCAGCGGTTCCTGGTCGGGCACAGCGTGGCTGTCCTCGAACCATACGGTGGGATCGGTGTCGGTGGCGCCCGGCTCCCAGGGGATCGACCAGGTCCAGCCGCCCTGGCACTCGACGCCGAGGACCAGGTGTTCCGCGCTGCTGTCGGGTCGTATCTCGTTGATCGGTTTGATCCGGTTGTGGCTGCCGAGGATGGCCGGACGCTGCGCGGCGAGGCGGTAGAAGGCGGCCGGTGCCCGCGGGATGGAACCGGGTATGTCGGCAACCGGCTCCTGCATGCCGGTTGCCGGTTGCCGGTTGCCGGGTACCAGTTCGTCAGGAAGCGTTCGAGGGCCTGGCCGGGGTTCGTGATGCCCTGGCCCGACACCACCTCGCCCAATCGAGCCGGCCTGGTCTGACGCCACTCGGCCCGGCCACGCCTCCACTCAGGCGACCCGGCCCGACCCGACCCGACTCGACCCGGCCCGGCTCGCCGTGCCCGGCCCGGCCCGGCCCGGCCTGCCGTGCCCGGATCCGGCGCGGCCTTCGGCGGCGGTGAGCCCGTCACGCCCGTCGTACGGCAGCCCCGCGCTCGGCAGGGCTCCCGGTCTCCGTACTGTGGCGCCACGTCGTCCTCTCGCCTCCAGGAGTACGCATGACCTTCGACGCCAACGCTGTTCGTGCCCGGGTCCCCGCCCTCAAGGCCGGATCCGCCCGCTTCGACGCCCCCGGCGGCACCCAGACACCGCAACCGGTGATCGACGCCATCGCGGACGCGCTGGCCAACCCGCTCGCCAACCGGGGGCTCACCACCGAGGGCGAGCGCAACGCGGAGGCGGTCGTGACCCGCGCCCGCCGAGCGCTGGCCGATCTGCTGGGCGCCGATCCGCGGGGTATCGTGTTCGGCCGCAGCTCCACCCAGCTCACCTACGACCTGTCCCGCACCGTGGCGAAGAGCTGGGGACCGGGCGACGAGGTGGTCGTCAGCCGCCTCGACCACGACTCCAACATCCGGCCCTGGATCCAGGCGGCCGAGGCCGTGGGCGCCACGGTCCGATGCGCGGAGTTCGACCCGGCCACGGGTGAGCTGACGACCGATGACATCGCCGCCGTGCTCTCCGCACGCACCCGTCTGGTCGCCGTCACCGCGGCGTCCAACCTCATCGGTACCCGCCCCGACATTCCCGCCTTCGCCGACCTGGTGCACCGGGCAGAGGCCCTGCTGCATGTCGACGCGGTGCACTACGCCTCGCACGCCGCCGTCGACCTGCCCGGCCTCGGTGCCGACTTCCTGGTCTGCTCGCCGTACAAATTCCTCGGTCCGCATCTGGGCGTGCTGGCGAGCCGTCCCGAGTTGCTGGAGACGCTGCGGCCGGACAAGTTGCTGCCCTCCACCGACGCCGTTCCCGAGCGCTTCGAATTGGGCACTCTGCCGTACGAACTCCTGGCCGGGGGCGGCGCGGCAGTAGACTTCCTCGCCTCGCTGGCCCCCGGGGCCGACGGCACCCGGCGGGAACGGCTGCTCGCCGCCTTCACGGCGATCGAGGCCCATGAGGACGCCCTGCGGGCCCGTATCGAACAGGGACTGGCCGACCTCGGAGGCATCACCGTTCACTCCCGGGCCACACACCGGACCCCCACCCTGCTGCTGACCTTGGCCGGCCGCAGCACCACCGCCGCCTCGCGGTACTTGGCGGAGCGGGGCGTCGACGCTCCGGCCGGGTCCTTCTACGCGCTGGAGGCGTCACGCCGGCTCGGACTCGGCGACGAAGGCGGACTGCGGATCGGCCTGGCCCCTTACAACAACGACGAGGACGTCGACCGCCTGCTGGAGGCCCTCGCCGGCTTCCTCGGCACCACGCCCGCCGTCGGCTGACCCCGGCCACGCACGTGGACAACCGCTCCCTATCCGGCCCGGTGCGGGCCTTCAGGACCCGCACCGGGCCTTGCCCGCGAATCACTGCCGGGACCGGCTCTCCGCGTACGTTCAGACGAGCAGGATTCCGGTGCACGATACAAGTGTTGGACTCTCGTCGGGTATTACCTGATGAAACAAGCCTCCACGCGCCCTGGGCCGCAGCCGGCTCGACCTGGAACCACCGGCCCGTCCTCGGAGAGGTCCAGACGGATGCCCAGGTCACCGGCCATCGCTGGAGATGGTCATCCGTAGCCGAAGATCCGCGCGATGAAGAATGCGGCAAAGATGACCGATCCCAGCAAAACGAGTCCTGCCCATAGGGCGGGGTGTTCCCAAATACCTCCGTCCGCGCGTTCCTGATGGGCTTCACTGATGGAGCCCTCGGCAGGTGGTGTCTCCCCTGGGGGATTCAGTGTTATAGCCACACATCTATTCTCTCTCGGCCGCATCCCGTTCGCATTGCGCACAGGACTGTGGTCCTCCTTCCACGAGCGGCCGGGGGCGTAGTTCCGTAGCGCCGGTCACCGTGTCGGCCTGGTCCTCGAGTGCGGCAGAAGTGCGCGAATGCAGCCACCACTACGCCATCGGGAAGCGGCGCGGGGCCACCGCTGGTTGCCTGCGGTCTCAGCATCGGAGCGGGGGCCGGCCGGCCCGGCTCGCGAGACCTGAGTGCTGCGTCGGTACCTTGCCGGTATCGAGAACGGCTCGGTTGTCTCGATCCAAACGGTATTAACGCGTGCCTGAGCTCAGCGGGCGCAGCCTGAATGCCGTCTCGGCCGTTTTCGCTGAAAGCGCTCCCGCACCAGCCGGAGATGATTCCTCCTCCGCCTTCCCCGCACCTTTCTGGGGATTCGGCGGCGACGTAAGACCTGCCGTTCCGGATGACCTGCCAGGCTGCCGGGCTGCTGGGCGCGCACGCCGCAGACACGGTGCTCAACCGGATCGCGGGTGAGCAACCTGTGCCGATCGACCTGGGGTTCGTCGGCCAGTGCATCAGTCCGGGGCGTCGGGCTGACATCTTTCAGTTCGCACACAGGAACGACAACGCGATGAGGCTTTGCCTCGGAGGGCGCCTTGGCGCGAAGCCCAAAGAGTTCGTGTGTGGGGGCACTGTCAAGCAGCTGGCTGACGGGGCAGGTAAGTCCGGTTCGCTTGAGTGGGCCTGGGCAAGGATGACAGGCGCCGACATCTGCTGCTGGCCAAGCGCGGCGACGCCCTGAACACGGGTAGCCGTGCACGCGGTCGCGTGGCCGAGAGCCGGTAACGAGATGGTGGATAGGTGCGGCGGGGCCGGTCCGCGGAGGTCAGTTGCCGCGTTTGTGATCCCGCCGTCGGACGAGAGGCGATGATGTGGCAATGGCGTTGTCAACGGCGTTCACGGAGATGATCGGCGTACGGTACCCGATCGCGCTGGCGCCGATGGGCGGGTCGGCGGGGGGCGCGCTGGCCGCAGCTGTCTCCCGCGGTGGCGGGTTCGGGATTCTGGGCGGCGGATACGGGGACCCGGAGTGGCTGGCACGTGAGGTGCCGATCGTCGCGGGCACCGAAAGGCCGTGGGGTGTCGGATTCCTGACCTGGGGGATCGATGTCGCCGTGGTGGAGCTGGCGCTGAGCTACGGCCCCAGCGCCGTGATGCTGTCCTTCGGCGATCCGAGCCCATACGTGGAGCATGTCCGCCGAGCAGGGGCTCTGTTGATCCTCCAGGTCACAGATCTGGAGGAGGCCAGGCGGGCCGTGGACCTGGGCGCCGATGTGATCGTGGCTCAGGGAACCGAGAGCGGTGGGCACGGAGCCCTGCGCGGGCGGTCCACTTTGCCGTTCGTGCCCGCCGTGGTGGATCTCGCAGCTCAGGTGCCAGTGCTGGCGGCCGGCGGGATCGCCGATGGCCGCGGCGTGGCCGCAGCCCTGGTCCTGGGCGCCGCCGGAGTGCTCATCGGCACCCGCTTCCAGGCCACCGCCGAGGCCCTGGTCGACCCCTCGATCACCAAGGCGATCCTCGAAGGGCGCGGTCAGGACACCGAGCGCAGCACCTTACTGGACATCGCACGCGGCTCCCGATGGCCGCCGAAGTACCCCGCCCGCACCCTCGGCCACCCCTACCTCGACCGATGGCGTGGCCGGGAGGCCGAGCTCGCCGCCGATGCCCAAGCCCTTCAGGACTACCAGGACGACGTGGCACGCGGCGCGGTCCCCCCACTGCCGGTCTGGGCCGGTGAGGCCGTCGACCTCATCACCGACCTGCCCTCCGCCGAGGACCTGGTCACCGCTCTCACCACCCAGGCCGAGGGCGCACTGGCCCGAGCGGGACGCCACTGACCCACCAACCGTCAGCGCCGTTCCGGCTCGTTCGTCACGCGTCGCGGCGAAGCTACCGAGCCAAGAGCGGTCACTTGCGCTTGAGGACCTTCGGCAACCAGGGCCGACTGCGAAGGAGAGTGATCGAGATATGAGCGACCACGCCACCAACCCGGCGACCGAGGCCTTCGTCGCCCACCGCAACCTGCCCTGCACCGTCGCCTACGAGATGCTCGGATCGGCGGCCGATGCCGAAGACGTCCTCCAGGAGACCTGGCTGCGGTGGGTCAAGGCCGACTTGGGGCAGGTGCGCGACCAGCGTGCCTACCTGGTCCGGATCACGATCCGGCAGTCGCTCGACCGGCTGCGCACAATAACGCGCCGCAAGGAGACGTATGTCGGCCCCGGCTGCCCGAGCCAGTGCTCACCGCGCCGGACCCGGCCGAGGACGTCGAGCTCGCCGAGAGCGTGTCGATGGCGCTCATGGTCGTCCTCGAGACACTGTCGCCGACGGGGCGCCGCGATCCGCAGGCATCTCCGTCGCCACGGCATCCGGGCCGTCATCCCGCGGCCTGCAGACTAAATCGGTCACCGCCTGCGGCGAGGCCGCCCCGGAAGCCGCCCACCAGGCTTCGACGCTGAAACCTACAAGGAGCGCAATAGCGCAATACCGTCGAGCGGTGCATCGCCCGTCTCAAGCAGTGGCGCGGCCTGGCCATGCGAACCGACAAGCTCGCCATCGCGTATCAGGCCGCATTCCACCTCGCTGCCATCCTCATCTGGGCTCGTAGATGACCAAGGACGGAGGAACAGCGGCGCTGGGCTGCTGAACAGAGAAATCCGGTGGCCCCGACTTGAAAGCACCCATAGCATCCGCCCATGACCGAAGACACCGGGATCGCGGGCAACGAGCATGACGCAGAGGCTGAAAGGGAACTTTCCTGGCGAGCCAAGTCTGTCGGTCTCGCGGCAGTCGACATAGACGACGCCGAGCTCTTGCACGGCTGGCGGTCCGACCCGGTAACCGCCTATGAAATCGGCATCTGGCCGCGCTCCCTCACCGCGATGCGCGAGCGCATCGAGCGCGACGGTGACGACGACGATCGCGACGACTTCCTCATTCTGCTCCCTGACAGCACCCCTATCGGCCATATTGCACTGAGCGGCCAGAACATCGTCAACGGCACAGCACAGGTCGAGCTGATGCTGGCCCCTCAGCATCGCGGGCACGGCCACGGCACCGACGCCCTCGACGCCCTGGTGGACCTAGCGTTCGGCGAACTCCCGATGCACCGCCTCACGGCAGAGACCCACACCGACAACGCCCCCGCCCTCGCCGTCCTCGCCAAATCCGGCTTCGTACACGAAGGCATCAGCCGCGCCGCCTGTCTCCATCGCGGCCGCCGCCACGACCTCGCCGTGTTCTCACTACTCCGCCCCGAATGGGAAGCGCTGAACCGCCCTCGTGCCTGGGATGCCTGATCAGACGAAGAGCCCTTGCCCGGCTCCCAGCCCGGTCCAGCGCGACACCCCTCAGAGCATCAAGGAGACATGCTCTACTACTGCAACGGCCTTTCGAGTGACGGTGGGCCAGTTTCAGGCGTCCGGCAGGCCACCGGCTGGATGATGCGCCACCCCGACCAGCTGGGCGACGAAGAACGCCAGCAGTTGTCCACCGTCCTCATCCAGTGCCCAGAACTCACCCGGTCGACCACGATGGCCTGGCCACCATCACCCCGTACATCACCCACACCAACTACCCGGCTCGACCTCGAACCCCGCGCCCTGTTCCCCGGCGGACCCGCCGCCTGAGCGGCCGGCGGAGCGATGCGGCCTGCCCGCGGCAGATGCCAAGCACCGACCGCCGACTGTAGCCCGGTCAGAGCTCCCCGCTCAGGCAGCGTCGTGCACCAGGCGAACCCCGGTGTGGCTGGCGTAGGCGGTGGTGGCGCCGTTGACCTGCTCGTCCGGCGCGAGGTATACCCCCGGCGGAAGACCCGACAGGTCCACCTCCAACACCGTGGCCAGGGCGGGTGATCCGATAAAGCGGCCGTGGGAATGGGGTTTGTGACGGATCTTGTGAGCCATCGCCGCATTTCAGAGGCGCACCCGCGCTGTTCTGCCAGCGGTGAACACCGGCCCGACCGGGCTCGGCGATTACTACAGTCCAGTCTCATGACGACGGTCACAACGCGCACCATCGAATACCCGGCCGACGGCCTGACGATGATCGGGCACCTCGCGCTCCCGGCCGGTGCCGACCGGCGGCCCGCGGTCCTCGTCGGGCCCGAGGGGATGGGGCTCAGCGACGTCGAGCGCCGCCGAGCCGATGCCCTGGCTGAGCTGGGATACGTGGCGCTGGCCTTTGACCTCCACGGCGGGCGCTATTTGGGCGACCCCGCGGAGATGCTGGCCCGTTGCATGCCGCTGCTTGCCGACCCCGACCGGATGCGGGGCATCGGCCACGCGGCGCTCGACGTGTTGCGTGCCGAACCGCGGGCCGACCTCGACCGGATTGCCGCTATCGGCTACGGCACCGGGGGCGCAATCGCGCTGGAACTCGGGCGCGACGGCGTCAACCTGCGCGCGATCGGGACAGTCAACGCAACTACCACGGGCCGACCGGGCGAGGCGGCACGCATTCGCTGCCCGGTGTGGGCCGGGGTCGGGTCGGAAGACCCGATCATGCCGCCCGCGCAACGGGACGTGTTCACCGCTGAGATGCAGGCCGCTGGCGTCGACTGGCGCCTCGCGGTCTACGGCGGAGCTCTGCACGCTTTCCACCACCCACCGGTCGACCACACCGTGCCCCCCGGCGTCGGCTACCACCCACGGCACGCGCAGCGAGCCTGGCGCGACGTCGTCGACCTGCTCGCCGAGTGTCTGCCCGTAACGGAGTGATCTGGTCGACAACCGCGATTCCGGGCCGCGAACCAGGCCCCCGGGGAGCATTCGACCGGGAAGTACCGCCAGGGTGTGCAGTTTCCTGAACGTCTGTGGCCCGGTTCAGGCCCGGGGGACAGGGTGTCGGAGATGAAGTGCGAGTGGTTGCAGAGGTTCCGTCGAGAGCAGCGGAAGCTCGCCCGGGTGCGGCGGGCGGCGTGGTGGTTGCAGCGGGCAGAGTGGGAGCGGGTTATGGGTGATCAGCTCGCCCATCGCGTTGTTGGCATACGGGCTGCCCTTGGCTCCAAGCGGCCTGCGGAGGCCCTCGTCATCAAGGGTGGCGATCCTGTCGTGCCGGTGCCGATAGGTCCGCACCAAGAAGGCGACCGCGTCGGTGGCGCTGCCTGGCATGTCCTTGGGCCAGTGGCGGGGATCGGACATATCCGCGTCATCCGGCACGCTGCCGTCATCGAAGAACGCGCTGGCCCGGTGACGTGCTGCAGGACGGCAGCGCTCGGCTCTCTTTGAAGCGGAGTCCGTGCTGGTGAACCGCCCGCCGCCCGCCCGCGCGGGGCCGGCCAGTCGGCTCGCCGGAAAGCAGTTGCGCTGAACCTCTTGCCGGGTCGACCTGAGCTCCCTAATGTGAACCTTCAAATTCCTGAAGTGCCATACAGAAAGCTCCGTTAGGGAAAATTTTTGAACGATCAAATCCGTCAGGCATCCGAAGTCTCCACCCCCGCGGCTCCCGGTCCGGCTCCCGCCCGCGGTCCGATGGTGGGCTACCTCGACTACGCCAGGGTCGGCCCGCTCTCCCGCCCGGCCGCCGCCGCGCTCACCGCCGCGACTGCGCTCGCCACCCGCGTCGACCCCGCCGACCTCGACAGGCTGTTCGCCCTCAGCGACGCCGCCCGGACCTCGGCGGCCCGGCTGCTCGACGCCCGTCGGCACGAGATCGCCCTCGCCCCGTCCACCAGCAACGGCCTGTTCACCGTGGCCGCCGCACTCCACGGCCCCGGTACCGTCCTGGTGCCCCGCGGCGAATTCCCCGCCAACCTCTACCCCTGGCTCCGCTTCGCCGGCCGCGGCGGCCCCGCCGTCCGCCTCGTCGACCCGGCCGGGCAGCGGCACATCACTCCCGACCTCCTGCGCCGCCAGCTCACTCCCGACGTCACCGCCCTCACGGTCAGCGCCGTCGACTCGCTCACCGGCCACCTGGCGCCGCTCGCCGCCCTCAAGGAGGTTCTCGGGCCCGGCCGGCTGCTGATCGTCGACGCCATCCAGGGCCTGGGCGCCGTCGCACTCGAAGCGGACGCCGCCGACATCCTCGTCAGCGGCGGCCAGAAGTGGCTACGGGCCGGGTGGGGAGCCGCACTGCTACTGATCCGCGACCGGTGCGCCGAGCGCCTGGCTCCCGGGCTCGGCGGCTGGGCCGGCGTCGCGGAGCCCTTCGCGCTGCGGCATCCGGCGCCGCCGCTGCCCGGGGCCGCCGCCCACCTCGCCACCAACCCGGACTTCCCGGCCGCCGCGGCCATCGGCGCAGCCATCGACGACCTGTTCGACCAGGGCGGCCCGGCCGCCGTCGGCGCCCGTATCCGCGCCACCCTCGCCGACCTGCTCGACCGCGCGCGGCGGGCCGGCGCCGACGTCCTGCTGGACGGACTCGGCCCCCACGAGCGCGCCGGCATCGGCACCTTCCGCCTGCCCGGCCACGACCCCGCCACCGTCCACCGCACCCTCGAAGCGGCCGGCCTGATCACCACCCGCCGCGACGAGTGGATCCGACTGTCTCCCCACACCTCCACCCCGGGCGCCGCGGCGGACCTACTTGCCGAGGCACTGCACACCCTCACCCACCGCACAACCCACCACCCCCAGGAGCCGACATGCCCCATCGACTGAGCCGCCGCCAACTGCTCCAGCTCGTCACCGCCTCCGCCGCCGGACTCGGCCTGGCCGCCTGCGGCAGCAACGGGTCGGGCAGCGGCGCCGGCGGCGACGGCGACAGCGGTCAGATCACCGTCTGGAGCTGGACCACCGCGGCCAAGGCCCTGCGCGCCGTCGTCCCCTCCTTCGAGCGGGACAACCCCGGCATCAAGGTCGACATCCAGGACGTCGGCGAACCAGCCATCTGGGACAAGATCACCGTTGGCCTCGCCTCGGGCGGCAAGGGCCTCGCCGACGTCCTGCACATCGGTGTCGACTACCTGCCCGGCTACCTGGAGAAGTTCCCCGACGGCCTCGCCGACCTGTCCAAGCTCGGCGCCGACCAGTACAAGGGCGCCTTCGCCCAAGGCCTGTGGCCGACCGTCATAGGCGAGGACAAAGCCGCCCACGCCCTCCCATGGGAGGTCAACCCGCTCGGGCTGTTCTACCGGCAGGACTACTTCGAGAAGGCCGGTGTCGACCCCGCCGACATCAGCAGCTGGGACGATCTGATCGCCGCCGGACCGAAGATCCTCTCCGCCACCGGCGCCCAGCTGCTCGGGCTCGACAAGCCTGGCACCACCCAGGACATGGACTTCTTCCAGAACCTGATGCAGCTCCAGGGCGCCTTCTACTTCGACCACGACGGCAAGGTCACGCTCGCCTCCCCGGCCGCCGTCCAGGCCCTCACCGTCATCAAGCGGCTCAACGACGGCGGCCTGCTCGCCGACATCGCCGGCCAGGGCACCTGGAAGCGCCTGGTCAGCCAGGGGAAGCTCGCCACCTCCCCGGACCCCGCCTGGGCCGTCGAGTACCTGGCCACCAAGTTCCCCGACCAGAGCGGCAAGTGGCGCGTCATGCAGCCGCCCGCCGCCGTTCCCGGGGGCGGGCGCAGCGCCATCGTCAACTCCACCTACCTGGCCGTCTCCGCCTCGAGCAAGCGCCGCAGGGCCGCCTGGCGATTCATCGAGTACGCGCTCACCAAGCCCGCCGAGATCAACCGGATGTTCACTTCCGGCGGCGTCTTCCCCGCCCTCAGCGCGGCGTACACCGACCCGAAGTTCAGCGCGCCCCACCCCTTCTACGGCGACCAGAAGGTGCTGAAGTCCTTCGTCGATTCGCTCGGATCCGGATCCGACGCCACCAACTTCACCGGCGACTACACCCGCGCCCTCAAGCTGGCCAGCGACGCCCAGAGCCAGGTGCTGCTCAAGGGCGCCGACCCGGCCGGCGCCCTCAAGGACGCTGCCAAACAGCTTGCCCAGCAGACCGGCCGGCAGCAGGCGGCCTGACCATCATGTCCCTCGCCCCGCCCGAACGCGCTCCCGCCACCGCCACCCCGGCCGGCCGCGGCACCCCCACGCACACCGGCCGCACCCGCCCGGGCCGACGTCGGCTGCTGACCCGCGACTCCGTCCCCTACCTGCTGATCATGCCCGCCGTCCTGGGCTTCGCGATCTTCAAGGCGTACCCCATTGCCGACTCGCTCTGGATCAGCCTCACCACCGGCAACGGCGACGACCGGCACTTCACCGGACTCGCCAACTACCAGCGCCTGCTGGACGACCCGCTGTTCTGGACCGCGCTGAAGAACACCGCGCTGATCCTGGTCGTCCAGGTGCCGCTGATGCTCGGCCTGGCCCTGCTCGTCGCCCTCGGACTCAACTCCACCAAGGTCTGGCTGCGCCCGCTCTGGCGACTCGGCGTCTTCGTCCCCTCGCTGACCGGCCTGGTCGCCGCCGGCGTGATGTTCTCCGTGATCCTCAACCGCGACGCCGGACTGCTGAACTGGGTCCTCTCCGCGTTCGGCATCGACCGAGTGAACTGGCTCGGCAGCCCCTTCTGGGCCCGCGTGGGCGTCGTCCTCGTCATCACCTGGCACTACACCGGCTACAACGCGGTGATGTACCTCGCCGGCCTCCAGGGCATTCCCAACGAGTTGTACGAGGCCGCGATGGTCGACGGCGCCGGGCCGATCCGCCGCTTCGCTGCCATCACCCTTCCCCAGCTGCGGCCGATCCTGCTCCTCACCGTGGTGCTCTCCACCATCGGCACCCTGCAGCTCTTCGACGAGCCGTACGTCCTCACCGGCGGCGGCCCGGACAACGCCACCATGACGGTCACCATGTACCTCTACAACAACGGCTTCAAGTACTTCGACTTCGGCTACGCCTCGGCCCTCGCCTACGCGCTCGCGCTGATCGTGTCCGTGCTCGGCATCCTGCAGGTGCGGCTGATGGGAGAGCGCCGGTGAAGCCCCGCGGCCCACTGCTCACCCTGCTGCTCGCGGGCGCCTTCGGGCTCTGCGTCGGCCCGTTCTACTGGCTCGCCATCGCCGCCACCCAGGACGACAAGGACGTGTTCTCGTGGCCGCCGAAGCTACTGCCCGGCGGCCACCTCATGGACAACCTCCGCGGGCTCCAGGAGTCCATCGGGCTCACCCGCGTCCTGCTCAACACCGTGCTGGTGGCGGGCGTCCAGACGGTCGGCGCGGTCGCCATCTCGGTCCTGGCCGGCTACGCCTTCGCCAAGTTCGACTTCCGCGGGCGCAACCTGTTCTTCGTCCTGCTGCTCAGCACCCTGGTCATCCCCGACACAGTGATGCTGATCCCGATCTTCCAAATGATGATGGAACTGGGCCTGATCGACTCCTACCAGTCCGTCATCCTGCCCGGCCTGGTCACCCCGTTCGGCATCTTCCTGATGCGGCAGGCACTGCGCTCCATGCCCGACGAACTCCTGGACGCGGCGCGCGTCGACGGCGCCGGCGAACTGCGGGTGCTGTGGCGGATCGTCATCCCGGTCAACCGGCCGGTCATCGCGGCGCTCGCGCTGTTCGTCTTCCTCGGCAGCTGGAACCAGTTCGTCTGGCCGCTGATCGCCCTGCGCAGCCCCGAGATGTACACGCTGCCCGTGGCCACCGCCACCCTGCAGGGGCTGTCGACCACCAACTACGCGCAGGTCCTGCTCGCCGCCGCCATCGCTGCCATCCCCGTGATGGCCCTCTTCCTCGTCCTGCAGCGCCAGTTCATCTCCGGCCTGCTGGCCGGGGCCACCAAGGAGTGACCACCGTGACCACCGAACCACTCCCCGCCGGCGAGCGCACCGAGAGCCCGCAGGCGCTCACCGCGCCGGACACCGCCCCGCGGGACGCCACCCCGCAGCAGCCCGTCCCGGCCTGGCGCCCGAACATGCCGGCCGGGGCCACCCCCGACACCGTCGGCCACCGGCAGCTCGCCACCGGCCTGCTCCACCCCACCGGCGCCCCGCTCACCGTCCACCTCACCGGGCTCGGCTGCGACCGGCTGGAGACCGCCGTCACCCCGGTCGGCGACGGCGTGGCCCTGATCGAGGTCACGGCGGCGGCCGGGGCCACCGTCCGCGCCGAATGGCGGGTCCCCTGCCTCGGGGCCACCGCCTACTGGACCCCGGACACCAACGCCTCCCGCTGGCTGCCGCCGTCCTGGATCGCCCCCCGGACCGTCTCGCTCGCCCTGGGCACCCCCGTCGCCAGCCTGGTCGGCACCGACGACCGTGCCCTGTGCACCGCCGCCGCCGACGAGACCTCCGCACCCGTGCGCGTCGGCGCCGGCGTGGTGGAGGAAAGCGGCGAGTTCGCCTTTACCGTCGAACAGGACCTCACCCCGGACGGGCCGCCGCTACGGCTGCGGATCGACCTCAGCGGCCGCCACTTTGCCGCCACCCTGCAGGCCGTCACCGCCTGGTGGGCCGAAGGCCTGCACCACCCCGGCATCGCCCCCGCCGCCCGGATGCCCGCCTACTCCACCTGGTACAGCCTCCACCAGAACGTCGACACCGCCGCCGTCGAACGCCAGGCCGCCCTCGCCGCGGCCGTCGGCTGCGAGAGCATCGTCGTCGACGACGGCTGGCAGACCACCGACCGCGCCCGCGGCTATGGCCACTGCGGTGACTGGGAGCCCAACCCGGCGACCTTCCCCGACCCCACGGCCCACGTCGCCGAGGTCCACCGGCTCGGCCTCGCCTACCTCCTGTGGTACGCATTGCCGTTCATCGGCCGGCACAACGACGCCTGGGACCGCTTCAAGGGCATGATCCTGCGCGAGGAGCCCCACCTGGACGCGGCCGTGCTCGACCCCCGCCACCCCGAGGTCCGCGCCTACCTGGTCGAGAAGGTCTCCCGCGCCGTCGAGCAGTGGGACATGGACGGTCTGAAACTCGACTTCATCGACCGCTTCGCCGTCACCGACCCCCCACCCGCCCCGGCCGGCGCCGACCGCACCGCCGTCCACGAGGGCGTGCTCCAGCTGCTCGCCGACCTCGACGCCCGCCTGCGCCGCACCCGGCCGGACGTGATCGTCGAGCACCGCCAGCCGTACGTCAGCCCAGGGCTGTGGCCGTACGCCACCATGGTCCGCGCCACCGACTGCCCGCTCAGCCCCGCCGAGAACCGCCAGCGCATCGTCGACTGCCGGCTCACCGCGGGCCCGCTCGCCGTCCACGCCGACATGATCATGTGGAACTCCGCCGAGACGCCCGAGTCCATCGCCGTCCACCTCATCAACGCCCTGTTCTCGGTGCCGCAGATCTCCGTCGACCTCGCCGCCCAAAGCCCGGACCAGCTCGCCACTTTGCGCTTCTGGCTCGGCGTCTTCCGCCGGCACGCCGACGTCCTCCAACTCGGCATCCTGGAACCCGTGCGACCGGACCTCGGCTACCCCCTGGTCCGCGCCCGCGACCACCACACCACCGTGGTCGCACGCTACGCGCCGCTGCCCGTCGCCCTCCCGGACCGGCACGCCGCGGACGGCCCGCAGACCCTGCTCGTCGCCAACGCGGACGGCGACCCCGTGATGCTCCTGACCGCCACCCGACCGGAACAGGCCCTCGCCCGCGTCCAGGACTGCCGTGGTGAGATCCTGTCCCAGACCATGCTCGACCTCGTCGCCGGGGTGAACTCGGTGACCGTGCCGACCGGTGGCCTGCTCACCCTGACCCGCGAGCACTGACAACCGCGGGCTGGGGGCGGCCACCCGCCGTCCACAGCCCGCCGACCACCGCCCACAGAGGAACGATGACCGCTCGACAGGTGACCATCGAGGACGTCGCACACGCGGCAGGAGTCTCCCGCCAGACCGTCTCGAACGCCCTCAACGCACCCCACCGGCTACGCGCCACCACCCTCGCCCGGGTCACCGCCGCCATCGACGAACTCGGTTACCAGCCGGACCAGTCCGCCCGCAGCCTGCGCACCGGCACCCGCAAGGTCATCGGCTATCCCGCCCCCGCCGACAACCCCGCCGACCCCAACCCCCTGATGGGCGGCTTCCTCCAGGCGCTGGTGACCGCCGCCGACGCCGTCGGTCACCGCATTCTGGTGTTCCGCTCCGACCCCCAGCAGGGCGCCGGAGCAGTCGCCAGGTCCTTCAACAGCCTGATCGCGGCCCGCCAGGTCGACGGGTTCGTCCTCTCCGACGTCGTCCACGACGACCCCCGCGTCGACGTGCTCACCGAGGCTGGTTTCCCGTTCGCCGCTTTCGGCCGCACCGCCCCCGGCCGTCCGCAGAACTGGGTGGACATCGACTCCACCGCCGCCACCGCCGCCCTGGTCGGACTCCTGCTCGACCAGGGCCACCGCCGGATCTGCTACCTCAACTCCGCCGCGTCCCTGCCCTGGCTCGCCGACCGCAGGGCCGGCTTCCTGCAAGCCGCGGCCGCCGCCCCCGACGGAGCCTTCGAGGTCGGCGTCCCCGACGACGACCCGGCCGCGCTTTCCCACGCCGTCCAGCGCCTGCTCACCGGCCCCGACCGCCCGACCGCCCTGGTCTGCGCAAGCGACTGGCTCGCCCTGACCGCCTACCAGGCCGTCCGCGCCGCAGGCCTCGCCGTCGGCGACGACGTCGCCGTCACCGGCTTCAACGACATCCCGCTCTGCACGCTGCTCCAGCCCGCCCTCACCAGCGCGCGCCTGCCCCTGGCCGCCATCGCCCACGTCCTCGTCGACCGGCTGATCACCGCCGTCGAGGACCCCACCGCCGCCCCGGCGAGCGGGCTGCTGCTTCCTGCGGAGCCGGTCGTGCGCGGCAGCACGCCGGGGCGGTAGCGGCGGCCGCTGGCCGTCACACCGGCTCGGCGGCCTTGCGCAGCAGGACGACCGACCACTCGCGGAGGTTGCGGCACAGCCGGACGGCGAGCTCCAGCTCGGCCCATGCCTCGGCGGTTCGGCCGAGCCGGACGAGCAGTTTGCCGCGCACCGTCGGGAGCAGGCGCGCCCCCGACAGGCGCCCGGAGGCGGCCAGCCCGTCCACGATGGACAGCGCTTCCTGCGGTCCGCTCGCCATTGCCACGGCGACGGCCCGGTTGAGCTCGACCACGGTCTGAAGCCTTTTCTGGAGCGGCGGCGACCGTGCCCGCCGCCGCTCGGAGCGGCGGATCAAGGCGGCCGGCTTCCCGCGGGTGAAGTCCCTGCGGGCGTTCGACTTCGACGCCAACCCGAACATCGACGCGGCGACCATCCACACCCTCGCGAGCTGCGAATGGATCAAGAAGAGCCAGCCGTTCTGCCTGTGGACCAAGACGTTCACGGATCCGCGGCTCTGCCCGGCAATCGTCGACCGACTCACCTTCAACGGGACCATCATCGAGACCGGCACCGTCTCCTACCGACTCGCCGGCACCCGAGCCCGAGCCGAGGAGCCGGCCAAAGCGAGCTGACCTCTGCCGGTAACGGCCGGATCGAGGAAAACAAGAGCCGTGCGAGGTGCTCGTGGGGCATCATCGAGGATGGCCGCCATGACCCATGTGATCGAAGCCCCCAACGCCGAGGACGCCGAGTCTCTGGGGCCCGTGCAGTTGAGAGCCTGGCTGCAGACGTATCCCAACGAGGAGGCAGGGATAGACGAGGGATGGATACGTGAGCACCGAGGCTCCTCCGCCACCACGGAAGGGATCGCTCAGTGGCGGGAGTTCATTGTGGCAGCGAAGCAACGACCGGACCTGCTGTTCTGCCGTGTCGTCCGCTCCGATGCGGAGATCGTCGGTTTCCTCTGCGGCCGCCGGGACGACGTGGTCACCCTCGGGCCAATGTATCTGCTGAACGAGGCCCAGGGCGAAGGTGTCGGGGGGCGAATGATGAGCGAATTCCTGGCCTGGGCAGGAAGCGCACCCATGCGCCTATGGGTCACCGAGTACAACGAGCGTGCGGTCCACTTCTACGAGCGCTACGGATTCAAGGCCACAGGTGAACGAGAGATTTGGCGAGGAAGGCTGCCCAACGTGCGCATGATCCGCAACTCCACGACGAGTGACAACCTCAGCTGAGCCGCCCGGTTCCAGAGCCCGGGCCGTGACGACTACTCCAACCGTTCGCTGAACGCCCGGCTCGTCGTCCCCGAACCGTCCAGTGCCCAGCTCGCTCTCCACCTCGGCGAACGGCCGCCCCACCGTCGTTGCCCAGCTCTCCACGATCGACCTCATCAGCTTCGGCCGCGCCTTCATCGCCAGCCCCGCCCTGGTCGAGCGGCTGCGCGGCAGGCTTCCGATCGCCCCCGGCGACGAGGCCACGTACTACCAGCGCGGTGATGCGGGCCACCTGACCTACTCGGCCCACCAGCAATCGGCTTGACTCCGATCTGGGGCGAGCGGGCGGGCGGAACCGGAGTGGGCCGTGCGGCTCAGCCGGAACCGCCCGCGCGGCGGATCCGGGTCCTGGTCGGGCTCTTCAGGGCCCTGTCTCGCTTGAGGAGAGTGGTGGTCCTCCGAGGTGTCTGTAGCTCATGCGGGACGGCACCGGCGGTCCGTGCAGGCGCCGGCCGCTCAAGCGGGCCGGCGGACTCGATGGCATCGGCCGGAACGCCGGCGGTGCTGCGGCAGGCGCCCCTGTCCCGGACATGTCCCGGACGCGACAGGCAGGGCCGGAACGGCCGGTGCGCCCCTACCGTTGCTCGACATGGACACCACACGCAGAGCTCTTTTGAAGGGTATCGCGGCTGTTCCCCTCGCGGTGACGGCCGGAGGGTTGCTCGTACCGTCTGTGGCACGGGCGGCGGAGCCGGGGTACGGGCTGAGGATGTACGACCGTGACGGCGTGCCGACCGGCACGACGTGGGCAGCCGCCACTCAGGGGCTGATCACGAGGCAGAGGCTCGGCGTGGCTGACCTCGTCGACGACGTGCTCGACAGGGCCGAGCGGCGCGCCTCGGCGCCCGGTGACTGGCGCGACGGCCCGGGTTCCGCCCCGAGGCCCGACCGGTTCGACTTCGCCTTCGGGTGGGATGCGAGGTCCAAGTACCGCGAGGACGCCCGCGGGAAGCGGTGGTACCCGCAGGGCATCACCACGAGCTACGACGCCTATGGCGGTTCCGTACCGGGCAGCGGGGGCAAGAAGGTCGCCCTCGTCTCCTGGTACGACAAGCAGACGGCCGGGAACCAGGGCGCCAAGGTATCCGTCATCGACGTCACCCGAACCGGGCTGTCGAGCCGCCCGCGGTACGACCACGTCCTGCTGGCCGAGCCCACCAAGGAGTCGGGCGAGCCTTTCGACTTCAAGGTCACCACCCTCCACGCCGGGGGCATCGCATGGGTGGGGAAGTGGCTGTACGTGGCGGACAGGAACCGGGGCCTGTATGTCTTCGACACCACCAGGATGCTCAAGGTGTCCCGCGGGTCGACGGAGAAGACCCGGGAGCGCGCCAAGAACTGGTGCGGCTATCACGCCGGGGACAAGAAGTACTACGCGCACGGCTACCGGTACGTCATGCCCCTGCACCATGTGTATCGGCCCGCCAGTTGGTCGGCGAACCTGGCGTACTCCCAGGTGTCCCTGGACCGTACCCAGGGGGCCACTCAGTCGCTCGTCGTCAGCGAGTACTTCGAGGAGAGTCCCAACGGCGTGGCGGTCCGCTGGAACCTGAACAGCGCCGGTTACATCGCTTCGGAACGGGCCGCCTCCACCTGGCCGCTGCGCATCCCCAGGGTGCAGGGCACGGTCTGTGTCGGTGACCAGACGTACTACTCGGCCAATGCCCCCGTGAAATCCCATGCGCCCAAGAGCCCGAAGCAGGGAAGCCTGTGGCTGCAGTGGCCCCGGGGCGAGAAGATGACCGCGCCGCACGGCAAGCTCACCCTGGGGCCGGAAGACCTCAGCTACCAGCCACGGGCCAGGGGAGGCTCCCTCTGGGGCCTCGCCGAACACGAAGACACCAGGCGCGTCTACCGCATCCGCCTCTGACAGCCGCCCTCGGCCATGACCGCGACGGCGAGGCCATGGTGTCAACGGTCCACGCGGTGGTCCCTGGTTACGTGGACCTGTGTACCGGTACACAGGGACGTTCGGCGTCGCCATCGACGCCGTCGACCCATCGGGGAGCCCGGGCAGGCGACGCACCACCACCGCTGCCACATCGCACACGCAGACGAACTCGTCCATGACCTCGCGGCGGCTGGCCGGCCGTTGCATTGCGACCTCTCGGCACAGCTTCGACGCGGGGGTAGAAGCTAGGCCTTCACGGGCTTCCCGCCTCCCGATGCGTGGGGGTGTGCGTGTGCGGTGGTGGAGGTGCGGAGTGTGGTCGCGGAGAGTGCCGTCGCCGTGCGTCTTCTCGTCTCCATATGCGGTTCCAGTAGAAGGAGTTGGGTACTTCTGCGGGACCTGTGAACCGGCCTTGCGCTTGTTCCGCACGTCGAAGCCGACCGCCGCGAGCAGGACCAGACCCTTGACGACCTGCTGCCAGTCCGTGCCGATGCCGACGAGGTTCATGTCGTTGTTGAGCACACCGAGGACCAGGCCGCCGTTGATCGCGCCGAGGGCGGTGCCGACGCTGCCGCGGAGGCGACGCCGATGAGCTGGGCCATTCGGATGGGCGATCCAGCTGACCGGCAGTCAGATCCGTGGAAGAGTAATGAGCCCGGTGGATTGGGAGGGGGCAGATGGGGCTGATTCACGCCTGGCGCATGCAAAAGTTCGTATCGGACGCCAGGGTTGCTTATGAACGGGGCGATCTGACGTTCGTCGCAGGCTTCGACGTCGATGGCCGCGGACGAGTGTCTATGAAGGAGATCCGCAAGGAGATCGACTTGATCGTCAGTGCCGTGGAGCCCATTGGATGGCAGTGCGTGGGCGTTGAGCAGTTCTTCGCGTCGGTCGATATCAACTTTGTCCGCTCGTGATTCCAGAGGCGGGCCGCTCTGGGAAGTTGAGTCGAATACCTTTCGATCCGGCTGAAAGGCCGTTCGTCAGGACGTGGTTGCCAGGTAGGCGGAAGCCACTGTGACCGACAAGGCGTAATGCCGACGGGCAGCCAGGCAACCCTCTGCTGTTGTAATCGGGTCGGACTCGCGCTGAGGTGACCCCCGGAGTGTGGACACAGGGGTTCATGCTGTGAGTGGGAGTTCAGCTGTCCTGTGGTGGTGCTGTTCGAACTCTATTGGGGAGAGGTAGGAGAGCGCGCGGTGTCGGCGTCTGGCGTTGCAATAGGTGAGCCACCGGAATATCTCGAGCCTCGTCCGAGACATCGTCACGAACACTCTCCTGTACATCGTTTCTCGCTTGAGTTCCTGCCAGAAACTCTCGACCAGGGCGTTGTCGTGGCTGGAGCCGACCCTGCCCATGCTTCTGCGGATGCCGTGCAGGTCGCAGACCTGGGCGAACGCGGCCGAGGTGTATTGCGATCCGCGGTCCGCGTGGAAGATCACTCCGGTGACGTCGCCGCCGCGGGTCGCGACCGCGGCCCGGAGTGCGTCGAAGACGAGCTCGGCCCGCATGTGCGGGGCCATGGACCAGCCGAGCACTCGGCGCGACCGGATATCGATCACGTAAGCGAGGCGGATCCACGCGGCTCCGACCTGCACATGTGTGATGTCGCCGCACCACTTCTCGTCCAGCGTACTGGCGGTGAAGTCCCGCTGGACCAGGTCCGCCACTGGCGGCGTGAGGCGGTCCGGGATCGTGGTGCATTTCTTCTTCCGCAGGTGACTGCCGACGATGTAGTGCTTGCGCGCCAGCCTGGTCACGCGCTTGTGGTTGACCGTGTGGCCCAAGCCGCGCAGTTCGGCATGGACTCGAAGCGCGCCGTGGTTCCCGCAGTGTTCGGTATGGATTTCGCGGATCTCCTCGACCAGGGCGTCCTCCTCGAACTGTCGCCCCGCCCGCGCCTCGGCGCCGGCGATCCACCGGTAGTAACCCGAGCGGGAGCTCCAGCACCCGGCACATCCGCTTGATGCTGAACCCCTCGGTATGGGTGGAGACGAAGTCCCAAGCGGCGGTCTTCACTTTCGCTGACTTGACGTCTCTCCCTTGGTCAGCAGATCCGCCGTTGATTAGACACTTCCCCCGAGAACCGGTCACACCAGCTGTGTATCCGGGACGCGTTGGTTGAGTGGCTGCGTCTTCGGCGAGCTGATGGCGAATGCGCAGGATCGGAGCCACGTTCGGCCGGTTGGGGTGACGGGACTCGGTGTCACGGGTGTGCAGGCTGTCCGGGACAGTGCCGGACAGGCCCGGACAGCGTGAAGTGCTTGCGGTGTTGGCATGACACCGGGCAGCGTTCCTGTCACACGAGCGGAGCGAGAACGGACTTCTCGCTCGCGCTTCACATGACCTTTGATTGGGGGAACACCCATGCGCAAGCACCTGCGCATCGGCCTGCCGTGCCTGGCGGCGGCCGTGACGATGCTGGTTCCGAGCGGGCCGGGGGCGCTGGCCGCTCCAGCAGGGGGCGAGGATGTCACCGTTTACGTCGGCTCCGGCGGAACCTCGCTCGCCGGGCTTTCGGGGAAATCGCTTCTGCGGGTGGCGGGGAAGGCTGGTCTCACTGCTCAGAGTCCGGTCAGGTCCCTGCGTGACGCACAGGCCGTGCTCGACGCCAGGCACACGAAGAACGCGACGATCATGCTCCGGGGCGGCACCTACACTGATGCCGGGGTGGAGTGGGGGCCGGAAATCGCCAGTACGGTCACGGTCAAGGTCCAGCCGGGGACAGGGCCCGTCACGTTCGACGGGCGGGCAGCCAAAGCCGGGTACTGGACGAAGGTCGGCCCGAAGTCACCCGAACTGAACTTCCAGGGGCCATTCACCGTGCAGCGCTACGGCGACGGCGGGATCAAGGCCACGGGGACCAAGAAGGACGGCCCAGTCAAGGGGCTTGTGATCAACCGGATCACCTTCAAGCAAATGGGCAACGCCTGGGTCAAGGGCGGCAAGGGCTACGCAGGCGTGCATCTGAACTACGTCTCGAAGGCCAGGATCACCAACAACTCGTTCGTCAGTCTTGAGAACAAGAATGTCCCGGGGAACACCCACGGTGTCTACCTCGCCTTCAACCAGACGCAGAAGACCCCCGGAAGCAACGGGAATCTGGTGAAGGGGAACACCTTCAAGGTCATCTCCGGCGACCCGGTCCGCGCCAGCGACGGCAGCAGCGGCAACAAGGTTCAAGACAATGTCTTTCAGAAGGGCCGCGATTACCGGGGGAAGACTCGGGGGAACGGTAATCATGGGATGTTCACTTACTGGGTGTTCCCGAGGGCCAACACATGTGGGAAGGGTGGCAACACGTTTTCGGGTAATTCCTACACCGTGAACTACTACAACAAGAAGACGCCGAGCGTCCGTTCAGGGTCCGACACCGGCCGCACTTGCAAGTCCGTCAAGGACACGGGCGGCAACACCTACAAGCGCTAGCACTTCAGCCGGCCTCTCCATTACTGCTGGTCAACGACCTGGCGCTGGGGAGCGTAGTGGTCTGGTGACGGGTGCGGGACGGTCTTGGCGGACCGTCCCGCGAGCGTGCGCCCACGCCGCATGTAGTGACAGTGCCCCGAGCATTCCACAAGCTTGATCAATGATGTACCCACGGGCGTGTGGGGCCAGGGACTCGAGAGTCTTTTCTTGCGAGTCGGAGCCTGCTTCGCCCGGGTGTGGAACCCCGTCGCCGGATGCGGGATGTGGGCGGGCTGCTGGGCTTGGTGAGCCGCAGGAACGGCTGACTGCTCGCCGGGTATGCCGGCCATGGCACCCCGGTCGGCTGCTGCACGTGCTGTCCCACAGCCGCTGGGGCGCCGGCTGCCTCCGCGATGACCTGCAGACGTACGCTGCAGACCGACTCGGCACACAAGGCGGTGAGTTGATCACCGATGACACCGGCTTCATTCATCAAGAAGGGCACCATCTCACCCGGCGTGCAGTGTCAGGAGGAATTCGTGGCTCCGTGATCGTCGGCATGTCAGACGACCTTGAGCGCAAACAGTTGCCCGTGACCAGCACGAGCACACGATCAACGACCCACACCAGCCCCGTGACCTGCGGCTTCAAGTTGGCGGAGGCTCCGGGACCGGCACCTGGGCGACGTGGGCCGACGTGATCTGAAGTCGGCGTCTCCCGAGGCTGGCATGGCTGCTGGAGCGCGCGAACGTGATTTACCAGTGTGGTCCGGATAACGTCGGGGGTTGCGGGAGTACGCGGCTGTGTTGCCCTGGGCGCTGTGGGGTCGGTACTGCCTGACCGGGTTCGTCGGCCTGGAGTTGCCCGATGTTCTGGCGCTCGCGGACAGGGAGGGGGAGTTCGTTGTGTTGTGGGTGGGGTTGTGGGTGTGTGGGGGTGGGGTCTGTGAATTGGTTGAGTGTTTGGGTTTGTGAGGGTGTGGAGGGTGGTCGCATCCGGTGGGGATGCGCCACCCTCTGGGGCGCCGCGCTGGAACGCGGTGATGCCCGGTCCCTGTTTCATGGTGCA
>NZ_BMRN01000056.1:0-209 GCF_014648655.1 Streptomyces atratus
TGTCCCCGGGCCGTGGCCGACGGCGGCGCAGTCCGTCCGCGTAGGCCTGGCCGAACTTGGCGGACCAGCGGCGGATGGTCTCGTAAGAGACGATGACGCCGCGCCGCAGCATCAGCTCCTCGACCTCGCGGAAGGACAGCGGGAAGCGGAAGTACAGCCATACCGCGTGCGCGATCACCTCCACCGGGTACCGGTGGCCCTTGTACGAC
>NZ_BMRN01000056.1:366-33235 GCF_014648655.1 Streptomyces atratus
TGCCGCTCGGCCTGCTGCTGGCCGCGGCCGTCGTGTCGTACTTCGTCGGCGAGCGCAGCGACGCCGTGATCATCGGGGTGATCGTGGCGCTCTCCGTCGGCCTTGGTTTCGTCAATGAGTTCCGGGCGGAGAAGACCGCCCAGGCGCTGCACGCGAAGATCCGGCACCGCGCGGTCGTACTGCGTGACGGGCGACCACAGGAGGTGGAGGTCACCGCCCTGGTCCCGGGTGATGTGGTCGAGCTGCGGCTCGGCGACATCGTGCCCGCAGATCTGCGGTTGCTTGCGACCGCGGGGCTGGAGTGCAGCGAGTCGGTGCTGACCGGTGAGTCGCTGCCGGTCGCCAAGGACACCGCTGCCGTGCGGGCCGGCACGGCACTGGCGGATCTGACCGGCTGCGCCCTGATGGGCACCGTGGTGCACTCCGGAAACGGCCGCGGTGTCGTGGTCGCCACCGGTGCCGAGGCCGAGTTCGGGAAGATCGCCGCCGGGCTGAGCGGACACCAGCTGGAGACCGAGTTCCAGGTGGGCCTACGCCGCTTCTCCATGCTGCTGGTCTACGTCGCCGGGGCACTGACCACATCGATCTTCATCATCAACGTCGCACTGCACAAGCCGCTGATCGACGCACTGCTGTTCTCACTGGCCATCGCGGTCGGTATCACCCCGCAGCTACTGCCCGCGGTCGTCTCCACCAGCCTGGCTGCCGGCTCCCGGCGGATGAGCCGACGCAAGGTACTCGTCAAGCGGCTGGTGTGCATCGAGGATCTCGGCGACGTTGACGTGCTCTTCACCGACAAGACCGGAACCCTCACCCAGGGTCGCATCGACTTCATGCGAGCCGTACCCGTCACCGGTACCTCCACGGAAGAAGTGCTGCGCCTGGGCCTGCTGTGCACCGAGACGGACGTGGACGACCAGGGCCGACCCGTGGGCGGAAACCCGCTCGACGAGGCCCTGTGGGACTCCCCGGCCGCGGCCGCCCAGGGCCAGCTGCTCAGCGGCTGGAACCACGCTGGCATCCTGCCCTTCGACCACGAGCGCCGGATGGTCTCCGTCACCGTCACCGGTACCGCCGGTGACACCGTGCTGATCACCAAAGGCGACCGGAGGCGGTGCTGGAACGCTGCGTGCAGGTGCCTGGGCCCACCCGTCAGGCCCTGGAAGCTGAGTTCGCCGCCGGGAACCGAGTCGTCGCGGTGGCGACCCGTCACGCCGAGGCGGGTACCGCACCCGCTGCTGCCGATGAATACAACCTGCGCCTGGCTGGGCTGCTGGTCTTCCTCGACCCGCCCAAATCCGACGCGGCCGAGGCACTGAAGCGGCTGAACACGCTCGGCATCACGGTGAAGATCGTCACCGGGGACAACCCCGCGGTGGCCGCCAAGGTCTGCCACGATCTGGGGCTGACCGACGCGGCCGCGCTGACCGGGACCGACGTGGACGCCATGGACGACGAGCGGCTCACCACCGCGATCCGCGACACCACCGTCTTCGCCCGGGTCAGCCCCGAGCACAAGGCCCGCATCGTCCGTATCCAGCGGAAGACCGGCGGCGACGTCGCCTTCCTCGGCGACGGCGTCAACGACGCCCTCGCGCTGCACGCCGCCGACGTGGGCATCTCGGTGGATTCGGCCACCGACGTGGCCAAGGACGCGGCCGACGTGATCCTGCTGGAGAAGGACCTCGGAGTCCTGGCCGAGGGGGTCGCCGAGGGACGGCGGATCTTCGCCAACACCATCAAGTACGTCCTGATGGGCACCTCGAGCAACTTCGGCAACATGTTCAGCGCGGCCGGCGCCTCCCTGTTCCTGCCCTTCCTGCCGATGCTGCCCTCGCAGATCCTCCTCAACAACCTGCTGTACGACACCAGCCAGCTCGCCATCCCCACCGACGAGGTCGACGAGGAGCAGGTGCGGCGGCCCGCGCACTGGGACATCGCCTTCATCCGGCGCTTCATGATCTGCTTCGGACCGATCAGCTCCCTGTTCGACTTCGTCACCTTCGCCGTGATGCTGGGCGTCTTCCACGCCGACGCCGCCCAGTTCCACACCGGCTGGTTCGTGGAGTCCCTCGCCACGCAGACCCTGGTGATCTTCGCCATCCGCACCCGCCGCATCCCCTTCCGGCACAGTCGCCCCAGCTTGCCCCTGACGCTGACCGCGCTGGGTGTCGTCGCCCTGGGCGCCGCCCTGCCGGCCACCCCGCTGGCCCATGTCCTCGGCTTCCAACCCCTGCCGACCGCCTTCTTCGCCGCGGTGGCCGCCATGGTCGTCGTCTACCTGTTCCTCGTCGAGCTGGGCAAGCGGATCTTCTACCGGAAGACGCGGCCACCGGCTCGCCCACAACCCACCCTCGGCCACCGGCACCTGCGGCGCCGCGCAGCACGGTTCAGCACCATCATCCGACTGCCGCACCCGCAAGCCCCACAAGCTCCCGCCGTCCGCCGGTGAACGGTCCACACCCGACGGGCATCACGCGCCCCTCTCGCCAACTTCATGTCTGGCCAGCGGAAACTCCGTCCCCATATTCGAAATATTCGGAATGACCACAGCGGCTCAGGCCCGAGCCGTCCAGACGATCCACTGCCATCGGATGGTCACGTGCCGCGTCGAACTGCACCGCGAAATCCAGTCCCTGCCAGACAGCCCATGGCAGAACGAGGTCGTGCCACACCTGACCTACGGCCTGCTCACCCGGCCACGACGACGAGCCGCCCGTCGCTGGCGGCATGGCGGGCGGCAGCGCGGACGGCGCGGGCGTGCTGCAGGCGGGAAGCATGGCGCGCACGATGCAAAGGCGGAATGACAAAGGGCTGATGAGCCCCCATCCCGCATTGTGGGTGGCGTGGGTTTGCGGACCGGTCTCGGACGCGCTCGAATGACGGAAGCGCGGATCCCTCCGCCCGCACCGGTTGGTCTGATGAAGCGGCGGTGCCCGCCGAAGCCCGCCCCGGGCTCGCCGACGAGGAGCCGACATGACCAAGGCCGGATCCGCTGGGGCAGCCGGTTGTGAGTGAACGCCCTGGCATCATCCCGCTCTCCGTTGCCGCTGGAGGTGCTCAGGCCGCAGCTGCGCCGGTGATCGACGCCCTGCCGCCGCGCGACGTACGCCGGGCGGCCGATCTGGCGCGGCTGCTGGTGTCCGGAACCGTGCTGGTGATGACGGTGCTGCCAGCCGCCGTGGCGCTGGCGTCCACCCGGAGGATGCAGCAGGGGCTGCTTGACGCGGCGACCGCGCTACCGCCGGGCTTGCGCGACGGTGTCGTCGGGGCAGTGCAGGCGGTCGCTGTGGTCGCGCCGGTGGTGGCCCTCGGCGTACTGGTCGCCCGGCGGCGGGGCGACGCCATCCTGCGGGTCGTGCCCGCGGCGGCGCTGGGCGCGCTGCTTTCGTGGTTGGTCACCCACCTGGCCCTGACGCGCGCCAGACCGGGCCTGTGGCCGCAGGTGCTGGTGGGTCGGGGCGCGCTGGTGCATGCCGGCTGGCCGTCGGCGGCGTACCTGGCCGCCTGCGCGGCGGCGGTCGTCGCGGCAGGCCCTTGGCTGGACACGCGTCTGCGGCGGACGTGGTGGGCGCTGACCGTCGCGTGCGCCGTGCTGAGCGTCGCGGCCGCCGCCCTCATGCCGCTGGAGGCAGTCGCCGCGCTCGCCGTGGGCGGCGTGGCCGGATCGGCCGTGCTGCTGCTGACGGGAGGCCCGGCGGACCGGCCGGTCCCGCAGGCGGTCGCCGACGCACTCGTCGCGTGCGGGATCCCGCTCGCCGCGCTGCGGGAGACGCCCTCCCCCGATCGGCGCCCCGGGGAGGGGGTCCGCTACGGAGCCGAGACCACCACCGGTGCGCGGCTCACGGTACAGGTGCTCGGCCCCGAGGACCGCAACCGCGATGTCTTCCACCGGCTGGCCCGGCTCGCGTTGCTGCGCCATCCCGCCGACACGGGCGCGCATTCCCCGCTCGCCACGTTCGAGCACGAGCTCCTCATGCTCGTGTTCGCAGGCCGTGCCGGCGCCCGGGCGGCCGAGCCGGTGATCGCGTACCCGGTGGCCGGGGGCGGTGCACTGCTGGTGACGGTCGAGCACGCTGCCCGTCCGCTGTCCGCGTTCCCTGGTGAGGAGATCACCGACCGGATACTCACCGGGGTGTGGACGTCCGTGGGCCACCTGCAGAAGCACCGACTGGCGCACCGGGCGCTGCGCCCGGAACACATCCTCGTCGAGCCGGACGGTGCGTCCCGGCTCACCGCGTTCGCGCGCGCCCGGCTCGGCGCCGCACCCGACGCGCTCGGCAGCGACATCGCCGAGCTGCTGGCCACCACCGCGACCCGCGTCGGGGCACACCGCGCCACCCAGTGCGCGCTGGCCGGCCTCGGCCCGCGGCTGCTGGCGACGGCCCTGCCCTACCTGCAGCCGCTGGCGCTGCTCGGCCCCGCACAGCGCGAGGTCGCACGGTACGACCAGGCCCGCGCGCGGGTGGCAGGGGCGGGCGCCAAGCGGCGCACGGTGCGCCCCGGCGGCCGCCCGAGCCTGCTGCGTGACCTCTCCGCCGAGGTCACGGCGGCGACCGGTGCCGAGCCGGCTCCCCTCGCGCACCTCGCGCGCTTCACCTGGAAGAGCATCTTCGGCCTGGTCGGCGCGTTCCTCGTACTCCACCTGGTGCTGCCGCAGTTCGCCAACGCCCCGGCGGTGATCACCGCGTTGCGCAACGCCGACTGGTGGTGGGTGCTCGCCGTAGTGCCCGTCACCTTCATCTCCCAGGCATTCTCGACCTGTCTGCAAATGGGCACCATTCCGGCCAGGCTGCCTTTCGGCCCCACGTTCGAGGTGCAGTTCGCCAGTTCGTTCCTGAACCGGATCACCCCGAGCAACGTCGGCGGCATGGCGCTCAACCTGCGCTACCTGCAGAAGACGGGGATCGAGACCGGGGCTGCCACGGCCTCCGTCGGCCTGCAGAGCCTGGCCGGCGCCGCCTCCAACGCCGTACTCGCCGCCGGGTTCTTCGCCTGGGCCGGACGGCACCACGCTGGAACGCACCTGCACCTGCCCGCAGGCCGGTATGTCCTGCCGGCCATCGCCCTGACCCTCGCGGCCGCAGGTCTGCTCGGTGTCACCCCACCCGGCCGGCGCTTCCTGCGCGAGAAGGTGTGGCCGTTCCTGCACGCGGCAGTGTCGACCCTGACCGGGATCGCGTCCGACCCTGCCAAACTGGCGCTCCTCGTCACCGGCGCGCTCGGTCTGCCTCTCATCCAGGTCGTCGGACTAGCCCTGAGCGTGCGCGCGTTCGGCGGCGATCTTCCCTTCGTCCAGGCGGGCGCCGAGCAGGGACCGGTCGACCAGGCCGGGCAGGAGACTGATCGCGGCAGCATCGTGCAGCACGCCCGCCGCGCCCTGCACGGCCGCGACCACCATCAGCTGGGGCAGGGACAGCCGGTCCAGCGCGGCCGCCACCGGCACGCTGGCCAGCGCGGCGGCGCTGACCAGGTCGCCGGTGATCATCTGCTTCCGCTTGGAGTGGCGGTCGGCCAAGGCCCCAGCGTGCAAAGCCAGCAGTGCGGGCGGCAGTTGGCCCAGGCACGTCAGCCAGGCGACCTCGGCGGTGGTCGCGTCCAGTTCGAGCACCGCCAGCACGGGGATCACCATGCTGCTGATCGAGCTGCCGGTCACGCTGGCTGCCTGACCGGTCAAGTAGCGCCGGAAGTCGCGGTGCCGCCACAGCGACGGCCGGGCGCCGGGGGAGGAGGGGTCAGTGGAGGAGGTCATGGAGCACCTCCTCGGCTTCCGGCAGGCGCTCGCACAGCTCAGCCATGGCCGCCTGCCGGTTGTGGCCGTATGCCTCCAGTTCGGGGGTGACGGCGGCCGGGTCGTCGACGGCCTCGGACAGCGGATACACCGAGCAGGCCAGGTACCCGGCGGCGAGGCGGGGTACGGCAAGGAGCTCTTCGTCCGGCAGCGCCGGGTTGGCTGCCCGGTAGGCGTCAACGGCTTCGGCCAGGCCCGTGGGCCACTGCGGCTCTGCTAGGACGGTGCGCGGGTCGAGGACAATCCGCCCGAGCTCCCAGGCGGGGCTGCGGTGACCGGGCGGCCGGAAGTCGATCAGCGCCGCGACCTGCTGTCCGCGCAGGAGCAGGTTGGGCGAGGCCAGGTCGCCGTGGACGGTCTGCACCGTCAAGGACGTCCGCAGCCCTTTGACCATGGCGGCCGCGGCGGGCAGCGCGTCGACCCGCCGGGCGGCGGTCTCGCGTGCCCAGGCGGGAAACCCCGAGGCGGGCGGCCCCTTAGCGAAGAGGACGAGCAGCCGTTCAAGACGCTGCCGGGCCCGTTTCACATCGCAGACCTCCCGGGCGGGCACCCGGCGCGGTGGCCCGGCCGGGTGCCGGGCCAGGGTCCGGTGCAGGCGTCCGACGGTCTCGCCCACCGCAGCCCACCGGTCGCCGGACAGGCCGCCCTCCGCTGTCTGCGCGTTCTCGACGTACGCCGCGACCGAGACCGCCATCCTGCCGGCGGCTGCGATGAGGTCACCGTCGAGGGTCTGCCGCACCTTCGGCACCGGGATCCGGCCGATCCGTGCGAACTGGCCGAGCTCCAGCGCCTGGCGCTCCGCGTCCAGATCGGTGCCCGTCGGGTAGGCCTTCACGAACCACCGGGCTCCGTCGCTGTCCCGGGCGACGTAGTTGCGGGTCGCGGTCCCCGCGGGACCTTCGACGACCGCGGTGGGGATGATCCGGTAGAAGAGCGTCAGGATCCCCGCCACGACCATCACGTTCGACTCGGCGCCGTTCATCGCCGCACCCCCGACCGGCCGGTGGGGTTCAGCAGCTGGCGCAGGGCTCGGGCATCCGCCTGCAGCTGCTCCTCGTCCTGGCGCCCGAGATCGAGCGCATCGAAGGGCAGTGGCCCGCCCGGCGCCGGGTCCGTTCCGGCTTCGCGGCGTGGAACGCAGTGCCAGTGGGCGTGCGGGATCTGGTTCCCCAGCAGCAGGTAGTTCATCTTCAGCGGCTCGTAGAGCGCCTCCACAGCGCGGCCCAGGGCGAGGACGTCGCGCCAGAACGCGGCTGCCTCCCCCTCGTCCAGCTCGGTGGGCTCGGCGACATGACGGCTGGTGTAGATCACGACGGCGTACCCGCGGACCTGGCCGCTGCGCCACAGGTAGGCGTTGCTGACCTCTCCGCGCCGGACAAGAAGGCCCCAGCCGATGTCGTCGGCGGCGAAGTCGTTCATGCACATCGGGCAGTTGGTGCCGTAGCGGTGGTCGGTGAAGTGCTCCGGCCAGACGCCGGCCGACGCGCGACAGGGCTGTACGTGGTCGGGCATCACGCCGCCTCCCCGGCCTCGGCGCGGTAGCCGGCGGCCTGGAGCGTGAACATGGCGGCGTACTCGCCGCCGAGGTCCATCAGCTCCTGGTGCGTGCCGCTCTCGGTGATGCGGCCGCCGTCGAAGACGAAGATGCGGTCGCAGGCGACGACGCTGGCCAGGCGGTGGGAGATCAGCACCGTGATCTGATCGGGGCGCGGGTTGTCCCGCAGTACCGCCTCGTATACGGCGTGCTCGGCGCGGGGGTCCATGCTGGCGGTCGGTTCGTCCAGCAGCAGGACGGGGGCGTTCTTGTACAGGCCGCGGGCGACGGCGACCTTCGCCCACTGGCCGGCGGACAGTTCCTGGCCGCCGCGGAACCGCTTGGACAGCAGCGCCTCCCACCGGCCGGGCAGTCCGGCGATGACCTGTTCGGCGCCGGAGGCCCGTGCGGCGTCCAGCGCCCGCTGCGGGTCGGCCTCGGTGAGGGTGCCCCGGGAGACCGTCAGGTTGGCCAGCGCGCTGAACGGGAACCGGACCGGGTCCTGGAGCACGCAGCCCACCCTGGCCTGCAACGACTCGGCGTCCATGTCCAGGACGTTCACCCCGTCCCAGCAGACCGTGCCCCCGTCCTGGGGCTCGTACAGCCCTGCGAGCAGCCGCGCGCAGGTGGACTTGCCGGAGCCGTTGACGCCGACGAACGCCACCGTCTGCCCGGCGTGCAGCGTCATGGAGATGCCGTTGAGCGCCGGGGTGTCCTTGCCCGGGTAGGTAAAGGACACGTCGTCCAAAGTGATGGTCTTCACCGTTTCGGGGGCGGGTAGCCCGCTGCGCCGCGGCTGGAGAGTGCGGCAGCGTTCCTGGAAGGCCAACAGGTCGTCCACCCACATTGCGTGCTCGTAGACCAGGTGGGAGACGTCGACGAGCCGGGTCAGCGAGGACTGGGCGGCCTGAATGGCGAGGACCGCGCCCGCACCGGCGGCAAGCGGCAGCCAGCCCGCGATCAGCATGGCGCCGAGCGCCGTATAGGTGATGCCGGTGCCGATCCCGCCGACCGCCCGGCCCGCCAGGGTCAGCCCGGCCGAGCTCACGCCCAGGCGGGTGTCCTCCTCGGCGATCCGGGTCGTCAGCCGGTAGTGCTCCTCCAGCAGCGCACCCTGGGCGGTGTCCGAGCGGAGCTCGGCGGCGGCGTCCCTCTCCAGCAGCAGCCAGGAGAAGACCCGCACCCTGCGCTGCAGCGTGTTCCACCGCTTGAAGGAGTGAAAGCGCGCCCGGGCGCTACGAACGGCCGCCGCGCCGACCGGCAGCACCGACAGCAGGAGAAGAGGTAGCAAGGCCGGGTGGAGGACGCCCAAAACGCCGGCGGTGCCCACAAGCCCGAGCAGGGCCGCGGCCAGGGAGACGACCTGGCCGACGATCTGCCGGGCATAGAACAGCCCGCGGTCGTTGGCCCGGTACGCCTCGTCGTGCCAGTCCGCGTCGTCGACAACCTCCAGCCGCACATGGGCGGTCAGGGTGAGGAACTCCGTCTCCAGCGCGGTACGGATCTGCGGGGTCACCCTGGCCTGCGCGATGGCGACGCCCGCCTCCAGAAGCGCCCGGGCAGACAGGAAGCCGACGACGAACAGGAGTTGGGGGATGGCCGCGCGCACCCGGTCCGGGGTCGGCCCTTCGGCGAACAGTTCCCGCAGCACCGCCACCGAGGCCATGAGCCCGAACGCCGTCATCGCGGCCGACGCCAGCTGCAGAACCACGACCGCGACCGTCGCGGTCCGGTCCGTGTTCCAGGCCAGTTGGCCGATCTGGCGCACGATCCGCGGCAGCCGAGCGAGGATCTGTCCCACCGTAGCCTGGGACGCGGCGCCGTCGTACACGGACCAGTACGCCTCCTCCAGGCCGTCGGCGATGTCACCGTCGTGCGGCCCGTCCGGCACGGCGGCGGGCGGCAGCGGAAGTTCCGCACCGCGCGGGCCGGGCACCGCCCCCGGGCGGATGCCGTCTGCATCACTTCCGCTGCTCATGCCCCCCACCTCGTATCCAGTCGAGCCGAGCGGCGCGCGTAGACGTCGGACTGCCGAGGGCCGCAGGTCTGGGAGGCGAGCGGGGACCACCGCCGCTGTTCGAATCCGGGGCGATGAGCGGGAGCGGGCTCAGCGTTCACAGTGTTCCTCCATCTGGGCGGCCGGTTGGTACTGGTGCTCTAAGAACGCGCCGAATCCGGGGCCGTAACGGCCCCGGACGGGCGAATTTCTCGAACGTAAATACGGCCCTGGCGTCCGGGCCAAGAGTCTCCTGCCTGGTCACTCTTGAATCCACACGTTCGAGTGGTTGACGACGTGTGGCACTCGATCAGGGGCTTGCGCGGGCCTTCCACGGCCTTGGGGCGGGACGGTCACGCTCCAAGGCCGCCAACACCAGCTGACTGAGGCGGGCGGGGTAGGGGCGGGTTGCTGGGAATTGCTGTCCTAGGTAGTCCGTGGTGATCAGCGGAGCGTCCCGTCTCGGCACCTCGATGACGAGAGGGCCGCAGCGTGCCTCGAGATCCCCGAGCGTCCGCGGGTCGCACGCGGGCGAAGGCCCCGCGCGCAGGGAGCGGTTGTCGTACGGAACCAGCTCCACCAGGTCGCGGCGGGTCAGGACGTCTCCCACAGGGCGGGGGGTGACCGCGCTGGTGTTGAGAATGACGCCGAGGCCGGTCTGGTGGCGCAGCCGGGCGGCCAGGCGGCGGAGGAGTTCCTCGGGACTGAAGGGGCAGCTCTTCCAGCAGCTGCCCGGCCGGCCGACGACGTTGGCCAGGGCTGTCTCCGCGTCGCCGATCGCGTCGGTCCGCCAGGACAGTTCGGCCGGGGACAGCACCCTCGACGATCGCAGTCGCAGCAACGGGTAAAGGTTCCTCGGGGAGTGAAACCGGGGCTTCGGAGACCAGGGTCACCACGGGGTGCCTGACGTCCGAAGCCCCGGTGGCTAGGGGCGAATGGGGGACAGGGTCGACGCCCCGGCACGTCGAACTGCCGGTATCGCAGGACCACTTAGGAGCTGACCACCAGCCTGCCCTGCCGTCATCTGTCGGGCCAGGTGCACGGGGGCTCATATCGAGGGTCATTCAGTTCCGCCTCCCACTACGTGGCGAGCAGCCCCAAATCTGGGGCATTTCAGGACCAAATGCTGGTAGGTGGGTCGTCTCCTCGTGGGAATGACCCCCGATATGAGCCGTTGGGCAGCTGGATTTCCCGTTCGGACAAGTGCGACGGTGAGAGCGGGGCTGACGAGAGCCGCGCTCCGCCCCACTTCTCTCCAGATTCCCCGGTGCCTCATCGCTGTGCTGCACCACGGCGAGCCGAGTCGGCGCCCTGTCCTTCGCGATGAGAGCGAGCCCCGTCGTGACCGCTTCACACCTGCCCCGGCGACGCCTGGTCGCCGGATGGGACGAGCACCCTCTCGGCGTCGGTTGCCGGCCCGTCGGGGGACCGGCAACCAATCTGGGCCACGCCGCGGGATGGGCCCCTGTGGACGACGACTGCGCCGTTGATGCCCTCCTGCGCGCCCGCGAAGAGGGAGCGACTGTCTTCGACACCTCGGACGTCTACGGTCTCGGGCACTCCCAGAGGCTGCTGGGTCGCATGCTTGCCCAGGTGCCCCGCGAAAGCATCAGCATCACCAGCACGGTCGGGGCCTTCAGGGGCACCAGCGTCAACGCCTACCGCTCCCTCAATCTGCACGGACAAGTCGAGCAGAGCCTTGAGAACCTCGGCGTGGAATCGCTGGATGTCCTGACACTGCACCACACCGACTTCGGCCCACGCGACCAGTACCTCCAAGAGGCACGGGAGACACTGGAGGCCCTGCGTGACCTCGGCAGGGTCAAGGCGCTCGGGATGAGGTCGCCCAACCGGCTGGCGGCAGGTACCGCAACCTCGGGCGACCGCAATCAGGTAAGCGCGGCTCGGTTCGCCTTCCTCGTCCAACAGTTCGGCCCCAAGGTCATCACCACCCCCTTCAGCCCCCTCAGCCAGCCACCCGAACCCGAGGCCGCCGACAGCGAAGACGACGAGGACATCTTCAGCTTCGCCCGTCGCCACGGCGTCGCCACCATGATCACCGAGCCTCTGGGCCTGGGACTGCTCACCGGCAAATACCTTCCGGACACGGCCTTCGGCCCTGGCGACGTCCGCTCCCGCATCACCGCGCCGGTCTTGGACGCCGTCCAGCGACGCCTGCAGCCCTTGCGGGACCGGTTCGGACCCACCCCGCAAGACCTCGCCCGGGTCGCCCTCCACTACTGCCTCAAGCGCTGCCCGGACTCGATCGTTCTCACCGGATTCACCAGTTCACAACAGGTGGCCGTGAACTACCAGGGCTTCAAGAACGAACTGAGCGAACCGGACTACGAATTCGTCGACGCCGCGTACACGGCCTTGCGAGCCGAGCTGGTAGAGCTCGGCCAGCTCCGCTCGAGGGATGCGGCGTCCGCGCCATGAATCCCCGGACCGAGCCGGCCTGCCCACGCCCCCGAGGAGCGATGACGCCCCCCGCGCGTGCTGCGCAAGGTGAGAAATGGAGGCTCACATGAGCCCAAACAGTACCTATTGGATGAACTACGCCATTGGCGTCGCACAAAGGGCGCCACAATCAGGTCGGCGGGTCGGCGTTGCGCTCGTTTCTGAACACGACGAGTTGATTTGCTCCGCCTTCGAGGGCGAAGTACGCGGCGCATCCTGGTATCGCATTCTGCGGCGCAGGATGCAAGAACTCGGAACATCCAGCGCACACAGCGTATATCTGACGATCAACACCCTGTCAGCGGCCTCGTCGTTTGAGCTCGCCGAGCTCTTGAAGGAAGTGCGCGTCGACAGGGTCTATATCGGTCTGCCAGACCCCGTGCTGACGAATTACCTCGATGACGATCCCGTCACCGCACGTGGTCATGTACACCGCTTCCCCGACGATTTGCAGCGCGAGATCCTCGAGCAGAATCGACACCTCTACGCAGTGAGCGAGCAGAGTATCGAGTGCAACCCCCACTACTCCACACATCGCATTAGTGAAGCCGTCTCCACCTGGCTGAGGTCGAGGGGGTTCGCGCTTTCCAGGAGTGATGTCAATGCGAACAGGGGGAGGTTTGCGCTCGCTTCTCTCATCTGCCAGAGGTATGGGATCGATTGCAAAGAGGCTGATCGCGCCGTAAACGACGCACTGTCCGAAGCGTTTGACGCGAAGTACGGTACCTATGACTACGCGTACGACGCTCGTGCCGCCAACTTGAGGTGGACCGACGACTTCATGTCGGTTTACAGGAGGTCGTCCACAAGGTCGCTGTCTACCGTCAACATCCTCAACGTCGGCGTCGGAGCCGGTCACGAAGCAGCAGCTTTGTTTTCCGAATGCCCGCAGATCACCTTTGTTGACATCGCGGAAAGTGGCCTTGCGAATATAGGCGGACGCATTCCCTTGTCGAGAACTGTCGTCTCTGGCGCCGAAGACCTGTCTGCCCTACCGGAGAACAGTTACGACCTGTATGTCTCCTTGAGGACGTACAACTCGTCGTTCTTCGACACGTCCGCAGCGGCCTCAGAGGCGCACAGAGTACTGAAGCCCGGCGCGGTGATTATCGTCTCTGTAGCCAACGGATTTCTGTATACTCAGCGGGGCTGCGTCGTGCCAGGACTGATCATCCCCGGCACGGAGTTCGTCGACCTCTATCGCGGGATGGACACAGCCAATCTGATTGGCGCGAAGCTCGACTGTGCTGGATTTAAAGATATCCGAATGTTTCCAACAAGTGCCGAGATTTACCTGTCGGCCGTCACCGCCTAACGTTTCCACCGTCCCTCCGGCCGGCCACGTTCGCGACGTCCCATCAGTTCTGCGGGAAGGCTGAATCGCAGACGGCCGGGTGCGACCGGGCTGTCCAGAGTGACCAGCGTGAAGGAAGGGCTTCTGCAATGAACGGGCGAACGACTGTTGCCCATCGGATCCTGCAGTTCAACGAGGAACTCGCGGGAACGACGCTTGAACTGCCTCCCGGATTCACGGTCATCAATCCGTTCAGCGGCCCCCAGCAGGAGCGTGTCTGCGAGGTGACGACTGCGTTCTACCACAAGTACTACGACGACCATGAGCCGCGCCGTCTGGTACTGGGGAGCTCGCCCGCCCGACGCGGCACGGCCGTGACCGGGGTCCCGTTCGAAGACGCCAAGCTCCTCGAAAGCGAAACGGGAGTCGATGTCGACGGTTATGCGGTGAGCCGGCCTTCCGCCGGGTTTCTGCACGACGTCATCAGGCGCTACGGGGGCCGCGACAGGTTCTATGCCGACTTCGTCATGAGTTTTGTGTGTCCTCTTGGCCTGGTGAGAACGAACCCCAAGGGAAACGAGGTCAATTGCAACTACTATGAAAACAAGAAGCTGCTGGAGCTCCTGCGCTCTTTCCTCGTGGACACCCTGGAACGCCAGCTGGCATTCGGAACTGACACCTCGGTGTGCTACTGCATTGGCAGTGGCGAGAACTTCAAGTTCCTCTCGAAGGTAAACGAGGGCCAGCGCTTCTTCCAGAGGATCGTGCCCTTGGAGCACCCGCGTTTCATCACTCAATACAATCGGGAGAGAGAGGAAGAATTCGCCGAAAAGTACCTCAGCGCTCTGCGCGGAGAAGGCGATTAGTCGTGGCGTCCTCCGGAACGCTTCCTCTCAGCTGATTCGACGAAGGCTGTGTGCTCCCAACGCGCTGGAACGAGAAGGAGAACAGTACATTGGTGACAGAAGGCAGGGTCCTGGTCCACTTCGACTCGGAACGCGTTGGCGTTTACCGCTTCCAGAGCGGCGAGCTGAAGCTACTCAAAAGGGAGCGGCTCGCGTTTGGAGACAGCCTCGCCGGCGAGGTGCTGGCAGACAGCGTCGGCGAGTTCTGCGCCGGGCTCAAGGAGTTCAGCGAGGTTGTTGACAACAAGGGAACTCGACTGTACGCCACCGGGGTCTTCCAGCGGCTCCCGCAGCCGGAAGCGGCCGCACTGGTCAACAGCGTCTATGTCGACACCGGCCTCTATTTCAACATAGTGGGGCCTGAGCTGGAGCGGTTCTACCTGGAAACGGGCATGTCCGCATGTGGTTCGAACGGTATGATGGAAGGCCTGGTCCGGCGGGAGTTCCGGAAGGCCGTCGTCTGCGGCAGCTTCCAGCAATCTCTGGGGTACATCGAGGACACCATCGCCCGTCTGCGCGAAAGCGGCACCGTAGTGCTCAGCCCTCGGAGCGCAAGGATCAAGCCGGAAACCGCGGGCACCGAATTCATCCTCTTCGACTACCAGGATTCGCTGAAGAACGAACGCGACACGTGGCGGCACAAGTACGTGCATATGGACGCGTTCCGGCAAGCCGAAGCTGTTGTCGTATGCAACCCCGGCGGTCTCGTTGGAAACGGCACCATCTTCGAGCTCGGCTTCATGTCCGCACTTTCCAAGAGGGTCATCTTCACGGAGGAGCCCCAGGGCGTTTCTGTCTTGTTCCCCTGTGAGGTCGGCCTGGATTCCTGAGCACACCCGCTGAGGGCTGCAGCACCCCACCCCGTTCTTGCATCCCCGGCCGGAACGAAGCGGCGTTTCGGCGAACGGCACAGGGCCGGGAGCAGGTCTCCGGCTCATCCTCGCTCTCTGTCCACCCAGATCTCACTTCTCGGCTACGAAGATACGGAAAGGACCCTCGCCGGTGCGCGATGCAGAACCCATCGACATAGTGCGCGACAGGCTGCGAGAGATCGTGGCGTCTGTCCTTGAAGTGGAGAAGGAAGACATCGAGTCTGGTGCCCTGTTCTATGAGGAACTCGGAATGAGCTCCTTGGAAAAGGTTGCGGTCGCGGCCGCGATCGAGCGCGAGTTCGGAGCTTTGTCCGCTGAGGAAGCGGCAGCCCTCACCAGCCTGGACGCCGCGGTGTCCGTGCTCAGCGAGCGGGCGACAAGCCCCCAGGGTGTCGACCTGATCGACCGCCTGGTGGCGGGTCATGTCTCCGCCGACCGGGGCGAAAGGGCTAGCTACCTCGACCCCCAGGCCGGGGAGATCACCTACGCCGACCTCCTGGAGGCAGCACGCGGGTACGCGGGCGCCCTCAGGGCAGCAGGCGTGCCTGAGGGCGCCCGCGGCCTCCTGATCGCCGACGATTCCGTGGCGACCGTCGTCGCCGTCCTCGGCCTGTGGTGGCACGGCTGCGTCCCCGTGGTGATCAGCCCGATGCTCACGGACGACGAAGTCCGCTACATCGCCGAGAACTGCGCCGCCGCGATGGTGCACCTCGACGCAGCTCCCAAGCGGCAACGTGCCCTGGAAGAGCTGTTCGAGACGACACCCCAGTTCGCCGGCGCTGACGTCCGTGCTGCTCTGGCGACGGCCGAGCCCGGGCCCACACGGCGCCCGGAGGAGGCTGGGCCCCCGGCCGCGTGGGGTGCGGGGCGTGAGGCGCTCGTGCAGTACACCTCCGGAAGCACCGGCATGCCCAAGGGGGTGCGGCACTCGGCGGGCGCGATCGCGGCCATGGCAGACGGCATCGGCACGGTACTGGCACTGACTCCCGAGGACACCGTGCTGTCCACCGCCCGGATGTCCTTCGGCTACGGCTTCGGCAGCTCCGTCCTGTGCCCTCTGGCGGCCGGCTCCCGCGTCGCGCTCATCCGCGGACCTGTCGACGTTCACTCACTCACCGCCGCGATGCAGCGCCACCGGCCTACCGTGCTGTTCTCCGTCCCACGGCTCTACGCGGCGCTGCTGAACGCATCCGGGACGGCGCTCGCCTCCGACTCCGTGCGGCTGTGCGTGGCGGCGGGCGAGAATCTGCCGGGTCCGCTCAGCGAGCGGATCCGCACCGCCTTCCAGGCCGAGCTGCTCAACGGCCTCGGCGCTACCGAGGTGCTCTACATCGTCGTCGGCACGCCGCCGGGGAAAGAGCGCCCGGGAACATTCGGGGTCCCGGTGCCCGGGATCACCGCGACCGTCCGCGCCGTGGACGGCACGCCCGTCGCCGACGGGGAGGAGGGCCGACTGCACATCGCCGGCCCGACCGTCGCCCTCGGCTACATCGGCCGGCCGGAGGCCGCAGCGGTCACCTTCGCCGACGGCGGCGCCTACACCGGTGACCTGGTGCGCCGCGCGCCGGACGGCACGTTCACCCATCTCTGCCGCACCGATGACCTGCTCAACCTGGGCGGCTACAAGGTCGTGCCGAGTGAGATCGAGAGCGTCATCCGCGTCGCTGAAGGGGTCCAGGACGGCGTGGTGGTCGGCTACCGCGATGCCGATGGCCTGGAGCAGGCCGTGGCGTATCTGGTAGCCCGGCCGGGATCCGACACGGCCATGGTGCGGCGCGCGGTGAACGCCGCGATCCGTAGCGGTCTTGCCGCCCACAAGCGCCCCGCCCGTCTCGAGTTCCTCGACAAGCTCCCGACCACGTCGACCGGCAAGCTGGCCGCCTTCGAGCTGAGGAAGGCGGCTACACAACCGTGACCTGGGACATCACGGGCATGGCCGCCGTTGCCAACATCGGTACCAGCCCCCGGGAAATCTTCGCCGCGTTGTGCGCGGGCCAGGAGAGCCGCAAGCCCCTGAAAGCCTTCGACCCCGACAAGTACCGGGCGACACACGCCTACGAGATCGACGACCGGCCCGAGAGCGGCGGCGACATACCGCGGCGCGCCACCCGCTGGCTCACCACCGTCGTTCGTCAGGCAGTCGCTGACGCGGGCCTGGACGAGGACCTGTCACAGGTACCCGTGCTGGTCGGGACCACCATGCGCGAGCAGCGCAGCCTCGAACTGTGGTGGCGTGCCCACGCGGAAGTCGCCCTCGACGACCTGCACTTCGGCACCGCCCTGAAGGAGACCTTCGGCGCGTCCACCACGTACACCTTCGCCAACGCCTGCTCAGCCACGCTGTACGCGCTCGCCATGGCCACCGACATGATCGAGCTCGGCATGGCCGACACGGTCGTCGTCGCGGGCACCGACGCCGCCACCGAAAGCGGCTTCGGCACGCTCGACCGGGTGCAGAACGACATCCCCGACGCGCTGCGCCCCTTCGACGCCACGCACAAGGGCATGCTGATGGGTGAGGGCGCGGCCGCCGTCGTCGTCCAGCGCGCCGGCACCGGGAACGGGCCCGTGCACGCCCGGGTGCGCGGTGTGTCCATGAACTGCGACGCTCACCACGCCACCGCGCCCGACCCCGACGGCATCACCCGTGCGGTGCGGGACGCCTACAGCAGAGCAGGGGTGCGGGCGGAGGACATCGACCTGGTGATGCTGCACGGCAGCGGCACCCCCCGCAACGACTCGACGGAGTCGAGCGTCCTGCGCCACATCTTCCAGGGCGCCAAAACCGGTCCGCGGATGACCGCCATCAAGGCGATGACCGGTCACACCCTGGGCGGTTCGGGACTACTCAGCCTCGTGATGGCGGTGCTCGCCATGAAGGAAGGGACAGTACCCCCGGTCCTGGGACTCACCGATCCGATCTCCGAGGCCGCAGGACTGGGCCTGGTGCAGGGCTTCCCCGCAGCCGGCGACCTGACCATCGCTCAGATCGACGCGTTCGGCTTCGGAGGGATCAACGCCGTCGCGATCGTGGAGGCAGCCCGATGAGCGCGACGAGCACCGCACACATGAGGAACCCGAACGCCCGGGAGGTCGTCGTCACGGGCATCGGACTGGCGCTCCCCGGTGTTGCGACGTACGGCGACCTCCTCGGACCCCTGCCGGGTGAGGGCATCTTTGACCCGGCAACCGGTCTCAGCGGACGCGAGCTGCGCCACAAGGACCGTGCGTCCCGGCTCGCCCTGCGGGCCGCCGGGTTCGCCCTCCATGACGCGGGTCTGACCGATGCCGACGCCACGTTCACGGGCGTGGCTGACTCGACCGCCGTCGTGGTCAGCACCAACCTGGGCAACGTGGACAGCGTCTGCGAAGCCACCGACACGATCGCCAGAGCAGGCGTCATGGGCCTCAGCCCCTTGGGCCTGCCACAGACATCAAGCAACGTCATTGCCGGCTGGGTGGCCATCCGCTACAGGCTGCGCGGCCCCAACCTCACCGTCTGCAACGGCGTCACGAGCGGTCTGGACGCCCTCTCCTGGGCCCGCAACCTCATCGTGGCCGGACGCGCCGAAGCAGCCGTCGTCGTCGGCGTCGAACCAGCCAACGACGTGGTGACGAAGGTCCTCGGCGAGCAGTCCACCGACGCGGCGGTCGCGGTCGTACTTGAACCGGCGGACGCAGCCGCTTCCCGCGGCGCACGGCCACGCGCCACGATCACCGGTTACGCACGGGCCCGGAACCTCGCCGCGGCGTTGGTCTCCGCCGGTGTGACCGAGGAGGAATCCGTCGGACTGTGGCTCGTGGACGAGGCGGGTGCCCGGTCGGGCCATCTGCTCGCAGCCACTCGCCGGATCGATCTGGAAGCCCAGCTGGGCCCGCTGTCCGGGGCGCTCGGCGTCCTGCAGTGCGCTGCCGCGGCTGCCCATCTGGAGAGCGGCGCCACCGGGAACGTGCTCGCCACGGCCGGAGGCCCTCGCCACGACGCGACGGGCGCTCTCCTGCTGACCCCGTGGCCGGCCATTCGTCCATCCACGCAGGAACGAGGACAACACCCATGACCACGCCGACCGTGAACATCCAGGATCTCCGCGCTCTGATAGTCGGCGTACTGGAGACCGAGCCGGAGGAGGTCACCGACGAAGCGCACTTCTCCCACGATCTCGACATCGACTCGCTGCTGATGCTCGAGATCTCAACCCGCGTGGAGAGTGCGTACGGCGTCCCGGAGAACGCCGTGGCCGTCAGCGGTGCCACCACCCTCGCTGAGCTGCACGCCTTCCTCATCTCGACGCTCACCGGCGAGACGTCGGCTTGCCCGCTCATCCGCTCGAAACCGCTGAGCGACCCAGCCGCGCGCCTGTTCATGTTCCACCACGCCGGCGGCTCACACCTGCTCTACCGGGGCTGGGCGGAGCACTTCCCCGAGGACTGGGAACTCTGCCTCCTGGAGGCCCCCGGCCGAGGCCAGCTACAGACACTCCCGCTGATCGACGACTGCGATCAGCTGGTCGACTACTTCCACACCGCCATCGCTCCACTGCTTGACCGGCCCTTCGGGTTCTTCGGCCACAGCATGGGCTCACTCATCGCCTACCAGCTCACTCGCCGACTTCTCCGCGAAGGGGACCCGCTCCCCACCTGGCTGGGTGTGTCCGCCTACGGCGCCCCGCGAGGTGAGACCGAAGCCGACGGCCGCCCTCACCTGATGTCCGACGACGAACTGCGCGGCTGGCTGCGGAACGTGGGCGGCAGCCCACCGCAGCTTCTCGACGACGACGCCGTCTGGCGCAAGTTCGCCCCGGTGTTCCGTAGCGACTTCAAACTCCTGGACACCTGGGCTCCTCCCCGCAACCCCGAGCCGCTGCCCGTTGCACTCTCGGTATTCGGGGGCCACCACGACAGGCTGATCGGCGAGGACCATCTACTCTCCTGGCGAGCGTTCACGACGGACTTCCGCGGACTCGAGAGGTACGAAGGCGACCACTTCTACGTGATGAACCACCGGCGGCCTCTCGCTGTCGCCATAACGGCCGCGATGCGTTCCGCCGCTGCCTGAGCTCGCTTTCACCGCCACGCCACCCGTTAGATGATCAATCCCAAGGGGTGCCTGCGGATGCTGGGGGGCGGTCAGGCGTCGGGGTCGACTTCGGGGTGCGTGAACCGCACTGGCCTGCCCAGCGACCGGGCGTACGCGATTTCGCCTCGGGTGCTGTCTCCGATGTAGTCGCCGACGACGAGCACCTCATCAGCGAGCAGGATCTTCGCCCGGTGCAGTTCGTCGAGTCGGATCTTCAGCGCCTCGGCCTCGACAGGATCGGACCAAAGTGCGTGCGGCGACTTCAGGTCGCAACCCGGCTTGACGACAATCCTTCCGGCTTTGGTCTCCCGCAGATCGGCCTCGGTCATCTCGGCCATGAAACGGGTGGAGCCGCAGATCACGACGATACGCGGAAAGCTCAGCTGCTTCTTCGCGTCGGCGAGCTTCTCCTCGGGGGTGATCAGCTGCGGGGATGACACTAGTTCCTCCTGGTGGTGCGGTCCGAGGGGTGCCTGCGGAGACAACAACGAAAGGTGTCCAAGACCGTCTTGGCGAACGACATGAACAGCCTCGCGCCGGCACTCTATGCGACGAGCATCCCGACCTGGCGTCGTGGCGCCCGCCGGTCGGCCGGCGCCCCGCCTGAGCGATGCCGAACTGGTCACCCTGGGCAGGAAGCCGGTGTCGGTCACCGCGTGCACCGCCTCGCGTGGCGGCGGGCCGCGGTGGCGGCCTGGTCGGCCGGTCCGCTTCCGCTTGCTGGCGACGGTGCCGGGTCGGGCTCAGGTACTGCCACAACCAGGCAGCCGCGGTGCGTGGTCGCCGACCAGCAGGTAGTACTGGACGATGCCGTGGCAGCTCGGGCCTACGCGCGGGTTGGCCGCGCCGCATGTATTGGGCCTGCTTGGCAGATACCCCCGAACGAGGGACACGCAATCTGATGACCCCATTGACGGAGGGTCGTCCGCCGGAGATCTTGCAGCCGTTGGTGCATGGTGGCGTGCCGGGTGAGCCAGGACGGGAGGGCTCCTCTGCCGGGCTGATGGCGGTCGTACGCCTGCCAGATGGCGATCCGGCCCTTCTGGACGAGGTCGTTGTGGCGAGAGTCGCTGGAGCGGGGAGCCTCTGGTGGGCGCGGTAGTTCAGCCAGGCGTCGTCCTCGGCGAGGGCCTCGTCGGTGGTGGGCTGGTCGGCCTCCGACGTTGAGGGACGGGATGGTGGCCATGCGGCTGGTCCTGGGAGGAGGCGCGGCCGCCGCGCCCAGAGAGTGGGGCTGCCGCGGTGGGTCAGGCGGACGGGGCGGCGATTATCTGGTGAGCTGGTCCACTCGAAGCAGGTCGTCGGGGCTGATGTGGATCGCGGCGATGTTGGCGAGCCACTGCATCCACACCGGTTCGATGCCGGGCGCAGCCGCGAACTCGGCGTCTGTGAGGTGTCCCTGGGCGTAGGCGACCGTCCGGTCTGCCAACTCCTGTAGAGCGTCGGGAGCGATCCAGCGGACGTTCGTCGTCTCGCGGGTGCTCGGGGTGAGGTCTCCGGTGACGGTGGCCTGGTAGATGGTCCAGTCGTGGCCGGTGCCGCGTGCGCCGGGGAGGCGGCGGCATCGGTTGCCTCGCCACCAGCCGGTGACGTGGGTGAGGCCGGTGACGGTGAGGCCGAGTTCTTCCTCGACCTCGGCGCGGGCCGCGTCTTCGGCGGTCCCGTGGTCGTCGATGTGGCCGGCGGCGGGTGCCGTGCCGGACGGGAAGGTGGCGCGGTCGAACATCAGGTACAGGCCCTGGTGATCGGTGATGACGATGCCGACCGAGGTGTTGTCGCAGGCCTTCATGGTCTCGTTCCCAGTGGGTTCTGGAGGTCAGGCGGCTGGTCGGGCGGCGCGGATGATGCGGGCGCCCTCGGCGCGTCCGTGCTCCCAGTCGCAGAGCACGCGTCGCTCGGGGTGGACGGTGCATCCGCGGTGGTAGCGCTGGACGGCGGTGACGAGTGTGGGGTGCGCGGGCCGGGCGAGGCTGAGGCTGCCGGTGACGGCGGGGAGTCCGTTCCAGGTGGTTCGGACTGGCAGGCCTCGGCGCTGCGACTCGGCGACCATGCCGTCCTCGGCTGGTGGTCGACGAGTGGGTATTCCCCTGCTCACTGCCAAGGGCGAGATGACGACGAGACGGCACCGGCCCGGCTCACCGGGGAGACGCGGAGGCTGTCGCGCCGAGCTCGGGGTGGAGCCGGGCGGGGTCACACGGTCTCGGTCTCGGGGTGCGGGGCGAAGGTCAGGGTCGGGACGGCGTGTGGTCCGCACAGCGGTCGCAGCATCCGGGGGGAGACGACCTCCTGAAGGAACATTTCCTGGATGAACTGCACCTCCGCCCGCAGCAGATGAGACATGCTCCCTGCGGCGGCTTGGTCCTTGCGTCCGACTGCGACATGGATGTGCGGGGCGAGGGCGTCGTGCTCCGGGCTCCAGGCGAGGGTGGCGGAGCCGACGGCTTCCACCGTGTGCAGGATTGTCTCGTCCCATACAGGAGCTTCCGGGTCCTCCAGCGGGCCGCTCGTCCCCACCAGGCTCACCTGCCGGAACCCGCCGAGGAACATCGGGATGATCGCCTGCCGGATCCCCATCTCCGCGCAGAAGCCGGTCAGCTCCGCGACGAAGTCGTCGCCGTCATCGAAGGCCAGCGCGAAGTTGCGCCCCATCGTCAGTTCTGTGTGCCGCATCAACCACGTCCCTCCGCGGTCGTCCCGGCGGGTGCGAAGGTGGCGAGGATCGTGTCGCGGTGGGCGCCGCTGCGCAGCAGGACTGTCAGCAGATGGCGGGCTTTGTACGGGTCAAGGTGTCCGGCGCCGATCAGACCCCGGTCCAACAGGTCTTTTTCCGAGCCGTCGAATCCGTACGTGTGCGTGAGGGTGGTGCCGCCACCGGTGCGGGAGGCGAGGACGATCGGGATCCGCTGAGCGGCCTCCTGGAGGATGGGGACCCAGGTCGCGGGCACGTGACCGACTCCGAAGGCGGCGATGACCATGCCGTCGACCTGTTCGAGGAGCGGCGCCAGCAGCGTGCCGTCGTCGCCTAGGGACGCGGGGTATACGCCGACGCGGGCCGGTCGGGTCATTACTGTGGAGAGGGGGAGGGGTTTGTGCGCGGGGATCGCAAGGAGCCGTAGGCGGCCTTCGGCCACGGTGCCCAGGGGGCCGGTGTCGGGTGCGGTGAACGCGTTCGTGCTGGTGCTGTGGGTCTTGCGGACCTTCGCGGCGTCGAAGATCTGGTCGTTGAAGACGACCAGGACGCCAAGGCCGCGGGCCCGTGGGTTGGCCGCGACGGTGACAGAGGCGAGCAGGTTGGCAGGTCCGTCGGCTCCGGCCAGGTAGGGGGCGCGCATCGCGCCCGTGATGATCAGAGGCGTCTGGCCCGCGTACAGCAGACTCAGCAGGTAGGACGTCTCCTCCAAGGTGTCGGTCCCCTGGGCCACGACGAAGCCGTCGAAAGCGCTCTGACCGTCCATGGCCCGCAGCTGGCCGGCGAGCTCCTCGATCTCGTCGAACGTCAGGGAGGCGCCCGGCTTGGTCGTGAACGACTGAGTCTTGACGACGATGCCGGTGTCGGCCAGTTGCGGCACGGCCGCGAGCAGCTCCTCGGCGCTCAGCGTGGGTTGCGCCGCGCCCTCCGCGGTGGTGGGGGTCATCGTGATGGTGCCGCCGAGGCTGATCACGAGCACCGTGGGAGGAAGGAAACTTGGCTTCGTCAACGCACATTCCTCGGATCGCGGGTGGAGCAGGGCGAGTTGAGCCTATCGGCCGTCATATGGGCTGCCCAGCCTGCCGATGAAGCGCAGGGTCTGGTCGAGTGCCTTGAGCGTGAGAAGGCGGCTGCGGGGACGCAGCATGCTGGTGATCCCCTCCTCAGCGAGGCCCTGGCACCGGCCGGTCAACCAGGTCCAGTCCAGGTCGAGGTAGTCGGCCAGGGCCTGCAGCCGTGCCGTCGGCGTCGGCCCGTCGACCAGACTGTGAGCCCGCGCGTGGCCGATCACCTCCTGGTAGGGAGCCAACTCCCGTCGCGCGCTGGTAGTGGCGACCCGCCAGACGGATTCTTCGCGTACCCAGTTCGCCAGGATGGCCTGATTGCGTGCCAGGACGAACCCCTCAACCTCTTGGTACTCCTGCTCCGTGCTCAGCCACACTTTGACCACGTACATCTCCATCATGGCAATCGTGAGGAACAGAAGAATTCGCTCATAAATCTCGCTTGATCGAACCACGGACTCCGGGATGCAAAACGCGCGACCGAGCGCGCTTCCTGGTCCCGCGAAGCGATCGGCGACGTTCTGCAAGTAGTCGTGTTTGTGCCTGAAAAGCAACCATGGTGCGCATTCCTCCCCGGTGGCTTCGCGGGTCCAGAACGCCGGCACCTCGGGAAGGTCCCCGAGATGGCGGACGATGTACTGGGCGCAGAGACTGGAGCCCAGCCACGCGGCGCCGATGGGGGAGAGGTCGGGCATCTCGGATCGCGACGGCGCCGAGTTACTGATCCTGACGTAGTGCCGAAGTTGCTCGGCACGGTCGGAGAGCGGATTGTCATCCGCCAGCAGACCGTCGTCCACGACGTACAGCGCCCAGACGATCGCGTAGACCAGGTCGTCCAGTTGGTAGGCGAGCGGTACACGCGGATCCTGGCCCACAAAGAGGTCCTGGCGGGCAAGCGCGGCGTCCATCACGTACAGGCCGGACCCGCCAGCAGCACCGGGGGAGGCCAGAATCACGCCCCTGCGCGAGGACCGGACGAAGGTCTCCAGGTGGGGGAGGTCTGCGGAGCTGATCTCCATGACGTCACCGCGGGGCTCGGCTTCATAGATCTGCACGCCGATCGAGGTGCCGTCGAAGTGCCGTCCGCCGGAGAGCTCCCAGCTGCCGAAGATTCCAGCGTCCGGTTCGCCGGGGACGTGCCGGGACGTGGGCCAGGTGTAGTCCAGGGTTCGTACCGCGGTGCGCGTCCTTCGGTCCAGCGGGCGAGGGCGGACGATGTCGCGTACGGGGACGAGCTGGAAGAGGGCCTCGACCTTCTTGCCGAAATAGGCCTCGATGATGGTGCGCAGGTCTCCGCGGGGGATATGGGTGCCGGCCAGCCACCGTTTGTAGGTAGCCGGGGAAGGCCGGACCCTAGCGAGTCGCGGCTCTTGTAACGCTTTCGCGGCGTCTTCGGCCATGATCGGCCAGAGGACCCGGAACTTGTTCGGTGAAGCGCAGTTGAGCTCCGGAGCGTCCAGAAGGTGGTACAGGAGCGGTACGACAGTCCGGGCCCGTGACTCCTCCGGTTGAGTCATGTCGTCCTCCTTGATGTCCCCAGAGCCGCAAGGCTGCTCGCGGGATGTTCGTTCGCTGATTCGGTGTGCCCGCGGTGTGGCTCACCAGCCGGACTGGGCCGGAAGGATGATCGGAGCCCCCCTCGATGTGGGGGCCGGGAGGTCATCACAGCGCTGGCGCGGGACGAGGAGATGATGCCGTGCGCGCGGCCTCCGGCGATCGCGCGCTGAGCCTTCGCCCAGCCGGGCCGGGTGCCGCCCATGGTGTCGCAGAATCGCGCACGGATCACATGGCCGCGGGCGTGCGCGAGGGCCTGGGGTTCGGCCAGGTGGTCGCGCGGGCTCTCCCCGGGCGGCAGCTGAACGGAACTAAAATCCATGAGCTTCCTTCGAGAGTCGCGGACGAGGCGGACATGGCCGCCAGAGGGATGCGCATCGAGTCGTCCGCCGACGGCGAGCCCTGGCGGCCTGGACGCTCGCACCTCGTTCCAAGACCAGAGCAGACGGGCGGACCAGGGGGCGGTTCAGAGCGTGGCAGACGCCGCTCATCACGATGCATTCGTGACTGACTAGCCGTCATTGCCGGTGTTCTGTAGGAACACTGACGGGTCTGCGCAATGTCCGTCCGAGGGCCTCGTCGGCCTGGACGGCTCAAGGATTTGGCCGAGCGGCGGAGGACCGGGCAGTGGCCCCTCGGGCTCGTGGCCGCGCAGATCCACGTAGAGAGATCCCCCGCGGAAGCGGTCCTGGAGCTCATGCAGGAGCCGCGAGGCAAGTGTTGTGGTGCCGATCCCGTCCTGTCCGCTCAGCACGATCAGCCGGCTCCCGAAGTCAGGCGGGCTGTCCGACGACTTGCTGTGCAGCAGTAGGTGATCCGCCTCCCGGTCCACCCACGCCACGGGCAGCGCGGGCAGTTGGCGGGGCAGGGGTGGCGCGGGCGGAGAGCGGTGGTAGTGGACCCCGCCTGTGATGCTGCCTGACTGAATGACAATGCCTGCGGTGGAGTCCCCCGTCACTGTGTTGTTCGTGGATGTGGACATCGTTCCACGGCGTGGCACGTCCGACTGTGTACTCAACTGCTGGCCTCTCTATCCACCGGTGCGACGTTGGGCAGTCCGTGGCGCTCGGCGATTACCGAGAATGTGAGGACCCTTCCTTTCAGCCATTTGACGTAGTCGTCGTGGGTCCAGGGAATGCGACGGTCCTTTCTCCACGTGCACATGGAGGCGTACTGCTCAATGACGAGTACGAGGTCCTTTGACGGCGAAACGGCGACTTCGCTGATGCAGCGAAGTTCTTCCAGCGCCAGGTCGGGACTCGTGGCGACGAAGTTTTCTCAGTGAGCATGGGCCTCGTCCTCGGAAGTGTCCAGGTAGAAGGCCCGTAGCCACGCGGCGAAGGCCTCCATCCCGGGCGATGTACTTGTGTAAGGAGCACCCGTCGATATGGGTTTCTTAGTGCGTTTGGCCATAGTGGTTTCATCTCAGGGCTGTGGGCGCGGGAGCGGCGTGGATAGCAATGCGGTGCACTCGGAAGGTCTGTGGATCCAAGGTCTCGATGGTCAAGTGATCGCGGTGACAGACGGGTCGGGAAGTGCCTGCCCCACGCTTGATGCCCTGTCGGCCAGCCGCGTGAGCTGCTTTAAGCTCCACCAGGCACCTGGTGTGAATGCCCAGTACATCCGGCTGGTGGGAAGCAGGGGCGGGCGCAGATCAAGAACGAGTCCGTTCCGAAGGACCCGGCCGTCTGCACAGCTCCACTGAGCGGGCAAAGAGCGGGGCGGCAGCAGGAACAGTGCGCAATGGGCATCGGTATCCCCCAGGACCGGGCCCCACTGCCTCCGGGGAATGCCCTGTTCGTATCGGTGTTGCAAATAGTCGGCGCAGACTTCCGGGCTCACTCGCACTGCCTGGACATCCACCCCGACTACCAGAGGGCGGCTCTGAAGCCATCTCAGGACGGGGGAGGTGCGGTTCTGTCGTTCGGGCATGCCCCTCGGTAGCAGCCCCAGCGGGTCAGCCGGTGAGGTATGGGGCCGGCGTCCCGGAGTTTCCTGTGGCTTTCCTTGTGCTGGCTTGTGGTTTCGTCCGGGAGGAACCGGAGTTCTGGGAACGTCCTTCAAGCGCGGAAGTTCCTGCGAATATCCGCCTGTTGTAGTGCGCAGGCCTGTTGGTGCTGTGGTTGGATTTACGCCTTCATCGCCGTACAGCAGACCTGTTGCGAAGGCCAGGCCGACCAATCCGCAGTCGGAAAGGTTCGTGGCGGTGCGAAGCTCATCAAGTGCCCGGGCCACGTCACCCGGAGGGTGAAGGCTGGTCTGGGCGATAGTCGAGAGCAATTCGGAGTCGGGCACGTTGTAGCGCAGGCCACGCCAGACCAGCCGAGTGAGGGCATTCGGACGGTCTGCCAGCGACGTGCGCCGTGTCAGTTGCACGGTTTTTCCAGCGAGGACGCAGTACACGAGCACACGGTCAACGTGTACGCCCGCGGTGAGGCGTGCATTCCGCAGATGCCCGTGGACAGAGGTCCTATTCAGGCCCAGTTCAGTGGCGATCTCGGCCACGGCGAGACCGGCAGCACGGTATCCAACGATCTCCCGTTGCCGGGCGGACAGGCAGAGTTCCGGGCGCGGTAAGGGGCGCATCGTCCTCATCGGCTGAGGGACCGGGGGAGGCGACATGGCGTTCCTGGGCAGGGTGAGGGTGGTTGACGGGAAGGCACACGCCCCACGGCCGGTGCCGTCCGCGTGCGTGGTGCAGGTGGCGATGTCCGTGCGGTGCTCACCGGCCACGCTTCGCCTGCCCGTCGACTGCGGAGCCGGCCGGGTCCTGGCGGGCGGGCTGCTGCACTTTCGAAAGACGGTGTCGGTCCCCGGTCGCCATCCAGATCCCGGTGATGCCTGCGAGGAGCAGGCTCAGCAGGAGGGCGGCCACGAGCGGAACCACCATCAGCGTGGTGATCACGTTGTAGGCGACGTGGGCGATGACGAGCGGTGTTGCTTTCCGGTAGCGGAGGAAGAGGAACACCGCTGCGGCGCCGAGCGGGATACTGACGCTCTCGCGACCGGATTGCCGGCTGGTCCCCGCCTGAACCGTCACCGGCGCGGGCCCTGATCTCTGCTGCCAGCATCACCCACACCGCGAGCTGCGCCAGCAGGCCCACACTCCGTGTGGGTTGCCCGTCTGCGCTCAGCAGGCCGTGCTCGTCCACGGTAAACAGAAGCGCAGCTATGAGCGTCACAGAAATCCAGACCGGTGACCGCATGGGCAGGCCTTCGTTCTTACGTGTCGTCAGCAGGTGGGTGGTCCAGGTGATGGCACCGACGAACCCGGCCGCTTCTATGAGAAGTCCGGCCGTAGCCGCCCAGTGAGGGGTGTTGCCGCCGGCCAGGTTCACGAAGGCGATCACGGCACTCCATGCCTGACCGGCGCCGACGAGAGCGTAGAGCGTGACCACGGTGCTGTATGCCCGGGAAGGACTCGTGGCCGCGTTGATGAGGAGGCCGGCGCGCCGGGACGCCTGGGAGGTGGGAGGAGACGACGACATGGTTCCTTCTGAGACTTGTGTGTATGGAGTTCGGCCGGGCTGCCGGGTCGTGCGGTCCGTCACGGACAGGAGAAGAAGAGCCGGCGCTGGGAGATGGCAGAGTCGGGCGGGGGTAGCGGGGCATGTGCGGTCGAGGGGTACCGCGATCCCGTCCTGGAGGTGCGGAGGTCGGAGAGCTCCTCCGCGTGGCCTGAGCCTGGTTTGCAGTCGACGGTGACCGTACGGTTCAGATCAGCCCCTGCCGCATCGCGTACGCCACCGCGTGCGACCGGTTCCGCAGTTGCAGCCTGGTCATCACCGAGTGCAGCACGTTCTTTATGGTGCGCTCGGAGTAGGCCAGCTTCGTCGCGATGTCCGCGGTGTCGTACCCCTCCGCGACCAGCCTCAACACATCCACCTCGCGCGCCGCGAGACCGGTGAAGTGCAGCCCGCGCGGGCCGAGCACCTGACCCTGGAGGCGGCCCACCTCCTCCAGCAGCCGTCCCAGCAGGTCGGACGGGAGATGCCCCTCGCCCCGCGCCACCGTCCCGATGACCTGCACCAGATGCTCCGGAGTCGCCTCGGAGCGCCTGACCACACCGGCGACACCGCACTCCACGGCACTCACCAGCTTCTGCTCGTCGATGTCCGTGGTGACCAGGACGGTACGTGAGGTGCTGGTGCGCTGGATGCGGCGCAGGAGGGTCAGTGTCTTCTCGTCGACGGCATCGGTCACGACGACCACGGCATCGGGAACCTCCGGGGCGTCATCGACGCCTGGGTGGGTGTTGAGGACGGTGACCTCGGGCCGGTTGTACAGCTGCCCGGTTATTCCGGCCAGGGAGACGGGGTCACCGGCATGGACGGCGACGGACACTCTCTGCACGGTGGAGGTCATGTTGGCTTCCTTATGTTCGGCCGGGTCAACGGTCGGGTCAGGACAGACGGCTGAAGTGGCTGTGCAGGCGTTCGACGTCGGAATCGCTACGCAGGCTGCGGAACGCGGCCAGCGACAGCGCGAACCAGTCGACGGCCTCTACCGGTGTGCCGTGCTCCTCGGCGTTCAGCCCGAGAATCTCGTGCGTGCGCGCGGCCCACCAGGGGGCACGGCAGGCGATGAATTCCTCGTGGGCATGCAGAGCGTGTGCCCGGGCAGCATCGAGGTCCCCGGTGCAGGCGAGTGCCAGGGAGAGGAACGCCTCGGCGCGGGCGGCCTCGTAGGCATCGCTGATGGCGGTCAGGATCCGGTGAGCCTCGGTGAGCCGGGCTGCGGCCTCGGCCGGGAGGCCGTGTTCCTGTTCCCACCGGCCCAGTTCGATATCAGTGAGGCCCACGCCGCGCAGGCAGTCTTCGGCGTCCCAGATGTCGCGGGCGGTCAGCAGGTGCTGCCGGGCATCGGCGGGAGTGGCTCCAGGCATGCAGCCCAGCTCGTGAAACGCCTGAGCAGTCATGTGAATGTCCTTGTCCGCCACCGCCGAGCGGAGCACGGACCAGAACTGCGTCCGGGCCCAGGTGTGTTCGCCCATCTTGCGCAGCCCGGTGCCGAGAGTAATCGCCATCACACGGGCAGCGGCACGGTCGTCGCATTCCTGCGCAGCCTTCAGACCGAGCTCGTGGGCCTCGATCCACCATCCGTAACGGCGGTGGACCTTCCAGGCCGGCTGCATCGCGTGGACGAGCGAGCACGCCTGCCAGTACATGCCCGCTTCCATGGCGGCACGGACAGCGGCCATGACGTTGGGCATCTGGTTCTCCATCCACGCCATCGACTCGGTCTCGGACGCGAACTGGACCGGCGTGGGCGACGTGGTGTACCGGCGGGGGAACACGGCGTGGCTGGGGGTCACAGGAGCCTCGACGGAACAGGCGGTGACGAGCAGCCAGTCGAGCAGAGCCGGCAGGACGGACTCCTCGGTCTCTCCCTCCGTTCCGGCCCGGTCACGTACGTACTCCCGTGCGGCGGGCTGGAAGGAGAAGACCGGTCCACGCCCTTCCTCTGCACCGTCCTTGGTCAGGAAGGTCGCCTGGGCCAGGGTGTTGAGCAGGGACCGGGCGGTGCGGAGGGAGGCGCCGCCCAAGGCGATGGCGAGGCCTTCGTCGATCGTGATCGTGCGGGGCAGGAGCGCGAAGCGGCGGCACGCGTTCTGGGCCCGCGGGGGAAGGGCGTTGTAGGAAGCCTTGTGGGTCATGGTGATCGTGCCCTCGGTAGTGGGTAGGCGGCATGGGGAGCGGCAGCATGCTCCGGTGGCGGCTCGCGCGACCGCGGTGGGCCACGGCCCGCGCGCCGGGGCGTCGCAGGACTTGCGGTCATGCGGGTCACCGCGCGCGAGACGACACGCGGCTCCGTCAAGGAATCGCTGATTCCGTTTCGTCCGCCTCAATCCCGTTGCGCTGCCTCGGGACCGCGGAAACGGCGGTCTGCAGATGTAGGTTCCGGTGAGCCGTGTCCTCCGGAGGCGGAATGACCTGTGCTTTCGCGGCTCGATTCCGCGGTCGTGTCGGCGGTGCAGTCCCGTCTTCGCGTCGTTTTCCTCAGCGGACGAGAAGCAGCACCGGCCGCTCAGTGACGGCGGTTTTAACCGGCGGACTCCGGTCCGGAAACCCGCAGCAGCCGGCCGCCGAGCAGCACTGCGAAGGCCCCGACGGTCAGTAGCCCGCCGACGAGGAAGGTGCCCCGCACGTTGGCGAGCGGCAGGACCAGTCCGCCGAGCGCGGCGCCCGCTGCGATGCCGGCGTTGTAAAGACCGGAGTTCGCCGCGAGTGCGAAATCTGTGCGGCCCGGTGCGCAATGCAGCATCGCGTTCTGGGTGGTCATGAACACCGGCCCGAGTGCACCGCCCATCAGCGCCAGGAACACCACCGCTGCGACCGGCTCGGTGCCGACCGCATACAGACCGAGCATGCCCACCGCCTGCGTTGCAACCGCAGTGGTCATTGCGGCCTGCGGAAAGCGGTCCAGCAATGCCCCGGTGATGCTCACTCCGGCCAGACACGCAACGCCGAAAGCCACGAACAGGGCACTGACCGCGCTTGAGGAGAACCCGCTCACGTCGCCCAGGAATGTGACGATGTAGGTGTATCCCGCGAAGGCCCCAGTAGCGGACAGGGTCCCAGCCGCCAGCACGATCCCGAACCGGCGGACGTCGGGACTGGTTCCGTAGGCGGCGTTCTCCTCTTCCGGACGGGAGGTGGGCAGCAGAACGGCGATGGTCACTAGAGAGACGAGCCCCAGAGCCGCGAGCATGGCGATGGGCACTTGCCAGTCGCTCTGCTGGCCCAGCCAGGTCCCGGCGGGAACACCGAGTACGAGGGCGAGCGAACCGGCGACGGACAGCGCTCCGACTACACGTCCACGGACCTCGGGAGTGAACAGGCCCACCGCGACCGGCCCCATCACGGCCCAGAACAACGCTTGGGCGAGCGCGGTCAGCAGCCGCGCGAAGAGGAGCACCCAGTAGGAGGCGGCCAGCGCCGCAACCAGGCTGGACACGACCAGCGCGGCCAGCAGTCCAGTTAGCACATGGCGTCGGGGCACGGCCCGCATGACGTAGGCGAGCGGTAGCGACGCGACGGCCACTGTCACGCCGTAACCGGTGACCAGGAGCCCGACCGCTGACACTGACACCCGGAGGCTTTCGGAGATGACCTCCAGGAGGCCGATCGGCAGGTTTTCCGCGGTGTTGAGGGTGAAGGCGGCCAGCATCAGGGCCGCAAGCACCGCCGCTCTGTGCCACGGAGGCGGATGCATGGTGACCTTGCGGTCTCTTCCTGACCTCGCTGGTTGCGCCTGCTCCGTGGCACCGTTCATGCAGGTAGCTCACCGGGCTGCCCGGTTCCACCGCAACCGAATTCATCTGCCGTGCAGGGAGCTCGGAGGGCAACTGGCGCATCGCGGGATCCTCCTGACCTGGGGTTTCACGTATCGGTCCCACCTCTGTGTCGTCGGTTTTGTCCCGTGGCGCTGCGGTTTTCCTCAGCGCCATGGGTGCGGCATGTGGATCGTGGGCCATGGCTTGGTGTGCTGCAGCGGTGAGCGAGTAAGGCACGGGTTTCAAGGCGGGTGGTGGGGGCTTTCCCCTTGATCGTGGACACCGGTTGTCATGCGGCGGTGGCCAGCGTAGTTGATCGTTGTTCGTAGGCGATCGGGCTGATCTGGCCGAGGCGGG